>JAGBHU010000038.1 GCA_017935345.1 Coprococcus sp.
AAGTACAGGCTTCTGGCCCGTCAAGTCCCGATTAAAGGAAGTAATCGACTATGCGGAGAACCCCGATAAAACCACCGATAAAAAGTTCTTGGACGAGGACTTGTGGGCGGCGCTCCGTTACGTGGAGAACGACCAAAAGACCGACCAAACAATGTATGTATCGGGAATCAACTGTCCGAAGCAGAGAGCCTATCAATGTATGATGGCAACCAAGCGGCGGTACGGAAAGCTCGGCGGCAACGTTGCCTATCACGGTTATCAGAGTTTTGTGGCAGATGAAGTCACTCCCGCTGAAGCACACCGTATCGGTGTTGAAACCGCAAAACGGATGTGGGGAACAAATTATGAGGTAGTTGTTACCACCCATCTCAACACGGATAACATTCACAACCATTTCGTGATAAATTCCGTTTCTTTTAAGATGGGCAGAAAGTTTGAAAACCATATCCGTGACCACGTGGAGCTTCGGCAGATCTCCGATGAAATGTGTGTAAAATACGGTAAATCCGTAATCCCTTTTACGCATTTTTACGGGAATAAGAAAGCATATTGGGTGCAGAAGTCCGGCAGGCTCACTCACCGAGATATACTGCGGCGTGATGTGGATGAAGCTATCGCAAACAGCGGCAGTTTTAAGGAAATCGAGTATTGTATGAAAAATCTCGGTTATCGCTTTGAACGTGACTTTTATTACGATCATCCTTCCGTTATCGCTGACGGATGGAAACAAGCAATCCGTATCAGTAGTTTGGGTGAGAACTACACCAAAGAACGCATACGAGAACGATGCCGTGAAAATCAAGTCGGACCGATTATGAACACCATTTATAATGCTCCGTACAAGCGAAAACCTCTGCTCGTAATCGAATACGAATGGCGGCGATTTGAACGTATGGATACGGTTCAAGTATTGTTTGCTCTGTTCATCGAATTACTGAAAATATGCACGGGCAACAATATTGAGGAAAAGCACAACCGACCACTCTCTCCGCTAATGCGGGCAGAGGTACAGAAATTAGATAAATATATTGAGGAATATAAGCTCCTTTGCGACAACCATATTGAGTCGCCAAAGGAGCTTTTGTCATTTCAAGAGAACTTATCTGCCCGTATCTCGGAATTAGAGCAGGAACGGTATATGGTTCGCTTGAAAATCCGCCGTGTAAAAACTCCCGAAGAAGATGCCGCTTTGAAGGCACAAGCCAAAGAAATCACAAAACAAATCACACCCCTGCGAAAGCAGAGAGATATTGTAAAACGCATCGAGGAGCATATTCCGAAGATACACGAGCTTCTTGAGCAGGAGCGCAATATCGAAATGAAACGAAATAATTTAATTAAAAAGAAAGAACGAGGTTATGAACGATGAAAAACACTAAGAAAAATATCTCCATTGAGAAATTAAACCCATTTGAGAACCACCCCTATAAGGTGCAGGACAATGAGGAAATGGAAGCTCTTGCCGAAAGCATTAAAGCTCACGGCATTGTATCTCCCATCATAGTCCGCCCCTTGGAAAACACCACAGATGAATATGAGATCATATCCGGTCACAGACGGGTTATGGCAAGCAGAAAGGCAGGGATTACCGAAATCCCTGCCTTAATTGTTTCTCTTGATCGTGATGCGGCGGCGATTGTGCTTGTGGACAGCAATTTGCACCGAGAGCATATTTTGCCGAGCGAAAAAGCCTTTGCTTACAAGATGAAAGCAGAAGCGTTGGAACATCAGGGATGGAGGTCTGACCTAACTTCGTGCCAAGTTGGCACGAAGTTAAGGACGGACGAACAAATTGCCACTGATGCCAATGACAGCGCACGGCAAATTCAACGCTATATTCGTCTTACCAATCTCATCCCCGAAATTCTGAAATATGTGGATGAGGGTCGCATTTCATTCACTCCCGCTGTCGAGCTTTCCTATCTCAACGAACAGGAACAGCATGACCTATTGGAACAGATTGAGCAAAACGATTGTACCCCGTCACTTTCGCAGGCTTGTCGCTTTAAGAAGATAAGCCAAGAGGACGGCTTAACCCCCGAAGTGATTGCCACCATTATGGGCGAAGAAAAAGCCAATCAGCGGGAAATGTTCAAAGTCCCGATGGAGCGCATCCGCCAATATGTCCCTAACGCCAACGCAAAGCAGGCTGAGGATTTTGTTTTGAAGGCTTGTGAGCATTACCGCAAATTTTTAATCCGTCAGCGCAATCGTGATGAAAGGTAAGGTGAAGAATATGAAAAAAGTTGATATATTGTTTGATCCAACGGTGGTATATGTAACGCCACCTGAACCCATAGACGAAAACGAACCTGTTGACCTTGTTGATTATATGATACCCCGCAGTAACGAGTGTGTACTTGATTACAGCAAGGTGCGCCATTTTGGTGAAGATACCTTCACTATGAAGATCGGCGGTACAACCTACGAAGTATCCACGCATTTTAATCCCAATGGCAGGCAGTGCGTATTTGAACAATTTAAGGAACTGATATTATCCGAGCATTTGCTGTGATGCTTGCACATTGGTAAAAGACAATCGGGCATTGTAAAATATAAATACCCTTTTTGCAATGTCCGGTTGTCGGAAAGGAGATTATGAAATGACAACTGCAAACAATATTAAAGGACAAAATTTAGATATAAACGAAGAATTGATTACCGCCCTCTACTGCCGCCTTTCTGTCGAAGATATAAAGGATGATAAGGATAAAAAGCGTAAAAATAAAGAGGACGAATCGAACAGCATCAGCAATCAAAAGCAGATTTTACTTGACTACTGTAAGCGACACGGTTATAAAAACACAATGTTTTTCGTGGATGACGGTATTTCCGGTACGAGCTTTGACCGAAGCGATTTCAACCGTATGCAAAAGATGGTTGAGGAAGGTAAGATTTGCAGAATTATTGTAAAAGACCTGTCCCGCTTCGGGCGTGAACAGGTGGAAGCAGGCAGACTTACCCAAATCGTATATCCGTCGCTGGGTGTTACTTTCATCTCTATTCAAGAGAATGTAAACAGTACCACCGGCGAAGGTATGGAAATGCTTCCATTTTATAATATTTTCAACGAATGGTATGCGGCGCAGACTTCCAAAAAGATCCGTGCCGTGTGGCAATCCAAGGCAGACAACGGCAAACGCATTTCCTCTACTGTGCCTTACGGTTATGTAAGGGATGCAGAGGACAAAGAAAAATGGCTGATTGATGAGCCTGCGGCGGATGTTGTGCGAAAAATATACGAACTGTGCCTTGCAGGGCGTGGCCCGTCACAGATCGCAAGACAGTTGGAAAACGAGCGTGTGTTAGTACCTTCTGCTTACTATGAATCCGTCGGTAGAAAGCACTCGCAAAAAGTTCCGCTTAATCCGTATAACTGGGATCAAGCAACGGTTGTTGGTATTTTGGAAAACAGGCAGTACACGGGATGTGCCGTGAACTTCAAAAGTACCACCGTCAGCTATAAGGTTCACAAGGTTATTCATAACCCCGTTGACCAACAGCAGATTATTCCCAATATGCAGGAGCCGATTATCAGCGAAGAAGTATGGCTGAGAGTACAGGAACTTCGTGAAAACCGCCGCCGTAATACTGCAACGGGCAGAACAAGCCTGTTTTCGGGATTGGTATTTTGTCCCGATTGCGGTGCAAAACTGCACTTCTGTGCGGCAAAGAGCCTAAAGCCAAACCAAGAGTTTTTCCGCTGTGCCAATTATAAAGACGGCAGAGGAACTTGTAAAATCCACTATATCCGTAATGTAGTGCTTGAAAAAATCGTGCTTGAAGCAATCAGCAATATGGCAGACTTTGTTCGCTGTCACGAAAGCATATTCCTTTATATGATAGCGAAGAAAAATAAGGCGATGCAAAAGGCTGAATTTGAAAGGCTGAAAAAGACGGTTTCGGATAGTAAAATCCGTTTGGCTGAGTTGGATAAGCTGATGGCGAAGTTGTATGAGGATAATGCTCTCGGTCGAGTAAAAGATGATTTCTACGAAATGATGATGAAAAATTATGAACGGGAGCAAAAGGAACTGACAAAGGTTGTTGCCAACGGGGAACAAGTGTTGCAGTCCTCCGAACAAAAATCTGCTGATACGAGGCTTTTAATCCGTACCTTTAGAGAAATGACGGATATTACGGAACTGACACCGATTATTGTGAATAAGCTGATTGAACGCATTGAAGTTCACAACAATGACAAGTCAAGCGGTCATTGCTATGTAAAAGTGGATATTTACTTTACGGGCGTAGGAATGATCTCTATACCTTCCGCAGAAGAACTTATTGCTATGATGGAAGATATACGGAAAAATCCGGAGGCATACCGACTTGCAGCTTGACAAAAGGAAACGGTGCAACCCCTTTTACGGGGTTACACCGTACCTTACTTAAAATACTTCCTTACGTGGTCTGTCCATTTACACAGCATTTTTTCTATTTCATTCTGTCTACGATTTATTTGAACTTAAATCAACTATCAGAAGCTCTACAGCTATTCCATCCGTAGTCTGACCCGTTTTAATCCTGTAATCAATATCCTGACAACGCTCTACGATATTTTTAAGCTCAGGAAGAGAATAGTATTTACATTGCTGACTGTACTTCTTTACTGCCCATGCCTGAACGCCCATAACGGAAGCTGCCTGTGCATCACTCTTTCCCTCAGACATACAAAGTTTTGCTTTCAGCATCATGTCAAACTGCCTTGTTATCAGATACAAAATTCTCATGGCAGGCTCGCGGTTCTCTAACAGCTCATGGTACAAATGAATTGCCTTTGATTGGTCTCTTCTGGCTATCGAGTCAACCATTTCGAAAACTTTGCTTTCAGCACCCACAATACACACATTTTCCACATCTGAAAGTGTTACCATATCGTTCTCATAAGCATAACAAATCAATTTCTCGATTTCATTCTTAATACACATCATATCGGAAGAGGCTGCTTCCATGATCTTAAATACAGCAGCATCCTCTACATTTTTTCCTGCAGCTTTAAACAGGGATTTAATCCATATAGCCATTGTCCTGTCATCAGGTGTATGAAAGCATAGCACCTCGCCACAGGCATCAACCGTCTTAAACAATTTATTTCTCTTATCTATCTCTGTTTCTACAAATACAATTACTGTCGTATCAGGCAATTCCTTCAGCTTATCGGCAAACAACTCACAGCTTGTTTTAAACAACCCGCTGCCCTCCACAAGTACAACTCTTCGTTCTGCCAGAAACGGCATAGTCTCACAAAAATCAATAACATCTGTCGTATTTATTTTCTCTCCAATATATCTGGAAAAGTTCATTGTATCATTGACATCCGTAAGCGCAGCAAGCAGCTTGTCCCGATACTGGTTCATAAGATACTTTTCATCCCCATATAACAGATAAATTCCGGCAAAGCTGTTATTTTTTATATGTTCATTGATTACTGTCATTCCGTTTTTTTCCGCCTGTTTTTTTACCGCCATATGGTACTCCTCTCCGTTTGTCTATCCGCTTACAAAAGAATTTTCATACCCCCTCGTAAAAGGGAACACGACACTTATTACGAGTAGTATAGCATAAAAAAGCAGCTTCCTCAATCTTAACTGCCGAATCATAATAACCTGCAAACTACCTAATCGCAATAACCTGTCATTTTACCATCTTCATAAATAACCGCCCCACTTCGGTCCGTCCTGAATATTTCAGCCAAAATCGTATCCAGTCGTTTTAATGTTTCTTTATGCGGATGTCCATAGATATTATCCCTTCCACAGGAAATAACCGCATAATCAGGATTACATGCCGCCAGGAACCCGTCGCAGCTCGAATACTTCGAACCATGATGTGCAATCTTTAAGATATCACATGCAAGGTCCGTATTCATGGCAAGCAGCTCTTCTTCTGCCGGTTCTCCTATATCTCCTGTAAATACTGCCGACAGCTTCTTCGTCTCAAGCTTTAATACAAGTGACAGATTATTTGCATCAGGTCCTGCGGAAGCTTTTGAAGGATACAGGCATTTGATACAAATGCCCTTTTCGTTTGCAATTTCTTCGTTTGTGGGTTCTTCTTTTGCACTCAATTCATCTGCTTTCTCCGCACCTGATTCCGCTCCGTCAACAATCGTTCCTTCTACAAATACATCACCAGCCCCCACATATATAACATGAATATTCTTTTTCGCCGCCAAGGCAGTAAGTTCATATAAAGCAGCTCTGTCACCATACTCTGTTACCACCAGATTTTCTATTGTTATCCCTGTATGCTCCGTACCAATCAGATACCTGATTCCTGAAATATGGTCTTCGTCTCCATGTGTTACGAATACATAATGAAGTCGGCTCATACCATAATATTTTATGGCAGGCATCAACCTGTATTCTCCCATATTATCCACACTGGAAGAACCTCCGTCTATCAGTATGTTGATACCGGTTTCCGTACTGATTAATATTCCGTCTCCCTGCCCCACATCAAGAAAAACAATACGGAAACAACCCTTAAAATACACTGATATTCCAATTATCAGTGCTGCACATGCGCCAATTTCAAGTATCACAATTTTTAATCGCCTGATACAATTCTTTTCATATCCACGTCGTTCATCTTTTTTGATAATATATTTCTTTTCACAGCCACATTCATCTTTTTGGGTAATATACAATACCATTCCGCCAATCATAATGCCAATCGCCATATAGTAAAAAATAACCGCCTCTATGCCAATATGACCTGTATTGATATTTGCATATGGCAGCTTTTCAAATACGCTGCACAGCACATCATAAATTGCCAGTATAAACCTTACCGGTATTGCCATCCATTTTGCAAGCGGAACAAACAGAAAGCCTGTGAAAATTGAAAAAACGCTTGAAAAGAGAACAACCGAAACAAGTGGAACAACAATGAGATTAATCAAAATACCATATAGTGGAAATTCATAATAAAAATAGACAACAATCGGTGTTGTAATAATATTGACGGACAAGCTGACAAGCAATGCTGAAACAATCCTGTTATCTGCCTTTTTCCCTATCATGGATTTCAATACGGGAAATACGGTTGCAATTGCATAGACTGCTCCAAACGATAATAAAAATCCTACATCCTTTATTATATAAGGGTTGGCAATACACAAAGTGATACAGGAAAGTCCAAGAGATGTACGCATATCAGCGCTTCTGCCCAAAGCCTTTCCCACAATATCTGTCACAAGCATGATAATGGCTCTGGTTGTAGATACCGCAAGACCTGTTATCATTCCATATAATATAATAACGCACGAGGCAATCGTTCCTGATATCAAATAAGAGCCTATATACTTCTTCAATTTCCGAAACAGTCCCATTCCCAGCAGTGCTATATGCAGCCCCGATATGGCAAGAATATGTGCAATTCCGTTTCTCTGATACAAGCGTTTTGTGTTTTTGTTAATATCGGCTCTTTCTCCCAATATCATCGCCTTTACCAAGCCACCGTCAGGCTCGGGAAAAATCTCATTGATGATTTGTTCCGCTTTATTTCTCAGCTTGTAAAGCATATTCGCAAGATACTGATAGTCGTTGCTCTTTTGAATAACTTTCCCATGATAGATCAAAAAATAGATTCCTTTGTTTTTATAATATTTCCTCGCATCAAACTGCCCCGGATTCGAAGGCAGTTCAGACATACCCGCCTGTCCCTCTATGACAAGCGATTGTCCAAGCTTAAGCCCTGTTATATCCTTCAAATATACACAACTCTTTATGCTGCCTTTATATTTCACAGTTCCATCATCCGTATTCAATTCGTTACACGTTATGTATACTCTATATGCATTTTCGCCCTGCTGTATATCCGATATTTTTCCTGACACTACACACAAAACCTTGTCCTGCTGCCATGAAAATATTTCATTTGCAAGCTTCTCTTTGACTTCTACCGTATTCATATTGAGATATCCGATACAGACAAACAGCATACAGATAAATCCGATTTTCAGTAAACTTACATTTTTAATATTGGCAAAAAGAAAGGCTGTTCCTTTTATTCCTCTTGCAAAAAATAATAAAAGCACAGCCATAATCATCAATATACCTATTTTCCAATTACCACTATTATGTACTATGGCATATGCCTCTCCAAGCACAAATGCAACAGCAACCCAAAACAGCGGTCTTTTTATGATAACATCCTCCTATCTCAATCGGCAAATGAATAATTACCACGATAAACCAATGATAAATCCATATCATCCATCACAACCTCGGATTCACTTCCTCCTCCAACTGAAAAACGTACCCCGTCTATATATTCAATACTCATTAACGAATTTACGATTGAATATATAATGACATGACTCTCAACATCATCCTTTCCTTTTAAAAACTTTTCGTTCACATCGATACAACAGATTCCATCGTTAATGGTTATGTTATTTACAAGCGAGTCTCTTGGAAATGGATTGATATATCCCACATCCTCTGCACTTCTCAAACAATTGATGATCTGGTTTTCCAAAGACTCCTTTACTGACATATCAAGCACTACCTGTTCTGCTTTAAGCCTTGTGCCATCTTCATACGGATAATAGATGACTGCCGTATATTCAGAATCAAGCACGTTTCTAAGCCTTGTAAAATTATCTGAATGATATGTCTCATATTGAACATCCTGCTCATCAATCAGGTTTATCATCTGAAAAGTAACTGCATTTACCGCTTCAAGCTGGCATAATGTATTCGTAAATGCCGCCTTACACAAAAGCATATTATATGAGGAAATACTTTCATAATCCATATTGAATATTAAGGTAACCGTTCCCTCCCCATCATATGTATATCTCTGGTATGTCATACCCGAAGGCACAGGCGTATATGCAGACTTCGTCTGGTCAGCATCTAACATCTTTACCATTACACTATCTATCATGCTCTCCGCAGCAGCCAGCTGGTCTATGTTATATTCCTCCAGTACATAGTCCTTCCAGTCCGCATCCACATAATACAGGTCTATCGCTATCATATTGTTTATTGTACTATTATCCTTGACCTCTTTCTGTGTGCCTGCATCCTCCTTCGCACCGCAGCCTGTCTGGCAAATCAGCAAAAATACTACAAGCATTACAGAAAAAAAGTTGTTCCAAATTTTTTTCATATCGTATACCTATTTATTTCCTATATAATTCATAGGCACTTTAACAGTAAAAGTTGTTCCTTTTCCCGGCTCACTATACACGTTTACCGTTCCTCTATGCATCACAATGATATTCTTTGAAATGGCAAGACCGAGTCCCGTTCCTCCGGTATCACGGCTTCTCGCCTTATCCACACGATAAAATCTTTCAAAGATATGTTCAATACAATCCTCCGGTATTCCTACACCGGAATCGGCAACCTTAATATACAAATTCTTGTAATCTGCATTCAGTGATACCTTAATCCACCCACCGTCTACATTATACTTGATTCCGTTTTCAATCAGATTCGATATAGCCAGTGTAAATTTAACCTTATCAATATCCGCTTCCACCTCACGAAAGCTCTCAAAGGTTATTTCTATACCCCTCTTCTCCGCCAATGGCTTCAGCCGCTTCAAAATAACTTCCATCAGTTCATTCATATCGACTTTTTCAAAATTAAGACTTTCAGGACCTTTGTCCGTTTTGACAAGTGTAAGCAAATCACTTATTATCTGTGCTTCCCTGTCTATCTCCTGAACGATATCATTCATGAATTCCCGATACATTTCTGCCGGTACATTTTCCTGCATCAGTATGGATTCCGACAATACCTTCATCGATGTTATCGGTGTCTTAAGCTCATGTGATACATTTGATACAAATTCCTGACGGGACTCTTCAAGAAGCTGCGCCTTTGTAAATACATGATTGATATCATCCGTCAATGCCTCTGCCTCTGAAAATAATCCCTCATCTTCAATATGCTCTAAAGTACCATCCTTAATCGTTCCGATTTTACGTTTTACCCGTTTAATATCCCTGACAGACAAATACGCTATCAGATAGCCCAGTAATCCGCCTATGATAACAAACATAAGAACCAGTATATGGGCTCTCTGTCTCATATGCTCATTCAGCTCATTTACTGCATCCATTCTGGCCGCTATCACAGCTACCGTATCGATGTATCCTTCGTTATTAATAATCGGGAAAATATACTGATACTGGTTATCAATAATATAACTGACATTCGATACTTCGCCATTCATAATCGCTTTAATATCCCTGTCTATGATATATCTCCCCGTATCTTTATCATAAGAATCAATCACAACCTTATAACCGACGTCTATCAGCATCACTCTGCCTGGCAGCGAAAAAGCAACCGCATCAACCATATCCTTCGTTTCGCCAAGATTACTATGGGTTGTATGATAGTCATTTACTACATACGTGATATACTCCGACTTGTTTTTGATTCCCTCTTCAAAATCCCTGTTATTCTTTGACGTAACAGATGTCGTCATGGCATATGAAATAACCAGTGATATAGCCGCAACACATATCGTGATAATAACAAAAATAACCACCTGCTGACTGATACGTATTTTTTTATTCGCATTGCTATTTGATTGTACTTTTAACTCTTCGTTATTTGACGTTTCCTTCATAAATATAATGTCCCGGCTGTTATTATTTCTTTTCATCACCCATGACAGATGATTTCAAAATTATCCTTTAAAGAAGTATCCTACCCCCCATTTTGTATGAATATAAACAGGTTCTCCCGGATTTGCTTCTATCTTCTCTCTAAGTCTTCTCACATGAACATCCACGGTTCTGGCATCACCCGGATATGTGCTTCCCCATATGGTATCAAGAAGTTCATTTCTGGAATACACCTTATTCGGATGTGCCATAAGGAGCTCTAACAAATCAAATTCTTTAGCGGTAAGATTCAATTCCTTACCCTGAACAAATACCCTGCGGCTATCCAGTTCTACCTTCATTCCGTTTATTTCCATGATATTTGCCGGTGTTACGGCAACCTGCTTTTTATTGCTTCTTCTTAAGATAGCTTTCATTCTTGCCTTAACCTCAAGTATATTAAACGGCTTTGTAATATAATCATCAGCACCATACTCAAGTCCCATGATTTTATCCATATCATCGCCTTTTGCCGTAAGCATAATAATAGGTACATTTGAAAATTCTCTTACCATCTGGCACACCTCTGTACCTGTATATACAGGAAGCATAATATCAAGTAATACAATATCATAATGATTACTCTTTATTTTTTCAAAAGCTTCTCCGCCATCATAGGCTGTATCAACCTCCATATCATCCTGTTCAAGGCTGAATTTTAATCCCTTCACGATTGATTTTTCATCATCTACTACAAGTACCCTCTTCATATATGCACCTCTTTCTATTCTTATTATCTGCCTACAGTAATATATTCCTCGATTTTCAGGTAAATACTGTCACCGATACCGCTCACATTTTTGATATCTTCTTTATTTGCAAAACCACCATTTTGCTCCCTGTACGCTATAATACTTTCTGCCTTTGATTCACCTATCCCCGAAAGTGTCATAAGCGTTTCTTTATCTGCACGGTTAATATCAACCAGACTATCTGCCTCCTGCTCCGAAGAATCAGCCTGGAACAGCTCCCCCTCATACGGAAAATAGATTTGCCGTCCGTCATATAATGGTTCTGCCCTGTTTACAGCCGCCGTATCAGCACCTTCTGCAAATCCTCCTGAAGCTTCAAGCGCATCATCTACTCTTGCATCAGCCGGCAACTCATATACCCCCTCGTTCTTCACTGCACCACATACAAACACAGTAACCTTAGGTGGCAATTCCTCACCGGTATTTTCTTTATCGGTTTCTCCTGTACTGTCGCTGCCATCCTCTGTAAAAACAGAATCCTCATCCTGCATCACAAGCCGTTCTCTGTTACAGCCACAAGAGAGCAATACCCCTGCTGCAAATATAAAACATATGCACTTTTTTAATATTGTGTTCTTTACATTTTGCACTACCATACCTCCATTTCCTTAGAGGCATAGAAACACACACTGCTATTTTAACGAATTGTTTTCACATTTACAACAATATTATTTAAAAATTAATACGATTTAATTAAACATTAAGAATTACCCGTTTTTTGCCTGCATCATAATCTAAAATGAACGATTCATTTTTTACCGTTCAAACTCCTGTTAATATTTTAAACAAACGAAAAAAATCTCCGTATATTTGTATATGATTGACAATATATACAAATATACGGAGACTTTCTGAGCCGTACAGCTTAAAACAGCGGTTCCTTTAAAATAGCAGTTCCAATACCCTTCTGGGTAAAGAACTCAAGCAGCAGACAATGCTGAAGGCGTCCGTCAAGTATATGAACACGGGATACACCATTTTCCATAGCCGCTATACAATTATTCAGCTTTGGAAGCATTCCGCCTCCCACAACGCCGTTATCAATAATCTCTTTTGCTTCATGTATATCCATTTCGGAAATCAATGTCGACTTATCTGCCGGGTCTATAAATACACCCTCAATATCCGTAAGGAATACCAGCTTTTCGGCATTAAGCGCAGTTGCTACAGCACATGCGGCATCATCAGCATTGATGTTGTAGCTGTCATAATTTTCATCAACGCCTATCGGAGCAATAACCGGAATGAATCCATTTTCTATCAATGAATTCAATATCGTTACATCTACATTGGTAACCTCACCTACGAAACCGATATCCTTACCGCCCGGAAACTTCTTTTCAACGGTAAACATACCACCGTCCTTACCACTGATACCTACCGCCTTCAGTCCAACCTTCTGCATCATACTGACAAGACTCTTATTTACTTTAGACAAAACCATCTCTGCTATTTCCATGGTTTCCGCATCCGTAACACGAAGTCCGTTGATAAACTCTGCCTCTTTGCCTACCTTTTCAACCCATTTACTGATTTCCTTGCCGCCGCCATGTACGATTACCGGCTTCATACCGACCAGCTTTAAAAGTGCTACATCTTTAATTACATTGTACTTAAGCTCTTCATCCAGCATAGCACTTCCGCCATACTTTACGACTACGATCTGTCCTTGAAACTTCTGAATATATGGTAATGCTTCTATAAGGGTCTGTGCCTTCTCAATTACCTGTTCTACCGTATAATCTCCTTTAACCATTTTATCTGTTTCCTTTCTATTTTTTATATTCGTTTATCTTCATACGCTTTATTTTCTGTAGTCGGCATTTATCCTGATATAGTCATATGTCATATCGCAGCCCCACGCTGTTGCCCCAAATTCTCCCATGTTCATATCTGCTATCAGACGTATCTGTTTCTCAGATAATATTCTGGTAGCTTCCTTCTCGTCGTAATCAGTCGTGGTGCCATTTTGTACAATTCTTAACTGCCCTGCCACACTGGCTATTATGATATCCACCTTATACGGGTCAAATGATATTCCGCTTTGTCCCATGGCACACACGATTCTGCCCCAGTTGGCATCCTCTCCGTACATGGCACATTTTACAAGATTGGAAGAAACAATCGCCTTTGCCAATTTCCTTGCAGACTCCTTATCTGACATTCCTGCAATATCCACCTGAAACATCTTGGTTGCTCCCTCACCGTCAGAAGCAATCTTTTTGACAAATGAGGTATTGATATATCTGACTGCTTCTACAAAGGCTTCAAAATCTTCATCCTCCTCTGTCAGCTCTTCATTGCCTGCCATGCCATTTGCGAATATCATAACCGTATCATTTGTAGACATATCTCCGTCAACGGATACCATGTTATATGTATCCGGTACATCTTTTTTAAGAACCTTCCCCAAAAGCTCCGTACTGATATTCAGGTCTGTGGTTATAAAGCTCAAAACCGTTCCAAGATTTGGATTAATCATACCGGAACCCTTACACATACCGCCTATCGTTACCTGCTTCCCTTTTATTTCAAGCGTAACGGCAATTTCCTTCTTATAAAGGTCCGTTGTCATAATCGCATTTGCCGCATTCGTTCCTGAATCAATATCAGAGTCCAACTCCGGTATCAGCATATCGATTCCTGCAAATACAGTCTCCATAGGAAGTCTCATACCGATAACACCTGTCGATGCAACTGCTACCAATTCTTTATTGATGCCAAGCGCTGCTGCCGTATACTCTGCCATCGCTACAACATCCTGATAACCGGCCTGTCCTGTACAGGTATTTGCCACTCCGCTGTTTACAACAAGCGCCTGACATTTTCCATTTTCTGCAACCAGCTTCTTATCCCAGATAACAGGTGCTGCCTGTACTGCATTCAATGTAAATACACCTGCTACATTTGCAGGAACATCACTAAGCAGCATAGCCATATCCTTCTTCATTTTGTTTTTTCTGATGCCCACATGAAGTCCTGCTGCTTTAAAGCCTACAGGCGACGTTACTCCACCGGGTATTATTTTCATAGCATTCACCTCTAAATGGCTTATGGGAATAGCGGTGCCATCTTCAGTCCCTCATCCTCATCAAAGCCAAACATAATATTCATATTCTGAACAGCCTGTCCTGCTGCCCCCTTCACAAGATTGTCAAGGGCACCCATAACGACGATTCTGTTTGTTCTTTCATCTATCTTAAAGTTGACATCTACATAATTGCTGCCTTCCACCCATCTTGTTTCAGGACATACATCTTTATCAAGAACGCGGACAAATTTCTCATTTTCGTAATATTTATCATATGCAGCTCTTACCGTATCGTAATCCACAGACTTTGCAAGATTTGCATACGCCGTAACAAGGATTCCTCTGTTCATCGGAACAAGGTGTGGTGTAAAAATAATATTGATTGGACTGCCGTTTGCATAACCAAGCTGTTCCTCTATCTCAGGCGTATGTCTGTGTGTCAAAACACCATATGCCTTTATACTCTCATTGACTTCACAATACAAATTGGCTATCTTGGCTCCACGTCCTGCACCTGACGTTCCGGACTTGGCATCCACGATAATTGAATTCGCATCAACAATTCCTTCCTTTACAAGCGGATATAATGAAAGAATGGAGCAGGTTGTATAACAGCCCGGATTTGCCAGCAGACGGCATCCCTTAATATCCGCTCTGTTGATTTCGCAAAGCCCATATACCGCCTCGTCTATGTACTGTGGACTCTTATGTTCTATCTGATACCATTCCTCATATACAGACACGTCCTTGATACGGAAATCCGCACTCAAATCAATAATCTTTACCTTTGACAAGATATCCTCATTTACAAGGGATGCACAAAGTCCCTGTGGCGTTGCCGTAAATATAACATCTACCTGATCTGCCAGTTCCTCCATATTGTCATCCATACATGTTGCATCCACAATTTGAAACATATTGCCATATACCTGATAATATTTCTTATCAATAAAGCTTCTTGAACCATACCAGACAATCTCTGCCTCCTTATGTCCAAGAAGTATTCTTACGATCTCCTGTCCTGCATAGCCTGTAGAACCTATAATTCCTACTTTAATCATATTGTGCCTCCATCGTATTTATTTCTGCCTTAGCTCATATTACTCTCACTATCTTCGTAAGTCAACCAAATGTATCTGCATTTATTCTATTCATTTCCAATGTATAAAAATACATATATGCACATCAAAACACAACAATATTTTATAATTATACATTAACAGTGCATATTATGCAATGTTAAATTATAAAAAGTTTTCCAACATCCTGTTCATTCCTATAATAATTACAAAAATCATCTTATATAATCCCAATCACAAAATCAATAAAAGTTACATTAAAACATACCTTTTATTACATTAACAGTCACTATAACCAAATTTACAATATAATCCTTATAAAACAGCTATACTAAATTCTTGATATTAATATGACTTTACACCTAAAATAATTCACCTTATAATATAGATATCTTATACATAAGGTGGTGAAAGGATGGCTCAGGAAATGACAGATAAGGAGTTAATTACAATAACTATTGACACTTATATGAATTTACAACGCATAAAAAAAGAGAATGGCAATCAGGAAAATAAAGAACTTGATTATCAACTAAAAGGCGTTATGGCAAAATTATCATCTTTAGGAGTGAATGTTGAAGATTTAGCAATCTAACAATTCTGTAACTAATAAACCCACGGTGTAAAGTCTTATTAAATTATGATGGCTTTGCACCTTTTTATTTTCTGCCTCTATAACCCGATATTTCTTATAGTCCATTTTCTTGAAAGCCCTCCGGGTTAATAAATATACATTTCTATTGTATATTATGCATTCTTTTTTTATAATTTGCATAAAACCCTTTAAACGCAGCCATTTTGCAAGCTTTTGAACGAGTTATATACAAACAAATATTCATTTGTTTTAGAACATCATATATTGTACAACAAAAAAAACTTGCATAATATTCATTGTCGTTGTATATTTATCCCAGTGGGTATGAGATGCCGTATACAATATGGATACAGGCTGTAAAAAACCCAAGATACTTATTTTTAAGGAGGATTTACAAAAATGGCTAAAGAAAAAGTTGTATTAGCTTACTCAGGTGGACTTGATACTACTGCTATCATTCCATGGTTAAAAGAAACCTATGATTATGACGTAATCTGTGCCTGTATTGACGTCGGACAGGAAAGCGAGCTTGATGGTCTTGAAGAAAGAGCAAAATATTCAGGTGCGGAGAAATTATATATTTGTGATGTTGTTGACGAATTATGTGACGAGTACATCGTTCCTACAGTACAGGCAAATGCTGTATATGAGAACAAATATCTGCTCGGTACATCATTTGCAAGACCACTGATTGCAAAGAAGCTTGTTGAGATTGCCCGTAAGGAAGGTGCTACTACGATTTGCCACGGTGCTACCGGTAAGGGCAATGACCAGCTCAGATTTGAGCTTTCTATCAAGGCACTTGCTCCTGATTTGAAAATCATTGCTGTTTGGAGACAGCCGGAATGGACTATGCAGTCCCGTGAGGAAGAAATTGAATATTGTAAACAGCACGGTATTGACCTTCCGTTTGATGCATCTCATTCCTACAGCCGTGACCGTAACATCTGGCACATCAGCCATGAAGGTCTTGAGCTTGAGAATCCTGCAAATGAACCAAATTACGACGACCTTCTTGTACTCGGTGTTACCCCTGAAAAGGCACCCGATGAGGGCGAGTATGTAACGCTTGATTTTGAAAAGGGTATTCCTACTGCCATCAACGGTAAGAAAATGAAGGTATCTGATATCATTCGTGAGCTGAACAAGTTAGGCGGCAAGCATGGTATCGGTATTATTGATATTGTTGAAAACCGTGTTGTTGGTATGAAGTCACGTGGTGTATATGAGACACCGGGCGGAACGATTCTTATGGAAGCTCATACACAGCTTGAGGAATTAATCCTTGACCGCGATACGCTTGCATATAAGAAGCTTGTTGCTACCAAGTTTGCAGACCTTATCTACGAAGGAAAATGGTTCTGCCCACTTCGCGAGAGCTTACAGGCATTTGTTGAAAAGACACAGGAGCGTGTAACGGGTGAAGTTAAGCTGAAGCTCTACAAGGGCAATATCATCAAAGCAGGTACAACATCACCTTATACACTCTACTCAGAGAGCCTTGCTTCATTTACCACCGGTGATTTATATGACCACAAGGATGCATCAGGATTTATCAACCTCTTTGGACTTTCCATGAAGGTTCGTGCCATGCTGGATGCTGAAAGAGATAAATAATCAATAATTGATACCGGACGTTGGGACCTGCTGTGCATAGCAGGTCCTAACTGTTTTTTATCATTATATGAAAGACTGCATGGCTATATTATTGCATAGTATTCAGTCCGACTTAAATACTAGAAAAATCAATTCTATAAAATGAATTTAAATATGTATGCTACTATAAATGAAATATGCAAAGGGAGTGAACGCCAATGTATCAAATAGATGAAACAAATTTCAGCGAAAAGTATATACTCTTAATCCCCTCCATGCTGGATGCGCATTTCCCGCTCCTGAAGTATGCCTTTTATTCCAAAGACTACCACCCCGTTATTCTTGATAACGAAGACAATATACAAAATATTGGTTTAAAATATGTGAACCATGATATGTGTTATCCTGCCATACTCAATGTCGGGCAAATTGTCGGTGCTTTACAAAGCGGAAAATATGATTTGACACGTACTGCCCTTCTCATGCCACAGGCAGGTGATGCATGTCGTGGTTCTAACTATATCAGTGTGCTTCGCCGAGGTGTAAAGAATGCCGGATTTCATGTACCGACGCTCTCTCTGAACGCTTTGGGACTTGAAAAGGAGTCTCAATTAAAGCTTCGTCCTGATATGGTTTGGCGTGCATTCATTTCCGTAGTATACGGAGATTTGCTGATGATTTTGAAAAACCAGATTAAGCCATATGAAAAGAAACCCGGAACTGTACAAAAAATGGAAAAGCGATGGCTTCGTATTTTGAGTAACGAGTTGAAAAGCGGAAAAAACATGGGGCTTTTATCTCTCAAACGACGTATGAAACAAATTGTCCATGAATACCGACAAATTCCGAAACAGAAAAGGAACTGTAAAAAAGTAGGTATTGTCGGAGAACTGTATGTGAAATATTGTCATTTAGGAAATCGGAATCTGCTTCCTTTTTTAGAGGAGGAGGGCTGCGAATACTATGTCAACGGATTACTTTGGTATGTTCTCTACTATATCGATACACATTTTGAAAAGGAAAACTTTTTCATGCAAAAGGCTTATAAAACCGGTTTCCGATTGATCGCCAACATCCAAAAAAGCATGATAACTATTTTGCGCGAAAACGGATTTTATGTCATGGATGAATTTCTTAAATTTAAGAAACAGGCATCCGATTATGTGAACTTTAATTGTAGTGTAGGCGACGGCTGGCTTATCGGCGCAGAGGTCGTGGCACACACCAAAGGCGGCTATAACCGTATTCTTGGGGTTCAGCCTTTTGGCTGTATGCCAAACCAGATAAGCGGCAGGGGACTATACCCGACCTTAAACCGCAAGCTTTTGCATACCAGACTCAGCAGCATCGACTTTGATCCGGGTGCATCAGAACTGAATATTAAAAACAGAATCAAAATGGTACTGGATATTCCCTTATAAGCTGCCGAAGCCTGCCATTTTTCTTATGCCGTCTTTTTCCTATCCACAACCATGCCTATTACTACAATGGCAACGGCAAACAATATCTGTACACCCATGGCGGCAAATATACTACCCATCTTTTCATGCATATGAAAATCTATATTTAAGGCTGCCTGATTATACCAATATGCCGGAAGGAAATGTGCAACTTTAATAACACTTTCACTTAAAAATTCAACAGGAACAAATATACCACATAAGAATGCCATTCCAAGTGATACGACATTGGCAATCATACTGAGAATTTCCTGCTTGGATGTAATCTTGCTGACAAGAAATGCAATTGAAAGACACACTACGGCATAGCAAAGCATATTCAGCAGATACAAACCACCCTCCGATGAAAAAAGTGCTCCCTTCAGCAGGATAACACCAACTATAATAAATACGCCACAAATCATCAGACCTGTCGTTATCATGCCAAGTAACAGTTCCTTATTAAAATTCAGAAAATTATAAGACGAACATTCGATTCTGTCTTTCAGCTCTTTTCTTCCAAATACCTGCAGCACGGAAGCGACACCTGTAATCATCAGGCATAACATAACCCAGCCCAGATAGGAGAAAAATGTATAAATACTACTATGGGAAGACACATCCCCTCCGTCAGGAAGAGAAACCTCTGCTGTTTCGGCAAGAGCAGTCTCCGCCTTTACAACCGCTTCCTCCATGCTATAGCCCGCCTTCAGATACAGCTCTGTCATTCCAAGGAATCCATCCAAATCGGATTCTATCAACATCGAATTCTGTGTGCCCGGTATGGTTATGACATCAATAACACCTTCCGCCTCTCCTGAAACAAGCTTATCCTCAAAGCCTTCAGGTATCCTGATGATTGCATCCGCCTCCCTGTTATACAAAGCATTTTGCATGGATATCTTTTCATCCTTGATTACACCGGCATCTGCTCTTTTATTTGTTTCCGACAGATACGATATCATTGCCATGCTTGCCGCAGTTCCGTCATAATCAAATACTGCAAATTCACATTTCTTATCCTTATAACCATTCGGGTTGGAAGCAGAACTGGTTTTTATGAATATTGTTAACAACGAACAAAAGATACATAAATACATAATCATTTGTCCCTTGTATTTATTTAACACCTTAAAAAATGACTTATATACTTGCATATTTGTTTCTCCTTATCATCATAAACGCAATCACGATCAGCACCACCGATTCAACAGCCATAATCATAATATTCTGTATAAATATCGTATAATCGTCATACGTGTTCAGGGAATAAAAACAGTCCGTTATCAACGCTGCGGGATTTATTTTATTGATAATCGGTACATGCAGCTCTATTGCCCGTTTGACACCATTGACAAACAAATCCGCCATACCTGACAATACCAGTCCGATTGCAGTCAGAATACCGATTTTGCCGCCAAACCCCAGCTTCGCAATAGCACCTACAATAACACCAATTGCAAGTCCTATCATACTGCCGACAAACAACGTCAGAATCATTGCAGGATATTTATCGCCAAACTCAATACCTAATACGGTACTCATATACAAAAGTGCAATCAGCTCTACAAGAAAATGAAGCACAAGCAATGACAGAAAATCAGATACGATAAAAACAATCTTACTGTTTGGCGATATGCATTTCCGCATTCCTTTCCCGCTTTCATTTGCCTGAAGATTACTAATCGCTCCAACGGAAGAATATGCCGCAAACAGGCAGCTCATGGCAAATATTGCATAGAAATAATTATTATACATATTCTGATTGCTGTCTGAGGTTGATTTTTCTGTATAGTATGAAGTATCTGCCATTACATCAGACATTATCGCCATAATATCAGCCTCATTTGGAGCAGTTTCTAAATTTCCCATAATATCCTTTATGGCATATTCATTCTGCTTATAGCTGCTTAATATACTCTCAAGGATAGAAGCATTTGCAGAGCTTTCATTTACCATAAGTCTTACATCATCGGCAAATATAATTCCTGTTACCTTCTCATCCTTCAGCGCCTGCTTCGCTTCTGCTTCAGACATTTCCTTCACATTCAAAAGCTTATCGTCACCCTCTGATAACGCATCAATCACTACCATCAGTCCATTTTCCTCTTCTCCGGAAGAAACAACGGCAACATCAATATTTTTAAACATTTCCTCATTATCCATAATATTTCCAAATGACACATACATAAAGGTTGCCAGTGCTATCGGAAACAGCAATGTCCAAAAAATACTGACTTTTGCTTTCAGAGTCACTTTCATACAGTTCTTAAAATTGTGCCAAAACATACGCATCCTCCTAATCCCGCAGCTCTTTTCCCGTTATTTCAAGGAACACATCATTCAGCGTCGGTAATTCAGAGGTTACTCTTCCAAATGAGATATTATTTTCCTTGAAGCACTCCATCACGCGTATCAAATTATGCTTTCCACCTGAAAAATAAAGGTGCAACATACCGTCCTCATAGCCTGCATCATATACATGTGGAAGACTCTTTAACTTATCAAGCTCCGCATCTCCAAGGCCAAGCACCTCTACGCTTACGGTTTCCGTATTCTTAATCATACGCTTCAGTTCATCCTTTGTCCCAAGTGCAATCTGTTTTCCCTTATCCATAATCAGAATTCTGCTACAAAGCTGTTCAACCTCCTCCATATAGTGTGAGGTATATACAATGGTTGCCCCGGCCTCATTCAACATCTTAATCCCCTCCAGAATTTTATTTCTGCTCTGTGGGTCTACCGCAACCGTCGGTTCGTCGAAAAAAATAAGCTTTGGCTTGTGTGCAATTCCACAGGCTATATTCAACCTTCTTAAAAGGCCTCCCGACAGCTTCTTCGGCAGAAATTTCTTATAATCAGCCAAATCAACAAATTCGATTGCTTCCTCCACATATTTTCTGCGTGTTTCTTTTTCCTTTATGTAAAGTCCACAGAAATAATCAATATTTTCATATACGGTAAGCTCATCAAATACTGCTACATTCTGCATTACTACACCGATATCCTTCTTGATATCATAACTTGTAGGCTTCATTTTCTTACCAAATACCTGAATATCCCCTTTGTCAAATGAAAGTAGTGACAGAATACAATTGATTGTCGTTGTCTTTCCGGAACCATTCGGACCAAGGAGTCCGAATATTTCCCCTTCTTCAATCTTCAGACTGAAATGGTCTAACGCAACCAAATCCTTATATCTCTTTACAAGATTATTAACTTCAACAGCCGTACCCATAATGCGCCTCCTTAATATTTATATACATGACAGCTTGATAACATCTGCAATATCTAACTTTATTAGGCATTGTATATTATTTGTACATCTCACGCCAGTGCAACCTGTCACAAAACAAAATGACATTTGTCATATTTATTTTTCACACTGATTTTTCATATTTATTTTTTATGATTTATTTTGTATTATTATAGTGTATACTGTAATCAACATATTACCGCATACAGTCGGATAGACAGAAACATGGAACTGTTTTATTGATAGATACCTTGGAGATTACCTCATGAAACAAATGATTGGCAAGATAACAATTACGATTTGCTGCCTCTGTTTAATGGCATCCTACTTTCCTATAACCTTGGAAAGCACCTTGGCATTTCTGATTGCCGTTATCATCAGCTATACAAATTTTATATACATACCGGATAACAAAAAAAGATTTACGGAAAAACCAATATCAATGAAAAGGCGGCGGCTGCTTTCTGATATATGCTCCCTTCTCTATATTGCAACAGGTCTGTTTTGTCTTCCGTTTATCACATTTTACCCTCTTGCAGGCTATGATACCGGCAGGCTCCGCTATAAGCTTACACCGATATTGCTGATGATTTCATGTATCTATTACATTTGTACAGAGAACTCCTATCTCCCGTTTATGGTAATGATACTTTCTGCACTTGGAATATACATAGCATATATCTGTACGGAAAATATGGCTTACGAAAATACCATCAAGGCACAACGTGATCAATCAGTAGAATATAAGATGCTTTTAGAGGAAAATAACAAACAGATTATTGCAAATCAGGATAACCGTATCTATATGGCTACACTAAAGGAACGAAACAGAATCGCCAGAGAAATACATGATAATGTCGGTCATATGCTGACACGTGCTATCCTGCAGGTTGGTGCAATGAAAGCAATCAATAAAAATGAAATGCTTGCCGAGCCCATTTCAAATCTACAGGATACGCTCAATACTACCATGACAAGCATCAGAACCAGTGTCCATGATTTGTATGATGATTCCATCGATTTGAAATCATCGATTGAATCCATTGCAAATGATATCGAAGGAATTAAGATATCGATTGATTATGATATGCCACAAGTCATTCCGCGTGATATCAAATATGCCTTTATCTCAATTATAAAGGAAGCTGTCAATAATACACAGAAACACAGCAACGGTGATTCCATGTCCATTCTCCTGAGAGAACATCCGAGTTTTTATCAACTACTGATTTCTGACAACGGAACAGATATTCAGGTAAACAATACGGGAATCGGACTATCCGGCATGGAAGAACGGATCAAGGCACTAAACGGTACGCTGAAAATATCTGTGACAAATGGATTTAACATATTCGTATCAGTTATGAAAAGGAGTAAATAATGAATATTATTATCGTTGATGATGACCAGCTCGTATCACTTTCACTCAAAACAATACTTGAAGCAAATGAAGATATCAATGTCCTTGATATTGGAAAAAACGGAGAAGAGGCAGTCTGTTTATATGACACCTATATGCCTGATGTCCTTCTAATGGATATCAGAATGGAAAAAATGACGGGACTTGAATCCGCATCTGCTATTATTTCCAAGCATTCTGATGCCAAAATACTTCTGCTTACCACATTTTCAGACGATGAATATATTGTCAAAGCCATTAAACTGGGCGCTAAGGGTTATATCTTGAAGCAGGATTTTGAATCAATTGCCCCTGCACTCTTCGCTGTGCATAACGGTCAGACCGTATTTGGTGGAGAGATTATAGACAGAATTCCTCGTCTGTTCAATTCTGCACAAAAGCCTTCATCAGGCAGACCTGCCTCATATCAGAATTTTGATATTACCGATAAGGAATTTGAAATCATTAAGCTTGTTTCAGACGGATTAAACAACAAGGAAATCGCCTCCAATCTATATTTAAGTGAAGGAACTGTCAGAAATTATATAAGCAATATATTAGAAAAGCTGGAACTGCGTGACAGAACCCAGCTCGCCTGCTTCTACTATAATCACCTGAATTAGGAATCCCATGGCATTGACTCTACGGAATCCAAATTCCTCATAGTGATTGATACACTACACTTTTCTTATAACAAGTCCAACAATAGACAGATACTGCCCGATTCCCTTTGCAAAGAACTTCTCATCATGTAACGCAAATTCATGTTTGGACAAAAACCAATCATTCCATGCTACATCAAAGCTCTCCAAATCAAAATTCATCACAACCTCAAACTTATCGCTCTGACCTATATGATTCAACCACCATTCTCTACTATGAAATAAATCATATTCACTTTCTTCACCATCCAACCATTCAAGTATAACTTCCGGTTCATTACCATGTATCTCTTTCTTCAATCCCGGCATTGCAATAATTGCCACCCCGCTAGTTTTTAATAATGGTAAAATCTTTTGCTCAAAGAAATATGGTTGTGTTGCAACATAGTGAAATGAATCTATGCTCACAATAGCATCGAAATATTCCTCTGCAAAGGGTAAGTCATTAGCATCCGCATGAATAGGTATTATCTTTTCTGAAACCTGCCATTCATTGAAATGAATATTATTCTCCGTTGCACTAATCCATAAATCAGCTGCAAAAACATTTACATCAGCTTCTTTCGCAAGAAACAAACTTGTTAATCCTTTTCCACAACCTAAGTCCAATACTCGCGTTCCCCGTTCAAGAGGATATTTTTCGAGCATTTCCTCAAGTAATCTCACACTATTGGGTCCCATTAAATATTCTTTATTAAAAAGTTCTTTATATTTATCAGCTTTTTTCACTATAATTCCTCCATCATTCTCTTATTATTGGATTCATATTCATGTATGATTCCTTGAATTCTTTTTTCAGAGAGATAATACACTTCACTTAACTCTTTGATTGTCTGACCTGAATAATAGTGTTTTACTATCGTTTGATTACGTTCTGCCAATTTTTCTTTTGTTCCATTCTTTTCACCCCATGATAATGAATTTTCATTCTTTCTGGGAATATAAATCAGTTGACCATCGACATACTTTTGAATTTCTTCAACAAGAATCTTTGGTAACACATCATCTGCATTCACATAGCTCATATGCATCCTCCTAATAATAACTTAGGGTGCAATGGCTATCACATATTCTTTTTTATTTGCAATAGCCATCGCTATCGCACAATAGACTTATACTTCTTCAAAAAACACTCTTTTAACCTTTCTAACTGTATTTTACATAATGATAGCATGTATAAAAACAGAGCTTCAATCTCAAATTTGATTAAAACCATTTTTAAGTCAATTTCCTGTATACAGCTATTCTCATAGTAATGTAACACGCCAATCCACCTATTGCGTTGGAAATGGGTTCTGCCAGAAATACGCCATTCACTCCGAAACCAATCACCGGGAGTATCAGAGTTAATGGCACTACAATAATTGCTTTTCTAAGTAACGAAAAGAATATGGCATGTTTTGCATCTCCTAATGCCTGAAAGGTTGATTGACCTGCAAACTGAAAAGACATAAATACAAAGCCAAAGAAATATATTCTTAAAGCATTGATTCCAGCGTCTGTCAATTTCACATCACTCGAAAATATCCCAAACCAAAATCTTGGGAATACAACCACCACAAGCCACGCTATCATAGTATAAACTATACCTATCAGTGTGCTAAATCGAATTCCAGCCTTTACACGGTCATTTCGTTTTGCTCCATAATTAAAACTAAGTACCGGCTGAGCCCCATTTATAATCCCATTGACTGGCAATGAAAATATTTCCCGTATCGAATTGAGTACCGTCATAATACCTACATATACATCACCGCCATAGCTTTGCAGGGTAGAATTACAAGCAACCTGCACGATACAGTTTGTTCCCTGCATAATAAAATTGGAGGTACCCAACCTAAAAATATTTTTTATAATTCCTCTATCAAGATGGAGACTTTTTCTTCTTAGTCGTATCAGTGCACGTTTTCCTATAAGAAATCGCAACACCCACATCGCTGAAATTGCCTGTCCAATAACTGTTGCGAGGGCTGCACCCTTAACTCCCATATTCAATCCAAAAATGAAAATAGGGTCAAGGATTATATTTGTAACAGCTCCTAACACAGTAGTAAGCATACCGATTTTAGGAAATCCCTGTGCACTTATGTAACCATTCAAACCTGTAGTGAGCATTGAGAATATTGTACCTATTAAGTATATTCTCAAGTATTCCGCTGCAAATACATAAGATGCCTCACTCGCACCAAATAGAAACAATATCGGTCTGCAAAACATATAGCAGACAATGGTCAAAACAACTGCACTGATTACCAGTAAAACAAAGGAATTACCGAGTATCCTCTCCGCCTTTTCTTCATCTTCTCCGCCTCTGGCTATGGAAAATAGAGGAACACCGCCCATTCCAAACAATGCAGTAAAGGCCATAATCAGTGTTATAATCGGAAATGTCAAACCAATTCCGGTCAGTGTCAGGCTGCTTCCATCGTCCATATGTCCAAGATAGATTCTGTCTACCACATTATATAGAAGCTGTACTAATTGCGCTATTGTTAACGGAATCGCCTGAGTTATAATGCATTTCCATACCGGCCCTTTTGTGAAGTCATTCTGCGACTTATCATTTATTATCTCCATTTCTGTATCACTCCAACAGCTTCAAATTTCACAAAAAAATAAAAAGCTTCACAAGGCTATTGTTATATAACCTGCGTGAAGCCTTTTATGATTTATTCATCTAAATCCAAATTCCCATCTACTACATTTGCAACAACTATATAATCAGCCGCCACAAAACCTGTGCTTCCGTCTTCCAAAACAATCTCTACCCAGTCTTCGGTTTCAGACTGAACCACATATACATCACCGATACTTGTTACCTGAAGCACATCGGCATCAGCCATTGCCTCCGCTCTCACTCTTACACCATCCGCTGTAAGCGTACCTTCTCTTTTCGAACTTTCATTCTGTTTTTCCGGCTCGCTATTATCGCCCACTGCATTTCCACCCGGCGAAGAAACAACCGACTTATTATCTCTTGACACCATCTGTGCACTGTTACTGCGAACCAAATCCATAACAACACCTATACTGGCATCACTCATCATCACAGCGTCATCCACTTCAATACTTACCTCTTCTGCAAGATAAAGCTCATCAGCAAATGGGTCTGAAGTCTCTCCATACCTGACAACAGCAAATACCATAACAGATAATGCCACGACAAGGAGCGTCATCAGAACATTCTTTTTTATATATCGATAACTTAATACATTTCTTCTTAAATAATCGGAAACTCTGTTAAATCTCCTACGGGTTCTTTTCATATCATTCAATCCTGTTTATCACATGTATTTCTCATATTTCATTTTCAAAAACATATGACCTGATTACATTACAAATTAATACAATATGTTACATTTCTGTTAAATATAATACTATGTATTACAATATGTGTCAACACTTCTATGCCACAAAATATGGTATTTTCTAGTAATTTGTATTAATTTTTACACATTCTATAGCTTATTTTTTTGTACAAAATGAATAAGTTTACGTAATATCTTTCCATAACTATTTTTTAACATTTTTGTCATATGTTACCACAATATATCTGACACACTATACCTTTTTCATTCTTTCTGCTATAATTGAAAGCAATAAACACCAGGGTAAATGAGGTAGAGTATGATGCGTTTAGATAAATTTTTAGCTGATATGGGAATCGGAACACGAAGTCAGGTCAAACAGATCATCAAAAAAGGACAGGTTCAGATAAACGGAACACGCTGCACAAGCGCCGATACCAAAATAGATGAAAATAATGATGAAATTTCCTACAACGGAAAACTTCTTACCTATGAAAAAAACAGATATTATTTATTAAACAAGCCTGCCGGATATGTCTGTGCCAACAGTGACAAGCTCCACAAAACCGTATTTGAACTTCTAAAGGGGGAACAGCTCAAAGGTCTGTTTACTGTAGGACGTCTGGATATCGATACGGAAGGTCTGCTTATCATCACAAATGACGGCAGCCTGTCTCATGAACTTCTGTCCCCGTCAAAGCATGTCAACAAAACCTACTATGCAAAAATCAACGGAATAGCAAATGAATCACATGTCGAAGCATGTGCAAAAGGCATCGATATTGGTGACGACACACCTACCCAAAGTGCCTCACTTGTCATTCGAAAGACCAATGCCCAAAATAATACTTCTGAAATAGAACTTACAATAACCGAAGGCAGATATCATCAGGTTAAACGAATGTTCCATGCGCTGGGTATGGAAGTTACATATCTGAAACGCATATCCATGGGGAATCTGAAGCTTGACGACAAACTCCCGTTAGGCAGCTTTCGCCGACTTACTGCCGGCGAAATAAATATGCTGTATTCCAATAAGTCATAAAGCCATACGCTTTACCCCTGATTCTCCTGTGCAAATCTGTTTTACTCTGTTACAGATTCACCTTCCGTCAGAAACTTATCGATTCCATCTGCTATACCTTTTGCTATTTTGACCTGATACTCACTTGTCACAAGCAATGCCTCTTCGTCAGGATTCGTCATATATCCTACTTCAACAATCGTGACGGGAACCTTACTCCAATTAATTCCGCTCATGGAATCAGTCTCCCATACGCCCTCCGACTTTGCTCCGGTTGCAGCAGAAAGTCCGTTCACAACATCTGTTGCAAGTGTTTTACATGCACTATAGATATCTGAATTATATGGATTCTCATCTGTCTGACATACAGTCATACAGCCTGATGCGCTGCTGTCAGTCGAACCGTTTGTATGAATTCTGATAAATGCCGCCGCATCAAGATTATTTGCATATTCCGCTCTTGCAGCATTACTCATATCCACCTCATTGCTCGTTCTTATCATCTTGACCTCATATCCTCTTGCAGTAAGCTCCGTTTCAAGCTGTAATGCAATTTCAAGATTTAACTCATACTCCGCAATTCCCGTAGAAACGCCTGTATTTCCTGCCGAAGACTTCGCCTTCATTTCAGATGAACCCGGTCCTACCGGCTCTTCATCCGTATTTGGTGTAGCCTGATGCCCTGCATCGATTACAATAATCTTACCGTCACCTGTCGACGTCTGTCCGGTTGTTGGGTCTTTCTCCGTAGTGCCTTCCTCAGTTTCCTCTTCATCCTTCTCATCTGAAACGACTGTAAGATTCTCCGAGAATATATAACATGTATTTCCGTCTATAACGACCTTACTCCATTCTTCATTATAGCCGATTCTTTCTACCTCAACATCATTTGCAAGCTGCTGATAAATATCCCCATCCGTCGACGGAGACAATCTGACATTTACATAATCCGTCGTTTTGACGGTCTGCTTAACGATGGTAAATCCGTCTTCATCCACCGTAGGCTCCGGTTCCGTCGTAGCCTCCGTAGTCGTTATTGCTTCCGTGGTTGCTTCCGTCGTTGCTTCTGTCGTGGTTTTCTTCTTTTCATTTTCCGTTTTATCTTTACCGCAGCCGGTCAGTGAAAACGCCAGTATCAAAACGAGCATACAGGCAATAACTCTCATATATCCTTTCCTCATAAGTACCTCCTCATATATCCGTTTTTGCACCATACAGTGATTCATTTCTGCTTTCTTATGGTTCGCATACATTCACAAAATGTCTGCTCCGCAGACGCTTGATTCACTCATATTCACGTAAAATATATGGCTCATTTTATCACAACCTACATCAATTAACAAGTCCCCCCGAAACGGTACAGCTTGATACTCCGAAACGGTGCAGATTGATAGCGCTGTTGCCCGCCGGATATTTACTTTACGAGAATACTGCCCTTATCAGCTTACACAACTGTCTGTAATCTTCCACGGCTCCAAGTTCTCTTGCGGAATGCATGGCAAGAACGGGGATTCCCATATCAACTGCCATTACCGGAATATACGAAGAGATGATAGGTCCTAAGGTCTGACCGCCTGCCATACCGGACTTGTTCACCTGACGCTGCACTTTGATATCGAATTTCTCTGCAAGTGCCATAATCACCGCCGAAGCTTCGCTGTCTGTCACATACCGCTGGCTTGCGCTGGATTTCAACACGACCCCGCCTCCCAGGTTCACAGGATTGGTAGGGTCTGCCTTTTCCGTATAATTAGGGTGGACTCCATGAGCGACATCAAGAGACATCATAAAGGTATGCTGATAAATATCTGCCTTTTTTGCATCTGACATTCCGAGTGATTTCAATATCCTGTCTATGATACTTCCCATCATGACCGAATCCGCCCCCTGCTTAGAACGGCTGCCAATTTCCTCATTGTCAAATAATGTGATTACATTCATACTGTCCGCCGCAGGTTCTGTCCCACTCATCTCCATCAATGCTGCTACCGAAGATATATCATCGATTCTGGGTGCACTTATCATCTGTTCACCGATTCCCACATAGGATGCCTTATCCATATTGTACAAATACAAATCATAATCCAAAATATGTGATGCATCCAGCTTCATATCAGAAGCGACCACATCTATGATATTTCCTCTCTTCTCTAAATCATAGAGTGGAATAAGCTCCTTTTGCGGCTCTACTTTTCCCGGCTTGTCATCTCTCTTTAAATGCGGTGCAAGACTTGGTACAACAAATAAAGGCTTCTCCGATTGATATAATTGAACCTTTGGCTCAAACGGATTTTCTCCCTTCAACACAACCTTTCCCGCCAGTCCAAGAGGTCTGTCAAACCATGTCTCCATAATCAGTCCTCCATATGGTTCAACATTTGCCATATGATACCCTGCTCTTATCATATCGGGATTGCTCTTTAACTTAAGACACGGAAAGTCCGTATGGGCTATACCGATTCTAAGTTTTTCCACCTTTTCTCCAATAGAAAACGCCAGCAGCATTGAGCCATACGGAATCGTATAATATCTGCCATTTGGCTGTAACTCCCACACTTCTCCCGTTTCCAGCTTCCGATAACCGTTTTCCTGCAAATGCTTTTCACAGACTGCTGTCGTATGAAACTGCGTAACACAGTTATCCAAATAATCAAATAATGTATTGCTCATACTTTCTACACCTCCTACATACCATATATCTAATTTTCAAATACGCCATTTATTCTGACTCATTAAGTGTTTACATTATTTTCCTATTATAAACGCTGCAATACCATTTCGCAAATATTTCCTCAATACCACAGTTTCCTCTTGCACACTTTAACGTATTAAATTATAATCTCCATATACCATAAATACTTGTGAAATGCGAGGAGCAAATAGATGATAGATTTTAAAATCGGTTTTATAGGTCTGGGACTTATCGGAGGCTCAGTTGCAAAATCAATCAAAAGGATTTTTCCTGATTACTATATAGTTGCCATGGATAACAATGAAGCTACCCTTAAAATGGCACAGTCAGAGGGCATATTGAATGCTTATACAAACAATATTTTAGAAATTGCAGATTGTAACTATATTTTTCTCTGTGCCCCCGTTCATTATAACATCGAATATCTAAAACAACTGAAACCCTATCTTGCCGACTCTACCATTCTTTCCGATGTAGGCAGCGTCAAGCTGGATATCTATACAGCGGTAAATGATTTGGAGCTTGGCAGATATTTTATAGGCGGTCATCCTATGGTAGGCTCGGAGCGTTCAGGATATGATGCTGCATCCGACAGATTAATAGAAAATGCATATTATTTCATCACACCATCTGATACGGTTTCACCTGATAAGATTGAAGAATTTATGACATTTATCGGAGACCTTGGAGCTATCCCTATCAGATACTCTCCTGCTGAGCATGACCGTATTACTTCGTATATCAGCCATGTCCCTCATGTTATTGCTGCCTCCCTTGTGAATCTTGTTAAAAATGCAGACACGTCTGATGGCATATTTAAGTCACTTGCCGCAGGAGGTTTTAAGGATATCACACGTATTGCGTCTTCCAATCCTGTTGTATGGGAGCATATCCTTTTAAGCAATCCTGACAATATCATAACCGGTCTGAAGGAATATATTGAGCTTATCGAAAAAATAATATATGATATAAAACAGGGCAATGCCAAAGGCATTAACAGTTTTTTTGACAGCTCACGAAACTACAGGGATTCCATACCAAACAATACAAGCGGTGTTATTCGTATGCACCACGAATTATTTGTAGATATTCCTGACGAACCGGGTGCACTGGCAAAGGTAACCGTGGCATTGGCCAATGCCAATATCAACCTCAAGAATTTCGGCGTATCACACAACAGGGAAGATGAAGAAGGTGTACTCCGATTATCCTTCTATGACGCTATTGCAAGGGAAAATGCACAAAACATCCTGCATGAAGCAGGCTATAAAATATATAACCGGTAAAAAGAAAACCGATATATAAATATGCAGCAGATGGCAATCGGACCACCTGTTTAAAAGCAAATTACATACAGTTTATATGCTTATCAAACTGTCAAATATTCAGTACATTATAAATTAAGGTGGAGCAATTATGATATTCAAAAAAGTAAACAAATTAAATGGTGAATTAAATATACCCGGAGACAAGTCCGTATCCCACAGAAGTATTATGCTGGGTTCACTGGCAGAAGGCATTACGGAAGTACATGGCTTTTTAAACGGCGCAGACTGCATTTCTTCCATGAACTGTTTTAGACAAATGGGTGTGGATATCAGATATGACGGCAACATCGTAACCATATATGGAAACGGACTTACAGGTCTGAAAGCGCCTGCTGCCACCCTTGATGTAGGAAACAGTGGAACCACTACCAGACTGATGTCAGGTATCCTTGCCGCCCAACCATTTGAAAGCCGGATTATAGGTGATGCTTCCATTTGCAAAAGACCTATGAAACGTATCATGACACCTCTGCGGATGATGGGTGCAGATATTACATCTGAGCTTGGAAATGACTGTGCTCCTCTTATTATAAAAGGAACGACTTTAAAAGGAATTCATTATGACTCACCTGTCGCATCAGCACAGGTAAAATCCTGTATCCTTCTTGCAGGCTTATATGCAGATGGAGAAACAAGTGTAACCGAGCCATATGTATCACGCAATCATACAGAATTAATGTTCGAATCCTTCGGCGTACCTGTATCAGTATCCGGTACTACCGTTACCATAAACGCTGCGCAAAAGCTCATCGGACAGAAAATTATGGTTCCGGGAGATATATCATCGGCAGCATATTTTATCGTTGCAGGACTTATTACCCCCAACTCCTGTATTACAATTAAAAATGTGGGTATCAATCCTACAAGAGACGGAATTATTGAAGTCGTAAAGAAAATGGGTGGTAATATATCCTATTCAAATGTTTCAAATGACGTAGGTGAACCTACAGCCGATATAACGGTACGCACCTCAAGCCTGAAGGGCTGCACGATTGAGGGTGAAGTAATACCAAAGCTTATTGATGAAATTCCGGTCATAGCCGTTCTTGCCTGTTTTGCAGAAGGCACCACCGTGATTAAGGATGCCGCCGAGCTTAAGGTAAAGGAATCCAACAGAATTGATGTAATGGTAAATAACCTTTCAGCTATGGGGGCTGATATTACCGCTACGGAAGACGGCATGATTATAAATGGAGGACGTGAACTGCACGGTACCGTCATCGACAGTATGATGGACCACCGAATCGCCATGAGTTTTGCGATTGCAGGGTTAAATGCAGACGGGGAAACAAAAATAGAAGGCAGTGAGGTTGTAAACATATCCTACCCTACCTTCTATGATGATTTGAAAGCGATGATGAATTAGCGCTTATTTAGCGAATTACAGAATCTAGAATAATCCAAACACTCCTGCGAAAAGCCATACAACAAAGATACAATATAACAGCATCAGTGCTGATAAAACCATACCGATAATACTGCATATGCTGCCTGCTTTTGCAAATTGATTCTGTACTCCGCCACTCTGCGCCTTCGACTGCTTTGCCATAATAAATCCTATGATACCACATATAAGACCGACGATACCATATGTCCAGCAAAGTATAATACTGCATATACCAAGTACCATTGCTGCAATACCTTTGCCCTGTCCCGGATCAGGCATCCCTGAACCTCCATATGGCGACTGCATTGGATATCCGTTCTGATACGGCTGCTGTCCATACATATTCTGATTGCCATACATGTTGCCCTGAGTATTATACATATTCTGTCCATCATATGTATTTTGCGTATTATACATATTCTGTCCGTCATATGTACCCTGTGTATGATACATATCCTGACCGTTATTTGTGGTCTGGGTATTCCACATATCCTGACCTGAATATGGGTTATTCTGTGTATTGTTATCCATATTTCTTTTTCCTCTCCCTTTATATTTTATATCCCGGAATCGCCAGTTTTAAAATATACTGTACTATATATATTGCAAGACCGGCTATCCAATACCAGTTATGCCAACCAAGTCCTCTAATCCGCCCTTTGGTAAGCTGCTGAAGCGACTGTGAAACAAAAAATATTACACATAAAACTACTATATAAATAACTGCCGCATGATAGTACAAACTTTTCAATATCTGTCCATGTAATAAACAGATTACAGCTCTTGTACCTCCACAGCTCGGACAGGGAAGACCTGATACTTCTTTAAATTTGCAGGTCATCATATCCGCAAATGCCGGTACATTTCTGCATAGTATCATAAATAAGCCTGTCAGAACAGTAATTGCCATTACTGTAATAATCTCTGCAATATATATCGATTTTTCCGGTTCATTCAGATATATCAGTCGTTTTTTCTTCATATTTCAATTATAATATAGGCGTACACATATTTTCAATACTATTTATTGACAAAATCCTGATTTCCCAATATTACAGCATCATACGCCCTAAATGATCAGCATGGCATCGCCAAAAGAAAAAAATCTGTATCGCTCCCTGACTGCCTCTTCATAAGCCTCCAGTATCTTTTCACGGTCATACAATGCGGAAACAAGCATAAGTAATGTTGACTCAGGAAGATGGAAGTTGGTAATCAGGCTGTCAACGACCTTAAATTTGTACCCCGGATAGATAAATATATCCGTCCAGCCGCTTACCGCTCTTACATGTCCCATCTCGTTGCCTGCTGTTTCCAAAGTTCTCGTGCTTGTTGTTCCTACTGATATAATGCGTCCGCCATGATCCTTGGTAGAATTGATGATTTCTGCCGTATCTTCATCTATCATATAGAATTCCGAATGCATATGGTGGTCAAGAATATTCTCCTCTTTTACCGGTCTGAAGGTGCCAAGCCCTACATGAAGCGTTACACGGGCAATTTTTACCCCTTTTTCTTCTATCTGACGAAGCAAATCATTGGTAAAATGAAGTCCCGCCGTAGGTGCCGCCGCAGAACCGTCATGCTTCGCATATACCGTCTGATATCTGGATTTATCCTCCAGCTTGTGTGTGATATATGGTGGAAGCGGCATTTGACCAAGCTCATCAAGTATTTCCTCAAATATCCCTTCATATTCAAATCTGATGAACCGGTTTCCCTCCTCCACGATATCGATAACCTCTCCGACCAGCTTACCTGTTATCCTGCCTGTTATTTCATCGGGAATATTGCTCTCCGCACCAAATACGATTCTGGCTCCGACTCTTGCCTTCCTGCCCGGCTTTACCAAGGTCTCCCATGTGCAGTCATCCTTCCGCTTCAGAAGAAGAACCTCAATCGCTGCACCGGTGTCCTCCTTGAAGCCCATCAGTCTTGCCGGAATTACCTTTGTATCATTAATGACAAGGCAATCCCCGGGATTCAAATAATCTATAACATCATAAAAATGCCTGTGTTGTATCGTTCCTTTTGCCCTGTCCAAAACCATCAGTCTGGACTCGCTTCTCCTCGCCAGCGGGTCCTGTGCGATAAGCTCCTGCGGCAAATCATATTTAAAATCTGACAATTTCATACATATTTCCTCTATAAGCCTATGCCCGCAGCTCTATTCCAAGCTTTCCAAGTTCTTTCAGTATCTTCTCGACGATTTTGTCAACCTCTGCCGTCTCAAGCGTTCTGTCCTTTGCCCTAAAGGTCATGGTATAAGCAACCGATTTCTTACCGTCTGCAATCTGTTCACCCTCGTATACATCGAAGAGCTTATAGCTTTCAAGCAGCTTACCGCCGCATTTCTTTATTATGGCTTCAATCTGGCCTACAAATATGGACTTATCCATAACCATACTAAGGTCTCTTGTACTGCCAGGGAACTTTGCAATTCCCTCATACTTAACGTCAAATGATGAAAGCATTACAAGCGTAGGCATATCAATAACCGCTACGTATACCTCACTCTTGATATTATAATTATCACAACATTCAGGATGAAGCTGTCCGATAAAGCCGATATTCAGCTTGCCCTTTGTAATATTTGCCTGACGTCCCGGATGAAGAAATGTATGCTCTTTCGTAGGTTCATAAGTGCACTGGTTCTTAAGACCTACCTTCTCACACAGCTCCTCAATAACACCCTTCAGTGTAAAGAAATCACCCTTACCATACATACCGATTGTCAGCTTCATTCTCTCCTCCGGAAGCTCCGTAAGCGGAAGTGCCTTTGGCAGATATACATTTCCGAATTCATACAATCTTGCAATTTTATTCTTTCTATTATAATTTGTTGCAAGTGATGTAAGAATACCGTTTAATGAGACAGTTCTCATAATGCTGAAATCCTCTCCGAGAGGATTTGATATTTCTACCGTCTTTCTATAGTCAGAATCCTCAGGTATCAGCAGCTTGTCAAATACCTTAGGACTTTCAAAGGAATAACACATACCGCCTGAGAAACCATTTCCTTCAAGGACGGTTCTTGCTATTTGGTTAATCATATGGTCATATGGCTGTTTTCCGACAGTGGCTTCACCTCTTGGCAGCGATACAGGAATATTGTCATAGCCATAGAACCTTGCAACCTCTTCCGCCAAATCCGCCATGCAATTAAGATCCTGTCTGAAGGTCGGAACGGTAATCATGTTACTGTCTTTATCATAAGAAAGGCCAAGCTTATCAAAATAGTAAAGCATCTTATCAGGCTCCACATCTGTTCCAAGAAGCGCATTCATCTTGTCAGGCTCAAATGGAAGTACCTTTGGCTCTACAGGATTTGGATATACGTCCACTACACCGCCTACTACTTCGCCTGCACCCATTTCTTCTATCAGCTGACATGCCCTGTTAATTGCTTCTATCGCAAGGTTCGGGTCCAGACCTTTTGTAAATTTTGCAGCGGCATCCGTAGCAAGACCGATTCTTCTTGAGGATAATCTGATATTGGTTCCGTCAAAGCATGCGGCTTCAAATAATAATGTCTGTATTTCGTCGGTTACCATTGAATTCTCGCCACCCATGATACCTGCAATACCGATTTCCTTCTCTCCGTCACATATCATCAGAATGTCATGGTCCATCATTCTTTCCTGTCCGTCAAGCGTCACAAATTTGTCACCGTCATTTGCACGGCGGACGATTATCTTATTGCCTGCTATCGTAGAAAGGTCAAATGCATGCATCGGCTGGCCATACTCTTCCATAACATAATTCGTTATATCCACAAGATTATTGATGGAGCGGATACCCTGAGACGCAAGCCTCTCCTGCATCCACTTCGGTGACGGTCCAATCTTAAGATTTTTTACTACTCTCGCACAATATCTCGGACATAAATCAGGTGCCTGCACCTCTACCGAAACATAGTCATTTACATCCTCATCATTTCCCGTAGCCTTTATTTCCGGTGGACAAAAAGGCTTGTCAAATGTAACTGCGGCTTCTCTTGCCATACCGATAATGGAGAAGCAGTCAACTCTGTTGGATGTAATCTCATACTCGACTACTACATCATCAAGTCCAAGAGCCTTTACCGCATCATCTCCCGGCTTCACACCGGCATTTTCAGGGAATACATATACCCCGTCTTCCGGTGCCTCAGGATAGAAGTCTCTCGATGAGCCAAGCTCTTCAATACCACACATCATACCGTTTGACTCCACACCACGGAGTTTTCCCTTCTTGATCTTAATCCCGTCAGGATACTCATTGTTATCTCCATGTGCAGCAGCTACCTTACCGCCATCAAGTACAACCGGTATGACATCCTGCTCCTTTACGTTCTTTGCACCTGTAACAATCTGTATCGGCTCTGATGCACCTATATCCACCTGACATACCACAAGCTTGTCTGCGTCAGGGTGTCTCTCTATCTTTAATATTTTTCCGACTACTATCTTTTCAAGGTTCTTATCCTTCTTCTCATAATTTTCAACATGTGAACCTGAAAGAGTCATCGCATCAACAAATTCCTGAGCCGTTACATCCAGGTCAGGAACATATGCTTTTATCCATGAAAGTGGTGTATTCATATCTCTCTATCTCCTTTTACTTATTTACTGAACTCCAAAACCTAACTATCCTCTATCCCGCAATGCCCAAATCTCGCATCCTCCGGCTGCTCGATTTCCGTGCTTCGCACTATACAATCCTGACATCGCACGTAGTCTTCCGTAAGCAAGCTTCCGTAAGACTGCATGTGATGTCAGTCTTGTGCATTGCTCATTGTCGCTAAAACTGACTTAAAAATCTCATGTCATTCTCGTAGAGAAGACGCATATCGTCAATTTCGTATTTGAGAAGAGTGACTCTCTCAAGTCCTATTCCGAATGCAAAGCCTGAGTATACTTCAGGGTCTATGCCGCAGTCACGAAGTACCTTTGGATGAACCATACCGCAGCCGAGTATCTCTATCCAGCCACTGCCCTTACATACCCGACAGCCCTTTCCGCCACATTTAAAGCAGGTAATATCACACTCTGCCGACGGCTCTGTAAACGGAAAATGGTGTGGTCTGAATTTAACCTTTGTATTTTCACCGAAGAACTCCTTTGCCCACTGCTGAAGTGTTCCCTTCAGGTCAGCCATTGTGATTCCCTTATCGATAACAAGTCCCTCGACCTGATGGAAAGACGGTGAATGTGTTGCATCTACCTCATCAGCTCTAAATACTCTTCCCGGTGAAAGAATTCTGATAGGAAGCTTTCCCTTCTCCATAACTCTTGCCTGAACAGGTGACGTCTGTGTCCTTAAGAGTATCTCTTTGTTAATATAGAATGTATCCTGCTCGTCCTTTGCAGGGTGATTTGCAGGAATATTAAGTAACTCAAAATTATATTTATCGTATTCCACTTCCGGTCCGTCAACGATTTCATAGCCCATACCGATAAATACTCTTTCCAAATCTTCCAGTGCTATCTGGTTCGGATGTCTGTGTCCTATCAGCTTCTTTGTTCCCGGAAGTGTTACATCGATTGTTTCCCGTTTCATCTTCTCGGTACGAACAGCCTGATTAATCGCTTTTGTCTTTGCTTCAAGAGCAGCCTCTATAGCCGTTCTTGCTTCATTTACCATCTGACCTACCTTAGGTCTGTCCTCAGGTGCTACGTCCTTCATACCTTTCAGAACCTGAGTAAGCTCACCCTTCTTACCAAGGATAGCTACTTTTACATCATTAAGCGATGCCAGCACATCAGCATTTTCGATTTTCGCAAGTGCTTCAGACTTAATAGCCTCTAACTTTTCCTTCATTTTTCTTCTCCTTCATCAAAATAATAAATATTTGTACAACAAAAAAACGCCCCTGTAAAAGGGACGAAACAAGCCGCGTTACCACCCTGATTCCGAATTACTCCGGCACTCATTAGACACTTAACGCGTATCATACGTTACTCCCTACCAGCAATATGCCTTCAGAAGTACGGCTCAGATGTGAAATTCAATAATAATATCCTGCTTAACCGGGCTTTCAGCCGATGACCCGGTCTCTCTGAAAGAGACATTATATCTTTTGCATCTTCTATGCCTTTTATTTCAACTATTTTAATATAACACATCTTAATTCTGTGTCAATAGTCCTTTTTCAAGAATTTTGTTAAACTCCGCTCCGAGGAATAATATATACATACTAAAATAAAGCCACAAAATCACAAGTATGATTCCGGCAAGACTGCCATACATATACGTGTTTACCCCTACCACTCTTACATATAGTGAAAACCCCGCTGCCAGCAAAAGCCAGCCAATGGTCGTAAAAACAGCTCCCGGCACGCTTCGGATTACAGAGCCTTTTCTTGCAGGGAGCCAGCAATATGCCAGTAAAATAACGCCAAATACAAGAGTCGGGGCAAGTGCAAGCTTGGTAATGGCTAGGATTACAGATGCGATTCCCGCGATACTGCTTTTTAATATAAACTGTTCCATAATAAAATCACCGAGAACATATATTGCCATGACAGCAATCATCATAATACAAAAGATAATCGTATATATGGCATGAATTGCCCTTCTGAAAAAATAATTCTTACTGTCCTTCATTTCATACATATAAGTGAGTCCGGAGCCTAAAGACATCGTCCCCTTTGATGCAGACCAAATCATAAGCAATAAGGAAATAATTGCACCGACACCAATCTTACTGCCATATATCTCATTTGTCATAAAACGAAAATAGCTGCTGATATTCTCAGGCATAAAATTGTGTATAACAGCTATCAATTCTTCCTGTTCAAACGGAAGATATTTGATTGCAGTAAGCAGCATCATAATAAACGGAAACACCGAAAGCATAAGAAAAAATGCTGCCTGTGCCGCAAAAGTTCCGACCTGGTCTTCTGCTATCTGGGCAGATATTCTTTTACATAGTTCTGTTCCCTTTTTTATAAATTGCTTCATAAATCACCTTTTTAGTCTTATTCATCTTTATTCATATAACACATTATTATTCTATTTTTTTCAGTGTTATACCATTGTAATAGTGTTTTATTATTTCCTCGTAAGTATACCCCTGCTTAGCCATTTCATTTGCTCCGTTCTGGCTCATACCTGCGCCATGACCGAAACCGCCGCCTTTTATGATATACTGCTTTGAATTTTTATCCTTTACCACATAGAAAAAAGCACTTGGAAGCATCTCCCATGATGTCTGCTCGCTCCCATCCTGTTTGGTAATAATGATATCATATGGATATAATAAATGTCTTATATCATTTTGCCCCACACATTTGATTGTATTCTCGCTTCCCTGAATTACAATTTCCTTTGCAATACCACTGTCACCTCTTGCTGTAACTGTAATACTGTTGATATCTCCCACAGCAGGAAGCTCACCGCCAAGCTGCTCAAAATTTTCGCCATTTAACACATACAGATTGCTGCTGTCACACATCACCATTCCCCGTTCAATGGCATCCCCCATTTCTTCATAGGTATATGCTGCCGTCCACCTGTAAAATGGCAAATCACGCTCAAACGTCTTAATTTTCTCATCACCGTTTATGATATTCTCATCTATAAATGCACGAAAAGCTTTTTCATCCGACAAATTTGCATGTTCAGCACTTTTATCCTCTATTGATGCATCAAGATACTCCTCTGCATCTCCACCCCATACGTCTGAATTATTTGCGGTGACACCACAGGAGGTTGAAAAATAGAATGCATTTATATATTCGTCCTGATAGACAGGAACAATCCCAAATGTCTCATCCACCGCCTGTATTGCCTTATCCGTTTCAGGGAAATTATTGTATACCTGACTTGAAGTTGTATCATCAAGGTCTGCACCATATTCCTCAAAAGACGGATTATCCAGCTTCTTATAAGCAAATCCTCTGGCACATACAGCCTGAACCTTAAGTGCCTCCGTGTCAAAATCAGAAGGAACTTCACTTGATACAACACCATAAAGATATTCCTCCACAGGAAGTTCATTCACCATAATATATCCGGACTCATATGCTGTTATATTCAGTGTTCCCCGATATGACGGTACTCCGCCGCCTTTTTTGATACTGCTTATCGTCAGTCTGCCCTGTTCTTCATTCGGTGCAATCGTAATGCTTCCTTCTTCCATCGTATCTCTGTTGATTGTAATGATATCGTTTTTGTCATATATGGTTATCTCCTTACCGTCATTTACGGAATACGACGTATTACAGCTTATCTCTACATATGACTGCATATAACCTTCTGCCGTATCCGACAACAAAACGCGAATCTTGTCAGAGATTCCTGCCTGTTTCTTCTTTTTACCGAAGCTTTTATCCGCTTCATTCTTCCTTTTGTTTCGGGCGTCTTTTCCCTCTACATCATCATTGTCCGTATCCTGCCGGTCTTCCGATTTTATATTTATGGTTTCCACAGCATCTTTATTTCCAGATTTTATAGCAAAATATACCACAAAAACCATAGCCAATAACGCGGCTATCCCGATGCATATCTTCAGGTTTTTATTGATTCCGTTAATATCCATTTCCCTGTTCCTTCCATAGACCTGCAGAACCGTTGCTGACAGTCTTCTCCGGATGTTTTTCAGCCTACAGCCCTGTCTCCGGATACATGACTACAACGAAAAAGCAGCATATATATGCTGCTTTTTATCTTTTGTATACAGTCTGAAATGCGTCCTTGTATTTTGAGTCCTAGCAACGCTAGGTGGGCAACCGCAACTGAGTCTCTGTCTTCCACCTATAGAGGCCTGACATCAAAACAGTAATTAGGAATCCCTTTTATTCAAATGTAGGTTCAAAATCACAAGAAACTTAATACATCTCAGATTGTGATTTTATTATACTATATATCATATGCTGTGGCAAGTGGAAAGATTATAAATGTACGATAGTAAAATTTTCTTGTTCTTTTTATTTTTAATTAATAAAATCCTAAAAAATATAAATAATAATTACATTGAAAACTATGTAACAGGTGTAGTATAATGTGGGTGTCAAAATATGGAAATAAGGCAGGAATGATATGGACAAAATAAATATGCCGCTTGTACTCGGTATAGCACTCGCTGTTATATTCCTTGTACTTGTTGTAATAACCGTAATCTATATAAAAAAGAATACTGAAGAGAAACGAAAGAAAGTTGTCAATACCACCCAATTGCTGAAAAATCCTGAGTCGTCTCCAGCCGAAACTGCAAATAAAGGATACTGGGTCAATAAAGATGATTTGCGTGAAACAGAAGATGCCGTTGCCAGACTTCGCTACTATCATTACTTCGATACCATAGATGAATGTATTAAAGATTTAATCGTAGAGATGTATGACTGCGGACTTGTACGAACCGAAGAAATATTTACGACGGCATACGGTGATGATGCACTCACACCTGACTCCATGATATTCAGAACTGATTTTGAAGAGGACGAGGAACCGGATTATGACCTTCCTCCTGTCAGCGAAGATGCCCAGAGAAAGATATATGCAAAGTGGACAAAATATGTTGATGCATTGTTTGAAATAATTGAAATTAATACCACGGAACGCAATGTGGCAACGATAAAAGATGCCCTTATGGTTTACGGTAGAAAGGATATATCCGTACTTCTTCATAGTCCGGAATAAAATTATGAAGTTAACGAAAATTGATTTTAACAGTATCAATTCATTAAAAGAATACTTATCAAATTGCTCTATCCGCGATTGTGCCTTTTGTCTTGGCAACATTATACTATGGTCAGAATTTTACAAGACAGAGTTTTCTATTATAGAGGATATGTTGGTATTTTTTACAAAAGAAGAAGGCCTGCCTTCTTCTTTTACTTTCCCGATTGGAAAAAAATGGGATTTTGAAAAGGATTTGGAGAATCCTGCGTATCAACAGGCTGCCAGAAAGGCATTTGATACTATATGTGATTACTTTAATCAACAGAATATTCCTATCAGGCTCCACTCGGTAACGCCGGCAATATATGACCTTATTTGTACATGGTATCCTGAGCAATATACCTATACACCGGACAGAGCATCATATGATTATATCTATACGGCAGAAAAACTGTCCGGGCTTTCAGGAAGCAAGCTGCACGGGAAACGAAATCATATCAACAGCTTTATTAAAAAATATCCTGATTATGTTTATGAAAATATCAATCCATCCAATATAAACGATTGCCTTGAGATATTAAAGCTATGGATGTATAAGCACTATGATGCAGATAAGGATATGATTCGAGAATATAAATATGAATACAACAGCATTGAAAGCGCTTTAAAAAATATGGAAAAGTTAAATATGAAAGGCGGCATCATTAAATTGGAGGGCAGACCCATAGCTTTTACGATAGGTGAACCGATATGCCATGATACCTATGATATTCACTTTGAGAAAGCTGACGATTCCATACAGGGCGCATATCAGATGATAAATCGTGAATTTGTATCCAGAAACCTTATGGAATACACCTATGTAAACAGGGAAGAAGACCTCGGAATAGACGGTTTAAGGAAGTCAAAACTATCCTACTATCCCGATATCCTCTATGAAAAAGGCATCATACAGCAGGAAAACAAATAATTCCTGATTTCAAAATTAATTTTGTCGATTATATATTCAGTTATATAAAAGTAGATAGCCGTTATAATGTATATATTGTTTGAAGAATATTAAAATACGTTGGTACTTAATGAGCTTTACAAAGCGAATTTAGTACCACTACGTATTTTACAAAGCGCAAGCGGTTCGTAAAACAATATATACATGATAGCGGCTTGCACCATTATCTGAATAATCCAAAAATTCGTTGTAAATAAAACCATTTTGTTTTACAATGTTACAGACGGTGTCCAGCCGTTTTCCATATACAAAGGATAACAGGAGGCCAATTATGAAGGATAATTGTATCGTTGCACAATCAGGAGGACCAACAGTTGCCATAAATGCTTCTCTTGCAGGTGTTATTGACGGGGTAAAGAAAAGTAATAAATATACCCGTGTATATGGTGCTGTCCACGGTATACAGGGAGTTCTAAACGATAATCTGATGGATTTGTCACTGATGGCATTATCCAAATTTCCTATGGTAAATACCTTGGAGCTGAGTCCTGCAATGTATTTAGGCTCATGCCGATATAAGCTCCCTGATTTTAAGGAGGATTCCAGTCCCTATGAAACTATTTTTAAAAGATTTGATGAATATAAAATAGCCGCATTCTTCTATATAGGCGGAAACGACTCCATGGATACGGTAAGTAAGCTGAATTCCTATGCAAAAGAAATCGGCTCTGATACCAAAATCGTTGGAATACCCAAAACCATCGATAATGACCTATTGATAACCGACCACACTCCGGGCTTCGGTTCAGCGGCAAAATATGTTGCTTCCACCATGCTTGAAATAGCCCATGACACTTATATTTATCAGATACCAAGTGTGGTTATCGTTGAAATCATGGGACGTGATGCAGGCTGGCTGACAGCCTCTGCAAGTCTGGCAAGAACAGATTACAGCCCTGCCCCACATCTTATTTACCTCCCTGAGGTCGCTTTTGATGAAGAGCAATTCATACAGGATATTCGTAATCAATTAAACAGCTACAGAACGGTTATTGTTGCCGTATCGGAAGGAATACGCGACAAAGACGGCAATTATATCAGTGCGACAACTGCTGCCGCAGACAAATTCGGTCATATGCAGTTAAGCGGTACCGGTAAGGCCCTTGAAATTCTCGTCAAAGAAAAGCTGGGCATCAAAGTCCGTTCCATTGAGTTAAACGTACTTCAGCGATGTGCTGCACATATTGCATCAAGAACAGATATCAATGAATCATTTGCATTAGGTCAAGCCGCCGTAAAATACGCGGCAGCAGATATGACCGGCGTTATGGCATCCATTAAAAGGATTTCCAACGACCCTTATCAATGGTGCATTGAGCCAACCGATGTAAATGCGGTTGCCAATAAGGCAAAATCCGTTCCGCCTGAGTGGATAACGAAAGAAAAAAATGATGTAACTCCTGAGATGGAAGCATACTTAAGACCTCTGATTATCGGAGAAGTATCTCTGCAGTATAAAAACGGTCTGCCAATGTATCTTCCGGTTGAGCATTTACTATAGGTTTAAAATTAATTTTCAAATCGTTTTATTTCTTGACACACTTTGTTTAAATTTATGTTTTATTATTAATTCAGTTGTTAATCATAATTTTTCTTTGTTGTTTAAAAAAAGCCCCATTCATTGGGGCTTTTTTTTGCATGAAGTTTCGTAACTTTTTATGATACCATCTGTCATTACATCGTCCGATGAATTACAAATTTGTATAACCTATCAGCATGGAATCAACCGCCATGGATGCTTCCCTGCCTTCTCTGATCGCCCATACAACAAGGGACTGTCCTCTGTGCATATCTCCTGCAACAAACACCTTTGGAACATTGGTCGCATAAGAGCCGGGACATTGTGTTTTTACATTTGTTCTCTCATTCAGCTCTACCCCAAAGCTTTCAGCCACATAAGTCTGACAGCCAAGGAATCCGGCAGCAATCAGAACAACATCACATTCAACGATATACTCGCTGTCAGGAATTTCGGTCATATTCATACGACCCGTATTTTCATCCTTCACCCATTCCAGCTTCACACATTTTGCCGCTGTTACATTGCCATCCTTATCCTTAACAAACTCTTTAACGGTTGTTTCATAGATACGCGGGTCATGTCCGTATACGGCGATTGCCTCCTGTTGACCATAATCTGTCTTGCAGACTCTAGGCCACTCCGGCCAAGGATTGTTCTCTGCTCTCTCATCCGGAAGCTTCGGCATCATCTCAAGCTGAGTTACATTTTGTGCCCCTTCTCTTACTGCCGTACCGACACAGTCATTTCCTGTGTCACCGCCGCCTATCACGAGAACCTTTTTATCCTTACAGCTTACAAACTGTTTATCTGCAAAATCCGAATTTACCAGACTCATGGTAGTCGTCTTCAGGAAATCCACTGCAAAATAAATTCCTTTTGCATCTCTTCCCGGTACTTTGATATCTCTTGGATTGGAAGCCCCACAGGCAAGAACAACCGCATCATATTCGTCTATCAGGTCTGCTGCCTTGACATATTTCTGCTCCTTATTCTTCAGATAACCTGTCATCGGATCATCCTTTGCACAGCTTGGCTTTGCAGCCTGTCTGCCTGTGGCAACCTCTGTATTGAATACAAACTTGATGCCACGCTTTTTCATATATTCAATCTTTCTGTCAATCACATGCTTTTCCAGCTTCATATTGGGGATTCCATACATCAGAAGTCCGCCCGGTCTGTCACTTCTCTCATATACAGTAACCTCATGGCCTCTCAGGTTCAACTGGTCTGCTGCCGCAAGTCCTGACGGGCCGGAACCGATAATAGCAACCTTCTTGCCCGTATGTCCTTTCGGTGGCTTATCATTTACATATCCCATTGCATATGCATTTTCAATAATGGCCATCTCATTTTCACGTACGGATACAGGGTCTCCGTTTATATTACAGGTACATGCCTTCTCACAAAGTGCAGGACATACACGGCTTGTAAATTCAGGGAAATTATTTGTCTTGCTAAGCCTTAAATATGCATGCTCCAGATTATCATTATAAAGCAAATCGTTCCATTCCGGTATCAGGTTATTCAGCGGACATCCCGATGCCATACCGCCTATCATCATACCGGACTGACAAAACGGTACACCACAATCCATACATCGGGCAGCCTGCAGCTTCTGCTCTTTGGAAGTTAAAGGTATATGGAATTCATTGAAATTCTTGATTCTTTCCTTTGGAGCTATTTCTTTACTTGTCTTTCTCTCATACTCTAAAAATCCGGTTGGTTTTCCCATTGTTCTACCTCCTTAACCTCTAACTTTATAAAATGCTTCAATCGCTGCCTGTTCACTGCTTAAGCCTTTTTCCTCTAATGCTACAATCGTGTTCATCATCTTCTTGTAGTCTGTCGGAATAATCTTCTTGAACTTCGGAAGATACTCGTGAAAGCTGTCAAGAATCCGCTTTCCAATCTCAGAGTTCGTGTAATTGACATGATCCATAATCAGCTGCTTTAACTCGCCGATCTCATATTTATCCGAAACCGCTTCAATCGAAATCATTTCCTTGTTCAGTCTCTTGTACAAATCATTTTCCATATCCAGTACATAGGCAATACCGCCACTCATACCTGCTGCAAAGTTCTTACCTGTTCTTCCCAGCACGACAACCTTACCGCCTGTCATATACTCACAACCATGGTCACCTACGCCTTCTACTACCGCTGTCGCACCCGAATTTCTGACTGCAAACCGCTCTCCTGCCACACCGTTAATAAACGCTTTACCACTTGTTGCACCGTAAAGCGCTACATTACCGATAATGATATTTTCCTCATGCTTATATTTTACTGACCTTGGCGGATAGACAATCAGCTTTCCACCCGATAAGCCTTTACCAAAATAATCATTGCTGTCACCAACCAGCTCAAGGGTCAGTCCCTTTGGAACAAATGCACCAAAGCTCTGTCCGCCTGCACCGTTACACTTCACAAGATATGTGTCTTCCTCTAAAGTTTCACCATACCGCTTTGTTATCTCTGAACCGAATATTGTTCCTACGGAACGGTCCGTATTGACCACATCGATTTCAATACTCTTTCTCTGCTTTTTAAGAAGAGACGGTCCTAATTTCTTAAGGAGTATTCTCATATCCACAGTCTGTTCAAGCTCGAAATCATATGGATTCTTTTCATGATATTGAATCTTGTTCTGTGGCATATCAATGTACGGATTCTTTATAATTCTGTCAAGAATGACATTTCTCGCATCCGCTCTGTCACTGCTTGTTATCAAATCGGAACGTCCTACCAGTTCATCTACCGTACGAACTCCCAGCTTGCTCATATACTCACGAAGCTCCTCGGCAATAAACAGCATAAAATTCTTTACATATTCCGGTTTTCCTTTAAAACGCTTACGCAGCTCAGGATTCTGGGTTGCAACACCTACAGGACAGGTATCCAGATTACATACTCTCATCATAACGCAGCCCATTGTTACAAGCGGTGCCGTTGCAAATCCAAATTCCTCCGCACCAAGCATTGCCGCTATCGCCACATCCCTGCCCGTCATCAGCTTACCGTCTGTTTCCAGAATAACCTTATTTCTCAAATCATTCATAATCAGTGTCTGATGTGTCTCAGCAAGACCCAACTCCCAAGGAAGTCCTGCATAATGTATGGAGTTGTTTGGTGCTGCACCTGTTCCACCGTCATAGCCTGATATCAGAATAACCTGTGCACCTGCTTTGGCAACACCTGCGGCGATTGTACCGACGCCTGCTTCCGATACCAGCTTAACCGATATTCTTGCATCTCTGTTCGCATTCTTACAATCATAGATCAGCTGTGCCAAATCCTCAATCGAATAGATATCGTGGTGTGGTGGTGGTGATATTAAGCTTACACCCGGCGTTGAAAGTCTTGTCTTTGCTATCCAAGGATATACTTTTCCACCCGGAAGATGTCCGCCTTCACCCGGTTTTGCTCCCTGTGCCATCTTAATCTGTATTTCTTTTGCACTTACCAAATATCTGGAAGTCACGCCAAATCTTCCCGATGCCACCTGCTTGATAGCCGAGCAGCGGTTTTTACCGTCCTTTCCAATCGTAAGTCTTTCTATTGCTTCTCCGCCTTCTCCCGAATTGGACTTTCCGCCCAATTCATTCATGGCGATAGCCATACATTCATGTGCCTCCTGGGAAATAGAACCGTAGCTCATGGCACCTGTCTTAAATCGCTTTACAATTTCCGATGCAGGCTCTACCTCTTCCATCGGTATCGGCTTTTCGGCATATTTGAAATCCATCAAACCTCTTAAATGGAATGGCTTTTCCTCATTATGCAGAGCGGCTGTATATTGCTTAAACAGCTTATAATCTCCAAGCTTTGTAGACTGCTGCAGCAAATGAATGGTCTGCGGATTATAAAGATGTTCCTCCTTACCACTTCTGAACTTGTGTGTACCGATACTGTTCAAGGCAAGGTTTGTATCAAGTCCAAGCGGGTCAAATGCTGATGAATGAAGGTCATCAACGGTCTTTTCCAGTTCTGCAATACCGGAACCGCCTACACGGCTTACTGTATTTGTAAAATATTTATCTACAACCTCTTTGGATAAACCGATACATTCAAATATCTGCGAACCCATGTAGGACTGGATTGTCGATACACCCATCTTCGATGCTATCTTCACGATTCCATGGCAGATTGCACTATTATAGTCATTTACTGCCGCAGTAAAATCTTTATTCAACAGACGGGAATCAACCATCTGTTTTATTGTTTCTATTGCCAAATATGGATTGACTGCACAGGCACCATAGCCAAGTAGTGTTGCAAAATGATGTACGTTTCTAGGGTCGGCACTCTCTAATATCATTGCAACTGCAGTTCGCTTCTTGGTTCTAACCAAATGCTTCTGCATTGCAGACACAGCCAGCAGGGAAGGAATGGCTACATGATTTTCATCTACTCCCCTGTCTGAGAGAATCAGAATATTCGCACCATCCCGATACAATTTATCTGCTTCTATAAAAAGTCTGTCCAGCGCCTTTTCCATAGAAGTATTCTTGTAATAGAGAATTGGAAGTGTAGCAACCTTCAGTCCCGCTACCTTCATATTCTTAATTTTAAGAATATCCGTATTGGTCAGTATCGGATTATTGATCTTAAGAACATGACAGTTCTCAGGCTTTTCCTCAAGAATATTTCCGTCCTTACCAAGATAAACCGATGTCGATGTTACAATCTCTTCCCGAATTGCATCGATAGGCGGATTTGTTACCTGTGCAAATAACTGTTTAAAGTAATTGAACAGTGGTTTATGACCGTTTGACAAAACAGCAAGCGGTGTATCCGTTCCCATTGCATTGATAGCCTCCGAGCCGTTTTCTGCCATAGGGTAGATTGTATTCTTAAAATCCTCAAAGGTATATCCAAATGCTTTCTGGAGCTTTGCCCGTTCTTCATCCGTATATTCCTGTACACGTACGTTTGGTATTTTAAGCTCTTCAAGCTTGACAAGGTTACTGTCTAACCATTCGCCATAAGGCTTTGCCAATGCATATTTCTCTTTTATCTCATCATCCGAAATAAGACGTCCGTTTACGGTATCTACAAGAAGCATACGTCCCGGTCTTAATCTGTCCTTACGAACAATTTTCGATGGTTCTACATCAAGTACACCCACCTCTGATGAAAGAATCAGAAAATCATCATCCGTAATATAATATCTGGATGGTCTGAGGCCGTTTCTGTCTAGGACAGCCCCCATCATATCACCATCTGTAAACAAAATTGACGCAGGACCGTCCCAAGGCTCCATCATCGTAGCATAGTATTGATAAAAGTCCTTCTTCTCCTGACTCATAAATCTGTCATTTTCCCAAGGCTCCGGTATGGTTATCATCACTGCAAGCGGAAGCGGCATACCGTTCAGCACAAGAAATTCAAGGCAATTATCCAGTCTTGCCGAATCCGAACCATCAGGATCAAGCACCGGCATAACCTTATACATCTCATCCTGCATGATTGTCGATTCCATTGTCTCTTCACGGGCAATCATCTTATCTTCATTTCCACGAATGGTATTGATCTCTCCATTGTGACAAAGATATCGGTACGGATGGGCTCTCAGCCATGACGGTGTCGTATTGGTAGAAAATCTCGAATGTACAAGTCCGATGGCAGACTCATAATCCGGGTCCTGCAAATCGTTATAAAACAATCTCAATTCACCTACAAGAAACATACCCTTATATACGATTGTCTTACTGGAAAGTGAAGGTACATATGTATCGTCATTACTTTCTTCAAAAATTCTTCGTACAAAATAAAGCTTTCTGTCAAAATCAAGCCCTGACTCCAGTCCGGCAGGTTTCTTGATAAATGCCTGCATGATACATGGCATAACATCTACTGCCTTTTTACCAAGTATTTCAGGCGATGTAGGAACCTCTCTCCAGCAAAGGAAATCAAGTCCTTCCTTTTCTACTATTACCTCAAACATCTTCATAGCCTGCTTTCTTGCAAGCTCCTGTTGCGGGAAGAAGAACATACCGACTCCGTATTCTCTCTCTTTGCCCAAGTCATAGCCCAGTTCTTTTACGGCTTTTTTAAAAAACTTGTGCGATATCTGAAGTAATATGCCGACTCCGTCTCCGGTCTTTCCTTCAGCATCCTTTCCTGCTCTATGTTCAAGATTTTCAACAATCTTAAGTGCATTATTTACCGTCTCATGGGATTTGATGCCCTTGATATTGACAACCGCTCCTATACCACAATTATCATGTTCAAAGCTCTTGTCATATAATCCCTGCTCTGAAATCATCCTGCGATTATTCATACCGATTCCCTCTTTCCTGTTTTTTATAGTGTTTTTTAATTTTTACTTTGTTTTAACAAGTAAAATTAATATTTTGATTATTTTTCTCAACTTATAAGCTCGTTTTGTATATTACACCTGTTTCTACAGTTTGTAAACAACTTTTTTCAATAAATTGTCAGACAATTTGTAAACTTAATTTCGTTAAGCTTATTGTATAGTCATTTCTCCAAATTGTATGAAAAAAAGAGCCAATGCCGTTCTATTTTGCCCGCATTGGCTCCATTCTTCTTTTTCATATCATAATATCATATCACACTTTATATATAATTATTCATCAATTAACATACCTTCAGGAGGTTCCTTCATCGTATTGACATCCTCTCCGGATTTGTCGCCATTCGCCTTATCCTCCTTTTCCGGTATTCTTACATCTGTAGCTGCAACACCGGTTTCTGATGTAATCGCACTGCTTATCTTCGTAACCGCCGCAGACGGTGTATAGGAGGAATCTCCATATAAATACTGATGAAGTACCGCTACATTACCGGAAAGGTCAGATGCAACAAGTACACTTCCTTTACCATTCAGATTAATTCCCGAATAAGCAAATGGGAAACCTGTTGAATCAGCTATCTTATATTTCCTGATATCCTTTGCAAGAGATACAGCCTCATCCTTTGTAATACTGGTAGCTATACAGCTAAAGGATACATCTATCAGTGAATCAATCATATTGCCATCCGCATTTGTAAGCTTTTCAACAATCTGAAGAAGCACCTTTCTCTGTCTCTCCGTTCTTGTGATATCGCCCATGTCCGTACTTCTTATACGGGAATACGCAACTGCCTGCTGTCCGTTCAATGTCTGTTTACCGGCTTCATAAATACCATCTGAAAATACGCCTGACAACCGAATCTGCTCGGCAAGATTCTTATTCAGATTATTGATTTCCTGATCTTCTATATCTATCTCTACACCGCCGACTGCATCTATAATATCTGCCAGTGCATTAAAATCAACCGTTACATAATCAGTAATGTACAAATCCAGATTGGTATTCAGTGTGTTGATGGATGTTACGGCTCCACCTAACTGATAAGCATAATTAACCTTTTGTGTTCCTATATCTTCACTCTGAATATCGAGAAGAGTATCTCTGTATATTGACACCAGTTTGATCTCATTTGTCTCTTCATTGATACTCACAATAATAATAGAATCACTATTTGTTCCCTGCTCCAGATTGGACTCTCTGGAATCTACGCCATACAGCGCTATCGTCCGATATCCCTGTACCTTTTCTTCTACGCCGTCATTCACAATCAGTTCATCTTCATATATATGCGTAATATTCATCTCTCCGTATTTAAGCTTCGCAAGACTTGACAAATAGCATACGGTCAACACGATAAATGTTACAAGCAATACGGCAAACGCAATAAGCCATTTTACATTTGAAGGTATCTTTGACGGTTCAGGCATTTTTTCATCCAGAATCTTTTGTCTGAACAGCCTTTCACTGTCTGTTTCCTCTTCCTGCTCCTCTGTATCCAAAGCAGGCTCATAATCCTCATCCGCACGATAGCCTCCAAAGCTTTCATAGATTCCTGCATTCGGATTATCGAAAGTCTCTTCTTCATATGCCCCGGACTCGATAGCCGATTCCAGTTCTTCAAGCTCATCCTGATTGAGCATCTCCTCTGTATGATATTCCTTCTCTGGAGCATCCTGCTCCGGTTCGCTGTATTCTGCTTTTTGTAATGAACGATTATTCTGTTTTCTGGAAGATTGTTTCCTGTTTTGAGGAATCTGTTTTTTCTTCTTTTTCCCAAATGGAAGCAAATCAAACAAACCATCTTCCTCAAGATAATCCTCTTCATCAGCGATATCATCTACATCATAATCGTCGCTGCTTCCATCATATATCGTATCGTCTTCGCCAATTTCTTTATTTTTTTCAGGCAGTGTTTTACCGGAATCTGCATTGTTTCGTGTTCCGCCCACTCCTATCTCATTCAGTACGGATTCCAGTTCATCCGCATGCTTTCTATACAACTCCTGCTGTATATCAATATCCCCGTCACTATCAGATGTAAGCTCTATATTCCTTTTTAAAACCTGTTCTTTTCTCTCAGAAAGAATCTTATTATGCTTTGCGCCTTTATTCTCCATACGGAACTTCCTCTCCACATAGTTTTCCTATAAACTCTGTTACGTCATCAATTTAATCCAAAACTATATTCATAAACCGCAATAAAAAGTCATATATGCGACCGTTTACACTCGCATGCACTTTTTACATAATACATTAAAATTCAAGATTTTACAACATCAATTCATCATAATAAGCTTCAAATGTAACTATTCAGCCTTTATGTTCTGATACCGGACGTTATGACTTGCTATATATTGTTTTTAAGAATCGCTTGCGCTTGTAAAATACGTAGCGGTACTAAGCTCAAAAAACACTTCGCCAAGTACCGACGTATTTTAATATTCTTCAAACAATATATAGCAAATCCTAACTGTTTTTTCATTATATGAAAGGCTGTTTGTATGATTGCACAGTGCGAGACATATCTTAAATACTACTAAAAAATCAATGATATAAAATGAATGAATTTGTTATACATTGATTATCTATTCGGCTTTTATTATGCATGATTAAAGAACAGTTGCTCTCTTAATCTACATTTTAGTTGACACAACATTTTGAAAAAAGTATATTTATTATATCAATAAAATGGAGAATACTATAATGACTGGAAATCACAAAAATGACATTACGCTTTCCGTCGTAATGCCTGCATATAATGAAGGGAAACACATATATGACAATCTGCTGACCACCAGCAGTATCTTATCCACTTTTCTGAAGCGATATGAGATTATTGCAGTAAATGACGGCAGCAGCGACAATACAGAAGAACAGATAACCTTAGCAGCAGCACATGACCTTCATATCATTGCTTCCGGCTATCCTGAGAATCAGGGAAAGGGACATGCCATATCACATGGAATCGCACAGTCCCGAGGGGTTTATACCGCATTTCTGGATTCCGACCTTGAGCTAAGTCCAAAGCTTCTGAAATCCTATCTCAAGGAACTGAAGGAACATGATGCCGATATTGTTATCGGTTCCAAACAGCATCCGGATTCCAAGCTGGAATACCCTCTACTCAGAAAAATCATGAGCTATGGATATTACATTATGTTAAAGCTTATGTTTCATCTGAATATACACGATACCCAGACCGGAATTAAACTGTTTAAATCTTCTGTCATTAAACCGATTGCAGCAGAACTTACTACCGATGGCTATGCGTTTGATATTGAAATCCTTTTAGCCGCCCATAAACAGGGCTGCAGGATAATAGAAGCACCTATCGAGCTTAACTACAGCCGTGATGATACAAAAGACGGACGACGTATCAAAATAAAAGACATTATAAAGGTATTTAAAGATACCCTTGCAATCAGACGTAAATATAAAAACAGATAAATTTCAGAAACGGAGATATACGAATGGATTATAAAAAAGCATATGACATCTTGGAAAAATACGACCAACTGCATATATTAAAGCATTATGAATCCCTGACTGCCGAAATGCAGAAAAATCTGCTTGCCCAGATAGACGAAATTGATTTTTCTGTATTAGATGCATTGAAGGATGAAAAAAACGAATACAAGGATATCCAGCCGGTTGCCGCATTACAGATGGATAAAATTGAAGAAAATAAACAGCTCTATGAAGCAAAAGGCATTACGGCAATCAAAAACGGAGAATTGGCGCTGGTACTGCTTGCCGGAGGCCAGGGTACAAGACTTGGATACGACGGTCCGAAAGGCACTCTTAACGTAGGCAAAACAAGGGATTTATTTATATTCCAACTGCTGATAGAGCATACCCTTGACGTAGTAAAACAGACTGATACATGGATTCCCTTCTATATTATGACAAGTGACAAAAACCACGACGAAACAAAGTCCTTCTTTAAAGCACATAACTATTTCGGTTATCATGCGGACTATATTCATTTCTTTCGTCAGGAAATGGTGCCATCTGTAGATTTTGAGGGTAAAATATATCTTGAAAATCCCGGTCAGATATGTCTGTCACCAAACGGGAATGGGGGTTGGTTTTCTTCTCTTTGCAAAGCCGGACACCTCAAAAATATTCTTAATGCAAACATAAAATATATCAATGTATTTTCTGTAGATAATGTGCTGCAGCGGATTGCCGACCCGGTATTTCTTGGTGCAGTGCTTGCGGAAGGCTATGAGTCAGGCGGAAAAGTAGTAAAGAAAGCAAATCCTGATGAAAGGGTTGGCGTACTGTGTACAAACAACGGAAAGCCGTATATCGTGGAATACTATGAGCTAACCGACAAAATGCGTAATCAACGGGATGAAAACGGCGATTATGCTTATAACTACGGTGTAATTCTCAACTATATCTTTCCTGTCAGGCTTCTTGTAAAAATTATGAATGAGCATATGCCTCTTCATATCGTAAAGAAAGCCATTCCATACATGAATGAAAATGGCGAATATATAAAACCGACAGAACCAAACGGTTACAAATTCGAAACATTAGCGCTTGACATGATAGCATATATGGGAACATGCCTTCCATTTGAGATAGAACGTGACAGGGAATTTGCCCCGATAAAAAATGCTACCGGTGTTGATTCCATCGAAACCGCCCGTGCACTTCTTGTCCAAAACGGCTATACATTATAATAAGCACAATGAAAAAGCTGCCGCTCGTGAAATTTTATTCCACAAACGGCAGCTTTTTAATGATGCTTATTTTCCTGTTCATCTTCTTCTATCATCTTATTGATAATCTCCCGTACAATCTGGGACATGGAAAGCTTTTTCTTTTTAGCATATGCATTTAATCTGTCATGTGTCTCCGTGTCTATCCTAAGTCGGAGTATTGTATCTTTTCTCTTATCCGTAGGTCTGCCGGGACCTCTCTTTTTGCACTCTTCCATCCTTCTCCTCTCTTTTTCCAATAGCTTTATGCAATCTCCCTAGTAGAAAGAATCCTCTGATTCATCAAGTTCAGCCGGTTTCTGTACCAACGGTGCCGGCGGTTTTTTATCCTCTCTGATTGCAGTCGTCTGATTTGAGTCAATACCTTCCGTATTTTCTTTCTGGAATAAAATCTTGAAGGTAAGCATAATCAGCTTAATATCAAGCCATATGGAATACTGCTCATAATATGTCAAATCCAGTTTTACTTTATCTCTTGGCGTAGTGTTATATTTTCCATATACCTGTGCATAGCCTGTAAGACCCGCTTTCATCTTCAGTCTGTATTCAAACTCAGGAAACGTCTCTTTATAAAGCTCCGCAATTTCCGGTCTCTCAGGTCTTGGCCCTACCATGGACATGTCACCCTTCAATATATTAAATATCTGCGGCAATTCATCCAAATGAAGCTTTCTTATCACTCTGCCTACAGGCGTTATTCTGTCATCATGCTTTTTTGCAAGCTGTGCACCATTTACTTCAGAATCCATCCGCATACTTCTAAACTTTATGATTTTAAAGTGCCTGCCGTTCAAGGTCAGTCTCTCCTGCTTATAAAATACGGGACCGCCGTCATACAGCTTGATAGCCAGTGCAATTATAATCATAAATGGAGATGCCAAAACCAGCATAATCAGGGAACAAACAATATCAAGAATCCTCTTAAATATCATATCCTCACCGGTAAGTCCCTGGTTTCTGGAAAGCAATAACGGTGTATCAAATAAATGAATTGGCTCTGCCCCCAAAATAATGATATCCGACAGCTTAGGAACAACATAAGAACGTATCGAATGTTCAAAACAATATTTCACAAGCTCATTTCTGATATATGCCTTTGTTTCACAAAGGATAACACCCTCATACTGTAATATTTTTTCTTTGATTACCTGCTCGCCCTCGCTGACATGGATTCTGTCCTCGATAACATATTTATCCTTACGTGCATTGATCTTATCGATAAATTCCACAGGCGTTTTATATCCATATACAAGGAGCAGATGTCTTGGGGGATAAAATTTTGCATACAAAAATCTACATGCAAAAACCCATACCACAATGGCTATAAGCTCCCAGAATGTATACCTGATTAACATTAGCGGATTAATATAGTCACGGCATACGATACACAGTTGTACATATGCTACAACATTTGCACAAAGCAGTGAAATGATCTGTGAGTAAAATACATCAATCAGTCGCAAAAAACCTACACGATAACCACCATACAGCTTGGTAAACAGAAAAACAATAAGTCCATACATACCAATAACCGCCCAGTTACCTCTTCTGAAGAAAGGCAGTTCAATACCTTCCGAATAGTACAGATACCACATGCGTCCAAACAAGTACAGTTCTACGGCAAGCAATACGATACCTTCCGAAAATGTAATGATTCTTTTATAGATATCCCGTTTTTTTACAGGTCTGTTCTCTTCCATAATATTATCCTTTTTTAATTCGTCTGTTCTTACAGATTAAAATGATCCCAAGTTACAACAGTTCTCTAAGCATCTTATTGACAGATGCCGGGTCTGCCTTTCCCTTCATCGCCTTCATAACCTGTCCCACCAAAGCACCGAGAGCTTTCTCCTTACCGCCTCTGTAGTCCTCTACTGCTTTCGGATTATTTGCGACAGCTTCCTCACATGCCGTACGCAAAGCGCCCTCATCGTTTACCGTCGCAAGTCCATGCTCCTTTACATACGCTTCCGGTTCTATATCCTCTGTAAATATCTTTTCAAATACTTCTTTGGCAACGCTTCCGTTTATTTTCTTATCATCTGTCATCTTGATAAGGCTTGCCAGATTCTTTGCACTAAAGGAAAGACCGTCAGCATCTATCTGATGCTCCTTCATCAGACGCATGGTCTCAACCATCAGCCAGTTCGATACCTTTTTAGGCTGTGCACCGAGCGCAATCGTCTCCTCAAATATATCAGCCAGCTTTTTGCTATTGGTGATAATATCAATATCATAATCCGGAATCTGATACTCCTCTTTATACCGTATTCTCTTTTCATCCCTGAATTCAGGCTGATTATTACGAATTTCTTTCAGCCATTCGTCACTGATATGAATCGGAACAAGGTCAGGGTCAGGGAAATATCTGTAATCCTGCGCATCCTCTTTTGAACGCATCGCATAGGAATACTCCTTTGTATCATCCCATCTCCTTGTTTCCTGAATAACAGGCTCACCCGATTCGATTAAATCAATCTGACGTTCTCTTTCATTTTCAATTGCTCTCGCTATTGCCTTAAAAGAATTCAGATTTTTTGTCTCTGTTCTTGTGCCAAATTCTTCTGAGCCGACCTCTCTTACCGACAGATTTACGTCCGCTCTCATAGAACCCTCATTTAATTTGCAATCTGAAGCACCGAGATATTGGATAATCAATCTCAGCTTCTCAAGATATGCGATAACCTCTTCCGCGGAACGCATATCCGGTTCGGATACAATCTCTATCAGCGGTACTCCTGAACGGTTGAAATCGACAAGTGAGCTGTCTGTATATGGATCGTGTACCAGCTTACCGGCATCCTCCTCCATATGTATCTCATGGATTCTTACATATTTCTTCTTCCCGTCAACCTCTATCTCTACTTTACCGTCACGACAAATCGGATAATAAAGCTGTGATATCTGATAATTCTGAGGATTGTCCGGATAAAAATAATTTTTTCTGTCAAACTTACAGTTTCTGGTTATTGTACAGTTTGTTGCAAGACCAACCGCAACAGCCTTCTCTACAACACCTTTATTCAATACAGGAAGTGAACCCGGCATACCTGTACATACAGGACAGGTATGTGTATTCGGTGCACCGCCGAATTCCGTACTGCATCCGCAGAATATCTTTGTCTTTGTAGCAAGCTCTACATGAACTTCAAGTCCAATGACTGTTTCATATGTTTTTCCCATATCTTACAGCCCCCTTTCACAAACACCGGCAGGTCTTTTATATGCTCTGGTCTGCTCATACGCATATGCCGCCCTGATTATTTTTTTCTCTTCAAACGCATTTCCAACCATCTGAAGTCCTATCGGCATACCGTTCCTGTCGTATCCGCATGGAAGTGATATGCCCGGAAGTCCTGCCAGATTTACCGGAACAGTATATACATCTCCCAAATACATCTTTATCGGGTCAGAAAGTGATTCTCCTAATTTAAGTGCCGTCGTAGGCGCTACAGGGCCCATAATAATATCATATTTTTCAAATGCCTTATCATATGCCTGCTTAATCAGTGCCTTAACCTTAAGCGCTTTTACATAGTATGCGTCATAATATCCTGAACTAAGCACAAATGAGCCTAACATAATTCTTCTTTTCACCTCAGCACCGAAGCCCTCTGAACGGCTCTTCTTGTACATATTGTGCAAATCGGTATAGCTGTCTGTTCTGTATCCGTATTTTACACCGTCAAAACGCTCAAGATTTGAGCTGGCTTCCGCAGACGCAATGATATAATATGCAGGAATGGCATATTCTACCATACCAAGGTCAAACTCCTCAACGATAGCACCTTTACGCTTCAATACTTCCGCAGCCTGATAGACCGCTTCCTTGATTTCAGGATCAAGTCCGTCCGTAAAATAATCCCTCGGAAGTCCGATTTTCAATCCTTTCACATCATCACATAATGCTGATGTAAAATCATTATCCGTTCTGTTAACTGACGTAGAATCCTTTGAATCATACTGTGATATGATCTCAAGAATGGTTGCACAGTCTGTCACATCTTTTGCCAAAGGTCCTATCTGGTCAAGAGACGAACCATATGCAATCAATCCGTATCTTGATACTCTTCCATATGTCGGCTTAATACCTGTAACACCACAAAATGACGCAGGCTGTCTGATGGAACCACCTGTATCAGAACCAAGTGCACACGGTACCTCCTCTGCTGCAACTGCTGCCGCAGAACCACCTGATGAACCGCCCGGAACTCTGCTGATATCCCATGGATTTTTCGTTTCACCATAATACGATGTCTCTGTCGTACTACCCATGGCAAACTCATCCATATTTGTCTTTCCGATTATAACCGCACCTGCTTCCATAAGCTTTAATACGGCATCCGATGTATAAGTCGGAACAAAGTTAGATAAAATTTTTGATGAACAACTGGTCAGGACACCTTCCTGACACATATTGTCCTTTATTGCAATCGGAACACCTGCAAGAGGTCCTGTTAATTCGCCTGCATCTATCTTCTTCTGAATTTCCTCCGCCTGAGAAATAGCACCTTCCCTGTCAACCGTAACAAAACAGTTATATTCCTTATCATACTTCTCTATACTTTCAAGGCAAGCCTTGACTGCTTCAACTACGCCTATCTCTCCTGCCTTAATCTTCCTGCCAATTTCGGTGGCAGTCATACTCATGATATCCATCTATGCTACCCCCTAATCAAATGTCTTTGGCACCTTATAGCAGCCATCCTTCTGCTCAGGTGCATTCTTAAGAAGATTATCTCTATTGTCTCCGTTTATAACGACATCCTCACGAAAAACATTATTATATGAAAATGTATGGCTCATCGCCTCTACATTTTCCGTGTCAAGCTCATTCAACTTGCTTACATAATCAAGCATATCTGACATATCCTTTTTCGCCTGCAGCTTCTCCTCATCAGACAGCTCAAGCTTCGCCAGAATACCTACATAATCGATTGTCTCGTCTGTAATTGTCATGACCTGTTCTCCTATTTTACGTCAATTAATTAAGTAACTACTATATACTCCGTTAGATATTAGCACATTAAATACGCATTTGCAAGTATTCGGCTATTCTACGGGAGTTGTCTGAATCCGTATATTTGAAATAGTTTTGATACAGATTCTCATACACATCCTTATTTCTAAAGCCGTCTGCCGCATACCAGTCTATCGCAGCAATCAGTCCTTCTGCATCCAAAACCTTATCTCCGAACAATTCATTATCCATATTCATATAGCTTCCCTGAGATTCTATATACTGCGGTAAATCAAACTGATAGAATACAACAGGCTTATGCTGATAAAATACATCCCATGATACCGAAGAATAGTCGGTAACAAGCATTTTACATCTCATAATAAGCTGATTCAGCGGTTCATCTCCGAACCCTACGATACGCACTCTTCTTCCCATAGAATCAAATTCATTGATATACTCCCTGAATTTCGGATGAATATAAAAACAGAGCTGGAGATTTCTTCTTTCAAGTACCTCTATCAATTCAGGAGAGCTAAGGAATTCCTTATACCGTTTATAATATTCGCTTTGTGCAAAGGTCTCATCATCTACCTCCTCAAGCCAGTTTCTCCATGTAGGCATAACGAGTACCATGTTATAATCGATGCCACCCGGAATAATGCTGTTTGATTTGTCCGTCAAAACATCCCATCTGGCAAGACCTGTGACCGCTATTTCATCTTCCTCATAGCCAAAGTTTTTCTGAACGATATTCTTTTCATAATCGGAAGAAACAATAAATAAGTTACAGGAACCGATTTGCCCCTTACCATAAATATGCTCAACTCTCTTGAGACCTAATACACCATGCTGTAAAAATACAAGCGGCGTATTTCTAATCATATGCTCTATCATGCTCATCCTCATACGCCATGCATATACATGCTTTCTTGTATCCGTACTGACAAAATACTTTGCAGCAAGCATATAAAGCTTATGCTTCAACGACATAAACCCAATAATATTGTTTTTATACGGAAGCAGATTGTCCATATCCTTTGACCGGCTGTCTATTACATAATAAATATTGGCCCCCCATGTCTCCTCCATTTTATTGTCCATACAATATTTGAAGAAATAGAAGCCATTATCCTCCGCCATCTGACAAAACTTCTCATACACAAGAATGATATTTTTTTTCTTCAGTACCGGCTTCATCATAAAATAGAGCAACAGCACAAAGGCCTCCCCGATACGAAACCAAAGCGTATCATTTTCTGTATACTCCCTGTACTGAAATGCCAAATCAACCTCCGGTGTTATGTATGGATGCATAAACATACCCGTCGACCTGTCTTTGTATTTCCCGTCATATAACGGAAACCGTATCATATTCCGGAGCCTGCCTACAGAAATGCACTCCTCGCCCTTTTCCGTTATGGCATATACATCCCAATAAATAACCTTTAAGTCAATGGCTGCCAAATTCAGCTTGGCACTCCACTTGTTATTTCCACGTTTTTTAATATCAAATTCATACTGGCAGTCATCCTTGCTCAGCTTGCTTCTATATCGCAATACAAGTCCGTTTAATTCCTTATCACCGTTTATTCGTAAATACAATGTTCTCCTAAAGAACCATAATCCTGTTAAAGTAAACATATGCTCTCCCACTTTATTTTATTGCCTGCTCAAATTCCAAAAATACCTGTCGGTTATATTCCCTGCTGTCAAACTCATATGCAGGGACTTCGCCGTTCATATACGAAACAAGTGCTTTTTTTATTGACGTGCTATCCGTTCCGCATATCAGCTGACCGTTCTCTATCATGCAATCCTCCGCTGTAGAAAAATAACTCATAATAATAGGCATTTGAAGTGTCCTTGCCTCCAGTATCACCATCGGCTGTCCTTCGTGGAGCGACGGCAATATAAAGCACTGACATTTCTTCATAACCGCAAACGGATTTGCTACATTTCCCGTCAGGATAACCCTGTCAGCCAGATTATTTTCCGTTATATATGCGGTCAGTCTGCCACGCAAAGCACCGTCACCCAAAATATAAAGTCTTGTATGATTATATTCTTCCGCAAACTGTGCAAAAGCCTTTATCAGCGCAAGCTGATTTTTCTCTTCCGACATTCTGCCTATATTTACAAAGTTTACAAAACCTTCCATGTCAGGCTGATTTACAGATTCCAGATTATCCTGCTGCAAATTCTCTGATTCACCTCCGGCAAGGCAGCTTTCTATCCTGCTGATATCTATCATATTTCTTACATACCTGTAGCTGTCATTTCCGCCTATCTGCTTTTCGTTGACCTCCATAACACTTTTGCTGCAGGCTATTACATGGTCAAAATCAGGATATGTGCCAAATACAATTTCAAGTCTTTTTTTATTGGGCTGCTTCCCGTTTACCACCTTATTCTGGTCTGCCAGCATATCATTATGCTGCCATATGGATTTCACTCCGGCAGGTGCATTTGCCGCAACCATGGAAAATAATGGTGAGTAACCGACAAAATCTATCACATAGTCAAAGGTACTCTGTCCAAACATTCTGACATATTCCTTTGCAGCTATATCCGATAAATATTTCTTATTCTTCTGATAGCCCCCTGCCAGTCCCTTTACAAAATGCATATTATCGGCTACAGAACCGATAGCGGCTACGGTATGAACGAGGACACGAACCTCCTTCGGAATGGAAAGAAGCCTGCTCATATCACTGTCATTATTCGGCTTATACACGTATAGCGTTACGTCATATTTTTCATAATCCATATTCTGAAGCAGGGACAGCATGCTGTAGGTAATACCGTATGCACGTAATGAGCCAAGGAAAAATAACAGTTTTTTCTTATCGGCTTTGGTCGTATGACGAGCCTGCTTACACTCATTTTTTCCGAATGATACCCGTTTTGTTTTATCTGCTTCGGTATGCCGGTTCATAACGATATCAAGGATTCTTCTGCATGCGTGACCATCATCCTTTGGCGCTGCCCAGTCCTTTATTTTTTCATATCGGCTTTTATTTTCCGCATAGATATCATCTATTTTGTTAATCCAGTCTGTCAGCTGCTCTTTCGATGATGTCATCGGACCCGGCAGTTTGTCCGCCAGATTCTCCGTACCTCTGTATTGATTATATTCCTCTATATCGTCACAGTAAAAAAGCACCGGTCTGCCTGTCACAATAAAATCATAAAAAATACTTGAATAGTCCGATATCAGGATATCCATTACCGAAAGAATTTCGTTTGTATCTATAGTAGACGGAACGATATAATCGATATTTTTACCCGCATTTGCCCATTTTTTATATACGGCTATATGCGGCTTAATAAGCAACTGATATTTTTCGGTGTCGATATGACTGGATACATATTCATACAAGGCTGTATAATCCTCGATATTCCCCTCAGGATTATCCCATACCGTACCACGCCATGTAGGTGCATACAGTATCAGTTTTTTTCCCTCTTTGATATGGACACCATTTTTTATCAGTCTTTCCGTTACTTCCTTTCTGTCTGCTGCAAACAGCCTGTCACAGCGGGCCTGTCCCTCTTCAATGATACTTCCGTTATAAATGTTTTTCAGCTTATATGCCTCATAATACATATCCGTATGATGTCCGTTCGGTGACAACAAATAATCAGCCTGAAGCATATTTCTTACAGTATTTGCGGAAGCGATGATTCCATCAGGTGTATCATATCCCATCTTCTTAAGCGGAATACCGTGCCATGTATTGATATAGGTCTGTCCCTCCCGTTTTCTGAAATATTGCGGAAAGGTTACGTTATTTATCACAAATTCTGCCGTAGCAAGGTATTTGTTATAGGCCGCCGATTTATACCTTACCAGCTCAATATCGGCATCCAGCTTCAAATCCTGAATTATTTTCTTTCCCGTCTCTATATCCGCAATCACCCATACATGATGAAATCTGCCATACCTGTTTTCATTTGCTGCCAGTTCACGAAATAATGCATACGGACCACAGGATATATTTTGTCCAAAGAAGGACTCATATAAAATCACACCCTTCGTCACAGGCTTGTCAAGATACTTAAAATATGGATTTGTCATACGATATATCTGCTTCAGTTTTTCCTTCATTATTTCATAATCCTGTCTAATAATTGTTTTGTACTGTTTCCGTCCTGATATTGATTTACCATATCATTAAACTGACGTCTCTTGTCTGCGTACTCATCTCTTCCTTCAATAACCGACAGTACAAATTCTGTCAGGTCTTTCTCTGTTTTAATATGCGCTCCCGGCATCATATCTAACGGATTATCAAATACAAAGCCTCTTTCCTCATTATAATCATTCATGTCGTCAAGCACAAAGCCTATCGGTCTGTCGAGCAGCAAATAATCAAAATATACAGAAGAATAGTCTGTTATAAGTGCATCTGCATTTCTTAAATAGGAATACAAATCACATCCTGCATTTTCAAAATCCTTATGGCTGAACACCTTTATATTGGTAAAATATCCAATGTCGTCCTCCATATGGAGCGGATGATGCTTCACAATAAGCTGCACATTGTTTTCCCGCAGCAATGCATCAAAATCATGTCCTCTTACACTTTTTAATAAGTCGATAGGACTTTTTTGCTTTCCTAAATCATCAATCGCATACTCATTTTCTTCCGCTCTTAATTTTTTTCTGTACGTAGGAAGCCAGAATATAAATTTTGAGGCGCCCATTCTGATTCTTTCATCCAGTTCTTTATCCTCTTTGAACATGACATCGTTTCTCGGCTGCCCGTTTATAATGACTTGTTCTTTACTACAGGAAAAGCTTTTCATCATGATATCAGCAAATAATTTTGAAGTCGCTAATATATAAGTAAAATAATTATATTTCACTTTTTCTTTGCCTTTTTCCATATTTCCGATACGCTTTAACGGCATTCCATGCCATACATTGACAACCACCTGTTCCTTGGAAGGCTTAATCGGATATTTGCCAAAGCTGTAAAATGCATACTTTGCCCGCAGGAATTTTAAGATTCCACCTTTCAGGCTTACAAATTTTACATTTTTATATCGCTCCGGAAGATACTTTTTCTCCATTTTGTATTCTTCCCATTCATCTATGGCACAAACAATACGATATTCTTCATTATATCCATGTCCCATCATATAATCATATACAGCTCTCACATTGTCACGAAATCCCATATTAGAATAGAAAAACACCAGTTTTTCGTCTTTCTTAATGAACTTGTTTAACAGCGTAAGCGGGCCAAAACAAGCTTTTAAAAATCCTTTACTCATTTTCGTAATACCTTCTTATAAAATATTTGCCGCATTTTATTTGGCATCATACCTACTACTGCATGTGGCACTGTAGATTCAAGATATTCTGCTTTTGTAGTATAACCCATTTTGTGAATTTTCTTTTTATATTCCAGCATATGCTTCACATATTCTCTGCCGCCCCGTCTGGCATACATATCTTTTCCTGAACGCATATACATCACAGGCTCTTTAATGTTATAACCACGTGCACCTGATGACAGCATACGCACCCACAGATAATAATCCTCAAAATATGGGAAATCCTGATATCCGCCTGCTGCAATTACTGCACTTTTTCGAAACATAACCGATGGATGATTAAAGGGATTCCTCTTCTTGGAAAATGCTACGATTTCATCGTGTGTATGAGGCGGAACCCTGTTTGATATTGGATTATCCGGACTTCCTGCAAATTCTGTCACAGCACCGCCTACAATATCAACATTCATCAATTCAAATATCTCAAGCTGTCTTTCAAATCTGTTTGCCATGCAGATATCATCGCTATCCATTCTTCCTATCAATTCATTTCTGCAATGATTCAGGCCTTCATTTAATGCCGAACCCAGTCCTTTATTCTCCTTCAGCCTTACAACATGGATGATAGCATTTGACTTCTCATATTCATCTATCACCTGATTTAATTCATCCGTAAGAGGGCCATCGCAGACTATCACAAAGTCATCTGTCACTATCGTCTGGTTTAAGATGCTTTCTATGCTTTCTCTGAGATATTCACCTTTTTCTTTTTTATATACAGACATAAGAACTGAGTATTTTTGATTTCCTCTCATAAAAAGTCTGTCCTTTCTTAATTCATAATAAGCTTATACCATGAAAACCCCTTTTTAACCCAAGCTAATGGTAGCATAAAGTGCTTATTTTATCAAGAAAACAAAAGACATCTATCAGAATATGCCGCAGGATATCCATCAGTGGCATATTCCATAGATGTCTTTCATTTCATATCAGGGATGCAGTATTCGTATTTGCACTAATTCTACTTATCATGCCTGTTAAAGTGAAGCTTCAAGTGTTTCTCTGATAGCCTTTATAAAGTTTTCGCTGTTCAGGACAACAGGATTTTCAAGTGTTGTAATGAGTGCTAAATCCTTTGTCATCTTTCCATCCTCTATCGTCTTGATTGTAGCTGCCTCCAGCTTATCCGCAAATGTCATAAGCTCCTGATTTCCATCCAGCTCTCCACGTTTTCTGAGTGCACCTGACCATGCAAATATAGTAGCAACTGAGTTTGTTGATGTCTCTTCTCCTGCCAAATGCTTATAGTAATGTCTCATAACGGTTCCGTGCGCTGCCTCGTACTCGTATTTTCCGTCAGGTGATACAAGCACGGACGTCATCATGGCAAGTGAGCCAAATGCTGATGAAATCATATCGCTCATGACATCACCGTCATAATTCTTACAAGCCCAGATATATCCACCCTCACTCTTCATAACGCGGGCTACGGCATCATCAATCAGTGTATAGAAATATTCGATTCCCGCTGCCTCAAATTTTTCTTTATATTCTGCATCGTATATCTCCTGGAAGATATCTTTGAATGTATGGTCATACTTCTTTGAAATCGTATCCTTTGTTGCAAACCAAAGTGTCTGCTTTGTATCCAGTGCATAGTTAAAGCAGCTTCTTGCAAAGCTTGAAATGGACTTGTCAATATTGTGCTGTCCCTGTATAACACCCGGTCCCTCAAACTTATGTATGGTTTCTTTGATTACCTGTCCGTCTTCTCCCGTAAATACAAGTTCTGCTGTCCCTGCACCCGGTACATCTATCTCAACACTCTTGTATACATCGCCATATGCATGTCTTGCAATCGTAATAGGCTTCTTCCAATTCTTTACACAAGGCTCAATTCCTTTCACTACGATTGGTGCTCTAAATACAGTACCGTCAAGGATCGCTCTGATTGTACCATTTGGACTCTTCCACATTTCCTTAAGATTATACTCTGTCATTCTTGCCGCATTTGGTGTAATCGTTGCACACTTTACGGCAACTCCATACTTCTGTGTTGCATATGCAGAATCAAAGGTTACCTGATCATTTGTCTCATTTCTATACTCAAGACCAAGGTCATAATACTCTGATTTCAAATCTATAAAAGGGTAGATAAGCTCGTCCTTAATTATCTTCCAGAGAATTCTGGTCATCTCATCTCCGTCCATCTCAACAAGCGGTGTAGTCATCTGAATTTTTGCCATATCTTCATCCTCCATTTATTCTTATATTTACGTCATAAAACTACGGACGTTACTTCCTTAGTGATTATAGCAAATGTAGAAACGCATTTCCACTTTTTTTATTTTTTCTTATTTTTTTAAGTGTAATACTTACACATAGCCATATATGCCTCTTACCGAAACCTCACCGGAAATAATATTTTGAACTTCTCCATTGGCAGTTCTTACAAGAAGTCCTCCGTCAGGGCTTAAACCCAAAGCCGTATATTCCGTTCTTTCATTGCCCGATATCACATATACCTGTCTGTCCCTGTTTACCAACAGGCTGTTATATTCATCCTGAAGAAAGGTCAAATCCTGATTTTCCAGAAATTGATTGTAAATCTGTTCAAATTCATTTGTTACAGCTGCGATAAGCTTTGAACGGTTATAACCGACACCGTTCTCCAATTCTATGGAGGTTGCCCTGTCGGCAAACTCAGGTGGGAAAGAATTGTTATATACATTGATTCCTATCCCTACCACAACATAATTAATATCCGTTCCTTCCGAACTCATCTCTGTAAGGATTCCACAGACTTTCCTGCCGTTTATCAATACATCATTCGGCCATTTTATCTGAGGCTTGATACCGTCTATTTGTGCAAGTGCCCTTGCCAGTGCTACGGCAGCTACAAGTGTAATTCTTGATACACAGGCTATATCGATATCCGGTCTGAGCAAATATGTCATGGCAACAATCGTGCCTTTCTCTGCCTCCCAGCTTCTGCCACGCCTGCCCTTACCCGCAGTTTGCAATTCTGCTATAAACAGACTTCCGTCTGCACCGTCTGTCTCTCCGGCAGCCTTTGCTCTTGTATTTGTTGAATCGGTTTCATTATACCAGAACAGTTCTCTGCCCAGCACTTTTGTATTCAGCAGCGGCAGTATCGTATCCGCATCTACGATATCCGGCTGTGCTACAAGCTTATAGCCTTTATTATTGACTGCATCAATTTCACAGCCTTCTGCCTTTAGGCTTTTTATATTTTTCCATATTGCAGTTCTTGATACGCCGAGCAGTCTGCTCAGCTCCTGCCCTGAAACATAATCATTACTCGACTTCAGTATTTCCAGAATTTTCTTCTTCATAGATTCCAACCTTCTTTAACAACAATTCATATATTGCATCACATTTATCACGTTTTCCCATAAACGGAAGTACAAAATTCTCAGAACCTCTGTCAATCTTCAAGAGATAATAAGGCATCTCCGGATCAGGGATGACAAGGTTAATGTTTGTAATCTTCTCATATGGAATTACAATTTCCCGCTTAACCTGTTTTATCCTCATTCCGTTTTCTTCAAATACATACGTTGAATCAAATGCAGACTTTCTAAACGAAGATTTGACAAGTGTATATCCATATCCTATAGCGGCGATTGCGATTGCTGCCTTTATTATTTTTGCACCGCCTGCTATCGACCACCATATCAACAGTCCGCCTATTGCCATAAATACAAAACCGACTGTTCTGTAACCGACTCTTGTTGCCTTTCTTTTTTTGACTGTATGCTCTAAATATTGTTCCATGTATCATCTGCTCCCATAATCATTACTCTATAGTACTCCGCCATGCCGACCTCGCCTCCGGCTCGGTCGCGGGCTTCGCTTCCTAATCGTCCTTTTATTTTCCCTTTACTCCGCCTTGCCAACCTCGCCTCCGGCTCGGTCGCGGGCTTCGCTCCCTACTCGTCCTTTTACTCCGCCTTGCCGACCTCGCCTCTGGCTCGGTCGCGGGCTTCGCCCTATATCAGATAATATAAACAAAGTCTTGTCTGCAAGCAGCCGACTTTGTTTATATTATCTGATGCATGGCTCATTGCCTTCGCGAATATTATATCACATTACGTATCATTTTCTACAAATTTATGTTCTGTTTTTCTACATATATAACTGCTATTTTATAATTGACTTTTTTATACGACTGACGTATTCTGCATCTTGTAATTATTGCAAATGCAATAAACCGGTTAAACTATTATTTAGAAAGTGGAATGACATATATCTTATTCTGATGTATGTTATATATTGTTACAAGAGGTGTATGCTGCTATGGATAAATTGAAACATTTATTGCAATCATTAAATGAATCTAAGGACTTAACTCAGGGTTCACCGATGAAGCTGATACTTAACTTTGGACTGCCACTCTTATTTGGATTGGTATTCCAGCAATTCTATAATATGGTTGACTCTGTTATCGTTGGTCAAAAGCTCGGAACCAATGCACTTGCCGCTGTAGGTTCTACAGGATGCATTAACTTTATGATACTGGGATTTTGTATCGGGATGTGTAATGGTTTTGCAATACCGGTAGCACAGGCATTTGGTGCAAAGGATTTTAAAAGCTTAAAGAAATATATCACAAGCTGTGTATGGACGTCCATCTTTTTTTCTGCACTCATAACCATAGTCATTTGTATTATGACAAGTCAGATACTTGTATGGTTAAAAACACCTGACAGTATTATGAAGGATGCCTATGCTTATATCTTTGTTATATTCTTAGGTATCCCTGTTACATTTTTATACAATATGACTTCCGGTATATTAAGGTCTTTAGGCGACAGTATAACACCTGTTATATTCCTGATATTATCATCCGTTCTTAATATCATACTGGATGTACTTCTCGTAATTCCTATGGGTGTTCGTGGTGCCGCCGTTGCTACCGTTATTGCACAAAGTGTTTCGGGAATCGTTTGTTTAATCTACATGATCCGTAAGCTGGCATATCTTGATTTTGAAAAAGAAGACTGGTATTTCAATCTCAGCGCCTGTTTAAAGCTGTGCGGCATGGGCGTTCCTATGGGACTTCAATACAGTATCACAGCTATAGGAAGCGTTATATTACAGTCAGCAGTAAATGACATGGGCGAAACCTATGTAGCAGCAGTTGCAGCAGGAACCAAAATATCTATGTTTCTCTGCTGTCCTTTTGATGCCATGGGCTCTACCATGGCAACCTATGGCGGACAGAATGTCGGTGCTAAAAGACTTGACAGAGTAGATGCCGGACTGAAAGCATGCATTAAAATTGGCGTCCTATATGCCATACTTTCATTTGTGATATTGGTGATATTCGGAAATAAGCTGTCACTTTTATTTGTCAAAAAAACAGAAACAGAACTGATACATTATATTTACATTTTTATTATAGGTAATAGTGCCTTTTATATTGCTCTTGCCCTTGTCAATATCGTCAGATTTATGATTCAGGGACTTGGGTATTCAACCTTTGCAATCATAGCCGGTATATGCGAAATGATTGCCCGTGGTATAGCCGGTTTCCTACTTGTACCACATTTTGGATTTATATGCGTTGCACTGGCAAGTCCATTTGCATGGATTATGGCGGATATATTTTTAATTCCTGCATATTTGTGGGTCATGAAGCAGCTTAGAAAAAAACTTAGTATTGTGTGATGCAGCATAACAGCGAATATAATCGTAATATACAAAGAATAGGCAGCCAATGATTATCGGCTGCCTATTCTTATTGAAGTATTATTAAACTTTCTTATTTATTTCTATAGATGATATCATTTCTTCCCGGACCGTTTGAAATCATGGTAATTGGAAAACCTATCTGCTCTTCTACAAACTCGATATATTTTCTGCAATTCTCAGGGAGCTCCCCGTATGTTTTGATACCTCTGATATCACAATTCCAACCCGGAAGGACCTCAAGTACAGGCTTTGCCTTCTCAAGCTTTCCTGTTGTAGGGAAGTCTTTTGTAACGACTCCGTCTATCTCATAGCCTACGCATACTGGTATTTCTTCAAGATAACCAAGTACATCAAGTACCGTAAATGCTACATCCGTTGTACCCTGAATACGACAGCCATATTTTGAAGCAACACAGTCAAACCAGCCCATACGTCTTGGTCTTCCTGTCGTAGCGCCATATTCTCCGCCGTCACCGCCGCGACGTCTCAGCTCGTCTGCCTCTTCACCGAATATCTCACTTACAAATGCACCTGCACCTACTGCACTTGAATACGCTTTACATACCGTGATAATCTGCTTAATCTCATATGGTGGTATCCCGGCACCGATTGCTCCGTATGCAGCAAGTGTCGAAGATGATGTAACCATAGGGTAAATACCGTGGTCAGGGTCTTTCAGAGAACCAAGCTGTCCTTCGAGAAGTATATTCTTATCCTCTTTTATTGCATCATAAAGAAATGCTGACACATCACATACATATGGTGCAACCATTTCCCTATATTCCATCATTGTATTAAAAATTTCATCTGCGCTAAGAAGCGGCTTATGATATAAATGCTCAAGAAGTATATTCTTCTGAACGATAACCCTCTCGATTTTCTCTCTTAATGCATCCTCATCAAAAAGCTCATTTACCTGAAAACCAATCTTTGCATATTTATCTGAGTAGAACGGTGCAATTCCTGATTTTGTTGAACCAAATGATTTTCCCGCCAATCTTTCCTCTTCGTATTCATCAAACAAAATATGATATGGCATAACCATCTGTGCTCTGTCCGATACAAGAATCTTTGGCATCGGAACACCTCTGTCAACAATCTCTTTTATCTCTTTAAATAAAACAGGAATATTAAGAGCCACACCATTTCCTATGATGCTTGTTGTATGATTATAGAAAACACCTGACGGCAATGTGTGTAGTGCGAATTTGCCATAGTCATTTACGATCGTATGACCTGCATTTGCACCACCTTGGAATCTTACTATAATGTCCGACTCCTGTCCTAACATATCTGTTATCTTTCCTTTTCCTTCGTCGCCCCAGTTAGCTCCGACAACCGCTCTTACCATATTTGTTCCTCCTGCTTCGTAAACAATCTATACTGTATCAATATATCCTGATAAACAGTTTAAGCCGCTGTTTTCCAACAACGACTTAAACATTATACACTATTATATTTCATAAGTAAATATTGAGTTTTCGGTTTACACATTTATCTCCGCAGTCATTCCAAGCACATCCTTATTCGCATCAAGAATCGGCTGTACCACCTCAGCAAGAAATTCCGCTGTCTGCCAAGGTGCACGACCTACGAAATTCTTTGGCTCAAGGATTGCTGTGATTTCTTCCTTTGTCATACCGAATGCAGGGTCGGCTGCAATGAAATCAACAAGTGGGTTTTCCTTACCCTCCTGTTTCACCGCTGCACCGGCTTTCATGGAAAGCTCACGAATACGCTCGTGAAGCTCCTGACGGTTTCCGCCACGCTTTACGGCATCCATCATGATATTTTCTGTTGCCATGAAAGGAATTTCCTTCATAAAGCTCTGATATATAACCTTATCATATACGACAAGTCCGTCAACTACATTTAAGTAAAGGTCTAAAATACCGTCGATGGCAAGGAATGCTTCCGGTACGGATATTCTCTTATTTGCAGAATCATCAAGTGTTCTCTCAAACCACTGTGTTGCTGCCGTAATTGCAGGATTCAAAGCATCTACCATAACATAGTTGGCAAGAGATGCAATTCTCTCACTTCTCATAGGATTTCTCTTGTATGCCATAGCAGATGAACCGATCTGATTCTTCTCAAATGGCTCTTCTATCTGCTTCAAATGCTGAAGAAGTCTGATATCATTTGAAAACTTGTGAGCACTCTGGGCAATACCGGAAAGTACATTTAATATTCTTGTATCCACCTTCCTTGAATAGGTCTGTCCTGACACGGGATAACACTCTTCAAATCCCATCTTCTTGGCAATCATTCCATCTATCTTCCGAATCGTCTCATGGTCTCCGTTAAACAGTTCAAGAAAGCTTGCCTGTGTTCCTGTCGTTCCCTTTGAACCGAGAAGCTTCTGCTGCCCTATCATATACTCAAGGTCTGACAAATCAAGAAGCAGCTCCTGTATCCATAATGTAGCACGCTTACCTACCGTTGTAGGCTGTGCAGGCTGAAAATGTGTAAATGCAAGCGTAGGAAGGTCTTTATACCTGTCAGCAAATTTTGCCAGTTCATTGATAACATTTACAAGCTTCTTTCTAACCAGCTTCATCGCCTCTGTCATTACGATTACATCCGTATTATCACCGACATAGCATGAAGTAGCGCCAAGATGGATAATGCCTGCTGCATTCGGACACTGCTGCCCATATGCATATACATGGCTCATAACATCATGGCGGACAAGCTTCTCACGTTCCTTTGCAACATCATAGTTTATATCCTCTGCGTGAGCCTTCAGTTCATCGATCTGTTCCTTTGTGATAACAGGCTTTCCATTCTCTGAAAGTCCAAGCTCATACTCTGTTTCAGCAAGAGCAATCCACAACTTTCTCCATGTCTTAAACTTCATATCAGGAGAAAAAATATACTGCATCTCCTTACTTGCATATCTTTCACATAATGGGCTTACATACTTATCGTTACTCATTTTCTACCTCTTTCTCTAAATTTTATATCTATCTTACATTGGAGTCTTCTCCACGTTTGAAATTCTCATGCTCTCCACGAATATCCTCTGTCGGCGGTTCCATCGGATACTTTCCACTGAAGCATCCATGACAAAACTGTCTGCCGCCGGACAGCTCTGACAGCCTGTCCATCTCCAGATATGCCAACGAATCTGCTCCTATTACCTTACATATCTCATCAACCGTTCTGTTATATGCAATCAGTTGTTCTCTATCCGGTATATCCGTACCGAAATAGCACGGATACAGAAACGGTGGTGAGCTGATTCTTACATGCACTTCTGTAGCGCCTGCCTCTCTAAGCATGCCTACGATTCTGTCACTTGTAGTCCCTCTTACAATCGAATCATCAATCATAATAACACGCTTACCCGCTACAGCCTCTTTCAGTACATTCAGCTTCACTCTTACACTGGACTCCCTCTGACTCTGCTGTGGCTTGATAAAGGTTCTTCCCACATAGGCATTTTTTACAAATGCCGTTCCATAAGGAATACCGGACTCCAGCGAATAACCAAGCGCAGCGGCATTTCCTGATTCAGGAACACCGACTACCAAATCCGCCTCTACAGGACTGTCCTTCGCAAGACATCTGCCTGCTATGATACGCGAGTCATAAATACTCATACCGTCTATAACCGAATCCGGTCTTGCAAAATATATGTATTCAAATATACATCTGGCGTGCCGTTCCTGACACATATTCTTATATGATAAAATTCCATAATCCGGTGATATTGTTACGATTTCTCCCGGTTCAACATCTCTTATAAACTCAGCCCCTATGGTATCAAGCGCACAGCTTTCGGATGCCAGGACATATGCATTGTCACGCTTACCGATACACAGCGGTCTGAATCCCAACGGGTCTCTTGCACCGATAAGCTTTCTCGGGCTCATAATAACGAGAGAATATGAGCCTTTTACCTTTTTCAGCGCCCTGAGTACGGCTTCCTCAACTGAACCGCATTTCACACGCTCTCTGGCTATGTGATAAGCAATAACCTCTGAATCTATCGTTGTCTGGAAGATTGCCCCTGAAAGCTCCAACTGCCTTCTCAGTTCAGGTGCATTCACCAGATTGCCGTTATGCGCAAGTCCCAATGTTCCTTTTACATAATTGAGAACAAGCGGCTGTGCATTCTCTATCGTGCTGGCCCCCGCAGTAGAATACCTTACATGTCCGACACCGATGTTTCCTTTTAACTTAGACAGTGAATCAGGTGTATAAACCTCATTAACCAGTCCCATTCCTCTAAGTGATGAAACCTTCCCTTTTGGGCCATCCGTATCCGATACTGCTATACCACAGCTTTCCTGACCTCTGTGCTGAAGTGCAAATAATCCATAATATATGGAATTTGCAACATCATTTCCATCAAAGTCATACATACCAAATACGCCACATTCCTCATGCATTTTGTCATCTTCAAAATAATGAGTTTCTATACTTTTGTTCATATAATCCCTCTTCTCGTTTCACAATTTTATTATAATCTCTGAAACTACCCTGAGATTTTAACCAAATAAGACTTTATACGTTTTCTGAATCCATGTCAACCTATTTATAAGCTATCCGTAAAGTATTGATATCAGTCCGCGCTTCTGTCGGAATTATGCTTCTACAGCATATCCTTTTTCTTTAATAAGGTCTACCATTTTATATACATACTTGTTACACAACTCATCCGTAGCCGCCTCTACCATAACTCTGATAACAGGTTCGGTTCCGCTGCGTCTGAGCAGAAGTCTTCCATCGTCGCCAAGCTCTGCGGCAATTTCATCATTCAGCTTCAAAATGTCCGCATCATTCATTACAACTTCTTTATCCGCTACACGCACATTTACAAGGAGCTGCGGATATATCGTCAGACTGTTAAACAGCTCTGAAAGCTTCACCTTCCTGCCAAGTATTGTTTCCATAATCATAAGAGAAGTAAGCACACCGTCTCCTGTTGTAGCATATTTTGAGAATATGATATGACCCGACTGTTCTCCGCCAATCGAATGACCATGCTCCATCATATTTTCAAATACATATTTATCGCCGACGGCAGTTTTCTCGTAATGAATCCCCTTTTTGTCAAATGCCTTATAAAGTCCGAGATTTGACATTACGGTTGTAACAACCGTATTATTATTCAATTCACCCTTATCCTTTAAGTAACGGCCACATACATATAAAATCTTGTCTCCGTCAACAATTTCTCCCTTATCATCGACACAAAGACATCTGTCAGCATCTCCATCAAATGCAAATCCAACATCAAGTCCCTTTTCCTTAACAAATGCCTGTAAATGTTCAATATGCGTAGAACCGCAATCTGTATTAATATTGGTACCGTCAGGCTCGTTATTGATGACATATGTCTTCGCACCTAACGCATCATAAACCGATTTTGCAACAAGATAAGACGCACCGTTGGCACAGTCAAGACCGATACGCATATTCTTAAACGGACGTGTCGGTATCGTCAGCAGATACCCGATATATCTGTTACGTCCCATCGTATAGTCCGTTGTCTTTCCTATATTATCCTTTGTTGCAAGTGGAATTTCAGGAAGCTCACCGTCAATATATTTTTCTATTTCCTCCTCAACATCAGCTTCCAGTTTATATCCCTGACCGTTTATAACCTTTATTCCATTGTCATAATATGGATTATGACTGGCTGAAATCATAATTCCACAGTCGAAGTCACCTGTACGAACGATATAAGATACACTTGGCGTAGGTGTAACATGCATCAGATATACATCTGCACCACTTGCCGTAAGACCTGCTACAAGGGAATACTCAAACATATAACTGGATAATCTCGTATCCTTACCGATTACGACCTTCGCTTTCCCTTCAGAACTGTTTTTTCCATAGTAGTAGCCAAGATATCTTCCTACCTTATACGCATGTTCTACAGTCAAATCCTTGTTTGCCTCGCCTCTAAATCCGTCTGTTCCAAAATATTTGCCCATTGATAAATCCTCACTTATTTATTATTCCAAACTGCCATACACAGTCTGATATTCTTACTTCTATTCCTTATCAGTATCTTCTTCCTGCAAAACCAAAAGGTCTACTGCTTTCTCATGGATATGTATTTCTACCTCTCTGTAATCACCGCCAAACTCACCGTCTACAGTCCATGAAATAACATCCTGGCTTACCAGCTTCACATTTTTTGCGCGGAAAGAAACCATGTTCTTTTCATTTGTATCACCGGTCAACAATGCATTGACGATTCGTGTTAAATCAGCCGGATTGCTAATTTTCCTTATCAAAACACCTTCAAACAATCCGTCATCAAATTCCACGCCTTTTCTCATTATGCTCTTAAATCCACCAATTGATACAGAATTGGATACCATGCCAAAAATGAAATCATCCTCTACAATTCTGCCGTCTATATCTACCGTCATATGATATGTCGGTATATTTACCACACTTTTTATACCCTGCAGAACATATGCCGCATGCCCAAATATATTCTTCATATTTTGTGGTGTAGCATATGAGGTGTCTGAAAATACGCCAAATGCAGCCACATATACAAAATGCCTTTTATTTAAGCTTCCTATATCCACGGAAAAAGGACTTGCCTTTACCAGCATTTCCGCAGCAGCAACAGCCTTCTTTGGAATTTCAAGACTGCTTGCATAATCATTTGTAGAACCGCACGGAATATATCCAAGCGGCTTCTTAAGCCCGGCATTCATAAATCCTGATATCGTATTCCCCAAAGTTCCGTCACCGCCTGCACATACGATAACATCATATTGATTTCCTTCTTCACATACAATTCGTTCTGCGTCATCAGGTGACTGGGTTAAATAAGTTCTTACAGCATAATCATTCTTACAAAATACATCCAATACATCAACAAGGCAATCCTTTAAAGTCGTTCTCCCCGCTCTCGGATTCATAATAAAAAGCATACTTTTCATACTTTATATCTCCCTTTACAACTTTTCGTACTACTTCCTGCTCTTACTTGCCATATAAAGGTCATAGCCCTTCTTTCTCAGCTTACATGCCGGACATTTTCCGCAGCCTTCGCCCTTTATCCCATTATAGCAGGTAAGTGTCATATCTCTTATTATATCAAGACCGCCTAACTCATCAGCCATCTTCCATGTTTCCATCTTATCAATCCACATCATTGGTGTAATTATATCAAATTCATAGTCCATTGCAAGATTTAACGTCGTATTTAAGGATTTAATGAAAATATCCCTGCAATCAGGATATCCGGAAAAATCACTCTGGGACACACCTGTTATGATATCCGTTACCCCTCTCTGTTTTGCAAATACTGCCACAAATGAAAGAAACAGCATATTTCTTCCGTCTACAAACGAATTTGGTGTTCCTGTTTCAGGCGCATTTTCATCCACCTTAATATCACTTCTCGTAAGAGAATTCGGCGCAAGCTGATTCAAAAGTGTCATATCCAGTATATGATGTTCTACTCCAAATTTTTCTGCTATTTCCTTCGCACAGGTCAATTCAAGAGAATGTCTTTGTCCATAATCAAAAGATACTGCATATACCTTTTTATATTTCTGAAGCGCCCACAACAGACATGTGGTACTGTCCTGTCCGCCACTAAATACAACAACCGCTTCGTCTTTATTCTTCATCCCTTTGTCCTCCAAACGTATCATTTATTAACACAAACACAAGCATCGGTATGCTGTCTTCCTGCGTCTTTTATAATCTGCCGCTCTACTTATTTAAAAGCAGCAGCTTGTTCTGAAGCTGGATATCTGTTTCAAACCGGCCTCTAAAGGTTGCGGTTACCGTCTTGCTTCCAGGCTTCTTTATTCCCCTTGCTGTCATACAGCTGTGATTTGCTTCAATAAGCACGGCAACATCCTCCGAACCGGTAGCCTTGCTTATGATATATGCTATATCTGCACCGATTCGCTCCTGAAGCTGAAGTCTTCTTGCCACCATATCTGCTATTCTGGCTATCTTGCTTAAACCGATTACCTTATCCTTCGGAATATATGCCACAGATACCTTCATATCATACATCAGTGCCAAATGATGCTCGCAATAGCTAAACACCTCTATATCCTTTACAAACACCATATCATCCGTATGGCGCACGACATCCTCCTCATGAAAGGTCTTGCCGAACATTTCCGCCAATTCATCATTGGTATAATTCATGCCCTCAAACACTTCTTCATACATACGTGCCACACGGTCAGGGGTTTCACGCAGCCCTTCCCTGTCCGGGTCATCTCCAAGTGCAATCAAAATTCCTCTGATATGTTCCTTTATTGCTTCCTTATCGATTGCCATTTCTATACTCCTCTCATATCCGCATCCCAAATAAACTTATGCAGCTGCAACTGCAATTTAACATCATTCATGTTATTTTCTATCATAAAATCAACGATTTCTTCCGGTTCAATCTTGCCAAATACAGGGCTTACATATACCTTTGTTTTTTCACATAAGCCATAGGTATATATGATGTCATGCGCCCTCTCTAAATCCGCTATAGAACCCACAACAAATTTCACCGTATCGTTTTTATCGATATAATTGTAATTGGATATACACATGGAATCTTCCATGTTGCTGCTGCCCAGCTTATAATCCAACGTATAGGAAATCTTATCCGTAATGGCTTTAAATTCCGCTATATCAATACTTCCGTTTGTTTCAACCTCCACAGAAAGCTCCTCATCAATAGCCAGCATAAGCAGAAGCTTATCAATATCCTCCGCAATAAGCGGTTCGCCACCTGTCAGGGTTACATTTTTTATTTCAGTACGCTTAATATAGTCATATAGTTCTTCCGCTGAGAGTTCCTCATACGGCACATCCGCAGCATTTGCCCATTTTGTATCACAATAGCTGCAATTCAGATTACATCCTGCAAATCTTATAAATACAGCAAGCTCTCCTGCCCGCTGGCCTTCCCCATTGATACTGACAAATCTTTCTACAACCTTATATTTACTCATATCAGTTAATCCTCCATATATGATGCCACATTATTAGGCGTTTCATATACACTCACTTCCATTATTCTATATCCTTTTTTCTTCATCTCTTCAAAAAAATAACGGGAAAAATTCTCTGCTGTAGGTCTGAAAGGCAGTTCAATGATTTTAAAGCCTTCTTCCTGTAATGCCTCCATCGTCTTTTCCTTCAAAGTACCTTTTTCTATGATAAGGCTGTGGTCCAGCTCCTTCGTCAGATTTTTCAAATCATTCTTCAAATCAGAGAAATCTACTACCATTCCCCTGTTCTGTCTGTCCTCTGCAAGTTTATCATTCCCTGCCTCAACCTCCACAGTCCATCTGTGACCGTGAATATTTTTACATTTACCGTTATACTCTGACAAAAAATGAGCACTGTCAAAGCTTTCCTTCGTTCTTAATTTATACATCTTCTTCTCCTTTTATATACGCCTTACGGAACATTTTTTATTCCATGAAAACAATTTCCTTATAAAATGAAAAAGCAGCCAAAATAGAACATTTCAACTGCTTTCATGTCCTAGTTTTATTTATTGACAGGATGGTACGAATGAACTGTCACGGAAGAATTTTCTTCCTTATATTCTGTTTCTATATATTAAGAAATCCTTTTACAACCTTTAACATGTCCTCTTTATCACATACCGTATCATGGAGGACTGCTGCCGAGCGGATATCTTCTATAGCCTGTGGAACCTTTATACCTGACAGCTTATTCAGCTCATCTACAAGCTCAAAATCTGTCTTTGAATCATAAGCCTCATCAATGGCATTCATTACACTTCTCGTAAATTTATACGGACTTGCTGTCGAAGCAATAACAGTAGGTGTTTTATCCCCGGTCTCCTCAACATACTTATCATATACGGTTGCTGCAACTGCTGTATGCGTATCCATAATATAATTATCGGATTCATACACCTTCTTAATCGTTGCTGCGGTTTCAGCCTCCGTAGCATAACCGCCCTCAAATTCTGCCAGCTTCTCCCTCATCTCATCCGTAATGGTATATACACCCTCTGTTGTAAGATTCTTCATAAGTGCCGCATTCTTTTCTGCATCATTTCCTGCAATCTTATATATAAGTCTTTCAAGATTGCTTGAAATCAGAATATCCATAGATGGTGATGAGGTTAATATAAATTCTCTGTTTCTGTCATATGTTCCTGTCTTGAAGAAATCATAGAGAACCTTATTATCATTTGAAGCACAAATAAACTTTGCTATAGGAAGTCCCATTTCCTTTGCATAGTAAGCGGCAAGAATATTTCCAAAATTACCTGTCGGTACAACTACATTGATCTTGTCACCTGCCTGAATGCTTCCATTTGCCACAAGTCTTGTATATGCATATACATAATATACCATCTGCGGAACAAGACGTCCGATATTGATGGAATTTGCTGATGAGAACTGATAGCCTTTCTCATTCATATAGGCAGCAAGCTCCGTATCTGAGAACATCTTTTTTACCCCTGTCTGGGCATCATCAAAGTTTCCTGTAATTCCTACAACAAATGTATTATCACCCTTCTGTGTAACCATCTGCTTCTCCTGAATAGGACTTACACCATGCTTTGGATAAAATACGATAATCTTGGTTCCCGGAACATCCGCAAAGCCTGCAAGAGCTGCCTTTCCTGTATCCCCTGATGTAGCAGTCAGTATAACAATCTCATTTTTTACTCCGTTCTTTTTTGCTGAAGTAGTGAGCAGATACGGAAGAATTGAAAGTGCCATATCCTTAAAAGCGATTGTCGAGCCATGGAAAAGCTCCAGATAATTAGCACCTGCTTTATTGACAAGCGGAGCGATCTCAGGTGTATCAAACTTCTTATCATATGCAGAATCAATACAATGTTTTAATTCTTCCTCGGTAAAATCCGTAAACATCAGCTTCATAACCTCATATGCTATCTGCTGATAATTCATCTGTGCCAACGCCTCTATCGATACATCAAGTGCAGGTATCGAATCCGGTACAAAAAGTCCGCCTTCATTTGCCAAGCCCTTCAGTATCGCCTCCGATGCCGTTGCCGTTTCATTTGCATTTCTTGTACTTCTGTATATCAGTTCCATATAATCTCTCTCCTTATATGTAAATTCGTTCTTCGCCTTTGCTCATGCTCATTAAGCGTTCACATTTCACCATTGCAACTAAGCTCACCTGCGGTTCGCTAAGGTGCTAGGTATATGTTCTCGCTAAATTCGCATCTCGCCTTTGCTCGTGCTCATTAAGCGTTCACATTTCACCATTGCAACTAAGCTCACCTGCGGTTCGCTAAGGTGCTAGGTATATGTTCTCGCTAAATTCGCATCTCGCCTTTGCTCGTGCTCATTAAGCGTTCACATTATATCATAGCAATATATAAAAAACAAGAAGCCCTTTAGAATTATAAAGGACTTCTTATTGAAAGCTTCTATACTGATTATTTCATATACACATCATAATAACCCATTGCAAAATTAAGTGCTTTCTCATGTGTTGAGAAGTATACATCAAGGTGATTACCTGTGATGGCACCGCCTCTGTCCTGAACGACATAGGTATGTCCGTCAATGACAAGCTCTGTACCAAATGCGAACTCACTTGGTGCTGCTATTGTTACACCCTCTACGGCAGGATTACCGGATGCTGTTACAGGATTCTCTGTATTGCTCCACTGTCCGCAGCAGATTTCACATGGACAATATGCTGTAAGAAGATACGTTCCAAGATATGTACCCTGATCATCATCATACTTCACTTCGTCATCCGGAAGACCATCCGTTGACTTGCTTGTTGTAGCTTCTGTAGTCTTTGGCTCTCTTGTGGTTGCTTCCTGTTTAATATCTTCATCCGGAAGACCGTCTGTTGACTTCTCTGTTGTAGGAGCCTCTGTCGGTACTAATACAATCTCTGTAGTAGTAACTTCTGTTTCCTCTTCGTTTTCTGTATCAGCCTCTGTAGCTTCCTCTGTTACTTCTTCTGTATCTTCAGCGAGTGCTAAAGCAGCAGCTCTCTTCTCTGAACGTTCAACCTTTGAAAGCTTCTCCTCAGCCTTTTCTGCCTGCATCTCTTCAAATTCTGACTTAGCATACTCTACGGGAGTATCAGATACTGAATTCTCCTCTACAGTTGCTACGGAAACCAGCTTGCTGTCTGATGATACCATGCTGTCATCTGTTGATACTGTTATATATGTAGCAACACCAACTGCAACAACGACAACTGCGATTCCTGCTCTTTTTAAATACTTCTTTAGTTTAGCTGATAACATCTTAGATGAATCTGTAAACTTTTTCATAATATTTTCTCCTTGATTTCTTTAAGATTTCAAAAATGTTACAAAATCATTAACAATTGACTGTAAGCACATTATAATGCTTAACAATAAAAAGGTCAAGCAAACCTGCGATTTTTGTTAACTATTTACAATCACCCATGTTTGTCCATAAAACAGCATTGTATTTTTTAACATAAAACCACTCTTCTATTTGTGCATTATTCACATTTATTGGGATTAACATTTTTGAAACATATTGGCATGTTGTATATTTTTGTATGAAGAAAATATAACATTTCAGCCGCCTGCCACCTGCAACCAGCCATACTATATATCATACGACTGGTTACAGGTGGCAGGCGGCTGAAATACAAAGCATTAAAACAGACTGCCTTCTGTCCATTTATCAAGAAGCTCTTTCATTTCATGATAACTTTCTACCTGATTAATCAGGTTCCTTAATCTTGCCGAATCCTTTAGTCCTGCGGAATACCACGCCACATGTTTTCTCATCTCATGAATTCCGGTATATTCGCCTTTCAATGCTATCATCAAATCCGCATGACGAAGCATCATCCGTTTAACCTCATCCATATCCGGTCTGTCCGGTATCCTTCCTGTCTTGAAATATTCTTTCAGCTCATGGAAAATCCAAGGATTCCCTCTGGCTCCCCGCCCTATCATAAAGGCATCACACCCTGTCTGCTCCTTCATCTTTATAACATCCTGCGGAGTAAGAATATCTCCATTACCGATAACCGGTATATTGACTCTGTCTTTCACTCTGGCAATAACATCCCAGTCGGCATGTCCGCTATAATATTGCTGTCTTGTACGACCATGTACGGCAACAGCTGCCGCACCGCTTTCCTCTGCAATTTTTGCGATCTCCGGTGCATTGATATGCTCTGCATCAAAACCGCTCCTTATTTTTATCGTAACAGGAAGCTTTGTTGCCTTTACCATTTCCGATACTATCTGCCCTACCAGAATCGGATTTTTCATCAGGGCAGAGCCTTCGCCGTTATTGACGATCTTCGGTACAGGGCAGCCCATGTTGACATCAATAAAAGCAAATCCCCTATCCTCTATCTTCTTTGCCATCTCGGCAAGAAGCGGCGGCTCGGAGCCAAACAACTGTACCCCTATTGGTTTTTCCGCTTCACAAACAGCAAGAAGCGGTACGGTATTCTTATTATCATAATACAATCCTTTTGCACTTATCATCTCCGTGTACAAAATATCGCATCCCTGTTCTTTACACAAGAAACGAAATGGCTGGTCACACACACCAGCCATAGGCGCAAGAATTAACTTATTTGTAAAATCCATAAATCACCTGACATTATCATATCAGCCATCTTTCATTGTAAAATCATTTCTGCTTTTCCATAATAATGCGTAGTCCATGCAACGTCAAATCAGGGTCGTACACATCTATACAATCCGTATTTTCATAAATCATTTTACCAAGACCACCCGTTGCGATTACTTTCATATTCGGATAGCCGGACTCATCTTTCATACGTTTCACTATATATTCCGTCTGACCGATATATCCCATAAAGACACCGGCCTGCATACTTGATATCGTGTCCTTTCCCAAAACCGTCTCAGGAACCTTAATCTCAATTTCCGGCAGCTTTGCCGTGTCACGCCACAAAGCATTTGCAATCAATCGCATACCCGGTGAAATTGCTCCGGCAACAAATGCCCCGTCTTGACTAATCAAATCATATGTAGTCGCAGTTCCGAAATCAATTACCAGCACCGGGCCGCCATATAAATGATATGCGGCTACCGCATCAACGATACGGTCAGCACCTAACTGTTTTGGATTTGGTATGGAAATATTAATACCTGTTTTGATACCCGGCTCTACAATCAAGGGATTAATCTTAAAATATTTTTTAATTCCGTTTATCAGAGAATGCATAATATTCGGTACAACAGAAGCAATAATCGCTTCATCCACAGCCTCAAGCGGCAGATTCCGCATTCTTAACAAATCTCCCAAAAATACGCCAAACTCATCGGAGGTACGGGACACTCCTGTTGTCATTCTAAAGGTTTTTTCCAGTTTTTCTCCGTCAAACAATCCTATTGTAATATTTGTGTTGCCAACATCAATAGCAAATAGCATATAATATTTCCTCTGCCTTTTCCACACAAGCAATAACAACTATTGTTTTGCTCCTGTTTATTTATTCCCACTCGTCCAAATAAAACACCCTGAAATACATTTCAAGACTTTGAAACAAGTCTTTCTTTTCCTCTCTAAGCTGTTTTATCTTCAAAACACTTCCTATTTCATCATACAGCAAATCCTCATCATATGCCTGTGTTACCATATTCAGAGTACCATCCTCATCGAACTCAAGTGTCAGTATACCACCGATATCTTCGGTAAACAATACACACATTATTTTGAGTTCTTTTTTTATTTCTTCGGGAAGCCCCTCAAAATCCTGATTCAGATAATATTTTTGTTCATATTTTGAAGAGGCACATAAAACAATCTTTTCCGAATCCATTTTATCTCCTAACCAATCACATCAGCCATATCATACATACCCGGTTCCTTACCTTTAAGAAACTTTGCTGCTTCTACTGCGCCCTTTGCAAATACCGATTTTGAATAAGCTGTATGCTTAAATTCAATAACCTCATCAATTCCTGCAAAGAATACCTCATGCTCTCCGACAATGGTTCCTCCACGCACGGCAGAGATACCAAGTTCCTTCTTACCTCTCTTTTGGCGCACCTGACTTCTGTCATAAACATATTCATATTCATTATCACGCGCTTCATTGATAGCGTCAGCAAGCGCTATCGCTGTACCGGACGGAGCATCAAGCTTCTGATTATGATGCTTTTCTACTATTTCTATATCATATCCGGCAGGTGCAAATACATTTGCCGCATCCTTAAGAAGTTTCATAAGTGTATTGATACCAAGTGACATATTTGCTGATTTTAATATCGCAACCTCTGTACTTGTTTCTTGTACCTTTTCAAGTTGTTCCTTGCTTAAGCCCGTTGTACAGAGAACTACAGGTATTTTCCTCTCACGACTGAACTGCAGAAGATTATCTACAGCTGCAGCAGCAGCAAAATCCACAATCACATCAGCCGCTACATCACAGTCAAATATATTGGTAAACACCGGATATCCATTCTCTCTGTTATCTATCATATCGATACCGGCAACGATTTCCGCATCAGTATCGCCTGCTACAATACCCGTAATTACCTGCCCCATCTTGCCGTTACATCCATGCATAATTATTCTAACCATTTTATCCTCCATGCTTATCATCCGTATTTCCTCTGTCTGCACAGCTCCTATACAGGCAGTATTTTATATGTATTAAAGAATACCGTATGAATTCATCACTTTCTGAAGTCTGTCTACATTATGCGGTTCCATCTCCGTAAGCGGCATTCTTAAAGTACCGCCGCAAAGTCCCATCAGTTCAACGGCCTTCTTGACAGGAATCGGATTTACCTCACAGAACAATACATCACACAGTTCTATTGTTGCCAGCTGAAGTGCAAGACTACCTGCCATATCGCCTGCAAGATACTTTGCTACCATGTCATGTGTATCCTTCGGAATAATATTTGCAGTAACCGAAATAACACCCTTTCCACCCAGAGAAAGAAGCGGTACAACCTGATCATCATTTCCTGAATAGATATCGATACAGCCGTCCGCAAGTCTTGCCAGTCTTGCCACCTGACTGATATTTCCTGACGCCTCTTTAATTGCTACGATATTCTCCACGTTCTTTGCCAGATATACGGCTGTCTCCGGCTGAATATTACAGCCTGTTCTTGAAGGTACATTGTACATAATAATTGGTACATGTACAGAATTTGCGATAGCTGTATAATGTGCTATCAGTCCTTTTTGTGTTGCTTTATTATAATATGGGGTAACAACAAGAAGTCCATCCACCCCATAACTCTCAGCTTCTGTAGACAGATAAATAGCTGTCGCTGTACAGTTGGAGCCGGTTCCTGCTATGACCGGTATTCTGTGGTCAACATACTCAACACACTTTTTAATACATTCAAGATGTTCCTCATGTGAAAGTGTTGATGCCTCTCCTGTTGTTCCGCATATAATAATGGCATCCGTTCCGTTTTCTACATGAAACTCTACAAGCTCCTTCAGTTTATCAAAATCTACCTCTCCATTCTCCTTAAACGGTGTTACTAATGCTACTCCCGAACCTGTAAAAATTGACATATCATCGTCCTCCTCAATAAAAATATTTTTCTTGACTGCGAGCCGGAACAAATCCCCCATAGAGTGAAAAAAAGCAGGTAAGCAAAAGCCAACCTGCCGAATAATCTCATTCCATCAAGTAGCTCTCCATCAAATGATGACAGTCATACAGTTATTTACTGCACAACCAGGAATGTGTCTCATGGACGGCATATTCCTTCGGCGGTGTTTCCTTTCCATACATCTCAACTGTATCCATATACATCAATATATGTAATAATAAATACCGCACCTCTACTATATATTATTCTAATAACCATTAGATAGTGTAACTATATCATTACAAAAAAAGTATGTCAACCATTATTATTAACGATACGAACCCTGCCGGCTCTTTTTTGCTCTCTTTTCCTGATACAGCTTTCTGTCAGCCTCCGACAGCACATCATAGATATTCATATCCTGATAGCAGGAAATCTCACATATTCCGCAGCTCATCTCTATCGGATAAGGCTTCCCGAACATGCGATTATATTTTTCCGTACTATGTTTGACAGCCGCTTTTATGGTTACCTCATCTAATGTATCCGATAAAGCAAATACGACAAATTCATCTCCGCCAAACCTTCCTACCACGCTTTCCGTATCTTCAAAAGCGTCCTTCAGGATAGCTGCAATGGTCTTTAATGCAAAGTCACCGTCATCATGACCATACACATCATTTATCATCTTCAGATTATCCATATCGCCATATAAGACACATGCTTTTCTGCCCTGGTTCTTCTCCGACATCACTGCATTTTTAACATATTCAAGATACCCAAGCCTGTTTTTAACACCTGTAAGCAGGTCTGTTCTTGAAACCTCTTTCAACATGTCGTTGTTTTCCGCAATACGATTCATATCCTCTTTCAGATTATTTTGAATCTGCTCCTGCTGTTCAAGCAAAAAAAGAGACTTCAATGCTACGGATATCTGCACGGCTATCGGCTCAAGATTTGCAAAATATTCAAAATGTGTCTCACTTATCAACACCCCGTATAACTCTTCCCCTGAGAACAAAGGCGAAATAACCATCGTAAGTCTTCTGTCACACGGAAGATTTTCCGGTGCAAAGACAGATTCCGTCGCAACGGAATTGTTCTCGCCCAATACGGCACAGGCTTTACCGTCCTTATAAAATGCGCGAAGCAGCATCTTGTCAGGGAGCTGAAACTCCTCATTCCGCAGGTGGCGGATTGGCTCAACAAAGGTATACATATATGCCATATTAATCCCAATCATCGCCAGATTATCAAGAGCCCGCTCATACGGTATTCTCTCACCTATATACATTCTGAACATATCAAAGGTCATTCCGTTAATCTGTTTTGTCATCTTTTCCATTCCGGCTTTTTGGCCTCTGACTACCTGCCAGTTCGCAATGGCCAATTCCCGATAAAAGTCAGAAAACAATTCCATAATATGCAGCCGTATGCTGTCGGACTCCACATATCTGCACAATTCATATTGCATTATCTTCAAAGCATTTGCAAAAAGCTCTATCGTTGTATAACGATATAACGGTCTTGTCAGAATATTCAGAAAGGTACTTTTCACTTCCTTGTCTCGCTCTGTCAGACTGTTATTCTTCACCATATCTACAAGAAATTTTACCAAACCGGCTATTTCCATCTTCACTTTATCCAGCATCTTATCTTCTGCATAGCTGCCAAATAAATATGTGTTTATTCTGTTACACGCTTCCTGTATGTTCTCTTCCGTTACCAGATGATATATGCCCATCTGCTCTGCAACAGTCTGAAGATCATATCCTTTACAGCCACATGACGAACGTATAATCAAATGTGTATCGACACGCACATCTTCCATCTTACCGGACTCAACCATCTGCCTGGCTCCTGCAACCGCCTTATAGGCAAGCTCAGCAGCATTTGCTTCAATTGTAGTAAGTGAAGGTACGAGAGTCGGTGCAAACTCAGAATTGTCAAAGCTTCCTACAAGCAGTTCCTGTCCAACCTTGATTCCCATTTTTGCAAATGCCTTATATCCTCCGAGAGCCATGCTGTCATTTGCAAAAACAACTGCATCCAGGTCAGGATGTTCTTTCACAAACGCGCCTATTTGTCCTTCACTGCTCTCTTCAAAATTGCCATATATAACATATTCATCTCTATAGGGTATATCCGTCTCTGCCAAAGCTTCTTTATAAGCTTCCAATCTTTCCATTGCATCTACATTTGTCTTTGGTCCGCTTACATATCCTATGTTTCTCGCACCATGCTCCAAAATCAAATGCTTTATTTCCTTTTTAAAGGCTTTCTTATTGTCAAATATAATAGACTGATAGCCGTCCATTCTTGTATAAAGTGTTACAACAGGAATACCCAGATATTGTTCAAGAAACTTGTAGCGTTCCTCTTCCGTAATACGGCAGCCTATCATTCCCATCATAATATAAAGCACATCAATATGCTTTCTGCTTACAAACTTGAACAATGTATTATATTGATACTCATAATGCCCATGTTCCTCTGATATATCAGTTCCATCCAGATACATACCCGGAAAAATAAAAACATTCGCATCAATAGAAATCGCGCCAAGCTCAGCTCCTTTTACCGCTTCACTTGTAAATACAGAATCTATATCATCTATCAACAAACCTATATTTAATCGTTTGTGCATAATCTGCTCCTTTAAATCAATTCATCCGGTCAAAATAATTTATTTCACATTGTACCATGAAAACTAAGCTCGCTTCCTGCTCGCTAAGGTTTCAGGTATATGTTCTCACTAAGCTCATGCTTCACATTCGCTAAGTGTTCACATTATATCATGATATCCCCTGCTACCACAAGAACACAAATCCTGAATTCGTTATTTTTCTATTTATCAATCAATAATGAGCGACACTTTACGGCTTGTACGGACACACCAATAAACAGCAAACCGCCGGAAACAACAATGTCTCCGGCGGTTTGCCTGCATGATATTCTGTTTTTATTCGAGGCATTCCATTTTACTTACGGATACCTCATAAGCTGTTTTATTGATAATCTGGTCATTTCCTACCCGCTTCTGATATTCTCTGCTCTGTATTCTGCCCCAGACGGCGACATGCTCGCCCACTTTCAGTTTTCCTGCAAATCTGGCATTTCTCCCCCAACAAATACAAGGTATGTAATCACTCTTTCCATAGGCTCTGTTTACAGCCAGCAAAATGTCCGCAATCTCTCTTCCAAGAGGTGTCATTCTATACACAGGTTCTTTACAAATATATCCATCCAGATAGATTTGATTTGGTTTATTGTCCTTTTCCTCATCTTCTTCAAACAATGAAATCTCCCTTACAAACACAGACAGAATCAGACGATTCTTTGTCTCTTCATGCTTATTATAAGACCTGAACTGACCTCTTGCTATGATTTTCTCTCCTATGTGGGAACCCTCTATATCAAACAAGCGGTCTGATACCATAAGCGGAATCACGTCATAAGCATCACTTAACCTGCTTACTACAAGGTCTACCATATAGAATCCCTCTCCAAAAATTTCGTGGCTGAACGTAAAATCTGAAGCAATTTCTCCAGCCACCACTACCTGATTGTTGTTTAATGTTTTTTCAGTCATATTTTCTCCCTCCGTTATAAACTTCGATTGTGTATGTACTATACAACCTATGCTCATATTCCAATAAATATGACGTCTAGTTTCATCTAGTTTTGTCGGACGGGATTTATCGAGGTGAAATATTCTACGCAATTACTGAAAGCTTCTCTGCCTGTAGGCTTCATATGCGAGGAGGGTTGCGGATATAGCAGCATTTAAAGATTCTACCTGACCTGACATTGGTATACGGATTAGGCAATCCGCAGTAGCTGCTACCTCGTCAGACAAACCGTTTCCTTCGTTGCCGATAAGAAATGCCACCGGTTTATTCAGATTCTCGTCATATAATGGCGTTCCATCCAAATGCGCACCATATAGGGAAACCCCGCTTTTCTTTAGCAAATCAATATCTTCTAAAAGATTGTCTGATATTACAAAGGGAACGCGGAATATTGCCCCCATTGTCGATCGGACTACCTTGGAGCTGTACGGGTCACAGGACATTCCTCCTATGAGTATCCCTGCCACGCCTGCCGCCTCACTGCTTCTGATAATTGTTCCCATATTGCCCGGATCCTGTATGGATTCCAGTATCAAATATACGGGCGGCTTTTCCCTGCCACAGACTGCAAGCAAATCTGTCATCGTATAATTTATACATTCCACAACCGCCATTAGTCCCTGCGGAGACTTTGTCTGGGATATACTGTCATAAATATAGTCTTTAACCACCAGCAGACTTTCATCCTCTGTGTTAAATCCCATATGTGCAAGTTCTGTCTTGTATCTGTTCCACGCAGACTCCGAAAGCACCACCTGTTTCACCCTGTCTACAGGAAGTTCAACAAACATCCGTATTCCTTCTACTACAAATACGCCCTTCTTTCTGCGATAGCTATTGTCCCTGTTCAGCTTCTGCAAATCTTTTATTTTTTGGTTTTTATTTGAAGTAATAATGTCCATTATTTGCTCTTCTTCCTTATCAATACCCTTTCTCCGCCATACTCAAGCTTCAGTCTGTCCACAATGCCTGCATTTTCATCTACCATAAAGCCCCGTCCCATGCTCTTCATCTGACGCTCCTTTAAAAGCTGGACATATACAGGACATGTGCCTTTATAATCTTCCAGTATGGAAATAAAATCTGCCTCCAGTTTTCTATACTCTTCCATATCGGCAAAGCACACCCATAACTGATTAGGATTCTCAGGCTGCCCGCTCTCTGCTGCCCATCCTCTCTTTTCCTGCCGCGCCCCTGCCGTTTGGTCTCCTTTTCCATAGCGGTTGTTTACGGCAAAGGTCTTACCATTCTTTACCTCATCAAAAGTAAGCATTTCGGAAAGTATCAGCTTTGCTTCTTCCTCCGTGACACTTGCTCTGCCCTTGACCAATATCTTGTTATCCGTATACAAATGCTGTCTCAGTTTTTCATAATCTCGCGGAAATACGATAATCTCAATCTGTCCTACCATATCCTCAAGCGTAACAAATGCCATATTCTGATTATTTTTGGTCAGCTTCACGGTAACGGCGGCAATCAAACCACCAACAACACACATCTGCTGGTCTTTTACCTTTGTACGTCCTACCTCTTCATCAATCATAAAATCAGCCGATGAAGCATTTGTCAGCTTATCTATAATATCCGTATAGTCTAGCAACGGATGTCCTGATACATAGATACCAAGGACTGATTTCTCCATGGCAAGCATTTCCTGTTTATCATACTCTTCCACATCGGGATACCGAACCTTGCTCATTTCTTCAAATTCTCCACCAAAGAAATCTGCCAGAGACATCTGTCCTGCCGCCGAATTTTTCCTTTCCTTGGCAGCCTCATCAGCCAACATCGGATATACCATCATCATCTGTCTTCTGTTTGCATCAAAGTTATCAAAAGCTCCGCCCAATATCAGTGCTTCAATCGTCTTTTTATTTGTTTCCTTTGGTGACATTCTCATAAGGAAATCTTTTAAATCCTTGAACGGTCCGTTTAATTCTCTTTCTTCTACCACCTTTTCAATAACGGCAGTTCCTACACTTTTCAGTCCCGAAAGGCCATATCGGATAGCGCCCTTCGATACAGAAAATCCGCTTACCCCTTCATTGATATCCGGCGGAAGTATTTGAATCCCCATCTGACGGCAATGTTGTATATACATAGCCACCTTGGAACTGTTATCTTTTACTGATGATATCAGGGCTGCCATAAAATATGCCGGATAATAACATTTTAGATAAGCCGTCTGGTAAGCCACTACCGCATAAGCTGCAGCATGGGACTTGTTAAAAGCATATTTTGCAAAATCAGTCATATCATCAAATATTTTATTGGCAGTTTTTTCAGGTATTCCTCTCGCAATACAGCCCGGAACATTTTGCTCTTCATTTCCATATACGAAGTTCTGCCTCTCCTTTGCCATTACATCCGCTTTTTTCTTGGACATTGCTCTTCGTACAAGGTCACTTCGTCCCAAGGTATATCCGGCAAGCTTCATAACGATCTGCATAACCTGCTCCTGATATACGATACAGCCATAGGTTGCTTCAAGTATCTCACGAAGCTCCTCCGTGTCATATGTGATATCCTCAGGGTGTTCCTTGCCGTTTATGTAGTTTGGAATAAAATCCATCGGCCCCGGTCTGTATAACGATATACCGGCTATGATATCCTCAAGACTTCTTGGTTTCAGTTCCTTCATAAAGTTCTTCATACCGGAGCTTTCAAGCTGGAATATTCCCTCGGTCTTTCCCGATGAGATCAGTTCAAACACCTTTGCATCATTATAATCAATATGATCGATATCGATGTCCGTTCCCGTCTGTTGCTTAACAAATTTTACTGCATCCTGTATAACCGTCAGTGTTCTAAGCCCCAAAAAGTCCATTTTGAGAAGTCCCAGACGTTCTATTGTTGTCATGGTAAACTGTGTAATAACAGAATCGTCACCACCCTTCGCCAGTGGTACATACTCATCTATGGAATCCCTGCCGATTACGACTCCTGCGGCATGCATACCTGTATTTCTCGGAAGGCCCTCAAGCTTAAGTGCCATATCAATCAGACGCTTCACATCTTCATTTTCAGCATACAGTTCCTTTAAGTCCTTGCTTACCTGAAGCGCTTTGTTGATATTCATGCCGATTTCCATCGGTACGGATTTTGCCACGGTATCACAGAGTGAATACGGCAAATCAAGCGCTCTTCCCACATCACGAATGACGTTTCTTGCCGCCATCGTCTGGAAGGTTACGATTTGAACAACCTTCTCTTTTCCATATTTCTCCACAACATAATCAATGACCTCCTGCCGTCTTTCATAACAGAAGTCTACGTCTATATCCGGCATGGATACTCGCTCCGGATTCAGAAATCTCTCAAACAGAAGATTATATTTGATTGGGTCTATATTGGTTATCTCAAGACAATATGCAACGATACTTCCTGCCGCCGAGCCTCTTCCGGGACCTACCGCAATACCATGTTCCTTTGCATATCTGATAAAATCAGATACAATGAGGAAATAATCCACATATCCCATCTGTTTAATCGTTGAAAGCTCATAATCAAGTCTTTCCATCAAATCATCCGTCACAGGATGATATCGTTTCCTGATTCCTTCATAGCACAATTTCTCTAAGTATTCTTCTGCGCTAAGTCCTCCCGGCACATCAAACGCCGGTACCTTCTGTTCACCGAACACGATTTCCACATTACATCGCTCAGCAATTTTATGGGTATTTTCCAGGGCTTCCGTGGCATACGGAAATAAATGATACATTTCCTCTTTTGATTTCAGGTAATACTGTCCGCCGTCATACCGCATTCTATCCTCTTCATGGACTTTACGGTTTGTCTGAATACAAAGCAATACATCATGTGCCTCCCAGTCCTCTGCCATGATATAATGGGAATCGTTGGTAACCACCATAGGGATACCCAGCTCTTTTGACAACCGCATCACGCCCGCATTTACAACTGCCTGTTCACTCAATCCATGGTCCTGCATTTCAAGGAAATAATTATTCTCACCAAAGATTTCCAGATAACGAAGAGCCGCTGCCTTTGCGTCTTCATAATGATCTTTTCTCAAATGGACTGCCACTTCACCTGCAAGACATGCAGACAGTGCAATAACACCCTCATGGTACTCCTGAAGTACCTCCATATCGATTCTCGGTTTATAATAAAATCCCTCGGTAAATCCCTTCGACACGATCTTGGAAAGGTTTTTATAGCCCTGATTATTTTCTGCCAAAAGCACAAGGTGATAATATCGGTCTTCGCCCTTTGTAAGCTCTCTGTCAAAACGGGAACCCGGACTTACATAGACCTCACAGCCCAGTATCGGTTTTATCCCCGCTGCTTTTGCGGCTTCGTAAAAATCGATAACACCATACATGACGCCATGGTCTGTAATGGCAAGAGAATCATATCCCAGCTCTTTTGCCCGTTTTACCAGTTCTTTGATCTTTGCCGAACCATCCAGCAGACTATATTCCGTATGCACATGAAGATGTGTAAATTCTTTTTCATTTATCGCCATAAACTGTACAATTCCTTTCCTACAATATGCTTACTACCTTCGTTACCTTTTATTGTGTAATATTTCCCGTCTTATATAGTCAAATGTTTCATCTTCGCCCTTATCAGCCAGCATATTCAACATTGTTTCAAGCAGCTCCGCTGATTCAGGATGAAGTAATGTCTTTGCCCTTCCCCTCATATAATAATCAAGCGGCATCCTGTCTGTATAAGTATCTCTGTTATAATTGCGGCTCGCTGCTATTCTGTCACAGAACATCTCTACCACATATTTTTCAGGCATTTTGCAGCCTGTAAGTCCCTTGCTCCTGTCCAGGCTATAATCAATCCAGTATTCCAGATGGTGTTTGTTGCGGCCTTTATGATGCAGCCATGCACTCGTATAGCCCTTGTCCTCCCGTTCGGCATCATTCGGACTTCTATTCCCCTGATAATATTTTGCCCCAACAGAAAATTCCGTCCAGGAATATTTCGACAAGTCATGCAGAAGGCCTTGTTTATAAAGGCCTGCCTTAAAACAATATTTCATAACAAGTCTTTTATGATGATTGATTGTTTTCAAATGCATATACCATTTTGCAGCCATCGATATCACACATCCCATTCATATGGATTTTTACTCTATGAAAATGTTGTTCCATATAGAGTAAAAAGGCTATAAACCCGAAGAGGTTTTTAGCCTTTTTCTGACAGCCGAAAAAGGGACTCGAACCCTCGACCCACGCATTACGAATGCGTTGCTCTACCAACTGAGCTATTTCGGCAATATACACGTAACCTGCCATCGGCAGCTCACTTTGCATACTTTAGTATTTAAAAGTACCATATTGCATATAATGGCACATTTACTAAACCACTTTTTACAAACATATCATCTGTTGATATCCGAACAGACGTCTTGTTATGAAACCGCTGTTTAAATACCTTGACACTCTGTGCCTTTGTCCGTGGACTTGTCTGAACATCAACAGGTATAACCTCTCCATCAGCTTCATATACAAAATCAACCTTTGCCGTAGCCGACGAAATCCAAAAATACAACTCGCCAACATTCTTATTCGTACAAAACTCTGCTAATGCATACTGCTCAGCAATAACCCCATCCATCATATCAAGGACATTGTCCATATCGATATCTGCATAAGATATGCCAGCCATTACCCTGAGCAAACCATGATCCAGATGGTAAAGCTCAAATGACTTATCATCTTTTTCATTCTCAAGCGGAAGCACGCCCTTTTTAATTCTGTATATCTGTCGTACTACGCCTGTACTGACCAGGTAATTAACAGATGCTTCATATTCTCTGGCTCTTGCCTTAGAATCCACATAGCCATACATGAATTTCTTGTTTTCCTTAGTTAACTGGACAGGTATACTATTCCATATTGCAAGTACTTTTGTCAAGTACTTTTTAGGGGTAATTTCAATAAGATATTTGGTGAATCTGTCCAATATTGTATGAAGAACCTCATCAACCCCTGACAAATCCTCTGTTTTATAATACTCATTTACAGCTTCAGGCATACCTCCCGTAATAAAAAATGCCTTGAGCATCGTCCATATACTGCTCCTTACCTCTTCAGGCATGGACACGAGTCTTTGATTTTCTATATATTTACAAAGCTTACGACCTTTACCAGCCTTTAAAAACTCTTCAAAGTTCATAGGCATAAGCTCATAAACCGATATATCCTCTTTACACTCTTCCTCTCCCGGCAGCTTCCCGTTATAAGTTGCTATCATACAAATTCTGCATTCAGTCCTGAACTTTGCATACTCCGACAGATTTTTGACAGCCATCGGACACACCTGTACATTGTCAAATATTAACAATTTACCCGCAAAATTATACTTGTCCAATGATGTGGTAAGCTTTGCATGAATCTTATCAGGTTTTCTTTCCTTTGAAATATATGCAGAAAAATCAGAATATTCTTTCATATCAATCAGAATATACGCATCAAAAAATCCGGTGGCAAAATCTACGGCAGCCCATGTCTTACCTACAGATTTGCCTCCTCTTATTAATGCAATTTTATCTTTTCCTGTTTCATACCATGTAGCCAGTTCGTTCATGATATTTCTAAACATAACCCCACACCTCTGATTTACCACATTTTCCAAATCTATATTAGCATAACATTTAAACACCGTATTGTAAATATAAAAATTAATTTACTCATAAAGAAATTTATCATAAAAATAATTTCTAAACTCCGGTTCATCAAAATCTATATATTTTACTATATTCTCAAACAAATACTCCTTATAATATGCCCACTCTTCTGAATTTGTATCTATTTCTCTTTCATCAGCAAACAAAGTCTCATTAAATTTGTTTTTCAGCAACACCTTCGCAGTATATATGTCAAGATTATCCGTTTTTTCTATATCAATACTCATCTGCCCCAGATTCATATGCGCGTCCTCACGCATAACGATAATCTCATGTTCCAGTTTCTCAATACACAAATCTTCAATCATATCCCTGACAAAATATTTTCTATTTTCAAACAGATATTTCTTCGTAGCCATCACAATAATATCATTTTGAGAATAACCTGTAAACTCCGACAAGGTTTCAATGTCCTTCGCCATTCTGGAATCAATCCTCAATGGCTTATTACTGATTTTCTTTTTATTTAAGCCCGCCATACATTTCTCCTAGATAAAAATCCCGGAGGAATTGTATCCCTCCGGGATTCACATTCAAATCTCCATAAATGCAGCCAAAATCTATTCTCCCTTGCCTATTGAAAGGAATCCGCTCTCGTTTGCCTTAAGCAGGAATGCAAGACCTATGTTGCGTTTATCATCACCGGTAGCCTTATAAATCTCTCCAGTCTCTACAAGAGACTTCGCCATCATAATAAGTGTATCCGTAAATTGCATCATTTCACGTCTATCCCTTGAACTAAGCTTAAAAATATACTGGTTCTTCGAACTGATAAGCAGAATGCTATAACTATGGACATTATCCTTTGATGTCTTAATTGCAGAGCCAATCATTCGTGAATTTGCAATAATGACCTCTGCATTTTCATCAGGCAGATACTCTGAAACAATAAGCTTGTAAATCTTCAGATAATCCTGTTCTTCATTTACATTGACAGGAAGCTCTGCAACCGCAAATTCTACAACGGAATCCGCAAGCTTAATCGTACCGCCCTCATCATTAATTGTTGCTGTACATTCCTTCGGAACACATAATCTGAAGAACTTGTTTTCAACAATCTTCTGACCTTTGCCCGGCTCCCGAAGTACCAAATCGATATAGTTCAGCTCAAGCTTATTCATCGCAACAATAGCGGTCTCATCTCCGGTTTCAGCAAGCTCTATCAGTGCATCATACAAACTCCATATCTGCTGGGTTGTTGTCGGAACTAAATCAACAAGCTTCTCAATCGCAGGAACATAACCCATACTGGCATTTTCAATATAAAGTTTAATTGCCTCTTCATCAGGCAGCCCTTTTTCAACCTTATAATTGATAACCTTAAACAGATTGACTTTATCCCAGTCATCAAAATTCGCATTAAAGGCTTTCTCGAAATACTTTATACTCTTTATCTCGCCCTTATAGTTCTCCTGCTTTTCCTGAAGCTGATAGATTTTACCAAGCTCATAGCCTGCCTGTGCACTACCCAAACCAAGGGCTTCAAGATATGCCTTTTCTATTTCATAAGGTGTTGCAATATAGAATATCTGTCTCTGCTTCATCATTGCAATCTTGATAGCCGCAGCTTCACTTCCTGCTTGTACGGCTCTTTCCCACTTGTCAATGGCAGTCTGCAAATCTTCGCCCTTCAGCTCTTTCAGGTCCTCTATATATCCTTCCGCTTCTACAATACCGTTTTCTCTGGCTTTCTTAAAATATGAAAGTGCTTTCACACCATCTCTCTTTGTTCTAAGCAAGCCATAGTAGTATATACGTCCAAGATAGAACGCAACTCTCTTATGTCCAAGACGTTCAGCATTTTCATACCAGTTAAGAGCCTTCATATAATCCTTTATCTGTTGGTCATATATATTACCAAGAAGGAATGCCAGTTCCGGATCTCGTGTTGCCTCAAACAACTGCTTTGCATAGCTGATAGTCTTCTCGATATCACGGTACGGACTATCCTCGTCATAGTACAGCTCTATCAGCAGATAACTCGCCTTGATACTGCCGAATTTCAGTGCCTGCTTCGCCGCTCTCATGGCGCCCTCATAATCCTCCAGATAATAGCAATATATGGCTTCGTTGTAATATTGCATATCTCTTCTGTTTGCGCTCTCATCACTCACAAGAGTAGGGTCTACAAACGCAAATGAGTTTGCCGTTTCAAAGATAATCTCTTCGTACTGCTCAATAATCTCCATGGTTGCACATACAAATCTCATACATGCAAGTCTTCGGCCCTGATAGAATGCGAACGAAACCACACCCTTTTCAAGGTCTTTATGATAATATGTGGTACAAATACCGTCTGCATACTCTGTTACATATGCCTTCAGCTGCAACTCTTCATCAAATGCATCATTACAATATCTGAGATAGTTCTCCAGCGTCTTCTTAGAATCCTTTGGAATACTGTCATAGTATACATATATCGCAAAATCCTTATATGTCAGACTAGGTGCATAATATTCCTCACCCGATGATTCATTTATGGTTTTAACCCATCCCTTCGGAAGCTTATGGATAAAACCTTCTACCTGATTATGCACATATGTATACTGATACTGCAGTCTGGATGCCTCTATAACCTTATATCTCGGCTCTTTGCCTTTTTCTTTACGTTTTGCCGCTATATCGGTATAAAGTTTATCCTTCTCTTCAAACTCAATACTATCTCCATGTGTACTGGCATATAACACCCTGTCATATGATGCCTTTGCCTTTGCATCACCTGCATCAGCCAGCTTTTTATACCAATGCATGGCCTTTTCAAGGTCTACAGGAACTACATAATCGCTTTTATTTCCATACTGGTCAACTCTGTTCAATCCGCTTTCGTAGATAGAACCCAAACTCATATATGCTGCTTTAATTCCGTAGTCAGTTGCCGCCAACTCATAATACTTAATAGCCTTTGAGAAATTCTGTACTTCAAGCAGCATCTTGGCAAGCTTGTATATAACGTCGCCGTCATGATTCTGATTCACATACTTTTCGTAATACTTTGTAGCTTTATTCAAATCCACATCAATCACAGCATTACGATATTTTCCCTTTTCAAAAAACTCTGCCAACGCAAGCAACGCATCATTGCCATATGACTTGTACTGGGCATCCATAATTCCAATATCTGCAACCTGCTCTAAAATCGTAACGGATTCTTCACTATCCCCATTATCCATAAGGTTCATCGCCTTATTATACTGAAGCTCTACGTTATTTACAGGCTCCTTCTTTTTTGAAAATTTGGCTACAAAAGGTATCTTTTTGAATATACCACCAAAAAAACCCATATTTTCTTCCTCCGACAAATGTCCGTTAATAATATTAATTTTATCACATTCCTGACAGGGGTGCAATAAAATAAGATATTAATAATTACTCTTTTTTTAATTTTCTTTTGCCAGATATTCTGATATTTCTTTTACAGCCATAACCTCATCTGTTCCGTCAGCAACCACAGTAAGTTCTTCGCCATTTGCAAAATCCATGCTCATCATACCCATTATGCTCTTTGCATTGATTTTCTTATCTCCGGAAACAAGATATACCTTGCTCTCGTACCTGCTGGCTATCTGTACCAATACTGCCACAGGTCTTTCCTCTGCATCTCCTGACATTGACACTACAACTGTTTTCTCAATCATTTCCTTCCTCCTTGACGCATTACAGCCCTCGCAATTCATCTGCGATTTCACTTATTTTCCTTAATCTATGATTTACTCCCGATTTACCAAGCGGGGGATTCATCATCTCGCCTAATTCTTTCAGGGATGCATCCTCCGCCTCAAGCCTTACCTCCGCAAGCGAACGCAGATTTTCCGGAAGATATTTTATTCCCTTGGTTTCAATAATATAGTTAATATCCTGTATCTGTTTAACCGCCGCACTTACTGTTTTATTCAGATTTGCCGCCTCACAGTTTACTCTTCTATTTATATTATTGCTGATGTCTTTTAATATTCTGACATTCTCCATATTCATAAGAGATATATGGGCACCCATGATATTTAACATGTCAACAATCATCGCTCCGTCCTTCACATACACCACTCTGTAGCGTTTGCGTCGTACAATTCTGCCCTCTATATCAAATTCCCTGATAAGCTTTTTAATAAACAATGCTCTTATATCATTATTACACACGATTTCCAAATGATAGCCTTTGTTTGGGTCACTTATGGAACCTGAAGTCATAAATGCCCCCTTTAGGAATGCCCGTCTGCAACAGTCCTGTTGGGTTATCAATCCGCTTATCTTCATATCCTGACAGCTTACCTCACTGACACCCATACCGATATCATCCTGCCCTATCAGCTTTAATGTATCCAGCATTTTTTGTACCATGGCAGCATCCGTTACCATCATTCTGTATAGTCTGCTGTTACTGCCTGTCCTTCTTACAGACACCTCCGGCAGGTAATGAAACAGTTTTCTGATAAGTCCCGAAATATTCCGTGCAATTACACTTCTCTCGGTTGCGATTTTCAGCCTTACAGGTATATTGTCTTTATATTGTATATCCGCTACCATCGATATCATGGCAGCAAGCTCTGCTATCTGACAATGTCTTGCACCTGACATATTTTTTGCCAGTTCTTTTTTTACCTCTGCCGAAAATGACATAAATGACACTCCCTTGCTACAGTTTCTTTACGATAGCGTCCTTTCCGATATCCCTATGCAGAATCCTTACTGTATATCGGGATTTTTGCAGTCTGTCATACACGGCATTTGCTATCGTTACCGATCGATGCTTACCGCCGGTACAACCTACGGAAATAACAAGCTGGTTTTTACCTTCTTTTATATAATTAGGCACAAGGAAAAATATCATATCCATCAACTTGTCCAAAAATTCAGACGACTCTTTGCAATTCATGACATATTCCTGTATTTCTTTATCATTTCCCGTAAGAGGTCTTAATTTCTCATCATAATACGGATTCGGCAGAAATCTTACATCCTGTACCATATCCGAATCCCTCGGTATTCCGTATTTAAAGCCAAATGACATAACAGTAATAATAAAATTACTGTATTCCATATCCTGAACAAATATTTTATCAAGCTCTGCCTTAAATTCCTGCACCAGAAGATTTGAAGTATCGATGATATAGTCGGCTTCTTCCCTGATAAATTCAATCAGTACTCTTTCTTTCTTAATTCCGTCTATGATTCTTCCGCCCTTTACGGACAACGGATGGTTTCTTCGTGTCTCCTTGTATCTTCTCACAAGTGTTTCATTTGAGCAATCAACAAAAAGTATTTCATATTTCCAACCTGCATCCCGAATCTCAGAAAGGCAGCTATTCAACTGACTCAATGCCCTTCCGCTTCGTATGTCCACACTGATCGCCACTTCGTCCACCTGTATTTGTGCGTCATAAGCTATTTCTGCAAATCTCTTTATTAACTGAATAGGCAGATTGTCAACACAGAAAAATCCTGCATCCTCTAAAGTTTTCAGTGCGGTAGCTTTTCCCGCTCCGCTCATACCTGTTACAATCACAAATCTCATGTCAGAATTCTCCTAAAGTCTTAACTTCCGTCTCAAGCATTACGCCAAACTGTCTGTCAACCTCATCTTGCACATGACAAATAAGCTTCATAATATCATCAGCAGTAGCCCCGCCTTTGTTTATCACAAAGCCACTATGTTTTTCCGATACCTGTGCCCCACCTATTGAAAATCCTTTTAAACCTGCATCCGAAATAAGTTTTCCTGCAAAATATCCTTCAGGTCTTTTAAAGGTCGAACCGGCTGACGGATATTCCAGCGGCTGTTTACTACTTCGTGCTTTTGCAAGCTCGCTGATTTTTAAATCAATTTCATCCTGCTGACCTGTCTGAAGCTCAAATTCTGCCGACAGCACGATAAGCTTTCTGTCTTGAACGGCACTATGTCTGTATGAAAAATTCATTTCATCACATGACAGCTGATATACATTTCCATCATAGTCCATAGCCGTAACACTGCGAACCACATCCTTCATCTCTCCGCCATACGCACCTGCATTCATGTATACGGCACCACCTATCGTACCCGGTATGCCCGACGCAAATTCAAGTCCCGTAAGTCCGTTTTTTGCAGTCTCATGTGCAACCTTTATAAGCTGTGCCCCCGCCTGTGCTTTTACCGTAGTTCCATCTATTGTTATCTGATTCATCCCCGAAAGCACATAGATAATTACACCTCTGTAACCGTCATCTGATGCCAGAATATTGCTGCCGTTGCCAAGTACAAAAAACGGTATTTCATTATCATGACACAATTTTATCAATGCTGATATTTGTCCTGCATTTTCAGGACATGCAACATAATCTGCCATTCCTCCGACTCTGAATGTAGTCATCGTGCTTAAAGGTACATTTTTCCTTATGTTAGCTTCTCCTAAAATGCATTTCGCATTCTCATAAAAATCAGACATACTAATCTCCATAAAAAATTTCAATAAATATTTTCATATTTATATTATCATAACAAAAAGCCTTTAATGCATCATATTTTTTATTATGTGCGAACAATAATCCGACACTATCCACGACATATCATACATTAAAGACTTTTATAATTCAATATAAAAAATTCATAGAAATAATTTATCTTTTTTCTTTACTTTATCAATTTTCACAATAATATATTATTTCTTATGAGTTCAAAATGCAGCACGCACCGCCATACATTCCTGCGTCATTACCTAATGTCGCAAGTGCAAATTTCGTCTGCTTACATGCATGGAATGCATACTCGGCAAAATACTTGGCTGTCGTATGAATCAGAATCTCTCCTGCTCTTGATACACCACCGCCTATAACAAATATCTCAGGGTCTACCACACATGCGATTTGTGCAAGCGCCTTGCCAAGTACCTTTCCGTGATTTTCAACCAGCGTAGCCGCAACCTCATCTCCTTCTTTTGCGGCGTTAAAAATCTCTTTTGCAGATATGTACATAACCTCTCTAAGCTTTGATGGTTTATCAGTCGTATTCAGCATAATATTGGCAGAACGAACGATACCGGTAGCCGATGTATACTGCTCAAGGCAGCCCTTATTTCCACATCCGCATACATCTGTTTCATCATCGTTTACACACATATGACCGATTTCACCGCCGGCACCGTTGACACCTGAGAGCATCTTGCCGTTTATGATAATTCCGCCGCCAACGCCTGTGCCTAACGTAACCATAACGATATTTTTGTGGCCTTTTCCGCCGCCCTGCCACATTTCACCAAGTGCAGCCATATTGGCATCGTTTCCGGCCTTTACCGGATATCCTGTAAGTTTGCTCAATTCTTCAGCAACATTAAAAATACCCCAGCCAAGATTTACACATTTAAGAACTGTACCATCTTCCTTTACCGGTCCCGGAACACCCATTCCGATACCTGCCACATCATCAGCCGCAATGGCCTGCTCTGCAATCTTTGACTTTATCGATTCGGCAATATCACTCAGTATATATCTTCCGCCTTCATCGGTTCTTGTTGTAATCTCCCATTTATCAACCATTTCGCCCTGAATGGTAAATAATCCTATTTTAACTGTTGTACCTCCGATATCTACTCCAAATACATAATTTGCCATTTTATTAATCCTCCTTCTTTGTGCTTCCCTTCATAATGTTTTGTGTTACTCTGTTATATAATTCCTGTGCCGCATTGTATCCCATCTTTTTCTGTCTGTGGTTTACGGCAGCAGACTCAACGATAATTGCAATATTACGACCCGGTCTTATCGGAATATTATGGCTTACCACCTTATTCCCCAAAAATTCCGTATATTGGTCTTCAAGTCCCAATCTGTCATATTCCGTATCCTTGTTCCACTCCTCAAGATTGATAACAAGGTCTATGGTTTGGTCTATTTTTACACATTCTACACCAAACAATGATTTTACATCAATAATGCCGATACCTCTAAGCTCAATGAAATGTCTTGTTATATCGGGAGCTCTTCCAACCAATGTGGCATCACTGACTTTTTTAATTTCGACAACATCATCCGCAACCAGTCGGTGTCCGCGCTTCAACAGTTCAAGAGCCGCCTCCGATTTACCGATACCACTCTCACCCATAATCAGAACACCCTCACCATATACATCAACCAATACGGCATGGACTGATATTCTCGGTGCAAGCTCCACATGCAGCCAGCGGTCTACCTCATGTACAAAAGCCGATGTAACAGAATCCGATGTCAGCACAGGAACTCCATGCTTTTTTGCCGCATCAATCATAAACGGATATGGTTCAAGTCCCCGGCAGAATATCAGGCATGGCGGCTTGTACGAGAAAAATTCATTCATAATCTCTATATTTTCCTCTTCCGTATGCATCGCCGCAACATATGCATGTTCAACATTTCCGCATATCTGTATACGGCCTGCATCAAAATGCTCGAAGAATCCTCCGAACTGAACAGCAGGTCTGTTCATACCCGGATCCTGTATTAACACCTTATCTGTATCTATCTCAGGGGTATGATTCTTCAGGTTCATTTTCTCAATAAGCTGTGTAACCGTAACACTATATACCATAAGTTCCTCCTTGAATTCACATTTTTTACCTATTTGTTATGATACCATATACCACACTTTTATTCTATAACAATTTCCCGATTTCTACTCATAAATTGTAGGGTTACACAGACAGGGATAAATTTCACGGTGGAATGTGTTTCTTAATTATGATACAATAAACGATAACGGAAAACGCAGAATTTGAAACGAACGCCGAGGAAGCAAAGCTTATAAGGTACGTTCGACATATGAAAGCATTAAGGAAACAGGATGTTTAACTTTGAAGAAGAATTGAAAAAACTGCCCCATGTACCGGGGGTATATCTTATGCATGATAAAAATGATAAAATCATATATGTGGGAAAGGCTGTCAATTTGTACAACAGGGTACATCAATATTTTCAGGCAGGCTACAAAAGGTCACCTAAAATAGAAAAAATGGTTTCCCATATTGCATGGTTTGAATATATCATATGCGGCTCTGAAATAGAGGCGCTTGTTCTCGAGTGTAATCTTATCAAGGAGTACAGACCACACTATAACACCATGCTTACGGATGATAAGGGCTATCCCTATATACGCATAACCGTTGATGAAGAATACCCACGTATATTATATAGTCATCAGATGAAACGTGACCACTCAAGGTATTTCGGTCCATATACAAATACGAAATCTGTAAAGGATATTATAGAATTGCTGAAGAAGCTGTATCATATCCGAAGCTGCAACAAAAATCTTCCTAAAGAAGCCGGCATTGGCAGACCATGTCTGTATTATCAGATTAAGCAATGCAAAGCACCTTGTCAGGAATATATTTCCAAAGAGGAATATAACGAAAACGTGCAACAGGCAATCAGATTTCTAAGCGGGCATCATCAAGGTATTTTAAAGGAGCTGGAAGCTTCCATGAAACAATATGCTGCCGAGATGGAATTTGAAAAAGCCGCCGAAATACGTGATTTAATTGACAGCGTCAATCATATTGCCTCAAAGCAGCGTATGGAAAATACGAACAGTGATGATAAGGATATTATTGCTATGGCAACGGGACTTCTGAATGAAGGTGTTATATCTGTTTTCTTTGTCAGAGAAGGAAAAATGATAGGCAGGGAGCATTTTCATATGAGTGGTGTAGCATCGGAAAGCTATAACACCATTATGGAGTCCTTTTTAAAGCAATACTATGCCTCTACCCCATATCTGCCAAAAGAAATTATCCTGGAGCATGAGATAGACGATGCACATATTATTGAAGAATATTTAAGCAGCCGCAGAGGCGGCGGCGTTCACATCATCGTTCCCCAGCGGGGCGACAAACTGCAACTGCTCAAACTGGCAAAGGACAATGCCTTCCTTGTACTGTCACAGGATGCCGAAAAATTAAAACGGGAAAAAGAACGAACCGAAGGTGCCGCAAATGAATTGGCGCAGCTTATCGGTGTACCGTCTGCGAAAAGACTTGAGGCATTTGATATATCCCATATCAGCGGCTATCACTCCGTTGCCTCCATGGTTGTATTTGAAAATGGCCGTGCCAAAAGAAATGACTATCGAAAATTCAAGCTAAAAACGATAGACGGGCCTGATGATTATGCCAGTATGAAAGAGGTTCTTACCAGGCGTTTTACAGACGAGAAATTTCCTGTACTGCCTGACATATTAATGATGGACGGCGGTAAAGGACAGGTAAATGTTGCACTTGAGGTATTGAATGAGCTTCATATTGACATTCCCGTATGCGGCATGGTAAAGGATGACAATCATCGCACCAGAGGTCTTTATTATAACAATGTAGAAATCGAATTTTCTGCAAACACCCATGCTTTTCATATGATTACACGCTTGCAGGATGAAGCACACCGATTTGCCATAGAATACCACAAATCACTCAGAAGCAAATCACAAATCCACTCCGTGCTTGATGACATAAGTGGTATCGGTCCTGCAAGGAGAAAAGCCCTTATGTCCCATTTTAAAGATATTGAAAAAATAAAAGAAGCGGATATCGAACAGCTTTCCTCCGCTCCCGGTATGAATAAAACCGCCGCAAAATCGGTGTACGATTTTTTCCACCGGAAAAATGTTTAAATGGATATAGAATAAAACAGTTACCGCATGAAAGGGTATAAAGGAGTTATTTATGGAATACAATTTTTATGCAATGGTATCACGAATGAAATATATAAACAGATGGGCGCTTATGCGAAATACAAGAGAAGAGAATCTATGTGAGCACAGCCTTGAAGTTTCAGTGATAGCACACGCGCTGGCAACGATCGGAAACGTACGATACGACAAAAAGCTGAATACGGAAAAAGCGGCATTAATCGGTTTATACCATGATGCATCGGAAATTATAACCGGAGATATGCCGACACCAATCAAATATTACAATAATGAATTAAAAACCGCATTTAAAGATGTGGAAGATATCGCATGCCACAAGCTGCTTGATAAACTTCCCGCCGATCTGCGTGCGGCATATGAGCCGATACTCATAAAATCCGAAGAAGATGCTTATCTGTGGAAACTGGTAAAGGCAGCAGACAAACTCTCTGCCATGATTAAATGCATTGAAGAAACAGCTTCCGGTAACACCGAATTTTCCAGTGCGTTAAATGCTACATCCAAAACGCTGAACAAGCTTGCCGACGAGCTTCCGGAAGTAAATGACTTTATGAGAGACTTTCTTTCGTCCTACGGCAAAACCTTAGACGAACTCTCCAATTAACAGAACAGCAACACCCTCTGTACAATATCAATATTTATCACATTTGCAGGTGCATGCACCGAAACCGTGATAAATATTGATATTATACAGAGGGTGTTGCCTATATTACTCTGACTTCGCAAAAATCTCCATAAATTCCTTACCTGTAATGGTCTCCTTCTCTATCAGGAAGGCGGCTATCGCATCAAGTGCATCCATATGCTCGGCAAGAAGCTTCTTTGCCTTTAAATAGGAAGCTTTCAGCATATCACGAATTTCTTTATCAATCTTGGTTGCCGTCTCATCAGAGCATTGCAAAGCAAGATTTCTGTCAAGATACTGACCTTCTATAGACTCAAGCTGTACCATACCGAATTTGTCTGACATTCCATACATGGTAATCATGGCACGTGCCTTATTTGTTGCCTGCTCTATATCGTTTGCCGCACCCGTCGTAATGGAATTAAACTTCAATTCCTCCGCTGCTCTTCCGCCAAGAAGTGTTACAAGGTCTGCCATCAGCTCTGCTTTTGACTCAAGATATTTTTCTTCCTCAGGTACCTGCCATACATAACCAAGAGCGCCCATTGTACGTGGCACTATGGTGATACGCTGTATCGGTTCTGTATGCTTCTGCAGTGCAACAAGAAGTGCATGCCCTACCTCATGATATGCAACGATACGTTTTTCCTCTGCACTAAGAAGTCTGTCCTTCTTTTCCTTTCCTGCAAATACCACCTCGACAGCACCTATCAAATCCTGCTGTGACACAAGGGTTCTGCCCGCTCTTACTGCCGCAAGTGCACCCTCATTGATAATATTGGCAAGGTCGGCTCCCACCGCTCCGGAGGTCGCAAGTGCAAGCTCCTTAAAATCTACACTTTCATCCATCTTAACGTTCTTGGAATGTACCTTCAACGTATCAATTCTGCCCTTAAGATCAGGCTTTTCAACAATGACTCTTCTGTCAAACCGTCCCGGTCTGAGAAGTGCCTTATCAAGCACCTCCGGTCTGTTCGTCGCCGCCAGAATAACAATTCCTTTCGAAGTGTCAAATCCATCCATCTCGGCAAGCAGCTGATTCAGTGTCTGCTCCCGTTCTGAATCGGAGCCTCTTCTCGAATCCCTGCTTCCGCCTATGGCATCAATCTCATCAATAAATATAATACAAGGTGCCATCTGGCTTGCCTGTTTAAACAAATCACGAACTCTCGATGCACCTACACCGACATACATCTCTATAAAGCTTGAACCGGACATAGAAAAGAACGGTACATTGGCTTCACCTGCCACAGCCTTTGCAAGCAACGTCTTTCCTGTTCCCGGCGGGCCGACAAGAAGCGCACCCTTCGGCAGCTTTGCACCGATTTCCAAATATTTTTTAGGATTGTGAAGGAAATCCACCATCTCGGTCAAAGATTCCTTTGCTTCTTCCTCACCTGCTACATCGGCAAATGTAACACCGGTTTTCTTCTCCACATAAATTTTTGCATTCGCCTTGCCTACGCCCATCAAGCCGCCGCTCTTTCGCATTAAAAGTGACAAAAACAGATAAAATGCAATGATCATTACCGCATACGATAGTACGGTTCCAATAATTGCGGAACTGCTTTCATCAATTCCTTTATACTGCGTACCGTATTTCTGATGTGCAAACTTCAGCTTATTTGCAAGGCTGTCATCCTTTATGGCTACCGTAACATAAGTCGTTTTATTCAATCCGTTACTATCATCATTCGGTGTAAATTTTATTTTTGTGCTATATATTTCAACCTCGTTTACCTCGCCTTTTTCCAGCATTTCTATAAATCCGCTATACGGAATTTCCTTCTGGGTTCCGTTTGCAATTCTGTCATATGCCTTCCAAAACAGCAATGTCAGTATAATGGAAATCACAAGCATAACAAGTATTGACCTGCCTCTGCCTTTACCGTTTCCGCCTTCACCTGAATTTCCATTATTTTCATTCCCATTCGTATTCTGATTTTCCATGTATTCTCCTTTTGCAGTTATTCTAAAGTGTTCACATTATATTAGTATTTCCGCCTTGATTCAATAATATCTGAAAGATTTAATAAATATTTAATTTAATATGCAACAGCCAGCTCTACATATACATTCGTAGTAGTCCTTCCTACATATATATTCCAGTCACCTACAGATATTTGTACCGCATCGTCAGCCTCAAGTGTAAAATCGGACTTTGCAATATACTTTTCCAAATATTGAATCACATTATCCCTCTCTCCACCTGACAGATTACTGTCATCAAGTGCATCTATCATGCAGTTAAATATTGATAAAATAGCCGAACCATCCGAATACGCATCCACCTTAGCCCATGCATATATACCATGAATTTCATCCGTATTATAGTCATAATACGTTGCAATTCCGTCCCTTCCCAAGCCTGATGTGGCAAATACATCACACAGCTCATAACAGGTATACACTTCATTCCCTGTACTATATGTATATAAATTCTTATATCCATAGCTTTTATTAAACGTCAATGTAAGGTCATAGGCTTCAGCGCAACCCGTAAGCTCATCCATAAAGCTGACAGCGCTGATTCCGTCATAATGTCCATACATGGTACAGGCATTACCGTCTTCTTCAACCTGTTCATCCGTAAGGGCAGAATCTCCCTCCGCCTTATTGACATAATTGCCATAGCCGCCTCCTACGATATCCTCATAGTCCGGTATATCTGCATCATAGTCAATCGTTGTATTATCGTTGCTGTCATTATAACCAAAATCAAGTTGATAACCGCTGGCACATAAGAATCCTACCCATATACCAATAAAAGCAATAGCAACTACGATTCCCGTCAGCAGTTCCGACGCCTTTTTTTGATTCCTCTGTTTCGATTTTTGACTTTGATTTGTATCATCTCCATCCGGTCTTTTTTCATTCAAATAGAAATTCTGTGACATTTCCTTCGGTGTGACAAATCGCTTACATTCAGGGCAGAAATTTATTTTATTTACCTTTGTATCGCATATAGGGCAAATTTTTGCTCCCATATATGTACCTCCCTTATATTCTTCCTTATTTCAAATTCAGGCATCCGTCTATATAAAATTTCATATATCCCTGTTCCAACCGCAAATATCTGCCTGCACTCTATTAAACTTTAGCCTTATTTATTTCATAAGTCAACCAAAATCTTGACATTCTCATTTGTCAACGATATGATTAATTATTATTTTGCAAGGAGTATACCAATGCCGGGATTTATGCTGCACCTTGCCGAAGGGCAAATGATATTGAACAAATTAAACAGAATCAATGCATCCGATAAATCAAAACAATCCAAAGCAGGCTACAGGCCAATACACACGGAGGCAGATTTTATACATGATTTCATGTGTGGCTGCATGTTACCGGATGCCATATCCGATAAAGAGCTTACACATTTCCGTCCCTTATGGCAGAAGGAGCTTATAACGAAATACCCTGATATGGATTATATCATGGACACGTATGCCAATATAATATCTACTGCCTGTGACTTCGGAATACTGGCACATCTTCACCTGGACAGCCTATATGTCTGCTCGTACTGGAAGCAGCATTTTATATTTGAAGATATCCACGGAACTGAAACTACTGTACACAAAGACATTCACCATGTCCGTCTCCTGCGAGACAACAGCCACATTCCATATCATGAATTCTTTTCAACCAAGTATTTTTATGGTGATTATGACATTTTAAACCCATATATATACAAGGCTGTACAGCCATATATCCCTGATGTATATGATATACCGCCTGAGCAGATTCATATAAAGGAGTGTAAAAATTATGATGCTGATTTTCTGGCAGATTGCATGAAAGATTATGTTCTTTCTGATGCCAGTCCAAATCAACCATGCGAAATAAACAACAATACGACTGATTGCTATACCGTAAATAAAAATACCGTAAATAAATTTTCACAAAAACATGCCGATATCCCTCTAACCCGTATATTTCCATACAACAGTATATTAAAGTTCCTGGACAATACGGCAAACGAATATGTTAAACTGCTAAAGGAACACCATTTTCTAAAATGACAAACGCCGAAGCCAATTCATCATTGGCCCCGGCGTTTTTTGTCAGGTAATTATTTTACCTTAATTTTTTTAATTGTTGAATAAGAGCTGTATACTTTCTTGCCCTTATAGGTCTTATATGCTTTTACCTTGAAGTAATATGTCTTACCCGATTTCAGTTTTTTCTTGGTATATCTGACTTTCCTGCCACTCTTAACGGTAGCCACCCTCTTGTACTTTCCGTTCTTCTTTGTAGACATATAAATCTGATATCCATTTGCTCCCGATATCTTCTTCCATCTTATAACCGCTTGTTTAGACTTCGTCTTCAGCCTGATAATCGGTGTTGCAGGACGGGTCGTATTCTTAAAGGTTGCAAACTTTCCTGTAAGCTTTGTCGTTCCTGACTTCTTGTAAGCACATACCCTGTATGTATATGTTGTTCCCGCCTTAAGTTTAGAGCTTACAAATTTAGTTGTTGCCGCATTTGTAATATCCTTAATCTTAACATACTTGCGCGTCTTCGTATTGTATCTGTAGATATAATAACCATCCGCACCGGATACCTTACTCCACTTAAATGTAATACTGTTCGTTCCGCGTTTCACAAGCTTCAGTCCCTTTACAGCCGAAACGGATGTGGTGAAGCTTCCTACTGTATCTGCACTCCAGAGTGTCTTTCCGTATACCGTTCTATATGCATTGATCTTGAACTTATAGTCCGTTCCACCCTTAAGACCCGATACTGTAAATGATGTACCTGTCAGCGTCTTGACCACAACATATTTCTTTGTGGCTGTATCGTATCTGTATACTCTGTAGCCGGTAGCACCTGTTACCTTACTCCATGCAAGCGTTATGGAGGTATCTGTTCTTGCGGTACTCTTAAAGCCTGTTACCTTTGCAGGAAGTGTACTTGTATTTACCTCTGACTTAACGCCTTCCAGTTTACTTCCATCAGGAAGCGTAATATATGCACTTACCGCAACCTTATATGAAGTTCCTGCCTTCAGTCCGTTTAATGTATATTCTGTAGCATTTACGGTGCCTGCCAGCTTATATGATTTACTTGCCGCATCGTACTGATATACATAATAGCCATCCGCACCTGCAAGTGCATTCCATGAAACCTTAACACTGCCTGTTGTTGATGAAGCATATACAAATGTAAGGCCTGCTACCTTTGCAGGAACTATGGTAAATGTAGCCTCAAGTGTTCCTGTGTAATTGCCTTTACCGGTTACAACCACCGATGCTGTTCCTATGTTGATGTTGTTGCTGTACTCGGCAGTATAATCATCCGCACCCAGCTTATTTCCATTTACGGTAATCGTAAGCTTTGGCGTAACTTCGCTTCCTGTGTAGCTCTGGTCTGCAATATCAGCAATCTTACCGGTTTCAATACTGCATGGAATAATTGCAAATTCCTTCGTTACAGAACCTGCATAGTTTCCTGTAAATGTAATCGTACATTCAGCAGGATTTGCAGCGGTTGTGACATTGATATTATTTGCGTAGCTGATCTTATAATCTGTTCCAAGAACAAGCTCTTTCGCACCCTGCATTACCTGAACACCCGTAAGCGTTATCGCCTTGCCTGTATAGGTCTTTTCCTGTGGAATACCCGATACAACTGCTGTAGCCTCAATATTAAGCGGGCTGATTACAAATGTCTTCTTTGCGATTCCGGTATAATTTCCTGCACCTGTTATAATCACTTCAGCATTTTCAGTGGCATCAACATTATGATTGTAGCTTACGGTATAATCTACATTCTCTGTAAGCGTCTTTCCATCAAGCTGTACTGATATATTGTCAAATGTTATTTCATTGCCACTATATACCGCTCCGCTTGTTCCGCTTATAACAGCCTGAGCAATGCTCTTCTTTGTAATCTCAAATGTCTTTGTTACACTTCCTGTATAGTTTCCTGTACCTGTTATGATAACCTTTGCGGAATTGGAAACATTTACATTATTCTCATAAGCTACTGTATAATCTGTTCCCTTAACAAGTGTTACATTACCGTTTTGAACCGTTACATCAGGTGTAACAGCTTCGCCCGTATATTCTGCTCCTACGATATCTGATACCGTACAATCTGCTACATCCTTTGCTGTTATGGCAAAGCTTCTTGTCAAAGTTCCTGTATAGTTGCCACAGCCTGTTATCGTTACGACAGCGGCACTCGTTACATCCACATTATTTTCAGCGCTTATTGTATAATCTACGCCCTTTGTAAGAGTCTTACCATTCAATGTAACCGTTACATCAGGAATGACAGCCAAACCTGTATATGCTGCATCTGCCACATCAACCTGTGCTCCGGCAATGGATGCCGCCGTAATTTCAAAAGTAGCGCTTATCGTTCCGGCAAATCCCTTACCGTCTTTCGCCTTAATCGTTACCGTTGCTGTTCCGACTTTGACATTGGACTTGTAGGATATATCAAATGCACTCATATCGTTCACGGAAATCAGCTTGCCTTCTCTGCTTACCTGAAGTCCTGTTACAGCCGGCTTTATTTCAGCGCCCGTGTATAAAACGGTCTCTGATGCCAGACTTGCTGTACCATTCGTTATATCTATCGGTAATATCTTAAATGTACCGTTTATCGTTCCGCTGTTTGCTCCAATCGCATTGATTGTTACCGTAGCCGTTCCGACCTCTTTATTATTTGCATAGCTTACTGTGTAATCCTCATCCTTCTCAAGCGTTCTGCCATTATATGTTACCTCTACATCAGGCTCCAGTGCGGCACCGAGATTATAATACTGGTCTGCAATTGCTGAAATCTTTGCATTCGATATATCAACAATCTCTTTTGCTATTGTAAACTCTTTTGATGCGGTACCTGTGTAATTACCCTTACCTGTTATGATAACCTTAGCCTTTGAACTGTCTGTTGTAATCGCTACATTGTTTTCATAGCTGAGTGTATAATCTGTACCCTCTGTAAGCAATGCTTTACCATTCTTTATGGTTACCTTCGGCGTTACTGCCTTGCCTGTATATACCTGACCTGCAATATCTCCTATCGTACATGTACCGATATCCTTTGGTGTGATATCAAATGCGCATCTGATTTCTCCTCCAAAGTTACCTTTGCCTTTGATTACCGCATATGCCTTGCTGCTGTCCGTTGTCACATTTATATTGTTTTCATAAGATACGATATAATCAACATTCTTTGTAAGCTTATTGCCGCCGTATACGACAACAATATCATCAAATGTAATCTCCGAACCTGTATATACGGCACTCTTACCTACACCTGTAACAGCGCCTCCGGCTATGCTTGTTTCGCATATTTCAAATGTTACCGTTGCGGTTCCCGCATAATTTCCTTTACCTGTTATGACAGCCTTTGCTTCCGTTGTTATTGAAGTGTTATTGCTGTAGGTAATATCGTAATCCCTGCCTGCTACAAGTGTCATGCTTCCGTCCTTTATGGTTACGGACGGTGTAATCGCATTACCTGTATATTCCTGTGCCTCGATATCGCTAATGGAAAGCTTTGATATATCCTTTGCCGTGATATCAAAGTTTACGGTAAGTCTGCCTGTGAAGTTATTGATACCTCTTATGGTTGCTACCGCCTTACTGTCATCCGTCGTGACATTGATGTTGTTGCTGTAGCTTACGGTATAATCTTCATTCTCCTTCAGAACATAACCGCCTGCCTCAAGCTGAATGCCCGGCTTTATTGCCATACCTGTATACGCCTGAGCAGGAATTTGAACCGGTATTCCTTCAATACTCTTAGCAGTAATTTCAAATGTACCTGAAATGCTGCCCGTATAATTGCCCTTACCTGTTATGACAACGGTTGCATTGGCAGTAACATCCGTGTTGTTCTGACATGATATCGTGTAATCTTTATCTGCCACAAGCTGTTTTCCGTCAAGTGTTACCGTTACCTTCGGTACAATCGGCTGTCCCGTATATTCAGCAGGCATCGCAGTCATGTTTGCCGAAGCAATGCTCTTTCCTGTTATTTCAAATTCAGCAGTTACCGTTCCGCTGTAATTTGAATCAGCCTTTGCCGTAATCTGAACCTTCGCTGAGCCAACATTTGTATTATCACTATAAGTGATATCAAATGCACTCATATCGGATATCATGTTGCTTCCTATTGTAAGTTTTGTTACAGAAGGTGTGATTGCACTTCCTGTATATACCACAGCGGTTTCCTTCAGTGTTGCTGCTGCGGCACTGATGTCTGCCTTTGTAATCTTAAATGTTACTTCTGTACTGTTATTGTAGTTTCCTACACCTGTTATCTTAACTGTTGCTGTTCCGGCATTCACATTATTGGTATATTCCAGCTTGTAATCAACGTTCTGAACAAGTGTCTTTCCTGCATATGTAACCACAACCTCAGGTCTTAGCTCTTTGCCAAAGTTATATGTCTGGTCCGCAATCTTAGCGATTGAAGCCTTACTGATATCTGTAAGAACTTTTGCAATTACAAATTCCTTGGTAATTGTACCTGTGTAATAGCCCTTACCTGTTATGACAGCCTTTGCCTTTGCGGTCTGCGTTGTTTCATTGATATTATTCTCGTAAGAAACCTCGTAATCCGTACCTGCATGAAGCACTACCGAGCCATTTCTGACTGTTACTGCAGGTGTTATGGCTTCTCCTGTCCACAACTGGCCTTCTATCTCATCTGCCGTACACTCTGACAAATCTTTTCTTGCTATCTGGAAATAGCAGATAACATTACCTGTATAGTTGCCCTTACCTGTTACGGTAAAGTAAGTTTCTCCATCCTCGGCAGGATATGTATTGCCTGTATAACTTACCTGATAATCCTCAGCATCAAGTACATTTCCGTTTACTGATACCGTAATATCAGCAAAGGTTATTTCGGCACCTGTATATGTCACAAGCTGACTGTAACCACTCACAACTGCCTGATTGATGCTTGCAGGGAGTATCTCAAACTCTGCCGTTAAGCTTCCTGCGTAATTGCCCTTACCTGTTATGACTGCCGCAGCCTTGCTGTCAGATGTTGTAGCATTTACATTATTTGTATATGTAATATCATAATCTGTGCCTGCCGTAAGTACCGCACCTGAAGCATCATGTACTGTAACAGCCGGTGTTATTGCCGTACCTGTATATGTTTCTGCGGCAATTGGTGATACCTCTGCATCCGCCATACTCTTTGCCGTAATCTTAAATGCCTCTGATACCGTATCTTTATAATTGCCCTTACCGGTTACAACAACTACGGCATTACCGACATTGATATTATCCGAGTAAGACACCGTATAATCCGTACCATTTACAAGCTGTTTATCTCCTAATGTAACAGTAACCTCAGGGGTTACAGCTTTACCTGTATATGCCTGATCTTCTACTGCTATAACAGCATCTGCAATACTCTTTTCCGTAATCTTGAAGTTCTCGCTAATGCTGCCGGTATAATTTCCCTTACCAATTACCGTAAGCTTTGCCGTACCGACATTTACATTGTTCTCATAAAGCGTATCGTAATCCGTACCCTCTGTAAGAACGACTCCATTTACCGTTACGGTAGCCGGTGGTGTAAGCTTTGCACCTGTGTACTCGGCATCTGCTACTGTTATACCTGCTGTAGAAACAGACATTGCGATAATTTCAAATGAAGCTTTCAGTGTTCCCGTAAAGTTTGTTCCCGCTTTTGCCGTAACGATAATTTCCGCATCACTGCCTACATTCTTGTTGTTACTGTATGAAATATCAAAGCCTGATAAATCAGTAATGGTTTCTTTGCCCGGAATGACAATTCCTGATATCTCCGGTGTAATATTTTTTCCTGTATAGGTATATACATCTGCATCAAGAACAATCATGCCTTCTTCTACAGAATATGGAAGTATCTCAAAGCGCTCTGTCCTTGTTCCGCTATAGAAGCCTGTTCCTGTTATGGTAATTTCCGCAGTTCCTGCATTCACATTGTTTTCGTATGAAACTGTATAATCCGTTCCGAGGATCAGTGTTTCATTGCCATATGTAATGGCAGGTACCGGTGTAATCTCCTCACCAAAGTTATATGTCTGATCAGCCACAGGTGAAACATCCGCTTTATTGATATCAACGATATCCTTTGATATCGTAAAGTATACCGTAACAGAGCCTGCATAATTACCCTTACCTGTGATAATAACCTCTGCGGCTGTTGTCACATCAGTATTATTTGCATATGCCAGTTCATAATCTGTTCCGAGAGTAAGAACCAACTGTCCGTTCTTAACCGTAGGTTCCGGTTTAATCTGGCTTCCCGTATGCTTCTGACCCGGAATCTGACCGATCTGGCAATCAGCGATATCCTTTGTCGTAATTTCAAATGTTTTCTCAATGACGCCCTGATAATTACCTGCACCCGTGATCGTAACCGTTGCCGTTCCAACCTCTTTGTTATTTGTATATGACAGAACATAATCGGAATTCTCGTTAAGCTGTATATCACCGAGAATCACTGTCAGTCCTGAAACCTCAATTTCGTTTCCTGTATACTGTGTCTTTTCCGGTATTCCTGATACAATTGCCGCCGTTATATCTGCTGCCGTAATATCAAATATCTTTGTTACCGAACCGGTGTAATTGCCCTTACCTGTTATGACAGCCTTTGCCTTTCTGGCTGTAGTAGTAACACCTACATTATCGGAATATACTACCGTATAATCCTTTGAAAGGACAAGTGTTTCGCCTTCTGAAGTAACGGTTACGACAGGCGTCTGTGCCTTGCCTGTATAAATAACAGACGCAATATCTGCTATCTCACAATCGGTTATATCCTTTGCCGTTATTTCAAAGCTTCCTGTTACCGTTCCCGTATAATTTCCTATACCGGAAATCTCTATAAGAGCGGTACCCTTGTCGATATTGTTTGTAATAGCAACCGTATAATCCTTATTTTCTATAAGCTTTCTGCTTCCGTTCATTACGGTGATCTCAGGTATGATTGCTTTTCCTGTATAAACCTGAGCTTCAGCAGAAACGATTGAAGTTCCGATATTTCTTGCCGTTATTTTAAAGCTTCCTGTTACCGTTCCTGTATAGTTTCCTGCACCTGTGATTGTTACATTCGCGGTTCCGACATTCGTGTTATCACTATATGTAACCGTATAATCTACACCCTGTATGAGCGTTGCACCATTTAATTGAACCGTAACCACAGGCGTAAGTGCATTTCCTGTATAGGTCTGGTCTGCTACTGCAATCTCCGCGGCTGCAAGCTCTACAGCCGAAATCGTAAATTCTGCTGTAAGACTGCCTGTATAATTCGTGCCACTCTTTGCTGTTACTGTAACAATACCTGTACCTGCCGTCGTATTATTACTATAGCTTACGGTAAATCCATCACTGACAGCTACGGAATGTGTACCGTCAGCATCCGTTATAATGTTCTGTACTGTCGGTTTTACAGCCTGACCCGTATATACAAAGGTGTCTGCTTCCAGCTCCAGTCTGCCGTCCGATATATCTACCGGTGTAATCGTAAATGCCTTCGATACAGTACCCTTATACTCTCTCTTACCTGTTATGGTAACAGCCGCATTTCCTGCTGAAATATTATTTGCATAGCTTACCGTATAATCCTTACCTGCTGTAAGCACATTTTCCCCAAGCATAACCTTGATTTCAGGCTCAACAGCCACTCCGTAATTATACCGGTATGTATCACCTGATATAAGCTGTATCTCTGCACCGCTGATATCAATAACCTTATAGGAAATCGTAAACTCACGTGTCGCTTCACCTTCATAATTGCCTTTACCTGTGATAGCCGCTACGGCAGGATTGCCTTCTTCGGTTACTTCTATATTATTGCTGTAGCTTACTTCATAATCTTTGCCCTTAACCAGTATATAAGAGCCGTCCTTGATTACGATTTCAGGTGTAAGTGCCGAACCGGTGTAAAGCTGACCTTCTATATTGCCGACACTACAATCCAAAAGTGACTTAGGAGTAATAACAAATGTATAGTTTAATGTGCCTGTAAAGCTTCCTGCTCCCTTAATTGTAAGTGTAGCAGGATTTCCTTCCGTACTTACATTTGTATTATTTCCATATGTTACTGTATAGTCAGTTCCATTGATCAATGTGTATTGTCCGTATACAAGCTTCAATGCTGCAAATCTTATGCCTGCTCCGGTATATACCGCACTATCCTCTACTCCTGTTACCGTAACATCGTCTAAACTTACGCCAAGAATATTAAATTCCTGAGTGATTGTTCCTGTATAGTTACCCTTACCTGTTACCGTAACCACAGCCTTGCTGTCATCTGACGTAACATTTACGTTATTACTGTATGAAACCGTATAATCGGTATCTTTTACAAATGTTTCCGTATCGTTTCCTACAACAATGTCAAATGTTATCTGGCTTCCTGTATAAGTCACATCACTTACACCTGATATCTTGTAGTCTGCTATACTCTTCTTTGCAATTGTGAATACAGCCGTTTTTGAACCCGAATAATTACCTGTACCTGTGATTCTGATGACCGCTTCACCTGCATTGGTATTATTCTCGTATTCTGCAACGTAATCTACGTCTGTTGCCAAAGTCTTATTTCCAATCACTACTTTATATGTCGGAATCTTTGCAGTTCCGTCATATATATATGTGCCTTCTACATTTATCTCTGCATTTGCAAGGCTTTCCGCAGTAATGGCAAATTCCTTTGTAATACTTCCGGTAAAGTCTCCCTTGCCTTCTATTACAATATAAGGTTTGTTTGTTTCTGATGATATATCCTTATTGTTATAGCATGTAACCGTATAATCATCTGCTGTCAGATTATATCCGTTTAATACAATACTGTACTCCGGTGTTATGGCACTTCCCGTATAAGCAGCATCTTCTACTACAACAACCGCATCTGATATATCTTTCTTGGTTATCTCAAATTCTGCCGTCACATTACCGTCATAATTACTGTCAGCTCCTGCCGATACTGTGACAGTTCCCTTACCTGAATGGATATTTTCTCCATATGTAATCGTAAGTCCTGACACCAGCTTAACATTTTCAATTACAGTTCCATCCTTACATGTAATATTGGTTATAGCAGGAGTAATCTGCTTTCCTGTATACTCATAGCTTTCACCTGCAATATGAAGGGCTCCTGCCTGGATGCTTAATTTACCTATTGTAAATTCTTTCTCAATATTGCCCTTATAGTTGCCCTTACCTGTTATGGTAACTGTCGCTGTTCCTGCATTTGTATTATTTTTATAAGCTACGGTATAATCCTTGCCTTCTGCAAGTGCAGCGCCGTCATCTGAAACGGTGAGTTCATATGTAATCGGCTGTCCCTGATAAGTAGCATCCTGTACGCCTTCTACCTGGCAGTTTTCTATACTCTTTGCCAGAATTCTGAAGCTTCCCGTCTTTGTTCCAAAGTAGTCATTAATACCTGTAATCTCAAAGCTTGCAGTTCCTGCTTCTACATTCGCAGTTTCATCATAGGAAACTGTATAATCCACACCTTCTGTAAGCGTAGCATCACCTAATACAACCTTGATTGTTGTGTGAAGCGACGAACCTGTGTATGTAACATCATCTGCCGTAACTGTTGCAGACACAATACTTATAGGGGTAATTGTAAAGCCTGCTGTTTTTGTTCCCTTATAATTGCCCTTTCCTGTTACAGTGACTGAAGCCTCACCGACTTCCGTATTATTTTCATAGGTAACATCATAATCTGTTCCTTTTTCAAGGGTAACTCCGTCTACCGTTACGGTAACATCAGGAGTAACGGCACTTCCCGTAAACTCATATGCACTCTTATCAAGTGTAAGCTCTCCGCTTTCTATGGATGCAGCTTCTATGACAATATCTGTTTGAAAGCTGCCTGTATAATTTGTATTGTCCTTGGCGGATACGGTTACTGTTCCGTTTCCTGCCTTGTCGCAATCTTGAAGCGTTATCTCAAAGCTATCCATGTCAGTTATCTCACGAATAACATCATCGACCTCTAAGCAAAAGCCTGTAATATTGACATGAATTCCGGCAGGAGAATATGTATCCTTCAATGCACCTTCAATATATGCGCTGCTTATATCTACAGGGGTAATTGTAAAGCTTGCTGTCTTCGTTCCCTTATAATCATGAATACCCTTGATCGTTACCGTAGCAGTTCCTGCATTAATATTATTTGTATAAGTAAGCTCATAATCAACACCCTCTGTCAAAGCTTCATCTGAATATGTAACATTTACATCCGGTGTAAGCGCATTGCCAAAGCTGTACTTCTGACTGCTTATAGGCTGAATTACTGCATTTGCAATATCTATCAAATCTTTTTCAATTTCAAAATTCGCATTCATACTGCCTACATAATTACCTATACCTGTAACGACTACCGAAGCCTTTGAATCTTCTGTTGTTGCTTCAATATTGTTGAAATACTCAACCGTATAATCCGTATCCTGAACCAACGTCTTATTGCCATCTGTTACAACGACCTCCGGACATACAGGAAGCTTGGTATACTTCTGTACATCTATCGGAGCTATCTTACATTCCGATATATTTCTTCTTGTAATCGTAAATCCGGCATTTACAACGCCCGTATAATTGCCTTTACCGGTAACAACAATCTCTGCCTTGCTGTCATCCGTGGATACTTCCGTATTATTCTTATACGAAACCGTATAATCCTTGTTTTCTATAAGAGTGGCTATGCCAAGTGTTACAACAAGGTCAAATGTAACCGCTTCTCCGGTATATTGTACTTTTGTACCAACCCCTGAAACTACGGCGTCCGATATATCGGCAGGAACAATCATAAATGTTATGACTCTTTCTCCGCTATATACGCCTTTACCTGTAACCGTAATTGTTGCCATACCTGCATTCACATTATTGGTATATTCTACCGTGTAATCCGTATCCTCTACAAGCGGCTCGTTATCATATGTAATAACGATTTCAGGTCTTATCTCTGCTCCAAAGTTATAAATCTGGTCTTCCACTGCGGATATTGCTACACCTTCGTCATTCAAGTCATAGAGTGTCTTTGAAATAACAAATGTTCTGCTGTCAGTTCCTGTATAATTGCCAATACCTGTAATGATTACGGTTGCAATACCCTCTTCAACATTATCCTGATAGGAAAGTGTATAATCCTTTCCCTGCACAAGCGGCGTGCTGTCTTCACCTGCACTTCTGACAACCACCTCAGGTTCAACCGCCTGACCTGTATAGACCTGATTATCAATCGGGTCGATATAGCATTTTGTTATACTCTTCTTAACAATCATATACGTCTGGGTATATGAACCTTCAAATGAGCCGATTCCTGTTACGGTAGCAGATGCCTTGCTTGTACTTGTACTTAATTTTACATTATTCTCATAGATAAGTTCATAATGCAAGCCTTCGGTCAGCGTTTGACCGTCAAATATTACTTCAATGGAAGGTGTTACTTCAAATCCTGTATAGTCATAGTCACCTGACACAGGTGTTATTTTCACACTTGCACCTGTTATCGATATTTTATTAATCGTAAAATAAAGCTCACGTGTTCCTGTATAATTACCCTTACCGGTTATCGTAACAGTAGCTTCTCCTGCCTCTATGTTATCGGTAATCTCCTTTGTATAGTCGGTATTAAGCACCATGGTTGTATCCCCATTTTTTGCCGTAATAGCCGGACTAATCTCATTGCCTGTATAATTAAACGATGTTCTGGCAAGTGTTATATTACAGTTTGCAACATCCCTTTTTGTAATTTTAAAAGAAATATATTTTTCACCTGAGAATGTTCCGATTCCCTGAATGTGTATGGTTGCCGTACCGACTTCTGTGTTATTTTTATACTCAACCACCTCATAATCGGTTCCCTCAACCAGTTTATATCCGTCAAGCGTCATATTCAGTTCAGGGGTTATTGCACTTCCCGTATACTCATAGTCCGGAAGCTCTTCCAAAACAACATCTCCCAAAGCCCCCTGCGGTCCCTGTATTGTGTATTTTACAATTAAATAATCTTCAAATAAATTGTCACCCCAAACGGTTATGCTATGTTCGCCCTGTGAAAGCATATCATCAGAAGGAACCTCAATGATTCTGTAATCGGTTCCGTTGACAAGCGTATAATCATTCCATTCAAGGGTAAATTCAGGGGAAATCTTTTCTCCTGTATAATCATATACCGTCTTTGGCATATTCAGCTTTATATCTGATGACCTCAGACTCTTTCGGTTAATTGTAAACTGGGCGGTCTGTGAGCCTACATAGGTGGTTCCGTTTCCTACAATTTTTACGGTACCGCCTGTTGTCGGTTTCAGATTTTCACCGTACTCAACCGTGTAATCCACATCCTTTACAAGCGTAATCGTTTCACCGCTTTCATTTACATATGTAACCGTAATATCAGGTCTAATCTGAGAACCTGAATAAGTGTGTGCAGGTATCGCTGCAATCGTTGCATTACTCAGATTCGGAAGCGTTGAAGTTATCTTAAAATTTCCCTTTGCAGTCCCGGTATAATTGTTGATACCCTCTATATAAATCGTTGCACTGCCGGGCTGAATATTATTGCTATATCCCGTTATCTTATAATCCGTTCCGAGAACAAGGGTTCTTCCGCCTAATGTAACAGTACTTGCCGGCTCTATCGCTGAGCCTGTATATTCCTGATCCGCTGCCGAAACCGTTGCAGCCGCCAGACTTAATTGTGAAATTGTGTATGTAAATTCTTTTGTTCCCGTGTAATTTCCTTTACAGGTAACAACAAATTTGTTTTCACCGACATTCCAGTCTTCATTGACATCAAAATTCAAGGTATAGTCAGTACCTGATGTCAGTTTTCTTCCATTTTCCTCATCCGTAATGGTAACTGCCGCAATAACTCTGTTTCCATAGTTATATTGAGGACTTGTCGGTGTAACGGTAAGCTTGGACACATCCCGCTTTGCAATCGTAAAGTTCACCGTCTTGCTGCCTATATAATTTCCAAGACCTGCAACCGTAAGTGTTGCAGCAGTACCGGCATTGATATTATTACTGTAAGTGCTGATGCGGTAATCCGTTCCCTCTGTCAGTGTCTGTCCCTGATAGGTAACCGTTATTTCCGGTTTTACAGCCGAACCCGTATAATCGCATGGTGCTACTGTAACCACGGCATCCTCTATATTGTTTGTAGCACTTCCCTTTTCCAATATCGTGAAGGCTGCCGACTGTGTACCTGTATAATAACCTTTTCCCGTAACCGTTACGGTTCCCTCGCCCGCATTGATATTATTGGCATACGAAACCGTATAATCTACACCTTCTTCAAGCGCCAATCCGCTTTGTACATCGGTAACGATTACCTCCGGCTTTATCTCCTGACCTGTACAAACAAAGGAGCTTGCCTTTAATGTCATGTTCTGCTTGGACATATCGGCGGTAACTATCGTAAGGGCACGGTACACCTCATCCTTATAATTCCCCTCGCCATATATTTTCAGATAAGGTCCATAAATCGGATCATCCGGATCGCCTACCGCAGGTTTGTCGCAATTCCAAACGATAGTATAATCCGTTCCCTCCGTAAGTGTTATGGACGCGCCGTCCTTTATTTTAACAGGGAGCTCCAAGCCGCCTTTGGCATACTCAAATTCTCTATTGGTTGAAGCACCATATGACTTTCCGTTGATATAGATTGTTCTGCCGTTTATGCTCTTTTTTGCAATATCAAATGTATCCGTCAGCGTTCCCGTACAGCCGGCCTCCTCATTACCTGTAATGGTAACGGTTGCCTTTCCGGCGTTCACATTATTTGTATAGCTGACCGTATAATAACTGGAGGGCAACGGACTTGACTCCGTTATATCATCATACGTCAAAACCTTGATTGTCTGATACGTAATCGCCTTTCCTGAATAAGTTGCAGTCCCCGCAGACGAGGTACTGCTGTTTACAAAGCCTGAGCCTACTACTCTGTAGTCCCTCAAATCAATCGTTATGTCTGCCGCATCTACTTTGCCCATTCCGCCGATGACAAAATCACCCTGAACAACTATGGTAAACACCATCAGGATGGACATAACCAATGCAAGCAGTCGCTTTCCCAGTTTCGTTTTCATACACATTTCCGCCTTTCTTTTCTCTTACGGATGCTTTTCCTTTGCAAATGCAAAAAGGCACCCAATTTATATAAAATTTTACCAAAGATTTATAATTAATTCAATGTGTTATATACAAAATATCAAAAAAATAATGTGACAAATAACCCTGAATAGAAACAACAGGCAGATGCATATGCATCTGCCTGTTGTTTCTGTTTATTGTTGATATCAAATATTCTATTTCAGTTTCTTTAATGAGATTACAATTCCTGCCATTGCCAAAAATGCCGCCGTACCAAACCAAAGTATTGCATCTCCGGTTTTCGGTGAACCTCCCGGTTTCTTTCCGTCCTGCGGGTTCTCCTCCGTCTGTCCCTGTGTTGTCGGTTCGTTTGTATCTTCCTCCGTATCCTCTATATCTACAGAATCGAGTACAAACACGGCAACCTGTCCCTCCTTTTTAAGAACAGCAGAAACAACACCGTTTGAAATCGTATGCGATACGTTCGACCATTGATTTGTCTTATCAAGAATTTTCACTTTAACGGTCATATCCGATGTAAGACCTGCTGTTCTGATGTCCGTAGTTACCGACTCCGAAAAATCATATTCTCCAACCGCAGTAACACTAAATATTCCTAATGTAGAATATCCATCTAAGGTTTCATCGCCCAATACATCTTTCGGCAGACTGCCGCCCAACAGCTTTTTAATATCAGGAATCGACGCATCGGCATCTGCCACAAGGATATCCGATGAATCCGTTGAAAAATCTGCCGTAGGACTGCTATTTGCATATACGGTTATACTGACAGCAAAAAGCATAACCAACGCTGTTATTAAAACAGAAATTTTCTTCATAACAAAATTCCCCCAATTGTCTCATTCATGTAGTCCAAATAATAGCATTCCCAAAAAGCAAAGTCAATTGTTAAAAAAGCTGATTTTTATTGCATGAAACCCGTATTTAAGGCGTTTTAATTTCTACCTGTACAGCCTGAACCAGCAGTCGCTCATCCTCATCACCACAACATGTTGATAAAGTCAAAATATGGCTATCAACATCTACCGTTTCGTCATTTTTTACAGTAGCATATAAACTTTTCATGTTATAAATATACTCTATATATGATTTTTTTATCTCATCGTTTGAAAAATCATAACTGTTCAATATATGTCTGTCGTCATATCGGTACACGGCAAACACGCGATATACAATGATAGATTCAGGCGTATAAATATATACATATCTATGATTATCCAGAAATTCCGGCTCTTCATAGCTGTGAAGGCTTCTGAACATACTTCCGTTTTTCATATTGTGCCCGTATAAAACCGTGTTAAAATCATCAAACTTTTTACTGTTTATTTTTTCCGTATAGATTGCGCCATCCACACTATAATCTCCATTGGAGTCATGGGTCAGATAAAAGGAATCATCGTCATTCTGAAGAACAGGATAATCCACCTCCGTCCCCGGAATATATATCCATGCATAGATATCCGGATTGATTTCTCTCAGCTTATGAAAATCAATGGGTATCGTAAGCTCCGCCGCACCGGAAATAGAATCGCTATCTGAATATTGATATTCATGCTTCACGATTTTCCGCATTTCCTCTATATTCATCTCACTTCTTCTATGCGATAATATATAATACACAATAAAACATGCCGAGCATATCAACAATACAAGAGAACCTATAAGCAGCAAAACCCAGCCTTTTTTACACTTTTTTCTAACCAACGGCTTTTTATGATCTTTTACAGCCGCCATGCCGGCTTCCCCGTTTACCTTCTCAAGCTTATTCTCCTGTACAATCTTCTGAGCAAGCTTTATCGCAGCATCCAGCACTTCTTCAGATATCCCTGCGCCTGATTCATATTCACTTATCTTATCGTCTCTTTCGTCATAACCCATCTGCTGTACCTTTAATTCAATTCTGTATAAAATATCTCTAATATCAGATTAACAAGCCCTGCTTCGTCAACGATATATTCATCATAATAGTTACTTCTCTCATAAATCCCCGGAACGGTGTATATCTCTTCCTCCCGCATATCACATTCAGAAACAACATCCGCCAGATATGTAATCTCGTCAAAATCCAGATTTGTTACGATATGCTCCTTCAATTCACGATAGATATCCAATATCCTTGAAGGTTTATTATCTATCTGCTTTATCAGCTGCTGATACCATTCATATACATATTGGCTTTGTCTTTCTATTCTTGCAGTATTCGTACCGATTTCGCCTGAATGGCTGTCACGTGCAGTCACATATTTCAAAGCAAGTTCGCCATTAAGTTCGATTTCCCGGCCTTTTATTATCTCTTCATCCAATGTTTCAAGACTCTCCAAGGTAACACCGCCAACCACATCATTCATCTCTGGAATTGCCGTCATATTTACCGATAAATAGCCATGTATCGGGAGCTGGTACATCATATTTGAAACCGTTTCACGCATAAGCTTGCAGCCTTCTTCCTCGCTTGTTCCATATGCATATGACAACGCAATCTGCATATCAGATGTCGTTATATATTCCCCAGCCGGATTATACACCTTCACCGCACTGACAGAATCGCGATTAATATTGATACATGCTATCTGCTTATCTTTTGTATTGATTGCAACAAGAATATTGGCATCGGAATCGCCCTTGTCATCAATCCCCATGACAAGTATTGTTATCATATTTTCATTATAGATATATCTTTTCCCGTTATGATAGACAACATCCTCTTCATAGCTGATATCCTGTCCCTCAAGTGCCGGATTATGATTCTCTGACACACGCCTGAGCTTTGTTCTGCCACGCAGCTTTAATATGGCAAAAACCGCCACAATACAAATCACCGCAACGGCGAACAAAGCACCGATACAAATCAGAATTCTCTTCAAATGATATTTTCTTGTCTTTTCTGCCCTGATAGCTTTTTTGTCAACAAAAATCTCCTGTTCCGAAAAAAATGCATCCGCATCCTTTCCAAATGCAGATTTATCATCTTCCCGCAGAACATTCTCCCCTTTTTTCAAAGCATCCGCAACGCTTAACGCTGCCGTTATTTCCTTTTCTCTTCTGCTCTCCTTCGTCATCTGTTCCGCAAGTGCTACGGCTTCTGCAAACTGCTTATCCTCATTTTCCTTCATGGCATCTCCGTCTTTTCAACACTTCTTCGCTGGTAACTGCTTTTGCACTCCATAAAAGCTTCCTGATTTTAGCGAAAAATCCGCCTCATTTTGCATAAGACGGATTTTAATCTTAACTATATTGTCTCATAGATATAAACATATCACATATTCCTGTTCAATATATCATCACATTTATTTAGGCATACAAAGGATATTTCTCCACAATACTCTTTACAAGAGCTGTTGCTTTCTCTGCATCCTTATCCATAACGGCTGCCTTAATCGCATCGGCAATAATCTCCATATCTGCCTCATTTGCACCTCTTGAGGTAATTGCAGGTGTACCAAGTCTGATACCGCTGGTTACAAATGGTGACTTCGGATCGTTTGGAACAGTATTTTTATTTGCCGTAATATGAACTTCATCCAGAAGCTTCTCCACCTCTTTACCTGTCATATCAAGATTCTGCAAATCCATAAGCATCAAATGATTATCTGTACCGCCTGATACAATATGAAAGCCTCTTGCCATAAGTGCATTTGCAAGAGCTGCCGCATTCTTGACAACCTGTTGCTGATATGCCTTAAACTCAGGCGTAAGCGCCTCCTTAAAGCATACTGCCTTACCTGCGATAACATGCATCAGCGGACCTCCCTGAATACCAGGGAATACTGCCTTATTAAAGTTGAATTTCTCATTTACTTCATTGCTGCACATAATCATTCCGCCTCTTGGTCCGCGCAGTGTCTTATGTGTTGTCGTTGTTGTTACATGTGCATATGGAATAGGACTCATGTGAAGTCCTGCTGCCACGAGACCGGCAATGTGTGCCATGTCTACCATAAGGTATGCACCCACTTCATCAGCAATCTCTCTCATACGCTTAAAATCAATCGCTCTTGCATAAGCGGAAGCACCTGCCACAATCAGCTTCGGCTTGCATGCTTTTGCTATCTCAAGTACATTGTCATAATCTATAAAACCATCATCATTTACTCCGTAAGGTACACAATTGAAATATTTTCCTGACATATTTACAGGTGAACCATGTGTCAGATGTCCGCCGTGGTCGAGATTCATACCCATAAACGTATCACCGGGAGAAAGCATGGCAAAAAATACTGCCATATTTGCCTGTGCACCTGAATGTGGCTGAACATTTACATATTCGCAGCCAAACAATTCCTTGGCTCTGTCCCTTGCCAAATCTTCAACTACATCTACATGTACGCAACCGCCATAATATCTCTTTCCCGGATATCCCTCGGCATACTTATTTGTAAGGTGGCTTCCCATAGCCGCCATAACAGCCTTTGAAACAATATTTTCCGATGCAATAAGCTCAAGGTTATTGTTCTGTCTGTTGAACTCATCTGTCATAGCTGCTGCAATTTCAGGGTCTACCTTTGTAATCTCATCAAAACTAAACATCCAATTATCCTCCACGCAAATGATTTTATATTCTACCTTTTTGAGCCAAAAACTCAATCATCACAATTATATCACTTTGAAGAATATGTGACAACAGCTTTGAAGGAAAATATTTGTGTTTGTAATGCCAGCCGCCATCATATATTAATTATGCACATACAGCTTTTCGCCATCGTAATCAAGAACAATATCTGACTGCGTGTTTATCTCGCCTGCCAGTATCATTCTTGCCACGAGTGTTTCTACATTTTTCTGAAGATATCGTTTCAGCGGTCTTGCGCCATAGATTTGGTCATAGCCCTGTGAAACAATAACGTCCTTTGCGGCATCGGATAATCTGATACTGATTTCTCTGTCGGCAAGTCTTCTGTTCAAATCCGCAACCATCAAATCTACAATACCTGATATATTTTCCCTTGAAAGTGCCTTAAATGTAATAATTTCATCAATACGGTTCAGGAATTCCGGTCTGAAATGTGCCTTCAGCTGCATCATAACATGTTCCTGCAGTTCACTGCTTATCTCGCCGCCCTCTGCAGCAATATCCGCACCACCTATATTGGATGTCATGATAATAATGGTATTCTTAAAATCTACGGTTCTTCCCTGTGAGTCTGTAATACGTCCGTCATCCAGCACCTGCAAAAGAACATTAAATACATCAGGATGTGCCTTTTCTACTTCATCAAACAGAACTACCGAATACGGCTTCCTTCTTACAGCCTCAGTAAGCTGTCCTCCCTCATCATAGCCTACATATCCCGGAGGCGCACCTATCAGTCTTGACACACTATGCTTCTCCATATACTCACTCATATCGATACGAACCATGTTCTGTTCATCATCAAACAATGCAGCAGCAAGACTCTTTGCAAGCTCTGTCTTACCTACACCTGTAGGGCCGAGGAAAATAAATGAGCCGATTGGTTTGGTCGGGTCTTTGATTCCTGCCTTAGACCGAATAATCGCATCACTGACATAATCTACAGCCTCATCCTGACCTATTACACGTTTTTTCAGTTCATTGGCAAGATTCAATGTTTTGCTTTTTTCACTTTCAGTCAGCTTGGATACCGGTATTCCCGTCCATTTCGAAACAATCTTAGAAATTTCTTCCTCCGATACAACCTCATGAACAAGTTCCCGTTCCTTATCGGAAGCTGCTGCTTCTGCCGCCTCTAATTCCTTTTGGACAGCAGGCAGCTTACCATACTGAAGCTCTGCTGCTTTGTTGAGGTCATAATTCCGCTGTGCTATCTGGATATCTGCCTTTATCTGCTCCAATTCTTCTTTCAGATTACGGATTTTCTCTACACCGGCTTTTTCATTTTCCCATTTCGCCTTTAAAGCATTTGCCTCATCCTTAAGCTCGGAAAGCTCCGCCTGCAAATCGGCAAGCCGCTGTTTGCTCAGACGGTCATCCTCCTTCTTCAGTGCCGCCTCTTCTATCTCAAGCTGCATGATCTTTCTTGTTATCTCATCCACCTCTACCGGCATGGAATCAAGCTCCGTCTTAATCATGGCACATGCTTCATCCACAAGGTCAATCGCCTTATCCGGAAGAAATCTGTCCGTAATATAACGATGTGACAAAAGTGCCGCATTGACAAGTGCCGCATCAGCGATCTTGACACCATGGAATACCTCATAACGCTCCTTAATACCTCGCAAAATGGATATCGTATCCTCAACCGTCGGCTCATCGACAAGCACAGGCTGGAAACGTCTCTCAAGAGCCGCATCCTTTTCTATATATTGTCTGTATTCATTTAACGTGGTTGCACCGATACAATGAAGCTCACCTCTTGCAAGCATAGGCTTTAACATATTTCCCGCATCCATTGCACCATCGGTCTTTCCCGCACCGACGATGGTATGCAGCTCATCTATGAACAGAATAACCTCTCCATCCGATTTCTTCACTTCATCAAGGACATTTTTAAGCCGCTCCTCAAATTCACCTCTATACTTTGCACCTGCCACAAGTGCGCCCATATCAAGGGCAAATATTTTCTTATTCTTTAGTCCGTCAGGCACATCTCCACGAACAATACGCTGTGCCAGACCTTCTACTACCGCAGTCTTACCTACACCCGGTTCACCAATCAGTACCGGATTGTTCTTCGTCTTTCGTGACAGAATACGAATAACATTTCTGATTTCGCCGTCACGGCCTATTACGGGGTCCAGCTTCTGTTCTCTGGCACGTTCCACCAAATCATAGCCGTACTTCTCCATAGCCTCATAGGAGCTTTCAGGATTATCACTGTCCACCTTTCTGTTTCCTCTGATATCGGCAAGTGCCTTCAGGAAAGTATTTCTGCTGATACTCCAAACCTTAAGCATTTCCTTTACATCATTATCTGCCTTATCAATCAGTCCAAGGAAAATATGCTCTACCGATACATAAGCATCTCCCATCTGCTTTGCTTCCTTCTCCGCCTGAATAAGTACCTTGGAGAAATTATTTCCTGCATACATCTCTCCGCCGCTTACCTTGGCAAATACAGCCAGCTTCGCTTCCACTCTGTCTATGGCAGCATTCACATCGATTTCCATTTTCTCAAATATTCTTGCTATCAGACTTTCATCCGTCTCAAGCAGACCTGCCAGTAAATGTACCTGTGTCAGTTCCTGATGGTCAAACTCAAGCGCCTTTTCCTTAGCTTTTTCTATCGCTTCCAACGATTTCCGTGTAAACTTTTCTAAATCCATAGTCGTTACCTCCTTCTTATCATTGTCCTATGCAATAAAGCAAATACCTGCTTTTATGTATAGCATTTATCCTTTATCTGATTATTAAACATTTTTACTGCAAAAATAATATAGCACTTTTATTAGCACTCGTCAATAGTGAGTGCTAATAAAAGTGTATAAAAACAGACAGAGTTTTTGTTTCTCTGTCTGCTTTTATTTCCCATTCTATTTTTCTATTGATTCACTTCCTCCACCAGCATAGGAAGTACCTTTTCAAACTTTACGCCATACCAGTGGTTTTCATCATCAATCGTCTTTTTTATACTCTCCACAACAAAGTCAGCCGCAATTTTTGCTGCCTCGTATTCACTTCTGCCCTGCATAACGGCTCCGGTAAATGCTGCCGCATAACAGTCACCTGTTCCGTGTGAGTTCTTTTCAATCTTCTCGGTAAAATAATACTGCAAATCATCTGCCACGCAGTCATAAACCGCTACTCCGATTCTGCCGCTCTCATAGCTGATACCCTTCAGTATCACCTTCTTTGCCCCAAGCTTTTTGATACCGTCAAGCAGGCTCTTAATATATTCCTCATCATGTCCTTCTGCCCGATATGAAATCCCTGTCATAAAAGCAGCTTCCGTAATATTCGGAAGAACAACATCGGCCTTACCACACAGACCTGCCATACACTTTACAAATTCTTCATTAAATCCATAATAAAGACTTCCGTTATCTGCCATAGCCGGGTCTATAATCTTAACGGCTCCTTCATTCAAAACATTTTCAATTAAATCTCCTACATAATCAATCTGTCTGATGCTTCCAAGATAACCGGTATAGATACAATCAAAGCTCTGTTTTTCTTTCATCCAGTGATTCATAATATCCGGTATATCATCCGTCAAATCCCTGAATGTATATCCTGAAAAACCTCCCGTATGTGTAGAAAGCACTGCCGACGGAAGAATAATCGTCTCAACTCCGCAAGCAGATATGATAGGGAGTGCCACCGTAAGCGAACACTGTCCCAAGCATGAAATATCCTGAATCGTCAGAACTCTTTTATCTGTCATTATTATATCCTCCTGATTACTATTACAATTCCTCTCCGTTACTTTCGATAACTTTCTTGTACCAGAAGTAGGAATCCTTTTTATATCTGTTCAATGTGCCACTGTTTTCGTCTTCTTCGCGGTCTACATACACAAACCCGTACCGCTTCTGATAACCGTTCAGCCAACTGAGCAAATCCGTAAATGACCATGTACAGTATGCGAGAACACGGCACCCGTCATCACACGCCTTTTTCAGTTCTGCAATATGCGCCTTGAGATAATCTATTCTGTATACATCATGTATCTGTCCGTCTTCCAGCTTGTCAAATGCTCCCAGTCCGTTTTCAGATATGACTATCGGCAAATCATATCTGGAGGTTATCTCTCTACAGCATTTTCTTATTCCCATAGGGTCTATCGTCCAGTCCCAATCGGTAGTAGGAAGAAACTCATTTGCAGGATTTTTATAAAGTCCCGGAACACCCTGAATGGTAGCAGTTCCCTTCTTTCCTGTTGTATTCATGGTATGTGAAGCGCCTACTCCGCCAATCGGATTATACTCAACCACACAGCTCTGATAATAATTCACACCCATAAAGTCAAGCTTCTCCGCCGCAAGCTTCAGAAGCTCCTCGTCACCCTCTTCCATAACAGGTGCAATTCCTTTACTTTCCAGATATTTTGTTGCACTTCTTGGATATCTTCCATAAGCATAAACATCCATCCAGTAATAATTCTTCAAGTCATCATAATCAGCCTTCGCCATTGCATTTTCCGGTTTTCTGTCATAAGCATAACTTGGCGAATATGCAAATGATGCACCTACCTTTGCATCAGGATACAATTTCTTAAGTGAAAGCACACTCTTTGCATGTGCAATATTGGCATGGTGATTTACCTGATAAAATGTTTTGTCATCATCTATCTTTCCAGGTGGATGCATACCTGCCTGCCAGCCCAAACCGGTAAAAATATTCTGTTCATTCATGGTAATCCAATATTTTACCCGGTCTCCAAACCTTTCAAAAAGTGTCGTAGCGTATCTGACAAAATCATCAATAATACGTCTGCTCTCCCAACCTTTATACTGTTTTTCAAGTGCCTCCGGCATATCCCAATGATAGACCGTAACCATCGGCTCGATTCCATAAGATAATAATTCATTGATTAGATTATCGTAAAATTCCAATCCCTTTTCATTTATTTCTCCGTTTCCGTCAGGAATAATTCTTGACCATGCAATGGAAAACCGATACGTCTTCAGTCCCATTTCAGCCATCAGCTTAACATCCTCTTTATAACGATGATAATGGTCTACCGCTTTATCCCCTGTTGTCGCCTTAAATGTTTTTCCCGGTATTCTAACAAACGTATCCCAATTAGAAGGACCTTTGCCGTCTTCATCCCATGCACCTTCTACCTGATAGGCCGCCGATGCACTTCCCCACAAAAAATCCTTTGGAAAACCTGTTCCTTTTTCAAAATACATATATTATCTCCTTCCTTATCAGTATGATTACAAACTGCCTAAAACCTCGCCTATTTTATCGGCTATCAACAAATCAGCCTGACTATCCGTCTGGGTAGGTGCCATATTGATAACCACCAAATGCTTACCTCTAAAATATCTGATTAATCCGGCTGCCGGATATACTACCAGAGATGTACCGCCTATTATCAATGTATCCGCTTCGGAAATGTAATTGACAGCCGCTTCCATATCCGATGTCTTAAGCGCTTCTTCATATAAAACGACATCAGGCTTAATGATTCCGCCGCAGTTACAACGTGGCACACCGTCCGAATCTGCCACATATTTAAGATTATAAAAGCTTCCGCACCGCTCACAATAATTACGATGTACCGAGCCATGCAGTTCTATCACATTTCTGCTGCCTGCAAGCTGATGTAACCCGTCTATATTCTGGGTAATTATGGCTTTTAGCTTCCCCTTCTCCTCTAATTCCGCAAGTTTCTTATGTGCCGCATTGGGTTTCGCATCCAAAAAAATCATCTTATCCTTATAAAATCTGTAAAACTCTTCCGGATTGCTTCTGTAAAAGCTATGACTGATAATCGTCTCCGGCGGATATTTATATTTCTGATTATATAATCCGTCCACACTTCTAAAATCAGGTATTCCACTCTCTGTCGAAACACCGGCACCGCCAAAAAACACTATATTATTTGATTCTTCCACAATTTCGCGAAGCCTGTTCACTTTGTCTGTATCTACACTCATACATCACACCCCCACAATCATACAAAACTTTTGTTTATAAACCAAATACAGGGTCATGCAAAAGCCTGACCCTGTAAATACCGTTTTACGGCATTGCACTAACCGTTATTATTACGCTGCATACAGAATCGACTGTATATCCGTCACCGTCTTTGATATTTAGCGTCACTTCGTTTGCTCCAATTGACAGCCCCTGTCCGTCCACTGATATATGTAAATCGGAAGCCTTCAGCTTCGATACGACCTCAGATGAACCTTTTACTTTGACTGTTTGTCCATTTTCAAATGATATTTCATAATAATAATTATCGGTTTTATTCTCTATACTGATATCATCAGTCGATATCGTAATGTCCTTTTCCACACTCTTTTCAATGGTAATCTTAACATTCACCATCTCGTTGTCTTCTGATACCACAACTCCGTCAGGCAAATATTTCACGATATCAATGGTTGTTTCATAATCAGAGTCATAACCGGAGATATCAATATCACTGATGTCTACGCTCTTGATGGAATTAAGCACCGAGCTTTCTCCTCCGATTGCTATGGTTTCCGGTACATATTCTACCGCAGCCACTACATACCCTGCTGCCGGATTTCCTTTCGTCTCTATATTGACAGGAACTTTCTTAGTTCTGTATATCGGAACCGTAACATCTATATTATCCACGTCACAGCTTATGGCATTTGGTGATATCTCTTTTCCGCTTGCGTTTTTAAATACAGGTGTACAATTCGTAGACACGTCCGTAGTTCTGGCCGTTACGTCAACTACAATCTCAACCACATCGATGCTGCTTACCACGCTTTCTGCACCTTTCACATTGATCAGATTCGGCGTTGCAACACCATTTCCTGCAATATATCCCTCTGCCACCTGTCCGGTCGTAACCACCGTAACCGGAACGGCAACCGTTTTTTCTTCTTCAAGTTCAACATGCATCACATCATCCACCACGGTAATGCTTATGCTGTTTTTTACGGCTTCCTCCTTTGCCGATACCGATATCGGCACGGCATTTGTGATTGATATTTTCGACATATCTGCCGTAGCAAGGAAATCCTCCCTGCTCAAAGTATTTACCACCGATTTCCTGCCCTTGATAATAATATCAACCGTATCACCTGATGTTATGGAAAACAACTGGTTCTGGTCCGTAATTGCCTCAGCATTTAAAAGCTCTATCGGAATATCCTTTATCTGCTTTGTAACAGCCGAATCATCTATATTCAGGACAGCAACCCAAACGATAAAACCCAGCACGACAGCCAACAGCTTCAGTGCCAAGTTGCTAAATAATTTTTCTTTCATTATTTTGCCCTCCTTTCACCGGAAGTACTCTTCGTTTTTCTGGAGGTCTTATGTTTTCTGTCATCGCGTTTTCTGGTCTCGTTCTTGCAAAGCATCTGCAAATGCTTTCTTACATTCTCCGTATCCAGATTCCGAAACAGCTCTCCACCCTTTGCAATAGAAATGGAACCTGTCTCTTCTGATACAATCAGCGTTACACTATCCGAAACCTCACTGATACCGATACCTGCTCTATGCCTGGTACCAAGCTCCTTATTGATGGAATCATTTGCAGAAAGCGGCAGATAGCAGGTAGCCGATACTACCCTGTTCTTTCTTATAATTACCGCACCGTCATGCAGCGGTGTATTATGCTCAAATATATTCAGCAATAACTGGTTTGTCACAACCGCATCAATCGTAATTCCCGTATCAATATATTCACCAAGTGCCACTTCATTTTCAAGTACAATCAGCGCACCTGTTCTATTTGCCGAAAGGACCGTTACCGTCCTGACAAGCTCATATACGGTTTTTTCTGTAAGATAGCCTTCATCCTCGGCATCACGCATAATATATTTAACAAGCTTCTTTCTTCCCAACTGTTCAAGGCCACGTCTGAACTCAGGCTGAAACAGAATAACGACTGCTATAATACCTACACTAAGCGCATTTTTCAGGAGAAATAGTATGGTATTCAGCTGGAATACCGCAGCTACCGCCGCAAACAATATAATAACAATAATGCCCTTCAGCAACGTCCATGCACGACTCGTTTTAAACCAAAGCATGATTTTATATATGACAAATGCCAAGATAAGAATTTCAATAATATCAAAAACATCCGGTACGGCAATATAAAACCAATCGAAATAAGTCTGCAAAAATGTTATTATCTTATCCATATAATCCCCCTTTCCAAAATTGTAACAGTTCGGTTACCCAAAATGATATGACCTGACTTAAGCCAGGTCATATCGAAATCGTAAATTTATCTGGTAGCACCGTTTACTGAATCATCACCATTTGAAGTACCGTTACTTGAAGCTCCATTGCCGGAGCTGATTGTTCTGACAGCTTTCTTCTGCTTACCCATTACAACCTTCGGTACAGCCTTTACATAATAGTAGTATTCATCATCTTCAAACTGTGTATTCTCAACCCGGGAATAATCTACTACACACCTAAAGAACTGAACCACTACGGCTACCAAAATAGCCAGTATGGAACCAAAAAGTGCTCCGACAAGTGATATATCCGCATCAAATGCAAAATTACCGACAAGGAAAAGAATAATCTCAACCAACCCGCCTGCTATGATTGCAACATACCACGAAAAATCAAATGCCAGTCTGTATATGATATTTGTCAATACGATTACTACTGCAAATACAATAACAGTAAGTATCAGTGTCTTATTCTCCACAAGACTTTGGAACATATATTTATATCCCTCAACCAAATCATCTTCGGCAGTTGTCTCTGCTAAATCCAAATAATCTCCTGCATGTTTAAGGAAGAAATAAAATACACATCCAAAAGCTGCCGGAAGCACACCTGCCGCACCTACAAGCATCCCTGCCAATACCGGCATAAAATACTGAAACTTTATAATGAACATCAACGGCATGAACATAATAATCCATGATGTCTTAGGGAAAAATCTTATATATATACAATACATAATGACAAATAAAAGAATGAATACAACCGCTATTTCAACATTGGCACTAAACATCTGTGCACATGCATAGATTCCTCCTAAAGCGAGTGTAATCCCATCTGACATAAACGCACATATAAGTGCCAATACAAAAATAATTGGCATACTGCTCAAGGTACTATGATACCCTGTCAGGTGTGATACCGACCAAAACATTAAAAATGCCAGTATAAACTTTACAACCGGTGAAATAAACTTATTATATTTTCCACAAAAATTTTTTATCTCTTCACGAATAGTAAGTAATGATGCCATAATTTACCTCGTCCTCCTCTTCCTTGCAGGTCGTTTTGTCTTATCCTTTTTATCATAAAAATCAATCAGCTTCTTTAGATTCTGATTATATTTTATGAGCTTCGGCTTCGCCTTAATATATCTGTAGGAATACAAAACCCATGCAAAAACTAAAAAAGCAAGGCAAACCAGTCCGTAATATAAGATTAATTTATACGCAACACTCAAATAATCCATACTGGCTAATTCTTCCATAATAGTACCAAGATTATAATACACATATGCTGCCACTATGACCCAAAATAAAACCGTCGTAGAGACAAGGGTCTTCAGGCAATTATATTTCACATAATCACTTTTAAAATATTTGCCCTTATCCAAATCCTCTCTTCCTAATGACTGCTCATACATAGCAAGCTTTGTCATTAGAATGACTTTTTCGCCATTTACCATAACTCTCTCCTGAACTCACATAAATCCCATCAATATGAAACCATGTGTCTTAAATATTTTTGCGAAGTGGTAAAAAATGCCACCAATGCACATGACTTACTACATTATAATCCATTGGCTTTGAATACGCAAGTTTTTTAGAAATGGATTATCTTAAATTGTATTTATGGTTCAAACGATACAGCATAAAAAATCCTTCAATTTCTCCAAAAGCACAATTCATCACAAATGAATAATGCCGTTGGGAAATCAAAGGATTTTACATTTTCCGCTTCCTTACTGTATTTCTATTTTGCTGTCCTGCCTATTTATCTTCCAAAAGCTTTTCTATACTGGCAAGCTTTACACAGAGAACAAATATCTTTGATGCCTGCGCCATCTCCTCAGGAGTCGGGAAGGATGGTGCAATACGGATATTGGAATCCTCCGGGTCTTTTCCATATGGGAATGTAGCGCCTGCACCTGTCAGCACAACTCCAAGTGCCTTACATTTTGCAACAATATTTTTTGCACAGCCCGGCAGCGCATTAAAGGAAATGAAATAACCTCCTCTTGGCTTAATCCAGCTTCCGATTTCAAGACCTGTCAATTCATTATCAAGCGTATTTAACACCGCCTCAAATTTCGGACGAAGCAGCTCGGCATGTAACTTCATATGTGCCTTCAAGCCATCAATATCCTTAAAAAATCTGGAATGTCTAAGCTGGTTAATCTTATCATGTCCAATCGTCTGTATTGTCATCTGGCTCTCAATAAAGTCAATGTTTTCAAGAGATGTAGCAATCGCAGATACACCTGAACCCGGAAAACTGATTTTTGAAGTTGAGGCAAAGATATAAACCATATTCGGATTTCCTGCCTTTTCACATTCCTCTAATATATTCAGAATTTCATCCTGCATGTTCTCGTAAAGATGATGAATACAATATGCATTATCCCAATAAATACGGAAATCCTCTGCTGCCGGCTTTAAGTTCGCAAAACGTCTTACCACCTCATCCGAATAGGAGATTCCTGTCGGATTCGAATATTTTGGCACACACCAGATTCCTTTTACGGAAGCATCATTATTTACATACTGCTCTACCATATCCATATCCGGTCCGTCATCATAAAGCGGAACATTAACCATCTCAATACCGAAAAACTCCGTAATCTTAAAATGTCTGTCATATCCCGGAACAGGGCATAAAAACTTTACTTTATCCAGCTTACACCATGGTGTTGAGCCATTGACTCCGTGTGTCATGGAACGGGATACCGTATCATACATGATATTTAAGCTTGAATTACCGCAAACAACAACATTATCCTTCTTTACTGACATCATATCTGCCATAAGTTTTCTACACTCACCGATACCGTCCAAATCTCCGTAATTACGGGTATCGTTACCAAGCACTGTCTTCATATCGGATTCACTGTTAATTACGTCAAGCATTGGCATGGAAAGTGCAAGCTGTGAATAACCAGGCTTACCTCTTGCCATATTCAGATTAAGTCCCTTTGCCTCCTCTGTCTTATACTCTTCCATAAGCGCTTCCTTAAGTGTAAGCAACTCATCCTTACTCAAATCCTTGTATGCTTTCATGCCGTTACCTCCATTCAAAGTCTTTTCTCTAATTCTTTGCTTCAAGTCTTTTTAAAGTCTTTGTGTGAAGCTTTTATTTTTAATCTTTCTCTTATATTCCGCACTAGTATACCAAAAAATGAAGCTTTGTGCCACATAAAGTGATAATTTTTAAAAAAAATTAGTTTGTTAACCATATGTCATATGCGATTTTCCGATTGCAGCCATCTGATTCGTGCTTTTAAATGGAAAAGGCAGCTGCCATCTATGGCTGCTGCCTTTCATATCTATTGGCACATCTTATGCCATCGCATTTGCGGTTTTGTATTTGTATAACATCTCTGCGTGGTTCTGTTCTTCAATCTGTATATCTGCCAATAACTTACGGACTTTAGAATCTCCAAATACAAAGACATCCGTATTATACTCTCCTGAAACCAGCTTCTCGGATGCAATACAATCTGTAGCAAGGAAGCAGTCCGACTTCTTGTCCTCTGACTCCTCTGTCATACTGTAGGTTGCCTTTGGCTGATAATTTTCGCCATCGCTGTCATTACAATTTACAGATGGTACGGTACCGTTGATAACCTGCTCCAAGGAATCATAATGCTGCTGTTCTTTCTGCTTTAGTGTTTCAAACAACTGTTTCAACTCAGGGTCCTTTGCCTGCTGTTTATACCTTTCGTACTTCTCGATACATTCCTTCTCCTGTGTCTGCAAATCCTTCAAAACGGAAATCTCCTTTTCCTTCAGCTGCATATTTTTACACCTCCGATTATTTTTCTATTACAAGGATATAAACAGTATTTACCATTTTTAGCTTTTTATACCTGTACACCCGTAAAATGCAAAAATCCCATCGGTATTAAGCGGAGGCTTATAGGAAAAAATAAATTTTACCGTTGGCATATAGCAGATTTTACCTTGATGTTGTATAATTAAAATGGGGTTTGTTTTAAGCGGGAAATGTGCTTTTCTGCAACCCCGATTTTGAATAAATCACTCCGTAATCAAGATTTACAAGGCTGACAGAAAGCCCAAAAACTATATATAAGGAGAATCCAAAATGAAAAAAATGAATTTGAAAAATGTCCTTACATTTGCCCTTTCCGGTGTTTTGGCAGCATCACTTCTCGTCGGATGCGGCGCACAGCAGTCCTCCGAGACTACGCAGTCCGCAGCCGATAACAAGACGGCGGGAACCGTTCTTCTAAGCGTGAATCCTGAAATTGAAGTAGAATACGATGACAACGGACTGATTTTAGCGATTGAAGGGGTCAATGATGACGGCAAGAGCATTGTTACCGGATTTGAGGAATACAAAGGCAAGGACTGTCGGACAGTAGTAAATGAACTTGTCAAGGAAATTTATGAAGCCGGTTATTTCAGCAAAACTGTGGGCGGTCATACGAAGAACATCGTTCTGAAGCTGGAAGAAGGCTCTGCTTATCCCGATGACGATTTTCTGGAAAAAGTTGCCGAGGGTGTCCGTGAAACCGTAACGACCTGCGGTATTAATTCCAGTGTTATGACGGTGCAGGCGGATGATCTGGATGGCGAAGGCCTCATTGGTCAGGAGAAAGCAAAGGAACTGGTTCTGGCACAGCTTGGTCTGACCTCTGCTTCCTTCAACAACCACGAGTACGAACTGGACGACGGTGTGTATGAGTTTGTGTTTTCCGCCAACGGCATTGAGTATGAGTATGAAGTAGACGCTCATACCGGTAAGATCCTGGAGGCTGACTTCGACGGAAACGATGACTGGGATGACCTCGACAAATGGGATAACTGGGATGACGACAACGATGACCGGGATGACGACAACGACGACCGGGATGACGACAACGACGACCGGGATGACGACAACGACGACTGGGATGACGACAACGACGACCGGGATGACAATCAGGACGATGATCGGGATGACGACAACGACGACTGGGATGACAATCAGTACGATGACCGGGATGACAGTCAGGATGATGACAACGACAACTGGGATGACAATCAGTACGATGACCGGGATGACGACAACGACGACTGGGATGACAATCTGGACGATGACCAGGATGATGACAACGACGACTGGGATGACAATCTGGACGATGACCGGGATGATGACAACGATGACTGGGATGACAACAACGATGACCGGGATGATGACTAATCTCCCGATGATCCCGATGAAAAAGTGAATTGAACGAAACGACAAAAATGAAGAAACTCTATGTGAATGATTTCTCAAACACATAGAGTTTTTCATTTTCCGTTTATCCGACAAAAGTCATAATCTCCTGAATGTTTCCTTATGGCCCACGGCCTTTAAGCCGATGGGGTTTATATTATTCAATGGCAATATATTTTTTTTGCTCTACCGCAGGTTTGGCTTCCTTCTTTGGTACTGTCAGTTTTAATACGCCATGCTTCAGGGATGCCTTGATGTCCTCCTGTGTAATATCCTTTCCTACATAAAAGCTTCTCTGGCAGGCTTCCATGATACGTTCCCTTCTGATATAGGTTCCCTTATCCTTATCAGAAGCCTCTGTTTCGTCCTGCTTTGCCGCACTGATTGTCAGATATCCGTTTTCAAGCTCTGCCTTAATCTCTTCTTTCTTAAATCCCGGCAAATCAATCTTCAAAATATATTCATTCTTTGTCTCTTTCACATCTGTATTCATCACATTTCTTGCTCTGCGATGCTCCAGGTTTTTCTTTGCAGGCTTCTTTGCACTGCTGCCGTCAAACCATGGGTCATCAAAAAACAAGTCAAAATCATCAAAAAAATCTTTTCCAAATACATCAGGCATATACATAACATTTTCCTCCTTATCCTTCTATTGCGATATATTGCTTTGTTTCCACAGCCGGCTTAGGCTCTTTCTTTGGAATAACCAGTTTTAAGGTTCCATCCTCAAATTTCGCCTTGATATCTTCCTGTGTAACATCCTCGCCTACATAGAAGCTTCTGCTGGCACTTCCGTAATATCTCTCCTTACGAATATATTTTCCGTCTTCCTGCTTTTCTTCTTTATCCGAACTTGTAGAAACATTAACTGTCAAATATCCGTCTTTCAGCTCTGCTTTAACGTTTTCCTTGCTGATACCGGGTACATCCATCGTAACCAGATATCCCTGTTCATTTTCCTGAACATCCGTCTTTAACATACCGTTTGTGGTATATCCGCCAAAAGGTTCAAAATAATCATTAAAAAATTTTCCTCCAAAAATACTAGGCATCATCATAAGTCATCTCTCCTTTCAAATTATATAATAGGTGATGTCAAATGTTGCTGAACCGGGGAAATATTCTTTACTGTATTTCCTTTGTTCTGTATCTGTTATACCACTTTTATTAGCACTCGTCAATAGTGAGTGCTAATAATTTTTGTGAAAAGTTTGTGTCCTCTCTTCTATATCGTTACAGTCGAGGATTCGGATATAATGATTGGCTTCACGCAATACATGGTCTGCCAGTAACGGTAAGATAACAGATGCAATTTTACAATCCAAAATTCCTTCTGCTCCGGCAGCCTTAAAATCCCGATACCGCAATGTCTCCTCCAGCGATTTCCGTGTTAAATCGTCCATCGTTCTTGCATCCTGCAGCTTTGCCATTTCTAACAGTTCATTATACGCTGTCGCGAAATTGTCCGCAGTATCAATTAACTGCTCTTCCGACGGGTCAAGCAGACCACGGATAAACAATGCATGTTCCATCATAATCTGATTCCAGAATTTTTCCTGTCTATACGGATTTTGATACGATATTCCTCTATTTTGTCTTAACTCCATCAACGTACGACGATATAATTTTGCTTCACGCAAAATATGTTGTATCAAAAGCGGATAATTTGCCGTAAAAAGTCTTCCTGCTTTTACTTCCTCTAATATACATTCTTTAAAATCAATCAGACCATTCAGCAAAACAACCGCCCTTTCATTTAACTGGTTAACTGTTTGGACTAAAGTCCTCAATCTTTGCTGACTGCATTCATTTCCCGATTGTAACTTTTGTTCCATAACGGAAATATCGGTGTCAATCGGTATACCGGTTAGACAATTCGTCCGTTTTTCCGCAGGAACAGTAAACTGTGTTACCAGCTCATCCGAATGGGTAATACAATTGCCAATAATGCCATCACTGATTTCTACGGTCTTCTTTAAAAGCTTTTCAAACTGCTCACGGAAATACTCTGCCTTCTGTATCCATGCTGTCTCCTTACATGGAAATCCCGCTTCTAAAAACAATGCATGTTCTTTCATAATTCTGGAAAAAAATAAATGCGTTTCTAATGAATTTTTGACATAATTTCTCATAATAAATCATACCTTTATATTTTAATATTCATTTTATAATATGCTTCTCATTTATTTCCTCCACTTATATATTGTCCAACCGGTATGAATGGACCAAAACCACATCAGGCTTGCATGCTTGGGCTGCTTTATTTTTTCCGGGTGCCCGAATTAATGATGCCTTTCTGAATCTTAAGCATTGTATTCGCCCCCTCGACATTCATTCTTGAAAGAATAAGCATGATTATTACATCCAGAATCAAAGGTACATTGATTGCTCAGGAGAACACGCCATAAAGGTTCTCATTTACAAAAGGAACCAGCTTAAAATGAAAATGAAATGCCTCTTCATCCAAACGATATCTCTCCATTACCTGGGGGCCGCAACTGTTTGAGCCGATACCATTTAACCGATAATCAACACATAATACTGTACTGCCTGACTCCACCAACTGATAATTATGCCCCTTTGTCTCCAGCTCCTCCTGCGTATATACAGACGCATTGAAAGAAAATGCCTGCTCTGCCGCTACAGCGAAACCAAACTGTTCGTTATAAAGCTCTACATAGTCACAATCATAATGGCTTCCATTCTCCTGTGGCCGGATATAATCCTCATGAAGTTCTCTGACCGTTGCATGATATAATCCGTGGCTTGCGGCTCTATGTTTGTCCCTGTAGCTTTCTGACGGTCCATATCCATAATAAGAAACATTTTCAAGCTTATTATTTAAGAACATACGGACACCGAATCTTGGTAGCTCCGGAAATTCCGGATTTTTCACAACAGCAATCCGTGATTTGATTCCACCCCTGTTATCAATAGTCCAAGTCACATCAACATCCATGATCCGCTGAACCGTCGCTGCCGAAACCGACATTACACTGCTGATTTCAATATCCTCCTTCGTTCGGCAAACAACTGTCTTATACGCTCTCACATATGCTTCGTTATAATGTGCTTTTTTCCACTCAAGCTTTATATACATGTCATTATCCGTAGGTGCCCGCCAAATATTGATCTCCATAGGCTTATCCAGATACTCTCTTCCCGCATAATTGATGCTTTCAAACATACCCGTTCTTTTGTTATACGTGTAAGCAAAGTCTGTTCCCTTTAAAAGAACCCTGCAGTCTGTTTCAACAACATCAATGCCTGTATCTGCATCAAGCTTCTGATTCAGCCAATTTACCGCTATCTGATTTCTGCCATCTGTATTCTTCAAAAGCAATTCGTCAAAACCTAACACATATCCTTCAGGAATCAAAGCCATTTGCTTCTTTAATCTGTATATCACCTTAAGATATACCCGCCCACTCTTTGGAACTTCTATATCTAATATAGTTGCCGCATCCTCATGGGGTGCTACTGAAAATGCAGGAATATTTCCTGCCGCCGCTTTTATTCCGTCACAGCTTACCTCATAACTGATATCCACATAATCCTTCAAATCATCAAAATCCATATAGTTATGAAGTACAAGCTGCTTTGTTTTGGCACTATAGGATACAACTCTTGCCGGTCTGTAAACATTCTTATATTCTAAAAGTGACGTATGCGGTCTGCGGTCAGGATAAACCAATCCATCCATACAGAAGTTTCCATCATGGATGATTTCACCATGGTCGCCGCCATAGTAATATCTTGTCTTTCCATTTTCCGCAGTACCATGGTCAATCGCATGGTCACACCACTCCCAAACGAAACCGCCACACATCAAATCATTTTTCTGAATCAACCAAAAATAGTCTTCAAAATCCCCGGGACCGTTTCCCATCGCATGACAATACTCAACTAAAAGGAACGGCTTACTTCCGTCTTTCTCAAGATATTCTTCAATCTCTTCAAATGACGGATACATTCTGCTGTATAAATCAAGATGCTCATAGTGATATGTCACATCATAGTTACGGTATCTGGCACTTTCGTACTGTGTAAGTCTTTCAGCATCAAATGTCTTTGTCCATTGCAGGGCCTTCTCGAAATTACAGCCGTAAGCACTTTCATTTCCCATTGACCACATAACAATACTTGGTCTGTTCTTATCACGCTGAACCATTAACTGAACACGGTCAACAATCGCCTCTTCCCATGCCGGATTATCTGCAAGCTGCTCATTCCAACCCTTGAATCGGTTATAATCCGTATCTTCTTTATAATAAATCATACATGGTCCATGCGCTTCAAGGTCCGCTTCGTCGATTACCATAAATCCATATTTATCACAAAGCTGATAGAAATATGGTGCATTCGGATAATGACTGGAACGAATCGCATTGAAGTTATGCTGTTTCATCAGGGTAAGGTCCGTCATAAGCTGCTCCATGCTGATTGTGAAACCGGTCTTGGGATCAGAATCATGGCGGTTAACACCTCTGAACTTTATCTTCTGTCCATTGAAACAGATGACCTTATCCTTAATTTCAATTGTTCTAAATCCAATATAATCAACGATTACTTCGTATTCTGTTTCCATGACCAATGTGTACAGATATGGATTTTCCGTATTCCAAAGTTCAGGTTCGGCTACCTCCAAAACAACCGTTCCATCCGATGCAGCTACTGTTTCGGCAACGACTGCTCCGTTTTTATCCTCAACTGTTACCTTTGTAACCGCTGCCCTGTCAAATGTAAGCTTAAGATTTACTCTTGCCTTATCTGCTGCTATTTCTGTGGTAATTCTATAATCCCGCACTGCCTGCTCCGGCCTCTTCAAAAGATATACATCTCTGAAAATACCACTCATACGAAACTTGTCCTGGTCCTCCAGATAAGAACCGTCACACCATTTCAAAACCAAAACGGCTATGGTATTTTTTCCTTCTTCTATGACAGAGGTTACATCAAATTCACTGGTTGCGTGTGATACCTGACTGTAACCAACATATACTCCATTCAGCCATACATAAAAGCATGAATCCACACCTTCAAAGTTTAAGAATGCCTTTTCCGCCTTTGCATCCCTCTTATAATCAAATGCATAAACATATGCTCCGCAAGGTATGTCCTGTGGTACATATGGCGGGTCAAATGGAAACGGATATCTGATGTTGGTATACTGATGCGAATCATATCCCGCCATCTGCCATACGCCGGGTACATTGATTTCATCAAAATCCGAAGTATCATATCCTTTTTCATAAAATGCATCCTGCACGTCGTAGATACTTTCAAAATATCGGAACTTCCATGTCCCATTCAAAAGCTGCATACGGTCCGATTCCTCACGATGCCCGACAAGATTATCCATTCTCCCGGATGCCGGAATATAATAACTTCTTGCCGGCATCGTGTTTTCGTGTAACACATTCAAATCCTCATAATAACGTGGTACTATCATTTGGCTGCCTCCTATACATTAAATTGCTTTGCTACAAAGCTGATTCCTTAAATTATTCTTGTTGTCCAACTCTAAACATTACTTTTGTTGAACCATATTTCCATTACCTTCCACCTGATTTCCATGGTCTAATTATACGTTTTTGTGCATTTTTCGTCCATAAACAAACATAGACAAAACATGCACAAAATGATACAATATACAAAAATTCAAATTGGAGGTGGCTCACTTGTATATCAATTCAGGTTACTTAAATAAATCTCTTCTTGATTTTAAAGATAAAAGCAAGCCGCTTATCATAGGGAGCTGTGGCACTTACCATCTATACACCCACACCAAACTGCCAACCTACCGTCCCCGCGGGCGAATTGATTATCAGCTTCTCTATGTGTCAGCAGGCTCTGCACATTTTCATTTTGGAAATGAAGATAATGATACTATTGTTACCGCCGGAAACATGGTTCTATACAGACCAAAGGAATTTCAGAAATATGAATACTATGCTGCCGAGCAGCCTGAAGTCTACTGGGTTCATTTTACGGGAAACGATGTAACAAACATCCTAAGACGCTATGGAATAAAGGACGATATGCGGGTATTTTATGTCGGAACCTCTTTGGAGTACGAAAGAATCTTCAAAAGAATGATTATTGAATTGCAGCGTTGCCAGTTAGATTACAAAGAGATGCTTACCATGCTCCTTCATCATCTGTTTATTGCCATTCACAGACAGTTGACGAAAGAACACAAGTTAAAAAATGATTATCTCGATACTGAAATGGATATTGCTTCCCAGTATTTTAATGATAACTATAACAAAGACATCCGTATTGAGGATTATGCTGCTTCAAGAGGTATGAGTGTCAGTTGGTTCATAAGAAACTTTAAACAATATACAGGAATGAGCCCTATGCAGTATATCTTATCCATCCGCATAACCAATGCCCAACTGTTGCTTGAAACAACAACATATACGGTAACAGAGATTGCTCATATCGTTGGGTATGACAACCCCCTCTATTTCAGCCGTATTTTTCATAAACAAAAAGGCTTTTCTCCATCTGAATATAGGAAAAGCTTGAAGAATCGATAGATAAAAAAGACTTCCAGGCTGCATTTACAGCTCAGAAGTCTTTTTATTTAAAAAATTCCGGTTGCACAGAAAGATAAAAATCAGATCAAGACAGTGGCTCAATCAACCCCAGATTATTCAGTAATTTCATAATTTACTTTTATTTTACCTTAAATTGATAGTGATAGAAAAGGATTTTTGCTACAATTTAATAAAAATATATTTTTGCAGAATGAAGAAAAGGAGGACTTATATATGACACAGACCCAGAATGTAGAACAGGTTCCACATTTTTACAACAATATAGATTTACGAAAATTTCAAAAACAAAGTTCCCGTGATAAAAAATTGAATCGACACTGTGAGCACGTAATTCGAAATGGGGAGCCTACAACGCTGACACAAGAGCAGAGAGAACAGTTCATTCAAATTATTTGTGGCAATCCTTCTTTTACTTGTTTTGGCAGGATCTGCCAGACTATGTATTCTGATAAAGAGCATATATACGAAATTATCACCCCTGGCAGTGATTTCTACGTGTTTGAATCAGACTTCATAAGGGAGTTGGAACAAATTCAGGGAATAACCGGAATTGATTTTACTTATTTTTATGAGATTCAAATGGGTTCTATTTATTCAGACAGGGTAGCGAATACTTTGCCTGGATACATATATGGTGTTAGTAAAGAATGGGCTGCCATGATGAATGAGAAAAGCGACATGTCCATCGACGTGGATGCATTTAATCATCGAAAAGAAGCTGTAATAAGAGATATATGGAAAAATAAATTAATAAATAAAGATAGTGCGAAATTTGTTATCGGAGATACGCTTATGAAAACAAGTGTTGGCATAAGGTAGAGGGAGGAATAAAAATGGGAAATATTCTTGGTTTAAATACAAAAACAAGAGACAGTATCATCGAACCGGATGGAATGGATTGGTTTAAAGGGTTGGCATGGATAGCAGCGGGAATCGTAGGGATTTCTTTTATAGCTACTTCTGTTTCTGTGTTGTGGAAAATGATATTTGTTGCTTTGGGGATTGTTTTTTGGTGTATTGGAGGAAAATGGATTGGAAAGTATGTGTCTGCATACAGGGCATTTAGACAGTTTGTGCCCACATGGGATCAGAAACGGGGGATGTATGACAGGTTTGCACAAGAGCTTAATACATGGCAGCAGGAAGGTATCGTTCCTACGTGTTGTGATGGAGATACCTTATACTTCTTGAAGCTGCAAAAGGAGCGCTTGAAAAAAAGGGGACTTACGATGACGGACCGGATTATGCCGGCAAAAGGGTCGGGCTTTGGAACTGCAGCCATTTCGAGAAAATCCCCATGGTATACTACAGATATGGTATATGAAAGTATCAAAAGAACAATTCGGTTTGAAAATAGTAATGGACCTGTTTATGAAAGAGAAGTGGAGCAGGTGATGTATGAGATCATTGTCCATACGCCCAATGATTCTCAGCTTACCCATATTACGATGACCTGTCCTAATTGTGGTGCAGTCAGTCCGGTAGCAGCACTGGAGGAAGGGTGTAGATATTGCGGTACAAGGTTTAAGATTACAGACCTCTTTCCTAGAGTGGTGAATCTGTTTTTTCTGAAAGATAAGACCACAGCTACAATATCGGGTATGACGGGAAAGACAATCTTTTTTTCTATGCTAGCAGTTTTTTTGGTGGAATTTGCGTGTGTGCTCATAGGTGAAAATGGGTTTCTGCCTGCAAAGCTGGCAGTTTGCTTTTTGGCCGCTGGTTTTTGTGGCGGCTTACTTGGATTGGTTCTGGCGTCTCTGCGGTTGCTTGTTACCTTATTTGACAGGGATGGTATGAAACCTGTTTCTCTGTTCAAATGGAGCAGCTCAAAGAAAAAAATTACCAATATTATGCAGAAATACGATTCCAATTTTTCTTACGACAAATTTGAAGGTCAGATTGTAGCATTGATCAGAATGGCGGTGTTCGCAGAATATCCGGAGAAGCTTGCCTGCTATCGTGGTGGTCAGAGGGATGACAGATTTTCTAATATTTTAGAAATGACCTATACGAATGCTACCTGCCTAAGGAAAGTGCGGCTGGAGGGAAATATCCTGCATATGTCTTTACGTACATGGTGGATTAATTATAGTGAAACCCAAGGAAAAGTTCATAAAACCGGAGACTGTATTGATGTAGAAGTAAGTAGAAATGTAGCCATCATGGAGCCACCCGGATTTTCTATTACTTCTGTAGAATGTCCAAACTGTGGTGGCAGCTTTGATGTTGTCAGACAAAAGACATGTCCATATTGTGGTGGGGAGTATCATATGGAAAATGAAGGTTGGGTAATTGACGATATGCGCCTGTTAAGATAAAGCCGAATAGAATTACATTCCATAAAAGCGTTCCTGTCCACCTAAATGTATCAACATACCTATAATATATCCACCAACAGGGTGATTGCGTTCATGCAACTTTAGCTGTTCCGGATTCTTAACCCGGATACCGGGGAAATCATAGCAGCATATCTGTTTGTTGCGACTCTTCCCTACAGTCAGATGAGCTATGTGGAAGCGACGACAAATATGAAGGAGAATGCCTGATCTTATGCGTAATTTCGAAAACTATAGGGATGATATCAAGACACTGACCAGATAAAGAAAGCGAATCGGTAATTATCAGCTTCCCATTCTGGATGAGTGGCTTAATTACAAAGTTTCAGAAAGAGATGCCAAGCTTCTTTATGAGTTATTTGAGCAAGGATGTGGAACAAAGATTAAAAAGCAAAATATATGCACTATATGCGGAACACAAAAACAACCTTGAAATAGACATTTTACTCACTGTCCTTATTCAAGGCTGTTTTCATGCATTTGCATCACATACAAACGATACCGATATGTAATTCTCAAATGTGGTTACATCAATACTGTTCATAAGAGGGTTATAATCTGCATATATCAATCTATTCTTACCCGTCCTTTCATAGAAATGTATTATAAGCATTTCATCCAGTCCCAACTGCCACTTTCATATCAAGTGAGAATTCTTATTTATCTAATTATTTCCTGTCCTGCAAATACAGCAGCCACTCCGACAACCATGCTTAAAATTGCATATAACAATGCAATAACCGTATTCCCATTTTTCATCAAATCGCCTGTCTCCAAAGCAAAAGAAGAAAATGTTGTAAATCCGCCACATATTCCGACTTTTAGAAATAGTATCACTCTGGGATTCAGCGAATTGCTTTTTATCGCTAACGTGGCTATGATTCCAATAATAAAAGAACCTACTATATTGATAATAAATGTTTTTATCGGAAACACGCATCCTTCTTTTAATGGAATCAGTCCAATTAAATATCTGCAAACAGCTCCAATAAACCCACCGGCACCAACTACCATACACTCAATCATATTTTTTCTCCTATTGCTTTTTTAAATAATTTCCAATTTCAAATTGGTTATTGCTGTTCTCTATTGCCGGTATACGCATATTTTTCAACGAACGCCATCATTCGGTTATTCTGCCAGACAGACCATACAAATGCTGCTATGACAGCAACTATCCATAACTCGTTCTCAAACACAAAACCGCATATCATAACTGCGACTATAATGAGCATCTCAAATATCAGCTCAAAAGCATGCTCTTTTTTCCACTTCTTCTGAAAAAATGCGATCCTGTCTTTTAATGTAAATGCGCTTTCCGAAAGAACCGCTTTCATATTTTCTTCTGCTTGTTGCTTATACTCTGTTTCATTCAATTTTTTCCCACTAACAATCTCATTAATTGAAACATCATACAAATTACTCAAAATCTCCAGCATCTCTACGGGAGGCATATATGCACCCGTTTCCCATCTGGAAACAGTTTTATTTGTTACTCCTATTTTTTCTCCAAGCTGTTCTTGGGTCATATTATTCTGCTTTCTAAGCTCCGCAAGAAACATACCAACTCTTTTTGTATCCATATACTGTTTACCTCCTTTATATGGATATTATAGAAAATCATGTCTATTTTGTATTCCCCATAAACAGCGAATTTAACAAAATACAACCCCTATATCATATAGGGGCTGTACATTCTATCTTTTGGCTCCGCCAATTTCTTTTAATGTCTGAATAAGCTCCATATCTGACTCCGTTAACTTTACGTTTGTACAGATGGTATTTCCTTCATCAGAAGTTATTTTAAGCTCTAATATATAACCTTCCTTTATTCCGCTCCTTGCTGCGGCATTTAAAAACAGGGGAAATTTCGGATGATTTGCTGCAAATTTCTCCCATGCACCCTTTATCTTAAACATTGCTGCAGGATTCATTCCCATAACTTTATCTCCTTATCCGTTGCTATTCATCTGTTGGTAAACTGTTATATATATCAGCCTACCAACAGCTGGATAATAACCATTATCCTTAATTACTTTAATATTGCGCCTATTGCCCCGAAAAGTCCCAGGCTTGCAAGACACATAATGACACCGGCAAGCATAACGCCAAGCATTACAGAAACTGCACTCTTCTTCCAATCCAAATCAAGAAAGCTGGCAGCCAGTGTTCCCGTCCATGCTCCCGTTCCGGGAAGCGGTATTCCGACAAAAAGCAGCAGGGCAAGATAAATTCCTACACCTGCCTTTTCTTTCAGCTTTTTACCACCTTTTTCTCCTTTTTCCAGACAGAACGTAAAAAATTTCCCAATATATTTTTTGTCCTTGCCCCATAAAAGAACCTTTCTGGCAAACCAGAATATAACAGGTACAGGCAGCATATTACCGATTACACAAACGATAAATGAAGGTATTGTAGGCAGGTTAAAACCTACTGCAAATGGTATGGCACCTCTAAGCTCAATTATCGGTACCATTGAAATGAAAAAAATAATCAGATATTTTTTTAACATGTATAAACTCCTATGACTCTTTTACATAAAATGGTTCTGCAATTTCTGCAACCTTTGCACCTAATCCGTTTTTTACATTTGTAAGTGCAATATTGATTCCAAAAGAATGTGGTCTTATAACAGGCATTAATGCATTAAATAACACTGCTTCATCGCCATCTGTATCTACAGCAATCAGATATTCTTCATCGCCATCTTCTTTATCCATCATTTGCAAATATGCACATTTTACATCTGCATCCTCTGCCATAAGCTTAGATGCGGCCTCCATCATATCAATCGGCATATACTTTGGCGTTCTAAGTTTAATATTCATATTTGCAGGTAATGCATTTTTCTTTATGTTGCTTTTGTTCGCATTACTTTTCTTATTCTTCTCCAAATCCACGACAAGTTCTGTAGGAACCATAAAGCCTTCCCCATGAGGATTAATGGCGATTCCTGACAATGCCCCCTTTGACGCAAGAACCATATTCGCCAAATCCGGATATGTAATAATAACCTTCTCGGCATCCTCATAGTTTCCTTTTGCCATCTCTGCCGCATCCGTAAATACAGGCAAAAAGCTTTTCTTTTCAGCATTTGTAATGACGCAAAAATTCACCTTCACTCTGCCTCTGGTTAACGGCTCACCTTTTTCATTCTTATCCGGCTTTTTTTCCATTTTTGCAGGTATCAGAAATTTTGCTTTTACCACATTTGCAATATAATTTCTCTGTGTATCCGGAGTGTTCTTTTCCTTTAACAAAGCCATGGCTTTAACCAATTCTTCATTTGTTATTTTCTCACTTGAATCCATTTTTAGTCCTCTTCTTTCTTAATATTATTCAAAAATTCCGTATATATGTCTTCATCATGCTTTGCCTTTTCGGAATGCTTTGAAAGTACCAAATCCGGTCTGATATCTACCATCGGCTGTCCTATCCTGTCTGTAAATTCTTTCAGAAATTCCTGTCCACCTTTATAACTTGCAACAGGAAGTATCAACACACCCTTTGAAGTCGGAACAACATACCCCCTCGTCACATGATAAAACGGCTTCATGTGTTTCGACTTTTCCTTGATATCAGCCAATTCATATTCCTTCCATCGAAACGGTATCTTACTATAATATACTTTCTCGCTGTCCATTTTTGCAGCAGAGCCAACTACCAATCTACAGAATATTCCGAGAAAAATTCCAATCAAAAAAGCTATCACTACAAGAAGCCGTCCCGTGCCTTTAAATATACTATCAAATCCCAGAAGCGCCACAACAATAAGCAAAACGATCATGGTACTTACTAAAAATACCATAGGCCCTACAACTGTAGATGCTTTATACGTTCCATCCTTTGCTACCACGCACTTTCCATAATAACTTATTTTGCTGGGTTTCATACCCAAATCTTTCTTGCAATATGGACAATATTTCTGATTTGGCGTTCCGTTAACAGGTATCGCCTTATGACAATGCGGACAGCGGAAGAACACAATTCCTATCAATCCTGAAATCAACATCAATATTACAAATAATGACCAGCCATAAATTATCTTTCCTGTAAATGCAAACACAAATATACCCAAAATACCAATAACAGGTAAAATAATTGATATTATTTTTGCTATTTGCAGCTTCATAATACCCTCCTAAGTAATTACATTAAATAATAACCTATTGTATCATAAAAAGAAACTTTTTCAATATAAGTTTGCTTACATATATATAATACAAAAACCGGTCAGTATTTTGACTAACCGGTTTTCTTTTTTGTATTCTACTCTCTTCCATCCCAGCAATAAGTACAAAGCTTATCCCTATCGATACCAACTGAATCCAGCATATCATCAAGGCGGTTATACATAAGTGTTGTAAAATTAAGCTGCTTTCGAATCCACTCAACCATAGCTGCATATTTTTCGCTGTCGGGATTTGCATATTCTTTCAGCAATTCCTCTGTAACAGGTCCATCCTCCAGTGCCTCGACAGCCCGTCTTGCAATAAGCTCCATTTCTGATGTAGACCTTGAGAAGTTCAAATATTTACAACCAAAAAGCAATGGCGGACATGCAGGTCTGATATGAACCTCTTTCACTCCGCTTTCATATAAAAACTCTGTCGTTTCCCGAAGCTGTGTTCCACGCACAATGGAGTCATCTATCAGAAGCAGGCTCTTGTCTTTAATTAAATCATGTACCGGTATCAGCTTCATCTTCGCAATAAGATTTCTTTTATTCTGTATCGTCGGCATAAAGGAACGCGGCCATGTAGGTGTATACTTTATAAACGGTCTGGAAAATGGTATGCCTGATTCATTTGCATAACCGATTGCATGTGCCGTACCGGAATCCGGGACACCCGCCACTACATCAGGCTTTACATTGTCACGCCTTGCCATCATCATTCCACAATTATATCTCATCTGCTCTACGCTTACGCCTTCATAGGAAGCAGACGGATAACCATAATAAACCCACAGGAATGTACAAATCTTCATCTTCTTGCCCGGTGCCACCAACGTCTTCACACTGTCAGGTGTCATAACCACGATCTCTCCGGGACCTAATTCCTTGTAATCCGTATATCCCAAATTCAAATATGCATAGCTTTCAAAGCTGGCACAATATGCATCTTCTTTTTTACCGATAACAATCGGCGTCCTTCCCATCAAGTCTCTGGCTGCATAAACCCCCTTTGGCGTCAGAAGCAGCATGGATATCGAGCCGTCAATAACCTCCTGAGCATATCTGATTCCATCTATAAAATTATCCTTTTGATTGATAAGAGATGCAACAATCTCTGTCTGGCTGATATCACCGTTACTCATTTCAAAAAGATGTGCTTTGCAGTCCAGTACCTCTGTCAGTAGTTCATTGATATTGTTTATTTTACCGACAGTCGCTATGGCATACGTTCCATGATGGGAGCGAAGAAGCAACGGCTGTCCTTCATAATCGGATATACTTCCTATTCCATAGTAACCCTCCAGCGTATTTGCCTCTTTATCAAACTTTGTTCGAAACGGACTGTTTTCTATGGAATGAATCGCTTTCTTAAATCCATTATCTCCATATACCGCCATTCCCGCTCTCCTTGTACCAAGATGAGAATGATAATCCGTTCCGAAAAACAAATCAAATATACAATTTTCTTTTGATACTACTCCGAATATTCCGCCCATGATGTCCTCCAAGTTTTTTATATTTATATATTCTAAATCTGCTCAAGTGCCTGTGCAAGGTCAGCAATAAGGTCATCTGCATCCTCAATACCACATGAGTATCTTACCAAATCAGGATATACGCCACATGCCTCAAGCTCTGCATCATTCATCTGTCTGTGTGTTGCACTTGCAGGATGCAGGCAGCACGTTCTGGCGTCTGCAACATGTGTCTCGATAGCACCAAGCTTTAAGAACTTCATAAACTTCTCAGCGGCAGCTCTGCCACCCTTAACACCGAAGCTTACAACACCACATGAACCGTTTGGCATATATTTGTTTGCAATCTCATAGTACCTGTCACCGGAAAGTCCCGGGTAGTTTACATAACTTATCTTCTCATGTGCATTTAAGAACGCTGCAACCTTCATGGCATTTTCACAATGTCTTGCCATTCTCACATGCAGGCTTTCAAGTCCCAGATTTAAAATAAAGGCATTCTGTGGTGACTGTATGGAACCCAAATCCCGCATCAGCTGTGCGGTACATTTTGTAATAAATGCCCCACCCATACCAAATTTCTCGGCATATGTAATTCCATGGTAGCTGTCATCCGGTGTACAAAGTCCGGGGAATTTGTCTGCATACTTCATCCAGTCAAATTTTCCTGCATCTACGATACAACCACCTACTCCGGCAGCATGTCCATCCATATATTTTGTAGTAGAATGTGTTACGATATCGGCTCCCCATTCTATCGGTCTGCAATTAATCGGTGTAGGGAACGTATTATCTACAATAAGCGGAACACCATGTGCATGTGCAGCCTTCGCAAATTTCTCAATATCGAGTACGGTCAGTGCAGGATTTGCAATGCTTTCGCCAAACACAGCCTTCGTATTCGGCAAAAAAGCAGCATTCAGTTCTTCCTCTGTTGCATCCGGACTTACAAATGTGAAATCAATTCCCATTTTCTTCATGGTTACTGCAAATAAATTATATGTGCCGCCATAGATGGAATTTGAAGCTACCACATGGTCACCACAATTTGCAATGTTAAAAACTGCGTAGAAATTTGCCGCCTGACCGGATGAGGTAAGCATGGCTGCCGAACCACCCTCCAGCTCGCATATCTTATTTGCGACCATATCATTTGTCGGATTCTGAAGTCTGGTATAAAAATATCCTTCTGCCTCCAAATCAAATAATTTTCCCATATCTTCACTTGTTGCATACTTAAAGGTTGTACTCTGGATAATAGGAATCTGTCTTGGTTCTCCGTTTCCCGGCGTATAACCGCCCTGAACACATTTTGTATTAATCTTATAATCGCTCATGATATTCCTCCTGTTTTACGAATTCGAAACCTCTAATATTATATAATCAATTATTATTCCCTTCAAGGATTACTTATATAAAGAAAAAATTATGGATATTTGTATTGTTTTTGTCTATTTGTGGACACGTGTTGATTTATGTTGAAATTCATAGTATAATAGAAACACTTATATGAGTGAGGTGTACCATTATGATAAATAAAAAAGAAGACAGGAGAATCAAAAAAACAAAACAATTACTCAAACAAGGATTAATTGAAATCATGTTTGAAAAAGACATTAAAAACATAACCATAAAAGAGCTGGTTGAAAAAGTAGATATAAACAGGTCTACCTTCTATCTGCATTACTCGGATATATACGAGCTTCTCGCAGAAATGGAAAATAACCTGATGGCAGAAATATGGCAGGTATTTGATTCCTATAAAAATATTGATAAGCTTGAGGAAAGCTATGCATTCATACTTACCTTATATAAAACCTTTGACAACAACAGGGATTTATGCAGGGCAATCATGTCTTCCCAAAATAACAGCGCCTTTATCCGGCAGATGGAGGAATCCATTGAACGGGAAATCCGTATCAAGCTGAATGAACTGATAGGCGACGAATCCGTTATATCGGATAACGCATATACCTTTTACCGCTGTGGCTGTGTAGGACTGATTAAAATCTGGATTACAGATAGTCTGCCTGAAACACCGGAAGAAATGGCAAAAGAAACATATCGCATTGTCATAGACTCTCTTCAGCGGCTTCAGCAGAAAAAATGATTTGCGGTTATTTAGGACTTTGCAAACACTTTCTCTTGTACTATAATTGCTGTAGTGTTTATATCTCAAATAATTGGATTGGACACTACAGCAATTATTTTTTGGAGTATTTATGATGGATAACAGACCGATTGGCGTATTTGATTCAGGCATAGGCGGAATAAGTGTTTTACGGGAAATCGTCAACCTTATGCCAAATGAAGATTATCTATATTATGGAGATTCAAGTCATGCTCCATATGGGACAAAGTCTCTCGAAGAAATACAGGCTCTTTCTGATACTTGTGTTTCTTTTTTGCTGGATAAAAATGTAAAGGCAATCGTTATTGCATGCAATACTGCCACAAGTGCATGTGCAGCACGATTGCGTAAAAAATATCCTGATATTCCGATTATCGGAATTGAGCCGGCATTAAAACCTGCCGTACTATGGAAGGAACATGACCGTGTTGCCGTTATGGCAACTCCTATGACACTGAATCAAGATAAATTCAGACAGCTCATGCATACCTATGAAGAACAATCCGATATCTTCTGCATTCCTTGTCCCGGTCTTGCAGACTATGTGGAAAAAGGGATTTTAGACGGTCCCGAACTGACAGACTTCCTTGAAACGCTTTTACGTCCATCCCTTGACAAGGGCATTGATGCAATCGTTCTCGGTTGTACACATTATCCTTTTGTAGAAAAGGTTATCAGACGTATCGCAGGTAACGAAATCCGTATATTTAACGGAAGCCACGGCACAGCCCTTGAACTGAGACGCCGCCTTGAAGCTGCGGACTTACTTACAGGCAGGACCGAAAACGGTAGTGTAAGCATATTTAACAGCAGCAATGATTCTGCCATTATCAATTTATGTCATACATTACTCAGACATCCTGAATAACACAAGCTATTTATCTAAAAAGACAAGACCAATATTGTCATAAAATATATGATAATTTTTTAATGGAGAAACCAATATGCTGAAAAACAATCACAAAGGCAGATACAATAACGATTACAGTCCTCAATACAGCGACCCGTATGATATCTACGATAAAGCAAAAGAGCATATAAAAAAGCTGCGTAAAGAAGAACGGAATGAAAATACCGATGATAAAGCTCTGCATTTAGACGCTGCTCAGAAGTAAACCTCCTGTTTATCTTTTTCTAACCTTCGCTAAATTAATAGTTCTCTATTCCCTCAGATATCAATCTGTCATACAACACATTCCATAAAAAGCTATCGTCTTTTTTACACGACTCAAAATTCTCCACTAAAAATTCCAGATAGACACCCAGCTTCTCTTGAATATGGACACTATTATAGCAATATGGTATATGCTCCCATGAATAGAAATTCTCAATCAAAGTCGCCCTGTCCTCTGTCGGATACGTTTTTGCATACTCGTAATAAAAATATACAGTATCATAATTCATACTACTCCAGTATTCACCCGAACTGCCGGTGTACTCAATATCTCCCTCATACTCCATGTAATTATAATCGTAATCAAAACCCTCCGGGTTACATTTCGCCCATTGTTCCTCCAACTCGTATAAAACACCCATAACACTTAATTTGTTATCGATTACGTGCGACATCTCGTGAAGTATCGTTTCCGTAGAAGCAGTGTTGATATTTACCACAATCATCTGATATCCTGCTGTTCCGGAAGTAAAACCTCCCGCATTTTCAGTATAAATTCCGGAATCTTCAGACGTTAAAGTGCCTGCCAGATAAAAATTAATACTTGTTATCCATTTCTGCTGCAATTCTTCAATAAAGCCGTCAGGATATATGGACAAAGCCTCATCTATTCTATCAAGCGCATTATTGATAAGAGCTTCATCTTCTACCACCTCTGCATGATAGTCAGGAAACTGGTCCTTCACATTCGCACCCATAATGATTTGAATCCCATATTTCTCTTCCAGCAAATCAGCTTTATCTGTAAGTGCACCATAATCGATTTCCTGATAAATCGCAACCTCCCGTATTCCGTCAGCAGCTTCTATCGTTTCCGATGTTGCATTGCCGTAATTCCACAATAAGATATCCTTAAACTTTCCCTCATTGCAGTCCACGACTCCCGATAACAGCCAGCCGTCTCTGCCCCTGCTGCCTATATCAAATTTAAGCTCACAATATGACGTATATGCTGCCTCCTGATTTACACCAGCTTCATATGCCGACAAATCCGGATGAAACAGGTATTTGATACCTTTATCATAATGAAGAAATTCATACCCCCTATACTCCATTTCTTCATTATTATCCAATTTCATCAAAGCCCAACTGTTATCCAATGCCTGCAGCTCATAAAAGAATTCCATTTCATCTGCAAATATCTTCTCGTATTCTCCGGTATTCACATTATATAACAAATTAATCCATGTATTCGTAGTTAAATCGATTGCCCTGATTTTCAATACATTGCCGTTTTCATCTATCCCACTCAAAATACAGGAGCCCATATTTACATCAGGTTTCCATATCCATTCACACATTTCTTCTGCATTGATTATCTGCGGAGCAACCAAAGAATCATCAATGCCATAATCCAATGCAGCTAAATTTAATTTATATATTCTCTGATTATAGTCCGCCATAAAATAAATGGCATCGTCAGTCCGGGAATACTGTATTGAGCCGAAGTTGACACCTCCGCCAAAGCTGACATAGGCGGCAGCATCCAACCCGTCATTATATATTTCCAAGGTACAGGTATTACAGTTATAAATAATAAAGGGATTATAGCTAATGGCAACATATCCATAGGTACTGCAAAAATGCCCCTCCGGAACCTGATTTTTGTTTTCAAAACGTGTATTTCGTTCTCCTGTCTCCAGCGACAATGTCGATATGGTATGAACCAGCTGATTAGACTGTATCTTCTCATCCAACAGCAAAATTGTATTTTCATCATAAAAGCCTGCCAAAACAATATCAGCATCCTTTGGCATGAAATCCATGAGCCGATATGTTGTCTTTGATGCGTCACTGGCATAATCCTCCAGCCTAAATTCATTTTTGGCACGCTCTGTACTGCATCCGCAGCATAACATCAACATCATGCATATCAAGAACAGCCGTACAATATCCCTTATTTTTCGCTGTTTTTTTCTCTTTTCATTTGCCATATTATCCCCACTAACATCTTATTTTCCATTATCCTTTTTCCTACAAAATAATTATACATCATTCCTATTCCCTCTGCACTACCATTTCTAAACAGTTTGCAATCTCTTTCATAAGCATATCTCACATTTGCAAAGAATAAAATAAAATAAATCCGCTACAAGAGGATATTGAAATTATGAAGATTCATATTGTTTCTGCAGGAGAATCTGTAGATACGATTTCTGCTTTATATGAAATCCCTGTCAACCAGCTTATATTCGATAATCAGCTTATCTACCCTTATCAACTTGCAATTGGGCAGGCTCTTTTCATTTCCGATGGATTAAACGTGAAAAACCGAAACATCTATGTAAACGGATATGCCTATCCCTTCATCAGCAGATGGGTACTGGAAAACACATTGCCTTACCTGTCCGAGCTTTCTGTCTTTTCTTATGGATTTACTGCTGAAGGTGATTTAATCCCACCCGTTCTTCCCGTGGACTGGATGCTGCAAATGGCATTTATGTACAACGCAAAACCGATTCTTACATTAACCCCATTTGACGAGCAGGGAAATTTCAATAATTTGCTGATTAGTTCTGTTATCAATAATGCCGTGGCAACGGAAAATCTTATTCAAAACATACTTACGGAACTGAATCAAAAAGGTTATGCGGGCGTAGATATTGATTTCGAATTTATTTTACGTGATGACCGATTTGCATTTACACAATTTGTACAAAATATGACAAACAGGCTCAATGCCTACGGCTATCAGGTATCTGTCGCTCTTGCACCAAAGACCTCTGACAACCAGCCGGGACTGCTGTATGAAGGAAAGGATTATCAGGCTCTTGGAGCAGCAGCAAATCATGTACTGCTTATGACTTATGAATGGGGGTATACATACAGTACACCAATGGCTGTAGCACCTATCAATAAGGTACGGCAGGTAGTTGACTATGCGCTGACAGTCATTCCCGCCGAAAAAATTAATTTGGGAATCCCCAATTATGGCTATGACTGGCCGCTTCCATATGTACAAGGGGTAACAAGGGCAACAACCATCGGCAATATACAGGCTGTCCGCATCGCAATCGATAATAATGCCACGATCCAATATGACGAGACTGCTCAGACACCCTTCTTTACCTACATAAAGAACGGCATCTCTCATGAGGTTTGGTTTGAAGATATACGGAGCATCAGTGCCAAATTTGATTTATTAGAGGAAAAACAGCTCCGTGGCGTGGGCTATTGGCAGATTATGCAGCTCTTTCGTGCCAACTGGCTTACTCTGGACAGCCGCTTTTATATCACTAAATAAAGTTAAGAATAAATTGAAGTTTCTCCCATTCCATGATACACTTTTCTTATAAAATGAAAGATTGTACAACATTCAATCAAATTGGAAAGGAGTATTGAATATGGGATTTTTAACAGGAAAAACAGCAATTATTACGGGTGCAGGAAGAGCCGTTCTAAGTGACGGGCGATGTGGCTCCATAGGCTATGGTATTGCAACAGCCTATGCAAAAGAAGGAGCAAATCTGGTTATTACCGGACGTAACATGCAAAAATTAAATGATGCAAAAGAGGAATTAGAGCGTCTTTACGGCATCCATGTACTGGCAGTACAGGCAGACATCAATGCAGGTGCTGATAATGCCGCTGTAGCTGAAAATGTTGTCAAACAGACTATTGATGCATTTGGAGATATTCATGTCCTTATTAACAATGCGCAGGCCTCCGCTTCAGGTGTAACACTGGCTGAGCATACTACGGAACAATTTGACCTTGCCGTTTACTCAGGTCTTTATGCTACATTCCACTATATGAAGGCATGTTATCCATATCTTGCAAAGACAGAAGGCTCTGTCATCAACTTCGCATCAGGTGCTGGTCTGTTCGGTAATTACGGTCAGTGTGCATATGCCGCTGCCAAGGAGGGTATTCGTGGTCTGACCCGTGTTGCCGCCACCGAATGGGGCAAAGATAATATCAATGTCAATATTGTATGTCCTCTGGCATGGACTGCACAGCTTGAAAACTTCCAGAAAGCATACCCTGAAGCATTTGAGAAAAATGTAAAAATGCCGCCTGTAGGTCATCTTGGAGATGCCGAACTTGAAATCGGACGTGTCTGTGTACAGCTTGCTTCTCCTGATTTTAAATTTATGACAGGAGAAACCATTACACTTGAGGGTGGTCTCGGACAGCGTCCATAACGAAAAATCCCCTTTTATCAAACAAGCCTGTGATGTGGCTGCATGATAAAAGGGGATTTATATTTTTCAAATATCCTGATGTATATCGTCTTACATTAATCTACGGATTTCAAAGATTCTGCCATATTGATATGCTCCAGCTTCACAGCCATCACGCGATTTACGCCAAAGTTAAATACAAATGTCAGAATGATGCTGTACAGATAACTAAGCGGTGCAATATAGGCATCAAACGAAACCATATCCACATGAATCTGAGCCATAACAAAGCCATGCAGGAAAATTCCAAGTATCAGTCCGACAAGAATTCCAATCGACGTTAGTACAAAATTCTCGCGGAATACATATGCGGAAGTTTCACTACGGAAAAAGCCCAACACTTTAATTGTGGCAATCTCCCGGATACGTTCCGTAATATTGATATTGGTCAGATTATAAAGTACGATAAATGCCAATGCAGCAGCACAGATAATAACCAGTAACACTACATAATTCAGGCTTCCCAACATTTTTGACAATCGTTCCTCTGTATCCTTATTCAGCGTTATGGAAGCAACCTGCTCCTCCTTCATAAGCTCCGCTGCTGCCTGATGGACATCCGCTCCTGACAGAAAATTAATATATATCGTCTTATATTCCGGTGCCTTGGAAAGCTGCTCCTGATAAGTTTCAGGTGAAATAAATATATAGTTATATACATGATTCATAAAGATGCCTGATATTGTCACGCTGATTTCACGCATATCCGCATCCCTGATGATAACCTCATCACCCACAGATATGTCATATAGCTCCGCAATCGCATTGTTGATAACAGCCTCACCATTTTCCGGATAAGGGATTGCTTTATCAGCCTCTGTATGAAAATTCATATAATGTCCAATCTCTTCCGGCTGCTCCATTACAACCAGATTAATTGTCTTAACATTTTTATTCACTACCAAATCCCATGTTGTTTCACTTACATAAGTATAATCCTCGGCAATATCATCAAGCTGCTTTGTTAAGCTGTTCTCCGAATCAGCACGCATGGCTGTTTTTAATCCGACAGCCCCGTCAGCTATCTGTATCTCGCCATATTGCTGCTCCGCAAAGCCTGCAATGGAATCATTAATTCCAAATCCTGTTAACAGCAGGGCGGTACAACCGCTAATTCCAAGAATCATCATGAAAAACCGCTTTTTATATCTGAAAATATTACGCACTGAAACCTTGTGAAGAAATTTCAACCGTTTCCAAATAAACGGAATCCTCTCTAACAATACCCGCTTACCGGCTCTTGGCGTCTTTGCCCGCATCAGACTTGCAGCCGTTTCTGACAGTTCATACCGACAGGATAACCAGGTTATGCCAATAGAACAAACCAGAGAAACCAAGATCGAAATCACAGCCAGCTTCCAGTCAAACAGATATATCAAATCCAGTCTCAGATACATCATATGATATGCCTTCCAAATCACCTCTGGAAAAACATAACTACCAACCATATATCCGAAAATGCAGCCAAACAATGCCGCACTGCCTGCGTAAAACATAAACTTTCCCATAATCGTTGATTCCCGAAAACCGAGTGCCTTTAACACGCCAATCTGTGTTCTTTGCTCCTCTACCATACGATTCATTGTTGTCATACACACAAGTGCTGCAACCAAAATAAAGAAAATCGGAAATACCTTTGCAATCGCATTTACAATATCAGAATCACTCTCAAAGCAGGCATATCCGATATTCGTGTTTCTTTCTAAAACATAAAAATCTACATCCGGAAGCAAATCATCATATGCATTCCGGTCAGCTTCCAAGCTGCCGCTCCCGTCCGTATTCGGATTTCCCGCCTGTACGGCCTCCATATTTTCACTTTGGGCTGCCGCCAGTTGTGCCTGTAATGCTTCAACCATGGATTCATACCGCAAATCAACCCGCTCCTTGCAGATATCCTCCCACGCATCCTTCTTGTCCTCCATGAACGCTTCATATTCACTTGAAAAAATATCAAACTCCTGTGCAAAGCATATAAAAACATCTGTATAATAATCACAGAGAAACGTCTCCGGCATCACATATATAAATCCATGCACCTTACCATTTCCCAAGGAGGTCGTTCCACGCTCAAAATTAATATAATATGACGAATCCACCGTGCCTACCACAGTAAATTCCTTTTCTGCAAATATAGACAGTATATCTTCCTCATTCGTCTGCGCAAGACAAATCGTATCCCCTATCTCTATCCCTGCAAGCTTTGAATCGATGACACATTCCGATTCCGATTCCGGCATACGTCCGTCAATCAACCGTACTCCATTCACATTCTGCGGCACGGAAAGCGTCTTAAGCACTTCTTCATTATCCCCGATACCGGTATATAAGGCATCAAACGAGTAAATCCCTTCTGCATATTCTACCTGTTCCTCTTGAGAAAATGCAGTAACATCCTCTTCAACAAATCCGAGCGTTGAAATCAAATGCAAATCAAAAAAATTCTTCTCTTTCAGAAATTCATTAATGGTATTCACCATTGCCGGCTTGGTAATCTTAAGACCTGAAAAAAAGCCGACACCCAATGCCACGATTGCCAGAATCGCAAAAAATCTTCCAAAGCTGCTCTTTATTTCCCGCATCGTTGTTCGCTTCATCATCGATTTCATAAAACACCTACCATTCAATTTCTTCTACATTTACAATCTTATCATTCAAAATCATTTTCCCGACAGTTCCGTTCTTTACCGTAATAATCCTGTCAGCCATAGCCGTCAGTGCCTGATTATGCGTAATAACAACTACTGTCATTCCTGTATTTCTGCACGTATCCTGCAAAAGCTTCAATACTGCTTTACCTGTATTATAATCAAGTGCACCAGTCGGCTCATCGCAAAGCAATAACTTCGGATTCTTTGCCAAGGCTCTGGCGATTGCAACTCTCTGCTGCTCACCACCGGATAACTGTGCAGGAAAATTCGCCATTCTGTCATTAAGACCAACCTGCCGAAGTACTGTTGCCGCATCTAACGGGTCTTTACAAATCTGTGCCGCCAGTTCCACATTTTCAAGAGCTGTCAAATTCTGCACCAGATTATAAAACTGGAATACAAATCCCACATCATACCGCCTGTATGCCGTAAGCTGCCTTTTGTTAAAAGCAGAAATCTCCTCTCCGTCCAGATATACCTTGCCGTCCGTTAGCGTATCCATACCGCCCAAAATATTCAAAATGGTTGTTTTACCTGCACCTGAAGCACCTACAATGACACAAAACTCACCTTTTTTTATTTCAAAATTTACATCCCGAAGCGCCTGAATTTCCACCTCGCCGGTTTTATATACTTTTTTCACATTTTTAAATTCCACAAATGTCTGCATGCTATTACCTCTGTTTTCATATTTTATTATGTTCTGTTAAAATGACCAAGCTTCTCCCTCATACTCTATTCCCAATAATTTCTGCTCTGCATTTAAATCATTATATTCCTCTATAAATCTGTCACGGCAGGCAAAATCTTTGCCAAAATGCATTGGAAATACATGGTCTGCACAAACATTTTCCAAAAAATACCGCATTCCGTAACCATAGCTTTCACCTAATCTTGAATCCAGTGGTATAAATGCCACATCAATATGCTGTTCAGCCTGTATAAGCCGACTGATTCCCCGCTTATAATTTGCAGCCATATTATTGTTATATTGCTTACTCTCCCCCATCCAATGCCACCAGTTATGGTCTCCCGCATGGTATATATTTTTCCCATACAAACTCACCAAAAAAGCAACACCTGCATCCGTTGATTGATATGCCCTTACTCTCAAATCACCAATCTGCCTGTCCTCTTCATACCGAACAGATACAATCTGTTCTGACAATGCCTCTGTAATCCCATATTTTTGTCTTTTATAAGCATTCAATTTGATATCATAGGACAAAATGTATATAACATCATATTTCTCAGCAAGTCCGAATATCTCAGGATTGAAATGATCTGCATGGCTATGACTCGCAAACACATAAATACGGCTTCCTTCAGGCAATATTGGCAGCTTACCGTAATAATAATCAAACAGCATATATATTCCGTCCACCTCAACCCAAAAACCACTATGACCAATATATTGAATTTGCATCAATATCTCCTTATCAAAAATCTTAAAACGCATCAATCACTTTTTTATTACTAAAATCCATTATTTGTACATTATATCTACTCTTTTGATGATTATCAACAATAGTCTGTATTTTTAACAAAAGCTTTATAAACACCTGCCGCAGAAAAAAAGTGCAATCAAGGTTCAATTCCACCGTTGATTTTTCAATTACCGCCTGAGGAGGGACGCAGGCGACTGGAAACCGTACAAAATACTCCTCCACGCCATCCCAAAATTGTCTTTAAAAAAGACGGTATAAACCGGATTTATTTTTTCAGTTTATACCGCCTGTAACTTATACTATTCAAATATAATCTGTGCAATAATAATAATTTTAATTACAGCTAACGCCACCATCTATAACCAATACTGCACCTGTCATAAACTTTGCATCGTCACTCGCTGCATATAGAACCGCTGATGAAATATCCTCCGGCTGACCCTGTGGAATAGAAGAATCCAAACCAGCCATAATTCTTCCCATACCCATCTGGCTGATATTCGTCTGTCCAACCATTACTTCCGTCTCAACGCCTCCCGGGCAAATTACATTACAACGAATTTTTTGTGCAGCATACATATACGCAGTATTTTTTGTTACTCCCACCAGAGCATGCTTTGATGCCGTATATGCCACACCTGCACGACAGCCATTAACACCACCAATAGATGCCACATTAACAATATTTCCTGCTGTCTCCTGACTTGACATTACCTGAACAGCTTTACGCATTGCATAAACAGGTCCTTCTAAATTGACCTTCATTACCTTATTCCAGAGTTCATTGCTCAATTCTCCAATTGGAGTAAATTCATCCATTACCCCTGCATTATTAACCAAAACATCTAACTTTCCACATTCCTTTACCGCGTAATCAATCATACCTTCATTTACTTCCTGCAAAGAGACATCCCCTGGATATGGAAGAATCTTTCCCGATAAACCTTCTGCCTCCTTCCAAAGCTCATCAAGCCGTTCCTTTCTACGGGCTACCGCAATTACAGTAGCTCCCTCCTTCGCAAAATCCAAAGCAATTCTTCTGCCCATACCTGAGCTTGCTCCTGTTACCACTACACTTTTTCCTTCAAATCTCATACCTTCATCCCTCCTTATCTTTATAAATTCCGATTTATAAAACCAATCGGCTTCACTAGCTTCATCGTAACATATGCCCAAAATACCGTCAATGACAAGCCATCTAATTTCAATATTTTATCACTATCTATGCTTTTTATTAATTCCCATCATCACAATTTGCTGCATCTATGGCTATTACTAAAAGCACTCCTTGCAATTCATCCACAGAATTTGCAATATCAATCGTATAGGTGTCTCCCCAGTGCAAAAGCTCCTTAGAAATATGGATGACAGAATTGCATCCACTATAAACATCATAATTCCAGCTCAGGAAATCACCTTCCACACGCCAACCGTTATAATTTACCTCATATTGCGGGCGGAACAATGTAAATTTCTTCTGAATCCTGCCTACTACCCTGCCCCCTATTTCTATCTCAAATGCAGGAAGAAGCGTAAGCAGCTTTTCGTGAATTATCGCCAATTCATTATGCTTTGCATCATATACATGAATCTGATGTCCCAAAGAAAATACTTCCGCCTTTATAAAATAACGCACATTTCCTTGTTCATCATAAATATCATATGTATCACTCCATGAAAAAACCCGCTGTTTTATTAATAATTTCATTTTCTTTTCTCCTTTGCACAAAAATTAAAAATACAATATGTACTATCTATGTTCCGGTAATATTACTTCCTTACCTCAATAAGAGTTACTATTTCATTATTCCAAATGTTAAATTCCACATTACAAACTACTGGGCAAATTCCATTTTAATATATTGTAATAGTATCATTACTATATTTATCAATGATATTTAATTTATATTAAATATTATGTAATACACCTCTTTTGTGTATTCCGCATAAATTTTAACATTTTACACATGCTAGCTTCGAGGTGATATAGATGATAGATAATAATGAACTACCGATTGGCTTTACCATGGAGCTTGCTCAGCATTCCGATATTTTAAATCAGTTTGCTCAGCTTCCGAAAGAAAAGCAAAATTCCATAGTTGATGGTGCAAGGCACGTAACTTCCCATGATGAAATGCGGGAATATGTGGAAAATATGTTTAGTTAAATTATATGTTCTAAGATAACTGGCAAATAATTTTCAACACCTACACAAACTGCCCCCTGGAACGTCCTTCGGATGTTTAGTAACAAAAAAGAGGAAACATTAATAAATCAATGCTTCCTCTTTTTTTAAGTGATGCCGGCAACCGGAATCGAATTGTCGTCATAATAAACTGCCAATCTTCCCTATCTTGTAATACCCGAAAAACCGTAACCTCACTCTTATACTCATCTACAGTATAAAACAAAAGATATGAATGGTATGGCTTTATGTATATTTCATAACCTCTGTATGAAAATCCTGTGGTATCATATCCAACAGGAAAAATGTCTAACTGCATAACTGCCTTTTTTATATTTTGTAAAAAATTCTATCTTGCTTCTGAAATCCCGTTGTCCCCCAATTCATCAATCATATATCTTATAATCCATTCTTCAATAAAATCCTTGAATGTCGTTTTATCTATTCCTGTTACGTGGTCCGCATAATATACTCCACCATTGGCATCACATAGGATTAACGATCCATCTCCTATAAATGAACCAATAGCATAATATCCCTCAGCCCATAACTCACATTTCCGTACCATTTTAAGAGGATAAATTTCTGTCATTCCATAACTTAAACCGTCTGCAAGTAAAATAAAATTTTTGTAATCTTCCGGCAGTATTATTTTGTTTAAATTTTCCCATTCCTGTATACTTGCTCTGTCAGTACCTTTACCTTGTTTAACAAAATCTATTCCATTAGATTCAAGTATATCTCCAATCCGGATAATTTCATCAAACCTGTCCTTCATTGGATTTTCGCTATTAGTTTCCTCACATTGGCATTCTTGTTCAACGCAATCCTGAGTTTTGTCACTCTTTCTTACCATAGGCTGCTCTACTTCTTCTGGCTGTTTTGCTGCTTCAGGTTTCTTTGCTGTTTCAGACATCGATATCTGTATATTAGAAACTAATTCCTGCAGATGCTTCTTCTGTTCTTTTAAGTCTGTCCCAAACTGATACTTTGCAACATACATTTCCATCCTAAGAAAACCAAATTGAGTCTTTCCCCTAAATGAAATATTCATTCCACCAAATGCCTTCTTAATGGTTAAGTAACTAATATCTTCAAGCCTCATTTCATAGCACTCATGAAACTTTCCGTATATGTCTAACACTGCAATTAGCAATCTTGCATTTGTTGTAGTTGTCACAAATGCCTTACATGTTGTTGTATGACGAGCAGGATGCCCTGGTAACAATGATATTTTATTTCCTCTTGGCTCATCCATATCAACCAAACATTCATCTTTTTGTGTTTGCTCTCCATCTAGCATATATTGATTAAATATCTTTTTGTAGGTTGCAATCTGAAATGGATTTTTATTTACTCCCATATGTTTCCCCCTGATTTTAATGTGAATTTCTTTGCATTTGTCATATGTTTATTTTATTGTACCATGCAAATATTTGATATACAATTAAAAAGTATCTACTGATATCAAGGCACGCCCTATATATACTATTGCAGTAATTAAATCAATTATATTTTTCAGACAACAACATATCTGTTCGTGCAACAAAAAAAAGCTCAACCCCAGTAATTACAAGGGTTGAGCAACCTTAAAACTGATGCCGGCAACCGGAATCGAACCGGTACGGGAGGTTAGTCCCGCAGGATTTTAAGTCCTGTGCGTCTGCCAGTTCCGCCATGCCGGCATATATTTTTTTAAAATAATGGGGCCTACAGGGCTCGAACCTGTGACCCTCTGCTTGTAAGGCAGATGCTCTCCCAGCTGAGCTAAGACCCCACATATAAAATTTTTTTCATCCCGTAACAAAACCTGAAAAGTTTTATCCGCTTTAGGATGAACATTTAACACAAAACCAATTATGCTTCGTTATGTGCTAAATATTAGCGACCCGGATGGGGTTCGAACCCACGACCTCCGCCGTGACAGGGCGGCGCTCTAACCAGCTGAGCCACCAGGCCAAATATTACATTTTTTAAAGTGGACGTTCGGGGACTCGAACCCAGGACCGATCGGTTATGAGCCGATTGCTCTAACCAACTGAGCTAAACGTCCTCATGAATGATGGGACCTACAGGGCTCGAACCTGTGACCCTCTGCTTGTAAGGCAGATGCTCTCCCAGCTGAGCTAAGATCCCACATATTTATTTTTCACATCCACTAAAAAGAGTTTTAACAACTCCGTAGCTTCCGTATAGACATCCATGCCAAAACTTAGTAAACCACTACGAAATGACCGATGTCAGCGACCCGGATGGGGTTCGAACCCACGACCTCCGCCGTGACAGGGCGGCGCTCTAACCAGCTGAGCCACCAGGCCTCATTATAATTGATGGTGAAATACAATGTTTTTATCAATATTGTACCTTCAGAATTTCATACAGAAAGCATCTCTGCCATCTTCTACCTTCGTTTTTCATATCTCTTGCAATTCTTCTTACCTCTTAGGATAAGTCTTCGACCTAT
>JAGBHU010000039.1 GCA_017935345.1 Coprococcus sp.
ATTTGGAAGAACGATTCTACTGTATCGGCAAATGCTTCAGGTTATGAGAACGACTACGCAGGAGCATCGGCAAATGAGTATACCGACTTCGTGTATAACGAATATCGTTGGAAGGGTCGTAACTATCAAGGACAGCACACTCCTGAGATTGTAGAATTGGTACGTAATTGGATGAAGGAGACCTATCCCAAATATAAGTTCTCCGTATCAAGGCACCATTATAACTCTATCCATATCTACCTTGTAAAAGCTGATTTCGAGGCGTTCAAGAAGGATAAGGGCGTAGTGTTCCACCACGATGTAAATCACTATAACATTGATGGAGATCAGACGCTCACCGATAGAGCCAAGGAAGTGATGAAGAATGTCTGCGACTTTGTGATGTCATATAACTTCGATGACAGTGATCCTATGACCGACTACTTCTGCACCAACTTCTACCTCACATTAGGAGTCGGCACCTACAAAAAGCCATATAAAGTAGAACTGTCGAAATTGGATTGCAAAGGTAAGAAGCCCGATGTGTTCAAGCACCCCGAAGGTGCTGCACACAAGGCAATACGCCAGGCATTGGGCGGTGCCTATTTCAGTTTCCACAACAGCCAGCGACTACAAGGCAAAATGGTACTTGGAGAAGACTCCTACGGACATAGTGGAGACAAATACTTCTGGCCACTATCATACTCAAGTGCCAAGACTGCACAAAAACGAATGGATAAATTGGAGAAAGCCGGTATCCGCTGCAAGCTCACAGGCTACAATGGTGGGTGCATCGAGTTCCTCGGCTACACTCCCGAAACGGAAGCACTACTTGAGAAAGAGAGGCAGGAGGTTATCATCGCTCATCGTGCTTGGCAGGCAAAGCAGGTGCAAATAGGATAGACCTAAAAATCATATAGAAGTCTTATCGACTTCTATATGATTGATCGGCATGGTAGTCATAGAGATTATCACATTTACCTCTAACTAACTGTCCTTTCTCTGTATTTGGATAATTACGAGCTACAGTCTTAAAATTACAAAGCATATACTGAATATTTGCCCCAGTTTCATCATCTGTTACAATATCACATGCAAGATTTATCAACTCTTCTACTTTCCCTATAGCAGCTTTGGTATTTTCATCGTTTTCCCAATCACGCTTTTCACACACTTGTCCCCAATAACTTGTTCCTCGATAATATTGTGTCAACCCCCAACACCAATCAAAGGAATTCCTTATACCGATAGCATATTTAACCATCAGCAACGCTTTCCGATTTGGCTCTGTTGTGAGATTGATTCCTCGTTCCAATGAGTACATTTCCCTTGCAAAGTCATACCTGAAATCCGTCTTCATTTTAATTGCTTTCGGTTCAGCACTAAATGGATCATATGCCATATATACGTTATGATGGGTTTTATATGATTCACTAACTTTTCCTAGATATTCTAAAGCTTCTTGATACCGCATATAACGAAGACACTGTGTACCTACAATATCATTCAAATAATCACTTCCGATATAACCACAATTATTCAGAAATCTATCAAATTCATTCTGTGGTTTATCTACTCGTTCAACATATCTTATAGCTTCATTTACTCCAAGGCTATCTATCATTTCAAAAAAACTATTGCTATAATCGTGTGGATTAAAATTTGTTGAATATCGATAACTTGACATTGTGTACGAATGTACAACTTTATCATCCATCCAATCACATATTTCATGCCTGTTTACTATATTAAGTAATCTGTTATCTGCCATATTAGCAAGTTGTAATGCACGGGTAGTTTTACCTGATTTTATCATGCGAGGACAAACTTCAGCTAATAGGATTCTACGCATCATATCATTCCAATAGTAGTAACTTTCACAATTGAATAGCATATAACCACGAGCAGTCTCATTGCGGACTTTATCATCTATATTAGATTGAATTTTTGAATCTAGCCACTTTAGCTGACCAAATAAACGGTTTTCATAATAAGAATCGTATGGTAACAGCTTAGCGTCTAAATATATTCTAAAGATTTTAATTGATTCTTTTATATAATCCGAAGACCTACTTTTTTCAGCCAAACTTAATAATCGTGACGCACTGGCAGTATTGCCATATAAATCCTCAAGAAATGCAGCAGTATAATACCACATTGCAGGATTATTGCTTTTACCACAGCGAGCCATTTTTAAACATAGATTATACAATTTGTCCAATTCTGGCGTTTTTTCCAGTTCATCTTCCCAATAGAATTCACCTAGAGGCTCGATTTCTCTGATATACTTCTG
>JAGBHU010000040.1 GCA_017935345.1 Coprococcus sp.
CAAAAACCCCTTCAAGGGGTGGCAAAAGCGGCAAAGGCAAGATGGCTTGAACAAAGTGAAAGCCAGCGTCTTTAGGCGCTGGCCGGTAACGAGCCCTTATAGGGCTAGAGCAAACCACCCGTTGGACGGGTGGTTATGATTGTATAGGAAACCTTTAAAGATTTCCGGTACCATAAAAATCACGGAATACATAAAGGAGAAATATTATGAGCATTGCTGAGTTATTTGTATTGGCGGTTGGTTTATCAATGGATGCGTTTGCCGTATCGATATGTAAGGGGTTGTCATTAAAAAAAATAAGCTTTCAACATATGGCGGCAGCCGGTGTATGGTTTGGCGGTTTTCAGGCACTGATGCCTGCAATCGGTTATTTTCTGGGGAGCTTTTTTGCCGATATGGTTACAAAATGTGCACATTGGATTGCTTTTGTTTTATTGCTTTTTATCGGAGGAAATATGATAAAGGAATCCTTTGGAAAGGAAGAAGAACTGGATGGAAATATGACGGTTAAAGTTATGCTTTTGCTGGCAGTTGCAACAAGTATAGATGCTTTGGCGGTAGGGGTTTCATTTGCATTTCTTAAGGTGAATATTGTTTTGGCTGTAATGTTTATCGGTATTGTCACATTTGTATGCTCGGCAGTCGGTGTTAAAATAGGAAGCATTTTTGGTTCGAAATATAAAGCCAAAGCAGAGCTTGCAGGGGGTATTATTCTTATCCTGATAGGCATGAAGATATTGCTTGACGGACTTGGCATTTTGTAAGCCTTAAATGGAATTTAATATGCAATGTCTGGTAATTATACTTGATATAAATGTAAAAAACTGATATCATTTTTTCATAAGTTTCGTTATACGAATAATATAGTGGTAAAAGTGATATTGATGAGTAAGGAGTTTCAGAATGTTAAAATCTTGTTTTAAGACAAAAAGTAAAAAAGTGATAGCAGCAGTTACATGCGTTACCGTACTGTTTTCATTTACAGCCTGTAATTCACGTATGTTTGGCGGTGGCAATTCCGGCAAGGAAGATGACCCGTCAAAATATTCAGATGTGCAGAAGGAGTTTGAGCAGTATCTTGATGATTATTATGAGGAAGCGGTAACAAGTGATACATTGTCATATAATTATTCCGTGAAAGACGGTGCGGCTATGGGACTTGAGGAGCCTGAGGTTTCACTTGGCGAATTCGATATGTCAGAAGAAGGAATTGCCAAGGATAAGGCAGAATTTGATGAGTGGTTTAATGACCTGAAGGAATTTGACAGAGAGGATTTGACAGAGAATCAACAGCTTACTTATGATATACTCTATGAATATCTTGAAACGGAGGAATTACAATATCTCAATTTATATCTGTATGACCCGTTTTCTCCGATGAGAGGCTTGCAGGCAAATCTGGCTACCAATTTTACGGATTACAGATTTGATGATAAGGGCGATGTGGAAAGATATATACAGCTCATCAATATGACCAGGGATTATTTCGGTGCCTGCCTTGAATATGAAAAGGTGAAGGCTGAAAAGGGTTATTTCATGTGTGATGAGGTATGCGATAAGGTAATCGAGCAGTGTGATGATTTCATTAAGGATAAGGACAGCCATTTTATGATAGCCGTATTTGATGCAAATATTGACAAGCTTGATTTTCTGACAGAGGATGAGAAATCTGACTTTAAGAAGCAGAATAAAGAAGCGGTGCTGAATAACCTGATTCCTGCATTTGAAGATACAAAGAAGGTTTTGGAGGAATTAAAGGGAAGCGGAAAAAATGATAAGGGTATTTGCAACTATGAAGGCGGTAAAGATTATTATGCATATCTTTTAAAGCATTATACAGGAACAGCAAAGACACCCGAAGAGGTTATAGAGATGCTAGATTCAGAGTATCAGTCATTATTGATGGAGATGTATACACTTCTCATGTCCAATATGGAGGTATATGAATATTTTACGGAGCATTTTGACGATATCTTTGCTGCGGCGGATGAGATGACGGCAACAGAAGTCGTAGACAAACTGATGCAGGTTGCAACAGAGCATTATCCTGATTTCGGAACAATCACATATAGGGCTGATTATCTGGATAAGAGTCTTGAAACCATTATGGAAAATACGCTTGCATATTATATGTCTCCTGCATATGATGATCAGGACAATAATCTGATTCGTGTCAATGGTCTTCATACAGATGGCATGTGGACGACGCTTGCCCATGAGGGATATCCGGGTCACATGCTTCAGAATGCGTACTTTATGTCTACCAATCCTGAACCTGTAAGAACGTTATACAATTTCCTTGGATATATGGAAGGCTGGGCTATGTATGCCTGTTATGATGCCGTGGATTATTATGAGTTTGATGAAGAGGCGGCTCAATATGCAGAAGAAATTGCTGCGCTTTATAAGATGAATGATGAGATAAGCTATCTTGTTATGGGCAGAATAGACCTCGGTGTCAATTATGAGGGCTGGACTATTGAAGATACTGCCGATTACATGAATGAAAATGGTTTTGACGGTAGCGCAGCAGAGGAACTATATTATACGATGGTGGGTGATCCTGCCGTATATCAGAGCTATTCTACAGGATATTATGAGTTAAAGGAATTACATGATTATGCTGAGAAAAAGCTTGCTGATAAGTTTGATGTTAAGGATTTCAATAAGGTCATTCTTGAAACCGGACCATGCCAGTATGATATCTTAAAAAAACAGGTAGATAAATATATTGAAGCAACAAAATAAGAATTTGGGAAAAGCTCTGAACATATTATTTCAGAGCTTTTTCCTTTGCTGTTTCCAAGGCCCTCTCATATAAAATATTACGGACAGACTCGTTCCGATGATCCATCCGACAGGCCATGCATATAAAATACCGACAGCGCCGAAACAGCCTGCAAATATAAATGCCAGCAGTACCCTTAATACTAAATCGGAGAATGTGGTAATCATAAATTGTTTCATCATGCCGGCACCTCTTAATATGCCGTCGGCAATCAATTTTACAGATATGATAAAGTAGAACGGCACGATAACATGTAGAAATTGGATTCCGGAATGAAGTGCTGTTTCCGAAGGTTCATCCATGAAAAATCCCACCAACTGACTGCTTGCCAATAAATAAAGCAGGACAATAGGAACACATAATATCCAGACAATTTTGATACCTGCCTGAAATCCTTTTGTTATTCTGGACAGTATATTTGCACCAATATTCTGGGCGGTATAATTTGAAATACCATTTCCCAGAGTGGTAAAAGACGTAATCACCAGATTGTTTAATTTGATTGCCACAGAATAACCGGCAATAACGCCCGCACCAAAATCATTGATTACACCCTGAATTAAAATATTTCCGATTGAGATAAAGCTTTGCTGCAATATGCTTGGAATGGCAATCGTGGCAATTTTTCTGAAAATCGAAAATGAAAAAAACGGTGTCCGTTCGTCTGTCTGAATCATGGAAAGACGTTTGAGTACAACGATAATTGATAAAACACAGCTGATTCCCTGACATAAAAATGTCGCCCATGCAACACCTGCAACACCCATACCAAATCCCCGTACAAACCATATATCTACCAGTATATTGGCAGTAGAAGAGAATGCAAGAAATATAAATGGCGTTTTGGAGTCGCCTAATGCCGAAAAAATACCGGTTGCAATATTATAAAAAAGCAAAAAAGGGAATCCCCATACATAGATATCCAAATACAATTTAGAGTCATCAAAAATCTCTTGCGGGGTATTTGTCAACAGGAGCAAATCCTTACAAAACAGTAATCCTATCAGCATTAAAAGCAGGCATAGAACGGCACTGGAGATGAATGTTGTATAGACTGCACATTTCATTTCGCTGTTCTTTTTGGCTCCGAAAAACTGAGAAACAATAACAGAGCATCCGATATTACATCCGAATGCAAAGGCTATAAAAATCATGGTAATACCGTAGCTGTTTCCTACGGCTGCAAGAGCGTTTTCTCCGATAAATTTGCCTGCTACCAGACTGTCTGCAATATTATATAATTGTTGAAATACAATACTTCCGAATAATGGTAAACAAAATTCCCACAGTACCCGCTCCGGTTTTCCGGTTGTTAAATCCTTATTCATTTTAGCGATTCCTCCATACGATATTCATGTTGAAAAAAGCATCAAGGAGTATTATACTTTTTGTGTAGAAATATGTAAAATATATATATGATATTATGACTATGTCAATATGATATGACGCGATAGAAATACTTAATGTATACAGGCAGAGTGCAGTATACATTTCATTTCCATCATTGTGATAAGGAAGTAAGAGCTGATGAACATAAATTATGAATATTATAGAATTTTCTATTATGCGGCAAAATACAAAAATCTGACACAGGCGGCTGAAATGTTAAACAGCAATCAGCCAAATGTTTCACGTACAATCAAAATTCTGGAACACGAACTTGGATGTAATCTGCTTATCAGGTCAAATCGGGGAATTTCGCTGACGCCTGAAGGAGAAAGGCTGTATTCCCATATTAAGATTGCCGTCGAGCAGATTCAGGCGGCTGAGGATGAACTTGTCCAATCCAAAAATTTGCAAAAGGGCTGTGTGACAATTGGAGCAAGCGAAGCGGCACTTAGGGTACTTGTACTTCCTGTTTTAAGCACGTTTAAGAAAAAATATCCGGATATTCATATTCGTATATTAAATCATCTTACGACACAGGCTGTGGAGTCGGTTCAAAAAGGTATTGTTGATTTTTCCGTAGTTACAACGCCGCCTAAGATTGAAAAGCCGCTTGTGTCATATCCCATTATGCATTTTCAGGATATTTTAATCGGAGGTCCGTCATATGCTTCCTGTGAGGAACGTGTATTTTCACTGGAAGAAATGAATAACAGTCCTTTTGTATGCCTCGGGGAAGATACCGTAACATATCGGTTTTATGAGGATTTTTACAGAAATCATAATCTGATTTTAAAACCGGAGCTTACGGCTGCAACAACCGACCAGATTCTGCCGATGATAAAAAATGATTTGGGAATTGGATTTGTACCGACTGTATTTGCGCAGGATGCATTGGAAAAGAAAGAGGTATATAAGCTTCAACTGTCTGAGAAAATTCCTTCCAGAGAAATCTGTTTTGTCGAAAATACAAATTATCCGCTGAGTATAGCGGCAAAGGAGCTTAAGAATCTGCTTATGGAAAATGCTTCAACGGATGATTGAAAAAAGTAATGTTAAAAAGAAAAAATTTGAATGAAAAAAATATGAATAAGTCCGAGCGAAACAACATATATATTAGGGATGCCTGCCTGATTATGGAGAATATATGGAATGTTCTGTTTCAATAACAAGCGAGGATTATGTTGATTACATTGTAGAGTATAACGGAGACCCCGAACCCTTGAGGGATTATTACAGAGATGATTGTCTGATTATTATTGACAACAGATTTGCAGTGGTGTATAGAAGGATTCCTGCTGATTATATGCTTAGCTTTTCCAGACAGGCATATAGTTTGTATCCTAAAGTATATGGATTGATGGATACAACCAGCATGGAGGAAATCGGAGTCATCAATATACAAAGGGAGAATGTTCTTGGACTTACCGGAAGGAAAACACTCATAGGGATTGTAGATACGGGTATCGATATCAATAACAGTCTGTTTCAGGGAGTTGCCGGACAGACAAGAATACTTGCGGCATGGGATCAGTCAGAGGAGTATACTGGTACAGCCGGATTCAGCTATGGCAGGGAGTATAGTAGGGAGGAGATACAGGCTGCTATAGATAATGGGGAACAGATACTAAGAGATAATACGGGACATGGAACTTTTTTAGCAGGCATTGCTGCCGGAAGCAGAACGACTGATTTTACAGGCGTAGCTCCGGAGGCAGAACTGGTTGTGGTAAAACTGAAAGAGGCAAAGCAGAATCTTCGAAACCTTTATGGTATTCCACTGGACGTGGCTGCTTATTCGGAAATTGATATTATGCTGGGAATAGCATATATTTTAAACGTATCAAATCAGTATGATATGCCTGTTTCGATATTGATTGGTCTTGGGACGAATAGCGGCAGTCATACGGGTGCCAGTGCTTTGGAAGCATATATCAATTCAATAGGAATATTAAAAGGAAGAGCAATATCGGTTTCCGCAGGAAATGAGGGCGTTGCAGGTCATCATTTTATGGGAAATGTAATTGAAAATGAAAGTTATGATACCATTGAAATAAACGTGACAAATAATGACAGCTTTACACTTGAGATATGGGGGCAGGTTCCCAATATATACTCAGTTGCACTTGAAATACCGGGTGGGGAATACATAGAAAGAATACCCCCGAGATTTGACAGGAGTGAAAGGATAAGACCGATATTCGGTGGCGGGGAGGTCTTTGTTGATTATTTTCTTGTAGAAGACAGTTCCGGTCAGGAGCTGATTATGATGAGATTTTTCAAGCCGCAAAACGGTTTGTGGAGGATAAGGATTTATGCAACGGGTGATACGGAGAAAAGATATGATGCATGGCTGCCAATATCTGACTTTTTGTCATATGAAACACGTTTTATTAAACCGACGCCCGATTCAACATTGACAAATCCTGCTACTGCCGAAACGGCCATCTGTATAGGGGCATATAATCATAATAACCGTAGTCTGTATCTTGAAAGCAGCAGAGGATTTACCGCTGATAACAGAATAAAACCGGACCTTGTCGCGCCGGGAGTAGAGGTATACGGTCCGGGAAGACTAGGCGATTTTGTCAGAAGAAGCGGAAGCTCGGTGGCTGCGGCACATGGAGCAGGCTGTGCGGCACTTATGCTGCAATGGTCTTTGGAGAGTATGGCGCAGGAATATATTAACGGCAATCAGATAAGGCAATATCTTATCAGAGGAGCTGAAAGACCGGGGGTGCGTGAAGGAATCTTTGATATCAGAACATATCCGAATAAGGAATGGGGCTGGGGACTTCTGAACATCAATAATACCTTTGAGGCATTAAGAAATGTATAAATAAATATAACCGCTGACAGAAAATGCATGTCAGCGGTTATTTCATTTTTCAGCCGTATATTTGTTTGATATGTTAACAAAGGGGAATGTTAATTTTCACCCTGTAAAGCTTCAAAGCCTTCTTCTCCGGTACGAACCTTGATAACATTTTCTACATCATATACGAAAATCTTACCGTCTCCGATGTTGCCTGTGTAGAGTGCTTTTCTGGCAGCCTTTACGACATCGGCAACAGGAATCTTACTTACGATAACTTCAACCTTAACCTTAGGAAGTAACGTTAAATCCATTTCTACACCACGATAGTATTTTGTCTTACCCTTCTGAGCACCACAGCCGAGAACCTGTGTAACCGTAATACCGGTAACACCTGTTTCGTTAAGTGCATTCTTAAGGTCTTCAAATTTATTCTGCTTACAGATAATAGATATCTTAGAAAGCTTCACATCAGATGCCACAGGCGCTTTGTTTTCCATAACCTGAACAGGAACGGAGGTATCCATTGGAACTGCGGCAGGATTGTCAGCAGGCATAGCTGCGTCTCCGCTTAAACGGTCACCGTATGTCAGGAAGCCTGCATAAGCGGACTCAAGACCATGCTCTGTAGAGTCAAGACCAAGTATTTCTTCTTCCTCCGTAACACGTAAACCAACGAGTTTCTTGATAACAAGGAATGCAATCGTAATGGTAACTGCTGTCCATGCTGCTGTTGCAAACATACCTACAAACTGTATTCCAAGAAGTTCGAATCCGCCGCCATAGAACAGACCGGTAAGTGTTTCACCTGCTCTATTTGCAATGGAATAACCGGGAGCAGTATCGGTTGCGAACAGACCGACTGCGATAGTACCCCAGATACCGTTTAACATATGTACCGCAACTGCACCGACAGGGTCATCAATATGTAACTTGTAATCCAGGAACCATACACCAAATACAACTAACAGACCTGCAACTGCACCGATTACAATAGAACCCAGCGCATCTGTTGAATCACAGGAAGCTGTGATTGCAACAAGTCCTGCAAGAGATGCATTTAAACACATTGAAACATCAGGCTTACCATATTTAATCCATGTGAATATCATACATACAACCGTTGCGATTGCAGGAGCAATCGTAGTAGTAACAAAGATGCTTCCTAACTGTGAAAGAGAGGTAGCGGCAGCACCGTTAAATCCATACCAGCCAAGCCAGAGAATAAATACACCAAGTGCACCGAGTGCAAGGTTATGACCCGGGAAAGCACCTACCTTGATAGAGCCGTCTTTTCTCTTTTTAAATTTACCAATACGAGGTCCAAGAATTGCTGCACCGATTAATGCGGAAATACCACCAACCATGTGAATACAGTTAGAACCTGCGAAATCATGGAAGCCCATATCAGCTAACCAGCCGCCGCCCCATGTCCAGTGTGCCTCAATAGGGTAAATCACTGCGGAGATTACTGCTGAATAAATACAGTAGGATAAGAACTTGGTTCTTTCTGCCATAGCACCTGATACAATCGTAGCTGTTGTAGCACAGAATACTAAGTTAAATACAAATGATGACCAATTAAAGTTTGCATAGTCGGTAAAGATGTCAAATCCCGGTTTACCGATAAGTCCTATGTAATCTTCTCCTAAGAGTAAACTGCCACCGATTAAAATGAATACTACGGTTCCGATACAGAAGTCCATAAGGTTCTTCATGATGATGTTACCGGTATTTTTTGCTCTGGTAAAACCGGCTTCAACCATCGCAAAGCCAGCCTGCATCCAGAATACAAGTGCTGCACCGATAAGGAACCACACACCATATATTTCTCCGTTGATTGCGCTCATAATTTCTTCTGTCATAAAAATTCCTCCTAACGCTAAAAAAGTAGTAAGACATTTTTGTTTCGTAATGCTGTCGGCCAAACAACTGAAAACAAAAAAAGTGCCCACATGGAAATGTGAGCACCTTTGCTTTTTTCAAGTGCAAATTATACACTTTCAAATTCGTTTGTCAAGTAAAATGGTTTTTATTTTTTAGAAATTAGCAAAAACATAATAATGCAAATAATATAAGCGTCTTTACTTAATTTTATTAAGCAAAAACGGGTCGATGGTACAACCCCGTGCCATGAAGACGAAACTCTTTAAACTTTACCTTGCTGTGCAACGATACAATGCATATTCAATAAAGTGTATTGTTATATGGAAAAAATAATGCTATATTATACAGGAGCTTTAAAATATTACCAATTGGAGGATAAAATATTATGTATATTACCTGTTTGGATTTGGAAGGCGTATTAGTGCCTGAGATTTGGATCGCATTTGCAGAGGCAAGTGGAATTCCTGAGCTTAAGAGAACGACAAGAGATGAACCTGACTATGATAAGCTTATGAATTGGAGACTTGGAATTCTTAAGGAGCATGGTCTTGGACTGAAGGAAATACAGGAAACAATTGCAAAGATTGACCCTATTCCGGGAGCAAAGGAGTTTCTTGATGAGCTTCGTTCCGTATGTCAGGTGATTATCATCAGTGATACATTTTCACAGTTTGCAGGACCGTTGATGAAGAAGCTTGGATATCCTACAATCTTCTGTAATGAGCTTGTTGTGGCAGATAACGGAGAGATTACAGGCTTTAAAATGCGTTGTGAGCAGTCTAAGCTGACAACGGTTAAGGCACTCCAGTCAATTGGATATGATACCATAGCAAGTGGTGACAGTCATAATGATCTTGGTATGATTTATGCCAGCAAAGCGGGATTTCTTTTTAAGAGTACGGAGCAGATAAAGGCTGATAATCCGAATCTTGAAGCGTTTGAAACGTATGATGAATTGATGGCAGCAATTAAGAAGGCTATGGTATAGGATTGATACGATAAACGTACAGTCAGTTAATTTTATATAATTACATAAAATGAAAAAAACCTTGCTGAAAGCATATTCAAAAAACACTTCAATGTTTGGCTGTTGAAAAATAAGACATTGTTACAGTTTCGTTTTGAATATAATGCAAGGTTTTTTTAAATTGATTACCAGGATTAGCATATCAAAAGAGGGATATATGAAATATAGAAATGACAGGTATGGAAACAAAATATCATTATTGGGATATGGGTGTATGCGTTTTACAAAAAAAGGTGGAAGCATAGACCTTGATAAGGCAGAACGTGAACTGATGGCAGCAATCAATCAGGGGGTAAATTATCTGGATACAGCATATATTTATCCGGGAAGTGAAACGGCAGTAGGAGAGATTTTATCCAGAAATCATTGTAGGGAAAAGGTCCATATCGCTACAAAGCTGCCTCAATATCTGATTAAAACAGAAGGTGCCATAGAAAAATATTTTCAGGAGCAGCTAAGCCGTCTGCAAACGGATTATATTGATTATTATCTCATGCATATGCTTACGGATATCGCAGCATGGGAAAAGCTTGTGAAGCTGGGTGTCAGAGACTGGATAGCGGATAAAAAAGCAAAGGGGATCATCAAGAATATAGGATTTTCTTTTCATGGAAATACAGATATGTTTTTGACGATACTGGATGCATATGACTGGGATTTTTGCCAGATACAATATAACTATATGGATGAGAACAGTCAGGCGGGGCGCAAGGGACTGATGGCAGCAGCAAAGAAGGGAATCCCTGTTATTATTATGGAGCCGCTTCGTGGCGGTAAGCTTGTAGATTTACTTCCTGAAAAGGCAAAGAAAATAATTGCGGATTATGGTGTAAAAAGAACGCCTGCCGAATGGGCATTTCGGTGGTTGTGGGAACAGCCTGAAGTTACCTGTGTTCTTTCAGGAATGAACAGCATCGATATGGTTCATGAAAACTGCCGTGTGGCATCTGAGGTATGCGAACATGAATTTACACAGACAGATTATGATATGATAGAAGCTGTAAAGCAGGAGATCAATGCAAATACGAAGGTTGGCTGCACCGGCTGCGGTTACTGCATGCCTTGTCCAAAGGGAATCGATATACCCGCAGCATTCCGATGCTACAACAGAATGTATACGGAGACTCACTGGTCAGGAAGGTTTGAATATCATCAGATTATTGCACTGCAGAAGGATATGGCTGATATTAAAAAGTGTATAGAATGTGGGAAATGTGAATCGCATTGTCCGCAGCATATAGAGATTAGAAAACAACTGAAAGAAGCCCGTAAGCATTTACAGCCGTGGTATTACAGATGGGTTGTTAAGGTGGCAAGATTATTTAAATTCTGGTAGCCTTTTTATTTGACTTGGCAGTAGGCAGATTATATAATATAACGAATAGTAAAATTAAATTTTAAAGATATTATTGAGTATGGAATAAATGCTTATATCAATGAAATATGGAGTAGTATTATGCGGTATAAAAGTATTGATGAATTAAATAGTATATCCTTAACGGATGCACGGATGAAGAGTTTTGAAATGTCTGAGGAAAATAATGTCATTACACTTGCCGTAGAAGGCGCTGTCGTTTTGGCAGGTAATTCCCAGAATGAGTATTATGCCGATAAATATACGGATTTGATGCAGATACGATTTTTGAAGCCTGTTATTGAGGCAATCCTATTAGAAGGTCACAAGTATTATGATGCAAATGATACGTTGATTGAGCAGGTGCCGGATATTCAGATTGCTCCTGATGAATATAAAAAAATTATGAAGAAATTTGAAGAGCAGTATATATTTTACGGAGGAATTCCAAAGGAAAAGGTCGTTCAGGATTATGTTAACCAAACGGGCTTGAACAAAACAGATGGTATGAATTGTTATCAGATGATAATCGATATAGAAGAGGATTCCTATGTAGTCAGCTTTTATTATGAAAAGGCAATCGCAGAATGGGAGCATTTTCTCAATAAGGCAAATATGGGTTCAGTGCAGATTTGAAATAGAAATCTGCAATGCAATTTGGAAATTACAATGTAAGTTTACATAATGGAGAGGTGTACATATGGCAAAAAGGATAAAGCGGTATTTAGCATATATAGATGCATTATTGCTGCGGGATGACGTGGATTTTGAAGAAGAGCGGAACAAACATTTAATACAAATGAAGTTTTTTATGCATGAAAGGCTGATACATCTCATTGTTACGGTTTTATTTGCACTTGCAACCGTAATCAGCTGTCTTGTATTTATTATAAGCGAACAGATAGGCATATTGCTGCTGTCCGTAGCTTTTTTTGTATTGCTGATTCCATACATAAAGCACTATTATCTTCTTGAAAACAGCGTACAATATATGTATGAGCAATATGACAAAATGATGGAAAAAGCAGGTTATCATGCATTTCAAAATGAGGATAAATAGGCAATATTGAAGGAATATCTTATGGGATATGATTACAAGGAGGTAAAATGTTTAATCTTGTTATGGGAATTCTTATGGTAGGTGTAGGCTGTCTGTGTCTTGTGTGGGCATTTTTCAGCAAAACAATGGCTGTGCAGATATTTTTTGGCTGTGCGATGATGATATTTGGTATCGTGGAAATCATCAGGTCAAAATCCATAAGAGAACGGAAAAAAGGCGCTAAGAACAGAGAATTTGATGCATATATGATGATGGCACAGCAGATGGGTGTGGTTGTAAATCCGATTACGGGAGAAATTGTCTCTAAGAATCAGGAATCCGATGCAGAGAAGGCCGGACAGAATCAGGAAGATGAAGCAGAGAAGGTCGGACAGAATCAGGAATCTGAAGCAGAGAAAACAGAATAGAAATCAAATGTGTATGTAATAAAGTTTTTTATCAGTGGTATTTTGTCAGAAAATGTATTATAATATAAATACTTTTTACATGAGAGGAGAGGGATTATGTATCAAAATGCAGGACAAGGGCTGAAACTTATGTTTTGGGCTCAGATTATTTCCATTATTTCAGTAGTATTGGCTATGGTTCCGTCGTTGGCGGTGCTGGCTGTCATCATTGCCGTTGCATGCAATGTATTGAGTGTTGTAGGCCTTTTTGTAGCATCGAAGGATGCGGAGGGGTATAAGATGGCAATGATATTAACGCTGGTTAATGTTGTCGTTTCCGCACTTACAGGTATTCCTGTACTTGGCACAGTCATGAAGCTGGTAAAGACGATTTTGTCACTGATTATTCTCTATTATGTTTGCAATACTACTTCCAGTATGCTTCGTACGCTTGGACGTAATGATGTTGCAGCAACTGCGGATTCGGTATGGAATATTAATTTGGTTTGCACCATTCTTGCCGTAGTAATTTCGGTATTGATGTTTATTCCTATTATTAATCTGATTGCTGCACTTGGTGCTTTTGCAGTAGCGATTGCACAGCTTGTTGCAGCCATTAAGTACCTGATATTTTTGTATCAGGGTGGAAATGCATTTCTTTGTATGCGGGCATAATTTGCCGCTTACCGGAAATATGATTTTAAACAGATACTAATAACAAATATGGCGGTAATACATTTTGTATAGCCGCCATATTTTTATTGAATCATATAGATTATTTCATTGTAGAAAAGTCATATTCTGAGTAATTTTTGCCGTTGTCATCTGAATGATATATTTTTCCGTCTTCAGAGTCAAGGTAGAAGTCACCCAGCTTTGAATCATTTTCCAGTGTGCTGTCATGAAGCTCAAAATGATAACCCTGTCTTCCTGAGGTATACTCTGTCAGGTCTTTATCATTGTTACGGACCTCATACTTGCCATCGTTGGATGGAAGCTGTTTCATAAAATGGTCATAGGCATCATCGTATGTTTCAAAGCCGTTTGTAACGGCATCGCCCACATCATTTGCAACATTGTCAACAGCATCGCCCACATCATCAATGGCATCACCGACATCATTTCCAATGTCATTCATAAGTCCATCCTCACTGGTAGAATTTGTTTCAGAATTACCTGTCGTGTCATTATTGGCATTGTCATCTCCGCATGCTGTAAGGCAAAAACATAGCATAACCATGCAAAGGCATAAAAATATTATTTTCTTCATAATATTATCTCCTTATTTTTTTAAAATTTGTATGAGTAGTATGAGTAACAGTCGGGATAATTATTCATATAATAAAAGTTTTTAAATATATTATAATAATAATGTTCAGGATTTAATTGTATGAAACAAAAGGGATTTGTTACGGAATGCAGTGATTTTATAGGAAGATACTGGCAAATAATAATAATCGTGGTAGCTGCAATTGTATTTTTTACTTTTATCGGCTATTATATATTGAAAAACGGAAGATGGGGATTTTATATGAAAGTACAGGAAAATGATTCATATTCAGCTGCAAGTGCTGAAGTTACAAATTATACCGGTAAGAGAGCATATCTTACATTTGATGACGGACCGTCTGAAAATACAATGGAGCTGCTGGATATTCTTGATGAATATGATGTAAAAGCAACTTTTTTTGTAATAGGAAGGGAAGAGAAATACTATGACTGTTATCGTGAGATAGTAGAAAGAGGTCATGTGCTTGCACTTCATTCCTATACACACGATTATAATAAGATATATAGTTCTAAGGACAATTTTGTGAAGGATATTGAGGAATTAAGGAAATTATTGTATGATGTAACAGGAGTTCATGCTATTTATTACAGATTTCCGGGCGGCAGTGCAAATTCTGTTTCAAAGGTTCCGATGAGTGAACTGGTGTCTTATGTAGAGGAGCAGGGATTGGTTTATTTTGACTGGAATGCATTAAATCAGGATGCGGTTTCAGATAACCTGTCACCGGAAAAGCTTGTAGACAATATTATGGAGGATGCGAAAAAGCATAATGATGTTGTGATATTGATGCATGACCTTAAAAACAGACATACAACAATAGAGTCGCTTCCTCTGCTTATAGAAACATTAAGGGAAGAAGGCTATGAGATATTGCCTATAGACGAAAATGCACCGCATGTAAGACATCACATCATATGAGGAAACATAAGCGGTTTGAAACTGACAGTGAAATAAAGCTTTAAGCAGGAAGTTTAGAATATAAGGTGTATAAAATGACAAAAGAAGAGGCTTGGAATTATATAGAAGAAATCAATAAGGCGGGAAGTGTTCTGGGACTTGAAAGCATAACGGAGCTTCTTGAACGTCTTGGCAATCCTCAGGATCGGCTTAAGGTAGTCCATATTGCAGGGACAAATGGAAAAGGCTCTGTAGGGGCCTTTCTTGAACAGATATTAATCGATGCAGAATATCGTGTAGGCAGATATGTTTCACCGACGATTTTTTCTTATCTTGAGCGTTTTCAGATTAATAAAGAATATATGAGTGATGAAGATTTTGCAAATATTCTTAATGATGTGAAAGCTGTTTCAGATAAGATGGTATCGGAAGGATATCATAGACCGACAGCATTTGAAACGGAGACTGCGGTAGCATTTCTGTATTTTCTAAAGAAGAATGTTGATATTGTTCTGCTTGAGACCGGTATGGGTGGAATATCCGATGCAACAAACGTATGCAGAAAACCATTATGTACTATTTTAACCAGTATCAGCATGGACCATATGCAATTTCTTGGTAACAGTATTTATGATATTCTGGATGCAAAGCTTGGAATTGTTAAAGAAGGTGTACCATGTATTTCTGATTTTATGGAAAATGGTATGCGAAAAGTATGGTTAGATAAATGTGAAAAAAAGAATTGCTTACACATAATGGCAGACATTGAACAGTTAATTGTGACGGAAAACACATTAAATGGCATAAAGTTTGTATATAAAGATAAAGAATATATGATTTCCATGTTGGGGAAACATCAGGTAAATAATAGCGTTCTGGCGATAGAGACGGCATTTGTTTTAAATCAATACGGATTCGATTTGGATTATGTGAACATATATAAGGGTTTGCAGAATACAAAGTGGCAGGGACGTTTCCAGAAAATATATGATACGCCACCTGTATATGTGGATGGTGCCCATAATGAAGGCGGATGGCTCGCATTAAAAAATAATATAGAAGATTATTTTTACGGGAAGCAGATGATATATGTATGTGGGGTATTGAAGGATAAAGAGTATGAAAAAATGATAAAACTGTTATCACCATATTCTGACTGGTTTATAGCGGTAACCCCTGACAGTCCCCGTGCATTGCCGGGGAAACATTTGGCTGAATATGCAGAAAAATATATAAAGAACAGCATAAGCTGTGAGCTGGATACGGCAATGGATAAAGCTTTTGAAATTGCAAAAGACTTATATGCTCCGGTTATTCTTGTATTTGGCTCTTTGTCATTTATAGGGCCGGTCATAGAAAGGTATGGAAAAGAAAATGGACAGACTGAATGCGGTACGAAACAGCAGTAAATACAAATTATTATTAGCCAGAATCAATGAAAATGAGGCAGACAGGAAGTTTTGCCGTCATGGAATAGAGCATTGCCTGGATGTGGCGAGAATTGCATATATTATGAATCTGGAGCAGAAGCTTAACATTCCAAAGGAAATTATATACACAGCGTCACTGCTTCATGATATCGGCAGGGCGGATAATAGCATTTTAGGGAAAAACCATCATGAATTGAGCTGCATCTATGCAGAGGATATTATGAAGGATTGTGGCTTTGATGAAAATGAAATCGAAATCGTATTGGAAGCCATCGCGGCACATAATACGGATGGAATCAGTCAGACCGGATTGCCGTATTTGCTATACAAGGCAGACAAGCTGTCACGAAATTGCTTCGACTGTGATATGTATCAGGAATGTTATTGGGAAACGGATGCCAAGAATCATGTAATTCGCTTTTAAGGAGATAAAATATGATTATAGGAAACAGAAATTTTAAGGATACGGAAGGCCCGTATATCATGGGAATACTGAATGTAACACCGGATTCCTTTTCAGATGGGGGACTTCATAATAAATTGGATGATGCGCTCACCAAGGCGGAGAAAATGATAAATGAAGGAGCGGATATGATAGATGTTGGCGGAGAGTCGACAAGACCAGGCTATACGTTGATATCCGATGCCGAGGAGATAGAAAGGGTATGCCCTGTTATAGAGGGAATAAAGTCCCGTTTTGATATACCGGTGTCTCTGGATACATATAAATCAGGGGTGGCCAAAGCAGGTATAAAGGCAGGCTGTGATTTGATAAATGATATATGGGGCTTGAAATGGGACGGCACAATGGCGGATGTTATTGCAAAATATAATATCGCATGCTGTCTTATGCATAACAGGAAAAATACGGATTATGTAAACTTCCTGCAGGATGTTATAACGGACCTTGACGAAACGATGGAAATGGCGGAACAGGCAGGAATTAATAAGGACAAAATAATGGTAGACCCCGGAATTGGATTTGCAAAGGACTGTAGTCAAAACCTTCAGATGATGAATCATCTTGAACTGCTAAAGAAATGGAATGTTCCAATACTTCTTGGAACTTCAAGAAAATCCATGATTGGACTTACACTTGATTTGCCTGTGACAGAAAGAGAGGAAGGTACGATAGCCACATCCGTTATTGGTCTTATGAAGGGCTGTCTGTATTTCAGGGTGCATAATGTAAAGGCGAATTACAGGGCTGTCAAGATGGCGGAGGCAATACTGAAATCCTGATAGCTGCTGTCATTTCTGACTGCTTACACAAACGGAGGATATGCGTATGGATAAGATTATAATAAAAGGACTGGAAATATTTGCCCATCATGGGGTATTTGAAGAGGAAAATGTACTGGGACAGAAGTTTGTCGTTGATGCGGTTCTTTATCTGTCAACAAGAGAAGCAGGAATGAATGACGATATAAAGAAGTCTGTTGATTACGGGGCAGTCTGTGCTGATATCAATCATATTATGCAGGAGCAGAACTATCATCTGATAGAGACTGTGGCAGAAACCGTGGCATCGGAACTGCTTATCAAATATTCGGATATAAGAGGAATCGATATTACGGTGAAAAAACCATGGGCGCCTGTTTTGATGCCGATAGAAACGGTGGCAGTTTCCATATCAAGGAAAAAACATATAGCGTATCTGGGGCTTGGTTCGAATATCGGGGACAGGGAATCCTATCTTGATTTTGCGATAGATGAACTGAACAAGGATAAGTATACAGAGGTTACGAAGGTTTCGGATTTTATAGAAACAGAGCCTTATGGCGGCGTAGAGCAGGATGATTTTCTGAATGGATGTATTGAGGTAGAAACCTTATACGAGCCGAAAGAGCTGCTGAATCTGATTAATGGCATTGAAAAAAGAGCCGGACGTGAACGCGTGATACACTGGGGACCGAGAACCTTGGATATTGATATATTATTGTATGACGATACGGTATATGACGATGAGCAATTACAGATACCGCATGTGGAGATGCATAAAAGGGAGTTTGTTCTTGAACCGCTTGCAAGCATAGCCGGATATAAACGTCATCCGATATTGGGAAAAACCATAGATGAACTTTTTAAGGAGAAGACATGGGAAAAATAAAAGAACTGGAAGATGAGATTAAGAAGCTGACTGAACAAAGGATACGACTGATAGAGGAAGAAGCCGATGATGATTTTATGAGAGAATTTGTTGCGGTGGATAAACTCCATGTAACAGAAAATACGGTGGTTGTTTATCAGGGGGTTCCGGGAGCATACAGCCATCAGGCAATGCATGAATTTTTTGGTAAGAACATAAAGAATATCAATGTACCGAAGTTTGAAGATGTTATTGAGACTGTCAGGAGCGGAAAAGCAGATTATGGAATTCTGCCGATAGAGAATTCTTCAGCAGGATTTGTAAATGGAATATATGACATGGTAGGGAATAGTAACCTTACGATAGTAGGGGAGGATGAAGTGAAGGTTGCACATGCCCTGCTTGGTGTTCCCGGTGCAAAGCTTTCCGATATCAAGGATGTATATTCCCATCCTCAGGGACTTATGCAGTGTAAGGATTACCTTGATGCGGCAGGCTATGTCCAGCATGCGGTTGCCAATACGGCGGTAGGGGCAATGCAGGTTATCAATGAGAAGGATATCACAAAGGCAGCTATCGCAAGTGAACTGGCGGCTGAAATATACGGCCTTTCGGTGCTGAAAAAGGATATCGTTAATAATCATGATAATACGACGAGATTTATTATTTTAAGTACAGATAAAATCTATGTAAAATTTGCGAAAAATGTCAGTATCCGCTTTTCCTTACGCGATGAAAGTGGTACACTTTATAATATATTAGGGCATATCAATATGAACGGAATTAATATGACCAGTATTGAATCCAGACCACTGAAAGGGAGAAAATGGGAATATTCATTTTTTATAACGATGGACGGTAATTTGTCGGATGCAAATACCATCAATGCGTTAAAGGGGATATACAGGGATTCAACGGATTTTAGGTTAATTGGAACATATTAGAACGGAAAGAGGGCGGTAATGTTATGGCTGGTAAGACATTTGCAGCGATTGACGTAGGTTCAAACGAAATATCCATGAAGATATACGAGATAACACCTAAGAAGGGTGCGAATGCCGTTGACTATGTCAATTGTATCATTGAATTGGGGAGCGATACCTATAAGGATGGAAAAATAGGGGAGGAATCTATCTATAAGGTATGTGAGATACTGAATAAGTTTAAAAAGAAAATGAAAGAATATCGCGTTGAAGATTACAGGGCATATGCTTCCAGTGCCGTGCGGGAAGCGGAAAACTCCGTTATGGTTCTTGAACGGATTAAAATGAGTACGGATATAGATGTTACGGTGCTTAGTAATTCGGAGCAGAGATTTATGAACTATAAGGCATACGCTGCTTCCGGAATCGATGAGGAGATGGGGAGTAACAAGAATACGGCTCTTCTTGATATCGGAGCAGGAAGTCTTCAGATTTCCATATTTGACAAGACAAATCTGATTCAGACACAGAACCTTCCGATTGGTGCTGTACGAATCAGGGACTATCTTAAAAAATTCGGTTCCGATACGGTTGCACTTGAAAATATTATGGAAGAGTATGTATCCAACTTTATTATAGAGTTTCGAAATCTGTTTATCAATGACAAGGATATTAAGAGTATTATTGCGATTGGTGATGGTATTACAAATCTGAAAAAAGCAGGGCCGGAGCTCAATATAGCAGGACGTATAACAAGAGAGCAATTTGCAGCGCTGTATAAAAAAGTCGTTGATACAAAACCGGAGGAATTGTCGGAGAAATACGGAATACCATATGAGAGGGCTACGCTGATGCTGCCGATGGCTATCATATATCAGTCGTTTCTCGATAACTCCAGAGCGGAATATATTATGACACCGCATGTCAGCTTCTGCGATGGAATCGTTGCCGATTATATGGATAAGAACGGCTCGCTGTTGATTAACAAAGATTTTGACCAGGATATCCTTGCATCGGCAGATAATATATCAAAGAAATATAAGGTTAACAGAAAGCATACACTCAATGTTGCAAAAAATGCGCTGGATATATTTGATGCTTTAAAGCATATTCATGGACTTGGGAAGCGGGAGAGACTTCAGCTTCATATAGCCGCACTGCTTCACAGCTGTGGAAAATTTGTCAATATGAGCGAGGGAACGCTGATATCCTATTACATTATTATGTCAACTGAAATTTTGGGACTTTCTCATAAGGAGCGTGAAGAGATTGCCAATATAGTACGGTATAATGTTTATTATCTTCCGTCAGCGAAGAAAGCACAGGAAGCCTTAAAGAGTGCTGATTATATGAAGGTTGCGAAGCTTACATCAATACTTAGATTGGCAGATGTGCTTGATAAGAGTCATAAGCAAAAGATCAGTAATATAAAAATCAGTATAAAAGATAATACGGTTGTTATGTCAGTAGATACGCTTGCGGATATTACACTTGAGGCGGGATTATTTAAAGAAAAGACAGAATTGTTCAGAAAAGTATTTGGACTTAAGCCTGTACTTAAGCAGAGAAGGGGGCTTTAATGATGGCTGAAAATAAAAACGAATTATTTTATAACAGAGAACTGAGCTGGCTGGAATTTGATAAGAGATGCTTAGGCGAGGCAAAGGATAAGAGTATACCACTGTTTGAAAGAATAAAATTTCTGAGTATTACTGCATCAAATTTGGATGAGTTTTTTATGGTAAGAATCGCATCCCTTACGGATATGGTACATGCCGGATATACCAAGAAGGATATCGCAGGGATGACCGCAAAGGAGCAGCTTCAGGCACTCATTGAAAGCACAAAGGAATTTATGAAAAAGCAGTACCAGACATACAACAGGTCTTTGCTGCCGCTGCTTCACTCAAATGGTCTTAAGATCGTAAGACACTATGAAGAGCTGACCGCAGAACAGGCAAAATATGTAGATAAGGTATTTGAAAAGGATGTATATCCTGTACTCACGCCGATGGCCGTTGATTCCTCAAGACCGTTTCCGCTTGTCAGGAACAAATCTCTTAATATCGGTGCACTGATATACGATAAGAAAAAGGACGTAACAGATATTGCAACTGTACAGGTGCCGTCTGTTCTTCCAAGAATCATAAGACTTCCATCGAGTGAAGACGGACTGACGGAGATTATTCTTCTGGAAGAGGTAATCGAGAAGAATCTTGATAAGCTGTTTTTGAATTACGAGATTGTATGTGCCCATCCATACCGAATCATGCGAAATGCTGATTTTTCCATAGATGAAGAGGAAACAGCCGATTTGCTGAAGGAAATAGAAAAGCAGTTGAAAAAAAGACAATGGGGAGAGGTTATCCGTCTTGAAGTAGCGGAAAGTATGGATAAAAAGCTTCTGAAAGAATTGAAAAATCATCTTGGTGTAAATGATGAGGTGGTATATAAGATAAACGGGCCGCTTGATTTAACATTTCTTATGAAGGTAAATGGTATTGAAGGCTTTGATCATCTGAAATATCCAAAGCATGTACCATGTCCGGTACCGGGAATGGGAGATTACAGCAATATATTTGAACAAATAAGAAAACGTGATATTCTGCTGTTTCATCCATATTATGAATTTGCGCCTGTTATTGAATTTATCAGACAGGCAGCGGTTGACCCTGATGTGCTTGCGATTAAACAGACTCTTTATAGGGTAAGCGGTAATTCACCGATTATTGCGGCACTTGCACAGGCGGCTGAAAACGGAAAACAGGTTACGGTTCTCGTTGAGCTGAAGGCAAGATTTGACGAGGAGAATAATATTGCATGGGCAAAGAAGCTGGAGCAGGCGGGCTGTCATGTTATCTATGGTTTGGTAGGATTAAAAACACATTCCAAGATTGCTCTTGTGGTAAGACGGGAGGAGGACGGTATCAGGAGATATGTTCATCTTGGTACAGGTAACTACAACGACCAGACTGCGAAGTTATATACGGATATGGGACTGCTTACATGCAGCGACCCTATCGGAGAGGATGCTACGGCAGTATTTAATATGCTGTCAGGATATTCAGAGCCGAAGAAATGGAATAAGCTGGCTGTTGCACCAATCTGGCTCAAGGATAAGTTCCTGATGCTGATAAACAGAGAAGCAGAAAATGCAAGACAGGGTAAGAAGGCAAGAATCATTGCAAAGATGAATTCCCTTTGCGAGCCTAAGATTATGCAGGCACTTTATGATGCTTCTAAGGCAGGCGTTAAAATAGAGCTTATCGTAAGAGGTATATGCTGTATTAAAGCAGGCGTAAAAGGTCTGAGTGAAAATATATCGGTAAGGTCTATTGTCGGCAATTTCCTTGAACATTCAAGAATATTCTATTTCTACAATGATGGTTTTGAAGATATCTATATGGGAAGTGCGGATTGGATGCCTAGAAATCTTGATAAGCGTGTGGAAATAACATTCCCTGTAGAGGATGCAAAGCTCAAGAAACAGATTAAGGAAATCCTCAAGATTCAATTAGCCGATACCCTGAAGGCGCATATCATGCAGCCGGACGGAAGCTATGAGAAGCAGGACCTTCGCGGCAAAACGAGACTGGACTCCCAGATGTATTTTGTAGAGAAAGCCCAGAGTACAGCAAAGCAGCCTGAGGATGAAGGAAATAAAAGGGTATTCATACCTGTTGAATCCGACAGCTAAAAATTTCCTTGACATCATAATTGCTTTGTGTTATATTATGATAGCTGTGAAAACAGGAGACAATAAAGCAGAGTATCCACTCTCACCTTAGCACATATAGTGACTCGGGTTTATATTTAAGCTGATTAACATACTTATTGTATTCATATGCTTATAAAAAGTGGATAGTTTGCCCTATCCACTTTTTAATTTCTTAGAAAATTCTTTGAAATTGTATTACATGTTAAAATGGAGGTAGAGAGTCATTAGCGAATTAATGATTAACGAACAGATTAGGGACAAAGAGGTACGACTTATTGGCGAGGACGGTCAGGTTTTAGGAATTATGTCCTCAAAGGATGCACTAAAGCTGGCAAAGGAAGCAGAGCTTGATTTGGTAAAGATTGCTCCGCAGGCAAAGCCGCCGGTATGCAAGATTATTGATTATGGTAAGTACCGTTATGAGATGGCACGTAAGGAAAAGGAAGCCAAGAAGAAACAGAAGACCATGGAGATTAAAGAAGTAAGATTATCTCCGAACATCGACACAAATGACCTTAATACAAAGGTAAATCAGGCAAGAAAGTTCCTGAATCATGGTGATAAGGTTAAGGTGACACTCCGCTTCCGTGGAAGAGAGCTTGCTCACGTTGAGCAGACAAAGGGAATTCTTGATGAATTTGCCGAGCAGCTTTCAGATATAGCAGTTATTGATAAGCCTGCGAAATTTGAAGGCAGAAGTATGATAATGTTTTTAACACAAAAGCGTTAAATAGTATGACATATATTTAAGGAGGAAATAAATAAAATGGCTAAATTAAAGACAAAAAAAGCAGCAGCTAAGCGTTTTAAGAAAACAGCTAACGGCGGTTTAAAGAGAGCAAAAGCTTACAAGAGTCATATCTTAACAAAGAAGACGACTAAGAGAAAGAGAAATCTTAGAAAGTCTACGATGACAGATGCAACAAATGAAAAGGTAATGAAGAAGATATTACCTTATATCTAATAGATCAGGAGGATAAAGACGAATGGCAAGAGTTAAAGGCGGAATGAACGCAAAGCAGAAGCATAATAAAGTATTAAAGCTTGCAAAGGGTTACAGAGGAGCCAGAAGTAAGCAGTATAGAGTAGCAAAACAGTCAGTTATGAGAGCACTTACAAGCTCATATGCTGGCAGAAAGCAGAGAAAGAGACAGTTCAGACAGTTATGGATTGCCCGTATCAATGCAGCAGCAAGAATGAATGATATTTCATATAGCAAGTTAATGCATGGACTGAAACTTGCAGGAGTAGATATCAACAGAAAGATGCTTTCAGAGATGGCTATCAGTGATGCAGAAGGCTTTACAAAGTTAGTTGACGTTGCAAAGGCTCAGCTTTCATAATTAAGATTGTTAAAGCGAAAATTGTCGTACTATGTACGGCAATTTTTTTCATGTATGCATTTTCAACATATGTAAGTCATGCTATAATATGTTTATATTGAATATGGATCAATGAATGACGGGGGACAATATGCAGAAGATAAAATTGGAAAATCAGAAATTGACAATAACAATCAATGACTTTGGGGCAGAGCTGTCCAGTGTTCTCAATAATCGTTCTAAAATAGAATACATGTGGAATGGCGACAAAAGATTCTGGAAACGAAATGCACCTGTGTTATTTCCCGTAGTAGGCAGTTTGAAAAATAAGGAATATTTGTATAAGGGAAAGTCCTATTTTATGGGACAGCATGGTTTTGCAAGGGATATGGAATTTGAAGTTGTAAAGGTATTAGAAACGGAGGCGTGGTTCAGACTGCGTTATAATGAAGAAACTCTTGAAAAATACCCATTCAAATTTTGCCTTGATATTGGTTATGTACTTTCAGATAATGTGATAAAGGTAATTTGGCGTGTTATCAATGAAGATGATAAGGAAATGTATTTTTCCATAGGCGGACATCCTGCATTTATGTGTCCGCTTACAGAAGAAGGAAAGCAGAGCGACTATAGTCTTGCTTTTGACACCAATCAGGATTTGATATATTCATTGCTTAGCACAAACGGTTTGGTGGAACAGGAGAACCTGGTGCTGAAGAATACGAATGGGGTATGTCGGATTACGGAGAATATGTTTGACAGGGATGCACTTATTATAGAAGGAAATCAAGCACATAAGGTCAGTCTTGTAAACCCGGATGGAAAGAATTTTCTTACGGTTGAATTCGATGCACCTTTGTTCGGCTTGTGGTCACCTGCCAAAAAGAATGCACCGTTTGTATGTATTGAGCCTTGGTATGGAAGATGTGACAAGGAAAGCTTTTCCGGTACGCTGGAAGACAGGGAGTATGGCAACCGACTGATGCCGAAGGAGATTTTTGAGAAAAGCTATCTGATAAGGATTGAAGAATAGTAGGTGTCTGAATACCGAAAAAAGAAAATATAAAAGTGAGAGAGGATGATAAAATGTTTGTAGAAAGAATTACAAAAGATCAAATGAAGATGTTTCTTGAGACATTTGCGTGTTGCAGCGAACAGAGAAATCTTGTCATGCATCTCAGTTATGCAGGAAAAGAGCCGTTTTTGGATGTGACCAGATTCAGCAATGGAGTGGTTTATACGGATTCTTATTATGATTTTGACAGTACATATTGCAGTAATCTTTGGAATAAATTTTTGTATACGCAGTTTACACATGAATATTATAGTGCTTACAAGGAATATCTGATGAAGGATGTAGACAGAAAGTTAACCAATATGATTAAGATATAGTGTGAACATCTAATAAATTAAAAGTGTCGTAAAGGGCAATTCACTAAGGGATTGATTGATGGAGGTTTTATTATGGCTCTGGAAAATAAATTAGGTATTAACGATTCCGCAGAACTTGCAAGGACAGAAGAAAAAATAAGCAAAATAAAAGCAATTGAATTATATGAAAGTAATATTGTTGAAGAATCTGAGATTGGAAGATTTTCGGGACTTGCAAAAATTCATAAGTTCTTATTTGATGAGATATATGATTTTGCTGGGAAAGTAAGAACAGTAAATATAGCAAAAGGTAATTTTAGATTTGCTCCTGTAATGTATTTAGAAATGGCTCTAAAACATATTGATAAAATGCCTCAATCAACTTATGATGAGGTTATTGAAAAATATGTGGAAATGAATGTTGCTCATCCTTTTAGAGAGGGCAATGGAAGAAGTACACGTATCTGGCTTGATTTGATTCTGAAAAAGGAATTAAAGCTGGTTGTAGATTGGAATAAGGTTGATAAAGAAGATTATCTACTTGCTATGGAGAGAAGCCCTATTAAGGATGTGGAAATTAAAGTTTTACTTAGAAATGCACTAACAGATCAGATCGATAACAGGGAAATATATATGAAAGGTATTGATGCAAGTTATTATTATGAAGGATATAATACCTTTAATTCGGAAGATTTGTAGAATTAGATTCAATATTACTTAATATAAGTAATAAAAGATAGAAATTGATTAGTTATTACTTCAATATTAAACACAAGCATTGTATAGAAATATACAGTGCTTTTATAATACGGGTATTTATAACAGAAATAAAATGTATTGTTGGCAGAAAAATGAAAGCGTGTTAAAGGTCATATTAAAAAATAAAATCAAGACTCTGAAAGCCTTGATTTTACTATGTTTCTAAGTGCGGGAGATGGGACTTGAACCCACACGCCGTTTCCAGCACTAGATCCTTAGTCTAGCCTGTCTGCCAATTCCAGCACTCCCGCACACTATTTATGCATTAGCAGCTCGCTAACACAAGTGACATAATAGCATTCTATAAAATAAATGTCAACATCTTTTTGACTTTTTTTAAATCTTTTTAAACATAGTGATTTCCCTATTGAAGTCAAAACATTAAGGTAATATTAAGAAAAGGGATAACAACTCTTAAAATTACTTAATGTGCATACAAGGACTAGACATAATCAGTAATTCCGTTTAAAATTGCATAGAGTAGAAAAATAATAGCTATAGTATGTTCGTTCTTTCGAACATACAGTATTTAGTTATGATGCATTTATGATGCATAGCGGTTTTATAGTATATACAGATATATAAATACATTAAGGAGGCTAGGATGTATACATATAAAAGGGTAAAAAAAGCGGCCTGTTTTGTACTTTCAGGAGCAATGATGATATCCTTGTGTGGTTGTAGTAAGAACAGCGCAAAGGATAGTGCTCCGAGTATCAATTTGGAGCCGTATAGCAAGATGGTATATGATACGGTAACAGTACAACAGGGAGATATAGAGTCAGTTGTTGAATTGTCACTGAAACCGGATGATTTTGAGATGAAAAATTATTCTGTTGACCAGTCGGATTTTGAAGTAGATAAGATTAATGTAAAAAAAGGTGACAAGGTCAGTAAGGGGGATATCATGATATCCTTTAAGGCAGAAGAAATACAGGAGTCTATTGATTCTTATGAGGAAGAAAAAGCACAAAATGAGATGCTCATTGACCATTATACCAAGCTTATGGCAATAGACAGTTCGAATGATTATTCTGATGATATCGCATCTCTGAGAGATGATATTGAACTTGCAAATCTGTATATCGAAGAACAAAATGAACGACTGAAGGATTATCAGGTTATAGCAGAACGTGATGGTACCGTAACCTATTTAAATGAATATTTGCAGTATGGATATGCGACTGCCGGAGAAACGCTTGTTTCGCTTGTTTCCGGTTCTTCCGATTATACAGCTACGACAGATGATGACTTTGAATTTAAGGTAGGAGATGTATACGAAGCTGAATTAAATATTGCAGTTTATGAAATGAAGGTTAAAAGCTGTGAAAAATATACAGATGCAGCGACAGGGAAAGAGATGCAGAATCTGATATTTGAGCCGACAACGGATATGTCCGGCGTAACGGAGTCGGATGTACTTAGTATGGTGATAAATAAACCTGTAATCAGCAATGTTGTATATGTTGATAAGGATGCTGTATTTGAGGGTAAAGATGAAAATAATTATGTCTATGTTGTAAACGACGAAGGATATAGAAGTGCGGTAAAGGTTACTGTAGGAGATAAGGTAGATGATTATATCATCATTAAAGAAGGCCTAAAAGCAGGAGAGCAGGTGACATTGAATTGAGACTATTTGAACGTATAAATAATAAAAAAATAATATCATACATTTCTTTGCTTGTTGTGATGTCCATGTGTCTTGTGGGATGCGGGAAGAAGGAGGAGGATATTCCTGAGCTGATAGAGCCGGTGGTTACAAATTCTTCTTACAGACCTGTATCATATGGAGATATCGGAAAGCAGGTAATTAAGACGGCTTCGGTTGTACCTACAGAATATTGTTATTTTTACAATTCCAATGTAACCATATCGAAGCTTTATGTAAATGTAGGAGACTATGTAGAAGCCGGTACTGTGCTTGCTGAGGCAGATAGTGAAGAAATTGACTCCGGTATGGAGGAGATAAGTGAAACATTGTCAAAGCAAAAGACATTACATGAATTGAATCAGAAGATATTTAATGAAAGCCAGAAAGAGCTTGATTGGAAAATTAAAGCCTGTGAAGAGGTTGGAGATGAAGACGGTGCGGCAGAGTATAGACTGGAGAAGGCTACTGCAGCAGAAAATAACAGATATGACAATATGTTGTATGAATATCAGCTTAACAAAACCCAGAAAAGCTATGACGAACAAAGTGAGTTACAGGAGGATGGAACGCTTACCGCAGATCATTCCGGATATGTAACATATGTTAAGAGCATTGTGGAAGAAAACGGTGTGTCAGGCGGAGAAAATGTTGTAATCATATCGGATATAAACCAGCCGTATATTGAAATTACAGGCGAGAAGGTTAAAAGAGGTGCATATGATGTATTTAAAAATATGTACACTGTAATCGACGGTAAGCGGTATGAAATTGAAACATATGATTACACAAATCAGGAATTGGCAGTTGCCCAGAGCATGTCCAGCATTCCTGATGTAAGATTCAAGCTTAAGGATGGTAATAAGAGCCTTCTTAAGGCAGGAAGTACATTGTCGCTTTACTTTACAACTTCGGAGATTATCAATGTTCTTATCATAGGTAATGATTCCTTGTATGAAGAAAACGGCAAGACTTTTGTATATGTAAAAACAGAGAATAACGATAAAGAAAGACGTGATATAACGATTGGAGAAAGTGATGACAATTATACACAGGTAGTAGACGGCCTTAAGGAAGGTGAGCTGGTTTACTATTTGTCGGATTCCATCATGCCGGCAAGCTATGTTGAATATGAAGTAACACTCGGTAATTTTACAAAGAGCGGGACAAGCAAAAAGTTTTCTATGGAAGACAGAAATATGGTAATGTATTCAGCTCCTTGTGAGGGATATTTTAATACCTTTGATTTGGTTGAAGGTCAGGAGGTTAAAAAAGGAGATTTGTTATTTTCCATAGATAGCGGAGGCGGAAGTGCTGCGGTTAAGGAAATTGATATACAGATTGCTGAGGAAAATTCCTCATATAATGAAATGATTGCCGGATATGACGAGCAGATAAAGTCTCTTTCAAAGCAGATATCCGATTGGAAATCAGGTAAGCTTCCTGACAGGACTGCTTCACCGGGCGATGCGGAAGAAAATACTTTGTATATGGCAGAACAGCTTACATGCCAGAAACAGATAGCTTCCTATAATAAACAGATAGCAACAGTTAATTATAATGCAAATATCGCATCATTAAATAAGCAGAGAGAGAAGCTTAATAAAAATAATGATGGCAGTGGTAATATAAGTGTTTATGCCGAACAGGATGGTTTTGTAAAGAGTGTAGCTGTTGCTACCGATGTAAAACTGGAGGAAGGTCAGAATATTGTAAGCATCGGCTCCGAAGAAAATGTTATTATGGCACTTTCATTAACCGATGATGAGAGCGGCGGTGAAGCCGGTTCGCTTCAATTTAACCAGCCTGTGACAGTAGTGAATAATACGGATGACAGTATAAAGTTTAAGGGAAAATGTATCGGAACTACTGCTAATACAGCAAAGGCATATATATCAACGGATAAAGACGGTGAGGTACATGTAACAAAAAGTTCAGGAACGGAAGGCACAAAATACTTTATCGAGGTTGAAGATAAAAAATTCTATGAGCAGCCAAAGGCATATTCCGTAAAATATGCAAAGGAATCTCTTGAGAATGTAATTTTGATACCGGCAAACATGATATATCATGAAGTAGAGAAAACTTCAGGACGTGAATATGATTATGTTTGGAAGGTTATGGACGGACAGCTTGTAAAGCAGTATATCACAATAGGTTCCGGTGACGAGACACAAAAGACGATATTATCGGGACTGAATGACGGTGATATTATAGCAAAAGAAACGGCAGAGTAGAAAGGAGACGGATATGTTTAAATTTTTAGGACATAAATTATTGAACAAAAAATGGCTTAATGCATGTCTCCTTTTAGGTATCGTACTTCTTGTGGCGGTGGCATCATGTAATCCGATGTTCAAAAACGGAGCATTGGATATGATGCTGTCATCAAAATTTGATGAGGCAATAGAGGATAATAATAAGTTTTCCTGTATGATGGGAAGAGCAGGCTCCGTTGCAACGGAAGATTATCCTGATACAACGGCGGTACGGAGTAAGATCGATTCCTATGAAAAAATGTGGAACAGCTATATTGGTGTTGATATCATCGAGAAGCAGACCTATATGTCTATAGAAGCCACATTTGCCATGTCCAATCTTGGCAATAGAAAATATGTGGATATTGCGTATCTGGAGGATATGGAGTCTCATATCGATATCGTCTATGGCGAAGGTATGGATGCAGTAATGGAAGCAGGTACATATCCTTGTATCATATCCCAGCAATATCTTGATTCCTATAATCTTGTTGTAGGCGAGGTGCTGACATTTGATGATATAACAGATTCTTCCGGCAATCCACTTGTATGTACGGTTGCAGGGGTATTCCAAGAGAATAATTACAATGACATTTATTGGTATAAGACGGTAAATGATTTGGAAAAGAAGATATTTGTATCAGAAGATGTATTTAACGAAATTGTTGACAAATTTGGCGCTCTTACAATTTACTATAATGATTATCTGATGCTTGATTATGCTCAGTTTACGCATTCAAATGCCATGGATACGCTGTACTATTTGAATGAGTTTCAAAATGCTGACGGACATTTTATTCAGAACTTTTCCGATATATTAATAGACTATAAAGGTGATGCAAGGTCTATCAAAATCATTATATGGGTACTTGAATTACCGATACTTGTATTGCTTCTGGCATTTATCTATATGGTTTCAAGCCAGATTTTAGAGATGGAGGATGGCGAGATTGCCATGCTAAAGAGCAGGGGTACAAGTACAAAACAGATACTTGGTATCTATCTGGGACAGTCGTCAATATTGTCCATCATAGCAATATTGATTGGTATTCCGATAGGATTTTTGTTATGTAAACTTGCTGCAAGTTCAAGTTCGTTTTTGAAGTTTTCGGTTCGGGATACGCATTTTTATGGATTTGATGCAGGTATGCTTGTGTATTCACTGATTGCAGCCTTGATATCAGTATTATTTGTTACGCTGCCGGTATTCAAATATGCCAAGAATTCGATTGTAGAGGTTAAGAGCAGAACCGGCAAAGTCAATGCAAAGCCGTTTTGGGAGAAATTCTTTATCGATATCATACTGGTTGGTGTATCCATTTATCTGCTTTACAATTATAATAAGCAGAAGTCAGATATTGCCATCAGCATTTTATCAGGTTCAAAACCGGACCCGCTTATTTTCCTGAATTCTTCGCTGTTTATATTTGCGGTTGGACTTTTGATACTTCGATTGATTAAGTATATGATAAAGCTGATTTATTATATAGGAAGAAAGAAATGGTCGCCTGCCGTATATGCTTCTTTCCTTCAAATAACAAGAACGGTGAAAAAACAGGGCTTTATTTCCGTATTCCTTGTTATGACGATTGCTATGGGTATGTTTAATTCCAATATGGCAAGAACCATTAACGAGAATAAAACAGAACGTTTGAAGTATAACATGGGTACTGATTTGATTTTACAGGAATACTGGCATATGGGTATCTATATTGATAAAGAAAAAAATGCCCGCTGGTATTATAACGAGGAAGATGTTGAACGTTTTGCAAAATGTACTGAAGGTATGAGTGAAAGTATTGCAAAAGTTATCTATGATGATAAGACGACTATTAAGGTTGGTGGTACAGAGCTTGCAAATAATGTACTTATGGGAATCAACACCAAGGATTTTGGTAATACGGCAGAACTTCAGAGTGGATTGAATGAGGTGCATTGGTATCATTATCTGAATGATTTGGCGCAGGTTTCAAATGGTGTTATTATTTCATCAAATCTTGCAGAAAAATATAAATTGTCCGTAGGTGACAGTATATCCTATGCACGTTATAATCCGATTCCGTCCAAGGCAGAGGAGGAGATTGCATCGCCTAGTGGAACAGTATGTGCCATAGTGGATGCATGGCCGGGCTTTAACCAGTATACATATGAAAAAAATGAAGATGGTGAAGTTGAGGAAATAGAGCGATACCTTGTTGTCGCCAATTATGCATATGTAGTTGGTGCTTTTGGTCAGACCCCTTATCAGGTATGGATGAAGCTTCAGGATGATGCGGATTATCAGGATGTGTTAAAGAACCTTAATGAACAGGATATCAATATTATATCTTACAGCAGTATAGATAAGGATGTATTAAAGATGCAGGAGTCACCGCTTGTTCTTATTACAAATGGTTTGTTCTCGCTGTCATTTATCATTGCCATTATATTATGTACGGTAGGCTTCCTGATTTACTGGATTACATCCATTAAACAGAGAGAGTTGCTGTTTGGTATATACAGAGCTATGGGTATGAGTATGAAAGAAATTAATAAGATGCTTATTAATGAGCAGATGTTCAGCTCGGTTCTGGCCAGTGCGGCGGGATATGGAGTCGGTGCAATATCAACAGTACTGTTTGTAAAACTGGTTGCGATTGTTTACCTTCCGGAAGCCCATAGTATAGATATATCAATCACTGTCAATCCACTTGACATTGTTAAGTTAACTATTGTTGTATTACTGATGTTTATTATCTGCTTCATAGTAATAAGAACTATTTTGAAGAAGATGAATATTACACAGGCACTGAAACTTGGTGAGGATTAAAATATGGATATGAATATGATACAGGCAAGAAATGTAAAAAGATGCTTTACCCTTGGAAGCGGAGAACCGTTTTATGCACTAAAGGGAATTAATATTGATGTTCCTGCTTCAAAGCTGACAATATTAAAAGGTCGTTCCGGTTCGGGAAAAACAACATTGCTTAATATACTGAGTGCTTTGGATGAACCTTCTGAGGGTGATATCATGATTGATGACAGGATATTTAGCGAAATGTCTGATATACAGAAGGAAGAGCTTAGAAGATATGAGATCGGTTTTGTGTTTCAGTCTGTTGCACTGATTCCGATTATGAATGCATATGAAAATGTTGATTTTGGACTTCGCCTTGCGAATTATGAAGGAAATCGGGATAAAAGAATTAAAGAGGTACTTGAAATGGTAGGTTTATCTTCCAGAATGTACCATATGCCGAATCAAATGTCAGGTGGTGAGCAGCAGAGGGTTGCCATAGCAAGAGCTGTGGCACATAAGCCTAAGGTAATATTTGCGGATGAACCGACAGGCGCTCTGGACACAGCATCAGGACTGAATGTCATGAAGCTGTTTAAGGAGCTGGTAGGTAAGGAAGGAATTACGATTGTAATGACTACCCATGACCCGAATCTTATGGAACTTGGAGACGTAGTATATGAGATAGAGGATGGTGAGATTATTGCCTGATATGAATAAGATGCAGATAGATGAGCTGCTAAAGGATATTCCGGAAGCGAATAACGATGCTCCTGATACGGCGTTTCCAAATGCCGTAGCTGCGGAATCTTTAGGGGCAGATAACGGTTTTGAAGAAGATACCCTGTCTGATGATGAAGCAGATGGCGAAAGCATTTCGGAGGATTTGGCATATGACGATGATTCGGAAGATGAAGCGGAGGATTTGGAGTCGGACGGTGAAGATGAAAGACATAGTGAGTATATCATAGAATGTGACAGCCTTGTTAAGATATACAAGACAGATGAAGTTGAAGTTATGGCTCTTCAGGGACTTGAACTGACGATTAAGCATGGCGAGCTGATGGCTGTCATCGGTAAATCAGGTAGTGGTAAATCTACGTTGCTGAATATGATAGGCGGACTGGAGAGACCTACAGCAGGTAAATTGTATGCCGATGGCAAGGATTTATTTGCACTGAGTGATAAGGAGCTTGTAGAGTATCGAAAGCATACCGTTGGATTTGTATGGCAGAAGAATTCCAGAAATCTGCTTCCATATATGACGGCTATAGAAAATGTACAGGTGCCGATGTTCTTTGATAAGGATAATAAAGAAGATAAGTATCAGAGAGCATATGATTTATTGTGTAAGGTGGGTTTGAAAGATAAGATAAATTCATATCCGGGACAGATGTCGGGTGGTGAACAGCAGAGAGTTGCCATAGCCATAGCGCTTGCGAATAATCCGAAGATATTACTTGCAGATGAGCCGACGGGTGCGGTTGACTCAAAGACATCAAATATGATACAGGATTTATTCCGTAAGCTCAACGAGGAATTGGGGATTACCATTATCATCGTTACCCACGATATCAGTCTGGCAAACAAGGTTAATCGTGTTGTTATGATCGCTGACGGAAAGATCAGTACGGAGAAGATTATGAAGGAGGCATACAGACAAAAAATGGGTGAAATGTCGAGCGAAGGCTTCTCCGCAGATGATTCACATGAGGAATATTCAGTGCTGGATAAAGCGCACCGTGTTCAGATTAGTGAGGATATGCTCGAAGCAGCAGGTATCGATACCAACAAGGTTAAGATACAGGTTGAAGGCGATAAGGTTATCATAACAAGAGAATAAAATTTGAAAATTATGTGAAGATTATCCTGACACTTGCTTGAACATACTTTTTATAATATAATATTCGCGAAGGCAATGAGCCATGCGGCAATTAAAAAATATAAGCCGACTGCTTGCAGTCAGGCTTATATCTTTTTATTGGCATAGGGCGATAGCCCGCGACCGAGCGGAGCGAGGTGGCATGGCGGAGTAACGCCATGCGACATGTACAGCGAAGGCATAGGGCGATAGCCCGCGACCGAGCGAAGCGAGGTGGCATGGCGGGGAAACGCAATGTTAGCATGGCAGAACTGGTTAATGGAGGAATACCATATGAAGAAATATAATGGCAAGAGAGCAACAGCACTGTTTCTTACATCTGCGCTTATAGCAACGACGATACTTTCCGGTTGCGGAAAGAAAAATGTTGACTATATGGATGAGGACGGAAAAAAAGGTAAGTCCGAAGGCGGAAGTCTTTCGGCAAGGCTTGGAATCCCTGAGTCATATGAGGGCGATTTAGCAGTAGGTAAATCAGGTCTTAAAAGCATTCAGATATCAGATTCGGATATCGTTGTTCCTGATAAAGACAGTATGTCAGTAGTGTACTATACTGCAAATGATATGGATAACGAATATAAGAAGAATATTGCCGAGACATTTTTTGACAAGAGTGCAGGCATATATCTCTATGATTGGGAGAAACCATATAAGGGAGACATTGAAGCGGAGATAGAGATATATCAGGGGCTTATTGATGATGCAACGAAAAGCGGAGATACAGAATCTCTTGAATGGTATAATGAATATATTAATAGTCTGAAGCAGCAGCTTACAGAGGCAGCAGATGAGCGGGAAGGTGCAGGCGATTATAGCGGAGATGAATATATCGGAAGCGTCGGAAAGAATCAGTTTATGCTTTCCTTTATGAATGCATCCGAAGGCTTGGGAAGCTATTTTGATATTTCATTATATCCGGATACATCAAGTCTGAAATATAAACCATATGAGGGTGCATCTGCAGCATATTATTATGACGGTGAATATGCAGATGATGAAGAAATGGAGAATTCTTCAAATAAGTGCAGCATGACTTCTGATGAAGCGGTAGAGATGGCAGCGGATTTTCTGCATAAATGTGGAATAGACGATATTGTCAATACCGGGGTATCTGATTTGGTATGGGAGTATGATGACAGTTCCTATAATATCCTTGCAATGGAAAATGACGGATATGTAGTAACATTTTCACGTTCCGTTGATGGGGTAGCTCCGTATACGGGTACGACATATATGCTTGAGTATCTGTGGGATGACAATGTATTCTATGATGCGGCATATGAAACATATAAGATATCTGTAGATGATAACGGAATACTGGAAGCATCCTGTTATGATTTTCTGAAGCCGACAGGAGATAAAGACGAAAATGTTGAGCTTATGTCATGGGAGAAGATTCTGGAAGCATTAGAAACTGCTGTTTCGGATTTTTATGCAGAGAATAAGACCAGCTATAGCAGTATTACATTTAATGATGTGCGACTGTCATATTACAGAATTGCTGACGGAGAGACATACAAGTATATTCCTGTATGGGTATTTGCTGAGTGTGAGGAATCAGAAGGGGAGTTGGATGAAGAATATCCGATTCAGCTGATTATGCTTGATGCGGTAACAGGAGAGTTGATTGACCTTAAGGATGTATTGCCGGCTGAGGAGTATAGTTTTGAGGACGAATATATAGATGACGATACGAATATGGATGATGATTTTTCAATAGATGATACAGATGATGACTCCATGATAAGTGATGAGGATATTGACTTGGGTGAACCGGATGTTGACTTTGACATAGAGGATGATTCTGACATAGAGGATGATTCCAATTTGGATTCTGATTTAGATTTAGATGATGAATTATAAAATATTTGTATCATATCAGGTTCTGTGAGTATAATATAGAGATTTATAAAATCCCTGCTTTTGATGAAAGGCAGGGATTTGTTTTTTATCATATTGACAGTATACCCCCTAGGGGTATATTATGGGAGTGCAAAGTCAGACATAAAGTATCTGTTCGATCGTTTTGAAAATGAATTTGTTATAAGGAAGGTGGATAAAATATGAATGATAATTGTTGTAATAACAGAAAAAAGGAACGTAGTGAAGAAGAATATAAGAAACTTTTAAACAGATTAAACAGAATAGAAGGACAAATACGAGGAGTAAAAGGCATGCTGGAGAAGGATGCATATTGTGTGGATATCATTACGCAGGTGTCAGCCATCGCAGCAGCTTTAAACAGTTTTAACAGAATACTCCTGAGTGAACATATAAAAACTTGTGTAAAAAATGATATACAGACAGGAAAGGACAATTCTGCTGAAGAGCTTGCTGACTTGGTAAATAAGCTGCTTCAATAAACGAAAAGGAAGTGATAAGACATGACAAAATATAATATAACAGGTATGAGCTGTAGTGCTTGTGTAGGAGCGGTGGAAAAGGCTGTAAAAAAACTAGACGGAATCAATAGCTGTACCGTAAGCCTTCTGACAAATTCCATGACGGTGGAAGGACAGGTGTCATCGGAGGATATTATATCTGCAGTAGAAAAAGCAGGATATGGGGCAAGCCTTTATGAAGAAAGGTCAGAAAAGAAAACGGTTGAAGGCGGTAATTTGAACGGAAGCAGTGCGTTAAAGGGCATGAAACAGAGACTGATATGGTCAGTGGCATTACTTGTTCCCCTTATGTATCTGTCAATGGGACACACGATGTGGGGATTTCCATTGCCGTCTTTTATGGCGGATAATTATGTTGCATTAGGACTTATTCAGATGATAGTTACTGTTGCAATCATGATAATCAATCAGAAGTTTTTTATAAACGGGTTTAAAAGCGCCATACACGGTTCTCCCAATATGGATACGCTCGTTGCAATGGGAGCAGGAGCATCATTTGTATATAGTATGTATGTGCTGTTTGCCATGACCTTTGCCGTGCAAAATGGTGATAATGCAAGAAGCATGGAGCTTATGCATGATTTATATTTTGAATCAGCAGCCATGATTCTTGCGCTGATTACGGTAGGTAAGACCCTGGAGACATTTTCAAAAGGAAAGACTACAAACGCTTTAAAAAGCCTGATGGAACTTGCACCTAAGAGGGCGGTAGTTGTCAGAGACGGTATCGAACATGAGGTAGATATAGAACAGGTAATGGTTGGTGACATATTTGTAGTAAGACCGGGAGAAAGTATACCTGTAGATGGACGGGTTACGGAAGGATACAGTGCGGTAAATGAGTCTGCCCTTTCCGGAGAAAGTATACCTGTAGATAAGAATGTAGGTGATATGGTATCTGCTGCAACCATAAATCAGTCAGGCTATATTAAATGCGAGGCTGTGCGGGTAGGGCAGGATACGGCTCTTGCAAAAATCATCAATATGGTAAGTGATGCTGCTGCATCGAAAGCACCTATTGCGAAAATTGCTGACAGGGTATCGGGAATTTTTGTTCCTTCCGTACTGGTTATAGCACTGATAACGGTAATTGTATGGATGCTTGCAGGGAAAAGTATCGGATTTGTATTGGCAAGAGGAATTGCAGTTCTTGTAATCAGTTGTCCGTGTGCTTTGGGACTTGCAACACCGGTAGCAATTATGGTTGGGAGTGGAAAAGGAGCAAAAAACGGTATATTATATAAGAATGCTACTGCTCTTGAGCAAACTGGAAAAACAGATATCATTGTGATGGACAAAACAGGAACCATAACAAACGGAGCACCTGTTGTAACGGATATCCTATGTGCATCCGAAGTAGCAGAGGATATATTTATCAGGTATGCATATTCATTGGAAAGTATGAGTGAACATCCGTTGGCAAAGGCTGTTATGAAAAAGGGCAGTGAACTGGATTTGGAAATATTGTCTGTAACAGATTTTTCTGCTGTACCGGGAAACGGACTAACAGGAAAAATAGAGGGAAGAAAAATAATCGGTGGAAATCGGAATTATGTAAACCAGTATGTAGCAGCTTTCGATAAGGACACAGCAGGAAGAAAAATGACTGAAAATGCTGATAAAATGTCCGCAGAGGGTAAAACACCACTCTATTTTGCAATGGAGAATGAAGCAGGGGACATGAAGCTTCTGGGAATTATAGCGGTTGCCGATACCGTTAAGGAAGACAGTAGGAAGGCTGTTAAAGAGCTGAAGGATATGGGTTATACGGTAGTTATGTTAACCGGTGACAATGAAAGAACCGCAAATGCCATAGGAGCGGAAACCGGTGTTGATAAGGTTATAGCGGATGTACTTCCTGACGGAAAAGAAGCGGTTATAAAAGAATTGCAAAAATCAGGCAGGGTAATTATGGTGGGAGATGGTATCAATGATGCTCCGGCGCTTACAAGAGCTGATATCGGCATTGCCATAGGTGCAGGTACGGATGTAGCTATCGATGCAGCAGATGTTGTTCTGATGAAAAATGAGCTTTGCGATGTTCCTGCTGCCATAAGGCTTAGTATGGCTACGTTGTCAAATATAAAAGGAAATTTATTCTGGGCATTTATCTATAATATTATCGGTATACCATTGGCGGCAGGCTGCTGGTATCCGATTTTCGGACTTACGCTTAATCCGATGTTCGGAGCATTTGCAATGAGTCTGTCAAGTTTTTGTGTTGTAACGAACGCATTACGCTTGAATTTCGTTCACATATATGATAATAATAAGAAATATAGGATAAAACAAAATAAGAGGAATAAAAAGGTAGAAAATGGTAAGAGGAAGAACCGTACCATAGAAGTAGAAAAAAATACTCAAAGAAGAGAATTTATGATGGAGGATAAAGCTATGACAAAAACAATGAAAATAAATGGAATGATGTGTGAGCATTGTGAGAATAGGGTGAAAAAATGCCTGCTCCAGCTTCCGCAGGTAGAGGATGCTGTTGTAAATCATAAAGAAGGTACGGCAGTTGTTACACTAAAGGCGGATATTTCTGATGACGTATTGAGGAATGCTGTGGAAGAGCAGGACTATGAGGTTATTTCCATAGAATAGAAAAGAGTTCGTATGAACAGATGGGAACACACAGGTAAAATTAATGAAGAGATTATTAAACAGAATTTTCAGTAGAATGGTTATGACCTGTCTGTTGGTTGCACTACAGCTTTCAGTAATGATTATAGGGATAATAGGCTTAGGGTACTATTATCTTTATGTATCTGCGGCGTTATCAGTACTCAGCTTTATTGTCGTTATATATCTGATTACCAAGGATACGAATCCTGACGTGAAACTGGCATGGATAGTTCCGATATTGGTATTTCCTATTCTGGGTGGACTGATGTATGTGTTGTATGGGCATGTGCTTGTTCCAAAGCGGCTTAAGAGGAATATGCTGAAGGTAAGGCAGCAGGAAAATTATGAGGACATTTATGGACAGAATAAATGTGATGCAAATGAGCTTGCCGAAGAGGATGCATACAGACTGTTTAAATATGTGGAAAAGTATGGAAAAACGCCTGTTTATAAAAATACCGCAGTAAAATATTATGCTATGGGTGATGATGCATGGCCTGATATGCTGGCGGATTTAAGGGCGGCAGAAAATTATATTTTCATGGAATACTTTATTATTAACCACGGGGAGATGTGGGAATCCGTACTTGACATTCTGAAACAGAAGGCGGCAGAGGGACTGGATGTCAGATTGATGTATGATGATATTGGTTCTATTTTTAATGTAAGTAAATATTATTGGAGAGAGCTTGAATCATACGGTATCAAATGTATTGTATTTAATCAGGTAGTACCGTTTCTGGCAACGATTTTTAATAACAGAGACCATAGAAAAATAACTGTTATTGATGGAAAGATAGCATATACAGGTGGCTTTAATCTGGCAGATGAATATATTAATAAGGTAACGCTTCATGGAGTCTGGAAAGATGCAGGTGTAAGACTGATCGGTGACGGGGCATGGAGCTTTACCGTAATGTTTCTTCAGATGTGGAACTCTGTAAGATATGTGGAAGGCAGCTATGTAAATTACAGACCGCAAATAGATATGACCGGATATTCAGATGGATATGTACAGCCGTATAGAACAGGCCCTCTGTCCAAAGAAGTTGTGGGTGAAAGCATATATATACAGATGATTAATGATGCGAAGGATTATGTATATATATTCACACCGTATCTGATTGTTACAAATGAGCTGATGCTGGCTATGAAGCTGTCGGCAAAAAGAGGCGTGGATATCCGAATCGTTACGCCTGCAATACCTGACAAAAAGCTGATTTTCAGAATGACTACGACAAGCTACAGACCGCTTATAGAAGCCGGTGTCAGGATATATCAGTATACGCCGGGTTTTATCCATTCAAAGTGTTTACTGGTGGATGATAAGCTTGCTTCAGTTGGTTCCATAAATATGGATAATCGGAGCTTTTATCATCACTTCGAATGTGGTACACTAATATATAAGTCTAAGGCAATATATGAAATAAAAAAGGATATGCTTGACACATTTGCCATATCAGAGGAAATTAATAGTGACTGGTGCAGAAAAAATTTGTCCAGAATGACATTTATTGATGCCATACTGAGATTGATTTCACCTTTGCTGTAAATGCCTAGGGAATGAATATACGAGGGGGATAGTATGAAAAGAAAAGTTTTAATTGTTGATGATACACAGCTAAACAGGTTGGTATTGATGCAGATACTTACACCGAAATATGATGTGGTTGTAGCCTGTAATGGTCAGGAGGCTCTTGAGATGTTGAAAGACAGGTATCAGTAGATTTCTGCTATTATGCTTGATATTGTGATGCCTGTTATGGACGGCTTTGAATTTATGAAGCGGAAAAATGCGATATCTGAATATCAAAATATTCCGGTTATTGTTGTGACCGGCAGTAACGAAAGTGAGAGTGAGGAAAAAGCATTACTGATGGGAGCCGACGATTTTGTTGTCCTGCCATATAAGAAAAACATCATATTGAAAAGGCTGGAAAATATTATAGGGCTTAAGGAAACCATAGCAAATCTCGAGAATGCAGAGAAGGATTTGCTGACAGGTCTGATTAACAGAAGAGCTTTTTGCACACGTGTAAAGAAAAAAATTGATGAAAATAATATAAGATACCAGATCCTTGCCATTGAAGTAGAAGATTTCAGGAGAATAAACGGCGCTTATGGCTGGGAAGAAGGCGATAATTGTCTTCGTATACTGGCAAGTTGCATCAGGGATGAATTTGGTGGACAGGATAGTATACTTGCTCATGGTGATGCCGATAAATTCTTTGTTTTCAGGAAAAAGTGTGATGATTTGACGGAAAAATATGAGTCAATCCAGACACTCATTCTGGATAGATATAAAAAGGCAAAGATAAAGATAAACTTTGGAGTATATAATATAGATGATATCCATATCAATGTGTCTGATATGTGTGATTATGTTTTGCTTGCCATTGATAATGCAAAATCAAATAAGGAAACGAAAATCATTTATTATGATGAATCCTTCCGAAATAAAATAATCAGGGAGCAGATGATTACAAATATTGCCGATGATTCATTGAATGAGAACCAGTTTAAGGTATATTTGCAGCCGAAATACGATATAGCCACCAATACCATAATGGGTGCGGAGGCACTTGTGCGTTGGATTCATCCGACTCTTGGATTTATGTCTCCGGGTGAATTTATACCGATATTTGAGAAAAATGGGTTTATTACAAAACTGGATATCTATATTTGGGAAAGGGTTTGTTATCTGCTTGGCAGATGGAAGAAGATATTTGGAAAATGTCTGCCTGTGTCCGTAAACGTATCAAGAATTGATGTATACAGAAAGGATTTGCCAAATATATTTTTGGATATGATAGAGCGTTATGGGGTAGAGCCGCAGTCGCTTCATATAGAAATAACCGAAACTGCCTATATGGAAAATGCCGAGCGCCTTGTAGAGACTGTAACGAAACTGAAGGAGCATGGATTTGTAATAGAGATGGATGATTTTGGAAGCGGTTACTCATCACTTGCCACATTAAATGAAATACCATTTGATATTATAAAAATAGATATGAAGTTTATTCAGAGCAACACGATATTTACGAACTCTCATAATATTTTGGGTACAATTATTAATTTGGCAAAATGGATGAATGCACTTGTAATATGCGAAGGTGTTGAGACGGAGAAGCAGCTGGAATACCTCAGAAAGCTGAATTGTAATTTTGTACAGGGCTATTATTATTGTAAGCCTATTCCGGAGGATGAATTTGAGCAGAAGCTGATGAATGATGGCTTTAATCCGATATATGATATGGATGCATATCTTGCAAATGTTGCATCCAGGGTAAAGGCGTCAGAGGGCGAAGAAGCGCAAAAGCCGCTTATTCTGATTGTTGATGATTTGGAGCTTAACAGGGCTGTCATAAAAGAATTTATACAGGATAAATACAGGGTTGTTGAAGCACCAAATGGTCAGGTCGCGTGGGAATGCATTGTGTCACAGAGAGGAGATGTTTCTGCTGTCATATCGGATATTTATATGCCTGTTATGGGTGGATTTGATTTGCTTGACAAGATAAGGGAAAGTGAAGAATATGGGAATTTGCCTGTTATTATTACATCATCACAGGCAGAATCAGACAACAGGGATCTATTGAAGGTACATGGTGCAGATGAATTTATTATGAAACCATATGAGCGTGAGGAGATTATACAGAAACTGGTTATGGTAATGAACAAATAGTATATTGGATGAAGACACAACATTACATATATGAAGGGGATATGAAATGAACAATAAAACGATGCATAAGCTTAGTTACGGTTTGTTTGTACTGACTGCCAGAGAAGGGGATAAGGATAACGGCTGTATTGTGAATACCGCCATACAGCTGACTTCCGAGCCGCAGATGATTAGTGTGGCAGTAAATAAAAATAATTTTACCTGCGATATGATAAAGAATACAAGAAAACTTACCATATCGATTCTGTCTGAAAAGGCTGGGTTCTCTTTGTTTAAGCGATTTGGTTTTCAGTCGGGAAGAACTGTGGATAAATTTGCAGACTTTACGGAGATGAAGCGCGGAGCAAACGGACTTTACTATATTACGGAAGGAACGAATGGGTTTATATCTGCATATGTTCAGGAAACAGTGGATATGGGAAGTCATATATTATTTATTGCGCAGGTTACCGATATGGATGTTCTTGACGATACACCGTCGGCAACATATGCATATTATCAGTCGAATATTAAACCAAAACCTGAAAAGACAGGTAAAACACCTGAGGGTAAAACCATATGGCGTTGCCAGGTGTGTGGTTATGAATATGTAGGAGAGGAACTTCCGGAGGATTTTATTTGTCCTATATGTAAGCATCCGGCAGCAGACTTTGAAAAAATATAACGGGAGTTTGTTATGGCTTCTTCAGCAAAAAATAAACAAGACAAAAAGCAAATGAAAAAAAGACAGAAGATAAATTACGAAGACCAGATAATCATGTGGATTACGTCTTTATTTTTGATATATATGTTTGTGGTATATCCGCTATTGATGCATAACAGATACTTTGATATAACCGTTACAAAGTATCTGTTATTTAAAATAGGCGTTATTTGTTACAGTATATTATTTATATTGGCTGTATTGATGAAATATCTGAACAGGCTGTCTTATGATAACGGTCATATCAGACAGAATACGGATGACGTCTTTGCTACAGACGGCAGGAAGCTTTTGGCTGTCAGGGCAGTAGATATTTTTATGATATTGTTTTTGATTTCCGGATTTATGGCATGGCTTATGGCGGAAGATAAGAACAGTGCATTTACGGGGGAAACAGGAAGAAGATGCGGCCTTCAGTTTATGATACTTTCTTTTATTATGTATGTCTGTCTGGCATATGGTTATCAGCTGAAGGCATTTATTATGCCTGTATTTGCAGTAATATCATCAACTGCATATATTATCGGCATCCTACAGCATTTAGGTTTTAATCCGTTTCAGTTCCTGGATGGAGTCAATAAGAGCCGGAGGGATATGTTTATTTCCACCTTTGGCAATATCAATACATTTGCCAGCTTTGTATGCATCGGAACGGCACTTTGCATGGGGCTGTTTATTTTTGAGGGGGTATCTTTTCTAAAATGTAAAAGTGCAGAAAAAATATTATATGGAATTACGGTATTTTTCAGTGGCGGAACATTCATTGCGGCAAATAGTGACAGTGTTTATGCAGGCTGCGGATTTGCAGTGGTGGTGTTACTGTTTATGGCTATCGCAAAGAAAAGGCTGGCTGCTTATTTGGAGGCTTTATTGTTGCTACTGTCAGGATATATATCGATGGCATGGATCATCCGCATAAGCGGGAGAGGACTTGAAAAGATATCCGGTATGAGCAGGGCGGCAGAGCATATAGGCACGTTAGCTGTCATTGTGGTTGTTCTTGTGGCTGCATTGGTATTATGTAAACTTGCTCAAACGAATGGAAAGATAAATGTTCCGGTAAAGGTGCAGATGATTATCGCATCAGTTATCGTGGCAGTAGCTGTTATATTGGTCATTGGTGTGGGGGTTAGCCGGAACTGGAATATATTTACGTTTAATGACCATTGGGGAACGAACAGAGGTTATGTTTGGAGCAGACTTGTACGGTTATATAAGGATTTTCCGCTTGGTAATAAGCTGTTTGGATTTGGAAATGAATCTGTAAAGGCACTTATGGTATCTAATTATTATGATGAAATGATGGAGATTACAGGTGTAGTATATGATAATGCTCATAATGAGTATTTGCAGTATCTCGTGACTATGGGAATATTCGGCGTGCTGTCATATCTGGGTGCAATTATAAGTACAATTTTCTGTGGTATGAAATATGGAAGAAAACAGCCTGTTTTGTATGCGTTTGTGGCAGCAATTTGTGCATATTGTGCACAGGCGGCATTTAACCTGAACCAGTCCATAACGACGCCGTATGTATTTCTGTTTATCGGATTGATTGTGGGCATTTCAAGAGAGTGTGAAGGGAATAGGTGAAGCAGATAACTGCCATATCGTATTTATTGTTTTACGAACCGCTTGCAAAAATAGATTTTCGGGTGCAAAAATAGATTTGTCAGGTGCAAAAATAGATTAATGTTGTCAAATAGTAACATGGAATGGTATAATGAACTGGTTTTATGCATGAATATATTGTATTTTGGGTACAAACAGGTCATCACTTCTGTGTGGATGACGGATGTATAGAATGATTGAATGTAGGAGGAATGAAAAAATGCAGATTTACGAGGAGTTGGTAGCGAGAGGTCTTATAGCCCAGACTACGGATGAAGAAGAAATAAGAGAATTGATTAATAACGGTAAAGCCGTTTTCTATATAGGATTTGATCCAACAGCAGACAGCCTTCATGTAGGACACTTTATGGCACTATGTCTTATGAAGAGACTTCAGATGGCGGGTAATAAGCCTATTGCCCTTCTTGGCGGCGGTACCGGCATGATAGGTGATCCGTCAGGCAGAACCGATATGAGACAGATGATGACAAAGGAAACGATTGAGCATAATATAGAGTGCTTTAAGAAGCAGATGAGCAGATTTATAGATTTCTCTGATGGAAAAGCGTTGATGGTTAATAATGCTGACTGGCTTCTTGACCTTAACTATGTAGATTTGCTTCGTGAGGTTGGCGCATGCTTTTCCGTCAATAACATGCTTCGTGCAGAGTGTTACAAGCAGCGTATGGAGAAGGGCTTAAGCTTCCTTGAATTCAACTACATGATTATGCAAAGCTATGATTTCTATGCATTATACCAGAAGTACGGCTGTAATATGCAGTTTGGTGGTGACGACCAGTGGAGCAATATGCTGGGCGGTACTGAGCTGATTAGAAGAAAGCTGGGCAAGGATGCATATGCCATGACGATTACACTTCTTCTGAACTCAGAGGGTAAGAAGATGGGTAAGACACAGAAGGGTGCTGTATGGCTTGACCCTAACAAGACATCACCGTTTGAGTTCTATCAATACTGGAGAAATGTTGCAGATGCAGATGTTCTCAAATGTATCAGAATGTTGACCTTCCTTCCGCTTGAGGAAATAGACAAGATGGATAGTTGGGAAGGCAGCCAGTTAAATCAGGCAAAGGAAATTCTTGCGTATGAGCTGACAAAGCTTGTTCATGGAGAAGAAGAAGCTGCTAAGGCTCAGGAAAGTGCAAGAGCGTTATTTTCAAAAGGCGTCGCAGCAGATATGCCATCAGTAACACTTGCCACAGAGGACTTTAAGGATGGGGCGATTGACATTGTTTCTGTTCTTGTAAAATCAGGTCTTGTTACTTCAAGAAATGAAGGAAGAAGAGCTGTAGAGCAGGGCGGTGTTGCCGTAGACGGCGAGAAAGTAACGGATATAGCTGTTACAATTCCTGAGGAGAAGTTTGACGGAGAAGGAATCGTGGTAAGACGAGGTAAGAAGAATTTTAGGAAGGTTAGTAAATAGGAAAAGAGAGAGTCCCGGCGAATGCCGGGACTTTTCTATTTAGTTACTGTTTGCTTTTGACATATACTTCCATAATATTATACATGATACGCTGGTCATCAGGGGGCAGGGAGACATATAATGAATTGAATTGTTCCTGCTGATAGCCATCGCTTTTCTGATAGCTGTCCTCTAATATATCCGTAAATGAACAATCTAAATATTCAATTATATTTGCCAGCGTATCGAGACTGACTTTACAGATACCCCGTTCAAGCTGGCTGATAAAGCCGACAGACAGATTGAGGGCTTCAGCCATTTGTTCTTGAGTGACGTTTTTCATTTTTCTGTGCATTTTTATGCGTATTCCTATGGTTTTATAATTTAGTTTCATAACATTATCCCTTTGCTTTTTAAATATTTTCTAATAAAATAGGGCAAAGAAACAGAAAGTAATGGTGTTAGTATTTGTATAAAATAACAATAATATTGCTAAAAACTGAAAATTATACTAAAATCATATCAAGGTGTTTTATAAAAGGAGAATTGTTTGCCAATGATAAAGGAAAATTATGATATGAATGAGACGAAGAAGGAGAGAGAAAACGCATATATCAAAGTAACGTACAGCAGGAAAATTACGGTTTTGGATTGCCTGGATATATTTATGATAAGAAAAGAAAACAGAATCACAAAATTTTATACGATACGTGGTATATTTATGGAGTATAAGCCGCTTATAGAATTAGAAATGTTGCTTCCAAAATATTTTATACGATGTAATGCCAGCACAATTATAAATAAAAAATATATCAAATGCTATAATCATACAGAGCTTGTTATGGAAAACGGAGGGATATTGAGGATTGGCAGAAGTTTTAAAGCCAGAGTGCTTAGCAGTATTGAAGAAGATAACAAGAAAAAATGGTAGGGTGCGGTTTTCGTTCAAAGCAGTCACCATTTCTCTGGTACAAACATAGCATAAAGAAAAAGAGGTTTTTTATGGATTATACAAATTTTGTACCGGTAGTAGGCACAATTATAAATATTTCAAGGGGAAATGACTGCTGCGGACAGATGATATCTCTGCGTACCGGCAATGGAATCGTGAATTTTGTCGTGAACCCGAATACGCTGGTAATTGGCAGCAGGCAGCTTAGAGTTGGCATGACGGTAGCAGCCTTTTATAATAACAATCTTCCGGTACCATTAATTTTTCCGCCGCAATATCAGGCGCAGATTATTACAGTGCTTGGTCGGAATGAGCAGATAATGCTGAATTTCTTTGATGAAAATTTGCGGGCAACAGATAATTCGTTGCAGTTAAATATTGCAGGAAGTACGGTTATAAAAACGGCAAATGGACAAAATGTGACATGTAATCTTGGAAATAAGAGCTTATTGGTGTATTACACCAACACAACCAGAAGTATTCCGCCTCAGACTACGCCGAGGCAGGTAATCGTTTTATGTTAGCGCGCTAATGAAAATAGTGAAAAATGACTATATTGTGATTTCCAAATATAGTTTTATTATAAAAATGAAATAAATTTTAATTTTGGGGTTGATTTTTTAAATCAAAGGGAGTATTATACCTAACGAATAAATAATGTGAAGCGAACAAAGGCGTTCTCGTGTACGAGAGCGCCTTTTCTTTATTGTTTTATTAGGAAACGTCATGTACATGGAATGAAAAATATTCTATAGAGAGGCGTTTTGAAATACATATACAGCTCACATTAATTGTAAAATTTATACATGAAAGGAAGTATAAGCTTATGATGAACAAAATTTCAGCCGTATTTGGCTCACATGTATTTTCAGATCAGGATATGAGAGAACGTCTCCCTAAGGCAGTTTATAAGTCTTTAAGAGCTACGATTGATAGGGGAGCGCCGCTTGATACATCAATTGCTGATTCCGTTGCAGCAGCTATGAAAGAATGGGCTATGGAGCTTGGTGCTACACATTATACACATTGGTTCCAGCCACTTACGGAGACGACAGCAGAGAAGCATGATTCATTTGTCAGTACAGTTGGTGATGGAGGTGTTATTCTCCAGTTCACAGGTAAGGAGCTGATCAAGGCTGAGCCTGATGCGTCATCATTCCCATCCGGTGGTCTTCGTGAGACCTGTTCAGCAAGAGGTTATACAGCTTGGGATTGTACCTCACCTGCATTTGTAAAAAATACGGCAGAGGGAACATGTATCTTATGTATACCGGCAGCATTTACTTCATATACCGGCGAATCATTGGACTACAAGACACCGCTTCTTCGCTCGATGGATGCCATTAACAAAGAGGCATTAAAGGCATTAAAGCTTTTTGGAAATACAACAGCAACAAAGGTAACGGCTTCGGTTGGCCCTGAGCAGGAATACTTCCTGATTGACAAGGATAAATTTGCACAGAGAACGGACCTTAAGATGTGTGGACGTACACTATTTGGTTCTATGCCTCCGAAGGGTCAGGAGCTTGATGACCAGTATTTCGGTGCAATTAAAGATAAAATTGCAGAATACATGACAGAGCTGAATGAGGAATTGTGGAAGTTCGGTATTCTTGCAAAAACACAGCATAATGAGGTTGCTCCTGCACAGCACGAGCTGGCACCTATTTTCTCAACAACAAATGTTGCAACCGACCAGAATCATCTTGTTATGGCAACCATGAAGAAGGTTGCTGCAAAGCATAATCTTGAGTGCCTGCTTTATGAGAAGCCATTTGCAGGTGTCAATGGTTCCGGTAAGCATAATAACTGGTCTATTTCAACAGATGACGGTGAGAATCTGATTGACCCGGGCAAGGAGCCTGAGAAAAACCTTCAGTTCCAGTTCTTCCTTGCAGCAGTTCTTGCGGCGGTTGACAGCAATGCAGAACTTCTCAGACTTTCTGCTTCTTCCGCAGGAAATGACCACAGACTTGGAGCGAATGAAGCACCTCCTGCTATTATTTCAGCTTATTTGGGTGAGCAGCTTGAGGATATTGTGAATCAGATTATCGAAAAGGGTGAGGCAACTTCATCCCTGAAGGGTAAGAAATATGTATCAGGTGCAAGCACGCTGCCTACATTTACAATGGATGCTACAGATAGAAACAGAACATCACCATTTGCATTTACCGGAAATAAATTCGAGTTCAGAATGGTTGGTTCAACACAGTCGATTGCATTCCCGATGATGGTATTGAATACGATTGTGGCTGACCAGCTTAAGAAGATGACAGCAGAGCTTGAGGGTGCAGAGGACTTCGAGGCAGCAGTTAAGACGATGGTAAGAGATTTACTTACAAAGCATCAGAGAGTTATCTTCAATGGAAACGGTTACTCACAGGAATGGGTTGAGGAAGCCGCAAGACGTGGCCTTCCAAATATCAAGTGTATGGTTGATGCCGTTCCATATCTTGCAACCGATAAAAATGTTGAAATCTTTGAGGGACTTGGTGTTATGAATCGGGCAGAGCTTCAGGCAAGAGCTGATGTAATGCTTGAGAACTACGGTAAGAAGCTCAATATCGAAGCACTTACGATGATAGAGATGTCAAATGAGGAGATTATTCCTGCAGTTATGTCATATCAGGCTGAGCTGGCAAAGGGTGCATCAGAGATAAAGGCACTTGGTATTGAACCAACCGTTCAGGTATCGCTTCTGAATACAATTTCAGAGAAGCTTTCAGAGCTTAAGAAGGCTACGGTTACTCTTGAAGAGCTGGTAGCAAAGGCTGCTGATTGTGAGGATGACGTACAGAAATGGGCTAAATATTATCATGATGTTGTATTTGCCGCATTTGATGCGGTAAGAAAGCCTGCTGATGAGCTTGAGACACTTCTTCCAAAGGGAGCTTGGCCATTCCCAACATACGAGCAGCTCTTATTTGAGCAGTAAAAATATATCAATCCTAAGTAAAACAAGGCATCCTGTCTTTACATCAGTAGAGGCAGGGTGCTTTTCTTTCGTCGATGCTTTAATGATTTGAAAATGTGTGCTATAATGTCCGCGAAGGCAATGAAGCATACGGAATCGTGTCGTGTAAAAGGGTATATGCTGCATGGTTGACATAATATAAAGTGAGGTACTTATTTGAAGAATTTATACATAGCAGAGAAACCCAGCGTTGCCAGACAATTTGCAGATGTGCTGGGCGTAAAGGGAAATGCAGGTGCAGGATATCTGGAATCTGAAGATTCCATTGTAACATGGTGCGTAGGTCATTTGATTACAATGAGCTATCCTGATGCATATGATGAGAAGCTGAAGAAATGGGATTTGGCAACGATACCTTTTATTCCGAATGAATATAGGTATGAGGTTATTCCGGGGGTAGAAAAGCAATATAAGATAGTAGCAGGACTTTTGAACAGGCAGGATGTAGGCTGTATCTATGTCTGCACCGATTCGGGGCGTGAAGGAGAATATATATACAGGCTCGTGGATAAAATGGCACAGGTATCAGGCAAGGAAAAGAAGCGTGTCTGGATTGATTCCCAGACGGAAGAGGAGATTCTTCGTGGTATCAGGGAGGCAAAACCGCTTGAAGAATATGATTCATTAAGTGATGCTGCATACCTTAGAGCCCAGGAGGATTATCTTATGGGAATTAATTTCTCAAGAGCATTGTCTCTTAAGTACAGCTATGTTGTGCGTGGATATCTGAATCTGGACAAATGCGTGATAGCCGTTGGTCGTGTTATGACCTGCGTATTAGGGATTATTGTAAAGAGAGAGCGGGAGATAAGGGAGTTTGTAAAGACACCATTTTATAGAGTCGTAGCCTCCGTCGGTGCAGAGGGAAATACCTTTGATGCCGAATGGAAGGCGGCAGATGGCAGTAAATATTTCAATTCACCGTTACTTTATAAGGAAAACGGATTTAAAGAGAAAAAGGATGCCGAAGAACTGGCAGCATTTTTATCGGATGGTGATAAAAAAGCAGAGGTATTTGCCATAGAGCGTAAGAAGGAGAAAAAAGCCCCGCCTATGCTGTATAATCTTGCAGAGCTTCAGAACGATTGCTCGTCACTATTTAAGATAAGTCCATCCGATACGCTTAAAATCGTTCAGGAGTTGTATGAAAAGAAGCTTGTTACATATCCCAGAACGGATGCGAGGGTTCTTTCTACAGCAGTTGCCAAGGAAATTTACAAGAATATAAGCGGACTAAAAAAATACGGCAAGCTGGCAGGCTTTGCAGATGAGGTGCTTGCATCAGGTACTTATAAAAGTATAGCGAAAACCAAGTATGTAAATGATAAACAGATAACAGACCACTATGCCATTATACCGACGGGTCAGGGCTTTGGTGCATTAGGCGGTTTGTCTGAAATAGCGGCAAAGGTATACGAGATTATTTGCAGGAGATTTCTTAGTATCTTTTATCCTGCTGCCGAATATCAAAAGACAGCCATGACGCTTGCCATGAAGGGTGAGAAGCTCTTTGCAAACTTTAAATATCTGCTTGCCGAGGGGTATCAGAAGGTGGCAAATAACAGCTTTGGCAAGAAGAAGGATGAAGAAAAGTATTCGGCGGAATTGATAGCATACATCAGTAAGATTAAGAAAGGGAATATACTGGATATCAGCGGTATTGATATTAAGGAGGGTGAGACAACACCTCCAAAACGGTATAATTCAGGTTCGCTTATTCTGACAATGGAAAATGCAGGACAGTTTATAGAGGATGAGGAGCTTCGTGCCCAGATAAAGGGTGCAGGTATCGGGACAAGTGCTACGCGAGACGGGATTATCACGAAGCTTGTAAACAATAAATATATATCCTTAAATAAGAAAACGCAGATTGTTACACCGACCTTTTTGGGTGAAATCATATACGATATTGTGTATTACTCAATTAACGGACTGTTACGTGCTGACCTTACGGCAAGCTGGGAGAAAGGTCTTGAGGGCGTGGCAAACGGAACCATATCAAAAGAGGAATATACGGACAAGATGACAAATTTTGTTACAAAGTATACCAATATGGTAAAGGGAATCAGCAATCAGAATCATATAACATATATATTTGATAAAACGAAGGCATACTATAAAAAGGGGAAATAGTAGTAGTCGTTCGGTATCTGCTATTTTCATATATTGTTTTACGAACCGCTTGCGCTTTGTAAAATACGTAGTGGTACTAAACTCGTTCCTTGTTAAGTACCAACGTATTTTAATATTCTTCAAACAATATATAGAAATAGCAGATACCTAGTGACTGGTTTGAACATTATAAAACATATAAAGGAGAGCATATTATGAGTAACATTCAGAAGGAAGTAACAATAGAGGCATTATATAATCTTGATGAGACGGATGCGAAGCCGTTGCTTGAAGGACTTACATATCCATGGGAGGCACTTCCGCTTATCAAGAATTTTATTCTTGAGCTTGGCGCTACACTTGGTTCTGATGAATATGAGAAGCGTGGCGAAGATATATGGATTCACAGGACCGCAAAGGTATTCGACTCAGCGTATATTGCAGGGCCATGTATTATCGGAGCCGGTACAGAGGTAAGACAGTGTGCATTTATCAGAGGGAATGCACTTGTAGGTGCAAATTGTGTAGTAGGTAATTCCACAGAGCTTAAGAATGTTATTATATTCAATAACGTACAGGTGCCGCATTATAACTATGTAGGTGATTCCATCCTCGGTTATAAATCCCATATGGGAGCAGGCAGTATCACTTCAAATGTAAAATCAGATAAGACACTTGTTCATGTAAAAGGAAACGGTTTTGATATAGAAACAGGAATGAAGAAATTTGGTGCGATGCTGGGTGACCATGTAGAGGTGGGCTGTAACAGTGTATTAAATCCGGGAACAGTAGTAGGGGTTGACAGCAATATATATCCACTTTCAAGGGTAAGAGGATACGTTCCTGCCCACAGCATTTACAAGGATAAAGATGACATCGTGGAAAAGAATCAATAATGCTATTTGCCTATATAGTCACGGCTATAAAATAACATCAATATTATTAGGGTACATTTACAGATGTACCCTAGTAATATTGATGTTATGTAAGCCTGCTATTGTATCACAGCCTTCGATAGTGCATCCCGTATGGCATTTATGATGAGTGTAGCAGTATATTTGTTGTCACTGCTGTATGTAAGATTGTCGATGGAAGATACATACTGAAGCTGTGTATTGATGTCCTCCATGGAGCTTTCAAGCAGAGGATACATAGCCATAACGCTTTCATCAAGCTGCTTAAATGAGACATCTGTTATGGATTCGCTGTCTACCGTAACCATAACCGATAGGGTCGATTCCCCAAGTGTAATGGAGGAGTCATATGTACCCGGTACATAGCCTGTAGTAACTTCATCACTTACAGGATTCATTTTTTCTTCGTCTTTTCCTTTTTTGTCACCTTTAAACATAATCATTAAAATAATGACAAGAACGGCTACAAGGGCAAGGAAGATAAGTGTATAAATGATTTCTTTTGATTTTAAGACTATAAGCTTTGTAGATGCCATTTTGATAATCTCCTGAAGCGTTGTATAATATTAATATAATTTATTCAACAGCCGGCGGATATATGTCACTAAAATAAAATAAGCTTTACAAATAATGGAGGACGTAATGTCTATACAGTTTTTGCTTGGCTCGTCAGGGTCGGGAAAATCGACAGAGATATTAAATAAAATAATTTCGGAGTCAATGGCTCATCCGGAGTGTATGTATTACCTTATTGTTCCGGAGCAGTACACCATGGAAGCCCAGAGAGATATTGTGACAATGCATCCGAATGGCGGAACCATGAATATAGATGCCATTGGCTTTAACAGACTTGCCTATAGGATATTCGACGAGCTGTCGGTAAATCCCGGAGACGTACTTCAGGATTTTGGAAAGAGTATGCTAATCAGGAAAATTCTATGGGATCAGAGAGAAACACTTTCTGTATATGGAAGCTACATGGACAAGCTGGGCTTTGTGGACGAGATGAAATCCATGATGTCAGAGCTTTTTCAATATGCAGTAAAAAGATTGGATATAGAATCTGTTATGGAGGATATGACAGAAGAGACGGAAAGTGTAACCTATAGTAAACTGAAAGATATTCAGCTTATTTACGAAGAATTTGAGCGCTATACATCAAATGGGTATATCGTTGCGGAACAAATGACCGAGCTTCTTACAAGTCTTGTTAAACAATCCGATATTATGAAAAAGAGCTGTTTTTATTTTGATGGATTTACAGGATTTACACCGGTCCAGATGATGCTTTTACGCGAAATGATGAAGAATACAAAAGGACTTGTATTCTCGTTTACGATTGATTCAAGAGATATATCCATTACAAATATAAAAGAGCATGAGCTGTTTTATATGACAAAAACTGCAATTAAAATGATTACCAAAATAGCAACGGAAGAGCATGTCGATATTTTGCCGAATATCATAATGGAGGATAAGATTTCACGCAGATTTGAAAATAATGCGGAACTTGCTTTTTTGGAAAAACAATTATTCAGATTTCCATATAGAAAATATCATAGCAGTTTACATAACATAGAAATAACTGCCTGTGATAATACACGTGAGGAAGTATATTGTATTGCGGAAAATATACGCAGACTGCTCGATAAGGGCTACCGCTATAAGGATATTGCGATTGTGGCGGGAGACCTTACGGAATCGGCACGTTATTATAATCAGGTTATGGAAGAGTATCATATTCCTGTATTTATAGATGCAAATGTTCTGATGAAATCCAATCCTTGTTCCGAGACCATCCGAAGCCTTCTTGATATGTATGCTGCAGGATTTTCATACGACAGTGTATTCAGATTTTTAAAAACAGGAATGACCGACATTCCTACGGATGACATTGAATATCTTGAGAATTATGCGATACAGAGAGGATTGAGAGGATATTCGTCATGGAGCAGAGAGGTGCCGGAATATTACGAGAAAAATGCTGTAAGAAGTATAGAAGAAATCAGAAAGCAATTTATGGATTTGTTGGTTGACATAACACCTGTTTTCAGAAGTAAAAAAAGTACGGTACGTGATTATGTTGAGGCTGTTTACTGTTTTCTTGTAAAGATAGATATTCATGGGAAATTGGCAAATAAGAGCGGTGAGTTCTATCGTCAGGGAAGATATGATGAAGGAGATGCATATAGTCAGATCATGGATAAGGTCGTTATGCTATTTGACAAAATTGTACAGCTTCTTTCTGACGAAAAAATGAGCGTAAAGGAGTTTGGCGATATTGTAGATACCGGACTTTCGGATATAGAAATTGGTATCGTTCCTCCTACGGTTGACCGTGTATTGGTAGGTGATATAACACGTTCAAGACTTAACCATATCAAGGTTTTGTTTCTTGCAGGGGCAAATGAAGGGATTATACCGAAGGCGGCAAAAAAAGGAAAAATTCTTACCGATGGGGACAGAAAGACATTAGAACAGCACGGACTTGTCCTTGCTCCATCGGATAAGGTAAATGCATATATAGAGCAGTTTTATCTGTACATGAATATTACAAAGCCATCCGACAAGCTGTATATTTCATACAGAAGACTGGGACAGGATGAAAAAGAGACCAGACCGTCATATCTGCTTAGCCGTATTATGAATATCTTTCCTGAGCTTAAGGTACAGGAGTACAGTATGGAAAATGAAGGACTGTATACGGATAATGCCATCCTCAGATATATTGTAAGATGTACACGAAACGATGGAATACAATCGATTTCTGACAAGTTATGTAAACTACTTGATGAAAACGGATATGGAAAAGAGCTGAAATGCATATTTTCAGGAAAGAATTATCGGAATCAGGCTATGAATCTGTCTAAGGAAACAGTTGGATTATTATATGGAAATGAGCTGATACAGTCCGTTTCAAGACTTGAGACTTTTGCAAACTGCAGCTTTGCATATTTTCTAAAATATGGATTGGGACTGAAGGAACGTGATCAATATCATATTGATATGAGACAGGTTGGCTCGATACTGCATCAGGTTATGGAGCGTGTATTTAAGACTGTCAGAAATACGATGGGAAATGACTGGAACGGACTTATGGACGAAACCAGGAGACAGATGGTTTCAAATGCGGTAGCAGAGGCTGCAAGGGAATATGGGGGCAGCTTTTTTGCGGATTATGCGAGAAATCAGTATATGTTAAGGCTTGTTGAAAATATGGCACAACGTTCTGTAGAAATGCTCCAGAGCCATATCAGCTATGGGGATATGAAGCCGGGAATGATAGAGAAGGTATTTGATTCGGAGCGGGATGAACTCTGCGATTATACGTTTGATTTGGCGAATGATATGCGGATGGTATTGAATGGTAAGATAGACAGAGTCGATACATGTGAAGAGGACGGTTCCGTTTATATCAAAATAATCGATTACAAATCGTCCTCGAGAGAGCTTAAGCTGGATAGGATTTTGTCAGGCTTACAGTTACAGCTCCTGGCATATTCGGGTATTGCGTATGAGCTTGAAAAGAAGATATATCCCGACAAGGATGTGCGGCTGGCGGGGCTTCTTTATTATAGCTTCGATGACCCTATTGTGGAAATGCAGTCGCTTGATATAGATGAGAATGCAACAGGTTTTATATGTGAGAGCGGAGTTTCAGATAAGAAAATGGAAGCGGCAAGGTTAAAAGGTTTTGTAAATTCTGATAAAGAAGTGCTATTGAAAATGGACAGAACCCTCACGACGGCGCTTCCAATAAAGCTTGATAAACAGGGTGAGCCTAAGTCGAATCATAATATTCTGAAGGAAGAACAGCTCAGGAAGCTTCTTTCTCGTACAAGAGAAAATATGTTTCAACTGGGACAGCGGATAGCCGCAGGCTGTACGGATATCAATCCGATAAAGGATGGAAATGAAACGGGCTGCGATTATTGTGCGTTTAAAAAGATATGCAGGTTTGATACAAAGTGTGGTGGAAACAGTTATCGTTTGCTGGATAAAAAAGTAACTGAGAAGTTCTATGAGGAGGATGCTGCAGAGGATGAAATGGACAGAGGAACAGAATAGTGTTATAGATTCCAGAACAGGGAATCTTCTTGTAGCTGCTGCCGCAGGCTCAGGTAAAACCGCAGTTCTGGTAGAAAGAATCATAGAAATGGTATTGGGCATAGATTCTCAGGGAAATAAAATCGCAGAGGGTATCGATATCGATGAGCTTTTGGTAGTGACCTTTACGAATGCGGCTGCTGCCCAGATGAAAGAAAAGATTGCAGATGTTCTTGCAAAAAAGGCGGAGGAAATGCCGTATCATGAACATCTTGTAAAGCAGTTGGCGCTTCTTTCCCGCGCAGAGATAACGACGATTGACAGCTTTTGTTTAGGCGTTGTTAAGGATAACTTTAATGTAGTAGATATTGATTCAAATTTTGATATTGCAGACGGACCGGAAATGGAGCTTATCAAAGCGGATGTCATGGATGCGGTTATGGAGGAATGCTATCAAGAGGCAGAGCCCGGATTTATACAGTTAGTGGAATCATTTTCCAAAAAAGAGTCTGACCGGATACTTACGGAAATGGTTGATAAGCTTTATAAAGTATCTTCAAGCTTTTCAAGACCGAAGCAGTGGCTTAACAATGCAAGAAATGCATTGCTTGTGGAAACCGAAGAGGAACTGACTGCACTTGGATGGTTTCAGCATTACGAAAAGAGTGTGAGACAGGCTTTAGATTCTGCCTTTCTTATGGCGCAGAAGTGTCTGTCTGTTTGCGATATGGAAAATGGTCCTGCCGGTTACAGGAATGCGATATGCGATGATATTGACATGCTTATCCTGATGAGAGAACAAGGCTCGCTGGAATATATTAAGAAAAACTATAACGGTTTTGGAAATATAGGAAGAAATAAAAAAGACAGTTGTGATGAAGCACTTGCAACATTTGTTAAAAATATGCGGAAAAAATATAAGGAGCTGGTAGGTAAAACGGTTTCAGACATCAAGTCAGTTGACATAATGTTGAAAGAAACAAGGCTTATGGGCAGACCGCTGCTTGCACTGATAGACCTTACAAAAAAATACAGAGACAGGCTTAATCAGGTGAAAAGGGCGAAAAATGTATATGAATTTCATGATATAGAAGAATTTGCACTGAATATCGTATGTGACGGTTATGATGAATCCGGGGTTGCAGTACCTTCCGCTATAGGGAAAGCCATATCACGAAAATATAAAGAAATATTGATAGATGAGTATCAGGACAGCAATTTTTTGCAGGAGGATATACTGACCTGTGTATCGGGCTGTGGAGAGAACCTGAATAATATCTTTATGGTAGGCGATATCAAACAGAGTATTTATCGATTCAGAATGGCAAGACCTGATTTGTTTTTGAAGAAATATGACACATATCCGGAGCAGATTGATGAAAGAGGCTGTAGAAAAATACGATTGTCCAATAATTTCAGAAGTTCAAAATCCATACTTGACAGTGTGAATATGATATTTGCTCCGCTGATGTCAAGGGATATGGGAGGTATCGAATATGATGATACGGCTTTTTTAAAGCCGGGGCCTCTCCAGATAGAATCGGCTGATGAGGATATGAAACCGGAGCTTTATCTGATAGAAAATGATACAAAAAAAACACAGGATGAGATAAGCAACACGGAAATTGAAGCAATAGCAATAGCGAATAAAATTGACAGTATTGTAAACGGAAAAGAGTCTTTCTTTATAAAAGATGAGAAAGCACCGAATGGAAAGAGAAAGGTTGCTTACAGGGATATCGTTATTCTGCTTAGAAGTGTAAAGGGCAGTTCTACTGTCTATGACAGTGTATTTGCTGAACGGGGAATTCCCGTATATTTAGAGAGTGAGCAGGGATATTTCGATGCCATAGAAGTAAATACACTTCTTTCCATGCTGGCTGTAATCGATAATGTCTATATTGATTATGATATGGCAGCAGTTCTGCGGTCTCCTTTGGTAGGCATGGATGAGGAACAGCTTGCACATATAGTGGGGATATATAATGAGGATATGAGACAGCAGGGAAATGCAAATGCTTTAAAAAATGGGATGCTGTATGATAAAGTTATGCATTATGTAAACTTGAATACGGGAGATGTCATTGCGGATAAGCTGGATAAATTTCTTGCCATGCTCAGATATCTGAAGGCAGAAAAGAATTATATGTCGATAAGCGATATGATTCGGTATGTGCTGGATGAGACAGGCTATTACTGGTTTGTCTCAGCAATGAGTATGGGCAGGAGAAGACAGGCAAATATTGATATGCTTATCAGCAAGGCGGATGCATATGAGGAAAGCAGCTTTAAGGGATTGTTTAATTTCTTGAGATATATAGACAGGCTGAAGGTAAATGACATTGATTTTGCCGAGGCAGGTGCGTTATCCGACGGTGACGATGCTGTCAGAATTATGACAATGCATAAAAGTAAGGGCTTGGAATTTCCTGTTGTATTTGTAAGCGGACTTGGTAAACAGCTTGCCAATATGGATGCCAGAGCTTCGGTGGTTGTACATCCGGACTATTATCTGGCAGCATATGCCATTGATACAAAAAACCGCGTAAAGCAGAATACATTTGCAAGAAGTGCCATTATTAATGCGTTTCGGTTGGAAATGTATGCTGAAGAAATGAGAGTGTTATATGTAGCACTAACAAGAGCGAAGCAAAAGCTTTATATGACAGGATGTGTCAATGATATTGATAAAACATTAGAAAAATGTGATAGTATTGCTTTCGGCGGTGGAAAAATTGTATATGGGGATAAACTGACAGCTTCCTGTTTTATGGAGTGGATACTGATGAGCAGGAAGGTCTATGATGGTGCAGATGATTTCATGGAGCAATATCATCTAAATGGAACCGAGGTATTGCTTCATGCATGTAAGCTGGCGGCATTCAAACCAATCAATACAAATGGAGCAGAAGACAGGACCGTGAATGAAGACGCGTACGAGAAAGCGCAGAAGGCATTAGGCTTTGTTTATCATTATGGCACCGAAAATTATAGAAGTAAGATGTCCATAACAGAGATAAAGAGATTGCAGTCTGAGGGTGAGGAAAATCCGGGAGTGCCAATGTATCATTATGCAGAAAATCAGGATGCCTCCGTATGGAATGCAGGAGACCTGAATGTGGACATACCGGTACCTGCTTTTATGAAAGAGGAGCGGGAGGTACATGGAAATGAGATAGGAACCGTAGTGCATAAAATTATGGAGCTTATTGATTTTCAAAAGCCTGAAAAACAGGATATAGACAAACAAGTTGACATCATGTTTGAAAAAGGTGTTTTTCAGGAGTGCTTCAAGGTTCATGTGAATACGGAGAAAATATATTTCATGTTAAACAGCAGTGTAGGCAGACGGATGGCACAGGCAGACAAAAGTGGTAAGCTCTATAAGGAGCAGCAGTTTTATGTGGCAATGAAGCCTGACAGTATATGGAAGGATGAAGCACCATCTGATGAAATCATTGTTGTTCAGGGAATTATAGATGCTTATTTTATAGAAGACGGACAGGCTGTATTGCTGGATTACAAAACCGACAGGGTAAACCATATGGAGGAGCTTGTTACAAAGTATCACGTACAGCTTGACAAATATGCCGAAACCATCGAACGGCTTACAGGATATAAGGTCAAGGAGAAGATCATTTATTCATTCTGCCTGAATGACGAGATTTCTTTTTGACAATCAGACGTGATGTAGCTTGTAAATGCAACCCTAAATTGCTATAATATAGGTTAGGTAAAAATTTGGATGTTTGCGTGTAAAGGAGAACTACATGATAAAAGCAGAGGGCTTGACAAAGGTATATGGATTGGATTTTGTTTCGGTTGACGATTTGAGCTTTCATATAAAAAAAGGTGAGATTGTCGGCTTTGTAGGGCAAAACGGTGCCGGAAAAACGACCACCATAAAGATGCTGGCAGGTATTCTGAAACCGACAAAGGGCAAGGTTATCATAAACGGATTTGATATCGACAGCAGCTCTCTGGATGCAAAAAGGTCTGTAGGTTACATATCTGACAATCCTGATATATTTCTCAGGCTTACAGGCGCAGAATATGTGAATTTTATAGCGGATATCTATGGTGTTTCGGAAACGGACAGGAAGCTTCGTATGGAAGATATGGCTTCAAGATTTGGAATGGAAGACAGCTTGAATAAGCAGATGGTCAGCTATTCACATGGAATGAGACAGAAGATGATGGTTATTGCGGCGCTTGTACATAATCCTCCTGTTTGGATTCTTGATGAGCCGATGACAGGACTTGACCCCAATGCAGCATATGAGCTTAAAAAGATGATGCGGGAACATGCCGATGCAGGTAACTGTGTATTTTTTTCAACGCATGTGCTTGAGGTGGCAGAGAAGCTGTGTGATGAAATTATTATCATTAAAAAAGGCAGGGATATTTATCAGGGAACACTTGATAAACTGGTAGAGGAACATAAAAATAAATCTCTTGAGGATATTTTCATAGAGATGACACATACTAACAACTAGAGCAAAATAGGAGTAACATGAAGGAATATTTACTACTTTTTAAAGCAATCAGTAAAAATAATGGTATGGACATGCCTGAAAACGGCAGAAAAGCAAAATCCTACAAGATTATGGGCAGGCTGGCTTTATGCTGTATCATGCTTCCATGTTGCTTTATCGTTGGCTTTATCGTGTATGTAATGACACAGGCATTGATTGAGGCAGGTGGCATTACAGAGGGACTTGAGCTGATCGTCCAGCTTATGTCTGTATTTGGTGTTATATTCAGTATCATGGTTATATTTAATGTGATGTACTTTTCATCGGATTTGCAGCATTTGCTTCCGCTTCCCATAAAACCGTCATCGCTTGTGGCAGCAAAATTTACACATGCATATTTTGCTGAAAGCGTTATGGAATTTATGATATTATTCTGTGGCTTTATAGGATATTTTATAGCGGCCGGCATCAAGCCGGTATCGCTTATAACGGCTATAACCGGTGTATTTCTGATACCTGTTCTGCCACTGGTATATTGTGGAATTTTCTGCCTGATTATTATGGCATTTTTCAGCAAGGTAAAGCTGCTTAAAAATGTAGATTTTATGGTGGGACTTGCATCCTTTCTATTCGTAGGATTGTTTCTGTTGTCATTTATTCAGCTTGATAATGTGAATATCAATTCCTATATTGACAGTATGATGAACGGAAACAATATCTTTATAAGCATTATGGGTAAAATTTTCTTTACGGTGCCGCTGTTTTTGAAGGCACTTGGTGAGAACAGCATTATATATTTTCTCCTTTTTGTGCTTATAAATGCTGCTGCTGTTGCGCTGTTGCTTGTACTTGGAAATGCTCTTTACTTAAAAGGGGTATTTCTTGTATCTTCAAATGGTAAAACAGGCAGCAGGGGACATCATAAAGATGCAGTCTCTTATGAGCGTACATCAGCATTGAAGGCTTATTTTATAAAAGAATGTAAGATATTATACAGAACACCTGCCTATAGGAAATACTGCGTTGTCGTAAATATGATCTGGCCCGTACTTGTGGCAGCAATGTTTATACTGCCGTCTACAAAGGATTTTATGGCGGCGTTTAGGAGGACATTTATCAATAGGCATGTATTATCAGATGTTATCGTTCTGATGATGGTGATTGCAATTTCATTTTTTGCAACGGCAATGAACAGTATTGCATCGACTTCGTTTACAAGAGAGGGCGCACATTTTACATTTATCAAGCATGTGCCGCTTCCATATGAAAAACAGATACAGGTAAAGTCGCTTGTGAGTATCTTATATAGTGGCATAACCGTTATGATATCTATTGTTATGCTATGTGTTCTGATGGGCTGCTCGCCGCTTCAGTATCTGTATTTTCTCATAATCGGCATACTGTCGGTAGTCGTGTGTACATATATTGGAATTATGCTGGACGGAGCGCATCCCAGACTTAATTGGGAGGATGAGTATGGTGCACTAAGAGGAAATCTGAATGCATTTTTCAATATGGCTATTGCGATTCTGATTGCAATGGTATTGTGTGCAGTTGGCTGGCTGCTGTTCCGATATACAAGATTTAGTTCAGGACTTATTTATGCAATTTATCTGGCAGTGATGATATTCGCATGCTACAGGATGCGAAGAACATCAGTAAAGCATACAATAATAAGCATAAAAAGAGATTTATATTCTTAGAAAGGAAGACATAATATGAAGAGCGTAAATGCATGGAGCAAGTACAACAAAGAAGAACTGGCTGACCTTGAGAAGCTGTGTAAGGATTACAGGGACTTTCTTGACAAGGGTAAAACAGAGAGAGAATGTGTGAAAGAGATTGTAAAACAGGCAAAAAAAGCAGGTTATACGGATATAAACGAAATTATAAAAAATGAAGCTAAAGTTAAAACCGGAGATAAGATATATGCAGTATGGATGGATAAAACGGTTGCATTGTTTCACATAGGCAGGAAGAATATTGAAAAAGGAATGAATATACTTGGAGCACATATTGATTCTCCAAGAATGGATGTAAAACAGAACCCGTTATATGAGAAGGACGGTTTTGCATATCTTGATACGCATTATTATGGTGGAATAAAGAAATATCAGTGGGTTACCCTTCCGCTTGCTATCCATGGTGTTGTGGCAAAGACAAATGGCGAGATTGTTGATATCAATATAGGAGAAGACAAAAACGACCCTGTATTTTGTGTAACGGATTTACTGATTCATCTTGCGCAGGCACAGCTGGAGAAAAAGGCAAATAAGGTTATCGAGGGTGAAGAGCTGGATATTTTGTTTGGAAGCAGGCCTTTAAAGGGAGAAGAGAAAGAATCCGTCAAAGCTGGTGTTTTGGCAATTTTAAAGAAGAAATACGGAATAAAGGAAGAAGATTTTATTTCAGCGGAGCTTGAGATTGTTCCTGCCGGAAAGGCGAGAGAATGTGGTATCGATAAGAGTATGATTATGGCGTATGGTCAGGACGACAGAGTATGTGCATATACTTCCCTGATTGCCATGCTTGAAGCTGATACCCCTGAGAAAACCACATGCTGTCTTTTAACAGATAAGGAAGAAATCGGAAGTGTAGGTGCTACAGGAATGCAGTCCCATTTCTTTGAAAATATGGTTGCAGAGATATTGAATGCCATGGGTTCATACAGCGAAATTAAATTAAGACGCTGCCTTGCTTCATCGCGGATGCTTTCATCGGATGTATCGGCAGGCTATGACCCGACCTTCGCCAGTGCATTTGACAAGAAAAATGCAGCTATTTTCGGAGAAGGAATGGTATTTAACAAGTTTACCGGAGCAAGAGGAAAATCAAATTCAAATGATGCAAATGCGGAATATCTTGGAGTAATCAGAAAGGTTCTTGATGATGCAGACGTATGCTATCAGACAGCAGAGCTTGGAAAAGTGGATATAGGCGGTGGCGGTACCATAGCTTATATTTTATCTTTATATGGTATGGAAGTAGTCGATTGTGGTGTAGCGGTATTAAATATGCATGCGCCATGGGAGATTACCTCCAAGGCCGATATATATGAAACCAAGAAGGGATACGTGGCATTTTTATTAGGTGCATAACATATGAGAAATAAATCTATTGTTATAAAAATATATATGCTGATGATAGCCGTGGTAATGATTTTTTTGCCACGGCTGGTCTGCGTTGCAGGAGAAGACTATACATCTGATTATAATCAGAATGAGTATACCGAAGATGATGGATTTGACAGCAGGAATGTAAACTGCATTTGTCAGTCAACAAGCGGATATATATGGATAGGAACCGATAGCGGACTCTATCGATATGATGGCAGTGAGTTTACGTTATTTTCAATGGACAGTAATATTGACGGAAGCATATATGGCATCAACTGTATTCTTCTTACAGAAGCAGGAAATCTATATGTCGGAACAGAGAATTATGGTCTGTTTTTATATGACAACGGTGTATTCAACAGAGTTCCGGAAGCATACAATATGGAAATTTCCACTATTTATGAGATGTATGAGGATACAGAAGGAACGATATGGCTTGGTACATCCCAAGGTATCTATATGCTGTCAAAAGATGCGATAGAGGCAGTAGAAAATGAGCAGCTCAGCAATTCAAGAATTGGAAATATAAGTGGTTATGGAAATAAAATATATGCCGTAGCAAATGGGGATATGCTTGTTACGATTACGAATAAGACGAAAGTAAGCATAAAGTCAAAGTCGGATTATGGCATCGATGATATTAACAGTATGTATGTAGCTGCCGACGGAACCAGATATTACGGCTCTGTTGGCCGTGCGATTCTGAAGATTACACGGGGCAGAGATTATGAGCTTATCAATACCGGCAGTATAAGAGGTATTAATGATATTTATGGTGACGGAGATAAAATCTGGGTACTTTCTGATGATGGTGTGGCATATTTAACGCCTGACAGCAAGGGACTTACATTGGTAACTGGCTTGCTGTTTAATGAATCCATGAGTGATATGATAGTGGACTATGAGGGAAACTATTGGTTCACATCATATAGAAAAGGACTTCTTTTTCTCCAAAGAAGTAAATTCCGTAATTTATCGATGAAATATGATCTTGGGGAATCCATCGTAAACTGTGTTGTGGAATATGGTGAGCAGCTCTATGTGGGAACCGATGACGGACTGACCATCGTAGACAGTGACGGAAAACTTGTTACGGATAATGATTTGGTAAATCTTTTGTCAGGAATCAGTATCAGGGATATGTATATAGATTCCAATTACGATTTGTGGATATGTACCTATAGGATATATGGTGTCATTAAGGTAAATAAGAAAGGTACATATGAGTTCTTTAACAGAAGTGAGTCCAATCTGATAAGCAATTCCGTAAATTGTATTGTGGAAATTTCAAAAGATTATATGGCTGTCGGTACGGAGCTTGGTATCTCTGTTCTAAAAAAGGGCGAGGTTGTAAGAAACTATACCAGACTTGACGGACTTGAAAATTCAGACATCATCTCTCTTTATATGAGTGAAGACGGATTACTTTATGCAGGCTCGAATGGAGCGGGTATGTATACAATAGATATGGAGTCCAATGTAAAGCAGATAGCAATCGAAGAGGGTGTAAAATTTAATGTTATTTCAACGATAGCAGGTGGAAGCAACGGTTTGTGGATAGGAACCGATAATGGATTATATTATCAGGAAGGGATTATAAGGCAGATTGCATCCATAGATTCTACAAATAGTATATATGATATCATTATTGATGAAAGTGGTTATATGTGGATATTCGGCTCAAAGGGTATCAGCAGATATTATGAGAATGATTTGCTTAGCAGTACACAGCCGGAATATGTCAGTTATACAAAGAGTGACGGTATCATATCCGGTATTACCGAACGCTCTTCCAATTATATTACAAAAGATGGCATCATATATGTATGCTGTGACGAAGGATTGTGCAGCTTTAGTCAGGAAAATGAATATATTAATGAAGTCGCACCGAGAGTTAGGATATCTTCCGTTGCCGTTGACGGAACGGAGTATAAGTTTTCTGACCTGGATGGTAAAATCGATGTACCGGGAAACACAAACAGGATAACGGTAAAGTTTTCTGTCTTGAGTTATGTAAACCGAGCAGATATTGTAGTAAAATATTATCTGGATGGATTTGAAGATGTGGCAAGAACCATATCCGGTACGGATGTGATGGAGGTGGAGTATACAAACCTTGAAGGTGGAAGTTATGAGTTTGTGTTGTCTGCCGAAAACGCTGACGGTGTGGAATGTGAACAGGATTTGACGTTTGCCATCAATAAGGAGCTTGGTTTTTGGGAAACGAATATGGCGAAATCCATCATTGTTTTTGGAATCCTGTTTTTGTTAATTATCATGATTGTTACCATAAGAGGAATTGCCCGTGTCATACGAAAAAAGACGGAGCAGGTGGAAGAGCTTAGTAAGAAGAGCGAAGAGGCAGAGAAATCCAATCAGGCAAAGGGAGATTATGTAAACTATTTGAGCCATGAAATAAGAGTTCCGCTGAATACGATACTTGGTGTAAGCGAAATGGTTATGAGAAATGCAGAAAGTCTGAATGATGAGCAACTGCCACAGTATCAGGCACTTTACAATGCAGGATATGAAATCCTTGGAATCGTAGATGGAATCTCGCGTCTTTCTAATCTGATGGACGGAAGTATCGAACTGGCGAGAAAAGAATATGCTGTTTCGGATATTATAGAGGAATTGTCACAACAATTTAAAGGCATGGTAAATCGTGACCTCGTAGACCTTAGAGTCAGCATTGAGGATAATATACCAAATGGTTTGATTGGTGATGCATCAAGAGTAAAGGAGCTTGTGACGAATATATTTGCAAGAGCGGCAAGTACTACAAAAGAGGGATATATCAGCATAGATGTAGATTGGAGAGCCGCTGAATCGGGTGAGAGTAAGAGTGACCAAAATGCTGATGCTTCAGATAGTAATGTTATTTGTCTTGATTTTAAGATATCCGATACCGGTATCGGTGTAAAAGAAGAAAGACTGGAGCAGCTTTTTGAATTGGATGATTCATACGGAAAGGCAGATATAGGAAAGTTTGATATCAGCCTTGGTCTTGCCATAGCAAAACAGCTTGTTCATATGATGGACGGAGAGATTACTGCATCGAGTACCTATGGTGCAGGAACTACGATTGTATTCAGTATTAAGCAGGAAGTATTTGATTATAGTTATGTAAACTATAATTTGGACAGAAAGAAGGAGCTTGCAAGACGTGATTCTAATTCAAGAATATGGCTTCCTGACGTAAAGATACTGATAGTCGATGAATCTGAGCTGGGACTTCAGGTTGAAAAAACATTATTTGATACGTACGGGTTGGTTTGCGATACGGTCACTTCAGGATTTGACGCTATCGATAAGGTTATGGTAAATCAGTATGATATTGTATTCATAGATACGATTATGACGGTGATGGACGGAAAGGATACGGTTCGGGAAATCCGTAATCTGGATGGTGAGGAATATAAAAAGATGCCGATTATAGCGATGTCTGTAAATACGGTTGATATGTCCAGAGAAGATATCTTGATTTCAGGATTTAATGAAGTCCTTGTAAAACCGCTTGAGCTTGATGAGGTAGAGGCTGTTCTTCGAATGTTTCTTCCTGAGGAAAAGATTAAGGAGAAGACCACCGATATCGTTCAGGATGTAGATATAGCACAGTATTTGGATGCGGCGCAGGTATTGAAGAAATATGTAGTAGTCGATGATACTCTAAAAATGATGGGTGGCAGTTTTGACAACTTTAATAAGTTTATTATAAACTACAAGGCTCAGTATGAAGAAGAGATATATATGCTTCAGGATTATATTGATGATGATGTGAGAAAATTCAGAAACGTCATTCATAATATCAAGAGCAGCAGTGGCAATATAGGTGCATTTGTCATAGAGCGTAAGGCGGCAAATCTCCTGTCGGCAATCAATATCGGTAATATGCAGTATGCAAAAGAAAATACAAGAGAATTCATGGCGTTGATGAAGGATATGTTTAAGGCGATTGATGTATATATATCGAAAATAAAACATGAAGAAAAGCCTGTCCGTAAAGAGCTTAAGGAGTCTATTAACAGAGGTAAGCTAAAGGAGCTTCGGGCATATCTTAAGGCATGTGAGCTTGAGCCTGTAAGGGCGCTGATTGAAGATATCGATGCATATGAATATGGCGATATCGATACGGAATTCTTTAGTGCACTTAAAATGACTATTGAGGCAATGGATTACGAGGGAGCCAGTGAAATTATCGACCAGTATTTAAACAGTATATAATTTAAAGGAAAAGAGGATAAAAGCATGAGAGTAGCAATTATAATGGGTTCAACCAGCGATATGGCAAAGGTAGAACCGGCAGTAGGAATTCTTAAAGACTATGGTGTTTCCGTAGATGTGAGATGTTTATCCGCACACAGAGCACACGCAGGACTTTCTCAGTTTATTGAAGAGGCAAACGGCAATGGTACGGAGGTTATTATTGCAGCGGCAGGAATGGCGGCAGCACTTCCGGGCGTTGTAGCTTCACAGACGGTCCTTCCTGTTATCGGTGTTCCCCTTTCGGGTGCAACACTTGACGGAATGGATGCTTTGCTTTCCATCGTTCAGATGCCGTCGGGTATTCCGGTAGCAACCGTAGCAATAAACGGAAGCAAAAATGCGGCATATCTTGCACTTCAGATTATTGCTGTAAATAATGCATCCGTCAGAGAAAAGCTCCAGGCAGAACGCAAAGCAATGGAAGCTGCTGCCATGAAAGCAAATGAAGAGGTCATTGAGAAATTCAAATAGCTACTTTTTCTTTACTTTTGCCTGCTTCAATGATACCATATGGAATGGATGGTATTCGAAAGAAACTATACCTGAGGTATACAATATATACATATCGCATGTGTATATTGAACTGGATAAGTAGGTGATTATATGAGGATTGGATTTATAGGTGCCGGCAAGGTAGGCTTTACTCTGGGAAAATATGTGATTGCGAATAAGCAAAAGGAGAATGCCCCTGAGTGTTTAAAGCAGACTGAAATATCAGGATATTTCAGTCTGCATGAAGAAAGTGCGAAAGAAGCGGCCAAATGGACCGATACCCGTTATTATCAATCATTGAAGGAAATAACTGAATCTAGTAATGTTCTTGTTCTTACCGTACCGGACAGTGTTATAAGAAAGGTATGGGACGAACTGCGTGTCCTTGATATAAAGGATATGCTCATTTGCCATTGCAGTGGTGTGATGGCATCTAATATCTTTTCAGGTGTGACAGAGGCAGGAGCCTTTGGCTATTCGATTCATCCTATGTATGCAATAAGTTCAAAAACGGAATCCTATAAGGAAATGGGACAGGCTTTGTTTTCTGTTGAAGGCGATGACAGGTATCTTACACAGATAAGAGATTTCATCACTTCTTTGGGAAATGAATGTGTCATTATTTCGGACTGTGATAAAGTAAAATATCACGGTGCTGCCGTAATGGCGAGCAATCTTGTAACAGGTCTTTATTCCATGGCAGGAAAGCTTCTGATGGAATGTGGATTTACAGCAGAGCAGACAGAAATGGCACTTGAACCGTTATTTCTCGGAAATGCAAAAGCCATATCGGAAAAGGGGGCAGTAGAAAGTCTTACAGGCCCTATAGAAAGAAATGATATCGATACGGTTGTCAGGCATATGAATGCATTGTCAGGAAATGAAAGACGTGCATATATTGCTTTGTCAAGAGGTACTCTTGAAGTTGCTGCAAAGAAACATCCGAATGTGGATTATACGGAGCTTCGCAGGTTATTGAACTGAAAATAGCGTAAAGGAGAATTAGATTGATGAAAAACACAACAACAACAATTATGCAGATGAAGGGAACGGATAAGAAAATATCCATGCTTACAGCTTATGATTATACAACAGCGAAGCTGTTTGATGAGGCAGGCGTGAATACGATTCTTGTCGGTGATTCTCTGGGAAATGTAATCCTTGGTTACGAGGACACAATATCAGTAACCGTAGATGACATGATTCATCACAGTGCAGCGGTAGCACGAGGCGCAAAAAATGCACTCGTTGTTACGGATATGCCGTTTATGTCATATCAGGCAAGTGTATATGATGCGGTTATGAATGCAGGACGCATTATGAAGGAAGGAAGAGCCGGAGCGGTAAAGCTGGAGGGTGGCGTGGATATATGCCCGCAGATAGAGGCTATCGTAAAAGCAGGTATTCCTGTATGTGCTCATCTTGGACTTACACCGCAGTCTATAAATGCTTTTGGTGGTTATAAGATACAGGGAAAGACCGAAGCTGCTGCCAGAAAGCTGATAGAGGATGCAAAAGCCGTAGAAGCCGCCGGTGCATTTGCAGTTGTATTGGAGTGTGTTCCCGCCAAGCTTGCAAAGTTGGTAACAGAAAGCATCAGTATACCGACGATAGGAATCGGTGCAGGCGCTGATTGTGACGGACAGGTTCTTGTCAATCAGGATATGCTTGGTATGTTCTCAGACTATGTACCAAAGTTTGTTAGGCAGTTTGCACATGTAGGCGAGATTATGAAAGATGCCGTGAAGCAATATATAGATGATATCAATTCAGGCGTATTTCCGGCAGAGGAGCACACCTATAAAATAGATGATGATATCATAGAGAAGTTATATTAGAGAAGTTATATTAGAGAGGTTATATAAAGAGGTTATAGATTCCTTTAAAAAATCTAAATATAGATAATAAGGAGAGCATATATAAAATATAGATGTTGAAAATTTAGATTTCATACACATTATGAACACATATGATATATATGCTATACAGATGAATGATGGTTATATTAAAGACAATAGATGAAGTGAGAAAACAGGTAAAGGCATGGAAAAAGGAAGGACTTAGTGTAGGACTTGTTCCGACGATGGGTTATCTCCACGAAGGACACCAGAGCCTGATTCAGAAATCCGTAGAACAAAATGACAGAACGGTTGTAAGTGTATTTGTAAACCCTATGCAGTTTGGTCCGAATGAAGACCTTGAAAGCTATCCGAGAGATTTGGATGCCGATGCAAAGCTGTGTGAAGCAACGGGAGCGGATATGATATTTAATCCTGAGCCTTCCGAGATGTATGCAGAAGGATTTTGCTCTTATGTAAATATGACAGGACTTCCGGATGCTCTCTGCGGACTGACCAGACCTGTTCATTTCAAGGGTGTTTGTACAGTTGTCAGTAAGCTGTTTCATATCGTTACACCTGACAGGGCATATTTTGGTCAAAAAGATGCACAGCAGCTTGCCATTATCATGCGTATGGTAATGGATTTGAATATGGATATAGAGATTGTCGGTTGTCCAATTATCAGAGAGGAAGACGGACTGGCAAAAAGCTCAAGAAATATTTATCTGACGCCGGAAGAGAGAAAGGCGGCGGTTGTTCTCAGTAAAGCAGTAAAGCTTGGACAGAAGCTGGTAGCTGATGGCGAGAAGGATGCTAAAACTGTTGTGGATAAAATGAAGGCGCTTATCAGTGCTGAACCGCTTGCAGACATAGACTATGTAGAGATGGTAAATATGGATACCATGAAGGCTATAGACAGGGTGGAAGGTCATATACTTTGTGCCATGGCAGTCAGATTTGGCAAGGCCCGTCTGATTGACAATTTTATAATAGATTGCCGAAATGTCGATAAAAACGAATAATAGAATTACAATTATAAAAATATGGCTGAATATGCAAGCATTTAGAAATATATAAATACCTGGTATTCAGCCGTACATGGGAGAAAAATTATGTTAACTAACAAAACAGTCGTATTAGGCGTTACGGGAAGCATTGCGGCATATAAAATGGCGAATGTTGCAAGTATGCTTGTGAAGAAGCATGCGGATGTCCATGTCATCATGACGAAGAACGCTGTCAATTTTATCAATCCGATAACATTTGAAACATTGACAGGCAATAAGTGCCTTGTAGATACCTTTGACAGAAATTTTGAGTTTCATGTAGAGCATGTTGCGCTGGCAAAAAGAGCGGATATTTTTATGGTTGCTCCTGCGTCGGCAAATGTTATAGGCAAAATTGCAAATGGAATCGCAGATGATATGCTTACAACTACAATTATGCCTGCACGTTGTCCGAAGCTGATTGCACCTGCAATGAATACGGGGATGCTTGAAAATCCTATTGTTCAGGATAATATTGAGAAGCTTAAGAAGTTTGGTTATGAAATTATCGAATCTGCAGACGGTTATCTGGCATGCGGTGATACGGGAAAGGGAAAGCTCCCTCCTGAGGAATTATTAGTAGACTATATTATGAAGCATATAGCCTGCAAGAAGGATATGGCCGGAATGAATGTTCTTGTAACGGCAGGCGCAACAAGGGAGGCTATTGATCCTGTCAGATATATAACCAATCATTCGACAGGTAAGATGGGATATGCTATTGCAAGGCAGGCGATGCTTCGTGGAGCAAATGTTACACTTGTAACAGGAAAGACGGATATAAAACCGCCTGCGTTTGTGAATGTAGTTAACATAATATCTGCTCAGGATATGTATGAGGCTGTAGTATCAGAGAGCAGAAAACAGGATATAATAATAAAGGCTGCTGCGGTAGCCGATTACAGACCAAGTCAGGTGGCAGACAACAAGATTAAGAAAAGTGACGGAGATATGTGTATTGAGCTTACAAGGACAAAGGATATCCTTGGATATCTGGGAAAACAAAGAGAGGAAGAGGGACTTCATTCCCAGCTTATATGCGGATTTTCTATGGAAACCCAGAATCTTATCGAGAATTCCCGTGCAAAGCTTCTTAAGAAAAAGGTTGATGTGATTGCTGCAAATAACCTGAAGGAACCGGGAGCAGGTTTTGGTGTAGATACGAATGTGCTTACACTTATATCGAAGGATGATGTATGTGAGCTTCCGCTTATGAGCAAAGAGGAGTGTGCGGATAAGCTACTGACATATCTTATGGAATTGAAAATAAAATAATACTATTTTATCGGATTGAAACAGAGGGCATTCAGTAAAAAATTTTAGGAGTTATATGCTTTGATTATTATAAAAAAAGAAAAGTTCAGGACTGTTTGTTTTGTACTTTTTATTATATATATCGTTACCATTGTCTATTTTTTGATATTTAGTGATATGTTTGGAAGAACTCCTAACTATGAAAGAAATGTTAATCTTATACCATTTACTGAGATAAGAAGATTTATCACATATAGAGGAGCTGCCATATCAAATATCAGTTTTATGTTTAATATTGTAGGCAATGTTGTGGCGTTTATGCCATTTGGAATGTTAATCAGATGGGCAAGGAATAAGAGAACAAATGCATGGATCGCATTGCTCTATTCATTTTCATTTACGCTGCTGATAGAAACAATCCAGTACATATCAATGCTTGGTGTGTTTGATGTAGATGATATCATCATGAATACAGTAGGCGGCATGCTTGGATATCTGATTTATTACATCACTGCAAGGATATACAGGAGATATTATGCAAAAAAATAAGAATTTTAAGGTCGCACCGATGGGACATGCATCGGATACGATAATTTCATACTTTTTAGGTGGACTGAGTATGGTATTTGTTCTACTCTCGATTGTAAAGTCCATCATATCCAAGGGACATGTGGAGAGAGTATATGGTGTACTCCTGGTTAGTGCCTTTGTTATGTCGGTTACCGGAATTCTTTTTGGTATCATCGGATACAGGGCAGAAGAAGGCAGCTTATTTGGCAAAAAGGTTTCCATCGTGATAAACGCTGTAGCATTTGCCCTGGCAGGAATATTTATGTTGAAGGGAATATAGCGAAACCGGAAGACTAAAGGAGCTGGTAGGATGGATGATAGATTAAAAAAGCAGATGGAGTTCATACTTGAAGTGGATAAAGCCAAGCTGATAGGCCGTCAGACCTATTTATCGGATGGCTCAAGAAAGGAAAATGATGCGGAACATTCATGGCATCTGGCACTGATGGCTGTTCTTCTTTCGGAGTATGCAAATGAAAAAATAGACGTGCTTAAGACGGTTACCATGGTACTGATTCATGATATTGTAGAAATCGATGCCGGAGATACATATGCATATGATGAAAAAGGTCATGAAACCAAAAAAGCACGGGAGATCGCTGCTGCCGACAGGATATTTCAGATATTACCTGCCGACCAGGCGAAATATATGAGAAGCTTGTGGGATGAATTTGAGGAAAATGCTACGGCAGAAGCAAGATTTGCCCACGCATTGGACAATTCACAGCCGGTGTTGCTGAATGATGCGGCAGACGGACCGGGATGGAAGGAGCATGAAGTGCGTGCTGCTCAGGTATACAAAAGAAATGAAATAACAGGACTTGGCTCAGAAAAGCTCTGGGAATTTGTTGATGCGTTATTTCAGAAAAATATTAAAAAGGGAAACATCATTGACGAATAAAGACAAATTTATTCTTCATCGCATATAAAAAATATTGAGGTTGAAAATATGAATTATTATAAGGATTGTATACAAGAGTATGATGATATGGAAGAACGCTATGAGCTGATGATGGAGCGTATCAGACAGATACCTGATGAGTCACTTGTTCCCGGTTCTTTCAGAGACTATTTTGTTTCGACTGCAAAGTTTATTCTGATGATAGATGAGGTAGTACAGCAGGTTAAATCTGAAAATTTGGATAATCTTTCTCAAGACGAGCTTGCAGATATGAACGCAAGGCTGTATTCGGATATAACAGGTGATCATTACAAAACAAGTTATGCCAATTATGAATATTCATATCATGTTATGAAATCAGCAGTACAGGAAAATGAGCAAAAAGAAGGTTCACTTGAAGAACGTGATATTGTGGAGATTTCCCAACTGCTTACTTTTTTGTATCATGAAGTCAGAGGTATGATTGTATACGCATTTGAAGGCAGATTGGTTGACATAACTTTGTTTGCGGAGCTTTTTGTGCAGATATATTTCATGTGTCAGGAGAAGATCAATGCAAAGCAGCTGAAAGAGGCAATATACTATTTTGAAAATGATTATGCAGAATATTTTATGGGCTATCGTATTAAAGAACAGCTTGAACCTGCACTTTCATTTGCCACAGATATTGTGATGAACAGTGATTTGACAGATTTGTCATATCTTTATCGATACGGAGAATATATCGGATATAATGAAATTAAGACTGCGGAATTCTTAAATACATTGTCACAGGAGGAAATAGAAGCAATGGCTTCTACCTATACAGAAGGTTTTAGAGAAGGTTATGTGGCAGCCCGTATTGATATGAGCAGGAAGAAAACCGTAAACATCCGTTATTCCGTAGGACAGGAAAGAATGGTACGAGCCGCCATTGTTCAGTTTCGAAATATGGGACTGGAGCCGTTATGCTTCCGATATGCAGTAAACAGGATTAATAGGAGATTAATCAGCAGGATAGGTTATATGTCTACTGTTCCTAATAAGCAGTTGGAATATGACCATCGTATGGATGAAGCATTATTTTTGGACAAGAAGCTCATGGAGCGCAAGCTGGAGATTTTAAAACAGGTATACAAAAGCTATGAATATCAGGCAATGGTATATGCCGGTCCTGCATGCATAGAAATATTCGGAGAAAATCCTTTTGAACCGGAGAACTCAGCATTTTCACCCGTTCTTTCAAAGAAGCAGCAGGAGATAACGGTTTCTTATGCAAATGCCAGTGCACGGATTGTAAATGAATATATACCAAGGGATCAATACAGCTTTACAATTATCGCATATCCTGTACCGGAAATAGGTGATAATTATGAAGAGATATTTAGGGAAACGGTTAAGATCAATACGCTGGATAACGATATGTACAGAAAGATACAGCAGTATATGATTGATGAACTTGATAAGGCAGAGAGTGTCCGCGTTGTCGGCAGAGGAGCCAACAAAACGGATATAACCGTTATGATGCATGAACTTGAGAATCCTGAAAAAGAAACAAATTTTGAGAATTGCGTTGCGGATGTCAATATTCCTGTAGGAGAAGTATTTACTTCGCCAAAGCTTACCGGAACGGAAGGGGTATTAAATGTAAGTGAAGTGTATTTAAATGATTTGAAATTTATAGATTTAACCCTTACCTTTAAAGACGGAAAAATAGCGGAATATACCTGTAAGAATTTTGACAGTGAGGAAGAAAGTAAAAGATTTATTCAGGAAAACCTGATGATGGGCAGAGATACACTGCCGATAGGCGAGTTTGCCATAGGCACCAACACAACGGCATATGTAATTGCCAATAAGTATGATATTGTATATAAGCTTCCTATTCTTATTGTAGAAAAGATGGGCCCGCATTTTGCTGTAGGAGATACCTGCTATAGTATGAGTGAAGAAAATGTATTATACAATCCCGACGGAAAAGAAATCGTTGCAAAGGAAAATGAATGTTCTCTTTTGAGAACTACGGATATGTCAAAGGCATATTTTAATTGTCATACGGATATAACGATTCCCTATGATGAAATCGGAGGTATTTATTCAATTCATGCCGATGGAATGGAAGTTCCGATTATTCTTGATGGACGTTTTGTACTTCCGGGAACAGAAAAATTAAATGAGGCGTTTGTGTAAACGCCTCATTTTGTTGTTTTTTATTTAATTACGGATATACGCTTATACCGTTTGTTGGAGTAGAGAGAATTGTCTGCCTGGGAAATTAAATCCTCCATTTTAACGTCGGAATCACAGATGAATTCTGATACACCGACACTCATTTCAATGAAATATGGTTTGCCACAGTTCTCATTCAACTCATCGGATAATTCGTTTATTTTTTCCTGAACATTTGTTATGAAGTCAGGCTCATCTACGAAGGCAAAGCAAACAAATTCATCTCCGCCGATTCTGCCGATGATATCTTCCACTCTAAAACTGCTTACAAGAATATTTGCAATATTCCTAAGTGCAAAATCTCCGTCCTTATGACCGAATTTGTCATTAACAACCTTGAGTGAATCCATATCGGCAAAAAGCAGCATCGCTTTACGATTGCGATTTGCAGGCATATTAATAAGAAATTCAACCTTTTCCATAAAGCCACGTCGATTATTGACACCTGTCAGCTCGTCAGATGTAGACAAGTGGTTCAGCAACTCATTCTTTTCGTGGATTTCATTGAGAGACATACGAAGCTGCTCCTGTATCGTGGTTTGTTCTTCAAGCAGTGCCATGTATTTTAATGATGCACCGAGCTGAAGACTTGTTGAATATATATTTTTAAAGTTAGATACATCAGTATTACATATGAAAAGACCGTGGTGCTGTTCATTTGTAAAGATAGGAACAAGTACGGCGGTAAAACGCTTATCATAATATGTATATTCGTTGTCAAATATTTCTATGGACGGGGTACGTCTCGATTCTCCAAACAAAACACCTTTATTATTGGCATTGTAGTATGCCTGAAGAAACAGGGATTTTGGAATAATCCAGTTTCCTGTTTCGGTTATTTTAATATCATCATCGTATGTATATATATATGCACCATCAAAGCCTAATTCTTTCAATTTGTTTATGATGAGTGAGTAGGTTTTTTCGATGTCTCTGCCATATGTGAGTGTATCTCTTGTTATATAAATAGAAGACCATGCACTCATTTTATTGTCTCGCATCTCATTATAAAGTTTCGTAGAGAGAAAGAGTGATATGGTACTTGTTATATATGAATTCAGTTTGTTAAACTCCAGCCTCTTCTCAGGATTGAGTTCTCTGGTAGTAAATAAGGATGCAAATTTCTTAAATACAAGTGAAATCTTTGGTACAGAGAAAAAGTCCGTAAGAGGAGAGTGCAGCAAAGATTTTAGCTTGTCAATAATGGCTGCTTTAGGATAGCTGACTGCTTCAGGATTTTGTGCAATGATTAAAATATCCCTGAATATGCAGTTGAATTTGTCGTATACCATATCGGCATAAAATGAACCCTTCACATCACTTAGGAGTATTTTATCAAGCATAAGGATGATGTCATCTACGGATTTCACGGTGTTGTCAATAGGATGAACATCATCTGTTTCGGTAAGACTGAACAGCTCACAGTTACAGGATAATCGCTGGATAAAACAGGATTGTAGAAGTGAATCATTTATTTTGCCTGTAGTGCATAAGGATATAGCCTCATAGATAGACCTGTAGCCTAAATCACAGGAATTAATACTGACAGTAGTAAGAGGCGGGTCTAAAGTAACACCTACCGGTGAGTCATCAATTCCGATAACACTGATATCGGAGCCGATGTGAATGCCACGCCTTTTAAGCTCGTTATAGCCGCCAACAGCCATCTGGTCATTTGCAAAGATAATTGCATCCGTATCAGGATTGTTATCAAGTAACTGACCGACGATTTCTGTTGTATATTCGGACATATCACCATAAACAATCATACTTTCGAAAACGGGAAGGTTATGTTCTGCCATGGTCTGCCTGTATATTTCAAGACGCTGCATGGCATCGGCATTGGTGGTTCTGCCGCTGACAAAGCAAATGTGCTTTCTGTTATGTACATGAATTAAATGCTCAATAGCCGTTTCAAGTCCTTTTGTATTGTCTGTTTTAAGACAAGGATATCCCGGAATTTTCGTATCTAAAGTAAGAATAGGGATTCCTTCAAAATGGGACAAAAAGTCATTGATATTTTTTTCGGATAAAAACGGAGCTATGGCGCCGACTGATATAATCAGAGCATCCAGACAGTCCGGATGTGCATAGTAATATATGGAGTTATACTGGTAATCGTATAATTCATTTTCAGGGTCATTAAATGACGAGTTTAAGAACATGCCCGGAAATACAATAAGATTTACGTCCTGTTCTTTTGCGGCATATTCGGCACCTTTACAAACCTCAAGGGCATAATCATTATCTAAATGACATGTAAAAAGACCTATATTCAATCTGTTGTTTGTCATATATTACTCCTATTTGCACAAAATTATAATCATATGCTGATTATTGTTGTGTGATAATTCATTTTTTTATGCACACGATACATACACATTATAACATAATATCAGATGATTATCAAATCTAAATATCAGATAAACATTCTTTACAAAGTCACGTTAATAACTTATAATTTACAGGAATGAAAAACAACCATGACAGGAGGAAATGAGAAGTGGATTATAAAAATGCCGGTGTGGATATTGAAGCAGGGTATCAGTCAGTTGAACTGATGAAGGAATATGTAAAAAAGACAATGCGCAAGGAAGTGCTTGGCGGACTGGGTGGATTTTCAGGTGCATTTTCTTTAAAGAAAATCAAAGAGATGGATGAGCCTGTGTTGTTATCCGGTACAGACGGATGCGGCACAAAGGTTAAGCTTGCCTTTATTATGGATAAGCATGATACCATTGGAATTGATGCGGTTGCGATGTGTGTAAATGATATTGCTTGTGCCGGCGGTGAACCATTATTTTTCCTTGATTATATTGCGTGCGGCAAGAATTATCCCGAGAAGATAGCCGCTATCGTAAGCGGTGTGGCAGAGGGATGTATTCAGTCGGAAGCTGCATTAATTGGCGGAGAGACGGCAGAGCATCCGGGACTGATGCCGGAGGATGAATATGACCTTGCAGGATTTGCTGTAGGTGTAGTTGAAAAGAAGGATTTAATCACAGGTCAGGATATAAAGGCTGGAGATGTACTGATTGGTATTGCGTCAAGCGGTGTTCACAGCAACGGTTTTTCTCTTGTTCGTAAGGTGTTTGAGATGACGAGGGAGTCCCTGGATACATATTATGACGAGCTTGGAACAACGCTCGGAGAGGCGCTTCTTGCACCGACCAGGATATATGTCAAGGCATTGAAGTCCGTGAAGAATGCAGGAGTCAGGATTAAAGGCTGCAGTCATATAACAGGCGGCGGTTTCTATGAGAATATTCCCCGAATGTTACCGGATGGTATTTGTGCATCAATTCAAAAGGATTCTTATGAGGTGCCTGCGATATTTAAGCTTCTTGCAAAAACGGGTGATATCGATGAGAAGATGATGTATAACACATATAACATGGGTATCGGTATGTGCATTGCCGTTGCTCCTTCCGATGTCGAGAAGACACTTGAGGCACTTGGGGCTGCCGGCGAGACTGCATATGTAATCGGCAGTGCCGTAAACGGAGAAAAGGGAGTCATATTATGCTAAGGATAGCAGTACTTGTGTCGGGAGGCGGAACAAACCTTCAGGCGATAATCGATAAAATAGCATCAGGTGATATTACGGATACAGAAATAGCCGGTGTTATCAGTAATAATGAAAATGCATATGCCCTTACCAGGGCAAAGAAAGCCGGAATACCTGCTATGGTGGTTTCCCCAAAGAATTTTGAAAACAGGGAAGTCTTTAACAGGGCATTACTGGATGCCGTTGATTCACTGAACGTGGACTTGATCGTTCTGGCCGGATTCCTTGTGGTGATACCTGAGATCATGATAGATGCATATACAAATAAGATAATCAATATTCATCCGTCACTCATACCTTCTTTTTGCGGGACAGGCTATTATGGATTGAAGGTTCATGAAGCGGCACTTTCACGAGGGGTAAAGTTAGTGGGTGCAACCGTTCATTTTGTAGACAAGGGTACGGATACCGGTCCTATTATTATGCAGAAGGCTGTAGAAGTGAAAAACGGTGACACTCCGGAAGTGTTGCAGAGAAGAGTTATGGAACAGGCAGAGTGGGTTATTATGCCGGCTGCGATTGATAAGATAGCTCATGGCAAGGTAAAAGTAACAGATGGGATAGCAATCGTAGAGGATTAGAGGGAAAATCCTATTTGGATAACCGAAAAGAATGGACAGAAATTGCAGGGTGCTTAAGGAGGAAAATGATATGAAGGTTTTAGTTGTAGGAAGCGGTGGAAGAGAACATGCAATCGTTACAAGCATTGCGAAAAGTAAGCGGGTATCAAAAATATACTGCGCACCGGGAAATGCAGGAATTGCCGAGCTTGCAGAATGCATAGATATCGGTGTTATGGATTTTGAGAAGCTTGTTGCATTTGCAAAAGAGAAAGAGATTGATTTGGTTGTTGTAGCACCTGATGACCCGCTTGTTGCAGGTGCAGTAGATGCATTTGAAGCGGCAGGCATCAGAGCATTTGGACCACGTGCAAATGCTGCTATCATAGAAGGCTCAAAAGCATTTTCAAAAGACCTTATGAAGAAATATAATATACCAACTGCTGCCTATGAGAATTTCACGGATGCAGATAAAGCATTAGAATATCTTGAGACAGCAAGCTTTCCTATTGTATTGAAGGCGGATGGTCTTGCTCTCGGCAAGGGTGTTCTTATTTGCAACAGTCTTGAAGACGCAAAAGCGGGTGTAAAGGAAATTATGCTGGATAAGCATTTTGGAAATGCCGGAAATACAATGGTTATAGAGGAATTTATGACAGGACGTGAAGTTTCCGTACTTTGCTTTTGTGATGGAGAAACGATTAAGCCAATGACGTCCGCACAGGATCATAAGAGGGCGAAAGATGGAGACCAGGGACTGAATACAGGTGGTATGGGTACATTTTCACCAAGTCCGTTCTATACAAAAGAGATAGATGCGTATTGTATGGAGAATATTTACAAACCGACTATGGCAGCGATGAAAGCGGAAGGAAGAGATTTTAAAGGTGTTCTGTTCTGTGGCCTTATGATGACACCGAACGGTGTAAAGGTTTTGGAGTATAATGCCAGATTTGGAGACCCTGAAGCACAGGTTGTACTTCCAAGAATGAAGAATGACATCATTGACGTGATGGAAGCCTGTATAGACGGAACGCTTGACAAGTTGGAGCTGGAGTTTGAGGATAATGCGGCAGTTTGTGTTGTATTGGCATCAGAAGGTTATCCGGTTTCCTATGAAAAGGGATTTGAGATAAAAGGTCTTGATGCATTGAAAGAAAAGGAAGGTTATTATGTATTCCATGCCGGAACAAAGCTGAAAGACGGAACTGTTGTCACAAACGGCGGAAGAGTTCTGGGTGTAACGGCAAAGGGAAATGATTTGTTTGAAGCAAGGGCAAATGCTTATGCTGCAACAGAGCTGATTTCATTTGACAATAAATACATGCGCCATGATATTGGAAAAGCTATAGACGAACAGTAGAATTTCATATATTATTACAAAAGAAAAGGCTTTCTGGAATAGTTGTCTATTTCAGAGCCTTTTTAACTCTATGGAATGTTCGTTTCCATAGAGTAAAGAATGTGTTAGAAATATAAGATTTTAAAGAGGTGAATATATTGAAACTTCCATATAGCAAACAATCGGAGAAAATAATTAAAGAAGCGAAACGTATTGCAAAAAAACTTGGACAAAATTTCGTGGGAAGTGAGCATTTTCTGGTGGCGCTTGCGACGGTAGAGGATACGACTGCAAGAAAAATACTTGCTGAAAATGAAGTAAATATACTTAAAATTATTGAAATACTGAAAACAACATTGGAGCCTGCCGGTATTGTAACTGCGGAAAAAGATAAATACACGAATAGTGCAAAGCTTATTTTGGAGAATGCAGAAAAAGAGGCGGTAAGACTGGGGAATCTTGAAATAGGAAGTGAGCATTTGCTTTTAGCCATGCTCAAGGTTCCTGACTGTGTAGCCGTAAAGCTGATGGTATCGAATGATATCAATATACAGAAGGTTTATGTTGATATACTTGTTGCCTGTGGAATTGACGGTAATACGGCTAAGAAGGAATTTGTCAGCATGAAAAAGAGTGGTAGTAAAACAAAGTCTTCTACACCGACACTCGAAATGTATTCAAGAGATTTAACATATGAAGCAAAACAGGGACATCTGGACCCTGTGGTTGGAAGAACGGAAGAAATACAGCGGGTTATGCAGATTTTAAGCCGCCGTATGAAAAATAATCCATGTATGGTAGGCGAACCCGGTGTAGGAAAAACTGCCGTAGTAGAGGGAATTGCATACCTTATATCCAAGGGTGAGGTGCCGGATACTGTTAAAGGAAAGCGGCTGCTTTCCCTTGATTTATCAAGCATGGTGGCAGGCTCTAAATACAGAGGCGAATTCGAGGAGAGAATCAAAAAGGTTATCAATGAAGTTAAGGCAGACGGAAATGTTATTTTATTTGTAGACGAGCTTCATACGATAATCGGAGCAGGTGGTGCAGAGGGTGCAATCGATGCATCCAATATATTAAAGCCGTCATTATCCCGTGGCGAGATACAGATGATAGGTGCAACTACACGGGCAGAGTACAGAAAATATATAGAAAAGGATGCGGCCTTAGAGAGACGTTTTCAGCCTGTTTATGTAGAGGAGCCTGACAGGGATGAGGCTGTGCAGATACTGAAGGGACTGAGAAGCTGTTACGAGGAGCATCATAATGTCAATATCAGTGACGAAGCCATAGAAGCGGCAGTGGATTTATCTTCACGATATATCAGCGACAGATTTTTGCCTGATAAGGCCATCGATTTAATGGATGAAGCATGCTCCAGAAAACGATTAGGCTTTGGCGATAAGGGGGGCAGGAATAAAGAGCTTCAGCTTGAAATGGATGCATTGTCAAATGATTTGGAGGCAGCATTATCAAGCGGAAATATAGCTGCTGCCTCTGAAATTTTAGAGAGTCAGAAGCAAATTGAAAAAGAACTGGAAAAATCAGGTGCAGCCAGGAAAATAACAGTTCATGAAAGTGATATTGCAGATGTTGTATCGGTATGGACAAAAATACCTGTAAGTAAACTCACTGAAAAGGAATCCAAGAAGCTGTCAAGATTAGAGCAGGAGCTTCATCAGCGTATCATTGGTCAGAATGAAGCTGTTACTTCTGTTGCAAGAGCAATCAAGAGAAGCAGGGTAGGACTGAAAGATCCCAAAAGACCTGTTGGTTCATTTCTGTTTTTAGGCCCGACAGGTGTCGGTAAAACGGAGCTTTCAAAAGCACTTGCAGAAGTGGTATTTGGCAGTGAAGATTCTCTTATCCGTGTCGATATGTCCGAATATATGGAGAAACATAGTGTATCCAAAATGATAGGTTCACCGCCGGGATATGTAGGCTTTGAAGAAGGCGGACAGTTAAGCGAGAAGGTAAGAACCAATCCATATTCGGTCATTCTGTTTGACGAGATAGAGAAGGCACATAGTGATGTGTTTAATATTCTGTTGCAGGTGCTTGATGACGGACATATAACCGATTCTCAGGGGAGAAAGGTAGACTTTAAAAATACAATTATTATTATGACTTCAAATGCCGGTGCATCACGAATTATCGACCCTAAAAGACTGGGATTTGTAGCCGTGGATAATCCCGATGCCGACCATGATGCCATGAAGAATAATGTCATGGAGGAAGTAAAGAAGGACTTTAAACCGGAGTTTTTAAACCGAATAGACGATATTATTGTATTTAGAGCCCTGACAGAAGAAGATGTAAAGAGTATTTCCGAGCTTATGCTGAAAGAGCTTAAAAATCGTGTTGCACTTCAGTTAAATATAACCATTAAGTACGGTGATGCCGTAAAGAAGTTTATATTTGAGAAGGGCTACGATAAAAAGTATGGTGCCCGTCCGCTGAAACGGACAATTCAGACCTATATAGAAGATGAATTGGCAGAAGAAATATTAAAGGGAAACGTTAAGGCAGGAGACAGTGTGCAGATTTCTGTCAGAAATGGAAAAATTAAATTTGTAATTAAGAAATAAATATATAGCAAAAGATGTATGAATATTGTATAATTACAAGAGAATTTGATTTATTATTACATTTTATGAAGTATGAAATCATTTGAATGCAGTTTGTGTCTGGATATATTTATATTGATATGTTTGTATCGATATGTGGATTTTGATATAGTTGCATGTATTTGTTTATATTTATTTAAATAAATATTTGCATATATATTTGTTATTGAAATACATGAATATGCTGATAAACCGGATGCCGGTTCGTATCCTGTTTATTACGGTATTTGTATTTAAAAGTATTGATAATTGAAATATAACATATATTTTGTTTTTAAAGATATTCGGCATTTTGAAATGATTTTGGCAAATATTATTTGGTAGAAATATAAGTACAGGAGGAGAAAAATGTCAGTAGTAAACGATTTGATTCATGTAGATTCAGAGGGATTGGAATTTGGTAACTATGAGCTTACGTCCAAGACAAAAAAGGATGGATTTGAATTTAAGGGGGATTTATATAAGATAAAAACCTTTAACGAGATAACAAAGCTTGAGAAAAACGGTATGTTTGTATATGAATCAGTACCGGGAACTGCGGTTCATGGTTTTTCATCAACCGAGGATACGGTAGTATTTAATGTTGAAGGTACAGAGACATCATCTGTAACGTTAGAGCTGGAAGCAGAGACGGAGTACAAGGTTCATATCGATGATATATATGTAGGAAAGAATAAGACAAATCTTGGCGGTAAGATGAATATCAGTGTTGAACTTGAGCCGGGTAAGCTTGTGAAGGTAGAAGTGATAAAAGCAGTTGATTAGTGTAACGGTTTGTTTGACAGTAAGCTGTTACTGAGTAGGAGAAATTATGGCAAAAGAAAAGCAAGTATTTTTTTGCCAGGAATGTGGATTTGAATCTTCAAAATGGATGGGACAATGTCCCGGATGCAGAGCATGGAATACATTTTGTGAGGAAAAGATATCTGTAGGCACTAAGAAGCAGTCGGATAGAAGAGCTGCGATAGTGCCTACAAGTATTTTAGAGGTTGTTACAGCGGATGAAACAAGATTTTCCACAGGACTGGAGGAACTGAACAGAGTTCTTGGGGGAGGCGTAGTGAGCGGCTCTCTTGTTTTGGTTGGCGGAGACCCCGGTATCGGTAAGTCTACAATTCTATTACAGATGTGCAGGAATCTTTCGGAAGCGGGACATCAGATACTTTATGTATCAGGCGAGGAATCAATGTCCCAGATTAAAATGCGTGCTGAGAGAATCGGCAGCTTTACAAAAGATATGCTGCTTCTGTGTGTCAATAATCTTGAGGATGTAGAAGAATATGTCCGAAAGGATAAACCAAAGGTCATTATCATTGATTCGATACAGACCATTATCGTCGATGATATCAGCTCTGCACCGGGAAGCGTATCTCAGGTAAAAGAGGTTACGGCAAGACTGATGCAGATGGCAAAGCAGATGAATATCGCTATATTTATAGTGGGCCATGTGACAAAAGAAGGAACTGTAGCCGGACCACGTAATCTTGAGCATATGGTAGATACTGTACTTTATTTTGAGGGAGACAGAAATGCCGGATTCAGAATATTGCGTGCTGTAAAAAACAGATTTGGTTCAACAAATGAGATAGGCGTATTCGAGATGGCTGAAAAAGGGCTTTCAGAGGTAAATAATCCTTCCAAGGTTATGCTTGACGGAAGACCACAGAATACATCAGGCTCGGTGGTGGTTTGCTCAATGGAAGGAACCAGACCGATTCTTCTTGAGATACAGGCGCTTGTCTGTCAAACCAACTTCAACCTTCCGAGAAGGACAAGCGTAGGTATTGATTATAATAGAGTAAATCTGTTGCTGGCAGTTTTGGAAAAACGAGTGGGGCTGGTACTTTCAGGATGTGATGCATATGTAAATATAGCAGGCGGAATGAGACTTGACGACCCATCTGCCGATTTGGGAATTGTCTATGCGTTGGTATCCAGTTTTAGAAACAGACCTGTAGATGGAGGACTGGTAGCATTTGGCGAGGTCGGACTTTCAGGTGAGGTGCGTGGTGTATCCGCGGCAGAACAAAGAGTGAATGAGGCAAAAAAGATGGGCTTTACAACGTGTATTGTTCCAAAATCCAATATGGATAGCATAAAAAAGATAGAAGGAATAAAAGTAATAGGTGTTTCTAATCTTGTTCAGGCGTTGGAATATATTTAAAACAGATAAGGAGCGTTGACGGTTGATGAGTAAAATTGTTGTATTGGTTGGCAGTATGCGTAAAGGCGGAAATACTGATTTATTAGCACAGGCATTTGCGGAGGGCGCAAATAAAAACAATATCGTTGAGATCGTATCCGTTGCCGATTACCGGATCAATCCTTGTATCGGATGCAACTCGTGTTTTACAAGAGAAGACAATACATGTTTTCAAAATGATGATATGACCATTATATACGATAAATTAAGAACTGCTGATATTGTCGTAATTGCATCCCCTGTATATTTCTATGGTATTAGTGCGGAATTAAAGGCGGTTATCGACAGGTTGCATACCCCGATGAGAAATGAGTTTCAAATAAAGAAGCTTGCTCTGATATTAGTGGGAGCGGCTACGCTGCCGGAGTTATTTGATGCTATAAAATTGCAATATAAGCTTGTACTGGATTTTTTTCATTTGGAAGATGCAGGTATGGTGCTTGTAAGAGGTGCCAGAGATAAAGGTGACGTTAAAGCGAATGGAGCTTTAAAAGAAGCTTATGATTTTGGATTGTCAATAGAATAATATAAAATCCGGTTGTACCGGAGTGCCTTTAAAATGGATATCTGTTATTGCAGAATCAATATTAAAATGATAAATAATTGAAGCCTAAAATAAGGAATAAATTGTATTGAATTTAATACAATTTTTTTGTAAAAATATGGTTGACAAGGCAAGCCGGTTGTGATAATTTATAAAAGCTGTCGCAACTTAATGAAATAGTTGATATGTTATCAAACTTGGATAGTATATTTGATAATATGGCAATTGATAGACATATTATTTTGTAAGAAAAAACTTGTAAAAAAATAAAAAAAGTTGTTGACAAGGTCTTGAAGATGTGATAAGTTATAAAAGCTGTCGCAAACGAAGACAGAAAGACAGAACCTTGAAAAATTAACAACATGACAACCCTGAAATTCCAAAAAAAAGAATTTCAAGAACGGTTTAACAAACCAAGAACAGTAAATGGTTGAAGATAGCTAGGTTTATCGAAGACCAGGGACAAAAACTTTAAATGAGAGTTTGATCCTGGCTCAGGATGA
>JAGBHU010000004.1 GCA_017935345.1 Coprococcus sp.
ATTGATAATGACATTCTGTCAAGCATCAGACCATAAAGAAGTTTTGCATCACTGGATAACCCTTTGAAACGCTCATCCTTAATTAGTAATCTTGGAACACGGTAGAAGGAAAACTGTTCTGCTTCCGCTCCGTAATAATAATCGAATTTCAAACCGTTATCCATTTTGCGTCCCCCTTCCTATTGTCTGTTCTTCCATTCATCCAACAACTGAATGATGATTTTTTCTATTTCTTCACTGCTGTAATCTTCTTCAAAATACTTGCTGATTTTGTCAGCTTTCAGTGTTACTTTTCTTTCCTTTGGCTTTTCTTCCGTTAGGATCAGGCGAACCATCGCAAAGGTAAGCTCTCCCCTTTTACCATATTCCTTGAGTTTCCCGGACTGTACTGTACTCACATTACATCCCTGCTCCTCTAAAATGACCTGCACCCACTGCTGTTCATCCTCTGATAAAAAGGAAATATCTACACCCTGTGAAAAGCCTAATTTCTTCTTATCCACCATATCAAGAAGCTCATCCGATAACCGGGACAACCAAATATATCTCTGTACCTTTTTTGCGTTCTCTCCGGCAGCTTCGCCCACCTTATCAAGCGTATTCATTCCGGCTTTCTTTCCCTGATGTTTCATTGCTTCATATTTCATCTTATAGGCTTTTGCCTTTTCGCTTGATAAAATATCCTCACGTTGGATATTGGAATCCACCATGATAATCGTAGCTTCATCATCGGTGTAGTTTCTTACAATAATCGGCATTTCCGACTTTCCGGCTCTTTCAGAACCTCTTTTCCTTCGATGTCCGGCAATTAACTCGTAACCGCCACCTGTTCTCGGTCTTGCGATACCCGGAACAAGTACACCATGCTGACGAATACTTTCTGTTGTTTCTTCCATCTTTTCATCATCAAGCACCTTAAACGGGTGGTCTTTGAAATCAAATAGCTCTATCAACGGTGCAATCACTACTTTTTCCGTTCCGGCTCCCGTATTTTCCTCTACACCAAGCAAATCCTGATAGGTGGTAAGCTGAATATCCTTATTTGGTTTTCGCATGACTTAACACCTCCCTTGCCAGCTTTTCGTAGCTTTCTGCGCCTTTACTCTGACGGTCATATTCAAAGATACTCACGCCTTCAGAAGCAATCTCTGCAATGGCTTCCGACCTCGGTATGGCATCCGCAAATATATTTACATCATTTCCATAAGCGGTATGTACCGCTTTCTTATTTCTCTTTGAATTGTTGTATCTGCTTGCATCCATTGTAAACAGAATACCCTCTATCTCAATTTCCGGATTAAAACGCTGTTTTGTGCCCTTATACACCTTTAAAAGCTCCGTAAGACCGTCTGCTGCATAAAACTGTGGCTGTACCGGGATTAAGACACTGTTTGCTGCTGTCATTGCATTTATGGTCAGCATACCGAGTGACGGCATACAGTCGATGATAATATAATCATAATCATCTTGTAACAGCTCCAGATACTCCTTTAAAACACATTCCCGGTCATCAACCGTGATTAACGACATATCCATGCCTGTAAGCAACTTATTGGACGGAATCACATCTACGCCCTCTTTATGGCTTAAAATAGCCTCTCTAGGCTCAAATTCAATGCCCATGATGATGTTTTCCATCATATTCTTTAATGTTACTTTCAAATTCTTTGGAAAACCTAATCCGAGGGTCAAATGCCCCTGCGGATCAG
>JAGBHU010000041.1 GCA_017935345.1 Coprococcus sp.
ATATATCTGTCAGACATCACAAAGGCATAGGTGTCCTTGCCTTTATAATTGTATCGGCACTTTTCCAATTCTTCCTCAGATATGGTAAAGAAACATCTTACTGTTTCCAGATACACCTTCCCCTCATAGTCCGGCTTATACTTCTTTGCCAGCCGCTTAATTGTTGCAAAAATATTATTTCTCTCATAGGTCAGTCTTGTTCTCTTAAAAACAGCTTTTTTCCCCCGCATATCCATATAAACATTGTTCCCTATGGTTTTTCCGGCGAATGGCTCATACTCACCAATCCTCAACAGATAGGAAAGCACCTGCAACAGCTTTTCCTTCGATGTAATCTCATTGTAGCTGTAATCTCCAAAGCCTAAATGTTCAAATTTTAAGGGTGTACTTCCCTTTTTAACCTCCCGTTCCATTACTCTGTCCACATCTCTCATTGACTCCATATATCTTTCTGCTCCTTCCTTCTGACAATAAAAGAGTAGCCATATTCTGGCTGCCCCACCTTTGGATAAAATGTCCAGAAGTTCTATATTTCCACTTTTGGACTTTTCGTCCAGAAATGTCCTGTTACAATACTGATAAGCTCTCCTGCGATGCCGATTATCTTGAAAATCAGCACTACACCGCCGATTAAACCGCCTATGATACAATTCAGAGCAAGAACACCTATGCTCCCGCTGATGCCGAAATTCTTGGGTATCAGCCACAGGCACATCCGGCGGATACCAAACGGGCACCCTTCAATAATCCAATATAAAAACCAGTCAAAGCCTTCTGCTTTATTGCATACCGGATAACAGGTCAGCATCCATACCGCAATGATCACTGCCGGAACAATGACCTTAAACAATACCCTTTTCATGCCATCCACCTCCATACATATCGTGCTGTACCTCTTGTTGGTAATAATGATTGATTGTGCTTGGTGCATTATAGAGCGTTGTCACCATATACGCCTTGATGTTTGTAATCTTGGTTGTGGTATTCTTCATGCAGCCAATGACATAATTCAAGTGTGAACTGTTCAGTTTCAGGAACTTTGACTTTACCAGCTCATAAGGGTAATCATCCCCGCCTATCCTTACCGTCTTGTGCTTTACACAGACCACTTCACAGATAATCTCAAAAAGCTCATCATAAAGCTCCCTGTCCTGCCAATCACCATATTTCATGTAGTGATCGTATTCAATGTTCTCCTTGATGATTTCAATGTATGCGTTGACATCCTCCATCGCATCAATCGTTTTTTCTGTTTCACTGTCAGCATGATTGATATGATAGGATTCTCTGTCAGTAATATTTGCAGTAGTATATGAATCTGTCTCTCCGTTTTGGGATAGACCTGTATCCGATTCCGAAGAGAGGGTGTTATCCGTTTCGTCATGACCTGTATCCCATTTTGTAGATGCCTGTATCCCGTTTGGTATACCCCTCCCTCCCGAAATTTCCATAGGGGTATCCGATTTTGTAGGGAGTCTCCCTCCCATTTTAACATCGGATACATCTGCGTATGAATTGTTCTCCCCATTCATAGCAGGAATTTCCTCTGGAAATGTCAGTCGGTAAAGCATATCCGGCTTTAGTTCCACATACATCACATTATTGCAA
>JAGBHU010000042.1 GCA_017935345.1 Coprococcus sp.
CCTTTCGTTATAAATCGGCTTGAACAACCTAATTATAACGGAAAGGTGATTTTTTTGTATAACAGTCGTCGCGCACCCGCATAGCGGGTGGTTTATATTTCGCACGCTTCGCGAGCTCAACAGGGTCACGACCCATAATAATCAGAAAGAACATCAAAGTATATCCATTCACTTTGATGTTCTTTTGTTATTTGTCTATTTATTGAAAAGGGCAATAGATTACCAGCTTAAATTGTCTGTCTTCATCATCATAATATGTATTCATGGTGCCATAATACTTTTTCACCACTTTTTGTATACTCTTCATTCCGACTCCATGTTTACCACCATCTGTTTTTATTGATACATAGGTGCCATCCGAACGCCTTTTGGGTGCCTCAATACATGAATTCGACACAGATATCATTGTCCGCATTGTATCCTCTGTATCAATTACATTAAATTCTATATAGCCATTCCCACTCTTTTCCGCTGCTTCAACTGCATTATCAAGAATATTGGCAAATAAAGATGTCGTATCATTTTCTGACATTCTTTCGAGACTATTTCCTCTGATATCCACATAAAATTTGATATTCTTCTCCTCGCAAAGTTTTGAATATCTGTTCAAAATAGCATTCAGAAGCTCATTGTCACAAAGGTGCATTGCTGTCTTCAACTCTTTCGAATGAATCAAACGCTCTATATAATCATTAATACGACTTTGCTCACCCTGAGAATTCAGCTCATTGATAGCCTGCAGATGATTTTTCATATCATGAATTAAAATCCTTTGATCCTCGTCATGCTGTCTGAGATTTTCATAATAAGAAAGCTGGTCCGCATCTCTTTGCAGTTGTAATTGTAACTCTGTAAATTCCAGATTCCTCTCCTGCATATATTGATACACCCAGAAAATTACCAAATCCAGAAAAATAAGCAGCAGTACGCTTATGGCAATGATATACTGCTGATCCCTCGTTAAATCAGCAAAGAAGCAAATTCTTGTTTCTCCAAACAAGATAAAAAGTGTAACGATTCCGGAAAAGAAAACGGCAAATGTTTCCCGTACAGTTGTTTTATAATTGACTCTTCTTTTTCCAACGAAATAAATGATTATCCTTGTAAATAAATAATATATAGGCTTACTTACCAAACCAAATATTGTTAATGAAAAAGAATCATTAACGATATCAATATGCTCCGGTGTCCACAATGCCATTCCCGCACCTGCAAACACTTCTGCAAATCCCATCATAGCAGTCAGTACGATAGCCTGAAATAATTTATTGAACAAATTTCCATGAAACAGAAAGCATACCAATAGACTATTTATCAAAAGAAAACCTGAAAGATTTAAAACAAAATTCCCCTTGAGCGATATTACAAATAACAATATATATGATATCCCTATACTGATTCCTTCATATGCTCTGGCAAATTTCGACTCATACAGGTCCGAAAAATAATGCCATGCAATGAATGCTTCAATAATAAATGCAACAAAATAAATTACTTTCTCCATTGTACTTCCTACCTTATACTCTCTAAATATAATAAATACGCATCTTTAAATTCCTTATATTTTCTACGCGATAAATATATTTGGAATTCATTTTGATACAGGCAGATACTACCGGTATCGAAGGAATTGATATATTTCATATTAACGATATAACTTCTATGCGTCCTGAAAAAACATCTCTTATTTAATGTCTCCTCCCAATGCTGTATTTGTTCTATGCTCATAAGCTGTCCTCTTACGGTCTGAACGGTTGTCCCCTTTCCCTTTGCTTCAACAAATATAATATCCCTCTCATATATTGTTTCAACCTTGTCTTTTGTCTCTACCATGACCTTTACGGTACTTGTATTATACACATAAATGGCATCCTTCAAATTTCGGAATAGTCTATCCTTATCTATCGGTTTGGTAAGATATCTGAACACACGAAATTTCATAGCCTCATCCAGATATTCAGGATATGATGTAATAATAAATATCAGTGCATTCTTATTTTGGCTCTTTATCTCTCTTCCTGTATGTATGCCACTGATTCCCCGCATCTCCACATCTAAGAACGCAATATCCTTATCACCTGTATCCTTTAAAAGAGCCTCTCCGCTGGTAAACCCTATGATTTCAGGCTGCTTTAGATTATGTTTCTTAAAATATTCCATGATATAATTTGTAATCTGTCTAATATATATGTCTTCATCATCACATATTACAATCCGCATTTTACTGCTCCTTATTTCTTCTTTCGCATTTCCCCTATATATAAATATCAGATTTTCCAAATTTTTACAATTCCTACAACGATAAATACGCGTTAAATTTATAAGTATGAGAATAAAAATAATCCTTTTTACCAATAGCAGACAAAAAAATATGACTATTAACAGATATCTTTCACACGTTAATAGCCATATTTCCCACATTTTTATATTTGATGCTGATATTTCTCTTTTGTTGCCATTCCGCCTCTGATATGACGTTCCGCCTTATTTACATCAAGCACAACTCTGGTTCTTGCCGCCAGCATCGGATTTATTTTAATGAGGCGTTCCGTTATATCCTTATGTACCGTACTTTTACTGACTCCAAACTTCTTCGCAGTCTGTCTGACTGTAGCTCCACTTTCGACAATATATGTACCTATCTCTTCTGCTCGCTCTTCTATATAATCTCTCACAGGCATCTCCTGAAAGTTGTCTATACAGTCTATGCAAAGCAGAAGTCTCATATGCACCAATTAACAACAAGACTACAGAAGCTTCTCAGCCAACATCTCAAGATTTGCTATATCACTGTCTTTAAAGGCTGACCTGATGGTAACAACCTCATCAATGATTTCCATATCCTTTAACGCTGCCATCTGTTCTTTCATCAGCTTTCCTGACATAGGTGCCCATGAACCGTTTTCAATAAATCCCACCTTACGTTTCTGATATGCTTTCAGCTTTAAATGATTGATAAAGTCCGCCATAACAGGCATCATACTACCGTCATAAGTAGGGGCAGCAAGTACAAGTCTGTCATACCGGAAAGCATCCTCTATACACTCAGCCATATCCTCTCTGGACAAATCTGCTATGCTTACCTTCGGAACACCCTTTGTCTCTAAAATCTCAGCCAGCTTCTCGGCTGCCTTTTCCGTATTTCCGTGAAGAGAACAATATGCGATAAATACACCAGGGTCTTCAACGCCATAGCTGCTCCATATCTGATATTTCCCTATATAATATTCAAGGTTTTCCTCAAGGATAGGTCCGTGAAGAGCACATATCTTCTGTATGTCAAGATTCGCTGTTTTTTTCAGAAGTGCCTGCACAGGAGCTCCATATTTACCAACGATATTGAAATAATATCTTCTGGCTTCACATGCCCAGTCTTCATCGGTATCCAGCGTACCAAACTTGCCAAATGCATCCGCAGAGAAGAGAATTTTCTCACTCTGCTCGTATGTAACCATTACCTCAGGCCAATGAACCATAGGTGCCATAAAGAACTGTAATGTATGTGTACCAAGAACAACCGTATCACCTTCCGCAACGGTTATGCTTCTGTCCGCAACAGAGATATCAAAGAAATTTGCAAGCATACCAAAAAGCTTTGCATTAGAAACAAGCTTCATATCCGGATATTTTTCTATGACCTCTGCCAGATTTACGGAATGATCCGGTTCAAGATGGGAAATAATCATGTAGTCAGGCTGCTTTCCATTCAAAACCTCATCAACATTTGAAAACCATTCCTTTGCACATTTTGCATCTACCATATCCATAATAGCGATTTTATCATCCATAATTACATATGAATTATACGCCATACCATTTGGAACAACATACTGATTTTCAAATAAATCTATGTCCTTGTCATCTACGCCTACATAAAATACATCATTTGTAATATTCTTCATTTTTCTTTTGCCCTCCATGATTGTATATTAAAATAATCAGTTTGTTTCAATCAAACTGCCCTGTGACATTTATTTCCATTTATTGATATGAAACTTTAACCTTTATTTTATCAGATTTTTTTCAAATTACCAGTATATATTCAAATCTTCATTCCATTACATATGATTCCTGCTCTTCTTTATAAAAAAGTGCTTCCTTTAGATATTCTATATCAGGTTTTGGATAATCACTCCGTATTTTTCCTTCTTTATTACACATATCGTATAATCTTATGCCAAATGAAGCAATATATTTTCTATCCGTCATCAAAAGATTTATATAGAGTACGGCAAACTCTATCAAAGCAGCCGTATCACCACTCCAATTAACAACTATCCAAATCAGTTTTTCCAATCTACCGATATCAAGCGCCATCAATTCTTCATCAAAAGCATTAGAATTTGCCATTCTCATACTGTTTTTTCTTTCCTGCCAATGAAACAGGGAAGTCTCTGTAACACCAAGCACTTTTGCTATTGCAGGTATCTGTTTTGCTGTAGGGATTCTTTCTTCACTTTCCCATTTATAATACAAACCCTCTGTTATTTTCGAATTACCGGGAAGTAACTTGTTTATCTCGGAAACCATATATTTCACGGTAAAATCCTCTGATTTTTTGTTTCTTCTTATATCTTTTATGTTATATCCTATTGTATTGATACCCTTTATATCAAAATCACCAATGCTTCTTCCGCTATTTGAATCCGCAAATTCCTTTTTAATCATTTTTTGTCATCCCCTTTTATAATTCTACTAATAGTATAATTATTCTATTTGATTTTCCTTTATAAAAGATTTCTGAGGTGTTAGTATTTGGTTACACTTCTTAAAAAATCTTACTTTTAATTTTAACAGGAGGAATTATGTATCATTTATCTACACAAGAAAAACTTTCTCAGCAATTAGATATAATAAGAAAAACGATTAATATCATTGACCAAAATATTGTATATCAACCAGCAACGTATGAATTTGTAAAGAATTTTGATAGAGATGCCGCTATCAAAATAATAGAGGACTATAAACATATAGACAAATACTTTACCCATATGAATACATATAACAAAAACATTAAAATATGCCTTCAAAAATTTGATAATTTTTCTTTGTATTTTTCTCTGCTTTGGCTAAAGCAATATCTTATGAAAAGAGAAATTGAGTCATTAAAAATCAATTGCTTCTTCATAAATCATACAGTATGTCAATTTAAAAATCACACAACCTATAATAATGCGCATTTTTATAGAATTAACAATTATGCTTGTTATCAACTATACCGCTGTTATGAATTATTTGTCCCGGAGACCATTTTAATCGCAAACGACGATGATTTGTTGACAGTCTCAATGGTTATAGACATTCTTGAAAAATGCATCATTGATTTAGAAACCGCTAACGATACAGGAGGCAACAGGCAGGTACTTCATTTCTTCCAAAGCTTCAGATTACTTCTGCTTAATAAGAAGCAACTGCAGCCTACCGATGAAACGCTAAAAAAAGCATGTAATTACTTAAGCAATGCTATGAAATGCCATGAGGATGACAATTTATGCAATTCCGTAGCACTACTCTGTAAACTTTTAGACTGTACCTACGAAGAGCAACGATAGAATATAGGAACGAAGAAGGCGTATGCTGCAGGTCTCTGTCCATTTGGACATTACCTTAAGTCATACGCCTTCAAAAATAATAGGGGGAGCAGAGAATTCCTTGGGGTTTGGGGTTATGGGGTTACATTGCATAAAGGGATTTCTACCAATATCGTGCAAATAAGGAACTCTCTGTATATCAAAAAAAGTAAATATCAATTTCATTGTGTGCATACTAAACATGTCACTTTCTGTCACATATAGTAGCAAAACGAAATAGAATTGTAAATACATAATATTTTACAAATATGCCATATTGCTTTTGTCAAAAATGTTAAAAGCATCCGGCACAATTTTACTGACCCTCAAAAAGGATCCTCTTCTATCGTGCCGGATGCTTTTACAAATATATTCTTCCATGCAACAATTGTCAACTTTAAAATTTCACATAATTGAACCGCAATTTTAGTTAATATTACTTATGATGTGTTTTCTCAAGAAAAATCAGAGAAAAATCAGGGTATTCTTTTTGATATCTTGTGAAATATAACAAACAACTATCCCAATTCTAATATCTAATTTTTTTCTTTATAAAAGCTAACGCTACACAGTCCTTGAAAGTTTTTTATAAATTTTATTTACAATAAAGCTTGCCGTAATCGCAAATCCAAGACCAAGCAATGCACCGCATAAGACATCACTTGGATAATGTATTCCTACATAAAGTCTGGAAAATCCTATCAGAAATGCCAGTATGAGTGCTGCAATTCCTTCCTTTCTATAACCTGTAAATAAAATACAACAGGCAGATGCAAACGACGAACTTGCGTGACCTGAAGGAAATGACCAATCTGTAGCTTTCCCTACCAGCAGCTCAAGTCCGGATATTACCTCATATGGTCTGACCCTCGCTATCCAATTCTTCATAAAAAGATTTATGACAAGTAAACTGAACAATAAAGAAACAGCCGAAGCAAATCCCGCCTTTCTGTACTTTGGTGTTATGAGCATTATTATTGTAAGTATAATCCAAATGATCCCTGCATTCCCCAGAGATGTTATGAATTTCATAATAACATTCAGGAAATCACATCTTAAATGCTCCTGAATCCACAAAAGAATATTACAATCAATTTCATATAACATATCTGTATCTCTCCCTGTTAACGTATCCGTCTATGCCACAATTCTCCTGTCATGGCACAAAAATTTATAAATATGGCAGCTATGATTACCTGACAGCTCTGCCCTATTATACCAGATAGTATTCCAAATATAAACTCTACGATATATACATATATACTTTTCTTTCTGAAAATCCGCCTTTCAGCATGATTCAATGGTCTGTTTTTATGCTCCATCGGCGAATAAAAATATATCATAATACCTGCCGCTATACATATTATTACGTTTATGATAATATTTTCAAATACACCTATTTTATACAGATACAACGCTGCAACAATCGATATACATGACAATATGTAGCACCCCATATTACTATTTGTATGATAACCTCCCGTATAACCCCGAAGAAGCATAAGCGACAGAATATAAAGGATTCCCTCTGTCATCATATTCATAAACATGCCTATTGCTATTAACGACAGGATATGAACAAGCAGCACAAAGACTGTTTTTACACCGTAAATTAAGATTTCTTCATTCATCTCCATGTTGTCGCTTATCATATATATCTCTCTTTTGTTCCTAATTCTCATCTGAATATTTCTTATATTTCTCCATATCCTCAGGTGCTTTGGGTTGTCCAAATATAAAAAAGCATGAAAATGCATATGTTCCTGCGATTGCGAATGCTGCTGCCAATCCCACGATTCTTTTTATGAAATTCATGAGGCTCCTCCTTTCATGTAACTTTATGCTTCTTATCAGTAATGGTTCTGTTCTTGTTCCACATTGCATAGAAGTATTTTTATTTTAAATAGATTATTTTCATATTCTGTTTCTACAATTCCGTGATAAGAATCCGTTATTTGTCTTATTATTTTCATTCCACAACCATGTAGAATTTTATTTTCCTTTGTAGATTGTTGGTTCTCGATTGCATCTTTTTCTTTATCTGTAATCCGACATGCATTACTGCATTCTATATACATATGATTGTTACACAGCCTTATAACAAGCTTTATCCATCTGTCTGTTTCATTACATTTAGCTGCTGCTTCTATGCCATTATCGATTACATTCCCAAGGAGTCTGTTTATTCTATATTCATCAAAGCATATATCTACAGGTATCCGTATATCAAACACGCTTTTGATTCCCAATTTCTCTGCTTTATTTTCTGCCTGCATCATCAGCATATCAATAAGATAATTTCCCGTTTTTATGCTTTGAAAAATATCCATGGACATGACATCCTGATAACACTTTTGCAGCTTTTCCAGTTCTCCTAAGCTTAAATACATCATCTCCAACATATAATTTTTCTTTATATCATGTCTAAAGTGTCTTAACTCCTGCCACTTCCAATTGACATCCTCTGCATATTGTTTTGACATCCTGCACAGCTCCTTTAATCCTGAAAATAAATCAACATTTACAATATTTACTTTCAATCTGTTGTATTGGTCATAGGAAAAAATGTTTACGGCAAGAAGTGCCAGACAAATAAATGTCCATCCCGAAGTTATATTTGCATTTGAAACCATAAACATTAGAATTATTACTGTTGTGATTGGAACAATAACAACTTCAACCCAATCGTAAAAGGAAATATCTTCCGTGTACTCCTGTTTACCCAGCTTTTTTCTTTCTATTATTTTGAACATCAAAATGAATAACTTTATGAATATAAACATTATGATCTTAGAAACTACAGAACCTGTAAGAGCATACCTGAACGGTATTTCATTCACATTGATATTCCACAGTTTAAATGCAGAAAATAAAAGAAATACTATTACTTCAGAAAGCATATTGGATATCGTTATAAACAGCACTCCAATGATATTTGTTTTAAAATTTCCGCAATACAATATTGAAAATATGACCAAATGCCATAAAATTCCGAAACACACCATGAGCGGCTTAATCTGAAACCAAAAATAAGAAATAATATCATAGAACACCATAAATACTGCAAGCATTAATATCCGCATCCATTTTGCTTTTACTCTTGCATTTAAAATGCAGGTACAAAATCTGTCCAACACACATATGTAAAATACATCTGTACCATAAGAAAAAATATATTTCAATTTTCCTCCTCCGTAATTTTATCTATTTGATATCCAATTTAAATAAAAACTCCTAATACTTTTTCTTCTGTCAGGACTTATCGAAAGCCGCATTCCATTTGACATGATGATATAAGTGTGCGACAGTTCTTTTATATAATGTACATTTACAAGATAAGACCTGTGAATTCTAAGAAATAAATCAGTTCTTTTCGTCAGCTTTTCTTCTACATCTGACAGCTTACCATAAAATTCATAGCCTGTATTTTCACACACTACCCTGACAATTCGTCTGTCACTTTCAAAATAAAGAATTTTATTAACGCTGATATTATAATATATTCTGTTAAAATAAAATGAAATTGTCTGCGGATACTTTATCAAAAAACGTATTGCCCGTTCCAACACATCACAAAACATTCCACTATCCAGAGGCTTATCCAAAAAGTTAAACGGCTGCACATCAAATGCATCACGATAATACTGACTATGGGAAGATATAAATATAAGCAACGACTCCGGATATTTTTCCCGTAACATTTGGGCTGTCTTTATTCCATTTATCCGCGATAATTCTATATCCAGATATATCAAATCATATACCCCGGCATCTTCTATATCCATCAACAGTTCTTCACCGCTTAAAAATGTTGAAACGGTAACATTCATTCTTCTTTTCATACAATAACTGTCAAGAAGCGACTCCACCTGCCGCAGTACCGCAATTTCATCGTCACAAACTGCAATTCTCATTCAAATTAATCCTTTTTCTTAATATCATTGTAAATTATTTCAAGAAGTCTCATCATACGTTTCACCTTTTCTACTCCAAATTCCTGATATATAATGAAAATATCCTGATTATCCTCACCCTTGAACATATAATCAACACTATCCTGAAGCAGATAATCCATAGACTTTTCCAGCGCATTTGCCAGCTTTACTACAAATCCAAGACTGGGTTTTGACTTTCCCAATTCAATGCGGCTTATATATTTTCCATCACTCTCTACTAACTCTCCAAGATAGGACTGTGTCCAACCTCTACTAATTCTGGCACTTCTGATTCTTTTCCCCATCTTGCAGTAGTCCACCAATATTACCTCCCATATAAGCAGCAAAATCTGATAACATAATTCTACTATTTATTGAAGAATAGAAAAACGCACAAAAAGGCGAAATTCGACCAGTTGTGCGTTTATAAAATATTTTATATTCTTTTCCATATTATTTATTTGGTAATACCTGATTTTTTTGCTTCTGCAGCAACTGCACTTGCAACCTTCACCGCAACCCTTTTATCAAATGCATCCGGTATAATATAGTCTTCACGAAGCTCCTCATCCGTTACGATAGCCGCGATTGCTCTTGCCGCCGCCAGCTTCATTTCCTCAGTAATATCCGTTGCATGGGCATCCAGTGCACCACGGAATATACCCGGAAATACAAGTACATTATTAATCTGATTTGGATAATCTGAACGTCCCGTTGCCATAACTCTGACACCACCCTTTGCAGCCTCCTCAGGCATAATCTCAGGTGTAGGATTCGCCATTGCAAATACGATTGGTTCTTTCGCCATAGATGCCACCATATCCGCTGTAACAACACCCGGCGCGGACACCCCTATAAATACATCCTTACCTTTTATAATGTCCACAAGCGGGCCCGTCTGCTTATCTTTGTTTGTAATTTCTGCCATAGCCGCCTGCGCAGGATTCATCCAGTCCTGACCCGGACATAATGCTCCCTGCCTGTCAACAAGTACAACATTTCCTATACCAAGCTGTAAGAGCAGCTTACAAATGGATATGCCTGCCGAACCGGCACCGTTTATCACAACATTTGCAGCTTCAAAGGATTTTCCTACAAGCTTAAGTGCATTGATAAGTCCTGCCGATACGACGATTGCCGTTCCATGTTGGTCGTCGTGAAACACAGGGATATCAAGCTCCTCCTTCAGTCTTTTTTCTATCTCAAAGCATCTTGGTGCCGATATATCCTCCAGATTAATTCCTCCGAATACGGGAGCTATACGTTTAACCGTTTCAATAATTTCATCTACATCCTTTGTATCAAGACATATCGGAAATGCATCTACCCCACCAAATTCCTTAAAGAGTATTGCCTTTCCCTCCATTACCGGTATTGCTGCTTCCGGTCCAATATCTCCAAGTCCAAGCACTGCCGTACCATCAGATACAACCGCAACCGTATTTCCTTTACATGTATATTTGTATACATCTGCCTTGTTATCCCTTATTTTTCTGCAAGGCTCGGCTACTCCGGGTGTATATGCGGTACTTAAATCATCCATGCTTTTTATTTCAACCTTGGACACCACTTCTACTTTTCCCTTATTTTCCTCATGCATCTTAAGACTTAAGTCATTGAAATCCATTGCTATGTACTTCCTTTCGTACTTCTATGTCACCTATAGAACCTGCGACGGCAGTTCCCTCAAATTCATGGCAACTACAACACTTTACTCTCATCGTAATAATTTCCATACCTTCTTATATTACATTTCCCAACTTGCTAAATCAAGTTTTTTTTCAAGAGTCTAAAAGTTTTTAATAATTTCGTAAAAATAACATATGCTATTGTAAAGAGTTTGCCTGCAGACTCTTACAGAATTTTATCACTATATAAGGAATTTCCTATATAGCTGCAAATATCATATAAAGGAGTATTCTAATTGCAAATGGAAAAGAAAAAAGATATTCTAATTTGGACTGTATTATCAAGCCTTATCATCATTATTATCGGTGTTATATGGCATTTTCTAAATGACTGGCTGGGATTTATACCTTTTTTACGTGCTATCTCTCCCGTAAATGAAAGTGTATGGGAGCATTTAAAACTTACATTGTGGCCTGTGCTGCTTTCATGGCTTTTTATCATTCCGTTGATGCACTATTCCCGAACCATCGATTTAAAAAAAACAATGATATCCGTTACCGCCTGTATGATTATCGCAAATTTCTTTATACTTAGCATTCATTATATCCTTTTAGCCGGATTTCATATTGAAAATACATTTACGGATATATGTTCCTATGTAATCGGTATACTCGCAGGTCAGTTGTTTGTAGCAGTTTATATTATTCCGTTTGAGATACCCAAATGGATTGGTACACTCGGCTGGATCGTCGTCTTTGCCGCTATCCTGATGTATTCATTTTTTACTTACTATGTACCGGATTATCCTATATTTGCTCCACCGAAATAATTTTCTTAAACAATTATCTGCAACAGAAGCTCAAATTTCGTCAAACTTTCCTGATAAATACAAAAGAAAAAATCAGATGCATAAATGCATCTGATTTTTTCTTTTATATTCAGTTTTATTAATATCGAAGTATCTAATAAATACCTGAGGTTTCCACACCTGCCATATAAACATTCACTCTATATGAAATATCTATAAAAAATTCGCTGTGCCTTTGAGATCTAATATATCGAACCGAAACTATTTGGATACTATGGCTTACTTTATAACAAGCACTGCATGAATAAAGTAAAGTATCAATCCTCATAAACACGACTGAAAAGTTATTTTGATGTACCCTGATGCCCTTGAAACACCAGTCACATCTTGTTTTTGAACAATCACGATGGCTCAAATCCGGTATCAAATACCTACGTCCTTATACTTCAATTCATGTTTTACAAAACATCTATGTCAGGACTTCGTTCAAGTTATATCAATAAAGGCATTCCGTGTGGAAACAACTTCCCAAATCTGAATAACCACCACGATAAAACTGTTCTTCAATTGTATCCAACGGAATCTCCTCCTTCCTTAGACATGGTTTCTACTTATTCTGTAAATAACCGTTCTTTAATGTATTTTCATTATACGATACACTTTTAAAAATGTCAACTATATTTTTTGACAATTTAAACTTTTTATAATATTTGTTGTCGCACTTAAGATTAAAATTGCCTATATTTTATATAATTGTATATTTTGTTTATACAATTATGCAAATTCAAAGTAATTTACACCTATATATTATTTTGATTTACGATATGTAATTACTTTTTTACCCGAATCCCGGGACACCGTATTACCGCTTATGCTCACTTCATAACCTTAATTTTTACGAAGAAGCGTTTTTTTATTGACTTTTCATTTGCATAATGCTATCCTTGAGAAAGTTAAAGGCTATGACAGGAAGGAGTAGTTAAGCACGTTAGTTTCAGAGAGTAGACGTTTGGTGCAAGTCTATATAACGCCTTAATGAAGCAGTCCTTGAGCTGTGAGTACGAACCGCATTCATTTACAAATGCACATTAGTATTCAACGTAAAGTTCCACGTTACAGGAACAACGATAACGGAAGGTTGTCGGCAGAGTGCAGGATTATTCCTGAATTTAGGTGGTAACACGGACATTTAACTTACATGTTCGCCCTAAGCAATTAATATAATTGCTTAGGGCTTTTATTGTTATATAGCACTGGGGAAGCTTTCCCATACAGCAATAACAATAGCGCTTTCGGGCGACACTTTATTTTATGAAAGAGGGTTTTTTTATGAGAACATTTGAGAAGTCATCAAAGCTTGATAATGTATGTTATGACATAAGGGGTCCTGTTATGGACGAAGCAAATAGAATGATAGCCGAAGGCATTAACGTCCTGAAGCTTAACATCGGAAATCCCGCCCCATTTGATTTCCACGCACCTGATGAAGTCATAAAGGATATGGCATATAATCTTCGTGATACAGAAGGTTATTCCGACTCCAAAGGACTATTTTCCGCAAGAAAAGCCATCATGCAGTATTGTCAGCTTAAAAATATTCCAAATGTCGGCATTAATGATATCTATACAGGAAACGGTGTCAGCGAATTAATCTCCATGTCCATGCAGGGACTTTTAAATCCCGGAGATGAAATTCTTGTACCTGCTCCTGATTATCCGCTTTGGACTGCATCAATTACATTGGCAGGCGGAACTCCTGTTCATTATATCTGTGACGAACAGGCTGACTGGTATCCTGATATCGACGATATGAGAAGTAAGATTACACCAAATACAAAGGGTATTGTTGTCATTAATCCTAACAACCCTACAGGTGCTTTATATCCAAAGGAAATTCTTCTTGAAATTGTTCAGCTTGCACGTGAAAACGAACTGATATTATTTGCAGATGAAATATATGACCGACTTGTTATGGATGGAGAAGAGCATATAGCGCTTGCCTCACTTGCACCTGATTTATTTACAATCAGCTTTAACGGTCTGAGTAAATCCCACAGAGTAGCCGGCTATCGTATCGGCTGGATGTGCCTGTGCGGAGACAAATCCCACGTTAAGGGATACATAGAGGGACTGAATCTTCTCTCCTCAATGAGATTGTGTTCAAATGTTCCTGCCCAGAGTATCGTACAGACTTCACTTGGCGGTATTCAGAGTTCAGACGAGTTATTGCTTCCGGGCGGAAGAATATACGAACAGAGAGAATTTATATATAATGCATTAAAGGATATACCGGGTGTATCGGTTGTAAAACCAAAGGCTGCATTTTATATCTTCCCTAAACTGGACAAGGATAAATTTAACATTACAAATGATGAGCAGTTTGCGCTCGACTTGTTGAAGCAGAAAAAGATTCTGATTACCTGTGGAACAGGATTTAACTGGCCTGAACCTGACCACTTCAGAATCGTATATCTTCCAAATGTGGATATCCTGAAGAAAGCAACTAAAGAAATGGCAGACTTCCTGAGTTATTATCACCAATAGGTGCATTGAGAGAAGGAATCAGGCAAGCCTGAGAATCGAGGAACAGATAATGCTGTAGGAGGTGAGTTTATGACATCAAGTATGAGACTTGCTGAAATGAAGGCTGAAGGTATTGCAAAGGGAAAAGCAGATATCATTTTAAACATGTATAAGAAAGGATATCCATTAGAAGAAATATCAGATATAGTTGATAAAAATATTGAAGAGATAAAAGCTATTATCGAAAATAAAGAAGCTATACTGATATAGCTATACATTTTAAGAACGAAGGCTGTCGCTATAACTATAAAATAATGCGACAGCCTTCTATTATTTATTGAGCAAAAAATTCAGCTTCTTCATCATTACACTTTCTTCCCTCAGGATTATACAAATCAAGGTGAAATACGTGACCACTGTCAAGGTTTTCCTGTCCATACTCCCTATAAACATGACGTATATTCAAATCCTCCAGTTTTTTCTTCATAGCCGCCGTATGCACCATAAGTGCATCATTAACACTGCACATGAGATATGCAGGCGGAAATTTATCCGTCATATAATCAAGCTGGAGCAGAAACAAATCAAGCCGGTTCCCATTTGCTGTCCTTTCACATTCCGGCTTATCAGGATATTTTCCATACAGATACCAGTCATGGATTCCCCCTTTGATTTCTCTCATCTCATATATTCCACAGTTCAGTGCTACTGCTTTCGGAACGATATCACATGTTTCAAAATCCACCATCTTTCTATATGCTTCGTTTGTGGCAATTATGCTATAATTTGTGACAAGCTGTGCCCCTGCCGAATCACCTGCCATATAAAAATGGTCCATATCAAGCTTAAGTGCTTCTGCATGCTCGCTGATATACCTGACACACAAACATACATCCTCAATTGCAGCAGGATAGATATTTTCCGGCGCCAGCCGATAGTTCATATTGATAACCGCAAATCCTCTCTTTGCCATATCCATACAATAAAACCGATACAGCTCCTTGTCACCATAAAACCAGCCGCCACCATGAACACTTAAAATAACAGGATATTTCTCTTTATCTGTCTGTGGTATATAGACATCAAAAAGACTGCTCGAAACATATTCTGCTGAGGCGAAATCAGAACAATTTATCCGAGTTTCTATCAGCTTATCCGAAACCGCCCTAACGCTTTCCGCTTCAAGCATCGTTTTCATTTTCCTATTACCAAAAGGAGTCTTATAGTCGAGATTTCTCAGTTTTATTATTTTGCCCGGTTCACAAAGACCTTTATCACGGACAGCATCATTTTCAGACCACTGTTTTCTCATATCAAGCCATGCCGTATTTGTTTCTTTGGTTCTCTCCACATTTCCGTTTGATAAACCCATAATCGCTCCTCAATGATAAAACTTCTTATATGCTCCTTATATGCATCTTCTTTGGCTTTCCTCTTTTACTTTTTAGATAAAATCAAAAGTAGCCTGTTCATAAGAAAGCTCCTGATACTCCAGTTCTTCCTGATTTGTTTTGCTGCTGTAATCAATGACAACCGTCTGCTGCCTGCCTCCGACCATCTGTTGTCCCAGAATATAATTAATATCAAACCGGCCTGTTATTGCAGGCGTCGCACCTCTGGCAGGAACAATAAGCTGTACATGATTTGCCGCAAGCATGGCAAATATCGGTTCCCATATATAGATATCCTTAGCTGCACCAAATGGATTATCTATAAATATGGTTTTCGTAGATACCGTATCTTCTGAGCCGTATGCATACATTCCTGAAATATAATTGATAATTGCCACCAAAAACTGTATATAGATACCCTGTGACTGTCCTGTACTTCCGACAGCCTCTTCATATTTTAAGTATCTGCTCTGTTCCTTAATCCGCTCTCGTTTATAAAGATTCAGCTTAATGGCATTCATATCCGTAACCATTACACCAAAGAGCTTCTTAAGGCCGAGACAATCACGTATAAATCGGATACGTTTCCTTTCGTCCTCGTAAGAGTCAGCATTTTTGACAATTTCGTCAATATAATCTGACATTCTCTGCTTTACAAACTCTTCTTTTACATATGGTATCGTCAGATCTACCATCTTAATGGTCTCGTCACCCACTGTTATTTTTGAAAGCTTTGGAAGCTTCTCAAGCTCAGTCTTTACATCCATGCATCGTTGTATACACTGATTTTCAAAATTATCCTTAATGGCAACCATATCCTCGATGCCCTTTTCAACTCTCTCCTTTTCAAGCTGAATAAATGCTATAATCTGCAAAAGATTAGCCAAAAGCAACTTTGCATCCTCGTAGGTATCAGGAATAACTACGTCCTCACGAATTGTATTTGCCATTTCAAATACGCCCATGGAGCTTAGGATTTCCGCAGTCTGCCCCTTGAACTTCATCAGCTCGTTCTTTGCTTTGTCCAGATTCTTTCTGCTTCTGTCAAATTTCATAAGACTGTTTTCAAATATCTGTCTTAAAGCATCAATATTATCCTCAAGAACCCTTCCATGACTGATATCGATATCATTTGTATCCACGATACGTTTCACATCCTTATAAAGGTCCGTCATAAAGCCCTGCTCTTTGTAATACGCATCATATTTTTCTACAGCCTGCTGATAGAAAAGCTCTAAATCCTTCAGGATTTTATCTCCGTTTTGTATTGCATTTTCAATCTCTGCCGGAGAAATATTCTCCTCACAATAGCTTCCCTCACCATAGGTCTTGTTTATATTTGATATGGCATACTCAATGCTTCCTTCCAGCTTACTGTACGCATTTGTATCTGCCGCAAGCTGCTGACTTAACGAGGCTGCCACAAGATTCAGTCTGGATAATTCCTCATCAAGATTCGTAAGACTTTCTTCACTGACAGGATACAGTTCCTTCTCCTGCTGAAGAATCTCTATGTCTATCCCTCTCTTTTCTATCGTTTTCAGTATTCTGCTCATAGACTGTGACAGAGCTTCCATCAGCTTCTTTTTATCCTCAAGGTCAGGTGCCTGCTGACGGGCGGCAGCTATCATAGCCATAAATTCATTCTCCAGCTGCTCATCTTCCATATCAAGAAGCGGTATCTGTGCAATAACACCTTCATCAGCAGGCATATATGCCTCAAAATACTCCGTCCATTTATACTGAATATCGTCTATGGCTTGGGTGATGGCATCAAGCTTCGCCTTTGTCTCACTTACCGTTGTACTCCACTTCACATTCTCGCTCTTAAGCTCATCTATACGTTTCGTAGTGTATTTTAAGGTATCCTTATCGGAAGCGATACCTTCCTCCTCATTACTCAGCATTGTTACCATCTCGTCTATATGCTGTAACGTATAGGAATCCTTTTCCAGCTCTCCAAGCTCAAGCTTCAGGGAATCGATATCCTCCTCTGTTTTTTTGATGTTCAGTTCATTTTCAGATATCTGTCTTGCCAGCTCATCACGTCTGCCTTTTTCTTCTATCAGCTTTTGATGATATACACGCTCATTTTCGGCAGCACCAATCAGTCTGTCGTCTGCCAAATGGTTTACAAATTTTAAATCCTCCTGATATGTCACAAGCTTCTCATTGATAAGCTCTATTTCCTCAGATAAGACATTTAGCTGTTCTTCCGTTTCACCAATAAGCATATTTAAAGTATCTTCATTTGTAAAATACTCTTTATTCCTGCCTATTATCACCATGTTTTCCGACGGCTCTATAGCCGTAACACCAAGCTTTTCAATGTCATACACACAGACACACTCATTTCCCGTATCGATTGAGCCAAGATTGATATCATCCGCTATGTCCTCATAGCCCTTCGTCACTACACCATATGGAAGCGCCGGATTGGCGAGCAGCATTTCCTCCCGTACATTTACAGGAAGGGCGGATATATAATCGGCACCATGCATAGCCATATGTCCATGCCTTGTAGATATGTAATCGATTACGGCTTTTACACCTTCCGTAGCCTGTAATACCTTACCACCTTTAAGACTTTTCAGACGTTCCTCCAACAATCCTATCTGCTGTTTTCTTTCCATCGTGTCGGAAATAGTTCCCGTTATCCTGTCATTTATGACATTTACAGCCTCATATGGCGTTGATACATGATATACCGTCATGATACCGGAGAGCTGCTTTTCTGCCTGTCGGAATTCCTCTGCCTGTAATTGATATATTTCAAGCTGTTTTTGTACATTTTCATAATCTGCTTCACATACTGTCAGGTTATATCTGTCCTCATACAGCTTGTCACGAAGCTGGAGCATCTCTTTTTCAAGCTCTGTTATCTTCTCGGAAACATCGTTTTTCTTTTTAAGGGCCGACTCATACAGATCTCCTGCATCTCCGACTACAAGGAGAGAAACATCGCTTGTCAGCCTGCTTATCTTTTGGTTCAGCTCTGCTATCTTTGCAGTCTTTTCTGCAATTCCGTTTTCGGCTACTGCCCGGGCAATTTCGCCCTCTCTTATAAGCTTCCTGCAATATTCCAATTCAATATATGCATCGTCATGGCTCTTTTCCGTCTCTGCTTTTGCTGCAAGAAGGTCTGTAAGTCTGGCCTCATCCCTTCTCTTTCTGTTTACGGCATAAACAGCCATTTTCTCATCACTGGCACCTGTTTTGTTCATGATCTCAGCAGCGATAAGTTTATTTTCTTCATACTGCTTCTTATCTGACAGATAGTTCAGATAATCATTTATACTTTCCTTGTAGCTTATCTGGTGCTGAAGTGCCTTCATACGCTGCTCATTTTCCTCTATCTGGCGATTGGTTTCACTGATAGCCTTATTTAATTCGGAAAGCCTGTAGTGATCCCTGGCAATTTTAAGGTTTTCAAGTCTGCGTTTCTGCGTTTCCTTATTGGCATATTTGCTGTTTTTGTCTGCAAGAAGCTCCTCCATCTGACGGCTGCCCTGCTCCTGATAGGTCTTTCCTGTTACATACACATCGGCAAGTCCTGTGGCAATTTTGTCATACTCCTCGTAAAGACCTATGCAGGAATTTACCTTCGATTCCAGTACATTGATAAGCTCGATTTGATGATCGTAATTTGCAATATCCCTCTTCTTTTGAGCCAGCACATTCAGCTTGTCCTTGATATCAAGAAGCGTCTCTGCCATCGTATCGTCTTCACCGTTTCTTCCGGTCTTTGTCATAAATGCCTTTTCTATAATCTCTTCTATCAGTAAATCCTCTACTACCTTACGGGTCGTTCTGTAATTTGTCTCAAAATATGTTCTGACGTGTCCTTCGGTCTTGTTAATCCCCCTGATAATCTCCCAATGGCTCTCATATAACCCATACTGACTGATAAAACGCTGATACTCGCCCTTTCTTTCAAATACCCTTACCTCAAGTCCCATGTCCTTATGAGCCAGTTCCTTCAAATATGTTTTCAGTCCGCTAAAAGTAATCTTCTCATTGCCCTTTGACAAAGGAAGATTCACAATATCATTTCTATTATAATCTCTGTAGAATATACAATAATTAAAATACTCTATGGCTGCCGTATCCTTTTGGCTGTCACCGTCATCGGCTGCATCCTTGGCTTTTCTGGCACAGAAGCCTGTTGTCATATATCTGTAGCCTTCATTGATATTCGCTTCATCCAGCTTCCATTCTATCAGTGAATGAATGGTTGTATTTCCACCCCCTGTACGAAACAGCTTCTCGATAGGCTGCTTATCATCAAGCGTACAGTTCGGTATCAGGTTTTGAAGCAGAAGAAGCATAAGAATACTCTTTCCGCCACCATTTGCCAAATCATACAAAGTATTTCTGCCATACATCCTCATGGAGAAATCATCATACTGCTGAGTGCCAAAGTTGTATTTTACATTGTTGACTCTTATTCTGTTTATACTAGGCATCCTCTTCACCTCCAAGCAGCTGATACAGTCTTCCTCTGTACTCCTCAAAATAATTCTCTGACAATGCTCTGAAACGGTCTGTCGGATAATATCTGTCTGAATTCTCCACAAATAATTTCTGTGCCGTCAGGAAATTAAATGTCAGCTTCACATACCCGGCTCTTGATGCCTTTGAAGCTCTTGTATTTTCCCCGTCATTTGCACCTGTTACAGCCGGAAGCTCATCCCACAACAGAGCGATTGCCTTGAAACTGTCCTGTTCGAGTTCTTCTGTTACAAGCACATCCAAATCCTTTGTAATTCTTGCAAGATATCTGCCGGTTTCCTCTATCACCGTTTCTGATTTGACAAATTCCCTGAACTGGTAACTCTCCGAATCCTTATAAAAATACAGAAGTATCATATACATGAGAAAATAGCACAGGTACAGCTCTTTGTTCAGCCTAAGCCCCATAATTCTCTTCATATCATCATTCGTATAGCCAAATACCCTGTTACCCTCACCTGCCGTAATATACAGACTGTCACCATACTCATAGAGCGCCAGATTCATTTTTTTCATTATATTTGTAACGATATCATAAACCTCTGCGTTCCCATAGAACTCCTCGTAGAGTGGTCCATTCTCAGGATGCCTGCGGTTTATTTCCTCTCCTGATATGAGCTTTGAATATATTTCAATTGCCTTATCTAAATTTCTGCTGTCCATTCGTTTCCCTTTCTTCGAATATCTAATATCCGCCTACACCTTATGAAATGTAATACTTGTTACATACATATCTTCGCCTATTTTTATCTCATCCTCATGGTCAAAGGTCAATGTAAATTTCAAATCCTTGAAGCAATCAAATGATAAATCAGGAGCATACATCTCACGGCTAAGCACGCCTTCATTTCCGGCATCTGCATCGCAGGCGCCTGCACCAATGTCATTTTTTCCCTGCTGCTTCGTCCATGACATCAGGTATTCTACTACGATACCCTCCAGCATGGTATCCTGTTTTTTTAACATTTCCTTTATGTTGTATTCCTGCTTCTGTGCAAGATGTGTCAGGAAAGAATAATAATCCTTATTTTCGTATATTTCCTTACCGAATTTTATTTCAAGTATTCCGTTGAACTCCCGTAAGGTTAATGTACCCCATCTGTTTATTCTATCCATCAGCTCATAGAACAGTTTTCCGAAATTTGCCCCAATCTGCTCATCCAGTAATTCATCCTCGTAACGGAACCCGGCATCGGTCTGCTCCTTATTCACCTTAATGGTTCTGGCTCCATCCTCTGACTTCAGCGTCAGCATATGGTCTATTGACGTCATTGCAAATGTCTTATTTATCTTCGGGGCAAATAGCGGTGCCAGTACCGTAAACATTTTGTCCGGTCTGTCCTGTTCTATCATTTGCTGTAACTGCCCGTTAAAATCAAATGCCGGTCTCAGCTTCTTAAGCTTTGCCTTATGTATGATATTGTCGGAAATATTCTGAAGCTCCAATGTACTGTTTATCAGGCTTCCATGCTTTAATATGGTTTTCTTAAGCTCTAACTCCAGCTCGCTTATTTCCTCCATCACTTTAGAATTGCCGCCGTAGGTATGATCGTAGCTCGCCTTTGATATCGCCTTATCTACCAGTGCCTTATTTTTTGCAAACAGCTTCTGTTCTTCGGCAAACCATTTTCCTACCGTCTTCATATAGTTCTCGTATTCCTCGGCGCCTTTAAATACATCAATCGAAAGCATATCGACAATCTCATCCTTTTCACGCACCAGCCTGTTTACTTCGCTGTTGATACGTTTTACTACCTCAATACCGCCACGGAAATTCTCACCGGTAATCATCTTCTCAAGAAGAAGCTGCTGAACACTAATCTTACTTTCGTCCTTTATCTCTTTTGTATCGAGATAAAATTCAATACCGTCTGCCGTAATATAATAAAGCACCTTGCCGTCAGATATTCTGCTGTCTATCAGCTTGATACGTCCTGTCTTTTTCTGCTTCTTTGCAGGGTCGTAAAATGAAAACTCGAATGCCTTACCGTCATTTTTTATCTTGTCAAATATATAAAGTATCAGCTCGCTTCTATCTTCATCCGCTATCCACACATCAAAATCCCTGTCAAGAAGCTGTGACATAAACGCCTCATACTCGCTATACCCTACTTCACGTTCATTAAAGTTATTTTCCTGAATAAAAAAACGCAAGACTGCCATGGTTATATATCCCATATCGAGGTCAGCATATTTTCCCTCTTTGTACTGGGCAAATGTAGTTTCCGCCAGCACAAAAAAAGGATAATATTTCCTCAGATTTTGCATTCTTGCGTTATGCTCTTCAATTATATCGTTTATCATTACATACTTTAATGCCATGAATAGAGTTCTCCTACAGTAATGTTGCTATTCGTGTTTGTTAGCTGGCATAATATATATATTGTTTTACGAACCGCTTGCGCTTTGTAAAATACGTAGTGGTACTAAACTCGCTTTATAAAGCTCGTTAAGTGCCAACGTATTTTAATATTCTTCAAACAATATATATATCATGCCAGCTAATAGATGCGAATAGAAACAGTTTAAATGAGCAAATATGCCCATACCTATTCATTATTTTATAACGTATGTTTACTTGTTGCAAGGAGAAGTATTAGAATTTGCGGCTTTTCGCGTTACAGCTTAACCATAATATAAGCCACATAGCCGTCAGGGTATATTCAGCAGCCGTCACTTCAGGGGATATCGGTATATTGCATTTGCAGGTGTTTTTAGTGCTTCTTATGGTATAACAAATATGCGTTATATTACTCAAAATCAACTGTTTGAGCATCAAAGTCATACGCATCCCAGTAAATTAAAATGCGAGTTTTGATTTTGAGTAATATGCCCTTAGCACATTTGTTATACCATTAGAAACACTGAAACACCGAAACAGCAATATACCTATATACCACGAGATGACGGCTGCGAATATACCCTGACGGCTACACGGTTTATATTGCAATCAAGCTGAATACTTTTATCCAAATACCCTTTTTAATACTTCATCCTCTCTGATAACCTTCTTTGCAAGCTCTCTGTACTGTTCTTCATGCAGATAGGTGTGTCTGTGTGGTTTGATGGATGGTGCCAAATCAACTGCCTTAATATAGTCCTCTCTATTTAATCCCAATGTACTGACATAGTCCCAAAAGCCTGTTTTCTCAAATATGGCATTTACCCTGACATATCTGTGGTTATGAACAACCGCCATGATATAGGTGGCAATACCCACCTGTATTCCATGCAGCATCGGTTGCTCAAGCATCTTGTCAAGAGCATGTGATATCAGATGTTCACTGCCGGATGTGGGTGAGCTTCCCCCTGCAATTTCATTTGCAATCCCACTCATGGCAAGAGAATCCAACAGCTCCTTTAAAAACAAATCATCCTTAATTGTTTCAAACGGTGTTCTGACAAAGCTGTTTACCGCCTTTTTTGCAATCATGACAGCAAAGTCGTTCATCTCGGAATATCCACGTTCTGATTCATATAGCCAGTCATAAAGAGCCGTAATCTTAGAAACCATATCCCCGATTCCCGAATAAAGAAATCTCTCAGGCGCACTCTTTATAATATCCGTATCGGCAATAATTCCATATGCCATACGTGCCGGAACCGAAGTACGTCTGCCATTTACCATCAGGGATGCGCTGGCACTGGAGAAGCCGTCCGAGGATGCGGATGTAGGAATACTGATAAACGGCAGCTTCCTTAAGTATGCAGCATATTTCGCCACATCGATAACCTTTCCGCCACCAATCCCTACGATTACCTGAGCCTTTGAATCAATTTCAAATGCCAAATCTATAATATCGTCTATATCGGTGGAATCCAACTCCCTGTATTCGCGCACCTTGATACCTTCCTGATTTAACGACTCCATAACCTCCGAGCCAAACATATCAATCAGTCCGTTCCCAAAATAGATAACTGCATTCTCCATACCTGAACTCTTGATATATTTTCCCACATCCTTCAATGTACCCTTTCCTATCTTCAAAATCGTAGGAATTGCAATGTGACTTCCTGCCATAAAATATTTCCTCCTGTTTCATATCAATTTAGTTGATTTCTCAATTTTTCTAAAATTATACTGATTTACCAGTATCTATTCACATATTTTATAATAAATATTCATTTTCAAAATCTTATCACAACCAAATCAATAATACTATCACATATACATTAAATTTTTCAAAACTGTATCCTCTCTCGTTCTGTCACAGATTTTATTGCCGCAAATGAGCATAGTATACCCATTGTATATTCATCCCTATCATTTGTGATTTACTTTTATATCCTGCCAGTTGGCATTTGTAAAAATTTGGTCTTTGCCAACCTCTCTTGCCATAACCTTGCTTACAGAATCCGAAATCCCCTGATAGTTTTCTGTCATTGACCACAACAGTATTGATATTACTACCTTTGACGGTTACATATTGCGTATTGACTGTAATAAAGCAGAAGAAGGATTGAAAACTACAGCATGGACAGTTCATATGCTAAATGCAATGGCAATAGACAATCCACTTGAGTATGCAAGGCTTTATCTATAAACAATTTTAGGCTCTATCGACATAAGCAATTAACAACAGAGTGCCTTGTAATATAACACTGGCCTGGCTATAATACCAATACTGAGGATTATGCTTTGCATTCTGCCTGTACTGTTTTTTGATCATAGTATCAGATCATCCAGTTGTTCTGAATGATTCTGCCAGTCCATATCCGGCATGTAAAGGAGTAAAATATTCCAGATAAGCAAATACATTTAATCCATTTGCTTTGGCAGTCGTGGTAATGCTGCATCGTATTATGCCATCAATTCAAAAAACTGCTCGTTGTCAAAATCTACCCGGCTAGTATATGACCTATCCCAAAAAGCACCAGAAAATGGAATCACCTTGATGGAATATTTCTCTTCGTCCACATAAGAAATATCCCTAGCAGAATCTGTCATAATCTGTATTTTATTCATCACTTTACCTCTGTATGTATATATTTTGCTATTTTCTGTCCGTCTTTATATCCTTTTTCATAGAGCTGCTGTAAAGACTCCTTATTCCGTTTCAAGGTGTCTACCCCACAGGTATCATCCGGAGCAACAATCAGCACCTTTCCCTGTTTGGTATATCCCTTTGCCAGTGCTACGCTCTCATTATATAGCTGTGCTCTCTGACACAGTTTCTCTGCAGCAGCAGGATATTTTTTCCGAATACCGGAAGCTAATTTCTCGTCCTTCTTAGAATTACGTATTTCATTTTCCGGTTTTGTTAGGATTACAATCACCCGGTCACATCCAAGCTGAAACGCTTTTTCTACGGGTACAGGGTCACCCAAGGCACCATCATAATACTTTGATTTCTGCACCTCATAAGGCTTGCAGACGAAAGGAATTGCTGAAGATGCCTTGAAAATACTGTAATCATCCTGACTAATATCTTTTTTATCAAAATACTTTGCATGACCTGTTAACGCATCTGTGGCAACAACATAAAATTCCATAGGATTATCCCGAATGGCTATGTAATTTAATGGGTTTTCCCCATCACTGTTACTCAATGTTCCATATACATAATCCATATCTACAAAAGACTTCTTCAAAATGAAATTACCTAAACTCATGTATTGCTTCCGAAAAGCATACTCTGTATAGAACTGATAATTCCGTCCCCTCTGTCCTGCACAATAGGAAGCAAGATTTGCGCTTCCGGCGGATATACCAATTCCCAAATCAAACCGTATATTCTGATCCATGCAAAAATCCAGCACCCCAACAGCATAAATTCCTCTAAGTCCACCGCCTACATCCACAACACCAATTTTCATAGACATTTACCTTTTATCTAAGTTGATTCCGTTATAGAAATAACTCGTTTTCCTTTCTGACTGTACAAGCTTTTTTAATTGCAAGTGCCGCAACTGACACCATGGCTCCATTGACCTTTCTGCCATTGTGCAGACACTGCCTGATACAACGCATACAAGAAATACATGCTTGAGAATCTACTGTAAAATTCTTCTTGTCAATAGCCTTCACAGGACATCTTTCTGCACACAATCCACACTTTACGCAGTCTTTGGTTACTTTGGAAACAAGCCCCACACCACCGCTCTTCTTGTAAGGACGATTTCCCGGAATTGAAACACACTCCCCATCTTTACCAGAAATCCTGCCAGCAAAATCTATCAGTTGCTTCTCATCAGATGCATCTGGTCTGTTTGTAGCATACTGTGGAAGAATAGAGTGTTCTGCCACGGCAGAAATGGCTGCAATAACCTTAAAGCCACATTCTTTTGCGGCATCTTCCATTTCCACAAGGGTATCCTCGTAAGCTCTGTTTCCGTATACACAGACAAGGGTACACTTCGCTCCATTTCCGGAAATCTGTTTCAGTCGTTCAATTGCTACAGCAGGTGCCCGTCCGCCAAAAGAAGGCATAGCAACTAATACCATATCCTCTTTATTGATCTCGCACTTGGCAAAATCAATTCGAGATTCACTTAGGTCAATTTTTACAGCATTATCACTCCACTGTTTACTAATAATATGTGCAACTTTCTCCGTTCCACCTGTTGGGCTAAAAATAATTTCTATTACATTCATGATTTTATTCCTCTCTGTGTTTTTTGCTATTTTTATATTATATTATGTATTGTTTGACATAATTTTTTTGTATCAATTAAACAGTTTGCCATCCAACGCCCGAACAAAGTCCAATACACCAATCCACTGCTCCTTTGTGAGTATACTTTGATAACCCTCCGGTGCCTTGCCGTCCGTTGTACCCTCAAAGTCGTAATATGTTTTTGTTGCCCATGAACCGGAAACGCGAATCCATGCTGGACCGAGTGCTTTTGCAAAGCTGCGAAGACGTTTATCATAAAGATTGACGGGTGGATAGTACTCCATCAATTCTGCCATTGCTGTAATATCTTTTAGTCCAGTGGCAGTCAAAGGAGGGAATTCCTCCGTGCCGACAATCTGACCATGTGTATAGACTTTCCAGAAGGTACCACCGGTCACCTCGGTCATTTCAACATTATAGGATACAAGCCGCTCATCTACTCTGCGGACAGTTTTTAGGGTTTCCAGGGTTCAGATAAATAGTTTTTGACATTCTTTATACCTCATATTCATATTATGGCAGTGTATTTAAAACACATCGTTGTATTTTCATTTTGTTTACGCTTGCCCAATTTTTCTGCAAGTCCACATATACTAGCAGCGTATATCAAACTCAAAAATTAAATTCCATTGTCGTTTCGCTATTTTGCGCTCCCATCACTTTTATGTCTCATAATCAGCGTAATTATGTCAAATATTGCCTCGGCAATTAAAGAAATTCCAGTAAACCACCAAAGCGCAACGGTGGAAGAAAAAGGATTATTGATAATAACAATTGCACAGATGATTGAAATGACTGCACTGATGCCTCCCCACCACCATTTAGCATTTTTCAATCGAAGCATATCCATTGCTATCTGTACTTTGCTCATACCTACAATCAAGACAGCAATACCATAAAGGATTGCGATTACAGGAAAAGTAGCGATAAACCACTGAGAATAAAAAGTGCAAAATGCACCTGCCAACAAGGCTATAAGCCCACGCATCAGAAGTTGACCAACAGCCGCTTCCTCCGGTTTGCTTCTAAAGTAGCGAATCATATCGAGCAATCCATCAACCATCAATGCGATACCAACAACCATGATAATGCTGGTTGTAAATCCTACTGGATTGACAAGCAACAAGATTCCGATTACAACCTCAATGATACACATAATGATTACATTACCGTTTTGTTTTAGTACTTTCATAAAGATACCTCCTATGTTATTTATTTCTTCTTGACATTTGAATCTTCAAGAGGATATAATTGTAACACAACACTTGTTGCATATGCAACATTCAGTTTAATTTAGAACGATGTGAGTACAACATTTTCAACATAAATGTTTCATCATTTATATTTTTTTAGAGGAGATAAGATATATCATGGCAAAATTAAATCAAAGAGTTGCAGTCACCAAGCGAATGTTGAAAGAGGGACTTATACGACTACTGACAGAAAAAACTTTGGATAAGGTCACTATTACCGATTTATGTCAGGAAGCAGGAATTAACAGGACAACATTCTACCGATATTATGAAGTACCCAGGGATGTGCTTATGGAAATGCAGAATGAGTTTTTTAAGGAAACTATTGGACAATTCCATAAACCCTTGGCTGTAAACGATATTGAGCGTCTTTTTATGTGCCTGTCCGAACACACTGAACTCGTAAAAATATTTTTGCAATATAATTCAGACACCGACTGGACTAACATTTTTACGCAAATTTATAATAGCTTTCCTGAGAAAAATATGCTTAAGGCATTCCAAAATTTAGACGAGAACAGTGCAAAGCTACTCTCCACCTATTTAGCTGGAGGAGCCTATTTTCTGGCACGTCAATGGATTCTGGAAGACATCTCTATGGAACCTAAGGATGTTGCCGCAATCGCTTTAAACATATTAGACAAAGAAAGGATATTTTAATCTGGCATGGTTAGTCGTTCCATTACCACAGTGGCAAATTGTTAAACAATTATAAGGAGTTCATATATGAAATTGACAAAACAACACTGGTATCTATTAGTATTGATGACAGTATGAAACCGATATCACCTATTACTGAAATATCTTTTAGCAAATGCGATACTGAATATTAGTTTAATACAAATTTGTAGGGGAGAAATCATATGTATAAAAGTAAAGATAAATCTTATTTTTTAATTGCCGTAATTTATTGGATAATATATATGGTTGGTTTATTGATAATGGGTGTTTTATATAAAAATAATATTTCTCATTATAATATCATTTATTATATATTATTTGCTATAAGTATTTTAATCGTAGTGTTAAAAGATAAAAGGGTTAATAATTTAGGATTTACAAAGGAAAACATAAAACAAAATTTACTTGTTTCAATTAGCTTAATAGCAGTGACATTTATTATAAGTGTTTTCATCAGTGAATATTCCTTTGATAAATTGCTAAAGGTATCATTCTACTATTTATTTTATATTTCTTTAGTGGAAGAAGTAATATATAGAGGATTTATTCAAAATTACTTATTTGGTTTAAAAGCCAATAAGTATTTAATATTTATTATCGGTGCTTTACTATTTTCATTCACGCACTTACCATTTCAAATGTATGTAAATAATAATGTATCATTAAATTATGTTATTGAAGCATTACCACAATTACTATTTTGTTTCACATTTCATTTAATAATGTGTCTAATTACTTACAAAAGAAAAGATATAACAATACCCATAGCGTTACACTATGCTATTGATTATATTCAACGTATATTATGATACAAATTCCTCTTTACCAATTCCTTCTATCCTGTTATCGCAACACATTTGGCTTTATCCTCATTCCCGCCACGAGCTTTAACAGCCAAAACATAGTATAAACCGATGATAATTACTTCTGCGATTACTCTCTTATATATTTTTGGTCCGCAGCAGGTATTCCCATCTCATCGGAAACATATCGTTCTACTTTCATGGAAAGATTATATTTCTCCCTAAGCTTTATAATTTGCTCCATCATAGGAGATGCGTGGTGACGATCTATTGATTGTTGATTTTCCCAGCTATCAATCAAAAGTATAGTGTCCTCTCTATCTATCGGGAAAAAATATTCATATCTGATATTACCACTTTCCATACGAATATCGTGCACAACTCCGCTTGAAATCATTTCTTCCGCAAATTTCCTCGCATTTCCATTTTCACCTGTGTAATAGATATTTATTGTAATCGCCATTTTGCTCTCCTGCTCTAATTTCACTTTTTAATTTATTAAATGCTCTTGGATTGATACTATACTTTACAATACAATCATTTTCTGTTTTTACAGTCAACAGATAGTATGGCAAAAACAGCCGGCGTGGATTCCATCCCGCCATCCGGATTACACTACATTCCGTTACGTCCTTTTTTGCTGCCACCTGCATTCCTTTTGCAATCTGTATAAATATGTATTCATTTCCTATAAATATACCGTTTCCACATTTTACTGCATATAAAAAATCATTACTTAATATAAAAAACTTCAATTCATGTAATATTATATAGTATAAAATACTGTCTGGTCTTTTTTTCACACCAATAAAGGTGACAAATGCCCAAAAGTATAGAATAAGAATAAAAAAAGCACCAATTACTGTCATTAATACCCGTTGAGCAGACATATCCAGCCATTCCTTAATTACGACATAACATATTGCACTTCCAAACGCAAATAGAAAAACCGAAGCCAAAAAATATGACACATTAATACCCTTTGTAGCAGTCTTCCACAAAGCACTTGAAAAAATTTCCCTTTCATCTCCAAGTCTTTTTACGGTTCTTAGAATCTCCTTTTTTTTCATAGGGCTTGTAGGGAATAGTACATCTCGTATTGTATCTATTAAATCTGATATTCTCACATAGGAATCCCCTTGCTCCTTTATTAAAATGGCACGCAAAATACACCATACAATTGCTAATATAATAATTGCAACCATTATTCCAATAATAATACAATCAATTCCCGCATTTATACCGAAACATGCCCCATATTGAGAATAAGAAGCAGCTATTAAAATGCAATCCAGAATAGCAAGAAAAATAATTGCTATCATACAATACATTTTTATCTCTTCTTTTTTCAAATTTTTGTCCCTCCATCCATAATATCGATACTAAAATCGTTTCTATTATATAACAAAATATTGTTAATCGGAAGTTTGACAGTTAAATCTTAGTAAAAATACTCGCAAGCCACATAAAACCTGCTTTTTTGCGAATTGCTTTTATTTTATTGTAATGTATAATGAAATAAGGTATTGGGGATATTTTACCATGAAAACTAAACTCATACTGCGCTTTCAGCTTGTATTCGTTAAGGTTTCAGGTATATGTTCTCACTAAGCTCGTGCTGCACTTCGTTTGCACTCGCTAAGTGTTCACATTATACCATGAGACCACATCTGTTATTGTCAGAAAGCCGGGGAATTTAAAAGATTTACTTTCTGAGTATGGACCAACTCATAATGATGTAATGGCATGGGTTGGTGAACAGGCAAAAAAGGAAATTTGTTTTTACAATCGATTTATTATCAACTCCGGCTTGATAAACATGTCATAAATTAATTGATAAATCGGTAGTTATCTTTCCCTATGATTCCTTTTTTATTTTTTCTGTCTGCACCGGACTGTATTGCTTTTTCGCCTCAACAGTATACTTTTTTACAAAGTCTGTTTTTGCGTTTGTATAGCCGTCACGGTTATGCTCAAATCGCTTCCACAACCCCAGTTTCAGTTTCTCATATTCTTTGGCAAGCTGTGGATGTTCATTCATATAGTCACGGAAATAGCTTTCGTCGTTATCACCGATAAAGCGCAGGTGCAGATGATACACCTTTTCGTCAAATCCGTTTTCGGTATATCCTTTATTGAATGAAATCCTTCCTTTTTCTTCCAACATACGCAAGAATCCGCATTTTTCAATTTGCTCTGCAACTGCCTGCATATTCTCATCGAGTGAGATCTCCACGAGAATATCCACAATTGGCTTTGCCCATATTCCGTTTATGGCGGTACTACCAATGTGGCTGATCCGCACAATCTGACGGTCATGAAGTTCTTCTTTCAGAATGGCTTCCATCTCGGAATAATAATCGTTCCATTCTGATTTATGTTCCGTAAGAATGATTGGGAACAACTCCCATAATTCTTCGAGGGTCATTTCTGATAGCTTTTTGCTCATATATTCACCATTCAATGCCTTTTTGATGTAATTACCTCTACAAACAGGAATTCTGATAAGACACTTTTTATAGCATTTATTAACTGTTATATCTTATCTTCAAAAAAATCGCAAACCCTTGAAAATACTAAATTTATAGCAAGTGAGTTTGCCCCTAGACTTTTCCTTGTGTTATATCCTTTTCCCTCATGTTACGAACTCTCATAAGGGCAAAAATAAGGGAAAGAAAAACCTGTAACAAATTATAACACAGAATAAATTGGGCAGGAAGAACTGATTGAAATGCTTTCTTAATTTCTCCAAAAATCAATTAGCAAAGGAAGGACAGATAAGATATGAGATTTATATATGCAGAATACAATATGTACCACAACAGCATTGATGTAACAACCTTTGACGGGTATATCCTACGGATTGACTACAACAAGGCAGAGGACGGATTAAAGACTACTCCCTGCTCTGAATGTGCCTTAAATGCTTTGGCAATAGATGAACCGCTTGAGTATGCAAGGCTCTATCTTGATGGAAATTTGCAGATGTGGGTGGATGCTGAAGATTCATTAGAACTTTGGTAAGAAAGAATTGATATATTGCTAAATGGAATAAGTGGTATATGGCGAAGTCTAAATTTAAATAATTGCTTGTTTAAACAAACTATGACATAATGATGTCATAGTTTGTTTGCTATACTGGGTTGGAAAGGAGAAAAAATGAAGATTGATCGACTTATGGGCATTGTTGTTTATTTATTAAATAATGGCCGAACATCTGCTCAGAAACTTGCTGAAGAATTTGAAGTTTCCCCGAGAACGATTATGAGAGATTTGGAATCATTAGATCAGGCAGGCATACCAATTCAATCTTTTTATGGTGTGGAGGGAGGCTACCAAATTATGGATAGTTTTGTCTTAGAAAAACAAGTTGCAACAAGTCATGAATATGATTGGATTCTTACTGCTCTAAATGGAATGGCAAGTGCATATGAAAGTAAAAGTTTAGAACAGACTTTAGCAAAGCTAAAGAGCTTCAACCATACGGAAGATACTGCTGTTTCCATGGATTTGAGTGTTGCAAGGGAAGATGGCAAAATAAATGAACAGCTAAGGGTGTTAGAAGATGCAATCAAGAAAAAATGTGTTGTTCAATTTTCTTATACAAATGGGCATGATGAAATAAAAGAAATTCAAGCAGAACCGGTTTGCCTTCAATACAAATGGTATAACTGGTATCTGATTGGATATTACGAAAGATATCAGGATTATTGTATGTTCAAACTGGTTCGTATGGACAATTTACAGGCAACAGATATTAAAAACACAAAAATTCATAATCTTTCAGATATAAAGGTGAGAGATAATAATGAAAATATTGTGCATATCAAACTTTATGGCAAAGCAATCGTAAAAGCAAAATGTAGGGAATATTTAAATGGACATATCACACAGGAATTTGAAAATGGTGATTTTGAGTTTTGCTTTTCTGTGCCGGAACATGAGACATTTTGGTATGGGGTGATTCTTTCTCTTGGAAATAAAGTTAAGATAATTGAACCACAAGAAATGAAAAAACGTATTATAAAAACCTGCAAGGAAATTCTAATGGAATATGAGGAATGAAGATGAAATTGTATTCGAGAGAAGAAGCAAGACGTATGTTGTGCCGTTACCACAATCTGGACGGTGCAGAAGCGATAAGTGGGGAAATAGGTGTAGAAAAGATAATGCAACGAATACACAGCATTCAATATGATCCTTTGAATGTTGTAGCAAGAAATGCCGATTTAGTATTACAGGCAAGAGTTCAGGGTTACAAGGAATCGGATCTTTACAATCTATTATACAAAGAACATAAATTAGTGGATGGATTTGACAAAGAAATGTGTATTTATGAATCCGGAGATTTCGCCCGCTTCAGCTTTGTGCGAAACGAATATCATAAGCATGTTGTCCCTACTTTGAAACATCGTAACCAGATGGGAGTATTGGGAATATTAGACGATGTCAGGGATTTTGTGAAAGAACATAGCAGAACAGGAACAAAGGATATTTCGATTGGAGAGGTGCGGGAAAGTCGCTGGGGACATAAGAAACTCTCAAGTGCTGCCTTAGATTATTTATTTAATAAAGGCGAACTCTGTGTGGCTGATAAACGAGGCACACAAAAATATTTCGATTTAACAGAACGAGTGCTTGATGGCAAGGATTTTCAATGTGACGAGAACATGACCATAGAAGATTTTCTGGAATGGTACACAGAAAGAAGGATACAGAGTGTTGGCTTTCTATGGAATAAATCAGGAGGAGCTTGGCAGGGACATTTCTTAAGTGAAAACAAGATTCAGAGTTCTACGCTTCAAACATTGATTGAAAAAAATAAAGTTGATGAAATACGAGTTGAAGGAATTAAAGAATCTTTCTATATTTCACAGAATTTTCAGGAATACATGAAAGCTCAAACTTCCAACAGTTATGTCAGATTTATTGCACCACTGGATAATATTTTGTGGGATAGAAAAATGATAGAAATGCTATTTGATTTTATATATCGGTGGGAGGTATATACTCCTGTTGACAAAAGAAAGTTCGGCTATTATGTATTACCTGTATTATATAATGGTCAATTCGTTGCAAGATTCGAGGCAGAATCAGTCCGTCAGGCAGGAGAATTTGTTATCAAAAACTGGTGGTGGGAACCGGAAATTGAACCAAATGACAATATGATAGAAATGATTGCACAAGAAATAGCACGCTTTGCAAAATTTCTTCAAGTCAATAATTCGCCAAAAAATATTAAAAAGTTAGGAGTGTAACAAAATGGAAGAAATCAAAAGATATGATATTAATGAGAACTGGGCACATTCGGGAATTATCCAGGCGGGAAACTTTTGCTTTATAAATTACTGTGCCCGTAATATAGGCGGTACTGTTGAAGAACAAATTGACGGTGCCTTTGACGAAATGGAAGAACGACTGGCATTAGCAGGATTAACACTTGAAAACGTCGTGCAGATGAATTGTTTGTTCAAAAATATTTGGGACATTCCGGTAATGGAAAAGGTTATTAAGAGAAGATTTAATGGCAAATATCCTGTGCGCAAGTCATTTCAAACCGAGTTTGCAGATCCAGGTAATTTGTTCTTCCAAGTGGATGCTATAGCTTATTCAGCAATAAAATCTTAGATAATAAACTTTAACATATTCAATTTATTTAGGGTAAGGGACGGGAAATTCATAAAGAAAAACTCTTCCATCCGGTTTTAGAGCAAAAAATCCCCCGGCTCCATTACCCGCAAAAACAACTCATCAGGCAAAAATTTGTGTGCCTTATTGTATTGCTTTTTCGTCAATGGAGAACGCAGTTGACATGCTTCTCCATACTTTTGCTGAATCAAATTAACCATTTCCAAAAGAACTCCTCTCCTTTCATATGGATTTATAACTGAAATATCTAAAATTGCTCATAACAATCTTGTCCTTGCTTTTGTTGTTCCTGTATCTCCTTGCTCTTTATCGTCCATATGTAACCTTTCTTTATTTCAATCCTTCATGACTATATACAAGTAATTCCTAAACCAACCTGCAAAAAGTTTCTGACCTCGCCTTTATCTGTCCTTTTTCAATGTATTCACTGCTAAAATCTACAGAATAAAAATTCCCTGCACCAGCTATCGCCACCAAGAGCGGAGCATTCAGCATAATAATTTCCTTTTTGCACCAAACATCTCTGTCCACATAGATATCATTATCATCTGAGGTAGAAATCGTAAACATTTCGTCTAATGATTCCATAAAAAAGTAAATTTTTAAATAACTTGCTTTTTCTATAAACCGGAATTTGTCTGCATGATTTTATAATATTCTTCTTCCACCGAATGCATGGATAGTTCTTGTCCCTTTTTTTACTCTTCCATGATGTGGAGTTCCTTTTGGTACCAGCAACTCATCTCCAGCATGTAAAATATGTTCATCACCATCAAATATCTCTACATATTCTCCTGATACACACAATACATATTCATCAAATTCATGAACATTCTCTTTCGACTCTCTATCTGAATAATAAGTCCAAAAACAAATCTGACTTCCATCAGCGCCTTCATAATAATATCCATCGATATCTGGTGTGTTTTGTTGTGAACTATCAATATGATTCATTTTGTTTTTCATAAAATCTGGAAAATGTTTCATAAATACACCTCACCCCCTACAAATTCACATTTGTTTCACTCATTAACGCGTAATCTTTTAGCAAATCTCATTAGAATTTCAATCATTACCACCGGCTAAGCCGATGGTAATGATTTTTATTGCCTATACAATGAAATGAACTACTTGCAATAAATTTCAATCGCTCTTGCAGAGAATTCCGCAGTCCCTGTACCTCCAACTTTATCTATGTTTTCAGTAAACTCACCGCCGCCCGAATACATTTTCCCAAGACCGCTCAAAATTTCATTCGTACAATTATAAAAATGCTCTGTTATATAATTTTGTAACTTCTTAACCTGCAATTGTACCTTTTCTTCTGACGGATCCAAATCTCTCATCGAACCAAATTCCTCAAACAAGAACATAAATTCATTTGCCATATTCTGTTCATCCTTCTCCGTCCAATTTTTAGATTTTTCTTCAAATTCCTTATAAGCTGATGTCTTTCCCCATTGCGCTTTAGCACGTTTTGAATATTCATCAATTTTCTTTGTGTCAAATACTGTAAAATCCATTCTTTTCACTCCTAACCATTTTATTCCTCGAGCGAAATTAATTAAGTTTTCAAGATGCTCCTTCTTCATAGTCAATAGCTCAATTTGTTGTTCTAATGCCTGATTCTTATCAAAGTTAGGTGCATCTATTATTTCTTTAATTTCTTTTAATGGAAACTCCAATTCTTTGAACAGTAATATTTGCTGCAACCTTTCCAGTGCTGTATCGTCATACAGCCTATATCCTGATTCCGTGTATTCACTTGGTTTCAGAAGTCCTATGGTATCGTAATATTGTAGAGTGCGTATACTCACTCCCGTTATTTTACTTACCTCATTTACTGTCATCATTGGCTTTTCCTCCTCTCGATAAGCATACTCTAAACTATTACGTAACGTAGGAGTCAATAGTCTTTTTGATTATTTTGTAAAAATGGAAATTCTATAACTTTTCAAAGCTAACGGTTTGCTCTTTCATCGATATCTTCCCAACCTTGAAACCATATTTCTGAAGTTCCTTTTTATAGGTCAGAAATGAGTGGTCTATTGGTAATCCGGCAATATCTTCAATTTCTGAATATGTCAGCTTAAAGTTACTGTTTTGGTTATCTTTTATCCAATGCCATAAAGCATCATATTTGCTCATCTATTTACCTCCCAAGGATTCCACTCCAAGCTGCCATATCTTCTCTCCCCGCTTTCAGTATAAAACCAAAAATATCCTTATTCACTTCTAAGTGCTATAACAGGGTCTTTCTTCGCCGCCACCTTAGATGGAATAAGTCCACCTATCAGAGTCAGAATAACACTTATAATAACAAGCGCAAGTCCGCCCTGCCATGGAAGGGATGAAACGCCTGCAACATTGATAACACTCTCTATGACCTTACTAATCGGAATATTCAGCAATACTGTCACGCCTATGCCAATCAGTCCTGAGAACAAGCCGATAATAAATGTCTCAGCATTAAATACTCTCGAAATATCCCTCTTGGATGCACCAATACTTCGTAAAATACCGATCTCCTTTGTTCGTTCCAGAACCGAAATGTATGTGATGATACCAATCATTATAGATGAAACGATAAGCGATATGGCAACAAATGCAATCAGTACATATGTTATGGCATTTATAATCTTTGTAACGGATGAAAGCATCAAGCCGATATAATCCGTATAGGTAATCTCACGGTCAGGAAAATTCTCATTATATTGATCTATAAGCTCCGTCAATTTATCCTTATCCGCAAACTCTGTACAATACAGACTAATCGATGCAGGCTTTGCCAGATTACTATATCCAAGCTTGCTCATATTATCCTCGTAGGTTGCTGTTGATGCCTGAAAATATCCGTAGTCCTTGAGCATTTCAAATATTTCTTCCCTGCTCATTGTAGCAAGCATTGCCTGCATTTCCTCATTTGCCTGACCCGATGTGGCAATCTCAGCTAATACTGCATCTAAATCAACATCATCAACAGTAATTTCTTTACCGTCATCAAATGGAAGTCCTGTAAAGATATCTGTATCAGGATTATCCATCTGTGCCTTCATTACCTCTGATACCTCATTTTCCGATACTACATACTCTGCCAGTTCCGATGTATATCCAATCATACCTGCCTGAATTGATGTAGCGTATGCAGTCTCACTCGGTCTGATGACCGCTGATATCTGAACATCAAGTCCCTTGCTTATTACATCTGCCATGTAATCTTCATCGCCGCTCATATCGGTCCATGTGCCGTCATCATTTTTCTTATACAGGTCACTCGGAAGAATCACTTTAAATTTGAGATTCAGCAAATCCTCATATGTAAATACAATTTCGTCAATTTCAGGAGTATCTCCTCCTGCTAAAATTTCAGAAACCATTCCTTTAAGCTCTGAAGAATCACGGATACCCAATGTATATAGTGTAAAATCACTTATCTCATTATTGGAATCAACTACAAGAACAACCTCATTCTTGCTTTCCGGCCAATGACCTGCCAACACATCATACTGCTGTTCAAGCAGCTCTCTATTGTTCATAAGCTGAACCCACATGTCCATCGATGTAGAACCATAACTAAAAGCTGACATCATACCTGACATGGATTCCTGCGTTTCAGCCATTCCGCCAAGTCCCATATCATACAATAGTGTACTTGGATTAACCTGCGCAGTTCCGCCTGCCCCGTTCTCATTAAAGACATAAATCGGTGTGTCATATGTATATGAGATATCACTCGTTATATCCTTGAAACCGTTTGCTTCATCCTCTATATATTCCATAAAGCTCTCAAGGTCATTATCCTTTACATCCGATACCATTGCAATCAGCATATCGCCCATGATATCACCTGAATATACCTTACCGTCTTCATGTTTTCGCTCTTCGTCCTCTCCGGCATCTCCCATCATCTCTGACATAAGGTCGCCATAGTCCATTGCCTGTTTTTGAATCATAATAGGATATGAGGAAAGAGTTTCTTCCTGTACATCATTAATATAGCCCTGAAATCCGCTTGAAAGGGATAAAATAAGTGCTATACCGATGATACCGATGCTTCCCGCAAATGCTGTCAGGAAGGTTCGCCCCTTCTTTGTCATCAAATTATTCAGGCTGAGTGAAAATGCCGTAAAGAAGCTCATGGATGTCTTTCTTGGCTCATACGGATTTTCAGATTCCTTTGCCTCCTCTTCATCAGAAAACGGATTTGAATCATCGATTATTTTACCATCAAGCAGCTTGACGATTCTTGTAGAATACATTTCTGCCAATTCAGGATTATGCGTAACCATGATAACCAGCTTATCATTTGCAATCTCCTTCAAAAGGTCCATAATCTGTACACTTGTGTCAGAATCAAGTGCACCTGTAGGCTCATCTGCAAGCAAAATATCCGGGTCATTAATCAATGCTCTTGCTATGGCAACACGCTGCATCTGTCCACCTGACATCTGATTTGGTTTTTTGTATAACTGGTCTCCAAGACCAACCTTTTCAAGTACCTCTTTCGCTCTTTTTCTACGTTCTGTCTTTGATACACCCGAAAGTGTAAGGGCAAGCTCAACATTTGACAAAACCGTCTGATGCGGAATCAGGTTATAACTCTGAAATACAAAGCCTATAGAGTTATTCCTATAAGAATCCCAGTCTCTTGCCTTAAAATCCTTTGTTGATTTACCATTGATAATCAAGTCACCACTGGTATACTGGTCCAAGCCACCTACAATATTGAGCAGGGTAGTCTTTCCACATCCCGACTGGCCTAAAATAGCTACAAATTCATTTTTTCTGAAATTGACAGATATTCCTTTCAGTGCTTTTACCACCTCTTCACCGGTAGGATAATCTTTAACTATATCTTTTAACTGTAACATACTGTTTTCCTCCTTGGAAAATCGACACGACACATATAAGATGTCTTACAATCCTGTTTTTCTTGCAAATCATAGCACTTTCTCAACATCATTTCAATAAAAAACCACGTGTTTATAAATGTTTTATAATATGATATGTCACTTTATCTTCGCTGCTATCACTATGTATATGTCAAATGCTCATTCATTTAAAAATAACCAGAGCCATTCCCCAAATTATAATGTTATAAATACTGCTCTCCCATAGTAATAGATAATAAATGATATCAGTGTTACATTCTTTACAAATTTTATTCGTAATGATATATTATATTAACTATGGATTTCTACAAATGCGTTGTTGCTTTGTAGAAAATGTCTTTTATGGCTATGAAACTGCCTATTTATATAACAATGTGGAATATCGTTAATTCCATCGCTTTCCAAATTCATATCAAATGCCATTAGGGAGAGTTCTAATAACTATACAACGGGAATAAAAGTTATAGTAACATGGTCAGACAGAGGTTGGTACTAAGTATGAAAAAATATAAATCCGCGATTGAAATAATAATATGCGACTTCGTATGGATTATTATTTCAATTTTTTCGTATATCAATTTGAATATTCACTTTTCGCCGTTATCTACAATATTAATTAGTACAGCACTCATCATATTAACCATATTGGTTTTTGTTGCTGATGATGATATTTTAGAGAGCAAAAATAATGCAGAAAAAGGAGATATTGCAGCGAACGGAAGTGAGACAGGAAGAAAAAGGATTGTTCGGATATTCTTTTATATCGCAATTAGCTTAGCTGTTTCCGGTGCATTCGTGATGATATTTGGACGCTGGTTCGAATAAATCTCAAATCTTTTTACTATTTTACACAGATATCAGCAATAATTCCCTCCGTCTTAACTATGGCAGATTATGCTTGTTTTTATCATTTTCACAAGCTTGCTTTTATTATATTGTTTTTATCATTTTCACAAAATAACTTTTATTTTTAATATATATAGGTTATAATTGAAATAGCGTGAGATAATAAGCTGGAAATGAAAATATATCCGGCTCTATATATCATCATAAAATATTTATACGGAGGAAATAAAAATGTTAGTTTCAGCAACAGAAATGTTACAGAAGGCAAAAGCTGGTCACTATGCAGTTGGTCAGTTCAACATCAACAACCTTGAATGGACAAAGTCAGTCCTGTTAACAGCACAGGAACTTCAGTCACCTGTTATCTTAGGTGTATCAGAGGGTGCTGGTAAATATATGACAGGCTTTGAGACAGTAGCAGCTATGGTTAAGGCTATGGACAAGGCTCTTGGAATTACAGTTCCTGTAGCGCTTCACTTAGACCACGGTACTTATGACGGATGTTATAAGTGTATCAAGGCAGGATTTACATCTATCATGTTTGACGGTTCCCACTACCCAATCGAGGAGAACATTGCAAAGACAACTGAGCTTGTAGCAGTAGCTCACCAGTTAGGTCTTTCTATCGAGGCTGAGGTTGGTTCTATCGGCGGTGAAGAAGACGGTGTTGTCGGAATGGGTGAATGTGCAGACCCAGACGAGTGTAAGGCAGTAGCTGATCTCGGTGTAGATATGCTTGCAGCAGGTATCGGTAACATCCACGGCAAATATCCTGAAAATTGGGCAGGTCTTAGCTTTGAGACTCTTGACGCTATCCAGCAGAAGACAGGTATTATGCCTCTCGTTCTTCACGGTGGTACAGGTATCCCTGAGGATATGATTAAGAAAGCAATCGACCTTGGTGTATCAAAGATTAATGTTAATACAGAGTGCCAGTTATCATTTGCTGATGCTACAAGAAAGTACATTGAAGCTGGTAAGGACCTTGAAGGCAAGGGATTTGACCCACGTAAACTTCTTGCACCGGGTGCTGAAGCAATCAAGGCTACCGTAAAAGAGAAAATGGAATTATTTGGTTCAGTTGGTAAGGCTTAAATCAAATTTTATATTCCAAAAAAACGGCATAGTCGAATGAATCGGCTATGCCGTTTTTTTGCCAAAATTGGGAAATAATAAAACGACGATACAAATCTATTGCCTGTATCGTCGTTTTATTTTCTTCTTATTTTTATATTTGCAAACTATTTTTTCCTGAAAATCAAACTCCATATTGGTACTGCAATCATTAAAATACCTGCTGCCACAATACTGATAATGCTTCCATACCCCAAAGCAGCATTTGCATAATCCTGCTTATCAAGCATTGTAAGCACAAACTCAAATATCAATGCTCCCGCAACACAAAGAGAACAAATCAGGTTAATCACTTTACAAGCCGTATTCCTAAAGAAACAACAGATAAATGCTATTAACGCAATTCCCATTCCTCCTGCCACGAGCAACAGGTCTGTGGTACTTCCATTTCCAAACACATCCCAAATACTGCGTGTTGTATTTCCCTGCTTTGCATATGGAAGAAATACTGCTGCTACAGCCATCATCACACCAAAGATTGTCAAAATATTCGGAACATATTTTTTCTTTACAGGTTGAGCCTGTGTCTGCATATTTCCGTTTCCATATGCATATCCTGCCATACCCATCCTTGGATTTACATCAGGCTGTCCACCCACCGGCGGTACCTGTGCGTTCTGATTCATCTCTGCCATTTGGCGGTTATATTCCTCCATCTGACGATTATATTCTGCCATCTGCTTTTCATATGCTGCCATCTGCACCTTCATCTCATCAGTAAATTCCAATGAGCAGCTGCTACAGCTATTGGCATTATTTTCTACTTCTGCTCCACATCTAATACACTTCATTTGCTTCTCCTTCTTTTATCAAATCCCGTACTGCTTCGCCAGCTATCATAAGCCCCGCCGCTGACGGTACAAATGCAATACTTCCCGGTATCTGCCGCTTACCGCCCACTTCTTCAGAAGCTTCAGGTTTTATAGGCTGTTCCTTTGAATAAAGCACCTTAACACCTTTTATTCCCCTATCCTTAAGCTCCTTTCTCATCACCTTTGCCAAAGGACATACAGAGGTCTTACTGATATCGGTTATCTCAAACAACTCCGGATGCATCTTATTTCCGGTTCCCATGGAACTGATTACAGGTATGCCGGACGCATGACACTTCTCAATGATCAGAAGCTTTGCCGTAACCGTATCAACTGCATCTACAACATAATCATACATAGAAAACGGTACATTGTCTACTGTGTTTTTGTCAATAAATACAGGATTCGCCTTAACAATACATAAGGGATTGATATCATGTATACGTTCCTGCATAACCGATACCTTATCTCTGCCTACCGTAGAATGCAGCGCTATCAACTGCCTGTTTATATTGGTAAGTGAAACATTGTCATTATCATACAAATCTATATAACCGATTCCACATCTTGCAAATGCCTCCGCTACATAGGAGCCTACGCCTCCTATACCGAACACGGCTACATGCTTATCACGCAGCAAATTCAGATTATCTTCTCCTATTATTAATTCCTCTCTGGAAAATTCATGTAACATATCCGTTTCCTCGTATATTCCCAATTTAACATTATAATAATCATGTAATATATATTCCCTATAGCCGATTGTCCTGCCTATTTCTTCTCAAGATACTTCCTGATATACTGTCCCGTATAGGATTTTTTGTTTTTTGCAACCTCCTCCGGCGTTCCCTTGGCTATAACCATACCGCCTCCGGCACCACCCTCAGGTCCCATATCTATAATATAGTCGGCAGTCTTAATGACATCGAGATTATGCTCTATAACAACGATTGTATTTCCACCCTCACTCAGTCTTTTGAGGATATCCACAAGCTTGTGTACATCAGCGAAATGAAGACCTGTCGTAGGTTCGTCAAGTATATAAATCGTCTTTCCGGTTCCACGTCTGGACAGTTCTGTAGCCAGCTTGATACGCTGTGCTTCACCACCTGATAATGTAGTCGATGGCTGTCCGAGCTTAATATATCCAAGACCCACATCACGCAGCGTTTCAATCTTCCTCAGGATAGACGGTACGTTGACAAAAAACTCACATGCCTCATCAACCGTCATTTCCAATACGTCATGTATACTCTTTCCTTTATATTTTACCTCAAGCGTCTCTCTGTTATATCGTTTACCACCGCATACTTCACAAGGCACATAAATATCAGGCAGGAAATGCATCTCGATTTTAATAATGCCGTCACCGCGGCATGCCTCGCATCTGCCTCCTGATACATTAAAGCTAAACCTGCCTTTCTTATAGCCCCTTGCCTTCGCATCCTTGGTATTTGCAAATAAATCACGAATCAGGTCAAAGGTTCCCGTATAAGTGGCAGGATTTGACCTCGGACTTCTGCCTATCGGTGACTGGTCTATATTGATAATTTTGTCAAGGGCATCATACCCTACGATATGGTCATGCTTACCTGATTTGATTCTGCTTCGGTTGAGCCTTCTTGCCAGCTTCTTATATAATATTTCGTTTACAAGAGAGCTTTTTCCTGACCCCGACACGCCCGTAACACATGTCATAACACCAAGCGGTATCTCCACATCTATGTGCTTCAGGTTGTTTTCATAAGCATTTTGAACTGTCAGCCAGCCGGTTGGCTGCTTCCGAACCTCCGGCACAGGAATTTTCTTCCTGCCGCTTAAATAGTCACCTGTTATGGAATTCTCACAAGCCATAATATCCTCAGCCGTTCCTTCAGCAACTACATATCCGCCATTTGCCCCTGCTCCCGGTCCGATATCTATGATATGGTCGGCGGCTCTCATAGTATCCTCATCATGCTCAACAACCAGCAATGTATTACCGAGGTCACGCAAATTCTCAAGTGCCTTAATCAGCTTGTCATTATCACGCTGATGAAGGCCAATGCTTGGCTCATCCAATATATAGGCAACCCCTACAAGTCCCGAACCAATCTGGGTTGCCAGCCTGATACGCTGTGCTTCACCACCCGACAAGGTTCCTGTCGCTCTGTAGAGTGCCAGATACTCCAGTCCAACATCCACAAGGAAATGAAGTCTTGCCCTGATTTCCTTCAAAACTGCACCGCCAATAAGCTGCTGTCTCTCCGTAAGCTCTATCGTTTCCATAAAATTGCTTAAATCCGCTATGGACATTTCCGTTATCTCAGATATGTTTTTACCACCTACCGTAACTGCCAGCGCATACGGTTTCAGTCGTTTCCCACCACACGCTTCACATGGTGTTACCGTCATAAAGGTTTCATATTCCGCCTTTGTACTTTCGCCACCGGTCTCTCTATATCTCCTTTGCACGTTTTTTATAAGGCCTTCAAATGTAATATCATACACACCCTCGCCACGTTGTCCCTTATAATGCACTTTTACAGGTCTGCTGTTCTCTCCATATAAAAGTAGATTTTTTATCTCATCAGGATATTCTTCAAATGGTGTATCAAGAGAGAAACCATATTCCTCACAAAGTGCTTTCAAAACAGCATTGGAAAAGCTCTTGCCATCATTACAGGACTGCCATCCAAGAACCGTTATTGCTCCTTCGTTTATAGACAATTTCGTATCCGGTATCATCAGGTCTGCATCAAATTCCATCTTAAATCCCAAACCGGCACAGCAAGGACATGCACCGAACGGATTATTAAACGAGAAGCTTCTCGGTTCTATCTCGTCAATATTGATTCCGCAATCAGGACATGAAAAACTGTCGGAAAAATTCATAATTTCATTTTCTCCATCCGCCTGAACGATCTCTAATTTCATCAGCCCTTCTGACAGCTTCAGTGCTGTCTCTATCGAATCTGTAAGCCTTCTCTCCATATCAGCTCTTACTACAAGACGGTCAACCACAATATCGATATTATGCTTTTTATTTTTATCAAGCTTTATCTCTTCTGATAACTCATACTGATTGCCATCAATAACGACCCTGACAAAGCCGCTTCTCTTTGCCTTATCAAGAAGCTTTACATGCTCACCCTTTCTTCCTCTGATGATAGGTGCCAGCACCATAAACTTCGTTCTCTCAGGAAGCTTCATAACCTCGTCTACCATCTGGTCTACGCTCTGTCTGCTGATTTCCTTGCCACACTTAGGGCAATGCGGAATACCGATTCTGGCGTATAGCAGACGAAAATAATCATATATTTCCGTAACTGTTCCTACCGTAGAACGAGGATTTCTGTTTGTCGATTTCTGGTCTATCGATATGGCAGGAGACAACCCCTCTATTTTCTCTACATCCGGCTTCTCCGCCTGTCCTAAAAACTGTCTTGCATAAGATGACAAGGATTCCATATATCTCCTCTGTCCCTCTGCATATATCGTATCAAATGCAAGCGAGGATTTCCCGGAGCCTGAAAGTCCGGTCACAACAACAAATTTATCTCTTGGTATCTTAATATCGATATTTTTCAGATTATGTGCTTTTGCACCCTTTACTGTTATATACTTTATGTCACTCATCTTTACACACGCTTTCTATTTTATATTCTTCAATGTATCCACAAGTTGTTATATATCATAGACTCTGTATCATGTTCTATTTTATAGAACATATATTTATTTATCATAATCCCTGAGAGCTTCTTTGTATTTCTTCAATTCGTCACGCAGCACTGCCGCCATTTCGAAATTCAAATCCGCTGCCGCAATATTCATATTCTTTGTCAGCTTATCAATCTTTGCCTGAAGCTCCTTCTTTGTCATGGACTCAATATCCTTGTCTTCCTCAGGAAGTACAGCCTCGGTTATCTCATTACTGATTAAATCCCTGATACGCTTCTCTATGGTCTTTGGCGTAATACCATGCTCTTTATTGTATGCATCCTGAAGCTTACGCCTTCGCTCCGTCTCATCCAGCGCAACCTTCATGGAACCTGTTATGGTATCTGCATACATAATCACATGACCGTCTACATTACGTGCCGCACGTCCTATCGTCTGAATCAGAGACGTCTCCGACCTGAGAAATCCCTCTTTGTCAGCATCCAGTATGGCAACAAGCGTAATCTCCGGTATGTCAAGTCCTTCCCGAAGAAGATTGATGCCGACCAACACATCAAATACACCCATTCGCAAATCTCTGACGATCTCAACACGCTCCATGGTATCGATGTCAGAATGGAGATATTTTACCTTAACGCCATTTTCCCGCATATAGTCGGTCAAATCCTCCGCCATACGCTTGGTAAGTGTCGTAACAAGCACTTTGTGTCCATTTGCCGTTTCCTTGTTGACCTCCGACAGCAAATCATCTATCTGACCTTCTACAGGTCTTACCTCAACAGGCGGGTCAAGCAGTCCTGTCGGTCTGATAATCTGCTCAACTCTTAACAGCTCATGCTCTTCTTCATACTTAGCAGGAGTAGCTGAAACAAACAGAACCTGGTCAAGCTTACTCTCAAACTCCGAAAAATTAAGTGGTCTGTTATCAAGTGCCGACGGCAGTCTGAATCCATAATCTACGAGATTCATCTTCCTTGACCTGTCCCCCTGATACATCGCTCCAACCTGTGGAACCGTCATATGGGACTCATCAATAATCAAAAGGAAATCATCTCCAAAGAAATCTATCAGCGTGCTTGGTGTCTCACCTGTGCTTCTGCCCGATAAAGGGCCCGAATAATTCTCTATACCCGAACAAAAGCCTGTTTCCCGCATCATTTCAATATCAAAATTTGTCCGCTCCTCTATACGTTGTGCCTCTATCAGCTTGTCCATTGATTTAAAATAAGCAATCTGCTCCTTCAGCTCCGACTCTATACGCACCAGTGCATTGTCCAGCTTCTCCTGTCCCACGACATAATGGGAAGCAGGGAATATACAGGTAAAATTCAGGCTTCTTTTCGCGGTTCCCGTCAGTGGGTCAAATTCCATGATTCTGTCTATCTCATCCCCAAAAAATTCGATTCTGATTCCATCCTCAAATGTGGAAACCGGAATAATCTCAAGCACATCTCCCTTTACGCGGAATGTTCCTCTATGAAAATCCATATCATTTCTCACATACTGAATATCCGTTAACTGGTCAATAACCGTATCTCTGTCTTTTATCATGCCTACTCTCAGAGAAAGCATCTGATTACGATATTCATCAGGGTCTCCGATACCATATATACAGGAAACCGAAGAAACAACAATCACATCTCTTCTGTCAATCAGTGCTGCCGTAGCACTGTGCCTCATCTTATCAATATCATCATTGATGGAAGAGTCCTTTGCAATATACGTATCTGTCGATGCCACATATGCTTCCGGCTGATAGTAATCATAATAGGACACAAAATACTCCACCGCATTATTGGGAAAGAACTCCTTAAATTCGCTATAGAGCTGCGCTGCCAGGGTCTTATTGTGTGCCAGAACAAGTGTCGGTTTATTTAATTTTTCAATGACATTTGCCATGGTAAAGGTCTTACCTGAACCTGTTACACCCAAAAGGGTCTGAAACTGGTTGCCGCCTTCAAACCCCTCTACCAACTTTGCGATTGCCTGAGGCTGGTCGCCGGTTGGTGCATATTCTGATACTAATTCAAAATGATCCATGTGAACCTCCTATGAATTCCTGTCACCTTCGTTTTGAACTACCGGGCAAATCTCGGCGGTTCAATTCACACTCTCAAATTACTTACGAAGAAGTATATCATAAACAAAATAAAAAGTATAGATATTTCAGAACATTTGTTCTTCCATATCTATACTTTTCTTCAAATAATTGTCTTACAGAACTTGAAACAATCCTCTTTCTATCGCTTCTGCTTACTTTCCAAATGCCTGAACGTAATAGTATTTATAGCCTTCTTTATCCTTTTTCTCTGCTACGAATACGGAAACCGCCAGATATTTGTAATCGCTTCTCAGCATATTTTCATTATGTCCCTGTGAACGTTTCCATGCCCATACAACATCATCTACAGATGAAAATCCTGCTGCTATGTTTTCACCATATAATGCAGGCATCGAAGAGATACACAACGTTCCATCCGGTCTGGTATGGCCATACGTGTTGGTTATCTCTACAACTCTTGTATTAGCTGCTTTCTCCAAAGATGCTTTTGTACGAAGAGCAGACTCATGTCTCTCCCTGCGATATCTGTTTACCTCTTTCATAATCGCTTCAGCTGCTTTGATATCATAATGACCATATACCTTTGCAGTCTTTCCGTTTGCCAGTTTAATTGTATAATATCTTGAATAGGTGAGGTCAAGTTCAATCTTTGACACTACACCCTTCTTATTGACAGTTGCTATATAGCCGTCAGATGTTTTATAGCTTCCTGCCTTGGTTACCCGTTTTCCCTTTGCATTAAAATAATATGTTGTTCCCTGTATCTTTCTTGTCTGTTTCTTTACAAGCTTCCATTTCTTGTTCTTGAAATCATAGCATTTCTTTGTCTTGGTATTGTACATCAGTGTCGCTGTACCCTTTGCATTAAAGCAATATGTAGAATTTGCAATTGTCTGCCATGAATTTTTCTTAGCTGTCCACTTATTTGTCTTGTAGTTATACTGATACAGTTTTTTTACCGTTTTCGACTGCTTATACTTCAGTGTTACATAACCGGATTTTGTCGTATATACATAATTCTTGGAATTTATTTTCTTCCAACCGGATTTTGTAACCTTGATACCCATTCCATTAAAGAAATACCATTTGTTATTATTCAGCTGATAGATGTTATTTCTTGCAAGAACAAGTCTGCCGCCTGAATATACATACAATCGCTTACTGTTAACATTGTATAATCTTGTGCATATTCCGGATGCGGCAAAATAGTAACTCTTTCCCTGAAAAGTTCTCCAGCAATTTGTTTCATTTACCCATACCTTCTTATTATAATCATAATGAGCATATGTGTAATTATTGCCTGACTTTAACAATCTATGTGTGATATATCCTGAGCCTGATACATAATATGTATTTGCCGTGTTTGCCACATGCCAGCCTGAAGTTGTCACCCTCACACCATTTCCGTTAAACAGATACAGTTTGTTATTGTTCAGGGCATATGCCGTATTCTTTGCAAGTACCATCTTACCGTTTGAATAAATATACAACTGTTTACTGTTTACATCATATATTCTTGCACATATTCCGGATGCGGCAAAATAATATTGTTTTGAATTGATTTCCTGCCATACATTCTTCTGTAATATCCAGTCCTTTCCGGATGCGGCATACAATCTTCTGACATCTCCGCTTACAGACAGTTTCTTTGTAACCGCACCGTCTGCCCCTGATATCAATACCAGTGTCGAAGAATCAACCGTCGTCCAGCCAACCGTTGTGGACGGCACACCGTCTTTGTACAAATACCATTTTCCTGACTGTTCATCATAATTTAAGCCATCTTCTCCCTGTCCTGCATCTCCCGGCGTTGCCGTTCCTGCCACAGAACCATTCTCTTCTGCTGCTGCAAATGTCCCCGTTGAAAACATTGTTGCCAAAGCTAATACAAATATAGTTGCCATGAGCACTATCTGTCTTACCAGATAAAGCTTATTCTGAGATTGTGAATTCACATCTCCTCTAAACATAACATTTCCTCCTTTTTTGCAACCAATTCTGCATCTTTCATCATCATAAAATGATTGACTGCATAAATTAATAACTCTGTTTGCAAATGCAATACATATGTTTTTTTATTATACTATATAATTCCAAATTTTACAAATCTGTAATTTGTATTCATATTTCTGAAACATTTTTAGCCAAATATTACTACCGTACATTCCCTGCTTCCTAACATGAATAAAGTTAAAAAATTGTTAATAAATTTGTTAAAAAAAAATTAAAATATAATGCTATAATAATTTGTGCTTTTATAAGAACGTAGTGACAACAACCCTCCAAATATATGGGCTGCGAAAAATAATATATATATTTTAGTTTAAATTGGACAAGAGAAATAAAAATCTAAATAAACTACTATTTGTATAACTTGATGGGAGGCAATGTTATGGATTTGAAACAAAGAAATAGGGATTCCGCATACCTGCAATTTGACAAATATGTCAATTTTGACCACCCTCTCGTCGAAGACAAAGCAAAAGAGCTTGCAAGCAAATGCAGAACCACTCTTGAAATTATAGAAGCAGTTTACTACTTTGTCAGAGATGAGATAGCAAATACATGGGATAACAAGGATTCTACTATTACAATCTCTGCATCCGATGTATTGGAAAACAGACGGGAATCAGCTATTCAAAAGCAAATCTGCTGGCTGCGCTTATGCGCTGCAATGGAATATATACAGGCTTTTGTTATCAACGTGTAAAACATCTTTCTACGGGAGATAACTTTGCACTCCATGCATTAAATGCTATATATGAGCCGGATTTAAAACGATGGATACGACTTGACGCAAGAGGGAATAACTACAAATTCAATGCGGATTTCACTTTGAATGAAAGGCAGCTTGGTCATATCATCAGACCTGAGCTTGGTGAATTTGAATTTGACGATTTAATTGCGGTTCCGCTGCCGTCAACCATGCGGGTTCTTGAAAACAGCACAAATCTTATAAAAATGTATTTTAATGATTTGCCTGATTATGATTCATAATGTATAGTAGACATATGTATAAAATAATCAGATAACCCGTTATCTGAGCCAAGTACAATCAGAGGAGTATAATGATGAATAACAATGTAATAATTATGGAGCACCCGTTAATTAAGCATAAGATATCAATGCTTCGGGATGAGAACACAGGAACCAATGAATTCAGAACATTAGTAGAAGAAATTGCAATGCTGATGGGATATGAGGCACTCCGTGACCTGCCAACAGAAGATGTTGAAATAAAAACCCCTATTGAAACCTGTATGTCCCCTATGATATCCGGCAAAAAATTGGCTGTTGTGCCGATTCTCAGAGCCGGTCTGGGTATGGTAAATGGTATCTTGGCGCTTGTGCCTTCCGCTAAAATCGGCCACATCGGCTTGTACCGTGACCCTGAAACACATGAGCCTCACGAATATTACTGCAAGCTTCCAAGCCCAATCGATCAGAGAACGATTCTGGTCGTTGACCCTATGCTGGCTACAGGCGGTTCAGGCTCAGAAGCTGTAACCTTTATAAAGCAGCATGGCGGCAAAAACATCAAATTCATGTGTATTATTGCTGCTCCGGAAGGACTCGCACGTCTTCAAAAGGATCATCCTGACATTCAGATTTATGTCGGACAGTTAGACCGCGAACTGAATGAAAATGCCTATATCTGTCCTGGTCTTGGTGATGCAGGAGACCGTATTTTCGGCACAAAATAATCACAGGCATATATTCATAAAACCAGAAATATTTATAAAGGAATATCCATCTTCCTTTATAAATCGACAATATCAGCAGGTGCAGCAACAATATGTGTTGCACCTGCTTTTTCAAACTCTTCCCTGCTGCCATAACCATACAAAACACCAATTGTATCAATTCCGTTTGCCCTGCCGCCATCTATATCATAGAAACGGTCTCCTACCATTGCCGCCGTATGGGGTTTTGGTAATCCCCCGCCTGTCAGTTTCTGAAGTGACTCGGCAATGATTATCTTCTTATCCGAGCCTGTTCCGTCAGGGTTACTTCCGCACACAACATCAAAATACTTTGCCAAATCAAACTTTTCCAGTATACGCAGCGTTGGTTCTGTCGGTTTGCTTGTTGCAACAGCCAAAATACAACCGTTCTTCTTTAATGTATCAAGCAGCTCATATATTCCGTCATAAACTTCATTTTCAAACAATCCTACCACATTATACCGCTCACGATATTTTGCAACCATAGCCTTTGCCTGCTCCTCCTCCATGTCAAACTGTGTTGAAAATGAATCATAAAGAGAAGGACCAATAAAACTACGAAAAACTGCTTCCTCCGGATATGGTATCTGCGCCCAGTCAAGAGCATACTTTATGCAATTAAAAATTCCCTGTTCCGATTTTGTCAACGTCCCGTCTAAATCAAACAAATAGTATTTGTACATCATGCACCTCCATGCACTACATTATGCTACAAATCAATTATATTTTCAATACAAGTCCTGTAAGCTGCATCATTTCATTCCGCTTTATATTTTTAAGAATACTTCTCTCTATATAGGGCAAACTATTGATATGTACTTAATACAAAAAAGACATTTTGTCGATTATTATTGTCATTCCCGACATTTTTCGCTATAATTCTAATAACTGTTTTAAGATGTACTTAAAGCAAAATAGAATGAAAGGAGAGTTTCCATGAAAGACTCTAAAGAAAATTTTAAGCCTTTTATTCCAGCCGACAAGGTTGTGCCGGAATTTACCCCTACCGCGGTTATTCTTGGTATCATTTTGGCTGTAGTATTTGGCGCAGCGAATGCATATCTTGGACTTAGGGTAGGTATGACTGTTTCGGCATCTATCCCTGCCGCCGTTATTTCCATGGGTGTTATTCGTTTTATTTTAAGGAAAGATTCTATTCTTGAAAATAATATGGTTCAGACAATCGGTTCTGCCGGAGAATCACTGGCTGCCGGTGCCATATTTACCCTTCCTGCCCTGTATATGTGGGCACAGGAAGACAGTTCCATTAAAATCCCATCTTTCCTTACCATAGCCATATTGGCTATCGCAGGCGGTATTATCGGTGTACTTTTTATGATACCACTTCGTACGGCTCTTATTGTCGAAGAGCATGGCGTACTTCCATTTCCGGAGGGTACTGCGTGTGCGGAAGTTCTTTTAGCCGGTGAAGAGGGTGGAAGTAAATCAAAGCTTGTTTTTTCAGGTCTTGGTATTTCCGCTGCTTACAAATTTATTACAGACGGTCTTTATTTATTCCCATCTGAAATCAACTGGAATATATCCGCATACAAGGGCTCGGCTATCGGTATGGATGTACTTCCTGCTCTTGTAGGTGTCGGTTATATTTGTGGTGCAAGAGTTTCCTCCTATATGTTAGGCGGTGCCATCATAGGCTGGTTTGTTCTTATGCCGATGATCCATATGCTCGGCTCTTTAGGCGGTGCGGACGCTATCTTGTTCCCCGCTACGAAAGCCCTTGCCGACATGCAGCCGTCGGAGCTTTGGAGCAGCTATATCCGTTATATCGGTGCAGGTGCGGTTGCCTGCGGTGGTATATTAAGCCTTATCAAATCACTTCCACTGATTATTAAAACCTTCAAAAAAGCACTTGGCGGCTTTGGGCGTAAAGGCGGTGACCTGCGTACCGAAAAAGACCTCCCACTTTCATGGGCGCTTATCGGAGTCGTAGTTGTTGCACTTATATTAGTGTTGGTGCCATCCGTACCAATCGGTATTATCGCAGCACTCATTATCATTGTATTCGGATTCTTTTTTGCAACCGTATCATCCCGTATGGTCGGTGTTGTCGGTTCTTCAAATAATCCGGTATCCGGTATGGCTATTGCTACTTTACTGATAGCAACAGCACTTCTCAAAGCAACCGGACATGTCGGTATAGCAGGCATGACATCTGCTATCTGTATCGGTACTGTTATCTGTATTATTGCCGCCATGGCAGGCGATACATCACAGGACCTTAAGACAGGTTATATCGTAGGAGCAACACCTTACAGACAGCAGGTAGGTGAATTAATCGGTGCCATCTGCTCAGGTCTTGCCATTGCCGGTGTTCTCTACCTCTTAAACAGTGCGTGGGGATTCGGTTCAGAACAGCTATCTGCTCCTCAGGCTACGCTTATGAAAATGGTAACCGAAGGTGTCATGAACGGAAATCTGCCTTGGAATCTTGTATTTCTTGGCGTATTTATCGCCCTTACCGTAGAAATCATAGGTATTCCTGTTCTTCCGTTTGCAATTGGCTTATATCTTCCTATCTACCTTTCAACTCCTATTATGGTTGGCGGACTTATCAAGCTGTGGATTACCAAACGCAAATACAAGAACGAGGAAGCACGCAAAGATGCTGACGGAAAAGGCATTCTTTTCTCCTCAGGTCTGATTGCCGGAGAAGGTTTAGTCGGTATTCTTCTTGCCGTTTTCGCCGTAATCGGTATCGGTGACAAGATTGACCTTAGAAATTATGGTATTAACCTTGGACAGATTGGAAGCCTTGTATTCTTTGCATTACTATGTGGTACTCTTATATTTGCAATATTAAAGAAGTCAAATAAAAAAGAGGGAAAACAGTAAATGGCATCTAAGAAAAAGAAAACAAAGGTAGTCCCACAAAATTATATGGACAAGATACCCTGTAGGGCTGCCGACCATCCTTGGCGTGAAAAGGAAGACGGTATCGTCGAAATCGATATGCCACACAATGACTTTTATTCAAGAATCGCACAAAAGTATTTTAAAAAGCCAAAGGTAAGTCATATCTCACTCGACAAATACGGAACCGTGGTTTGGAAAAATATAGACGGAACGCATACAATATATGATATATTAAGCATTATGGAAGAAACCTTCCCTGATGAAAAAGAGCTTATGCTAAACCGTGTCGTTACCTACATGGCAACACTGGAGTCCAATCAATTTATTACTATAAAATAATAAAAGAACCGGAACGTTTCATCGTTATGATTCAATCGTTTCCGGTTCTTTGTTATTTCTCTGGAATCGTTCTCCCTATTATATTTTATCTTCTATATTGACACTTCAAACTGTCATATATTTTTTCTTATACATCATAAGAACTACGATTCCAAGTGTTGATATCAACAGAACCATCATTGCCGCGGAAGCATTACTGCTGTCACCGGTATCAGTCGTGGTCGTTGTAACCTTTTCATCAACCATTGTTATATGCTCGACTTTGTCTCCGTTTACTATAAGGCTTCCTTCTTCATTCAGCTTAAATGATATATCCGCCGCCGTCTTATAGCCGGTTGGTGTCTCCGTCTCTCTTAACGTATACTTCACTCCCGTATCAAGTCCGTATACTACCTGCATTTCTTCTGTTGTTGTAATACTTGCCACAAGCTTTCCATTCTCGTTGTAAATACCGAGCTTCGCATTCTTTACAGGATTACCCTCCTCATCTACCTTGGAAATTTTTGTTTCCGTAGATGCATTTGCAAATTCTGCTTTATCAATCTCCTGCTCTGCCTTTACATATTGAACGTCCACGCCAAGAGTACCGTTACCCTCATTCGTTACCTGTACCATTACTGTAACAGGCTTATCATCATATACGATGTTAGAAACCCTGTCATCTGTATCCTCCGTAATCGTATAAATATGTGAGCCGATATCATCCCATCCATACTGAATCTGTGTGAACAGGATATTTCCGTCTGTATCATTTTTACCCGTTGCAACGACTACATCCTTGTTATTAACCTTTTCCGTAACCGTAAATGTAAACTCACCCTTCTTCAATACATTATTTTTAATCATCTTATCAAGGTTTTCTACAGTCTTACTTCCTTCCAAGGTTATGCTGCCTGATGCATCATATGTATTCTTGTAGGATACGCTATATCTGATATTTCTTCCTGCTTCAACAATTACATTTCCTTCCGAATCCGTAATCTCCACCTTCAGTGTTCCGTCTCCGTTATCCGATACATTTACGGTCACGCTATACGCTGTAGCATCATATGTATATCCACCTAATGTTTCATTTACCTCTACAATTCTATATTGATGTGTTCCTATATCATCAAGGTCATATACGATTTCGTCAAATGTTGCCTTGCCGTTTACTCCTGTTTCAGCATCTGCCACAAGCTCCTTACTGCCATCAGCAAGAATCTCATATGCTTCAAATCGGAACAGGCTTCCGAAGCTTTCACCAGCTTCGTCAAGGTCATGATAGACAGCTCCATTTTTATCAACGGTCTGCTTCGTTACATCAAATGTTACGCTTCCTGAAGCATCATAATGGTTTGTAAAGTCGAGCTTGGTGTAGTTTTCACTACCGTGAGCCTTAAGCGTTCCATCATCGTTATCCGACACTTCAACCGTTACATAATATACTTCCTCCGAATATGTTACGCCTCCGGCAGTACCTTTGTTTTCTACTATCTTATAGTAATGAGTTCCTACATCATCGATATCCGCATTTCTGTTATAAGTAATCTCCGGATATAAAATCTTACCTTCCGCATCATTCTCGCAGGTATACTCTACCGCAACATATTCAGGCTCCGTATTTGTATCGTCACCTGCGTCCGTATCTGTTCCTGCATCTGCATCGCCACCTGCGTCCGTATCTGTTCCTGCATCTGCATCGCCACCTGCATCCATATCTTCAACAGGCTTCTTAACTGTCTCCGTATAGGTATCATCCGTATACTCTGTGATTGTAAATGAGAACTCTCCTTCCATGATTTCTCTTGTATTGTCGGTTGTAAGTCCTATCAGCTCCTTGACACCTGCAAAGGTTATAGAACCTGTCGCCTCATACTGATTATCAAAGTTCCATTCTCTATCTGTCTCACAGTCTAATTTGTATGTATATACTCCGGCTTCCGATGTCACAAGACTTGCGCCTGTCACGGCAATTCCTATCGTTCCGTCTCCATTGTCCGTTGCGACAACCGTTACTTCATATTCGGTATCATCATAGGTATATCCGCCGACTCCATCATTTACCTCAACTACTCTGTAATTGTGGCTTCCCATGTTGTCATCTGTACCATTGATATAATATGTAAGCCTGCTAAATACGATATTGCCATCTGCATCATTTGTTGCTGTCGCTACCACCTTGTCCTGCTCATCAAGCATCTGGAAGCGGAACTGTCCGTCTGCCAGCGGCTTACTGTCAAGCATCTTCGTTGCATTCAATACAACATCCGCCGAAGCCTCATATTTATTTGTAAATACGATATTTGATGCAGCAGCTCCGTCATAAAGCACCGTAACATCAAGTGTTCCATCGTGATGATCTGCAATACTTACTTTGACTGTGTATTTTGCATCACTATAGGTTACTCCCACAGCAGCCTTCTTATCCTCAGTTACCGTATAGGTGTATGTCTTTCCTATATCCTGCTCATCATATTCAATATCTGTAAAGGTTATGACTCCGTTTTCATCCGATGAACCTGTAGATACGGTCTTGCCTGCTGTATCCTTTACCGAGAAGGTAAACTCGCCGTCAACGATGTCTCTTCCGTCTAAGACCTTTGTTCCTGTAAGTGTTGCCTTACCGGTTGCATGATATGTATTGACAAATGCCGTTCCCGCACTTCCATAGCTTGTTGTTGTGCTTAACACACCTGTCACATTATTGTAGCTTACCTTTACCGTAGCCGTAGCTTTCAATGCACTGTACGTTACACCTTTATAGGTATATGTTCCGTCTGCGTTTTTCTTTGCACCTGCCGGTATATCCTCTACTATCTGATAGTAATGGGTTCCTGCATCGGCAATCGTATAAGTCATCTCTTCAAATGTAATGTTTGCCGCTTTATCCTTCGCCGCTGATATGGATTTACCCTTGTAGGTTATGGCAGTACCGCCCGCATCCTTCTTTACGGTCGTAAATTTACTGTCTGTATACTCTGTTGCCGTAAATGTAAACTGTTCAGCCGCCATACGATGGTTATTCAGCTTTTTCGTCATGGCAAAGCTTGTGGTCGTCTCTGTAGCATATTCATTTACAAAGGCTGCCGCTTTGTCAGCATCATAGTCAATCTGGTAGGTCTCTGCCTCATCTGTTGCTGTTACAGGACTTGCACCTGTCACCTTAAATGACAGCGTACCATCTTTATTGTCAACAGGCTGTACCGTAACGGTATACTCTGTTGCACCATAAGTGTAATGCTCCAGTGTATAGGTGCCGTCACCATTATTAACCGCACCTGCCGGTATCACCTCTGATATGGTATAAGTAAAGGTCTTTCCTACATCCTTCAAATCATACTTTAGTGCAGCAAATGTAACCTTACCTGCCGCCGTGTTCTTGGCTGTAGACTTTACAGTGCCGCCTTCCTTCAACCGGAAGCTGAACTTATCTGCCGCAAGCTTGAGATTTTCAAGGCTCTTGTCCGCTGTAAGCACAAGGCTTCCGCTCGCTTCATAAGTATTTGCAAATGTATTTCCTTCAGTTCCGTCAATACTGTAGGTAACATCTGCCACAAGCTGGTCATCTGCGTCATATGAAGTAACAATCGTAACATCGATTACATCATCCGTATATGTAATTCCTTTATAGCTGTATGTTCCGTCTGCATTCCTTACTGCATCCTGAGGCGGTATTTCCTTTATGGTGTAATGATATGTGTCCGTCTCCGTAAATTTCAGTGTTTTAAACTGTATCACACCATACTTTTGATTATTAACCTGCTCAACCAGTTTATTTGCATCATCATAAAGACCAAATGTAAATTCTCCCGGTATCAGGTCCCTTCCTGACAATGCCTTTCTCGCTTCCAGATTGACATCCGTACAGGTGGTGTAGGTGTTGGTAATTGTCACTATAGTATCGGAACCACTATTTATATACCTGTTGGTTTCTATTGAACCGTCCGCCCTTACGGTTCCGTAATAAGAAGAGGAAACCGTATATTCATAGTTTTCTATATCCGCATTTTCTTCTGTTATCGTAAAATATGCGTTCGTCGGAAGTCCTTCCAGTGTAAAACCATTTTCTTCGGAAATAAATCTGACACTTGCGTCCTGATAGGTACATTCAAACACTCCAAGCTCTGCATGATATTCTCCTGTTGCATAAAGCAGCGTTTTTGCCCAATTATATACGGATATGGTAAATCCATCAGGAATGCCAAAACCTGCCTCTGACTCCACCTCTTTCCTGAGCTTCAGGCTGCCCTTAAGGGCATTCTCATATTCGACTGTATCCTGCTCTCCCGCCTGCACAGTTCCTGAAACAGAATAAGCTGATACATTGCGGCTGTCGGTTCCTGCCGTATCCGTAACACTTACACTGGTTTGATAATCCAGATATTTTACCTCTGTTACCTTATAGGTTATTCCATCTGCAACCTTGTTAAACAGAAGCCGCTCCCCATGCTTCAAGTATATAACATCACCACTGTAATATGTACCTGTCGTTTTATTGCCGTCTGCATCCGTATGCTCATACGGAAATGCCTCATTGATTTCAGTGCCCGTCTCATCCCTGAAGATAATGCCAAAGGCAAATTCATCATCTGCATGTTTCTGTACACTATAACTACTATATGCCGTTATCGTTTTCGTTATTTCCAATTTGCCATAAATGGAAGCATCACCAAATAAGAACATTACTCCCGAATCATCAAGCTGTAAGGTATCTGCTCCATCAATACTCTTAATGTATTGAAGAACGGAGTTTTCAACCTTTACCTCATAAACCTTATCATTCAGCAGATATTCCTTCGGTGCCTTTGTTTCCTTCAGGTAATAACTGATATTGCCGTTTCCGATATCAAGGTCGCTGGCTCTGTATACATTATTTTCATCAGCAGTCAGCTTCTGAACCAGCTTCGTACATGCAGCATCTGAATATACCGCAAATTCTGCTCCTTCAAGAACGATGTCCTTGTTGACGGCATCTACCTTCTGAAGCTTAAAGCTCAGCTTCTCATTTGGAATATACAGCTCATATACCCTGTCCTGACCTACTGTGACAATAGAATAATCTGTTATTCCGCTTCCCGTAGGTACCGTCGCAGTCTCACCTGTATCTGTAACATAATAATAAATCGGCGTATCATCCAGCATATAATGGGAAGCTGCCTCAACCTCGACCAGCTTATACCAGGTATCTGCCGTAATCAACTGCTCATCCTGCAAGCTGCATAACTCATTGTTTAAGGTCAATATACCGGTAGCAGAATCCGTCCTGAAGGTATCCCCGGAATTCTGAGACAATTTTACCCATGTCTTGGAAGTCTTATTCCAATAATACAGGTTAAATGCAGCACCCAGACGCTTATTCAGATTATCCCCATCATATTTGACAAATTTAATCTGATATGTAATCGCATCAGCTCCCTGGTCATACTTCTGTATATATACCCTCTCCGATACAATATCCGTCTCGATTGAGGAATTCAGAACAGACGCCTCATTGTCATATTGTGCAACATCTCCCTCTGTTCCGTCTACATAGGCATCATAGGCAAGCTTGTATTTCTTTATACCGCTCTGTACCGTGATGGTTACATAAAGAGAATTCGTATCTGCATCATACCGCATGGAATATGCAGAGGTTTTCATGCTCTTATACGTCTCTGTCGTCTTATCAAAATACAGAACCTTGATATTATCCATATCCAGATTGAGGTTATTGCTCAGCTTGTCCTTAATCGTAAATGTATCACCCGCTTTCAGATGCTTAAGCTCTGCAGCATTATCTGATTCCAGATTTGCAATGACCTCAAACGAAGCCTTATAATGATTATCCGAAGTCGGTTTATCCACCAGTGCCTTATCCAGCGCCTTATCATAAGTAAAGTTGCTCGTTGCACTTCCTACCACAATCTTGGCATCACTCTCACTATCTGCAACATCCTGAAACATCAGCAGATTCACGGTATTGGAAAGCTCTGATGCCGTATCATAGGTCGGTGCATCTACGGAATAGGTAAGCACCATATGAAGCAGTTTATCATCTGCACCATCAAATTTCCCTGTTGTGTTATCTAACGTCAGTACATAAGAGCTGCTTCCATTCGTCTGATTATTCAATTTGAGTTTTATATAACTGTCATAACCCGAATATTTCGCTGCTGCTTTCACCTTCGGATTGGTGCTCCATATGACGCTTCCGGCTCCATCCTTCAACACAAATGATTGATTCTGATAGGTTACACCTGTATAGGAAATCATATCCTCAAGCTGATACTCCGTATGCGTCGTTACAATACTATCAAGAGGATTGATTCGGACCTCATAATCGATGACCTTGTTATCCTCATCATATTTCTCTACATCCTTAAATATATTGTCATCAATATCTTCCTTGCCGATATAATAGCTTGCGGATGCCTGCGCTATCATTTTTGCATATCTGCTGTTAATACGGTATTCCCCACTACTATTTTTTATTAACTGATATGCATTTACTGTATTTGTCATTGTAATAAAATCAAGCTGTTTATTCTCCAGTATCTCAGGCAGATATTCCACCAGCAACGGATTAATCTGTGTTGTGTAATCAATATTTATCGTATATGTTTTATCTGATAATGGCAGTTCAGTAATATAAAATAACAGATGCTTAGGAGTCCACGAATAACCTTCATCATTAAACTGTCCCGCAGCTATATAATTATTATCCATATATCCCGTACCGCCATAATATTTTACAGCATTGATATTATTCATATTCAAAAATGCCGTCTTATCATATGATATAGACCAGTTATTACCACCACTCAAAGGTCCTCTAAAATTAAGCAGCTGTCCCTTCAGATTCTCTACGGTCTTTTGTACGGCAGCATCCGTACTATCTGAATAAATAGTAAATATTCTGTCTGATTCCTCCCAGATTATCTCAGCATTGTTATCATAATAATAGTCATCACCCATAGCATAAAACCAGTCATAAACGCTATGACCCGGAGAGAGTACATCTGCCGGTATGTAATAACTCTGCAATACATCTTCTAGTGCTATATGGTCAAAATGTGAGCCGGCAGGTACCGTCAGACTGATATGCCAGTCTACCAGATAATTGCCATCCTTGTCCTCATAGATACCATCATTGCTTTTGTCTATTTCCATTACCTTTTTGTATGGATTCTCATATCCTGTACCCGGTCCCGGCGGTATGGCATTGTACTCTGTATACCACATGGATGCGGAATTCGTGTTGCCGTCACATGCGGAAGGCACTAAGGTATTGTAATGCAACATATAATGGGTAGGTGTCTTATCAAGCGGTGTAATCCATGTGAAGTCTTCAGCTGCACTGTCAGTAAATAAATATGTACTGACAATCTCATTTGTAAGCTCGGATACGCCAAGAGCCGTCTTCAGCTTATTTCTAAGCGTCGCATAACTGCCTGTTCCTGTCAGGATATTGTCCATCGCTGTTTTGGACGAGGACTTGTAAAGCGCACTTACCAATTCTGCATATAACGAATCCTCCAAAACCTTCCACTCCAATGTTCTGTTACTGCTTCCGTTTTTGTCTGTTATGTCAATCGTCGGATTCGTTGACATATCATAGGTCACCGTATAGCTGTCATCAAACTGTGTTATGGCATCCTGTACAATGGAGCCTCCTAAGCTATAAAGGCGGTCTCTGTTAATTCCTACTGTGTATGGCACTACAAGATTCGTCTTGTCATCTGTGTATACCCCGGTCCCAACCTTCTTGTATACCCATCCCGTTTCTGTTCCGAAATATCCGTCTCTTTCCGCAGAGGAGCTAAGGGTATCATTATAGGTTCCATCCTCATTATAAATATCGTATGAAGCTGTTGCCTTATTTTTGTATGCTGCCTGCTTCCCCTGTGCGCCAAGCTTCATATATGTATCATAATCTATTTTTACGGCATACTGTACTGCTATATAACCATTTGCCGGAGCTGACAGATTACCTATTGTCATCGTCGTATTTGAGCCTGATTTAACTGCCACATCGGCATACTCGTAATAGGTGGTGTTTTTCAGGCTTCCATCCGACCCATAGCTTTTTACCTGGATATCATGCTTTTTACCTTTACTGTCAGAAAAATAATCTTCCGTCAATAAAATCGAAGTAGAATAGTAGGTATCTTCGAATTTTATTCCGTTAATCCCCAGATCCGGTGACTTAGGACTGATTCTGACCGTAAAGACCGCATATTGATTGCCATCCTTATCTGCTTCAAAGTCTGTCATTGCCTTGGAAATATTTAAATCTGATAAATCAAATAATACCTTTTCTTTTTCACCCGGCCATAGAATGTCTACATTTGATTTGTTCTTTACATCTTCCCAGTTCGCCTCGAGATTGAAATAGGCAGTAACGCTTTCATAATATCCCGGAAATGTTACATACAATACATCATCCAGAATATAATAGGTTCCTATCGTCCTACCTCCCGTATTATAAAGTATGAGCTGACTGTCTTCACTTCCCACATTTCCTATCGTTATATGTTCAGGAAACTGAAAATAATACTGAAGTCCGTTTGCCTTCATATCAGCTCTTGTAAGTGTAAACTCCAGATGCTGAGTAAAGCTTGCAGCGGGGTCAAGTCGGTCTGTTCCGTCATATGGTTTTCCATCCACCAGTATGGTATGTACATCAAGATAATCCGCATAATCGGTATATCCCTCATTTACGCCCGTATCTGCATAGGTCATGATACCCTCAGCTTCTGCACCGATGGCATCATTGCTCTCTATCGCATGATTATCCATATAGAAAACGATACTTCCCTCTGTAGTAGCTTCCTCCTCTGTTGAAATGTCCTCCGTAGAACCCTCTTCCTCGGAAGACGTCTCCTCCGTAGATTGTTCTTCCGTAGAAGCTTCTGTTGTGGCTTCCTCGCGAACCTCTTCCGTTGTTACTTCTTCGGAAGCTTCTGTTGTTATTTCTGCTTCAGAAGTTCCAGCTTCTGATGTCTCCAATATTTCGCCCTGCATTTGACTGTTATCACCATGATTTTCTTTTGCGAAAACCTGAATATTGGGTGATACAAGTGATAATGCCATTAAAAATGACATTAAAAAGCTGACCATTCGTTTCTTCATCAAATTCTCCTTCTTCCCTTGTTGTACTACCGGATTTTCTCCCCTTATATATTTCTTCTTAAAACATATTATCACTCCATATTTTTACTGTCAATTATAGTATATGCCGAAATTATTTTGTAAATAAAGCGATACAAACGAAAACAGAGCATATTAAAGAGTATTCACATCTCCATATGCTCTATTTTCTACATATATATAACTACTGATATGCTCAATATCGATTCAATTCTTTCATATTTTTAGAACCTTTACATAATATCTACATCAGCACTGTAATCAACACCGTCTATCTTGAAACCAAACATCTGATAGAACTCTTCCCAATATCCGTCTATATCGGCAAGCTCCGCAACGTTCTCAGTTGTTACCTCATCCCACTTTTTTGCAACCATTTCCTGAATATCATCGCGCATCTCCCAGTCATCCATACGGATATAGCCATTCTCATCTACCTGCGTATCATCAAGAATCTTGTCCATGAAAAGCCTCTGCATCTGCTCGATACAACCCTCATGGAGACCTGCTGCCTTCATCTCTTTATAAAGAAGTGTTATATAAAGCGGAACTACAGGTATCGCCGAGCTTGACTGTGTAACAAGAGCCTTGTTAATAGCAATTTTTGCTTTAATATTTGTGAATTTCTCGTTAATAATATCGCAGGACTTATATAAATCCTTCTTCGCCATACCAATGGAGCCTTCTGCATATATTGGGAAGGTAATTTTTGGTCCTATATAGGAATATGCAACCGTCGTTACCTCATCTGCAAGAACTCCTGCATCAGAAAGTGCCTGCATCCAGTCTATCCAGTCTTCACCGCCCATTACCTTAATGGTAGCGTTTATTTCATCTTCATTTGCAGCCAAAATATGTGCCTCTGCAATCGAATTATCCTTCAGCAAAAGTGTCTTGTTTGTATATTCATCACCGACCGTCTTAAGAACAGATGTATACTTTGTTCCATCCGGTGTCGTTCTTCTAGGTGCTGCAAGACTGTAAACAATCATATCCACCTTGCCCATGTCAGCCTTTATGGTATCAATAACCTGCTGCTTGATTTCAAGTGAAAATGCATCTCCGTTGATTGACTTTGCATAAAGCCCCTCTTTCTGTGCTTCCTCTTCAAATGCTCTTGTATTGTAGAAGCCGGCTGTCGCAGTCCGTCTGCCGTTTGACTCCTTCTCAAACATAACCCCAAGGGTATCTGCACCATAACCAAATGCCACGGCGATTCTTGAAGCAAGCCCGTATCCTGTTGATGCACCGATAACAAGTACCTTCTTTGCGCCTTCTACCTTACCCTTACTCTTAATGTACGCGATCTGCTTTTTAACATTTTCCGCACATCCTACAGGGTGTGCCGTTGTACATATAAAGTCTTTCACTCTTGGTTCTACTACCATCTTTTCAATCTCCTTTTCAATGCTCTTTATTTGCAAATTTTGTATAATCCTGTAACCATACCAAATCAACCGAACCGGTAGAGCCTTTACGCTGCTTGGCTATAATAATCTCGGCAATTCCCTTCTTCTCGGTATCAGGATTGTAATAATCATCTCGGTATATAAACATAACCACATCGGCATCCTGCTCGATGGCACCGGACTCACGCAAATCAGCAAGCACCGGCTTGTGGTCCGGCCTTGAGTCAACGGCTCTGTTCAGCTGTGACAAGGCAATAACCGGTACATCCAGCTCCCTTGCCAGTGTCTTCAGGGAACGTGATATATCCGATATAAACTGCTGTCTTGATTCCACATGCTTGTTGGTACTCATCAGCTGCAAATAATCGATGATAATCAATCCCAGATTTTGATTCTGCTTCAGCTTTCGGCATTTGGAGCGCAAATCGGCAATCGAAATAGCCGAATTGTCATCAATAAATAACGGTGCTTCCGCTATTACCTCGGTGCTGTCCATTATCTTGTCCCACTCGTCATCCACAAGTTGTCCGGTCTGAATCTTCTGAGAATTTACAAGTGCATCCATGGCAACCATACGTGTGACAAGCTGCTCCTTGCTCATCTCCAGACTGAATATGGCAGTCGCCACATTTTTTCTTACAGCGACATGATGCGCAATATTCAGTACAAATGCCGTCTTACCCATGGCAGGTCTGGCTGCAACCAGTATCAGCTCCGAGCCATGAAGGCCTGTCAACATGTTGTCAAGGTCTATAAAGCCTGTCGGAATACCTGTTACCCGTGTATTCATCTTGGATGCTGCCTCAATTTGGTCGATAACATTGATAACAATTTGGTCAATCGGAACAAAATCCCTGCCGCCGTTTCTCTCCTGAACCAGTTTAAAGATTCCGTTTTCCGCTGTTTCGAGCAAATCATCGACATCATCCGTATCCAGATAACAGTCCTTCTCCACCTCTTCGCACATTTTAATCATTTTACGAAGTATGGATTTGTCAGCGACAATTTTAGCATAGTGCTTCGCATTTGCAGAGGTTGGTACAGCAGCAATAATATCTGCTATGTATTTCATTCCTGCGACATCCTCCGGAACATTCTTCTCCTGCAGACGATTGCTCAGGGTAATCAGGTCAACGGCCTTTCCCTCTTTAAACAGCTCCACCATGTTTTCAAACAAAATACCATACCTGGCATTATAGAAATCATCCTTTGTCAGTATATCCGAAGCATCTACAATTGCATCTCTGTCCATAATCATAGAGCCTATAACCGACTGCTCCGCATCCAGATTATATGGTTGTTTTCTTCTGATGTATGCATCTTCCATTTCTATTTTCCTTCTACAACTTTTACCTTAAGCTCTGACTGAACCTGCGGATGCAGCTTTATCTTAACAACAAATTCACCCATAGCCTTAATAGCATCCTTTAAAACGATTTTCTTCTTATCAATATCATATCCAAGCTGCTGCTTAATCGCTTCCGATATTTCCTTTGATGATACGGAGCCGAAGGCTCTTCCGCCCTCGCCTACCTTTATTCCGACTGTAATAACAGACTTTTCAAGTTCTGTACCAAGGGACTTTGCTTCTGCCAGTTTTTCGGCTGCAACCTTCTCCTCATGTGCCTTCTTCAGCTTATAATCATTCATATTCTTTGGTGTCGCCTCGAGTCCCAGCTTCTTTGGAATAATATAATTTCTGGCATGTCCGTCATTGACGGTTACCAAATCGCCTTTCTTGCCAAGGCTCTTTACATCCTCCAATAAAATAACCTTCATTCTATATATCTCCTTCCTTGTACATTTCCTTTAATACCTTAATCAATTCTTCCTTAACGACATCGGTTGTCGTATCAGGGCACTCTGCTGCCGCTATATTTGCATGGCCGCCGCCACCCATTTTCTCCATGATAATCTGTACATTTACATCATCGATAGCCCTTGCACTAATCTTGACATTCCTGCCCATCTGGGCTATTACAAACGATGCCCTGACACCTGCAATATTCAGCATTTCATTTGCCACCTTTGCCGTTAAAACAATCGGTGATTCAGGGCCTTCCTTCGGTTCAAATACCGATATGGCAAATGAATCAAGAACCATCTCCGCATTTCTTACACCGTCAGCACGCTGCCTGTAAGTATCAATATCACTTCTAAACATTTTGCGTACACGCATAACATCTGCACCGCTTCTTCTAAGGTAAGCTGCCGCTTCAAATGTTCTGACACCTGTTTTTGTCAGGAAGTTGTCCGTATCAATCAGAATACCTGCATACATGGCATCCGCTTCCGACGGACGAAGCTTTATCTTCTCATCCATATACTGAAGCATCTCTGCTATCATCTCACATGTTGATGATGCAAACGGTTCGATATAGGACAAGGTCGCATTTGCAATAACATCCTTGGTCTGTCTGTGATGGTCGAATACAACCACGCTCTTTGCGTATGATATCAGCTCCTCACACTCTGTAATGCCGGGATTATTTACATCCACTACAACAAGCATGGTGTCTGCATTTATCATTTCCAATGCCTGCTCATTGTTGATAAACATATTCTCTCCGTATATGCTATTTGCTGTAAAATTACTGTATATCGGACTGATGGCAGATGAAACCTCATTGATAACGATATGTGCCTTTTTCTCCATGGATGTAACCATTCGATATACACCGATAGCCGCACCAAAGGCATCCATATCAGGGTTTTTATGTGCCATGATAATAACCTTTTCTTTTGTTTCCAGAAGCTCCTTAAATGCCAGTGTCTTTACTCTTGCCTTCACTCTTGTGGATTTTTCGGTACCCTGACTCTTGCCGCCATAATATGTGATTCTGTCAGCCGACTTAATGACCGCCTGGTCTCCGCCTCTTCCAAGGGCAAGCTCCATCGCAGAACGGGCAGCCTCAAAATTACCGATAAAGCTGTTATAATCCGTTCCCAGACTGATACTGAGTGTGAGCGGCAAATCATTTCCGATATTGATAGCCTTCACCTCATCCAACAGGGCAAACTTACTTTCTTTGAGCTGCGGCAGGTATTTCTGCGGCATTACAAACATATATTTATCTTTCTCAAGTGATTTCACAATGGCATCAACATTTGCCATATACTTATTAATCTTTCTGTCTACCAACGCAATCAGAAGAGAATGACGCACCTCTTCAAGTCCGTCAAAAATCTCGTCGTAATTGTCCAGATAAATAAGGCCTGCCACCAGCTTCTGCTCCTGATTTTCCCTTGTCAGGCGGTTTAATTCCGTCATATCAAAAAGATACATGGCGATAAAGCCTGATTCGTCCGAGCCCTTCTTCTTGGTCATTTCCGGTTCGTCTGCATGATTCTCTTCTGCCGGTTCACCGACAGCCTCTGCAATACGGCTTTCCCCGACTACAACCGGCTTTATCTCAACCTTATAGTCTCTGTCTCCATAAACGATATTTCCGTTTACGACAGTATCATCCTCCGGTATCATTTCAGGTGTTATATCTTCAAATACCTGCATTGCAGTAAGCTTCATCAGCTTTCTTTTACTGGACTCGGTAATTCTGGCAAATTCATCATTGACCCAGACAATTTTTCCGGTCTTATCAAGCAATGCATATGGCATCGGAAACTCCCGCAGCAGTTCCTTCTGCATCCTGCCATGCTCCATAGCAAATTCTACAAACCTTGCCCTTGTCGATGCCCTGTATCTTACAAACGAAAGTATGGAAATCACAGAATATACGGCTGTAACAACGGCCGCTATTACTCCGGCTAAAATATTGACAAAAAAGAGAGATACTGTCATAACCGCCAAAAGCGCTATCATAAATAATGGTATCTCCAGATATCTTTCGTATACGTTATCAAGACGACGTTTCTCGTTCATCCTCATCTTCCTTTCCGGCCAGCTTCTATAAAACCATAAACCTCTCATAATTATAGCATCTGGGTGGGAATAATACAAATAGAAAAAAGAATGGCAAACATTAAAAAAACAGCAGACGTCAATGGCAGACGTCTGCTGTTGCTTATCATTATTATTCTTTACATCATAAAAATCTGTTTCTATCTGGATAACTCCTTCGAAAATATATGTCTATAAATAGTACGCATATAACTCGGAGAACAGCCATATTGTTTCTCATCTTGAACATAGTGTATGTCAATATAGCCGCTCTCCAATTCAGATACTGTATGAATGACGTCATTTACATTTTATTTTTCCAGACTCTTTATAGCTGCTCTTTACTGTCCCTCTATATGCTCGTACCGTATAGTGATAGGTCGTGCCTGATTTCGCCTTCTTATCGTAATAATATAATTTCTTTGCCGACTTTATCGTAGCTATCCTCTTCCATTTGCCGTTTGTCCGTCGGTAAACATAGTAGCCTTTCGCCCCGCTTATTCTGTTCCACGATACCTTGATTCCGCCGTTTACATTCTTTGCCGTTACCTTTGGTGTTGCAGGTCTGATGATAAAGGTTTTCTTTACCGTTCCTGTATATCTGCCCTTTCCCTTGATGATAACAGTTGCCCTGCCAATATTGACATTGTTTTTATATTGAATGGTGTAGTTGGTTTTCTTTAATATTCCCCTGTTGCTCTTAATCGTTACAGTTGGCCTCTTGTCTCTGCCGTTATATGCATAAGCATCCTTGCTAAGCTGTATATTGAATGTTGATATATCATCCAACTTTGTTGTTATTTTCAATGTTATTTTTTGTTCCTTTGCATAAGTTACCGCCGCAGAACCAGTCGAGGCATAAATAGTCAGATTTGGGCAATTATAAAAAGAACTATTACAAACCCTTCGTTCCATATATTCCTCTCCATCCCACCATCTATACATATATTGTTTACTCTCTCCGCATATATTAATATTTTTTCTATAAATATATACTCGATTCAAATCTGTACAGCTTAAGAATGCCGCCCTGTCAATCCTTTTAACACTGCTTGGAATTTTGATGCTTTTCAAGCTCGTACAATAAGCAAATGTATGCGCCTTTATCTCTTCTATATTGCTTGATATTCTTACATTTGTAAGGCTGTGGCAGCTATGAAATGCATTTTCACCTATTTCTTTTACAGTATATGGAATATCTACATCTTTTAATGCATCGCAATCGGCAAAGGCACCCTTCCCAATCGTTTCAACTCCCCAAGAAATTGCTACTGTTTCTAAATTATCACAATAGCCAAATGCATATTCATCTATTGTATTTACATTCGAAGGTATTTTGACATTTTCCAAGCTTTCACAATATGCAAATGCGTATTTGTCAATCTTTTTTAATGTAGTCGGCAATTCCACACTCTCTAAGTAATCACAATTCCAAAAAGCATTTTTCCCAATATCCGTTATACCCTCAGGGATGATTACACTAACAATATCTTCCCTATTCTGGAATCCATTTTCTGCTATTTTTGTTACTCTATATCCATTTACCGTTTTAGGAATTACAACATCCTCTTCAGGCGAATAAACAAATATTATCTCTGCTGTTTCATCATCTAATATTTGATACTTCCATTTGGAACCGTCCTTCATTTTAATACTTTTTACAGTTGTTTCTGCTTTAGAAATGCATGACAACCCATATGTACTCATTACTAATATCATTATGGGTATTATAAAGCAGATACCTATTCCCTTATAAATCTTTTTCTGTTCCATATATTCTCCACCTCCAATACATATTTTGAAAACTAATTCAAATTGTCTCCAAATAGCGTTTTATAATCTTTTTTTGGCGCAAATAGCTTCGCATAACCAAGTACATTGCCATTCGTACTATAAAATAATCCATAACAACTATCATGAATACCACTATTGCACTTAAGACATTCATATCGGGAAACTATAATTGTTTTTTCTATTCCTGCAACTGTAATCTTTTTATTAGTCATATACATCTTCCCATAACTACACATCATTTCAAATAATTTTGTCTTATCATCATCTGTAGGTTTATCTTTTCCCTCCAAGACTTTAGCGTTTGAGTACATTATTATACCCTTTTTATAATAATATAGTAATCGGCTTGCTGCTGTATTTGCATAACCTCTTCTAGCATTTCCTGACCTTGTATTTCCTTCAACTATTTTACCTTCTATATTACTATTAGAAAATTTCTTTAATTCTAAATAACTAATACAATTATTATCATCATATAAAAAAGTAGAGACATAATCAAAATTGTAAAAACAATCTGCAAATTCTAATAATTCTTTCTTTGTATCAGTTACAACTGCCACATGCGCCCATATATCCTCTGCCAAATGCAATGCTATACCCATTATTAAATAACTATATTCAATTCTTGATATAGCATTACCGTTTTTTTCTAGTGATTCATATAATCCTGATAAGTGAATCAACATATCAAAATTTATTTGTTGATATATTTTATTTCCATCAATCAATGCTAATTGTGTTATTTGATATCCCTTTTGAAATTGTAAAGCAAGTCCATGTATATAGGCAATATAATTATAATAATCACCTCTTCCATGGTATGGTGCAGCAAAATAATATCCTTTAATTGCTTCTTTCTCCCCCATATTTTGCACTTGTTCAATTTCACATGGAGATTTCAATGAACGTATTTTCATCCGATTCTTACTTTGTTCCGACAATATTACTCTATATGGTTTATATTCACCATTCTCATACTTTTCTGTCCCATAATGAAAATACGTATCTGCATTAATGTTTGCAAATTTAATACAATCATGTGCCTTCTTATTATCTCCATAATATTTCCCTGTAGCAGTTTCTGTCTGTGTTGAATGGTCTGCCTTAGACCAATGTCCCGAATCATCCGTATAGTTGACAGGATTCTGCTTACAGTATGCATATCGGTTTAAGGTTACGGTTTCCCTGTGGTCACCCACCACCGTATCTTCTGTTATAAAGGTTCCCGTTTCAGGATTGTAGAATCTGGCATCAAGGTACAGTAAGCCTGTGGCTTCATCATAGAAGTTCCCTGTATAACCCAGTGTAAAGTCGGTATTGTCATCAGCTTCATTCCGTATTGCTTTTTCTTCTTCTGTATCTGTATCTTCTATGTTTTTTTCTTCTCTTTGGTCTGTCTGGCTGTCTGTTATGCCATCTGTTTTTCCTGTTTTCTCAGGCACACCAAAGCTTTCATAGTCCTTTACTTCTGTTACGTTCCCTGTCTCATCGGCTATATCGATGATATCGCCTCTGCTTCCTGCTATATAGTATTGTTTATTGTTTCCCTGTTCTTCTGCCACGATATCACTGCTTAATTCCGTATAGTAGTAGGATGCTCCTTCCGGTGTTATCTTTGCCACCAGCATATCATTTGCCCAGATATATTCTTCTTTTTCTCCGTTTACTTCTCTTGAAATCAGCTTGCCGTTTATATCATATTCATACCTTACAACATTCTCTCCGTTAACGACCTTTATAAGCTGGTTCCTGGCATTGTAGGTGTAGGATATATCTCCCTGCTTTGTCATATTTCCGTTGGCATCATATGATATCTTCCCGCTTTCCGCTGATACGATCCTGTTTGCCTTGTCATACTCACTTTCAAGCTCTGCTTCTTCATCTGCGATTGCCGTTCTGTTGCCGGATTCGTCATAAGTATATTCTAATGCCCTGTCTGTTTTTGTTATTTCTTTTTTGCTTGCCGCTTCTGCCACGGTTTTCTCTTCCTTTATCAGCCTTCCTGCCCCGTCATACTCATATGACGTTATCTCTTCTCTGATTTGGTCTGATTCTTTTACGATATTTCCGTCAACCGTATAATCATATGTGATATTCTCAAGAAGCGTTCCATCTAAAGCTTCTACGGTCATACTCTTTTCCCAGCCGATGGCATTGTAGTCGTATTTGATTTTATTGCCGTTTTCTAAGGTCTTTTCCGTCAGCCTGTTTTTTTCATCATATTGATAGGTAACGATTTCTTTTCCTGATTGATCCTTTATGGCTGTCAGTCTGCCCTCTTTGTCATAGCTGTAGTTTGTCTCTCCTATAACATTTCCCTGACTGCTTTCTACGGATATTTTCGTTATGTTCTGATTTTCGTCATATGTATAAGAGATTGTATTTCCGTTCTGGTCTGTTTCCTGTACCACCTCGCATTTTTCATCATAGACATAGCTTACTTTGCTGTCTCCCTCTTTGATCTGTGTCAGCATTCCATAGCTTCCGTCTTCTTCTGTGTCCTGTATGTATTCTCTTTTTTCATCGGGGGTATCTGTATGATTGTCCTTCAGGTATATTTCTTCTGATTCCCGGTATGTTCCTTCTCTATATGTATATTCAAAGCGGTTCCCGTTTTTGTCGGTCTTTGCGGCAAGCAGTCCGTCCTCACCATATTCGTATGTTTCCTTCCCGCCTGTCGGGTCTGTTTCTGATATAAGCTGTCCGTTCTCATATTCGTACTTTGTTACACTGTATTCGGTGTCTTTTCCCGCTGTTACTTCATCAAGCCCTGTTATGGTCAATGCATCTGTAAGTCCCGTATACATTCTTACCCTGTTTCCATCTTTATCATAGTAATACTGGGCGATTGCAAGAATGCTTCCGTCTGTGTCATATTCGGTGGTTTTGATGAGATTACTGTTTTTATCATATTCAAACTCGCTTTTGGAATAGCGTTCTTCTTCGCCTGCCCTGTTTATGGTTTTCTCATAAAGCGTCAAATCTCCATATTCGTTGTAGTCATATTTTTCTATATAGTAGCTGATGCTGCCGTCTTCGTTTTGTTCTATGGGGGTTTTTTTCTCGCTGAGATTTCCTGTGTTACTGTATTGATATGTTACCTTGTTTAATTCGTCTTCTGATGTGCCTGTGTAAGGACTTATTGTTGCCAGAAGGTTCTGTCCTTCATATTGGTTTACTGTTACTTTTCCGTTTTCATCTACTGTTCTTGTCGTATTATCGTTTTCGTCGTATTCCTGTATGGTAATTCCCCATGCATTTTCTGTTGTCACTATGCATGTGCTGTTAAATTCGTTTGCTTTGATTTCCTCTATGGTTATTTTTTCCGTATAATTATCTCCGTTTAGAGGTCCTTCTGAGTAGTAGACTGTTTGTATTCCTGCATCGTCGTCATAATCCGTCGTTATATAGGTATCTCCTGCCTTTACAAGCCGTTCTCTGTTCTTGTCATCAACTTCAAGCACCTGATAATCATCGTCTGTTTCACAGACTGCCGTACCGTTTAATTCTCCGCTGCTGCCTGCGGTCTGTGCCCCTTCATCTGCTGCCTGCGTATCTTCCGTTTCTTCACCTGTTATCTCCGTTTCAACGGTATCGCTAAGTGCTTTGGCATTTAGAGAACCCATAGAACTCAGGCATAGTGACACACAGCACAGAATACTCCATATTCGCTTTTGCGTTTTCCCCATTCAGTTTCCTCCCTCTTCTCATTGATAAACTATTAGAATTTACTTTTTCCAAATGATAGCAAATAAATTATCTCATACATTATCATTATCGTCAATCCAACTTTTTCTTATTATTACATTTTTTTAATACTATTTTTTCCAAAAATATACAATCTATGTGAATCAATGAATCATGTGGCTGTCGCACTAAGTTGCATATTCAGTCTTACATTTATTTCGTTTGCGTCTTCTGATGCCCCTGTCAACTATCAGCAGCAATACCTCTGACAATATAAGATTCAGTACAAACGCAATAACAATAAAATATCTGTAGTGAAGGGTATTTACCTCAAGCATCTTAAGGATAAACCGAATAATATTGGTATTCAAATAAAACGGAAGGCTCAGCTTTCCCAAATGTCGGAAAAAGCTGCCGTTCATATATTTTCCGTATAGATTCACACCGGAAAATGAAACGGCAACAGAACCCATCAAAAGGAATAAGCAGACAAAATATATCTTCCTATTAAGGGTAAAATCTGCATAAATAAGCGTAAGCACATAGCCGCTAAGTCCTGCCAGCGTTAAAAATATCTGCTGCAGGACAGACCAGTTTTTCCCCTTCAGGTATTTTGCAAGCTCATATACAATACAGCCTAAATTCATTGCAAGAATTGCACGCAAGACTCCCCATGTCGTAATACCACACCATTCGTACATGCCCAGCAGCGTACCCCGTTCCGCAAGCGCCCATCCCATAATAGAAAGGCTGAGCAGCGGTGCCGCAATATGTACATATTCATCATAAAATTTGCGGAGCAACGGGTATATCAGCAGCATTGCTATTAACATACTGGAAATATACCATTCAACACTCACAATTTTATGGCTATTCGTAAGCCCTCCCATATGAATCAAAAAGAACTGTGGAATCGAAAGCACGGCATTTGATAAGATCTGTTCTCCATTCCATCCATGTATATAGATACGTATTGCAAACCCACATACAAAAGCAAATACATGATATGGGAAAAATGAAATATATTTTTTTATAACATATTTCATGCTTTCCCTGCCCAATGCCTTCGTTCCGGCAGGATTTTTGCTGCGAAGCATATCCGCCGACTTCGCCATAAACAATCCCGACAATATGAAAAATAATTCTACTCCTATCTGCCTCTTGCAAACAGTGTATGCTCCGATGTGCTGTCAAGACTGACATGATAAATAAAAATTACTGCGCAAAAAATCATGCGCCAAAACTCAATTTCCCCTACACGTTCTTTTTTCTCTGATGTAACCATATTCTCTCCAATACAAGATTTATCGTGATACTGTCATGTTTATTATTTCATACCATATTTCTGTTGTTTTATTATCCCATACCATATTCCTGCTGTCAACGGCGTCATTCTATTTACCGTTCCTGTACAGCCATTTTATTTTCCGTTCCTGTACTTCATCATCTTGTCAACAACCCGTTTGCTGCAATCTTTATCAGAGAATGCAAATGTATTGTTTATTCTTGTCAGATATTCAGGCTTCAGTTCACAATCCCTATCCATATATTCTATGATTCTGTCAACCACCTTCTCAAGCTCTGACTCGACCTCGCCAAAGCCATCTGTAAGGTAATTGTAATAACCTTCAACATATGAATGTTCGCCATTAAAGAATTCTGCTCTGTCAAACTGCGCATATATGATTGGCTTTCTTAAATATGCAAAGTCAAACGCAACTGATGAATAGTCTGTAACCATAAGATTTGTCCACGCAAATACATCCCTGTATATTGCCGATTCATCAAAGAATATAACATCAGGATTGTGATGGAACAGTGCTATTCCGGACATGGCATTCGGATGTGGCATAAAACACAGGGTATACCCCCTCTTTTTCATTTCAGCCAGAAGCCTCTTATGATTTAACAGTGCATCATAAAACTTATAATAGTTGCTGTCTGTAAATTCTTCTCCTAATAACCACACGCCTTTATCATCTGTACCAGCCGTAAGTGTCTTACGCCAGGTAGGCATAACCGTTATATATTTCTTCTCATCATGATACAGCTTATCGTGCCTTGGAAGACCTGTCAGCCATACATCATCCGGTGTATAGTAATAATCATAATTCAGAATAGACTCATATTCCGGCTTGGTCGTTGTTACAAAGCCATACAGATTCCTGTTATACCTGTTGAGCCAGCCTGACAAATCATCCTTGATTACCCCATGCTGAAGAAATACGACCGGCTTATGATACATAATATCTCTGTACAGATATTCGTATCTTTTAAACGGATTGATAACAGCATCATTCGCCTGTGAAGAAATAACAAATTCACTAAGCAGATGCTTCATCTTATGCTCCCTGCTAAACGGCACTATCAATTCCCCATATTTGCTGATTTTCTTCCATTCCTCCGTATCTTTATCGATAACAAAATACGGCTTAACCCCCTCTATTGGATTATCACACAAATATTGAAAGAAAACCTCGCCATTATCATCACCACGGTTTGTCCTGTCAGAAACAAGCCATATATTCTCAGAAGCTCTTTTCCTGCGATTGTACATATTTCTTGCAATAAGCGCTTTTATACCTGCCTTGCCTCGTTTTATCATAGACCATGTTCTGGCACATTTTCTCTTAAAAAGAATACCGCCTGTTTCATCTTCAAGCTTAATAAGTCCGTTTTTGAGATAAATAAGCTTACCGCCTTCTTTGATAAAAAAGGAAACAGCAACAGAAAATGGTGTATATTTCGTATACGCAATATCTTCCACAGGCATCTGTCCCTGTTCATCAAAGACAGCCTGTATAAAGTCTCCTACAGCCTCTATTGCTAAATCAAACACAAATATATTCTGGTGAACAATGACATCATTTCCCCACATAATTTCTCTGAATTGAAAACTGTTATCCGCTTTTTGAATACCATTACCACATTTCAGGTATATATTTCTATGGCAATCATATGCTTCCTCCAGAGAATATTCCATATGGATATTTCCATTCTTTACCGTAAAGAAAAGAAGCCGGACTCTGTATGAATTCAGGATTTCATCAGCCGCCTCACCGAGCTCTTCAGAGATATCCTTATAGCTGTCATCAAAATAATTCTTCAGCATAAAATATTTCTGCCAACGGGAAATATATTGATTCAATATAACAACCTCCGTATTTTTAAAACCGGAAATAAATTGAATAAAAAAGTCGTTATATTGTGAAAAACGCTCATGCTCTGTCAGCTTCGTCAAAGCTCCTTTCAGCCTGACAAAATAATAAAGCAATACATAATCTGCATTTTTCTGATTTATGATGCTGTCCTGGTTATAAATATCCAACATTTTCATAAGAAAACGCTCTACATAATCATCTATATATTCTGCCTCTCCTATCACACTACTCCAGTCGGCGATGGCTTCCGCTCCGGACTCGCAAAATACAAACTGTGATTTTACGGTTGCAAGACTCCTGTTTTTTACAATATTGTTAAATACCAGCCGAATCAAATCAAAATACCATATATCCGCATGAATTTTATCAATCCACCACAGGGTTTCCGTTTTAAAAAAGTATGCAAAATAAAGCACATGTAAGAGCTTATGGTTGGCATCAAGACCTTCACCTTTATGCAGGGAATTACAAAAGGCATTATGCTCCTTAATTATTCTGTTATACTTTGCTTCAACACGCACCTTGCTTATCATGATTTCTTTATTCGTCTTTTCGGCATATCCCAATATCCTGTTCAAGGTATGCTTGTCATATGTGATTCCTGCCTTAATAAAGGTTACAAAACGGCCATTGATACTGTTTTTAAGGCTCTCAACATAATCTGACCTTCCTGTAAGCCATACCGTACAATTATCTTTTTTCATTCTGTCCAAAGACGTATCGTTAAGCCCTGTAATATCTACAATAATAATCTGAATATTATCCGCATTAGAACTGCTCTTGATTGAATCATAGGTATTATTAAGCTTTGTAACATCTCCTGCAAATACAACAATACTGCATCTAAATTTTTTATCCATTCTACCATTTCCTCCTATTGATTCCAACATATTAAGCAGCTATCACAATATGCTTACATCATAATCCGGCTATTTCTCTTCCTTATTTCAGCCTTCTAATTGCTTCATATACTCTCTGGCTGTTTTTACTGTCAAACGCATCATAAAATTGATTGATACGCTCTTCATATTTTTCCTCAATAACGCAATTATCATGAACGGCTTTTATAATTTCAGCAACTGTTTCCTCATAGCTTTCACATACCGGTCCAAAGCCATCCTCTTTATAATCCCAATATCCCTCATCATAGGTATGCTCGGCAAAAAACTCCTCTCTGTCACTCTGGGTATAAATAACAGGCTTTCTAAGGTAGGCAAAATCAAACGCAACACTTGAGTAATCGGTAATAAGCAATGCATTCCTTATAAATTCTTCTCTATAGCTGACACCTTCATAACAGACTGATATCACATCATTACCAACAAAATCTCCTGCATTCTCCTTGTTGCTTGGATGAATCACAAATTTGCCCTTATAACCCTTTTTCTTCAAAGCTTCTATAATCCTGGCATCAGAAATAAGCTTTTGATAAAACTTATAATAATCAGAGTCCGTAAAGCCCTTCATATATATTCTCTTTCCGGTCTTTGCATCCACACCGCTTGCAAGATTCTTTCTCCATGTAGGCATAAATATAATTTCTTTTTCAGGCCTCTTCTTTGCAATCAGCCTGTCAAACCTTGGAAAACCGGTAAGCTGTACCTGTCCATCTGTATAATAATATGCTCCATTTACAATAGAGTCATATTCCGCTTTTGCTGCCGTAACAAACAAGCTTATATTTTTATTATACCTGTTCAGCCAGCCTGATAAATCATCCTTTGTAATTCCATGCTGCAAAAATACAAATTTGTAATGAAGCAAATCCCTGATATAATCATACAGCTCCTCAAACGGATTTAAAATATAATCCTCTGCCTGAGAAGATATCAGCTTATCCGCAAATAGCGTATACAGTTTCAGCTGTTCCGAACCAAACGGTATTATGTTTCCATACTTTGACATCTCCTCATAGTCCTTTGTACCCTCTGCAATGACAAAATAATATTCCACGTCCTTTGGTTTTATACTGCTTACGTATCTGAAAAATGCCTCTCCATTATCCCCTGCTACATCAGGTCTGTCTGATATCAGCCAAATCTCTTTTTTCAATTCAGCCTTTTTTTCAAAATATGCTTTCCTGACAGCAATTGCTTTATCTATTGCTTCTACAGCCTCATAGTTTTCTGCATTCTCCTTTTCTTCTCTAAGAAGCTTAAGATTTTCAATATATTCCTGTTCGAGGTCTTTTACAGCCTGCTCGCTGTATTCCTCGACAACAAATCCCGTTTTTACTTTCTTAATAATATAATTATTTTTAACTGTATACTGACAGTCACACACTTTGCTAAACGGTGCAAACTTTGAAAACATATGATTACGTCTGGCAATCATATGACCATTCACGGATGTGTACAAATAAATATTTTTACCAATGACATCCTCATCAAGCGGCAATTCTATCTTATATGATACACATGTCATTAACCGATCAAAAACATTTTTTGATTCCAGTTCTATATTTGTCTTTTCACACTTATATAATGTTCCGCCTACACTTACATAATTGTCAATGACATCCTCTTCCGTACTGTCTATAACTGTAGTATAGCCTTCCATTACAAGCTTATCCCTCTTGATATCAATAAACTCTATATAATCTCTCGAGCTTGACGCATAGCCTATAATCGTATTCTGAACACTATACAAAATGTCCTTATACACCTGCTTTTTGGTAACATATCCGTATTTAAGCTTTATAGCCTGATATTTATATTCAAGCTGTATCATTTTCTGAGTAAGTATAACCTGGTCATCAATATATTTGAATACACCTGCAAGCTTATCGAGATATTCCGATTCCTCTTCTTCTGTCAGAACACCGTCAACAAATTCCCTCATTTTAAGCTTCCACTGCATATCCACCATCAATGTATTCTGAACAAACTTAGGCACATATCCCAGCTCTGCCATATATTTATCCAATGTATCATATACCAATACATTCAGTGAATTCGTATAAAAATTCTTTTTCTTTTTTCCTGATGAAACCAATGACGCAATGCCCTCAGGATACCTTCTGTACATATATTTACACTCTGCCACTACGCCTATATGCATTTTAAGCGGAACAATTTGAAGCATATATTTCAAATCCTCTGCATGGTCTAAGCTCTCGTCAAACCGAAAGGCTTTTGCAACCTTATTCTTGATAAAGCTTGCGGCAGAGTTCATACAGGTAATTCCATATTCCTTGTTAAGGTCAATGATTCTTGTTCCTTTATTAAATTTGTAATTCTGCCAGTGCGCACCGGTTATCGCACCAAACTGATAAATCGGAATCGATACAACATCTGTTTTCTCATAATTATCCTTTTCCTCAAAAAAATCCCATACCGCTCTGCATGTATTTTCAGAAAGTATATCATCAGAATCCATGAAGTTAATATATTTTCCTTCAGCAAAATTCAATCCATAATTTCTTGCAGTTGAAACGCCTCCGTTTTCCTTATGCTTTACAACGATATTTCCCTGATATCTGTCAGCATAATAGTTACATACCGTAAGCGAATCGTCCGTACTGCCATCGTCAACTAATACAATCTGTATATTCTTTTTAAAACCGATATCCTGATTCAAAATACTTTCTATGGTTTCTCCCAAATACTGCTCTGCATTATATACCGCAATAATCATGGTAAACATAAATGGGAAATACTCTGCCTTCTCGGCTGCTATTCTGGGCAGACCTTTTTTCTTCTGCTCACAGAATTCCCTGCTTCCAAATATAAGATTTAACCCTTCGTTTGAAGCTCCGGTATATAACAGCGCCTGCATTCCGCCAATATGATAAACTGCTTTATATCTGTCACTGTCATAGTAAACAGAAGACGGCTCCGCAATGATATCATTTGACTTTCTGGCTCTCAGCCTAAAGTAATAATAAAAGCCGCCTTTTTTTGCCGCCATATATACTCTGTAATTTTTCTCCGGCTCAAAGCTTATATGATTCAAATCAACAACAAATTCATCAGATTTATTTTCGACAGTAATGATCTGTTTTTTCTCATCCTTATCGTCAATCAGTACAAGGCAGAAATCTGCTCCCACTATATCCAAGCCGTCAATCAGGCTGAAAACCATCTTATCCTCTGATACGTCATTCATATTTACATACCGTACACCATGTGGCTTTACATTTGGTCCAATCACATATTCGCTGACAGAAGGCGCTCCTGAACCAAATTTCTGATAGACAACACCTTCAAGTATCTTCTTGAGAAAAACTTTTCCATCCTTCGCCGGATATAAGCGCACAGCTTCATTGTCACTAATCCAGTATTCTGTTTTTTTAGCCTTTTTCTGGACCTCAGTTCCTTCCGTCTCGTCTAAAATAAGATATTCTGCCTTATCCTTTTTCACATTTTTAAATAATATATCCCAATATAATCCGTCAAAGTCCATTTCCGATAAATCAATTTCCATATTGGCAACATATTTTTTTCCGACACATTCTACATTTTCTATTAAATATTCACGCTCAGATTCCTGATAGCCCCCCTGTTTTCTGCACCGGAGCACCACCATATCTCTGTCTGCGCTTTTTTTATCTGCTTCAAATTGCAATATTAATTTATTACACCTAATTTCCGCCTTTTGTAATTCCATATTTCCCTCCAAATGAATACCCGTTTCCGCTATGACTTCTTTGCAGTCCTAAAAATTATACCATCAAGCTTCTTCATGGCAAAGTCAAAAATCAAAGCTATAATCAGTGTCACTATAAATGATGTTACTAAAAATATATACGGTATCTTCGGAACATTATAATGTGCGTTTATAAAGTCCATCGGCAGTCTTTGGAGTATATAAATACTGAATACATGATTTCCAAAAAACTGCAATATCCCGTTATTAATACTGATTTTCATTGAGAAAAGCAGCAACAGCATCATAAACATACATGCCCACAGCTCATAGTACCATATCGACTGTAAAAAATTCTTGTGAACCAGATAATAGACAGCTCCGCATATGCCTATTACCCCAAGCCAGATAACCTCATTCTTCATGCAGATTTTATCAATCTTATCCTTAAATAGTGCATACCACAGACCAAAACAGTAAGTAAGCATTGTGTTATAATAATAACCCGGTCTGTGCTTTGATATAAACAGTATTGCAAGCACTACAAGCACAGTCGTAACCACTGCCGCTAAATAATGGTTTTTTCTAAATATAATAAACGCAATAAATGTGGCTGCATATGCTATCAGAATTGCAAGTATATACCAATTACTGTTTCCTATTGATTCCCAGCCTATCAATGACCAAAGCACCTTACTTAACGTCATTTCACGTTTAATAATAAGATTAAGCCCTACAAACAGCAAAACAGCAATATCAAAATGCAGCAATACCTTAAGTAATCTGTTTGTCGGTATCTTTTTGATATAGTTTGTCCCCTTTTTCATGACAGACTGCATAATTCCATATCCTGAGAAAAACAGAAACGGAACAACTATCATCTGTGCCAGATATGTCTGGAGTCCCAAATAATATTCGGAATTTGCATCCGTTAAATGCATATATGCCTTCGCATGACTGAAAAATACCATCACAACAAAGATTCCCTTGATTGCATTTGACTTTTCAAGTGATGCATAGTCCTCAAAAAATTCATTTTCCTTTTTAACTTCTGCCCCTATCACACAAAGCAAAACCAGTAATAACAAAAATACCGTCATCGCTATCTCCTTTTTATCTCTGTTTCATCGTATTTTTACCACTCCTGCGATAAAAAATGATCAATACAACAAATAGTATAAGTCCCAACATCGCCACATAGAAACCAACTTTGACATATGGAGCTTCATACTTCAACTCTATTTCATGTTCTCCTGCATCCAAATGGACACCTGAATACATCACATTAACCCGAAGCAGCTCCCGCTCCTGTCCGTCAACATAGCATTTCCATCCTTTAGAATATGGCACCGACATACATAGCAGCTTGGCGCTTCCCAAGTGAACAGTTCCCCGTATATGATTCGAAGAAACCGTTACCGACTTCATAGCGTCCTCTTTCAACATCTGTATCCGGTCCTTGAAATTTTCCATCGGCTGACAGATCACATTGAACTCATCAAATGAATATACACCCTTTTGTGAAAATTTCAGCTTTACGCTGTTTCTTTCCTCGTCAGCATAATAAAGATTGAGCAAATAGTCCTCTCTGCCCTCCGCATATGCATCCTTATCCGTATAATGTGTAAAATAATTTGACGTACTGCCTGCAAATGCAGATATTACAGTCTGCGTAGCAGGGGTATAGTATTTCTCATTCCGCTTAGCTACCAGCTTGTCATAAGCAGACAACTCGTCAAATTCTTCTTCACTCATAAAATCATTTGCCGAGCGGCTTTCAAAGGCAAATCCCTTTAATTCTACATATAGCTCTGAATTTGCCGGACAGTCAAAGGTCAATGTAACTGTTGCATTATTTTCCTTAACGACAAGAGAATCCTCTTTGATCTCTACATTACTGTCTCCTGTCAGCTCATATGACAGCATCTTATCACTATATTCAAGTTCGCCACTGCTTAATTTACTTATATCGCCTGCTTTCTCCTGATATTCTGAAGCTATCACTGCACTCTGAAGCATAGCCTGCTGACGTTTTGCCACTGTCAATTCCTGATATTCTTCTTCACTGATTACACTGTCATAAGTGTATCCAAATGGAAGGGAATACTCGGTTTTATATAAATCATATACACCGTTTTCTCCCTCTGCCGAAGCTACATAGGAAAATGGATATGGCACAGCCGCTTTTTCACTGTCCGTCTGACCTGCCACCAGATATTTGCCGCTTGCGAGTGGTATCAGCATCGAACGGGAATCAAGTCCCTGAAAATAGTCAGCCACCTCGGAGTATGCATTGTTATACTGCATAAACTCTACAATATAAGGATTCACAAGGCTCCAGTAAAGCGTTGTATTACTCTGTCCGGATTTAATAAAATAATTCTTCTGCTTATTGTTAAGCTTTACATCATCCATTCTGTAGAAGCTGTTATCTTTTATCAGTTTCCATGCCTTCATTCTGTCTTCTGCAAGAGTTTCATATACCTTCCCCGCATCAATAAATTCCTTGAGATAATTTTTCTCAACAAAGGAATATCTGTAATATGCCATTTCAAATACACATAGTATTGTCAATGCACCTACAACCGCCTTTTGCAGCCAATTTTTGGATATTATATATTCCTTGATACGAATATCACCAAATCCATTACTGCATAACACAAACAACACGCATATCAGCATTATGACACAGGCGGACATCGTTTCCTCTGTACGTGCTTTGGAAAGCATCAGGCAAATAAAGCAATATATCACACAGCTTATACATACTGTATATTTCTTTTTGTTTTCTGCTTCCAACAGGTACGGAAAACCCCTAACAAATGCAAAGGCAACAAAAAATGCCCACGCAAATGACCAACGGTTGCATACATAGCCAAATCCATTCATTACATGACCGGCTACCGGCAATAACATAAACAGGAAGAACAATCCCAACTGCCATTTCAGCCATGATTTTTCTTTTTTGTGAAACAGCATTGCCGCAGTACCCACATACGCCAACGGAGAAATACCTATATACATCCAGTTGGACATACTCTCTGTTCCCACAAATGTGCCAAACAAGGTCTCATACTGACCGATATAATAAAAAGGATTAAAAATATATGCATCACTAACCCTTTTATTTTCCAAAAAATTAAGTGCATTTGGCAGGAATAAAACGGAGGCGAGCATTACACCGATTAGTGCAAATCCGGCATATTTTACAATTAAGACCAGAATCCGTTTGGCTTTCCTGTTTTCCTTCTCCGAAAATACTCTGATACAGACATAAAAGATTGTAAGCAATACCAGAATATAGAAAAAATAAAAGTTGGAAACAGCCGCCAAAAATATGGAAATAATATAAACAAACGGCTTTCTTCCCTTCAGTATATCTTCGACACCTGCCAAAATCAACGGCAGCCATATCATTGGACATATAAAAAACGGATGTCTTATACTCGCTACGATTGAATATGCACAAAAAGCATACATCATTGCCCCATATAGCGAATATGTCTTTTTACAGCGCATTCTTTTTGCATATACTAAAAATGCCGCTCCAGCCGCATAAATTCTAAGTATAATTGATATCGCATAGCCTACTTCTGCATAAGAAACCGGTGTTACAACGGAAATCAGAGCAAACGGATCGCCGAACACATAGTAACCAAGTGTTGTAATGATGTCCGCGCCATAGCCTATTCCAAATTCCCACATTGGTATAACAACCTTATGAGTATCTATAATACCCTTTATAATATCCCTTACCCATGTCCCGAAATATACAAATGCATTGTAATGCTGGTATAATCCGTCATTATTCCATACAAAAGACTTTTTATACAAAATAAAAAATGAAAATACAAACATGGAAACAATTATGAAAAGTATTGTATATCTTATATAAAATTTTGTATTTTCTCTTTTCATAATTTTACCCCTCCGGAAGTTGTTCTACGCCCTTTATAGCCTCCTTAAGTCCCAGTTCATCCTTTATCTTGCTTGTCGAAATTCCCGGTGTACGGTCAAGAAATACCAACTCACAATAATCCTTCAGATAATCAAACTTGTCACTTCCTGCCCAGTCGCCACCCATCACAACCGTATCGATATGATATTCCTTCACATCATCTATCTTCTGCTCCCAACAGGTTTCAGGAATAACCAAATCCACATATCGTATGGCTTCAAGCATCTTCTTTCTTGTCTCGTAAGAATGATACGCTACCTTACCCTTGCCTGCATTAAACTCATCTGTAGAAAGTGCAACTACCAGATAATCACCAAGTGCCTTTGCTCTCTGCAATAATCTGATATGACCATAATGAAGCAAATCAAATGTTCCGTATGTCAATACCCGTTTCATTTATTGTTCTCTTCCTCCTTAAAACATTATACTCCGGTTTCAATGGTCTTACCAAGTATATTATCACAGAACATATCCGCCATTTCCTTTGCATGTTCCCTAATGAAAAAATGGTTTTCTCCCATCTCTACAATCTTCCCCTGCTTTCCCAGAAACGGCTTCCATGCTTCTGTATGCGCAGTAGGGATATCCTTGGATGAATAGAAAAACAATGCCGGTACATCAAGCTCTATCTTCCTGCTCATCTTGTAATCACCTATCAGATTATAATCAGCTCTGACCGGGTCAAAATAAAGCTTCTTGAAAAATCTGTTTTTCAACATGACCGGCATACACTTTTCAAAACCACCCATATCCTGAATAAGCTTCATAAAAGTCTCGTCATCACTCATAAAATATTCTTTTGATTCCCATTCATGGTCAGGCGATTCATGAGAAGCAAGCATCACACCTACAGGCTTCTTTACAAGCAGCTCCTGTGCGATCAGCTCATATGCCACAATACTTCCCATACTATATCCAAACAATGCAATATCTGCATCTTCCTCTATCCTGTCATTGATTTGACCTGCAACCTCCGATACCATTTCATAAAAAGTTTCATAAAATGGTTCACTGATTCTTCTTCCGTGACCGCTGTATTCTATTTTCTCTGCAATGATTCCCTCAGGCAAAAAACTACAGAACTCTTCAAAGAGCTCTGTAGTACCCCCTGCATAAGGAATACAGAACAATTGAAGTTTTCTCATCTCTGTATCTCCCTTTTGTCTGACAAATTTTTTATCATTCATCAGACATTATAAAATGTTATTCTGTCTTTCTCTTTGTTGGATATATCATCTTATCCATAACAATTTTTATCGGTTTTATTGATAACACACAGGTTACCAAACATGAAATAATAAGCACCAATATCAGATAGTGTTCCGGCCAAACCGACTTAACCCACTTCTCTCCCTCAAACATACCAAAGAACAACAGCATAGGTATATAGTGAAGTGTATATACCTGCATGGTTCTGCCGCCCCATGTTGTCAATATGCTATGAACAGACGGCATAACCGCTATCCATGCAAATACAATTATCATGGCAGCCACATACCAGACAAGTCTGAGTAATCCGCCGTAATCAGCATATTTTGCAAGTCCGTCATATGCAAACTTACCCTTCAATATCTTAAGGAGCCAGTTTATATCGTCTATCTTCACAACGGATATAACAGCTACTGCCGCAAGAATCACAAGCGAAATAATCTTCACATAAATCTTTCCCGTAACTTTCAGAATATCCTCCGGCTTCAGATAATAGCCCAGTAAAAATATAGGATAAAAGACCGCTATTCTGCTAAGTGACAAATATGTTCCGATATCCGTTGCATATCCTGTAACACATGCAAATATTACGGTGGCTGTCATCATATATACAGGACTGAACTGTTTGAAAAACACGGTAAGAAGATAAAATATAAATACTGCAAATGCATACCAGGAAACATCATTCATAGAGAAATATTCAAATTCCAGCTTTTTATGACTGATGACCTTTATCAAAAACAACGCATACTTCGTAATCACAAACATTAAAAAGAAACTGAATATCTTGTCATATCTCTTTTCATTAATTGTCCTCTTGGCAAATAAACCTGACATAAATATAAATCCCGGCATATGAAAGGTATATATAAAGAATATAATACTTTTCGCAGTCTTCATATCATCAAATCTTGCAAAGAAATGACCGATTACTACACATGCAATAAAGAAGAATTTTAAATTGTCCCATTTTGCTATTCTTACTTTTTTCTCCTGCATATCAATATCTCCCATATCTTTAACGAAGCCGCATGGTTCCGGTTTCGTCCACATAAAGCGTAGCACATCTTATTGTCTTATTGGAATCTGCACGATATATAATCATATTTATTCCACGCATCGCATACGCCGTTTTATTTCCTGCCACATATGTTTTTGTTTCGCTCTCAATATCGGTCACATCACTAAGCAGCTTAAAGCTCTTGCCATCACTAAACTTCCCGATATATTCAATCGGTTCTGTAGCGGTTTCCTTATATTCGCATTTATCATCTTTGATATATGCTACATAATTATCCTTTATTTCCGATACATCAATGCCAATATTTGCAAATTCTGTTTTTATCTCATCACTAAGTCCGGCACTGATGTCCCCGCTTGCCTGAAGCGCGATTTCATAGTCTGAACCCTGCAACAGTTTTAAAAACGCTACAGCATCCGTCTCCGTTCTAAGCCATTTATTTTCAAAGTCTGCTCTAAAACGGTTCATCTCTGCCTCATCATAATAGGCTTCCTTTCTGGAATCTCTGTACTCATATCTTTCCAAAAGGTATTCACACAGATAGTCCGTCAGCTTGCTTGTCCCACGAATGTTTAAATGGTCAGGGTCTGCAAAATCTTTAGGAATATCAAGGTCAATCGCCTCGACAAGCTCCTTGGAATTAAAATCCAGATAATCCAATCCATATTCTTCCGCAAGTTCTGCAGCGCCTAACTGCTTCGTTCTGTTCCAACTACGTTTCGGTGTTTTAATAAGCACCAGATGAATATCATTTTCTTTACAATAATCTACAATCCAGACAAAATATTTCTTCTGGTTTTCATTCATTGTAAGCTCTGAATCAATCTCTCCACCATCCGTTACAATATCCTCATATATAATATCATTCCTTACTTCACCACGAAGAGCAGTTCCTTTAAAAAGCGAAGATTCCATGTTTTCATAATCGAAATCTCCCTGTTCCAGCTCATCCCATCTGCTGTGATACTGAAATATCGAGAAAATATTTTCCCATTTCTCCTGCAAATCAGAGCCTTTCGTGTATTCCCATATCAAATCCAGCTTGTTTTTGCTAAATGGTACATTATCAATCGTCTTTCTGAAACGAGAATCCTCCTCCTGCTCATAAAGCATACTGATATCAAGAATTGCCGTAGAGAAATCCTGTGTTTTATCCAGTTCCTTCAAATAAAAATATGTGCAAAGCATCGGCTGAGAACCTGTTGCGGTTCCAAATGCAGATATTCCATACTTATCCAACATTCTTAAAGCAGACATTCCATAAACCATCTGACTGCTTCCGAGGATACATACATCGATGGAATTATCCTCTAATTCATAAAATTCCTCCATCATATATGTCTCGCTGCATCCAACCAGCCATTTCGCCCTAAAGACATTCGATATATAATTAAATATCAACACAAATATACATATAAATGCTATTGCTTTTAAAATATTTTTCTTTTTCATATTTCACTCCATCAATAAGCCATATAAACAAAGGAAGCTGCATCATACCCCGGACCATAGATACCGTATATAATAACCGCAAATATCGCCAAAAGGTAAACTGCCCATCTGAATACGATATTCTGTCGTCCTATCGAATCTCTAATGGATACACCGCGGAGCTGTAATATACTGATTATACCAAATATCAGGATTGCTATAATCGCAAGTCTGAAGCCCGCTTCGTTAAGACCATATTTATATAATGTTCCGTCAAACAAAGTCCATACCTTAAAATCTGTAAATGTTGTCTTAAGAGCATATTTACTGAGCCACAATGTGCCCGGTCTTGTAAGCAGACGGCCTCCCGCAAATATACAAGTGGTCCGAATCATCTGGAACACTCCGAATGACCATGTATCCATCTTGATATTGAGCTTTCTTCCCAATGCCTTGAACGAATCTCCAAATGTTACAGACATAAATATCATAAATGCATAGTAAATACCCCATGCAAGATACGTCTTACCTGTGCCATGCCACAAACCCGTCAGCACCCATGTTACAGTAACCGGAATGACGGTTACAAGGCTTCTGGTCAGCCAGTCAGGAAGCTCTTTCTTCTTACAGGCTTTACCTATATTCTTAACAAGATCAGATGTAGATATCGGATAATATACATAATCCTTAAACCAGCCACCAAGAGTCATATGCCACCTTCTCCAGAATTCCGTTACGGACTTTGCAGAGAAAGGATGGTCAAAATTCAAATCAAGCTCTACGCCAAACATCTGTGATACACCTCTGGCTATATCCATACAGCCTGAGAAATCAGCATATATATACACAACATCAAGAATCATGGCAACTAAGAACATGGCTCCTGACGTATGTCTGAAATCATCATATACGCCTGATATAAATATATCGATTCTGTCTGCAATAACAAGCTTCTTGAAAAATCCCCATACAATAAGCTGCATTCCCTTGCAGAATCTGTCATAGTCAAATCTAAGCTCCTGCTTTAACCGCTGTCCCAATTTACCATATCGCTCTATCGGTCCCTGAAGAATATGAGGGAAATAAATCGCATACAGAAGGAATCTTGCATAATTCTTTTCATAATCCACTCTCTTCCAGTACACATCAAGCAGATAACTCAAAGATGAAAAGGTATAATAAGAAATACCTAACGGAACGATAATCCACGCTGCATTAAAATGTGTATCTGCACCTAAAAGTCCAAACAGACTGTTGAGCGGTCCTACCGCAAACCTTGTAAACTTAATTACGGCCAGTATACCCACATTGAGTATCAGAAGCAGTACAAGAATCTTTTTGCACTTCTTCTTTGCAGCATCCTTTAAAGCCTTTTTCTCTTTTCTGTCATATTCGCCCTCGGCAATGGTCTTGTCCATATTCTCGTATATACGTCCCATGCCACGACCGGCAAGAAATACTGAAAACGAAGTCACAAAAATAAACGGGAAATATTTCACTCCCGCTATACCATAGAACACAAGGCTTGACGCAAGAAGCACCAGCCATCTAAACTTCACAGGGCATATATAGAATACGAGTGCCGTAATAGCAATAAAAATCAAAAAGTTTAATTCTACAAATGTCATGTTATTTCTCCCATGTTAAAGGCAGTGTCATACGGCACTGCCCCATGTATTTCTTTATTAGTCCATTAATTCCTGAACCATCTTCCACATTGCATCAACCGAATCAAAATTTGCAGGAACAATATACTCCATATCAATTTCGATATCGAAGGTTTCCTCAAGCTCTGCCAAAATAGATGTCATATCGATTGAATCGATAACCTTGTCTGTGTACAGCTTCTTGTCTGTCATCCAGTCAACCTTGCTATTTGCTCTCTTTAATGCTTCTAATAATTCTTCCATGATACTCCTCCTTATACCTACTGTGGTAATTCTTTATATAACGTCTTTCCGGCTTCATTTCTAGGTATCTTATCGATTACCAGCACCTGAAATGCCCTGTTATTAATATGCGTACGTTCTCCAATAAGAGCAGCTACCTTCTCGGTGTAGTCTGCATCTGTAATATATATATTCATCATCTCATCTGTTCCATTGCTGGCACAGTCCAAATCAGGATATTCCTTTTTAATAATTCTGTCTATCTCATCCAGATTGATTCTGTTTCCAAACAGTTTCAGAAAACGCTTCTTTCTGCCAACGATGAAGAAGAAACCATCCTTGTCCATCTTTGCCATGTCACCTGTCTCAAGACGTCCGTTCCTTTCATCTCCCTTAATAAGGTCATCACCACACTCTGCATAACCGAGAGTAACATTTTCTCCCTCGTATACAAGTTCTCCGACAAGCTCAGGCTCCGTTATGATATTGCCGCTCACATCAACTAAATCAAAGCGTCCTCCCGGAATGGCGATACCCATACTTCCATATTTCTCAAGTGCCTTATCGGCAGGAAGATACGCCATACGAGCTGTTGCTTCCGTCTGTCCATACATAACAATGAATTTTTTTCCTTTATTCATGGCATACTCGGCAAATTCTTTGTGAAGCTCCGGTGCCAGCTTACCGCCTGCCTGTGTCATATATCGCAAATCCGGCAAGTCCATCCTGAAAAATCTGACCCTTTTCAGCATCTCATACGTGTAAGGGACTCCGCCAAATGACGTAGCCTTATTCGCCTTCATAAAATCCCAGAATTCTTTTGCTACAATCGTACTTGTCGTAAGAAGCATTGTTGCCCCTGCAAGTACATGACTGTTTACGATGGAAAGTCCGTATGTGTAGTTCATAGGAAGTGTTGTTACGGGTCTTTCCGAATCATCTATCTCAAGATATTTTACAATCGCTTCTGCATTTGACTGAATATTCCTGTAGCTCTGACGTACCAGCTTCGGACTTCCCGTGGAGCCGGAGGTTGTCAGCAAAAGTGCCAAATCATCATGAAGCGGATATACTTTATTATAACCTGTTTTTAATACACAGTAATCATATCCCTCAGACACAAGCTCCATACCGTCATATCGCGCTCTGAGCTCCTTTGGTATATATAAATACTGCGGCTGATATATATCCATCAGCTGCGCTGCCAGCGTCTCATCTATATTCATATCAATCATAAGCGGAACAATTCTGTTATACAGGAAACTCAAGTATCCTGCCATAGAACCTACAACATTCTTACAAAAACAAAACACAAGACTTCTTGTAGGAATGATCTCTCCGATGTCCTTGGCATAGGTCTCAAGCTCTCTATAGGTAATCGATATCCCTTCACTTGAAACTGCTGCCACCTTATCACCATATTTCCCAAATTCATTATAATAACACATGTACTACATCCTTCTCTCAAATATTTCCAAAATTAGACAAAGATTTCCATATCTCAACTTATAATATCAATAATAAACCCAAAATGCAAGCAATTACAACTTTTTCATATTTTGCCATCCTGACAATATGGACACAACGGATTTCTTTCAATATGAATCGTTTGAAACATCGATGTTTTATTGATTGTTCTGAAATCAAAGCCTGCCTTTTTCGCCTCAGCATTAAAATATGCAGTATTCCAATATTTAAACGATTTTAATCCTCTCGAATTTTGTAAATCATGGCATTTTCCAAACCCAATATAAAAAGTATTATACGCAGGTTTATCATATCCTATTAAAATTTTTACCGCTTCATTCACCATAATACCTGCTGCCGAAAATAACGTAGGTGCCATAACGGCTACGTCACCCCTGTTTACTGAAAGCTTATCTACAACGGCAACCTTTTTTTCATCAAAAAGGCAATGGAAACAAGCGGTCTTAGTTGGGTCAAATATATATCCAAAATAAGCATAATCCATAATCCCATAAAACAACATCGGTATATTCTTACGTCTGGCACAATCCGCCAATACAAATTTATACTTAAATCGGTCTACACAATCAAAAATAATCTCTGCATCGCCAACCATATCATCTATATTATATCTTGTAAATTTCTCGTCAAAATATTCAACCTTTACATTGGGATTTATACTATGTACAGTCAATGCTGCCGATTCAGCCTTATTCATTCCAACCCGTTCTTCTCCCAGGCAATGTATAAACTGTCTGTTTTTATTCGATTCCATAAAGATATCAAAATCACAAATCCTGATGCACCCTACCCCAATCAAAGCAAGCATCGTAATTGTAGGAGAACCCGTACCACCTGCTCCTGCAACAAATACAGTCGTATTTTTTATCTTTTCCTGAGCCTCCTCATCCCATCCATCCAGCAAAAAATGTCTTGTATATCGCTCTTTTTCTTCTGTACTTAACATAGATTACCTCCTTAAGTCTTCATTAAGCAAACCTATCATATGACCTGTTTTTGTAATCTATGTGTAATAACCTCTTATTCATTTTTTGTATCCGTATAGGGAATCCATAGTATAAATTCTGTCCATCCGTCTCTGCTGCTTACCCCGACACCCCCTCTATGCTTCTCTGCAATCTGTGCCACAAAAGATAAACCGATACCATAACTTTTATCTCTGCTTCTTGCCTTATCCTGCTTATAGAAAACATCCCATATCTTTTCCTGCTCTTCTTCAGATATAAGCGGTCCGTCATTTTTTACGGAAAAAACGGCTCTGTCACCATCCACCTGAAACGTGGTCTTTATATGACATCCGGTGCCTCCATATTTTGCTGCATTTTCAATATAGTTCATAATGGCTCTTTGAAGTAATATGGCATTACCGGTTATGATTGTCTTTTCAACCGAATGCTCCATATTAATATCCGGCAGCTCCTGCTCAATCTTCCGGCATATATTTTCCATGAAATCTTCTGTTGATATTATTTCCATCTCACATAAACAGCCATCCGTTTCTAATTTTGATAAATCTATCATGCCTGTTATCAGATTATTCACTGATTCACATTCATCTATGATAATATCACAATATCTCATAATCTTATCATTATCCTTAGCAACAATCTGTGCATTCTCTGCATATCCTCTTATGGTTGTTATAGGCGTTTTTAGTTCATGGGAAAGATTGCGAATCAATGTTTTTCTGCTCTCCAGTTCGTTTTTCAATTTATCAATCCGCAGACTTAACTCCTCAGATAATTTATTTACGGAATATGCCAAAATTTCGAATTCATCACCATCCGTACAGAGTAATCTTTCACTAAAATCCAACTCCGACATTTTTTCTGTCACGACAGTTATCTGTTCCAGCCGGTTCATAGACGGCCTAAGCAAAATCCAGAAGGATATGGTTCCGACTATTGCAATACTGATGCCGATAATAATGATAAAAATGGTTACCAGCTCTATATCCTGCTCTATGCCCTTGGTTGATTTATTCATTACGATATAATTTCCGTTTTCCGTCATGCGAATATATATTAATTTAGCTGTCTCATCTTGAACGTTTCTCTTTTTCACAAAATATGATGTTCCCTTCTCTGCCTCCCTTTTATACTGTTCAATCCAGCGTTCCGTCCCATTCATACCTGTTTTTGTGGAAGATACAATACCGTCCTCTTCATTCTCTCCCAGTTCATCAGACACGACTACCGTCGTACGAATTAAATAATCTGTTTCAATTTTATCCAATAATTCCTTAAGTTTATCTGCATCATTCTTAATTGTCTGTTCTACAGAATCCGCACAATTCAACATATTCTTTCTTGAGTTGTTTATAAACAACGGACGCAGTAAAAAACGACAGCATACAGCAACGATAAGCATGCAGCAGATAGTGCATACAAGAAATAACACGATTATTTTACTCCGAAAGCTCATTTTCAACTTCATTCCTGCACTACCTCATCATCAAAACTATAGCCTACACCCCTTACCGTTCGTATATATTCTCCTGCTTCTCCAAGAGATTGACGAAGCATCTTAATATGTGTATCGATTACTCTGTCATTTCCTTCATAATCAATTCCCCATACCTTCTCCAAAATCATCTCTCTTGACAATACGATTTTTGAATTCTGCATAAGAAGTAGCAAAAGTCTGTATTCCTTTACTGTAAGCTTCAGTTCTTCTCCCTTAAAATAAACCTTACACTCTGCTTGTGAAAGCCTCAAATCCCTACAGATATAATCCTGTTCATGTATGCGGTTCCATTCATTGATAAGCCTCTTTGCTCGTTCCAAAAGCACCGCACGTTTAAATGGCTTTGCCACATAATCATCCGCTCCCTTTTGGAGCGTTCTCACTTCATCCATCTCACCAGTCAGTGCCGTCAGTATCAGCACTTTCACATCAAAATGTTCCTTCACATAATCCAGAACCTCCCAACCGTCAAGTCCCGGCATCATCACATCCAAAACAATCAGCTCCACCAATTCTCCCTGTTCCAGATATTCTATGACCTGCATACCGTTTTTTGCAGAAATGGTTTCATACCCCTCCATACTAAAAATTTCACACAACAGCTCATTAATTCTATTATCGTCATCTGCAATCAGTATTTTTGCCCCCATGATTACTCCTCTTTCTGCATTTACAATTACTATACCATACCTGTCATCGCAAAAAATGACAAATATATTTTAGTATTTCATACGAATGTGTTATCTATGTGTAATATATCGTTTTTCATACAAACCGGATATATTGTACAAACTATTTATAATATGATAATATAATATAAAATTTCATAAAAAATATAGAATACACGGAGAACATATTAACAAATGGAAACAATTACAACATTTAATGGTATACAGGAGAACGTCAACGGAAATTACATTTTCGTCAACCCACAAAACAGCAAAATGGAAGGCAGTAAAATAACATTTCACGGCACAGGTAACGTACTATTTGTTGAAGATGGTGTAAACCTCAGCAACTCAACCATAGGTTTTCAGGGAAGCAACAGTATTGTTTATTTAAGTAAAAACCGCCATATATATTATGTCAATATCAGCATCAATCATAATTCCACCGTATATCTGGGTAAAAATTGTTATTTTAACGGCAAAATGACAATCGTTGCATCTGAACAGCAGAATATCATAATCGGAGATGAGGGATTGTTTTCATTTGGCATATTTATCAGAACCGCCGACCCACACCTTATCTATGACGGAATCACAAAGAAACGTATAAACCCAAGCCGTTCCGTATTAATCGGTGACCATATATGGCTGGGACAAAATGCCCTTATACTGAAAGGTTCTGTCATTGGATCCGGTGCAATTATAGGTGGAAATGCAGTCCTTTCCAATAAACGTATTCCTTCAAATACATCAGTTGCGGGAAATCCTGCACGAATTATAAAACATGATGTTTTTTTCTCTGCAGAATGTGTCCACGCATGGACGGATGAAATGACTGAAAAATATGAAACGATGGATACCGACAAATATATATACCATCCATCTTCTGATACAGTCGATATGAATCTCATCGATGAAGAACTTAAAAATGCCGGAAGCGGCACGGAGCGTTTGGACATCATTAAAGAAAAACTGGCAGAGTATACTAAAAAAGACCGTTTTTACATTGATAAATAAGCAAAAAGCAGGAGACACAAGTGTATATCTTTTACAAAACATATCACTTGCATGTCTCCTGCTTATTATTTTCTATATTCGATTAACCGTTTATTCTTGCAAGAAGCTCTTTGCCAAGTTCTTCATTTCCCGGCTTGCCAAGTAATGCAAACATGTTCTTCTTGTAGCTCTCAACACCCGGCTGGTTGAATGGATTTACACCAAGCACATAGCCGCTTATACCGCATGCGAACTCGAATGTATAGAACAGCTCGCCAAGTGTAAACTCATCAATTCTATCGATATTAACCTGAATAATTGGTATACCGCCATCTGCATGAGCAAGAATCGTTCCGTTCATGGCACTCTTATTTGCAAAATCTACAGTCTTTCCTGCAAGATAATTAAGACCATCCAAATCTGAATCCTCTTCTTCCATGATTATCTCACATGTTGGGTTTAATACATTGATTACCGTTTCAAAATGGTTCTGTGAACCCTGCTGGATAAACTGTCCAAGTGAGTGCAAATCCGTTGTGAAGTCTGTAGCCATTGGAAACAGGCCCTTTCCGTCTTTACCTTCACTCTCACCATAGAGCTGCTTCCACCACTCTGATACAAAGTGAAGTGCCGGCTCAAAATTTGCAAGTATCTCCATCTTTTTGCCCTTATTATATAAAACATTTCTTACTGCTGCATACTTCATGGCATCTGACTCTTCGAAATCCTGTGCCAGACAGTCACATCTTGCTGAAGCTGCACCTTCCATAAGCTTATCTATGTCTGCACCGCTTACTGCTATTGGAAGAAGACCTACTGCCGTAAGAACAGAGAAACGACCTCCTACATCATCAGGCACTACAAATGTCTCATAACCCTCTTCTGTAGCCAGCGTCTTTAATGCTCCCTTTTCCTTGTCTGTGGTAGCATATATTCTCTTTGCAGCCTCTTCCTTGCCATACTTTTCAATTAATTTCTTCTTAAATATTCTTGTTGCAATACCCGGCTCTGTTGTTGTTCCTGACTTTGAGATAATATTGATAGAAAAATCTCTGTCGCCAATGACCTGAAGAAGGTGAGCCATATATGTGCTGCTGATATTGCTTCCTGCATAATAAATTTCAGGAGTTTTACGAATCTCCTTATCTACTGAATTATAAAAACTATGTCTTAAAGCTTCGATTGCCGCTCTTGCTCCAAGGTAAGAACCACCAATACCGATTACAACCAATACATCTGAATCTGACTGAATCTTGGCTGCCGCCTTTTTAATTCTTGCAAACTCCTCCTTGTCATAATCTACAGGAAGGTCTATCCATCCAAGGAAATCATTTCCCTCGCCTGTCTTGTTTACAAGAGTTGCCTTTGCGGCTATAACCTGCTCCTTAATTGCCGCAATATCTGCGTCATTTGCCATAGATGCAGCATTCTTAAAATCGAAACTTACTGTTTTTGCCATCTTTTCATCTCTCCTTGCTTTTTAGTTTGATTTCATAGTTAAATCTAATTGTAGCAAATCAAATTCCCATAATCAACTATTTTTCAAACATTTCATCAAGAGAGCCAAATCGATAGCCTTCGTCTGCGAGATATGATAATATCGAATCAAGGGCATTTGCATTTGATTCTGATATATTATGGAGAAGCGGTATCGCTCCGTTGTGATAATATTTTTCAAAATGCTCTGTGACATAGTCTACACCCGGCTGTTTATTGACATCATAATCCAGATACGCCATACTCCAGAAGATGGTCTTATATCCCATATCCTTTGCCAGCTGTAATGTTCTTTCGCTATACACACCACTCGGTGGACGAAAATACATATCCATATCGTAGCCTGTCACTTCCTTCATGTAATCAGCACATTCGTTAAGCTCTTCCTTTTGCTCTTCTATGCTTTTGTCCGGCATTGCCGGATGGCTTACGGTGTGATTACCTACCTGATGCCCCTCCTCCTTCATTCGCTTCACGATCTCCGGATTGTCCCTAATATAAGTCATGGTAACAAAGAAGCAGGCTTTTGCATTATGTTCTTTCAGCACATCCAATATCTGCTCCGTATATCCGTTTTCATAACCACAGTCAAAGGTAAGGTACATAACCTTCTCATTCGCTTCGTCTGCATCAGTATCCACATAATATGCGTCATACTGCTCGATTTCAAAGCTCTTATCACATCCACTTATCCCATGATTATCATCTCTTACTATGTACCATGAATATTCCTTATTCGGGCAGCCGTCATAATCCCTGAGCAATGTCATATCCTCGGTAGTTCCCTCTGTTTCTGCCATATTCTCTGTCGGTTCTGCTGATGATGCATCTCCGCTCGATGCAATATTTCCGTTTTCTCCCTCCTTCTGCATGTCCTGTTTTTCATAGACACTACAGCCTGTAAGTAGCATACATATTAAAAGTCCCGAAATAAAGCACAGCTTTTTCACTGTCTACCATCCTGAATTTTTTAGCCCTAATACAGCAAATGCCGTACTTTATCCGGGAATATTACGCATCTGAAATAATTCCCTGCAACAGTTTTTCAAACAGCATGTCACAGGCAGCCACCTGTTCATCTGTTATCTCCTGTTCCTTTTTTTCCTCATCTTCTTCCGGTATATCCTCATCCGCCGCTTTTTCTTCCGTTTCCGCTTTAATCCTGCTCATATCACTGACTGCCACCTGCTTCATCTCAGCCTTTTGCAATCTGTTCGCCAGACTGTTACTCAGATAATTCTGGACACTAAGCCGAAGTATCTCTTTTTTACTGCGCGTATCCCACATATTCCAGGCTATCAGCATCAGCATACAAGTAACAAAACCACATCCCAGTAATTTAAGTGTCTCTCCTCCTGAACCTTTTACATAATATTGATAAGCTCCACTTAATATGCCTGTCCCTGCTGTTATTACGAATATATTTTTTATGAAATTATTTACAGAAACTACGGCAAACTTGCCTATTCGTATTTTTTCTATGTATTTTCCCACGAACGAATCCACATCCTTTATCTCCACATTCAAAGATGCTATGTCCTCATACCGCTTTCTGATTTCCAGTAAGGCTTTTTTTCTGGTTGCTCCCATACTCTCGGTAGCTTTTATCAATCCTTTCAAATATCCGTTCAGTATAAATCGGGCTGAAATTCCTATAAGCCCCATTGCCACCATAATGTACACAAACACATTTTGTCCCAATACAAAGTCCAACATACAAATCCCTCATTTCCATATTATTTCAGAGAATACGGCTGCCGCAGCGAATAAAGTATCCGGATATTTTTACCCGTTGCCTCCCCGTCTCCCTGGGTGCCTCCATTATAGATAGCCTGTTTTCATAATTTCAATTGTTTTTGTGCGACAAATATTTGCCTTTATTTTCATTTTTTTGTATACTATAATTTGTGTGAACTTGTTAACCTGATGTTAATAATCACTATGATATTGTGCATATGATTAATGTGAGCATTTAGGGAAACGAAGTTGAGTTTCGTTGATATGATAAAATTATATTGTATATGTAATGATACAAAAGAAAATAATATGATTAGGTCATCTGTTTTCTAACCGATAACCTATAGAAAAGAGGTCAATTATGGTTTATAAGACAAAAGGAACATGCTCGGTTGAAATCTCATTTGATGTTGAAGACGGTGTTCTTAAAAACGTAAAATTTCTCGGCGGATGCAACGGTAATCTCAAAGGTATCGGTGCATTGGTAGAAGGTATGAAGCCTGAAGATGTGATTGCAAAGCTTGATGGAACTACATGTGGCTTTAAGCCAACCTCCTGTCCTGACCAGCTCGCAAAAGCACTGAAAGAATATCTTGCAGCAAATTAAAATTACTTCACAAACCTAATACAAATCGGAGGTATATTAAATGAAACGAATCGTATTAACAGGTGGCGGAACGGCAGGTCATGTTACTCCAAATATGGCACTTATTCCTGAACTTCAAAAACTGGATTATGATATACATTATATCGGTTCTTATGACGGTATGGAAAAAAAGCTTATCGAAGATTTGGGTATCTGTTACCATGGTATCTCTTCAGGAAAGCTTAGAAGATATTTCTCAATGAAGAATTTTTCCGACCCCTTCAGAGTTTTAAAGGGTATCAGTGAAGCTAAGAAATTGCTGAAAGAGCTTCAGCCTGACGTTGTATTTTCTAAAGGCGGATTTGTTACGGTACCTGTTGTATTTGCAGCCCACTCCATAGGAAAGCCTGTTATTATACACGAATCAGACATGACCCCCGGTCTTGCAAACAAGCTGGCACTTCCCAAAGCAACAAAAGTATGCTGCAACTTTCCTGAAACAAAGGAGCTGTTTCCGGAAAATAAGGCTGTTGTAACCGGTACGCCAATCAGAAAAGAGCTTTTCAACGGTAATGCCGTATTAGCTTACAACTATTGTGGATTTACTGAGCAAAAGCCCGTTTTGATGGTAGTCGGCGGCAGTTCAGGAAGCGTAATCATTAATAACGCCATACGGGAAAACCTTGACAGACTTCTGAAACAGTTTAATGTTATACATTTATGCGGAAAAGATAATCTGGACACCAGCCTTAACGGTAAACCGGGATATGTTCAGTTTGAATATGTAAAGAAGGAACTCAGCAATATGCTGGCTCTTTGCGACATCATCATATCCAGAGCCGGTGCAAACGCCATCTGTGAGCTTCTCGCATTAAGAAAGCCCAATATTCTCATTCCGCTCTCGGCTGCTGCCAGTCGTGGCGACCAGATACTGAATGCAGACTCCTTTAAAAAAAGTGGTTACAGCTATGTCATTCAGGAAGAGGAATTGAATACCGAAACACTGTTTGCAGCAATCGATGAGGTCTTTCATAATAAAGAGCAATATATAAAAGCCATGGAAGAAAGCAACCTTACCGATTCCACAGGCATCATCATTCATATGATAGAAGAGCTTGTCGCAAAATAAATAAAAAGCCGGTTATCACAAACCGGCTTTTTATTTATTACGCAAGAGCCTATATCATATATTCTATTTTTCTGCTATAGCCTGCAATGCTGCTACCTTATCCGTGTCATTTAACTGGTCATCACCAATATAAACAGTCACCGTAGGCTTTCCGTCTGATGGGAAATAAAATACCAGCTTCAATGACTTATCGATAAAGGTACCATCAGAACCATATTTTGATAAATCCAAACTTGCCTTACTTCCATAAAACGTAATCGTCATACTTCCGTTTACATCTGATTCATAATACCATGCTGTTGACTTACAAGTCTTTTCAAGAGCATCACCATATGTTACTCCTGTATCAACAGCCTTTGTAGTTCCATTTTTCTGAACCTGATTAACCACAATCTTATTCGCTTTAAGACTGTCTACCTTTTCCTTCGCCTCTTCGTTCGTACGATACTGAATATTACCCTTAATATACATCTTCGATGTTTCCGGCAAAATAAAGTATATACCAACACAAAGTGCCGCAACTATAATTAACGCAACTAAAATCTTTAAAAACGTCTTCATAATTTTTATAACATCTCCTTTTATTAATAATAATTATCAGCCTATAAAAGCTAGAACAACTCTTTCTCTAACTGGAAAATAAATTCTTCCAATAATTGCATACGCTTGTTATACTCTATGCGCCCGGCGTCTGTCTTGCAACGCCTGATTTTTGGTTTGTTAATCCGATAAAAATTCTTAATTCTATAATATGCTCTCTTGTAACTTGCTTCATCTTCAAGTGCCGTTGCCATAGAATCCCACAACACACTAACCGCACCTACTTCATCCAGCAAATCGGCATCCATAACAATTTTACATTCCAAGGATAACTCTGCATCTGAATCCTTTTCTTCATGTATCATAATGATCTCGCCTATTTTCGCAATCTTATCAGGGTCAACACCCAAACTGTCCAGATATTCAACTGCAATCTCTGCACCAACCTCTCCATGCGGCCTGTTTTCATCCCAACCCACATCATGAAGAAGTGCAGCAAGTACAATCGTATCCAAATCTCCACCCAGTTTGGATTGAAGCTTAATAGCCCATCTGTACACTCTCATAGTATGCTCAAATCTGCTTCTAAATTTATAATTAGGTGGTCTGCCGTTCTCGGCAGTTTTTTCTTTCACAAATTCTATTACTTCAGCGTAATTCATTTTCTGTCCGCCCCTTGAATTTATACATCTTTGCATACTTTTTTTCATCAGCAAAAGTATTAATCATTATGATATCATCTTTTGTCCTATTTTGCTATTACTTTTTTGAAATTTCATAAAAATATTATTATATTTGCAAACAGAACAACTGCAATATAAAATCCATGCGGTTTTCCCTCGAAATGACATCATAGGCGTTACCTTGGCAGTTAGCTCAGCCCAGGCACCCTTGCGGCACACAGGAGATTCCCCTTAGTGCTGCTTCGTCTCCGACCTGACACGGTTCGAAGAGTCCTGTTGCGCAAGACCCAAACATCAACACCACTTACCAAGGGCTGCCCTACAACGACCACCCCTCAAGAAAACCATCACCCCTACTATAGCGGATTGTAGGTACAGGACGCCGCTACCTCCCCGGTTGCATGGAAACTTTAAAACATATTTAATTATACCTGCAAATTATAAAGGACAATATCTAGTCCGTCAACCCTTTATTTTTCCTTACTAATATTGATTTTCCCCTGTCGTAAATCCATAAAAAAGCTTTTCATCATCTGACTGCAGACTTCCTTGCGTATTCCCTTTATAATCTCTACCTGATGATTAAACTGCTTTATATCCAACAGATTTAATATAGAACCTGCACAACCTGCCTTCGGATTCATACACCCGATTACCACGTTTGGTATTCTTGCCTGAACGATTGCCCCTGCACACATCTGACAAGGCTCTAAGGTTACATACATGGTACAATCTTCAAGCCGCCAGTCAGCCAGTTTCTTTGAGGCCTGTTCGATTGCAAGAAGCTCCGCATGCGCCAGTGTTGTTTTCTTCAAATTTCTTTTATTATAACCTCTGGCAATTATTTTTCCATCCTTCACGATAACGCAGCCTATCGGTACATCTCCGTTTTCATATGCTTTTCTTGCCAATTTGATTGCTGCGTCCATAAATTTTTCATGTTGTATATCGTTCTTATCCATATCGTTTTCCTTTGAATATTTCAATACCTGTATTTACATTATGTGACATTCCAATATCCGCATTTATATCAATCAGCATGTAACATTTACAAGCCAATAGCCGAAGCTTCCTGTCTTTATCTCCGTTTCTTTAACCGGAACAAATCTGTCAAAGCCAAAGATTCCTGCCAGATATTTCTCCTTTGCCGAATATACTCCGGGAACACCCAACACGTAACTTCCTGCTCTCTGATTATCCTGAAATACGATTTTTCCCAGCATCAGATATTTATAATTATAAAAACCATGTGTCAAAAAGCTGTTTACACCAAGTCTCCAGTTATTCATATCAAGAAGTCCGATATCATTTGGTGTTATCTTCACGCTTTCTATAATCTGATTGCCTTCCTGTACACTTTCCGGAAGAAGCGGCAATCTCTCATATGTATCAAGCATTTCTTCTATAGGATTTGCATATGGTGCGGATGCCTTACTTTTCGATTCTGTTTCATAAGCCGCCGACACCTCCTGTACAAGCCTGTCCAGTTCCTCCTCTTCCATGGTTTCCATTCCGTTTTCCCCTATCAGGGATTCTGTTTCCATATACTCCGATAAAGTATCTGTTTCCGTATTCTCTGGTGAAGTTTCCGTATTCTCTGACAAAAATTTCGCATTCTCCCGCAAAGCTTCCATGTCCGGATATTCTAAAGCAGGTTTTTCTTTTTCCTCTTCCATCAAATAACTATAATCAACGATACTGTCCGTCCATGATGAACAGAACATATCCCTTCCATACTGGCTGCTGTCAGGCTTCATCCTTTTTATAGCAATTCCGCTCCATGCCGTTATCGGTTTACCGCTTCCCTGAACATCATTCCAGTCAAATGAATAAACGCCTTCTCCTCTGCCACCCCGCATTTTCAACTTGCCCAGATACAAAGGCTTGGGAATCATGATTTGGATTTCTTTTTCATGGCGTGTACCATCCTGCGGTTCATCATCAGCCAGCGTTTCCCTATACAGATAAACCGAGTACACGTCATCCTGACGATTCATTATATCCTTTAATCCTATGTTGATTTTCCCTGTATTTGATGTCTTTTGAACCTTTGCAAATCCCGTATTTTCGCTTTTCTCGTTATTGTGATATCTGTAAATGTAGGAAATGAATCTGTTCCAATAAATCATAGCAAACCTCCACTCTCTTTCGCAGCCTATGTACGGCTTTTATTTCTATCTATGATTTATTGCCGATATTTATTCCATTATTTTGAGGAAAGAATATCACTTAGTGCGGCAAATTCTGCCAAGCTTAAGCTTTCTCCCCTAACACTCGCTGATAAATTCATTTTTTCCAAGGCATCTGCCACCTGCTCCTTACGAAATGACAACTCATTACTGTTTGCAATTCCGTTCTGTAACGTTTTTCTTCTCTGGTTAAAAGAAGCTCTGATAAGCTTGAACATCAGTCGTTCATCCTGTACTTTAACAGGTGGTTCCTGATATCTTGTCAGCCTTATTACCGCAGACCCCACATTGGGCCTTGGAATAAAACAGTTTGGCGGAACATTTGCCGCAATATAAGGCTTGGCATAATACTGCACGGCAAGCGACAGCGCCCCATAATCCTTTGTACCCGGCCCTACCTGCATTCTGTCAGCGACCTCCTTTTGTACCATAACAGTAACCGATAACAACGGTACATGACTTTCAAAAAGTCCCATTATAATAGGAGTCGTTATATAATATGGAAGATTTGCAACCACCTTAATCGGTCTTCCTCCGTTATATTCCCTGACAATCCTATTGATATCCGTTTTTAATATATCATCGTTTATAATGGTAACATTGCTGTAATCAGCCAGCGTCTCATTCAGCACAGGTATTAAATTCTTATCTATCTCAACCGCACATACATGTCCGGCTGCCTCGGCAAGATATTGAGTCATTGTACCAATACCCGGACCTATCTCAAGTACACAATCTTCCTTTGTAATCTCCGCCGCACGAATGATTTTATGAATCACATGCTCATCTATCAGAAAATTCTGACCAAACCTTTTCTGAAATGCAAAATTGTATTTCTTTATCATATCAATCGTAACCTGTGGATTACTTAATTTTTCCATATCGTTTGCCTCATTCTTACTATTTACAATTTTGTTTGATGTGTTGTCTGCGTTTATATAATCTACATTCTGTATAACTTTTTCCCATTTTCAAAGGTTGCTTTATAAACCTCTTCAACGGATATATTTTTTATCTTCGCAATTTCCTCTGCTATATACGGAATGTATAATGCTGAATTTCTTTTGCCCCTGTATGGTACAGGAGTCAGGTATGGTGAATCCGTTTCAAGAACCAGTCTGTCAAGTGGTATATCGAGGGCAACCTCCCTCAGTTTCTTACTGTTTGCAAATGTTATGACGCCACCGATGCCTATGTAAAATCCCATTTTAACAAATTCTCTTGCCATTTCCACGCTATAGGAATAACAATGAACCACACCGCCAATTTCCTCAGCCTTCATTTCCTTCATAATGTTCATGGTATCAAGAGCTGCATCCCTGCTGTGAATAACGACAGGAAGTAACAGCTTTTTCGCAAGCTCCAGCTGTGCCTGAAACCAGTGTGCCTGAACATCCTTAGGAGGGTTATCATCATAATAATAATCAAGCCCTATCTCGCCTATTGCTTTTATCTTTGCATTGTCCAATGCCATATTCTCAAGCTCTTCTATATCTTTATCAGTCATATCCCCTACTTCACTTGGATGAACACCCACGGCACCATATACATGATTGTACCTGTTTGCCAGTTCTACCGTTGCCCTTGAGCTTTTTATATCAGCACCGATATTCATAATAAGCTTTATCCCTTGTGCCTCACATTCCTTCAGAAGCTCATCTCTATCTTCATCAAATCTCTCATCATCGTAATGTCCATGTGTTTCAAATATCATTTTAAACATTCGGCAAATCTTCAAACATCTGCCATTCCTCTCTTTTCTTAATCTCAGTTAAGTTTATATTTTTCCCGACTTAATGTCAATTCCCTGTACACATTCTCCCGTCAGTCAGTATTTATATTGTTTGAAGGATATTAAAATACATCGTCACTTAGCGAGCTAAGTGCGAGCTTAGTACCGCTATGTATTTTACCAAGCGCAAGCGGTCCGTAAAACAATATATATATCGGCTGACGGTAGAATGTGCACAGGGAATTACTTTGCACGACACTGCGTTGATTATAAACTGTATTTTAAGATTTATTCATAAAAGCATCAGATTTTCAACACATTTTTTTCACATTTTCTGACTATACTCGGTATTGTAAAGAGTTTTTCATTTATTTGAATCCTCTCTTCCCTCATTTTTTTTGAAGTGGCGATAGAGCTTTCCCCGTTCTATTGCCACTTGTTTTTTTGCCTTTCCCGCTGTATACTTTTGTCAGATTTAAGAAGCTTTGAGAGGAGAATCCCCATGATTTCAAAAAAATATGCAGACATGACTACAAAAACATCTATCATCAGAGAATTTGCAGAATATGCAGGAAGAAGGGCTGCCGAAATAGGTTCTGAAAATGTATTTAACTTTACAATAGGAAACCCGTCTGTACCTGTATGTGACGAATTTACAAAGGCTCTTCAAAAATTGCTGGCAGAGGAAGACCCTCTGACACTTCATGGCTACAGCCCGACACTTACGATCTATTCTGTCCGTAAAGCTGTTGCCGATTCCTTAAACAGACGTTTTGGGATGGAATATGTACCTGAAAATATATTTATGACCTCAGGTGCAGCAGGAGCACTTGCACATGCTGTACGATGCGTTACACAGCCGGGAGATGAAGTCATTACCTTTGCCCCTTATTTCCCTGAATATGTCCCATATATAGACGGCACAGGTGCACAGCTGAAGGTAGTTCCTGCCGATATTACGTCATTCCAGATTAACTTTGACGCATTTCTCGAAATGTTGAATCCAAATGTACAGGCTGTATTAATTAACTCGCCAAACAATCCTTCCGGTATTGTTTACTCTACCGAAACGATTGAAAAGCTTGCAAAAATTTTATATGAGAAGCAGGAAGAATACGGTCACGACATCTATCTGATTTCCGACGAACCGTATAGAGAAATTGTATTTGCAGGTACAGATTCGCCATTTATTTCAAAATATTATGATAATACCATCTGCTGTTACTCATTCAGCAAATCGCTGTCACTTCCCGGTGAGAGAATCGGTTATGTGGCAGTTAATCCAAAATGTAAAGATGCTGAGCTTATCATCGTAATGTGCGGTCAGGTATCAAGATTTACAGGTCACAACTGTCCTTCATCACTGATGCAGCTTGGTATAGCAGAGGTTATTGATATGACCTCCGACCTGTCCATATATGAGAAAAACAAAAACATTCTTTATACGGAGCTGACAAAAATGGGTTACGAATGTGTGGAACCGGGCGGAACCTTCTACATGTTTCCGAAAACACCGATTGCCGATGCAAATGCATTCTGCCGTATGGCTGCAAATGAGCTTGACCTCATACTTGTTCCGGGTGACAGCTTTGCATGTCCGGGTCATATGAGACTTGCATACTGTACAACAACGGAGATGGTAGAACGTTCATTACCACTGTTTGAAAAGGCTATGCAGATGTGTAAATAAATTCGTGTAAATTTTTATTTGAAAAATGGGTATCGTATGAAAGCAAAATAATACAATACCCATTTTTTAATATTTCTACTCTTTTGGCTTAATTATTTAAGTGGATTATTTTCCTTTATTTTTTTATTCATTTTATATGCCATTTTTTTATAATATCTCAGGAAACATATCCATATTAAAAATGCAAAAGCAAGCTGACCGGCAATAACACATAAACAGATACCAAATCCTTTTTCAACAGGAATCCATCCAACGGCAAAAGCCACCAGCGTATATACAATACATCCAATACCCATATGCATTAAACATTGCATAGGCATGGCTATCTTGTCATTTTCATAAACAACAGTAGGAATGCCAAAACCCAGTCCGACTATAATACAACCTAGTACCATTTTAGAAAAGTGATAGCTTTCCATGACAAAATTACCACTATAAATGAAATCAAAAATCACTCCTATTACACAAAAAATAGTCAATGCCATTCCAATAGAAATGACGATACTTCTTAATAAATCCTTCATTTTACTCCCCCCTATAAACCAAGATATTTTTTAAAAGCAGGCAAATATTTTCTGGAAACATAATCCTTACATCCATTTTTTAGTTTTAAAAGCAGCGAACCGCTAAAGCCAGCCTCAACATTGTCTAAATACGCAAGATTAACCAAGGTTGATTTTGATATTTGCATAAATTGCCTTCCAAGCTGACCTGCCAGCTCATATAATTTTTTTCTTGAATAATATTTGTTTGATTGACCATATATGACAGTATTCCCGTTTTCAATCCGCACCATATAGATATCTTTCGGTTGCAAAATTGCAATCCTGTCTTCTAGCTGAGCAGTAATAGGCGCGTCTTTTTCATATTCATTTAGAACATCTATCACATGTCGAATCTCATCTGTAACCTCACTTGTATAAATTACTGCATATGGTTCGTTATACTGTGCTGCTACTTCAATACTCACCTTCAAATCAATCCCTCCTTTCCTTCCTTATGGTGATTCCATTATTCCATAACAACCAAGCTCACACTTCGCATTGCTCACGTTCGCTAAGTGTTTACATTATACCGCTATAAATTTATTTGTCTTAACTTTACGGATAAGTGGTAAAAATCCGAATGTAACATGCAATTTATAGGATTTCACAGACGTCTCACTCCTTTTCTGCTTCGATAAATTAAAAAAGTGTTATCGTACTTAATTCGTTCATACGACAACACTTTTTATATATTTACCCTGTTTTCTAAACTGATACCAGTGATTGCTCAAGTATATCACTTACCTGTTCTACCGTCAGGTTAACTTTGTCCGATACTTCTTCTATGGAAAGGCCCATATCAAAATATGCCAGGATTTTTCCAGCTGTTCTGCCTTTTTCAATTCCTGCTACCTCTCCCGAATTCCACATTCTTTCTGCAAAATCACACATCGTAATCACCTCTCCATTTCTTTGCTTTTCCATTATATCTGCACTAATCCTATCATATCTAAAATCATTCGTAAACACCTTTAACAAGTGTAAAACCGCTTCTACATGTGTTATTCTTTCCTTGGATGGAACATAGTCCGGATTATTTTTCTCTGCAAAAAAGTCTGCAATGATCTTAAAATCACTTGTGAATTGTTTTCTTACCTCTACAGGAAGATATGCTACATTAAACACTTTTATCTTATAATCAGCTACATACGGTTCAAATTTCTCGGATATGTCAAGCATCTCCTTTAACGACAACGGCTTCTTCCATTCATATTTTCCAAAGTATAATACGATTGATATCACAGGAAATCTATTTCTTCCTTTATCAATCTGTCTTTTATATGCGGAATAGTCATATCCCATAATCCGAATCGGCATATCACTATCAATCTCTGACTGATTTTCAATTCCCAAAAGAGTACATGAAATCGTATAGTTTTCATACAATTTTACGGTATCCCTGATATGACTCCTAAGTCCGCCTGTTTCTTCTTTATATATCGTTTCCGTACTACTATCAACTAATCTTTCCGGCTGTATCAATTCTTCCTGAAATAACAGTGTATTATAAATATCTGCAAATACTTCCGGAAATGCTTCCAGATATTTTTCAGCCTTATCCTTTTGTCCTATTCCTGATTCCTCCTGTTTTCCGACTTATGCATAAATCTAATTTACAGAATCATACTATCACAAAGAAATGATATTTTTCAATCGTTTGCGCTCGCTTATTAATAGAATCGCTCGCTTTTTTAGCGATTTCCACATAACAGTAATATCAAAAAATATTTTCCAACTCATGGTACAGCCTTGCAAGAGGTAACCCTACTACATTGTTATAATCACCTTTGATTTCTTTTACAAATATACCGCCCATACCTTGAATACCATAGCTTCCGGCTTTGTCAAACGGCTCCTTTGTAGACAAATACCACACGATTTCTTCATGTGTCATAGGATAAAATGTTACTTCTGTACATTCATAAAATGTCTTCGTCTGTGACTTCTCTCCGTCATAATAAATAATAGATACCCCTGTATATACATGGTGTGTCTGCCCTGACAGGCTGTTTAAAGTATTATATGCATCATCATAATCATATGGTTTACCAAGAATACGATTATTAAGGGCAACAACCGTATCAGCACCAATTACAACAAATCCTTCTGCCGCCGATTTTATTTCATCTGCAGAGGACGCCTGTAATACCATGGATTTTTCGAATTCAAGCCATTTCACTTTCTCCTTATCGTATACATCCTTCGCCTTCCTCCCGGCAAGCTCCATAACATAATCCTTTGGTATCAGTGTATCTGTTTCTTCATCAACATCACTTGTTACAACCGTATATTCATATCCCGCCTGACTAAGCAGCTCTCGTCTTCTCGGCGAGCCTGATGCCAGTATTATCTTAATATCCTTTTTCATTCTAAAATCCTTCTTCCAATATATTTTATATACATTCCTAATAAATAGCAAAGTACATAGCAGCTCTTACTCCCCTAAAAAAGCATCACTCTTTTCATTCAGATAATAATAGAACAAAAGACTGCTAAGTGTTCACATTTTACCACGAAAACTAAGCTCATACTACGCTCCGCTTGTATTCGCTAAGGTTTCAGGTATATGTTCTCACTAAGCTCGTGCTGCACTTCGTTTGCGCTCGCTAAGTGTTCACATTATACCACAATAACAAAATGCGCTACAATACATATATCGCCAGCACCTGTAAACCGAACTTTACACCTGTAAAGTCACATGTAAAAATAGCTACCACTTCTAAATGAATTGTGCTATAATTATGAAACTATACAAAGTGATACGGGCAGAACCGAGATTCATGTTTGGTTTTGTAATACAATTTACTGAGCCAAATCGTTTTTGCCAATATAAAAAAGGAGACCTATTATGGACAATCGTAATTTTACTTTATTAACCGATTTGTATGAGCTCACAATGATGCAGGGCTATTTTAAGGAGAAGGCAACCGACACAGTTGTATTTGATGCCTTCTACCGCAGAAATCCATCCGGCAGCGGCTATGCCATCACTTGTGGACTGGCACAGGTCATTGATTTGATTAAAAACCTTAAATTCTCATATGAAGATATCGAATACCTGAGAAGCCTTCACATATTTGAAGAGGATTTCCTCTCCTATCTGGCAGGCTTCCACTTCACAGGTGATATATATGGCGTACCGGAAGGCTCAGTTGTATTTCCATATGAACCGCTCGTAAAGGTCGTTGCACCTATCATGGAGGCACAGCTTATCGAAACTGCATTACTGAATATTATCAACCACCAAAGCCTGATTGCCACAAAGGCATCACGTGTCTGCTATGCCGCAAAGGGTGACGGTATCATGGAATTCGGTCTCCGCCGTGCACAGGGACCTGATGCCGGAACATTTGGGGCAAGAGCAGCCGTTATCGGCGGTTGTATCGGAACTTCAAATGTCATATGCGGACAGGAATTTGACGTACCTGTTCTGGGAACACATGCCCACAGTTGGATTATGAGCTTCCCAGACGAATATACCGCATTTAAAACATACGCCGAAATATATCCAAATGCCTGCACGCTTCTTGTAGATACTTATGACACCTTAAAATCAGGTGTTCCAAATGCCATAAAGGTATTTGACGAAATGAAGGCAGAAGGCAAGCTGGGCAAACGCTACGGAATACGACTTGATTCAGGAGACCTTGCTTACCTTTCCAAGAAAGCAAGAAAAATGCTTGATGCCGCAGGTCATCAGGACGCCATTATTTCCGCATCTTCAGACCTTGACGAATATCTTATCAACAGCCTTAAGAATCAGGGTGCTGCCATCACCTCATGGGGTGTCGGTACAAATCTTATTACTTCTGCCGACAATCCATCATTCGGTGGTGTATACAAATTGGCTGCTATTAAGAAAGAGGGAGACGAGGCGTTCACCGCCAAAATAAAGATATCAGAAAATCCGGCTAAGATTACAAATCCGGGAAATAAAACAATTTTCAGATTATATGATAAAGAAACAGGAAAGATTAAGGCTGACCTGATTGCTCTTGCTGATGAAAGCATTGATACTGCAAAAGACCTTGAAATTTTCGACCCTGTCGCAACATGGAAGCGTTCAACCTTAGAAGCAGGAACATATGAGGTTCGCGAGATGCTTGTTCCGATATTCCTCAAGGGTCAATGCGTATATGAAGTTCGCCCGACTATGGAAATTCGTGACTATTGTATCAATGAGCTTAATACCCTTTGGGATGAAACACGTCGTCTTACCAATCCACAGGAGGTATATGTAGACCTTTCACAAAAGCTATATGACCTTAAGAATAGTCTTCTTAATAAGAAGAAATAGAAAGACGCATTTTGACAAAACTTTTATAATAGGGACTATCAAAGAATACGTCAAACATAAACGCCCATACGGGAACATATCTGCTCCTATATGGGCGTATATGATTTAACTCTATTTCACAAGCTCACTTTTTACGTTAAAGATCGTGCCTGTAACCTTTGGTCCTGAATTTGACGCTACTGCCGCACCTATCTGAAAATAATCCGTAGGACCATAGCCAACGGCTTCTGTCATTTTCGCAGCCAGTTCATCCCTTACCGTATCGTCATTGCCATAAACAATCTGATATTCAGACCCAGGCTCCATATCCTTTAATGTCATATCTACCATCTTGCTTATCAGCTTCTTTTCACCACGGCATTTTGCCGCAGTCACTATCGCATTATCCCATATCTTCATAATCGGTTTTACGCCGAGTGCATCTCCGACTAAAGCCGCAGCACTTGGAATACGCCCTGATTTGGCAGCATATTTCAACCCATATATACCAAAATAAATACGTCTCTTCGGAAGCTCTGCCTTAAGATACTCATCAATCTCATTTGCAGTTTTTCCTTCCTGTGCCATTTTGGCTGATACAATAATCGGATAGCCGTAATACCCGCTGTAACCCAATCCGTCATAAACATATATATTGAACTTTCCTTTACATTCAGGGTGTTCCTCGAAAAATTCGTTCTTCGCTCTTACAGCATTTGAATAAGAAGCAGAACCTTTTGAATTGATACTGACATAGATGATATCCGTATAACCTGCATCAAACTGCTCCTTAAAAATCTCATCAAACTGATACACCGTAATCTGGGATGTCTTTGGGATATCATCATTTTCAGTCATCAGCTTATAAAAGCCCTCATTATCAAAATCGATACGGCTCAAATATGACTTATCTCCCAAAACCACAGGAAACGGTACAATGTGTATATTATATTTCTTTTCCGCTTCCACAGAAATATCGCTTGCCGAATCAGTCATTATCCTGACTTTACTCATTCTATATACCTACTTTCATTTCTAATTGATAATTTTAATTTGTGAGACAACAGGTATCTCAAATCTTTGCTCAGTTGCCGCAAACACAGCCGCAATAACAGCAAGAACAAACATACCAAGACCAACAAGACCAAATAAAAATCTCATCAGGAATCCGAGAAAAGGTATTATTCCAAGAATAATTCCACATAGGCCGCTTGCCAGCATAATAAATGATAACACTATCGACTGATTAATATTAAACTTTGTTTCATCATAAATTTTATCACCTATGGCAAGTGCCAGGATAAATCCTATAACCGGTATGTATGTTACAACACTGGTTGTTTTTGGACTCATTTTATTCCTCCTCTTTTCGTAAATTATTTTCAAAGCATATGTTTTTATTGCTATTATGACTATAATTTGAATTTCTATAAAAGTCAATTTTTTCCTTTTACTTTTTTAATTATTTGCCTTATTTCATTGTCAGTTCAAACTTTTTTATGTATAATATAGCTTGATGCTTACACTATAATATTAGTGTATATATTAACTTTATGAAAAGAGGATTGCTATGTTAGAGAATAATTACGAGAATAAGCCAAAGAAATATGCCGGTATTCTTGCACATCCTACATCTTTTCCGGGACCATATGGAATCGGTGACTTAGGGAAAGGCACTTATCGGTTTATAGATTTTCTTGAAAAATCCGGAATGAATCTGTGGCAGGTGCTCCCGCTCGGTCATACCGGCTTTGGTGATTCACCATATCAGCCATTTTCAGCATTTGCCGGACAACCGCTTATTATTGACTTAGATTATCTTAAGAACTATAAGCTGCTTTTAGATTCAGATTTTGCGGATATGCCTTCATGGGACCCGGTTAAAATCGATTACGGAACCTTGATTGAATTTAAGACGAAATTACTGAAAACAGCATATCAGCGATTTACGGACGCAGATTATGATGACGAATTCTCTGATGATGAAAAGCTTATGCAGGAATTTGATGATTTTGTAGAAAATACCACTTGGCTCGCCGATTACTCATTATTCATGGCAGGAAAAGATTACCATGAGGGTATGCCTTGGTATATGTGGGAAGATTCCCTTAAATCTCCAACCAAGAGACAGCGTACGACATGGGTAAAGAAACTTTCAGAAGGAATTGGATATTACAACTTTATTCAGTTCCTGTTCCATACACAATGGATGGCTGTGAAAGAATATGCAAATGAGAAAAATATCAGCATTGTCGGAGACACGCCTATATTCCTTGCATGGGACAGTGCGGATGTATGGGCAAATCAGGATTTATTTATGCTTGATTCCAAGGGATATCCTATCGAAGTTGCAGGTGTACCGCCTGATTATTTCTCAGCTACAGGACAGTTATGGGGCAATCCGCTTTACAAATGGGACAAACATACGGAGACAGGCTATGCCTGGTGGATAGAGAGAATACGATATCAGCTTACATTAACTGATTTCTTAAGAATAGACCATTTCAGAGGCTTCGACAAATACTGGGCTGTTCCTTACGGAGAAGAAACTGCTGTTAACGGTGAATGGAAACCGGCACCGGGCATAAACTTCTTCACACAGCTTGAGGCAAATCTCGGCTATCATCTGCCTATCATCGCAGAGGATTTAGGCGAAATCGATGAGGCGGTTGTAGAGCTTCGAGACAAATTCGGTCTTCCGGGTATGAAGATACTCCAGTTTGCATTTGAAAATCCTGAGGAGAATGATTTTCTTCCTCATAACTATACAAGGAACTGTGTATGCTACACCGGAACACACGATAATGACACCACGCTCGGATGGTATCAGAAGGCATTTGAAACTTCAAAGGATAAGCTCAGAAGATATTTCAGTACCGATGCCAGTGATATCTGCTGGGTTATGATAAGAGCCTGCTTTTCATCCGTTGCAAATATGGCTGTTGTGCCTATGCAGGATGTGCTGAAACTGGATTCATGGGCTCGTATGAATACCCCTGGTGTCGGTGAAGGTAACTGGGCATGGCGGTTCACATTTGAAGATATGAATCCTGCTCTTGAGGAAAGGTTATTTGAAACCGCAAAGCTTTACGGAAGATAAGGAGAGAATCATTGAGAACATTTATAACCGTATTATTTGCAGTATTAGGTATCATATTATGTCTGCCTTACCATTTATATTTGCATATTCTGGCAAAAAAAAATCCGGAAAAGGCTTATAAAAAAGCATTTAAGCTTGTAAAAGGGTTTTTTGGTGCAGTTATGTTTCTCGCCGGATGTAAGCGAACCATAATAGGCAGAGACAAAATTCCGGAGGATACCCCGGTTATGTTTGTCGGAAATCACAGAAGCTATTTTGATATTTTATCATGCCACAACGCAATTGGTTTTCCGGTAGGCTTTATGTCAAAGGAAGAGATTAAAAAGATTCCATTGCTTCATCTTTATATGGATGACATAGGCTGTACTTATCTGGACAGAAGCGATATTAAGAAGGGCTTTGAGGTCATTGGTGAAACCGCAGAAATCATCAAAAACGGTCATTCCATGATGATATTTCCTGAAGGTACCAGAAATAAAGGTGACGAACTGTTGGAATTTAAAGATGGTTCATACAAGATAGCCCAGAAAGCAGGATGCCTGATTATTCCTGTTTCCATCTGTGGCACAGATAATATCATGGAAGCAAATAAACACAATATGATACACAGTCATAAGGTTATCATTGAGTTCTGTGATCCAATCAATATAAATGGACTTACACCAAAGGAACGCAAGGCAGTTCTTGAAACAATCCCTGGAATTATACAGGAGACACGTCTTAAGAATCTGCCCCTTGCAACAAAAAAATAATATTTTAGGAGGACACACATTATGCCATGGTGGGGATGGATGCTAATCGTTATGGCGATAGCAATCGCAATATTAGTTGTATTATACATAGTGGGTAATCGTCTGCAAAAGAAACAGGCTGCCCAGAAGGAAGCAATGAGAGAACAGGCACAGCAGGTTACGATGCTTGTCATTGATAAAAAGATGTTGCCTATGAAGGACGCAGGGCTACCCAAAATCGTTATGGAACAGACACCAAAGCGTTATCAGAAAGCCAAGCTTCCTATTGTCAAGGCAAAAATAGGACCACAGATTATGAATCTTATCTGCGATGACGGCATATTTGATATTATGCCTGTCAAGGGTGAAGTAAAAGCTATGGTTAGCGGTATCTATATCACAAGCGTCAGAAATGTCCGCGGTAAACAGGTTGAGAAAACGGGTAAAAAGACATTTAGCGAAAAGATGCGTGCAAAGCAAAAGAAGTATCAGAATATATATGAGAATGAAACAAAAGCGATAGCACTCAGCAAGGAAGAAAAGGCTGCTGCCAAAGCAAAAGCAAAGGCAGATAAGGAAAGGGCAAAGAAGATTAAAATATGAGCAATACCAGAATAAACCGAAAAGAAATCATTACCATTTGCATGATTCCCATACTTTTATGGGGCATTCAGGCAGGCATGTATATTATTTTTAACACAATTGCCACTCAAAATGATGCTCTTAACGGTTATGATGGTTCTTATAAGGGCATTTGTTCATGTATTACTTATGTCATATACATAGGAATATTTGCTCTTCTTTATGCCAAAAGAAAATGGGATTATCAGTCAAATACGAAATGTACCGGATACTCATTCAAAAGAAGCTTGGAGAAGATGAAGCAGTCTTCTCCAAGCTTTTTTGCATTGATTACCATTATGATGATCCTAATTGTTACTCTTGGCTTTGCATTACAGGCTGCCGTAACAGGAATATTGCAGATTATCATGTACGCAAATCCTGATATCCTGTCATCCTATAACGACATGATAAACAGCTCCTTTGGAAGTGCTGTTGGAATTTTTAACATATTCGCCGTTGCAGTTCTGGCGCCTATAGCGGAAGAACTTGCCTTTCGGGGATTCGGAATGAGCGTAGCCGCAAGAATGTTTTATAAGCCTGCCAAAACAGATTTCAAAGGTTTGAAAACGCAAGGCAATTCCCACCCTATCAAATCATATATGACATGTATCCTTATTATTTCTCTTCTGTTCGGTTTATACCATGGCAACATCGTTCAGATACTTTATGCATTCCCTATGGGAATATTACTTGGCTATCTTACCGTTTTATTTTCGACAATTATGCCTTCTATCCTGCTTCACATAACAATAAACACCTCAGCCTACCTGTTACCTGATATTCTGTATCAAACAAAAGAGATGACTGTTTTTACACTAATCATCTCTCTGATCTATGCTGTCGCCGCAATCTTTATAATTCAGGTGTTGACCACCAGAAAAAATTGATAACATAATTATTTCCTGTCATATATCAATGTCAATCAACTATTTTTTAAAACCTTATTCCCCTACACAAAATACCTCGACAAATGATATACATATACCTTTTCATCCGGGTCTTCCTCATAACCCGACAACTTCACAATCTTTTTTAATACAAAATATCTGCTGTCACGGATTTCCTTCTGATATTCAAAGGTTGGATAATATGTAATGACATAAATGTCCCTTGGATTTTTTTTGACAGACGATATGATATTTGCCAGTACCTTTTTAAATACTTCAATAGAAAACGGATTAAAGAAATAGAAATAGTTGTCCTCATCACCAATTTCATATTGGGCAGCATCTATATTATGAAAATACATTCTGTCTTCCTGCTCAAGGAATTTGCTCTGATACATTTCCTTATTCTTAATCAGACCGTTATATATTTCAGCATCACTTTCTATCCCTACTGTCCTGCAATAGTGCCTCGAGTTTCCATAAAACAATACTCTGCCCAGTCCACATCCGAAATCCACGAGAATGTCCTCCGGCTCCATGGACACTTCATTAAATATTGTAATCAAATCCCTGTAATATGTAGCCTGATATATGTTGTTATCTCTCTCGAATGTATTGATACCGAGAAACTCATCAAACATCTTTTCATTATCCATTTTGTAAAATTCCTTTTACTCTTCTATATTGATTGTCAGACTGCAATTCGTCATATAATCATAATTAAAATCAATACAATAATTTACATCTACCTGTATATGGCTATCTGTTTTCCGCATCTCATACGTATCTGTAAGTATTTCCAGAACGATAGGTCCGTGAGGAGTAACATAATGTGCGGAATAATGTTTGTTTTTTCCGAACTCCATAACCGTATTAACAGAACCCTTTTTTGTCATCTCAAGACCTTGCTCATCAAACTTTAAAAGGTTTTTCGCCGGTTCGGAAACACCCTCGAAATATTCATCATACTTCAGGTAATTGATGCCATCCTTCATATAGAACGAACCTCTTGTCTCTAATTCTATGATCTCCGGCTTACCTTCAAAATCAGGAGCCGTTTGGGCTCCTGTTATCTTTATCTTAACTTCTTTTACCATGATACTAAATCCTTAATATACATTGTTATCTTTCTGATGCCATCTCTATCAGGGTTTCTGTCAATGTTTCTATATCATATCCTTCATCATTCCAAAGCATTGGATACATACTAATTGAAGTAAATCCCGGCAACGTATTGATTTCATTAAACACAACACGATTTGTTCCGTTTTCCAGGAAAAAATCTACTCTGGATAAGCCAAAACCATCTAACGCATTAAAAATTTTAATTGCAGAGCTTCTTATCTCTTCTTCTATCTCCGAAGGGATATCTGCACCGATAACCGTCTTGGATTCTTTATTGTTGTACTTTGCATCAAAATCATAAAATTCCGCAGCAGCAAGTATCTCGCCGACACCGGATGCTTTTGTATTTTTTCCATAGCCAAGCACACCGCACTCAAGCTCACGGCCTACAATCGTCTCTTCAACAAGAATCTTATTGTCGTGCTTTACCGCCTCATTTAAGCTGACCTCCAGTTCTGCTCTGTTTGATGCTTTTGATACACCCTTTGAAGAACCCGCTTTTGAAGGCTTTACAAATACCGGATAAGAAAGCTCCGCCTCAACTCTATCCATTGCCGCTTCCAAATCCTCAAAATCGTCTTCTACAACCGGCACAAAACGAGCCTGACACACACCAATGTGGTCAACAATAATCTTTGTATAAAACTTGTCCATAGATGCTGCCGATGCCAAAACACCGCAACCCACATATGGTATATCTGCCATTTCAAAAAGTCCCTGTATCGTTCCGTCCTCTCCATACATACCATGAAGCACAGGAAATATCACATCTACCTTTTGGACTGTAATATTATTTCCATCTCTTATTATAATTTCCCTGGAAGTATCCGGCGAAATAACAGCACTTACCTTACTGTCATACCAGCTGCTGTCAGCAATGCTTTCTATACTGTCTGCTTTCAGCCATCTTCCATCCTTTGTAATACCCACAAGTATCATTTCATACTTTTCCAAATCTACAGCCTTTGCTACCGTCTGTACAGATATACATGATACTTCATGCTCTGATGACCTTCCTCCAAATATTACCACTAAATTTTTCTTAGCCATGTGAACAAGCTCCTTTTAATTTTTTATGGTTCATTTACAAGGCTAATTATAGCATGGCATAAGCAAGAATTCAATTAATCATAAAGTGTTATGGATAAAGTTTCATAATATCCTGCCGGAAATTCTACCCCGTTATATACTTCATCTTCAAAATACAAATATTCCAGCTTTGTCTGACACTCGGCATCAATACCATACTCCATTGCACATTCATAGGCACACTCATTAATAGATTCGTATGCCATGATAATCTCATGCTTTACATCTGAAAAACTCATTTCTTCATTATAATCCTTACCCATCCTGTTAATAAGGGCATATATAACAGCTTCTCTTACTGCATTTGTAAGTTCCTGATATTCATTATCACTTAATTCCTCTTTGCCCTCATACTGCACATCCAGTCTTATTACGTCCTCTGCCATATCCACATTTGCATTTTCACTATATACTAACGCACTTACCAGATTTTCTTCTTTGTCCTTGTTGTTCTTTAAGAAATTTGCATAATAAAGTTGTCCTATTATTGCACCACCAACTACACCAAGTGTTACCCCCAAAATCGCAGCTCTAATCATTCTCCACATAATAAACCTCCGTTATTCGTCTGATTTGTTTTAAAAACCGGCTATATATTTTCCTTCATTCGTATATATCAATGGAAGCAAGGCATTTCCCTTTGTAATGAGCATCCAGATATCCTTTTATATCCTCTCCCATTGCCTTCTCTATTATGTTTTCTTCATAGACTACATTGACATATTTCGTTGTAAATTCATCCAGAAGCTCCGGATATATCTCCCGTAATTCATCTTCGCTTTTAGCGACGATATACTCGACATGGCTTAAATCAAGTGTCTTATTATGCGTCTTATCATAGGCATCACACATATTCTCAAAACTGTCACCTTTTATATTCCATATCGTCTGTTCCGTGACACTGTCTTGGCTTTCCGTATTTAGTGTATCTATAACAAATGTATAATCATACACATCCGTTTCACTGTCCGAAGTCTGCTCCAATATAATTACCGTGGCATAATCCACATCTTCTATGGATTTATAACTACAGCCTGTCATACAAAACAGAAACAGAACTGCTGATACTACCGCAACGGTTTTCTTAACATCAAAACGATGCTTTCCCATAAGTGCTGGAAGAATAACCGATAGCGGTATATCCACTACAGCCATATATTTCAACACAAGCTCATACATATTTTCTCCGGACAAAATGCGTTTTGCCAAAAAATAAATGCAAATCAGTCCTAAAGCCCAAACACATTTCCAAATAAAGCTTTTCCTCCTGTCTTTTACAAACCCATTGATAACATCTAACGAAACAACAAAATGAATTTGCATAGCGACGATTCCATAAGCCATCAGCAGAAAACATGCCAATATTCCCAATCTCGCCATACTGCCACCGGGAAATTCAAATGCACCCACAATATTTAGTATCGACTTTGTTCCCGATGATATGGCATGCCAGCCGAGAACAGATATCACAAAAACCGATGCAATAATTGATATAACGAGTGATATTCCAACGGATGTAAGGAGCATACCCCGTTTTCTGTTTTTTATTCTGATATACAACAGCATTATAAATTCCATCATGGAAAATACGATTAAAAGCACATAGCCCCTTATCAGGACAGACCTGACTGTTCCTGTTACGGTTCCTGACAAATGAAATCTGACAAATTCCAGCATTTGTGTCAAATCAATGTTTTTAAAGCAAAATATCGCTACAAATATTCCTACTATTGAAACAGACCAAAATATAGCCTCTATAAAACATACATAACCTTTAAGTCCTTTTCCTCCCAAATACAGCATAACAATGATAAGCGGAACAACAATCATCAAATCATTATGTTTATTTACCATCATGGTCTTACATGCATTTGTAAATGCAAACATTAAAATAGCAAGCCTTATCGCTATTCTGATCTCATAAATAGAATACAAAATCGTTTTTTTGACTCTTTCACCTGAATTATCCAATTTTTCAGACCACTCAAAATCATATTTTGTAAACACAATATATAGTGCTACCACATAAATTAATGCATATAATAGCATTAAAAAAAGTGATAAAATCAGGTTGTTTTTATCCATTTTACCTGTAATCATAGTAAATGCATACATCCCTACAGCAGGAAACATCAATAACACAGCCTTAAAAAATTGCTTATACGTCAGCTGCCCCATTAAATTGTCATTCATTCTTTTCACTTCCTTTTAAGTCTGCGTCTTTCCTCAGGCTGACTCCAGCCCGGTCTGAATCTCAATTTGCTTATCGGCTCCCGCAAAATAAAATCCCTGTTTCCTTCTACCTCTTCATATCCACAGGTAACCGCAGGTGACATATATGGCACACCAAAACTATTCACACTTGCCAAAACATATACCAATGCAAGCATCGTAAGAAGAAATCCATACAATCCCCAAAAAGCCGCGGCAATAATCGTAAAGAACTTTAACAGCCGGAATACCGAACCGAAGACCTCATTTGGAATTGCAAAAGAAGCAATTGCAGTAAGTGCAACGACTATAACAACCATGGTACTGACAATTCCCGCTTCAACAGCCGACTGTCCTACAATCAGACCTCCAACCACGCCTATTGTATTTCCCATCTGACTTGGTAATCGGATGCCGGCCTCTCTAAGCAGTTCAAACAGCAATTCCATAATCAAAACCTCTAAAACAATCGGGAAGGACAACTGGCTTCTGGCATCTGCTATGGCATATAGTAGTTTGTCCGGTATAACTTCCCTGTGATAACAGGTTAATGCGATATAAAAACCGGGTAATCCGACGGCAATAAAAGCCGCAATATATCGAATCATTCTGGCAAAAGTAGCCGCAGGCCATCTGTTATAATAATCATCAGATGTCTGAAACAATGTATTAATGGTTGCAGGTGCAATCAGCACTTCGGGAGAATTGTCAAATGCAATTACCACTCTGCCGTCAACAATAGCAGCTGCCGCCTTATCCGGTCTTGTCGTTGACTGAAAAATCGGAAAAGGCCTGTACCATTTCTTTTCCATCAGGTGTTCTGCCATACCGCTGTCAAATATTGCATCAATTTCGTATTCATCAATTCTCCTCTTAACTTCATTTACCAGCTCCTTGCTTGCCAAATCCTCTATATACATAATGGCATAGTCGGTTCGTGAGCGCTCACCGATAGTACCCTGATTTACCTTCAGACGAAGGTCTTTTATTCTTCTCCGAATTAATGCAGTAGAAGTCCTAATGCTTTCATTAAAACTATCTCTGGGTCCTCTCAAGCCACCCTCCGTGGAGCTTTCCTCTATCCCCCTTACAGGAAGCTTCTTTGAAGATAAGACCAATGCTTTATCCGCATCAGAGACAAATATGGCGGTATCCCCTTTTAGCACAGAGAACATCACTTTTTCGAAATCATTTTCCTCAACGATATCCGCAGACTGTCCTTCATAAGCTGTAATTGCATCCCACAGGTTACAATTTACATTTTCCTTCCACTCCCATGTCACCGGTTTTATAATTGTACTTTCGACCATTTCGTTATTACATAAACCATCTATATATACTACATATATCGACTTTTCTTCTGAAAATTCCCCATTTTTGTTTCTGTTTAGCTTAAATTCATGTTCTACCAAATCATTACAGCCTTCAAATATCGTTTTAACCTTCGTGACATTTTCAGTTATATTTTTACTTATGCAGGTCTTGTTTTCCATTTTGTTCCCCCTGTATTTTCGGCAGTTCCGAAAGAGCAAAAAAAGGATACTGAATTTTCATTCAATATCCTTTATTTTACATTTTATTATTTCCTTATTTTTGAAATATATACATTCTCCTATTTTGTTCTCAGGCTGTTAATAACAATCTGTTCCTGATCATAGATATGCATTCGCATTATTTCCTTTGCCTTCTCCGAATCTCCCATAAGAATTGCATTTGTTATGGCATCATGCTCGCTTACCAGCTTATCATGGTAACCAAAATCCTTTACATACTCAACTCTGTATCGATACACCTGTTCCCGAAGATTTTGGGCAAGATTAATTAATCTCGGATTATTTGTAGCCTCAAATATTACATCATGAAATCTTACATCCGCATCCACAATAGACGGAACCAGTTTTGAACCTATGGCTTCCCGAAAGCTTATACATGCCTGTTTCAGCTTCGTTTTGCCTTCTGCATCAATTCTCTGACATGCAAGAACGGTTGCAAGCTCTTCCAAAGCCATTCTGATCTCAAGTGCATCCTTAAGGTCTTTTTCAGTTATTCTGGCTACTTCTGCACCCTTTCTTGGTATCATTACAACCAGACCTTCCAGTTCAAGCATCCGAATAGCCTCTCTTACAGGTGTTCTGCTTACTCCCAGTCTGTTTGCCAGAGTAATCTCCATCAGCCTTTCACCCGGTTCAAATTCACCCTGAACGATAGCATTCCTAAGTGTTTGAAATACAACCTCACGGAGGGGCAGATATTCATCCATATTTAATTTCAGTTCCATAAAACCCTCCCTAAAAATCAGTCTATCTGTTAAAGTCCGTATTAAATGGTAATACAACAAATGCCTGCTTTGCAAGCTTTTTATAACGTAATTCCTTCATTGTGCTTCGCGCTTTTTCTTCATCTTCATAGATTCCGAATACAGTCGGTCCGCTCCCACTCATCAGAGCGTTCATCGCTCCATCATCAAGCATTCTTCTTTTGATATCTTCTATGATCGGATATCTTTCTACTGTTACGGTTTCAAGTACATTTCCCATTCTATCCGTAATTCCCTTTAAACTGCCTGCTCTCAGTGCATCAATCATTCCGTCTATATCCGGATGATAAGAGAGCCTGTCCGCATGAAGATTCTCATATACCATTTTTGTCGATACGCTAATCGGCGGTTTTGCTATCAAAATATAACACCTTGGCATAGGCGGCAGCTTTGTCAGCACCTCTCCGATGCCCTCAGACAGCGCAGTTCCACGCATAATACAATACGGAACATCCGCCCCCAGCTTAACACCATATTCCATCAGCTTATCCTGTGATATTTTCAGTCCAAACAGCTTGTTCATTCCTACAAGTGCCGCTGCCGCATCCGTACTTCCGCCAGCCATACCTGCCGCAACAGGAATATGCTTGTCCAAATGTATTTTTACGCCGGACAAAATACCATATTCTTTTTTTATCATATCACAGGCTCTATATACTAAATTATCCTTATTCACAGGCAGAAAAGAAAGATTTGAAGATAATTCTATTTTATCCTCCTGAATATCAGAAAATGTCAGTCTGTCAAATACCTTTACAGTCTGCATAATCATTTTAACTTCATGATACCCATCTTCTCTTTTCCTTAGTACATCAAGTCCGAGATTGACCTTTCCGTACGCATTTAATTCAAATTCCATCTTATCCCCTTTTGCTATTTTTTCTTTACGGAATAACCGAATTTGCCAAGCTTTTCACCCAATGCAAAATATTCTCCATGAGAATATGCTACCAGTCCTGTACTGTTCAAATTGAACTTTCCTGTTTCGTCCATATAAGCATTATCCACCAGCACTCCTGCTACCTCTGCGATAAACATATCATGACTGCCAAGCGGAATGATATCTTTTACCTTACACTCTATGCTAAGCGGACTTTCTGCAATATTCGGAACGGACACATTGACTCCGTCAAGAGCATGCAGATTCATTTCCTTAAATTTGTCTACGTCCTTACCGGACTTCACTCCGCAATAATCAGTAGCATATGTAAGCTTATCTGTCACAAGATTGATAACAAACTCACCTGTTTCTTTTATGATATCGTAAGAATGTCTTTCCTTTCTTACGGATATTGATACCATGGCAGGGTCACTGCAAATCGTTCCTGCCCATGCGATTGTTATGATATTCGGCTTTTCGTTCTCCCTCTTGCAGCTAACCATAACTACAGGTACAGGATATAACATATTTCCCGGTTTCCAAAGTTCTTTTGACATAATCTCATTTCCTTTCCATATCTGATTTTTTAGACATAATCAACTGTTCCTTTTCTTTTCTCTTCAGCCTTTTGATATGCCATTCTCTGCTCTGTGCTTCATTTGAAGTTTCATATTCCTCATAATATACCAGAGTAACGGGACGCCTTCCTCTTGTATATTTGGCCCCCCGTACTCCGGCATTATGTTCCTTCACCCTTTTATCCAAATCGGTAGTCCAGCCTGTATAATAACTGCCATCACTACATTTTACTATGTACACATAATTTTTGCCAGTCTTCATTTATTTTCTCCTTAGGCTGTGGCATATCGGGAAAACATGCTCTACTGCATTTGATACAACTGTATCACCCTTCCAATACGCCACAGCTGATATGAAAAGCATCCGAACTATACGTATATTAATCATACAGGCTCCTGCAATACTCATCTCTCTATTTTATCCTGTTATATCGGCTGCATATTTATTACTATTATACTCTATTTCTGCTTATTTGTGACAGCTATATTTTTACAATATAAATAGAGGTTATTACCGATAAAGCCGACCTATATTCAGGTATGCTTTGTCGGAAATAGCCTCTGGTATGAAAGTAATCCCATTTATTGGATTGTATGATTTACAATTTCCTGAGCCTTATCAATATCATCATTTACACAAAATACAACATAATTGCCTTCTCTTACCATAACGTAATGTTCAAGTCTGTCTACCTCTGACGGCTTATAGTCTGAATATGATGTAATCTGTTTCTCTCTTCTGGTCTTGCATGCCGCAAGAATCGTTTCTGCATTATCTGCTGAATTTGCTTCAAATACTGCTATTTCTTCTGCCGTAGCACCGGTTGAAATATAGATGGCACAATCCTGAACGATTGTTTCATCGATTCCATAATATTTAAGTGCTACTGCATTATCCAGTTTGGATAGTGAATCTTCAAAAGTAAGCTCTGTTGAAAGTTTTTCCGCCAGTTCACTGACATTTACCTCTGTATTATCAGTTTTTTCTGTTTTCTCCTTATTGTCACCACAACCGCTCAACATCCCTAACATACTGCATATTAACAACAAAAATATTATTTTCTTCATCTTACCTTACTCCTGCTAATTCTTCTTTTTTATATATACATTATTCCTGATATAATCCATCCATTTCTGACAATACTCGGCATTACAATGTCTTCCGTCCGTGCTGGCATCTGCCGGCAACACACCGTCTACCTTAACACTGCTTGCCACATCAAGATAAATGACATCCTCATAGCCCTGACACATTTCCTTTGTCATATTATTCAACTTGTCCACATTTGGATTATTGTATATCTCATCCTGCTCAGAAAGCGCTGCCGATACAGGAAGTATATTTTCCACATAAATCGTTGCATCCGGCTGACACGTTCTTATCGTCGTTATCATGTTCTGATATTCTTCTATAAACACCTCGTAATAATACCACCCAAGCTCATTTAAACCGAATGATATATATATATTGTCATATTTCTTTTCGTTCAGTAAAGCTTCTATCGTACATGCTTCTCCGGCGGAATTTGTCGCAACATTTTCTTCCATTACATCATCTATGGTAAGCCCCTTGGCAGCAATGATATCAAGATTTGACAATCCACAATATAACCCAAGACCTTCTGTTCTGGAATCCCCGATTAAAAGTGCCGTATCAAAATATTTATCATCCGTTACACTTGCAGGTATGAATAAATCTGTATTGTAATAATCATCACCTTTTGAAGATAAATCAGGATTTTCATAATTTACATATTTCATAAATTCTGAATCTGATATCGGAACATTGGTATCTTCGGTAGTTCCTTCCTCGGATTTAGGGCTTTCCCCGGAGCTATTCTCTGAGGTAACATCTGAACTGTTTTTCTCATCATCCTGATTATCCTTTGAAGCCTTGTCATTTATATTCGATGAGGATTGTACCGCATTCTTATCAGAATGATTGCCCTTATCTTCTTTTCTCAGATTTCCTTTTTTAATAGCCATTACGATGATTATTACCGCAATAAGAGCAGTTACGGAAGCTACCATAATTGTTCTGTTGCGCAGCTGTCTCTGTCTTGCTAAACGCTTACTATTATTCGTCATAACATACTCCTTATCCTTTTGCGTGCATCTGCAAAAATCTCCTCAAATATGTACTATACAATATTTCAAAATAATTATTCATACATAATAAGTATATCACAGTAAATCCCATAATCAAACAAATTTCGAATATTTAAGGAGATGTCAATTAGAAGATTGTCAGTTGTTTTAAAATCTTTGTTCTTATTTATGGACACTTTTTAAGTATCGTGTTACTATTTTATTTGGGAAATTTATCTCAATAAAATAAAATCAGGAGGATGTTATGAATATACGTGCAAATAAAATTGATTACAAAGGCGAAACCTGTATTGAACTGATGGCAGGTGATTACCGCGCTCTAATAGCTCCATTTAACGGAAGTAACATTATGAAGATGGAGAATACCGCAATGGATATTGATATATTCAGAAACGACCCATCTCTTTCACCGGAAGAGCTGAAGGCTTCGGCTGAAGTATATGGTATGCCAACCTTATACCTTCCAAACAGATTATCACATGGTAATCTGAAAACCTCGGATGCATTCTATCACTTTCCATGCAACGACCCGCTTGGAAATCATATTCACGGCTTCCTGCATAAGAGAAATCACAATATTGATGAGGTTACCGTAACAGAGAATGCCGCCGTTGCCAAAACCTCATACTTATACGATGAAAATGACGAATTCTTTGAACTATATCCTGTAAGCTTTAAGGCTGAATATACCTTCACACTGACATCCGAAGGTATGAATTATGAATTTACACTGACAAACCTTTCACAGCATCAGATGCCATATGGTGTCTGTAACCATACTGCTTTTAAGGGATCTTTTACAACGGACGGTCAGGGCGCCAATGTCCGCCTTCAGGTTCCAATCGTTGACAAGTGGGAACTCAATGAAAGCTGTATCCCTACCGAAAAAACGCTGCCGCTTACAAACTATGATATGATGTATAAAAACGGAACCATGGTTCCTGTTCTTCAGGATATTGACAATGACCTTTACAGTGCCGGAATAAATGAACTGAATGGACAGCCATTTAACGGCGTCATTATAACCGACCTTGCATCAGGAAAGAAAATCTGCTATGAAGTAGACGATACTATAAAATACTGGATTATATGGAACGACCATGGAGATAAAGGATACTTCTGCCCTGAGCCTATGTCATGGAATATTGATGCTCCAAATCTGTCAGGTGATCCGTCCGTCACAGGATATGTGGAGCTGGCACCGGGAGAATCAAAAACGCTTCGCGAGCGAATCTTTACCATATCGTAACCAACCTGCAGGCTCTGTCGCTGACAGTTCCTTCCGGATATATGAACATAAAAAAGATGATGTCCAATGATTACTTAATAGCAATTGAACATCATCTTTTTATTTATGACCTGCTCTATAGCCTCGTGGTTATGGTCAATTTATTCCATATATCCTCCGATATACCACTTGCCATCCTTCTTATAGCAAATCAAATCCATATCCTGATCCTGTGTCTCAGTCTCTCCCAAATATGACATTGTCATAGTGCAGTCAACTGAACAGATATAAGCCTTCTTTATTTTCTTTGCAACACCTGTGTCTCCGTAAAGTGAACCACACATATTCTTAATTGTACCGGAAGAAGCCTTCTCTGTCTTTGTAATATCATAGTCTAAAGAATACTCAATTCCGAGTGATGATAACATTGCAAATGCTGCTGTAAGCTCTTCAACCTCATCATTCTTGACACAATCAGGATCAACTACATCTACGATTGCATCTGTATCACCTGATTCTATAGCTTCCATGTAATCCTTTACAAGCTGCTCGCTTTTCTTTGCACCATTTTCTCTGAATACAAAGAACCAAACAAGCACTGCTGCTACAACTACGATTGCCACAATGGCACCGATAATACCGCCTTTTGATTTCTTTGGTGCCTGCATATTACCGGCATCATACTGATATGGCTGATTATCAAGATTTGAATAATCATTCATAGGCTGTGCATCCGGTCCTGTTGCACCTGGCATTGCAGCATTCATCTCCATACCGGAAAGCTTAAATCCGTTATCTGCTCCAGCCATCTGCATACCATTTGTTTCTTCGGCTCCAAGGCTTGCTCCACATAATGGGCAAACAGAACCACTCGCTTCAGTTCCACAATTAGGACATCTCATTTTAAATCCTCTCTCTCTCTCAAATTATTAATATTATCTATAGTATAAAACTATAATAAAGACTATATTATATTTTTTAACTTATTTCAACATAAAAATCTACAGAGAAATTTTGGTTAACATGTCTAATTTGCACGTTAACCTAAAATATACGGATAACCGTTATCTGTATATTTTAAATTGCCAAACATGTAAACAGTTACAAAAATCACGTTAAATATGGTACAAGTTTGTTGTGTTTTAATACATTTTATTATATAATAAATCCATATGGCTGACTTTTTTTACATATGATTGACAAGCCAATTTACTGCGCTTGAGGAGACGAACGCTTGTCCCTCTACGGCAGATTAAAAAATAAAAGCGGAAGGAAGGTATATGCTACATGAAGTTTGGTTATTTTGATGATGCCAACAAGGAGTATGTTATTACATCTCCTAGAACTCCTTATCCTTGGATTAACTACCTTGGAACACAGGATTTCTTTTCACTAATTTCTAATACTGCAGGAGGTTATTCATTCTACAAGGATGCCCGTCTTCGTAGAATTACAAGATATCGTTACAACAACGTGCCTGTAGATATGGGTGGCCGTTATTTTTATATTAACGATAATGGTACCATTTGGAATCCGGGCTGGTCTCCTGTTAAGACTGAGCTTGATTCATATGAGTGCCGTCACGGTATGGGTTACACAATTATTACAGGTAAGAAAAATGATTTGAAGGCAGAGGTAACGTTCTTTGTTCCTCAGAATTATACAGGTGAGGTTCAGCAGGTTGTTCTTACAAATGAAGGTTCAGCTTCTAAGACCTTTAAACTGTTCTCATTCCTTGAATGGTGTTTATGGGATGCTCAGGACGACTGTACAAACTTCCAGAGAAACTTCAGCACAGGTCGTGTTGAGGTTGTCGGTTCTACCATCTACCACAAGACCGAGTACAGAGACAGACGTAATCACTATGCATTCTACACCGTAAATGATGATATCGACGGATATGATACGGACCGTGATTCGTTCATTGGACTTTACAATGGTTTTGGTGACCCACAGGCAGTTACAGCCGGACAGGCATGCAACTCATTTGCAGACGGATGGTCACCTATTGCTTCACACTACAAAGAGATTACTCTTGCTCCGGGTGAAACCAAGACTTTAATTTATGTCCTTGGTTATGTTGAGAATCCTGTTGACAAGAAGTTTGAGGCAGATGGCGAAACAATTAACAAAGAGATTGCTCTTGCCATGATTGATCAATATAACACCCCTGAGAAGGTTGCCGCAGGTATGGAAGAGCTGAAGGCTACATGGTCTAAGCTTCTTGGCATTCTGAATGTTGATACACCTGATGACAAAGTTAACCGTATGGTTAATATCTGGAATCAGTATCAGTGTATGGTTACCTTTAATCTCTCACGTTCAGCTTCATACTTTGAGTCAGGTATCGGAAGAGGAATGGGATTCAGAGATTCCAATCAGGATATTCTCGGTTTCGTTCATCAGATTCCGGAGCGTGCAAGAGAAAGACTTATCGACCTTGCTTCCACACAGCTTCCTGACGGCGGATGCTATCACCAGTACCAGCCTCTTACAAAGAAAGGTAATTCTGATATCGGCGGTGATTTCTCTGATGACCCGTTGTGGATGATTCTTTCTGTTTCTGCCTATATTAAGGAAACAGGCGACTGGACAATCCTTGACGAGATGGTTCCATATGACAATGATGATACAGCGGCTAAGCCTATGCTTGACCACCTTAAGGTATCCTTCTATCACATTGTAAACAATGTCGGTCCTCACGGACTTCCACTTGCTATGCGTGCTGACTGGAATGACTGTATCAACCTCTCATGCTATTCAGACCAGCCGGGTGAAAGCTTCCAGACATATACAAATCCGATGTTTGCCAAGGAAGGCGGCTACTCCAAGATTGCCGAGTCCGTTATGGTTGCTACACTCTTTACATATGTAGGTCCTAACTACGTTGAGATTCTGAAGCATTTAGGTCTTAATGATGAAGCTGCTGCTGCTCAGGCAGAGATTGATAAGATGAAGAAGAATGTTATGGACTCAGCATTTGACGGTGACTGGTTCATTCGAGCATATGATTCAAAGGGCGAAAAGATGGGTTCAAAGGAATGTGAAGAGGGTAAAATCTTCATTGAGCCACAGGGATTTGCCGTTATGTCAGAAATTGGCAAAGACGAGGGCGCTGATATTAAGACGCTTAATTCTATTGACAAATATTTGAATACAAAGTATGGACTTGTGCTGAACAATCCTGCATTTACAAAATACTACATCCAGTATGGCGAGATTTCAACATATCCTGGCGGATATAAGGAAAATGCCGGTATCTTCACACACAACAATGCATGGATTATCTGTGCTGAGGCTTATGCCGGACGTGGTGACAAGGCATTTGAATATTACAGCAAGATTGCACCTGCTTTCAATGAGGAGATTTCAGACCTCCATAAGACAGAGCCTTATGTATACGGTCAGATGATAGCCGGTAAGGATGCAAGCAGATTTGGCGAGGGTAAGAACTCATGGCTTACAGGTACGGCTGCATGGAATATGGTAGCTATTTCACAGTATATCTTAGGTGTACAGCCTGATTTTGACGGTCTTAAGATTGACCCTTCCATTCCGGCTGAGTGGGATGGCCTTACAGCATCACGTCAGTTCCGTGGAGCAACATATGACATTAAGGTTTCTAATCCTGACCATGTTAATAAGGGTGTTAAGAGCGTAACCGTTGACGGCAATGCCATCGAGGGTAATGTTCTTCCTGTATTTGGTGACGGTCAGACACATAAGGTTGAGGTTGTAATGGGTTAATCCCAAAACAAATCATACGATATAAAAGATGGGGTGCTAACATTCGGCACTCCATCTTTTTATAAATAGTAAGACGAGGAGGACATATGAGCGAGATCATTGCAAAGGCTGTTGACGTAGAAGTTCTTTACGGCAATCATGCTGCTCTCGATAAAATAAATATGCAGGTCAAGAAAGGGGATATCTATGCTCTCGTAGGCAAAAACGGTGCAGGCAAGACAACCCTGCTTCGTCTATTTACCGGTCAGAATGCACCTGATTATGGACATATCGAAATGTTCGGAGAGACAGGCAGGCAAGCGCTTAACAAGGCACGCCACAGAACCGGTGCAATTATAGAAACACCTGCTTTTTATCCCTTTTTCTCTGCTGTTCAAAATCTTGAATATTACAGGATTCAGCGTAATATAAAGGACAAATCCATAATCGAACGTATTTTGAAGGATACCGGTCTTTATGAAGCAAGAAATAAAAAATTTAAAAATTATTCTCTCGGTATGAAGCAGCGTCTCGGCATCGCCCTGGCTCTGATGCACGAGCCTGAATTTCTAATACTTGACGAACCGATAAACGGTCTTGACCCTGCCGGCATTGTCGAAATGAGAAAGCTGATGTTAAAGCTCAATAGGGAAAAAGGACTGACGATTATTATTTCCTCACACATTCTGTCCGAGCTGGCAAATATGGCAACCTGCTATGGTTTTATCGACCACGGTGTCATTTTAAAAGAGCTGACTGCTTCCGAGCTTGAAGATATCGAAAAAAGCTATATAAAACTTTCTACAAATAATGATGAAGCCGTCGCTGCTGCAATAGCTGAAAACATAAACGCCAGTGCCTATTACTCTATGGATGACAGATGCATTATGATACCTGATATCGACATATCACCTTCAGAGAAAATAAGCCGTTTCGTAGTAAAATCCGGCTATGATTTATATTCTCTGGAAATTGTAAAAACTACGCTTGAGGATTATTTCATCCAGCTGTTAGGAGGTGCTTCTATTGAGTAGTTATTTGAGAAGTGAATTTTATAAAATAACCCACCGTGCATATCCATATGTATTACTCATTTTATGTACCGTAGTCGCTGTTTTGATTAACCTTGCCGTATGGTATTCACAGAATGTCATGCATATTTCATTTTCCATAGAAGGTGCCGACCTTCTGATGGCAGGACTGTATATGATGTCTAGTATTATCTGGTACATGATTATATTTACAACGGATATCGGGTTCTCCGGCGAATGGCGTAACAACACAATGAAGAACTGTGTGTCATTTGGCATCAACCGAAACACAATATTTATCGGTAAATGTATCGTCAATTTTCTTCTGCTTTTTATCGGCATCGTTATTGTATCAGGTGCCTTTATACTGACAAATTACATTTGCTTTAAGAATGACGGTAGTCTGACATCAGCGCTGTATCAGGAATATCTCCTCAGATTTGTACTGATGCTGCCGCTCATTATTGCGGGACAGACGATGGCATCCTCATTGTGCATGTTCTTCTCCACAGACCTTTTGTGGTGCGGTATATATGCCGTTATGATTGCTTTTCTTCCAAACGGATTTATGCTGCTTAGCTCAATATTTGATGATGTAAAGGCGCTATGGATTGCATATTTATATATGCCGACAACATGTTTAAATCAACTCTCTTTCAGAGGCATTGAAGGTAATATTATAACAAGAAGTCTGTGTGTTGCGGCAGTAGTGTTTATAATACCATTTGTATTATCCATTACCGTATTTAACAAAAAGGAAATAAAATAGATATCCTAAATATTATAATACTGTCTGATATATGATAAACAGCCGGATATCATGCGGGGCATAAGACTTTTATGTTCCGCATGATATCCGGCTGTTTATCTTGAATATTAATCTTTTTGTTATAATAACAACATGTATCCTATTTTTTCCGGCGGATGTCTTAATCAATAAGAAGCATTGGGTCAACCGGATTATTGTCCTTCGTAACCTTAAAATAGAGATTTGGACCTTCTTCCGTATAGTATCTGCTAGGTGCTGCTATTGTTCCGACAGATGCTCCCATCTCAACAATATCACCAAGTGCAACATCGACATCCTGAAGCTGTCCGTAAGTTACCATATATCCGTTTCCAAGGTCAAGCACAAGATAATTTCCTATTTCTTCATTGCTGGATACCTCAGCAACCTTTCCTTTATATACCGCTTTTACCTCGTCCCCTTCCTTTGCTTCGATTACCATGGCAGGGCTGCATTTATACTCGCTTAAGGTTTCAAAATAAACGGTTGTATCCATACTATACGGAATAATAACATTTCCTGTTATAGGCCATGAAATGCTTTCATTTCCGTCATATGTGAGCTGGCTTTCTTCTGTATCGGCTTCTGTCGTATCACCATCTTCCGTATCATCTCCTGTATTTTCTGTCGTACTTTCTGTTTTTGTAGCTTCTGTAGTGCTTTTATTCTTTCCACTTATCGTTTCCTGAATTTCATCAGCAGTCTGCTTATTTGCGTTCTGCTTATCTCCCACATTTGCCTCTTCTGTTGCTACTTCATTATTCTTATCCTTTGACTCCATCTTCATATTATAGAGAGTAACCATCGCAACTAATACCGCCATACCTGCAATAAGCGAAATATAAAAAAGGTTTCTCTTTATAACACTAAAAAATTTCTTCATGTTCATCACCTCATACATATTATGGACGGAAAAATATGTATGTATTCATTTTGGTGATATTTCTTTTTAATCTATTTAAAATTTGAAATTTCTACATCGGTATAATAGTAATCAATAATTTCATCATATGTCATACCATTTTGAGCAAATGCAGTCGCTCCGTATAATGACAGCCCCATACTATTTCCTCTTCCTATGGCAATAACCCTATACCCACTATCTACTTTGTCTATATGTACGTTTGTTGAAGAAAGATTCAATACCTTTGAAAATGTTTTGCCATCCACCACCTGACCAAACACATTTATTTTTTTTGCAAAGCCCGATTCCGTTGCTTCTACAATTTTAAATTCATTTTCAGGGTACTCCGTCTCCCCGTCAGATTTTTGATTCTGTTCCGCATTCTCGTCGCTTATTTCTTCCTGCCATATATCAAGAAAACCTTTCTCCTGAAATTCCTTTTTTATTCTGTTTTCACTATATATCACTATTTCGGTAAAATTCTCTGCCTCTATATCTGCACTGCTATCCACATTACGAAGATACGGTATATCCACACCGTATAGTTCATTTGCCGATATGGTATGCCCTATACTGATGCTATGATACACCGGCATAATGAATTCTCCCTGATATGTAATAGTCTGTCCACCCGTCAGAAGAACAGCGTCATATACACGTTCCATAAAGCGATTGTAATCACTACCCAATTTCTCTTTCAGCTCCGCTTTGCTGTATCTTATTTCATATAAATCCTCTTCATTGATAATATTCCTTCCTTTTTCTGAGCCCGTTACAAGCTGGTGTTCCATTTCATAGTATATGGAAGTTCTGAATATAACTGCCATTGTCTTCAGCATTTCATCATTCCATGTTACATCTGCTTTACCGGCAAGGGCATATACGATATATTCCTCTACATCTATCAGCTCATATTCTTCACCATCCGATATGCACACATTCATACCGCTTTTTACCGATTTTATATTCTGCCGCTTCTGGTTGTTCTTTCCCTGAACAATACAGGTAGTGACATAAGGAATAGCAAATAATACAAATATTCCAATTATTACGGCCGCAAATCTGTTACTCACCATGTTTCCTCCTTTTATGCCTGTCAAAACTTCCTATCTCCTATCATTATATGTTCCTCTGCACTAATTCATGTCCAATACATTTTATTCATTGGGATTCGCATTTAAAACGCACAGGTACAAATGATAAAACCGATTCTGGCTATCAGCAGTCTGTAAATGAAAAGCCGGACTATATCTGACTTTTACATCAAATATAGTCCGGCTTTTCGTTATTCAGGATATTCCGACTAATTCCATATTGCCTTTTTCCTGTAAACTGACAGAATACCCGCTCCAAATACAGAAATAACCAGTAATATCATGGCAAGCAGATAATTGCTGTTATCACCTGTATCTGTTTCGGTGATTGTAAGCTTCTCATCCACCATCTGTATGTATTCTACTTCATTTCCGTCTACTATAAGCGTTCCGTCCGCTTTCAGTTTAAAGCGTATATCGGAAGCCGTCTTATAGCCTGTCGGTGCTTTAAGCTCTCTTAACGTATATGTTGTCCCTGTGTCAAGTCCGTATATAACCTGTAGCTCTTCTGTTGAGGTAATGGTTGTCACAGGCTCTCCCTTTTCATCATATATGCAAAGCTCTGCATCTACTAACGGATTTCCCTTCTCATCTGTCTTTAACACGCTTATCTCTGTTGATGAATTGGTAAATTCCGCCTGCTTAAGCTTCTTCTCGGCTTTTATGTATTTCGCTGTGGCAGTAACCGTGCCATCCCCTGCATCACTTACCTCTACCATTACCGTAACAGCCTCTTCATCATAAAGGATATTTGATACCTTATGATCCTCATCCTCCGTAATGGTATAGATATGGGTGCCTATGTCTTCCTGGTTATAGTTTATTCTTGTAAATACTATGCTTCCATTTGCATCATTTTCACCTGTAGCAACTACCTTATCCCTGTTACCGACCTTTTCCGTAACCGTAAATGTAAATTCTCCTTTTTCAAGCTTATTGTTCTTAAGCATCTTATCAAGATTTTCTACAGTCTTGGTTCCTGCAAAGGTGATACCACCTGATGCGCTGTAGCTGTTGATAAAGTTCGCCTCTCTTCCTGCTTCAGGTTCTATCTTATAGGTCACTGCACCGTCTGTATCCGAAACAAGGGTTGCTCCTGTTACCTCAATGTCTATTGCACCGTTTTTGTTATCTGTAGCTGTTACCGTTATGTTATAGGCTGTGCTGTCATATGTATAACCGGCCGCGGCATCATCAATTTCAACGATCTTATAGGTATGGCTTCCCATGTTGTTTTCTGTTCCGTTCACATAGTATGTAATGCCGCTAAATATGATATTGCCGTCCGCATCATTTGTGCCGGTTGCAACAGCTTCATTCTGTTCATCAAGTATCCTGAAATTAAACTGTCCTTTCGTTAAGTCCCTGCCCTCAAGGCTCTTAAGCGCCGTAAATACTACTTTCTTTTCAACCTTGTAGTTATTGTTAAATACAATATTAGATTCAGCAGCTCCACCATACGATGTAGCAACAGCAAGAGTTCCGTCCCGATTATCCTTTACACTGACCTTCACCGTATAACTTTCCTCGCTATAAACAATACCCGGTATAGCAGTGTTATCCTCCGTTACGGTATAGGTATAGGTCTTTCCTATATCACTTTCATCATAGAGGATGTCGGTAAATGTAATTTCTCCTGCCGCATCTGCCTTACCTGTTGATACAATTTCTCCATCTGCATTTCTGATGCTAAAGGTAAATTCATCCGCTCCTATGCTTCTTCCGATAAGTACCTTTCTGCCTGTAACAGTCGCCCTGCCTGACGCCTTATAGGTATTAACAAATGTATTACTCTCCGCACCGTTTATACTGTAGGCAACGTCTGCTGTAAGATGATTGTCATTGTCGTATGATACCTCAACCGTAACATCAATTACATCATTCGTATAGGTAACACTATTGCAGGTATATTTACCATCATCATTAAGGACTGCCTCCTGCGGCACGACTTCCTTTATGGTGTAATTGTAGGTGCCTGCTTCCGAATATGTCAGAGGTGAAAATTTAATTACTCCATACTGACCGTTTGTTACCTCTTCTATCAATTCGTCTTCATCATCGTAAAGGGCAAATGTAAAATCTCCCGGCTTCAAATCTCTTCCGTCTAAGCGTTTACGTGCCTCAAGCTTCGCATATGCATCACTGCTTCTTGTATATGTATTGGTTAATGTTATCACTGTATTTTTATACACATTTGTATAGATTGACTTATCAGGCTGAAGAGTGCCTTGGGAAGCAGCTACTGTATAGTCATATCCCGTTATATCTGCATTCTCTTCTTTGATATAACAATATACATTGCCATATTGCATTCCTCTAATTGTATATCCGTCTTCCAAGCCGACAAATTCCATTCCGTCTTCTGTATATACCTCTGTAAATATACCCTGTGCGGCATCATATCTTCCCTTGGCATACAGGTTCCTTTTATTACTCTTATATACCGAAATCGTAAAGCCGTCAGGAATGGTAAGGTCCTCGTCTGATATAACGGATTTTCTAACAGTAAGATTACTGTAGTACTTGTTATTATAGCTTACATTATCTGCCTCTTCGCCTTCTATGGTACCTGTTGCCTCAGTTCCGCTATACGAACGCTTACTGTCCGTTCCCGCCGTATCAGTAACCGTTATTTCCGGTTTATAATTAATATCCGACGTCTCTGTTATCCTATAGGATGTACCTTCCTCCAGCTTTGTAAAGTAAAGAGCTTCTTTCTGCTTAAGGTATATAACATCACCACTATAATAACTGCCTGCTGTAACTGTTCCGGTCTCATCTGTAAATTCATATGGAAGAGCATCCTCTATTTCCACACCATTCTCATCTCTAAATACAATACTAAATGCGAACGCTTCGTCCTTTTCTGTATCGCTGCTACTATAAAATGATACCCTCTTTGAAAGCTTCAGCTTACCATATATGGAATCATTCCCGAACAGATATGATATCCTCTCTGCATCAAGCTTTAAGGTATCGGTACCGTCAAGGCTCTTTATGTACTTAAGTACGGCATCCTCAACCCGAACCTCATATACTGTTTCATTAAGCTTATAGCCTTTCGGACTCTTTGTCTCTTTAAGGTAATAACTGATATCTCCATCCCCTATATCAAGGTCTGATGCCATGTACATATTTCCATCCTGCATTAATGTCTGTACATGATTGGTACAGGCTTCATCTGAATATACCGCAAATTCAGCTCCTGAAAGAAGGATGCTGTTATCAATAGCATCCACCTTCGAAAGCCTAAAGTTGAGCTTCTCGTTCGGTATATAAAGCTCATTCGGCTCTTCCTGTCCTATGGTAACTACTGTATAGTCTTTTATATTACTTCCGCTAGGTATGTATGAATCCGATTCCCCTGTTTCTGTTGTATAGTAGTATATCGGGTTTTCTTCAAGCATATAGCCGGTAGGTGACTTCACCTCCACCAGCTTATACCATGTGTTCTTTGTTATAAGCTGTTCTTGCTGCAAACTGCATAAATCATTGCTTAAGGTAAGTATTCCTGTAGCAGGGTCCGTTCTAAATATATCTCCGGAGTCCTGTACAAGCTGTTTCCATGAACGGGATGTCCTATCCCAGTAATACAGATAAAACGCTGCCCCAAGTCTCTTATTCAGGTTATTGCCGTCATACTTTACAAATCTAATCTTATACAGGGTAGCATCAGCGCCCTGATTATAGGTCTGTACACGTACTCCATCAGATATAATATCCGACTCAACAGACGAATTTAATATAGATGCCTCATTACTATAAAGATTAATATTAGTCGTTGGCGTATCGTACCAACTCTGAATAGAAAAATCTATTTTTACATGAACATCATATGAAAGCTTATATATATTCGCACCATTTTGTATGGTTATTGTTGCATAGATGGAATTGGTATCCTTGTCATATCTTAGATCATAGGAATCCATATCCAAATCCTTATAGGTTTCCGTTACTGTATCAAAATACAGCACCTTGATACTGTCTATATCAAGCATTAAGTTACTGCTGAGCTTATCCTTAATGGTAAATGTATCTCCCGGATTCAGAAGCCCAAGCTCAGCCGCATACCCTGACCTTAAATTGGTGAGTACCTCAAAGGAGGCTTTATAATTATTCTCAGGAGTAGGCTCTACTGTCTGTTCTTTATCAAGCGCCTTATCATAGGTAAAGCTGTTTGTAGCGCTTCCTTCTATAATCTTGGCATTCTTTTCAGACCCCGATACCTTCTCATACCGGATAAGGTTTACGGTGTTCTGAAGCTCTGAGCAGGTTTCATATGTAGGTGCCTCAACGGAATAGTCTAAGTCCATGCGAAGGAGCTTACCGTCCACCCCGTCAAATGTCCCTGCTGTATTGTCAAGGGTTATCACAAAGGAGCTGCTTCCATCAGTCTTATTATCTATGGCAAGCTTTATATATCCTGCATAATCCTTATACTTTTCAGCCACTGTAACATCTGTATCCGTACTCCAGATAACCTCTCCTTCCCCATCCTTAAGAACAAAGGAGTCTTTATTATATGTTGCCCCTGTAAAGGATATGATATCTTCTAACTGATACTCCGTGTGGGCTGATGCTATACTTTCAAGCGGATTAATCCTGACGGTATAGTCTATTACCTTACTTTCTTCATCATATCCTGTTACATCCTTAAGTATGTTGGCATCTATGTCCTTTTTGCCTATTTGGTAAGAAGCTGATGCCATGCCTATACGCCTAAATTTAGAGTCACTGTCTAATCTGCGAGGCAGATTTGTGTATTCCGGATCCAGCATCTGATATGCCTTTACCCTATTTGTGAGCGTAATATAATCTCTGCTACCAAGCAGATTCGGCAGCTCTTCTACCAGCAGCGGATTAACCTGAAGTGTGTAATCTATATTTATTGTATAGTCCTTATCTGATAAAGGCAGCTTGTCTAAATAAAAATAAAGATTCGTGTATGATCCTGATTCTGTTCCGTTTTTAATCTGCCCTGCTTCTCTAAAATAATATTCGTTGTTATAACAGCCTATGTGATTTGAGCTTATTCCTTTAGAACCAACCGTCGTTTTTCCATACTTTGCCGAATAATTATATTGCGACTCAACAACACCAGACCATAAAAGATCCTTATCCTGTATAGGTTGCCCTTTTAGATTATTAACAACATTCTGTATCTCAGGATCTGTACTGTCTGCCGTTACTGTAAATATCTTATCTGACAGATTCCATGCCAGCTCTCTGTCTTTCTCAGAACTGCCTGAACGCTTATATTGTTTTAATTCATCCTCACTTACCCCGCAAAGCCAGTCATAAACATACTTAGTTAATGTACGTGGGTTATTCAATCTCAAACTACTCACATAATACTCCGGCAAATCGTCACACAACATTATATGGTCGAAACTGGAACCGGCAGGCACAGTAATGCTGATATGCCAGTCCACGAAATAGTTACCCTTTCCGTCCTCATATACACCGTCATTTGACTTATCTATCTCCATTACCTTTGCATAAGGATTATCATAGTATATTCCCTCACTTCCCGGTCCTCCCGGTCTAGCTTCATATTCCGTATACCACATGGAAGCAGAATTGCTGTTACCTCCACATTTTGATGGTACAAGTGTATTATAATGAAGCATATAGTGGGTCGGCATTTCATCAAGCGGTACTATCCATGAGAAGTCACATGCCTTACTGTCAGTAAATAAATATGTGCTGACTATTTCATTTGTAAGTTCAGATACACCAAGCTCTGTCTTAAGCTTTTCCCTTAAGGCTGCATAATCACCGGTTCCTGTAAGAATATTCTCCATGGCTGTAGCTTTTGATGTCCTGTTAATGACTTTTACAAAATCTGCGTACAGCTCATCAGGCAGAACCCTCCACTCCAAGGTTCTGTCAGAACCTCCGTTCTTGTCCGTTATTGCTACTGTTGGGTTAGAGGTCATATCATAAGTTACCGTCCATGTTTTGTCATATTGTGTTATGGAATCATGTACCACCGAACCGCCAAGACTGTACAAACGGTCTCTGTTTATACCTACCGTATATGGAACTACAAGGTTCGTCTTATCATTCGTATATACTCCCGTACCGACAGACTTGTATATCCATTTTGTTGCCGTACCATAGCTTCCCTCTTTCTTTACCGATGCGCTTAAGGTATCATTGATCGTTCCGTCATCATTATAGACATTATAGGAGGCTTTGGCTGTGTTATCGTATGTGGCGTTTGTTCCTTTTGAATTCAGCTTCATATACGCATCATTATCTACCTTAACCGCATACTGTACCGTTACATAGCCGTTTGAAGGTATTGTCAGACCTGTAATTGTCATATTTGTTGTTGTTCCTGATGTTACCGCAACATCCGAATATGAATACCAGCTTGTATCGGTAAGACTTCCGTCTGAGCGGTATGTCTTGATTTGTATATCCTTCTTGTTCCCATTTGTGTCGGTATAGTAATCCTTTGCAAGAACAATAGCGCTTGATACATATTTGTCTTCAAACTTAACATCAGTTAAGGCTAAATCCTCCCTTTTAGGGCTGATTCTGACTGTGAAAACGGCATAGGTATTTCCTTCCTCATCCTGCCTAAATGAAGAGATAGCCTTTGAAATATTTAAGGCTGATAAATCAAAGTATACCTTTTCCTTTTCACCCGGCCATTCAATCTCTGTATTTGATTTATTGTCTATTCCTTCCCAGCTCGCGTTAAGGTTAAAATAGGCTGTAACTTTCTCATAATAACCCGGAAAGGTTACATATATCACATCATTCTTTATAAAGTACACGCCTATTATTCGCCCTATCGTATTGTAAAGGGGAATCTGCTTTGTTGCGCTTCCTACATTTCCTATTGATATATTTTCAGGCATAGGGAAATAATACCTGATTCCATTAGCCTTCATATCCTTTCTTGAAAGTGTAAATTCAAGATGCTGCGTAAAGCTTGAAGTCGGATTAAGCCTGTCCGTTCCATTATAAGGCGTTCCATCTACGAGTATGGTATGATTTGTCAGGTAATCTGAATAATCAGCATAGCCTTCCTCTATATCGGAAGCTGCAAGCAGGAATAATCCGTCTGCCTCCGCACCGATCCCTTCATAGCTGTTTGTGGCATCGCTGTCCATGGTGAAGTTTTCGGCTTCTTCCGTAGAACTGCTCTCTTCGGAGGCATCCTCTGTGGAGACAGCTTCTGTGTTGCCATTCTCCGTAGAGACAGCTTCTGTGTTGTCATCCTCCGTAGAAGCGGCTTCTGTATTGTTATCCCCTGTAGAAACGGCTTCTGTATTGTCATCCCCTGTAGAAACGGCTTCTGTGCTGTCATCCTCTGTAGAAACGGCTTCTGTACTGCTATCCTCCGTGATATTAGCCTGTGTTGTTGCCTGGGGCTTATCACTCTCCTTGCCGAGTATTTGTAAGTCAGAGCTTACAAGTGTGACAATCATAATGAACGACAGCAGAAAACTGATAACTCTCTTCTTCATAAAATCTCTCCTCTCTCTGCTCCTAAAGACTAAAACAACATAAGCTTAAAAGAATACTATATGTCCTGCCATATAGCATTTTTTTAAGCTTGTCTTGTTTTACATTAATTTTTCTTTATAATACCATAAAATTCCCGCATTTTAAACCTGTTTTTGGTGGTTTAACAAATTTTATGGAAAATATATAATAGCTGTAATAATTCTCATAGGGTAATTATAAAAACTGTAAACAGCAGTATCCTTATTCCTGCATTTACGCTATCCGCAGATATGGTTTCTTGACAAACAACCGCTTTCGTACTAATATTAATACGTATTCAAGATTAACTATGTTTTTTGTTTTCAATAATATAAATGCTTTGTTTTCATTGGGTACAAAAATTTTTAAGGAGGTACCCAAATGAATAACGGTACAGTAAAATGGTTTAACTCAGAAAAAGGATATGGATTTATTTCAGATGATAATGGCGGAAATGATGTATTCGTACATTTCTCATCTATCGTAGCTGATGGCTACAAGACACTTGTTGAAGGTCAGAAGGTAACATTTGACACAGAGGCTGACCCTAAGGATGCAAATAAAGTAAGAGCTATTAATGTTTGCATTGTTCAGTAAGTAGTTTAATATTTAATTAGAATAATTTATGTTTAATAAAAATACTTTCTATATGAAAAAACTCCCGAATTAGGATTCGGGAGTTTTTTATCTGTTTTTTAAAAACGCTTAACCGCTATTGCCTTTTATGCCTTACTTCCCAGCTTCTTCTTTCTGGCTCTGTACTTTTTCCTTATGTACTGACCTGCTGCCGATAAATCAGAGGTTTTCCATTTGCTCTTTTTTGTCGTGCCTGACTTCAGCAATGAAGCCGATTCATTTTTGTTGCTTAAGCTCCAGCAAAAATAGCTGATATTGTATTTATCCAGCTTCTTAAACCATTTATTTGCCTGCGTTTTGTTGATTCCGCCATCACCATTTGCCGCGGATAAACCAAATTCCGAAACAATAATTGGAAGCTTTTTCTTTCTGGCATAATCTACCTTTGCCGGAAGATACTCACTATGTGCCCACTCATTTGCATAGAAATGAAGGGAATACATAATATTCTTCTGTCCTTTTATCGGACTGTCTGCCACTTCATTATGTGTTCCGTCCGAACCAAGCTGGCACCATGTAGGTGTTCCTACAATAATGACTGCTTTCTTGTCATTTTTACGGATTGTTTTAATAATCTGTGTGGCATATGACTTAATCGTTGACCAGTCGCAGCCGTTTGGCTCATTACAAATCTCATATATGACATTTTTATTTTTTTTATACCTCTTTGACATGAGATTAAAAAATTTCTTTGCCTCAGACATATTGGTCTTAGGATTTCCGTCACTTAAAATATGCCAGTCAATGATTACATACATGCCAAGCTCGGTAGCATATCGAACACCCTTATCAATCAATTTTCTCAGATTTGCTTTATTGCCGCCTGCACAATATCCATTATACTCGGAGGTATACATGGCAAGCCTTATGGCATTGACACCCCAGTCGTCACGAAGTGTTTTAAATGCCGCCTTATTCACATATGGCTGCCCCACATCCCAGTTAATTCCATGTGTGCTGACGCCCCTTAACTGGAATTTCTTTCCCTTACTGTCCACAAGGTCTGCACCTTTTACCGACAACCTTCCATGAACTGCCACAGGTGTCTTTTTTCCGGCTGCCGAAACCGGCATTTGCGGCACGATTGCAATAATTGAAATAACCATGGCAACTGCCATCAGCATTGCCAATATCCTGCTTGATAGCTTCTTCATATTCTCCCTCACTTTCCTTTTTATTTATCTGTTCTTTTACAATATATTTTATTATAGCATTACATGTTTTCTTTTACCAGATATAATTCTATGGTGAAAAAACATTTGACGACGACACACATACTATTTTTTGCCTGATATTGAAGGAATTTGAAACCGTTAATCCACAAAACGGATGAAATTTTAATTTTATTTATTTTCCGCATAAGATATAATAGTAAAAACAGTATATTGTTAATTGAAAGACTTCACATAGAAATTCAGATAATGAAACTTTGGTAACATATTATCTGCTTTTGCAGGATTGGGGGATTCTCTATGAAAATATATACAAAAACACATAAAATAATCGAAATGGCTGCATGGCTTATGATTGTTGCTTCATATGCTGTTGCCATCTATGGCATCCATACACTTCCGTCAAAAATTGCTATCCATTTTAATGCTGCAGGCGAAGCAGACGGATACGGCGCACCAACCACGCTGCTTCTAATGCCTGTTATCATGACCTTCTGTCTTGGCATTATAAGCCTTGTTGCGCACCGATGTCCTGAGGAGTCATTTAATGTGCCATTTAAAGTAAACGAAAAAAATTCTGATAAAGTATATACAACCATATATACCATGATATATTTGGTTGAACTGGAAATAGCCTTATTTGCACTATATATTACCATAACCAGCTGCTTTCAAACCGTAAAAGGCATCTGGATTGCATTAGTAATCTTTATAGCGGCATTAACAGCAACGATTATATGGTCTACCGTTAAAGCATCAAAGCAAAATAAAGAAGATTAGAAAATATAAAAAAGCCTCCATAATATATATCGATTTACCAAGCACAAATGTTTTGTAAAGCAATATATATTTATGGAGGTTTTTTAATGAAACCTATAATTTATAATGTTACCTTAACCTTTTTGAGGTTCCAGATTTCCTTAGCATACTCTTCAATCGTTCTGTCTGATGAGAACTTGCCTGCGTATGTTGTATTTATCATAGCCATCTTAGCCCATCTCTTCTCATCTCTGTACGCTTCATCAACACGAAGCTGTGCCTCTGCATATGAATCGAAGTCCTTAAGAATGAAGTATACATCCTCTTTTATAAGTGAGTCATAGAGGTCTCTGAATCTGTCAGGGTCATCCGGGGCAAAAGTTCCGTCGATAAGCTGTGTCAGAACTCTACGAACAGCCTGATTGTTGTTGTAGATATCCATTGGCTCATATCCGCCTTCACGCTCATATTTCATAACCTCATCAGCGGAAAGGCCGAAAATAAATGCATTCTCTTCGCCAACCTCTTCAACGATTTCTACATTTGCTCCATCCATCGTACCAAGAGTAGGTGCACCGTTTAACATGAACTTCATGTTACCTGTACCGGAAGCCTCTCTTGAAGCTGTTGAAATCTGCTCCGATACATCTGCCGCTGCAAATATAAGCTCGGCATTTGATACTCTGTAGTTCTCTATAAATACAACCTTAATCTTTCCGTTAATAGACTCATCGTTATTTACAACGTCTGCAACGGAATTGATTAACTTGATGATCAGCTTTGCTCTCTTATATCCTGCTGATGCCTTTGCACCAAAGATAAATGTTCTTGGGAACATATCAAATTCAGGCTCGGTCTTAAGTCTGTTGTAAAGGTGCATTACATGTAAAATATTGAGGAGCTGTCTCTTATACTCATGAAGTCTCTTAACCTGCACGTCAAATATGGAACGTGGGTCTACGTCAATACCGTTATGCTCCTTAATATAATTTGCAAGACGAATCTTGTTCTGATACTTGATGTTCATGAACTCCTGCTGACACTTCTCGTCATTTACATATACTTTCAGCTTCTTCAGATGTGTAAGCTTTGTAATCCATTCATCACCAATCTTGTCTGTAATCCAGTTTGCAAGAAGCGGATTACCGTGTAATAAGAAACGTCTCTGAGTAATACCGTTTGTCTTGTTGTTGAACTGCTCCGGTCTCATCTCATAGAAGTCTTTAAGCTCTCTCTTCTTTAATATCTCGGTATGAAGCGCTGCAACACCGTTTACCGAATAAGAACCGGCAATTGCAAGATGTGCCATCTTAACCTGTCCATCGTAAAGAATCGCCATGCTCTTAACCTTATCCTGATTGCCCGGATACATCTCCTGTATCTTAAGTACAAATCTTCTGTTTATCTCTTCTACAATCTGGTAGATACGTGGAAGTAATCTTGAGAATAACTCAATAGGCCACTTCTCAAGTGCCTCTGCCATAATTGTATGGTTGGTATATGCACATGTTCTGCAAGTGATATCCCATGCATCATCCCACTCAAGACCTTCCTCGTCCATAAGGATTCTCATAAGCTCTGCTACGGCAACCGTCGGATGTGTATCATTGAGCTGGAATGTAACCTTATCAGGAAGCTTGTGAATGTCTTTATTGAGCTCCTTAAATTTGAGGATTGCTCTCTGTACGGATGCTGAAATAAAGAAATACTGCTGTCTGAGTCTCAGCTCCTTACCTGCATAATGATTATCGTTTGGATAAAGTACCTCAACAATTGTCTTTGCAAGGTTCGCCTGCTCAACAGCCTTCTGATATTCACCCTTGTCAAATGAATCCAGACAGAATTCCTGTATAGCCTCTGCATCCCATATACGAAGTGTATTTACTACATTATTGCCATATCCGATAACAGGCAAATCATATGGTACTGCACGTATTGACTGATATCCATCCTGTATAAAATAATTCTTTCCGTCTCTGTTTTCTACTCTTACATATCCGCCAAACTTAACCTCAACAGCATACTCTGCACGCTTAACCTCAAATGGATTTCCATCCTTTAACCAGTCATCAGGCATCTCCAGCTGATAACCATCCTGAATACCCTGCTTGAACATACCATAACGATATCTGATACCACAACCATATGCAGGATAACCAAGTGTTGCAAGTGAGTCAAGGAAACAAGCAGCAAGACGACCAAGACCACCGTTACCAAGTGCGGCATCAGGCTCCTGATCCTCGATAAAGTTCAGGTCAAAACCTAACTCGTCAAGGGCTTCCTTTACTGCATCATAATAGGTCAGATTAATAAGGTTATTACCTAATGCCCTACCCATTAAGAACTCCATTGAAAGATAGTAAACAGTCTTTACATTTTTCTTCTCATATTCCTTATGTGTAGCTATCCATCTGTCAATGATATCATCTTTTACTGCATAACTTACAGCCTGAAAAACCTGCTGTGGTGTAGCCTCTTCGATAGATTTTCGATACAATGTTTTAACATTGGTTATGACTTCTTTCTTAAAGCCTTCCTTATCGAAGTCTGTTAACATTTTCATTTACTCTATCCTCCTTGAAAATATTGCATCAATAATATAGGTAAATTGATACTTTATGCATTTTATCCTGTTCCATATTATCAAAAAAATGTCCATTTCTCAATACATCTCTTTATTTTTGGTAGAAACTACCCAAAAAATGGACAAAAGATGACAAAAATAGTACATCATACACGTGGCATACAACAATATAATGGATAACATCCACCGCCGCAGCAGGACATCAGAAGACAAATATTACAGAATGTATTGCAGCACCTGCTGCCACCCTGCATATCCATACCATAACCTGTTCCTCTGTCCATATACCACTGTCCACCGCTCTTGATCTGTTCATATGCCTGCCTGTACTCCTGATTATCCGGTTCAAGCTGCATGGCACGCTGTAACATTTCAAGAGCCCTAATTTGATTTCCCAGTCCTGCATTACATACCCCACTGTAGTAATGCCATTTACCATCATGATTTTCTATCTGATTAAGAACATTCCTCGCTTCCTCATAGCTGCCGCTTCTAAGGTAATTCTTTGCAGCCTGAAAATATCTGCTGTCCTTATCATTTGCATCATATTCTTCTCTTCTCTGATATCCACCGAAACCAAATGGTCCAAACCCGCCAAAGCCCCCAAACGGGTCTTCGTAATCCGTTCCACGATTGGTTCCATATCCACCATTGCCATAAGAACCATACGAGCCTTGTCTGCCATAGCCGCCTGTACTGCCATAACCACCCATACCGTCATATGACATTCTGTCAGCCTCTCCACTCATAATGGACTTATAAGCCTGCTGTATATCTTTAAATTTCTCCTCTGCTTTATCCTTATTGGGATTGTTTACATTTGCGTCAGGATGATACTTCCTGCTCAATTTTCTATATGCTTTTTTTACTTCTTCTTCACTGGCACCTCTCGGAAGGCCCAGCACCTCATACGGGTCAGACATAAAGCTACTCCTTCTTGCATCTCTTATCCGTCACTTTGTAATAGCTATTCCATATTCCGGAATATATAATATTTCTAAGTATTTCTACATCTTGTATAATCGGAAGCATCTCAAATTCTTTTGCCATATTTGCAGCCATCAGCATCAAAACCTCTTTCGTCCAATCCGCCAAATGCTGCCAATCTTCCGTACTGATTGATTTTATATCATTAACAGGTTCTTTTGCAAGTCTGGAAATAAGCGGATTAAAACACTGATCCCTTATATCCCTTTCAATATCATCATAGGCATCAAGAATATAGACAAATTTGCCTAAGTAATAGCCCAATGTTCTAAGTGTCCTTTCCCATTCGTCATCCCTTACGGCACAGATCTCAGCCATTACATCCCCGAAATAGCCTGACAACGCATCAAGGTCATCACTTTCTGCCTTCTCCAGCTCATAAATCTGTTTCAGCCTGGCAGCTATGTTTTCGGTTTTTTCTCTATACCTTTTACGCAAAGGGCTTTTCCTGGAAATCAGCATATCGGCATACAGTTTTCTTGCCAGCTTCTTTTCATCCTGCCAGTCATCCATACACTTATAGTATGTAAGAATCACATTCATATCCGCTACATATTCAGAATAATCATTCATAATATATTCGTGCTTTTTTATCGGATGAGGAATACATAAAGATGTTCCTGATATATTCTCTGGTTCGTATAATCCGGTCAGAAGAATAACAAGAAATGTCATATCATAGCTAAGCGACAACTGACCTTTTGCACCATGTCTTTTTTTTAATGCCCTGCACAACCCACAATAATATCTGTGATATTGTTCAAAATCTTTTATTTTCAGTTCCTTCTGATTGGTTACAATATAGCCAAACACAATAACCTCCTAAAGCCGGTTGTCAGCTCTTTCGGATAAATTTATTTCCACATTTCGGACATCTGATTTCTATCCTGCCCTTACCTCTCGGTACGCGTATCATCTGCTGGCACTTATTACAGACAAACACCTTATAGTCCTTGCCTGCCTCCTTCTGTTTCTTACGGCGCTTAAATACATTCCGTATTCCTGCTGTATGTTCCATATACCATCTGTTCTGTGCGACACGCTTGTCATACTGTTTTGAAAATATGCGAATATATCCATATACAAATAATACAAATCCTATAAAATAAAATATCCCTATCTTCAAAAAACAATCCAGCAGCATAAATATCAATCCTCCCCATGTGAGCATTGACGACAACTGGTCGTTTCCGTATCGTGACCTCATAAACCTGTATAATTTATCCTTCATATCTGCCTCCACTCCTATGCACTATATCAGCTCCAGTTTGCCTGCCGATTCCTGTAATTCTTTATATGCCTCTTTTATCTTGCCTGCTTCTATCGTTGTTATATTATTAACATCCGTTCTGCAGACAAGCTTCTTTAAAAACTCTGCATCCTGTCTTATTCGTTTCACTTCTTTTTTATCAAGTCTGCTGCCTTTTTCTGCAAGAAGATTCTCCACCTTGTATATATAAGCCTCTGCATCATTTCTGATATCCTGTATCTCTTTGCTGTTTGCCGTATCATTTTCATACTTCATGGCATCTTCTCTGGCACGCTGTATTTCTTCCTCTGTCAGATTGGTACTTGAGGTAATCACAATCTGCTGCTCTACTCCCCGTCCCAAATCCTTTGCCGATACCTTCAAAATACCATTTGCATCCATATCAAATGTAACCTCTATCTGCGGCACACCTGCCATGGCTCTTTTGATTCCGCTTAGTCTGAAGTTACCAAGAAGCTTATTATCTCTGGTGAATTTTCGTTCCCCCTGATATACCTTTATCTCTACATCACGCTGAAAATTGCCTGCTGTAGTAAATATTTTTGATGCCCTTGTCGGAATGGCAGAATTACGGGGAATAATAACATTTGCCACGCCGCCCAATGTTTCTATGGAAAGTGAAAGTGGTGTAACATCCATAAGCAAAATGTCATTTACCTTATTCGTAACCATCAGCTCGCCGCCTAACTTGCCACCCTGGATAGCCGCACCCATGGCAACACACTCATCAGGATTCAGCTTCTTTGATACCTCTTTTCCGGTAAGCTGTTTTACTTTGTCAACAACTGCCGGTATTCTGGTTGAACCGCCTACAAGCAGCACCTTGTCCAGTTCCTTCGCTGAAATTCCTGCATCCCTAAGTGCCTGATTGACAGGTTCTGCCGTTCTGGCTACCAAATCGAAAGTAAGCTCATCAAATTTTTGCCTTGAAACATGCATGTCCAAATGCTTTGGGGTATTTTTTACCGTCGTTATAAACGGAAGATTAATATTTGCATTCATGGAAAATGAGAGCTCCTTCTTTGCATTCTCACATGCTTCCTTCACTCGCTGAACCGCAGTTATATCCTTCTCCAGATTTACCTTTTCTTCTTTTTTAAATGTCTTAATTACATATTCCACAAGACGGTTGTCAAAATCATCACCGCCCAAATGGTTGTCACCTGCCGTTGCCAGAACCTCTATCACATGGTCGCCTATTTCTATAACGGACACATCGAAGGTTCCTCCGCCTAAATCATAAACAAGTATTTTCTGTGGCTGTCCGTTGTCCAGACCATAAGCAAGAGCCGCCGACGTCGGCTCATTGATAATACGAAGAACGTTCAAGCCTGCTATTCTGCCTGCATCCTTTGTAGCCTGCCGCTGACTGTCATCAAAATATGCCGGTACTGTAATAACGGCATCCGTAACCGATTCACCCAAATATTCTTCGGCATCGCTTTTAAGCTTAGAAAGTATAATCGCCGATATTTCCTGCGGCGAATAATCCTTACCGTCTATTTTTTTACGATAGGATGTGCCCATTTCTCTTTTTATCGAAGAAATCGTCCTGTCCACATTTACCGTAAGCTGCCTTTTTGCAGCATCTCCCACCAATCTGTCACCACTCTTTGTAATGGCTACTACCGAAGGTGTCGTGCGGTTTCCTTCTGAATTTGTAATAATCGTTGCCTGCTCACCCTCTAATACTGCCACGCAGCTATTTGTAGTTCCCAAATCAATTCCAATAACCCTGCTCATTGCTATCCTCTTTCTTTTTAGGTGTTGTCAATGCCAAATACATACATCAATAAACCGGCATCTACACTTTCATACATATTTTATACATTTTCATATATCCATGTTGTTTATTTCATATGCGGAGATTATACCACTACTTTCGTTTTATTGCTATTCTATGATAAATTATATATTTGAACATATTTTTACCAAAACATAAAGAGAATATAAAGTGTTTCTTAAAAGAGAAAAAAATAATTCCACATATATTGCCATGCATAAGTTTAAAATATTTTTCTATATGATAAGAAAACAGGTGCGATTTCTCGCACCTGCTAAATTCATTTGGCTTAACCATACATATCTATCCCTGTTTCTTCCCAGTCAGATAATACACCGCCAGTGCAGTACGATGCGATAAGTTTTCCTTTGCCAGAATAGAAGTAATATAATTCTTTACTGTACCTTCCGTAATAAAAAGTCGATTCGCAATTTCCTTATTGGACAGTCCCTCTGCCACAGCCTTAATAATATCCATCTCCCGAGCAGTATATCCATCTTCACAAAAACCGCTTGCTTTAGCATCTGCATTTTTCGTCAGACTCTCCAAGATTGCCTCTTCCATAACACCGGTACCGTTATGTACAGATTTTATCATCTGTTTTAAATGTTCTGGTGTATGATTCTTAATCAGATAACCCTTTGCGCCATTCTTCAGGGCATTCTGTACCAGTTCATCATCATCGAAAGTAGTAAGTATTAAAACTTTCCCTAGATTGTTTTCTACAATATACTTGGTAGCCTCAATTCCATCCATTTCAGGCATCTGAATATCCATCAAAAAAATGTCCGGGGCATTTTCTTTGGCAAGTTCAATAGCCTCACGACCATTTCTGGCACAGCCAATCACTTCAAAATCTTCATCCACATCCAGTATAATACGCATTCCATCTCTTACAAAATCGCTATCATCCGCAATAATTATTTTTATCTTGTCCATGCTCTCACACCTTCCTATAACGGCAACAACATATTTATTGTAAATCCTGCCTCTGTTTCAAAATCCAGAATACCATTAATCTCTCTCATTCTTTTTCTCATTCCTGAGATTCCCATTCCATCAATTACTTCCTTGCAGCCAACACCATTATCAGATATACTACAACGTATCATTTGATTCAATACACGCACACTGATTTTTATTTTGCTACACTTCGCATATTTCATGGAATTGGATACCGCTTCATAGGCATTGTCCAAAATAACTTCCAAATACTTTTCCGGAATATCCTTTGATTCGCCTTCCGTTATCAATTCTGCCTCTACGCCTTTTAACCTACAATCTTCGCACAATTTCTCCAATTGTAATACAGCAAGCTTATACTTCTTCGGACGCTCTTTTCTAAGAATTACCCGAATCTCATCCATACCACTACGCAACTGGTCAATTACTGCCTGTACCATTTTCCTAGATGCTTCTGGTTCTTTTTCCATCAAAACTTTCACTGCTTCTAGCTGATATACCGAACCGTTAATGTTATGCCCCAGTTTATCATGCAAGGTTTGAAAAAGCTCGGCTCTCTCTTCCAACATTTGATTTTCTGCCATCAAAAAACTCTTGCGAACTTCCTCCTGCATTTCATGTTCCCTTCGGTTCATGCTATGCTTTAGCGTCTGCTCCATAATCGTATCTTCTTTTGTCTGTTTCCGGTAGGATTCCACCCCAAAATCATGCTGACAGTAAATAAGTCCTATTAAAACTGCTATCATCAACTGCACGGAACTACCTATTGCACTATGCACAAAAGCGAAACCCAACGGCAAAAAATACCAAAATATGCGTGGTTTAAAATATGTCAATATCTCATAACACAAGTAAACACCTAACAAAGCAAATGTCGTTCCTGCTATAAATAGTATAACAAACCAAAAGACCCACGCTATCCCCAAAAACAAAATCTGATAGCGCCGACCCACCAATTCCTTCCCTGCAACCACTCCAATAAATAACGCAAGAATCAGGAGCACCTTTACGGATGCTCCTGTCAACACTGAATGCGATAAAATAATATATATTTCCAGTAACAGCAATAATGCAATTCGAAGCAAGACAAAATAATGTTCCCTGAATTGTTCTTCCATACGCCTATCCTCTCTATTCGTACCTCTTTACCTTAAGTCCTACACCACCTACGCTGATAATAACAATCAAGTAGGCTACTGTAACACACAATACCATAGAATAGGCACTTTTGTCCCCTGCTAATAATAATTCTGATACATCCATAAACCATCTCTGTGGCATAAGATAAGAGAGTGTTTTCAATGCCTTCGTTGTATCATCCAAAGGGAAGTATAAACCTGCCAGTAACGCAGATATACTCCAAATTGCAAACACAGCGTAGTTGGAGCTCATTATGTCCCCAAGAACCACTCCTAGCAAAAGACTTAAGGTGCTAAATATCAGTCCCAACAGGAAGATTATCACCAGAAAACTCATAATGCTCATTCCAACATCCAATCCCGGAATAAAGAATAAACATACTGCAAGCACCAAAGTCTGCATCACACTGATTACAAATGCAACCACAAATTTAGATATAAAATAATCTCTACTACTTAATTTAGTCAGCATAACTCTAGTAAACACCTTATTATTATGTTCTTCAATCACAGAATGTGCTACACATACCCCACAGAATAAAAATCCCAGTGTAATAAATGCGAAAGCATAACCGATTTGCGTCCGTTGATTTATCTGCCTCTCTGTTAACTCAACCGCTTCCTTACCGGCAAAATTTACAACCTTCTTTTCAGGCAACTGATCCTGAATTTCTGCAAGCATCTCTAATATCACAGTTATGTCATCACCTGCAAAACTTTGCACCTGCTTTATTCTGGCAAATAAATCTATAAGCTCCGTTACAAAAAGCTCCTGACGTTCATCTTCGGATACAGCATACAGTTTTATACCCTGTTCCCAATTCCCAGCTAATACAGCATCATTAAAGTCTTCTTTTAGATAAAGCAACATACCCGCTCTATCATCAAATGCAGCTTCTTTTGCATTTTCATCTACCTCTTCCTCTGTCAAGCCGCTGACATTCGCACGACAAATTGAAAACATACCTGTTCCTGCCATTTGATTCAAAACATACTCCGACAATTCAGAATTTGAAGCATCATATACTTTTATAATGCAGGCAGATGTGTCTCCCACATAAACTGCTTTTTCGGTATAGTCCTTTAACTCCAGAATAACCTCTTTATCTGAAACATCACTATACACTGTATGATCCATTTTTATACTCAGAATAAATGTTGATAATATCGGCGTTACTATTAGAAAAAACAAAAATCCTTTGTTTCTCAATAGCAATTTAAGACTTGTTTTCACTAATGCTATCATGTTCTACCTCTCTTTCTAATGTAACCTGCCAATATAGCAATCATGGAACAAACCACAGTAATTGCCACGGAATACAACACTGCACTTGTTACATAATTACTCTCACCCATGCAAGAAAGTTCTATCAAAGCCCGATTGCCATGGTAAATCGGTGACAAATGCTTCAGCGTATCTGATATACTGGAAAACATATATGTTTCAAAACTGCCACCAAAAAATCCCATAAACCACACGATTGTAAATTGTATAATAATAGTAATCACCAAACTGTCTGAAATATTATAAAGCATCATACCCAATGCGTTTCCTGCTATTATCATCATAAAAACAATGAACATAGATAAAAGTGGATTACCCCAATGTATGTCATAGAGCAATACAGTAATTACGGTGGCAATCGCCATACCAACTGTTACAGTCAACGTAATAGGAATAAACTTTCCCAGAAAGTTCTGTGACTCAGATATATTGGAAACCTGAAATCTCCGTACAATTCCATATTTCTTTTCATTGCTAAGCACTCCCGTGGCACATATCATTCCACACCAACAAAAATAAACAATATAAATAATCCCATAATAGTCTATTGAATCAACTGCCGGCATAAATTCCAATTCTTCCACAGGCAATACGATATCTGTCTGTTCCTGCAACTGCAAAGATACATTTACACCTGCGTTCATCACTTTATTCATAAAGTATTCTAATGTAATACCTTCCACTTCATAATCAGCACTCTTATATACTACATATGTATCATCCAAAAACTCCACAAAACCTGCAAGTCCATTCTTCTCCATAATATCCTTTATTTCACCTTCCGGATATTCGTAAAAAAGAATGCCCGCCTCCTCTCTGGCAACTTTTGCAGTTTCAATCATTACATTCGTTTCAGTCGCTTCTTGTATTCTGTATCCTACTGTGAATTCATCTACTCCTTCGTAGGACTTCATTAACTCTGAAAATGCACTGGACAATACAGCGATAACCAATATGGGACCCAGTAGCATAACTGCCACACTCCATGTATTACGAAACATGAGTTTAAAGTTATTTTTTATCAAATACCGAATCATCTCTATCCCTCACTATTCCGCGTAATCTCTCAGTTTCTTACCTGTAAGTGTCAGGAATACTTCTTCTAAAGTGATATTTTCATCACCACTATTAACCAGCTTTTTCAACTCCTGACTAGTTCCACAAGCAATAATCTTTCCATTGTCCATAATCGCAATTCTGGTACAAATCGCTTCCACTTCCTCCATATAATGGCTTATGTAAATAACCGTAGCACCTTTTTTGTTTGACTCCTTAATCTTATCCAAAATAAAATTTCTGGACTGTGGATCAATCCCTACAGTAGGTTCATCAAAAATCAATAACTCCGGATTATGACCAAGGGCACAGGCTATGTTTAATCTTCTCTTCATACCTCCGGAAAAATTCTTGGCAAATTCCTGTCTTCGTTCCAACAAACCAACATACTCCAATGAATCATTTACTGCATTTTTTAACTCCTGCCCCTTTATTCCATAAAGAGAAGTGAACAATTCTACATTCTCCCATGCCTTAAGATTCCCATGAATCGCAAGTTCCTGTGGAATGTAGCCAATTTTATGAATAACTTCTTTTTTCTGCTTCCACGGATTTTTACCTAACAATTCAATCTCGCCTGCTGTCGGATGCACAATTGAACAAATCATATTCATAGTGGTACTTTTTCCTGCACCATTCGGTCCTAACAATCCAAAAATCTCACCTTTTCGAATTTCAATATTTAAGTTATCAACAACTACCTTATTGTTGTATTTCTTGGTCAAATCTGTTGTTTTTAAGATAATATCTCCCATTGCATTCTCCTTCATTGGCTATTTCTTTCTACACTGACATCATATCAATTCCTGAAAAGAGAAGATAGTGAAAAAAGAAATATTTAGAATATGACTTTTGTCATATTTTAATCCTCTCAAAAAAATCGTAATCATACTCTTAGCGGATTTACAGGTTATTTAGCGATTCTTATATAAAAAGACCCTACGTTTATTAGATAAATGCAGCTATCTGATTGAAATAAAACCTGCATTTTTTCTAATAATGAATCTCGTAGAGTCTTTTTATTTAGAAAAATAAATTATAAAATTGCTTTAAAAGCATGCTACCGACATATCAATATCAAACTAATTTTTCTTAACACCAAGTGTTACCTTTTCACCGTTGATATTCCACTCCTTGGTGTAACCGTCAAGCGAGCCTGTCACAATATCATCCGCCATGACATCCGTCTTGATATCCTCAGCATTTGCCGTCATAATGGCTGCTGCCTTATCATTTCCGTCTGCGTAAACGGTAATCTTGTCCATTACCTCAAATCCGGCTTCTTTTCTCATCGTCTGAACCTTTGAAACGATTTCTCTGACAAAGCCCTCCTCCAGCAGCTCTTCTGAAAGATTGGTATCGATAACAACTGTAATACCGTTATCAGCCTCTGACACAAAGCCTTCCATCTGCGCCATATCAATCAACAAATCTTCTTCTGCAAGAGATACGGAAACGCCGTCTACCTCAAATGTCAATGCACCATTTGCCTTAAGCTCTGCCATTGCCGCATTTCCGTCAAGTGCTGACAAATAATTTCTGATACCGCCAAGCTGCTTACCATACTTAGGGCCAACGGTTCTAAGCTGAGGCTTAAAGCTGTATGAGGTAAATGCTGACACATCATCTGTAAATTCTACATTCTTGATATTCAGCTCATCCTCAAGAATTGCCTTCTCTTCTCCGACAAGTGCCTTATCTGCCTTTACATACATCGTACCAATCGGCTGTCTGTTCTTGATATTTGCAGTATTTCTGGCTGCACGTCCAAGAACAACAATCTTAAGAATTTCATCCATTGCTGTCTCCAGCTCTGTATGAATATGCTCCTCCTCTGCTACAGGGAACTCACACAAATGAACGGAAAGCGGTGCATCCTTATCAACATTTCTGACAAGGTTCTGGTAAATATCCTCTGCCATAAACGGAATCATCGGCGCTGCTGTCTCAGCTATGGTTACAAGTGCTGTGTAAAGTGTCATGTACGCATTGATTTTATCCTGCTCCATACCCTTTGCCCAGTATCTCTCACGGCCACGGCGAACATACCAGTTACTCATATCATCTACAAACTCCTCAAGAACTCTTGTTGTCTCAGGAATCTTATATGCTGAAAGATTTGCGTCTACTGCCTTCACGGTGGAATTCAGCTTTGAAAGAAGCCATTTGTCCATCAGGGACAGCTTGCTGTAATCCAGCTCATAATCAAGCGGATTAAAGTTATCTATATTTGCATAAAGTACATAGAACGCATAGGTGTTCCAAAGTGTACCCATAAACTTTCTCTGACATTCTACAACGGCATCCTCATGGAATCGGTTTGGAAGCCATGGAGCTGAATTGCTGTAGAAGTACCATCTGATTGCATCTGCACCATACTTATTTAATGCCTCCATCGGGTCAACTGCATTACCCTTGGACTTACTCATCTTCTGTCCGTCCTTATCCTGAACGTGACCGAGCACGATTACATTCTTAAACGGTGCTTTATCAAAGAGCAGCGTTGATATTGCCATAAGAGAGTAGAACCATCCTCTTGTCTGGTCAACCGCCTCGCTGATAAAGTCAGCAGGGAAATGCTCATTGAAAATATCTTCATTTTCAAATGGATAATGCCACTGTGCAAATGGCATGGAACCTGAGTCAAACCAGCAGTCAATAACCTCCGATACTCTATGCATTTCTTTGCCACAATCAGGACACTGAATCGTAACCGCATCGATAAACGGACGGTGAAGCTCGATGTCAGGAGGACAGTTATTACTCAGGGCGCGAAGCTCCTCTTTTGAACCGACGGAATGTCTGCATCCGCACTCACACTCCCAAATATTCAGCGGTGTTCCCCAATATCTGTTCCGTGAGATACCCCAGTCCTGAACATTTTTCAGCCAGTCGCCGAAACGTCCTTTACCGATACTCTCAGGAATCCAGTTTACCGTATCATTATTCTTTACAAGCTTATCCCTGACTGCCGTCATCTTGATGAACCAAGTATCTCTTGCATAGTAGATAAGCGGTGTATCACATCTCCAGCAGTGTGGATATTCATGCTCAAATTTCGGTGCATCAAACAACAAACCTCTGTTATCAAGGTCTACCAGCACCTTCGGGTCTGCATCCTTTACGAAAAGTCCTGCAAATGGTGTTTCCTCTGTCAGATTACCCTTACCGTCTACAAACTGTACAAACGGAAGGTCATAATTTCTTCCTACATTTGCATCATCTTCACCAAATGCCGGTGCGATATGAACGATACCCGTACCATCTGTCATGGTTACATAGGAATCACATGTAATAAAATGACCTTTCTTATTCTGCTTCTCACATACAGGCTTTACGCACTCAAATAAAGGCTCGTATTCCTTGTACTCAAGGTCTTTACCTGTATAGGTTTCAAGAATTTCATAGTCCGAAGCCTTTGCCAACGCATCGGACTCAGCATTTTCATGATTGGCATTTCCTGCCACTTTATCGGCAAGACCACCAAGCACCTTATCAAGAAGTGCCTCTGCCATATAATAGGTATAGCCGTCTGCCGCCTTTACCTTAACATAGGTCTCGTCAGGATTGACACAAAGAGCCACATTGGAAGGAAGTGTCCAAGGTGTGGTTGTCCATGCAAGGAAGTATGCATCCTCTCCGATAACCTTAAATCTGACAACTGCCGAACGCTCTTTTACCGCCTTATATCCCTGCGCAACCTCATGGCTGCTAAGTGGTGTACCACAACGTGGACAATACGGAACAATCTTAAAGCCCTTGTAAAGTAAGCCCTGGTCCCAAATCTTCTTTAAAGCCCACCACTCTGACTCGATGAAGTCATCATGATACGTTACATATGGGTCATCCATATCAGCCCAGAAACCAACCTTGCCTGAGAATTCCTCCCACATGCCTTTATATTTCCAAACGGATTCCTTACATTTCTGAATAAACGGCTCAAGACCGTATTCCTCAATCTGCTCCTTACCATCTATACCCAAGAGCTTTTCTACTTCAAGCTCAACCGGAAGTCCATGCGTATCCCAGCCTGCCTTTCTTACTACGTTATGTCCCTTCATGGTCTGATATCTCGGAATCATATCCTTGATAACACGTGTAAGCACATGACCGATATGCGGCTTACCGTTTGCTGTCGGAGGTCCGTCATAAAATGTGTAGGTCGGCAAATCCTTTGTCTCTTCTACACTTTTCTCAAACACCTGATTTTCCTTCCAGAAATCAAGTACCTTCTGCTCTCTCTCAACAAAATTGAGCTTCGTTGAAACCTTGTCGTACATTGTTTTTATCGTCCTTTCTTTAAAAATTTTCGTCAAAAAAACCCCTCGTCGTAATCAGGACGAAGGGCTTAAAATTCGTTATACCACCTATTACCAACATACCATCATATGTGATTCCTGTAACGAAGGAAATACGTCAGAGCCTACTTATCTTCCATCTGTCAGATGTTCGGTCCACAGCTTAAGAGTGATATTCCACAGATACTACTTGCATCAGGCTTCCACCATCCCCGACTCGCTTATGGCTTTCCTATTCTGTGTACTGTCTCTGTCACAGCCTTTAATTTATAAATCAAACTTTAGTATAACAAAGAAAAAACATTTGTCAATTATAAACTATCTTTTTACCGCATTATCTGTTCCATGATATACGGGTCTTTTATTTTATCATCCTCGGCAAACAGCAATACCTTGGACATAATTTCTGCGGTCTTCGGGTCTTCATCAATAAATGGCAGGAAGATTTTGCTCCGCTTACTGCCCTGAACAGCAACAATATTGATTTGATGACCGCCTATCTTATGGACTACACCACTGCCCAGATGAACACTGTATTTGCCACGCTTTCCTTCTATAATGGCATGATTCTTCTCGAATGCCACATTATGAAGTCCAAACAGCTCAAGATTAAATGCAAGAATTACCCTTCTCATCTCGACTGTTGAGTGGCTTGTTTCAGGGTCTACACCGCCTGCATGTGCTACGGAAACAGCCAAATCCACATCCCTCATAACCTCCGAATAAATAATATCCGGAACGTCACCTATTTTAATCGGCTTATAGGTCTTTCTGTCGGTAAATGTAACCCATTCAAGCACAGGCTCTTCTACGTCTGCCGGTGAAAACCAATCGGCTATGGCATAGATACACGCTATGATATCATCTTTATAATAGACCTTCTGTAAGCCCTCTTCGTAATCTGCAATCCAGCGTCTGCCCTTTAAACATGCTACCGTCTTCTTTGGCTGAATTTGATTTCCTGCAAACATCAGCGAGCTTTCCTTATCCTGCTCTTCAGGCAGCTTCACATACAGTTCCCTAAACACCTGCTTAAACGGCTGCTTGATGCCCTGCTTTCTATTTCTGTCGAAGAAAAGCTTTTGATAATCTGTCCATACGCCCTGATGATACAAGTCAAATGGATGGGCAATGCGAAGTTTGGTCGTCTTATCGATTGCAATCGGATTACCTGATACATCCATATAGCAGCTATCTGTAATGATACCGATTTTTTCACCATCCGTTATATACACCAGATTTTCCACAATCCGTTTTGTCACAGGATTTTCACACAGCATAACCAGCTCGCCAAAGGAATACGCATCCCTGTCCTCCATAGATGCTTCAAACATTGCTACCGTACGGGAATACTGTGCCTTCAGCTTATCATAGAAAGTCTTTATCTCCAAATACTGCTCATTTTTCTTAAGGGCGGCAGGTACGCTCTTAAGCTTCTTTCCGTTCTTCTCAAAGCAGAGCGAACTCTTACCCATATCGTCTGTCACGATACGAATATTACAGCCCTCTATATCCATGCCGTCAAAATACTGCATATTGCCTTTTACAAGCTCCGTCTCCATGGCAAGAATCAGTCTTGTTTCATCAGAATAGCCTGCCGAGGTCGCAAGATTTTTCAATGCATAGGATACGGCGGAAGCCTCGCTGGCTCTTCTCTGTGCGCCAAATTGCCTGCTTTCCTTCAGGAATTTCTGGAGAAATTCATATCTGTGAAGAATATCCTCCGTATCCTTTACAGGAATGATTCCATAGCTCATCAGCAAATCCTTGTTTCGCTTATCGCTTATCGCCGTTTCCAGTTCCGCCACCGTTACTCTGGCAAGAGCTGCGTCAGCATATTTTCTTGCTCTGGAATGCTTGCTGCCGTCCGATATGTATTTTGCACTATTATACAACTTGTCAAACAACTTCTCGCCAAGCTCCTCGTATGCCTCGTAAAACCACTTAACATCAAAGCAGCCTCCGTTTAACTCTTCCTTGGAAAGTGGTGTATACTTGGCAATCATGGCCGCCTTCTTATCATCAAAGCTCTCATTCATATGCGCCATAAAATAATAGCAGCCACTCTTTAAGCCTGAATATCCAAGACATTCTTCAACGATATCCAGCCACTGCGGAGCATACATGGCAACCTCAATTAAGCGTTCCTCACTTATCTTATTTTCCTTTGCCGCTGCCTTAAGCTTCTCACCCGTATCACCATGAACAGGCTCACAGACAGCCAGCAAATGACTAAGTACCTCCTTCTTGCCAAAGTTACAGCCGTAATAATGGTAATACCCTTTTCTGTCGAGGGTTGACTTGCCAAGTGCCTTCAGAATGGCGATTAACCTGTCCATTCCGTATACCTTATGAATGGACATGGCCGTTCTTGAGAAAATCGTTTCACTGTCACCACGTTTAAGCTCTACATTCAGTATCGTATCAATAATCCTTTTGTATATTTTAACGCCTGCCCTCCAGAACACATCCTCCCTGTCGGATTCTTCTTCACCAACAAAGCCCTGAAGCTGTATTCTTTCATAACGGGTAAGCTTATCCTTCATAAATACACCCAGCTCTATAACAGCATTTCTAATGCCTGTTATTTCAAACGCCGCCTTGTATACCATCTCCTCAGCGATAATCCCCATTGTATAGGCTTTCACATAATAATACATATTCAGGAAATTTTGATTTCGTGAACTGGAACCATAATAAACATCTCTCTGCTGATTCTGTCTTTCCCAGATTGCGTTCTTCATGTCAAGCTGATACAGGAGCAAAAATGTCTCTTTGAATTCTTCATCCGTATTCCATTTTAAAACATTGATAAGCTCTGCAAAACGTGGGCTGTTCGCAAATGAGATACCCTCATAGTCCTTCCACCTACGCCCTTTATAGCTCTTATCATAGTCATACCACAACGCATCCTTGGGTATTTCCAATGCCGCATATGCTGCCGCCTGCTTTCCTACCTCTCTTGGAATTGAAATATCGTTCATGCTCATCATACACAGAATAACAGTCTTTATCCCATTGTTATAACCACCCGTATATTTTGATGCCGGTCTTATAAAGTCCGAATTCATATCGCCAAATATCATTTTTTCATGGTAAATACATGTGGCAGTCTGTTCCTTTTCCATTTCTGACGTTGTCTCTGCCAGACAGGATATATACATACTAATCAGTGCATTTGGATTCTTCACATAGGTATCATAAAATTCTCTCCACAGCTCAGGAAACGGAAATCTCTCATGTGTCTTAAGGGAATTATCCCATACTATATTATTCAGCCTCCAGCCATAGCTTGAAACATTACCAAGCAGACACTCTTCACCGCTTGCATCCGTATATTCAAGCTCCGCATGTTCATCTATAAATGCATAGAGCTGTTCAAATAATTTCGTTACCTGCTTCGCCGATACGTTAAAAAACCTTCTGCACACCGAAACATCCGCCTGAAACGGAACATTCGGAACGGAAGAATCCGCATTGTATAACCCATACCCTTCTTCCTTCAATATGGCGTCCGCTCCACCCTGTCCACACAGCTCCTCTATCAGTATCTGTTCTTCGCCTGTCGGCTCTTCAATTTCCTGAACCATTGATATCAGAGACTTTGCAAATTCATCATCTGCCTTTTGCTTTCTTGTTCTGATAAGGTCCAGTCCTGCCAGCCTGATAAGACTTGTCTCAGAAGCAATCAAGCGCTCTATTGAGGTCTTCAGTCCTTCATCATCACGCAGATTCAGAAGCGTTATGGCATTTTGTCTGATGCCCTCGTTTTTAAAGCGCAGGAAGCCTTCTATTACCTGATATTCTTCCTCTGTCAGCGTTACCTTCTTCTGCGCAATCAATTCTTTGAGAAGCTTCAGCGCCTCTTCCCTGCTGCCCGTCTCTTTTGAAGCAACATACTCAATCAATGCCTTGCGCTGCGTTTCCGTTTTTGGCTCATGGAGATGTACAACAATATGTCTTGCCCTTGAATAATAGTCATTATTCAAATCGTCAAATCGGATGCAGACATAATCACGCAGCTCATTGTCATCCAGCATCTCCGCAATCAGGCTCATACGAAGGAGTAAATCATGCTTGGAAAGAGCCACTCCATACCAAGGGAACACCAACGGACGATATTCCACCTTTTTCTTCTTCATTCCCTCATATATTTCCTTTAACAGATGGAAATGCGCCTCTGCCTGCTCCTTAGAATGAAATAAATATTCAATCGGCACATATTTCTTTTTATGCTCATTCTCTATCGCCTTACACAAATCGAAAATATAATTATCGGCTGCTGCCATATATGTCGGCATATATGCTGCTGCCAGCTCTAAATCATCATGATATTTTTCCATGACTTCCAGCGCGGTCTCTTTGGTAATGGCAGGATTTTCAAATGACAAATTATAATATGACATGGCAAGAAGCTGTACTCTGTTATTTCTGTCAATAATGTTCCGCATCTCAGCTATGGCATCACGGACCTCATAAAAGCCCAGACTCCACAAACCCATAACGATATGTACCGCATCCTCTGACTGTACAAATGCCTCCGCCTGCTTTCTGTCTCTAACGGAAAGAATGATATCCTCCAACACCTTGCCTGTAATTCTGTCCATATTCTCTTCATTGCATATACCTGTCCATGTAGCGATGGCACGCTTGACCGCTGCAAATCGTGTCAGATTGTTGTCCTTTATGACATCAAGAATCACAAAGAACGCCTCTGCCGTTCCGCAATCAGCATTTTCACAGATTACCTGACGGACTCCCTCCGAAAGTCTTGCCGCCAAAAGGAATTTCCCTAACAGCTCATGAAGCCCGGCATCCGAAGCCTTCACTACGGCTCTTATCAGCCATGCGGTTACAACGACGGTATTATTTTCACTTAAGAACATTTCCCTGACAGCTTCTATGACCGCCTGATCCCCTGCATCTATTCTGGCTGCAAATATCTCATCAAACTTTTCATTGCTTACGGCTGTCATATAATTACTGTTATACTTTAAGTCTACCAGCTCCTCTGACATTTCATCACGCAAAAAACACGTCATATGATTGATTCCACACTCATATATGGAAAATGAATAATATGCTTTCATCAGCATAAACGCATCCTTTACATGAGGTCCATAATCTGCTGTTCTGACACTACGTCTGTAACGGCTTCTTGCATACTGAAACTGGTTGCATTTATCCAGCATATCGTAATAATCATTTCTGAATTCCCTTGGAACAAACAGCTCCACGATTTTCTTATAGTTCTTCTTCATCCATTCAGACAGACTCTCCACTTCCGTATTCTCTTCTACGATACTGTCCAAGGTCTCCCCTCTGCCGGCAAATATATCCTCTATGAGCTGTCTGTTATTCTTTGACAGCAACGTCAATGCCAGTTTGTTTTTCTTCTCCCATTTTTCCTTGTACTTATCCGCAAGCGCCTTTCTTGATTTGTAATCAAAATCCATGCTTTACCCCCTTATATCTGCTTTCTACCACATCCTGCCTGCCAGCATTGTAAGCCTGACAAATGTCAGTTCCGTATCATCTTTTACCGTTATCTCCTCTTCCAGCGTTTCCGTCTTCCTGTCACCAACAAACAAAACCACGATGCCATCCTCATAACATTGCAACGCATTCTCTATTGCTTCGTCCGGCTTTGGCTTTTTCTCGCCATAATTTACCCCAAAGCCTATTTTTCCTGTGGCTGACTTGTTACTGATTTCTTCCTTACCCAGAACCTTCAGCAACTCTCCGTTTTCCTTTCGACTGTTATATTCTCTTACACAATACCGCACCATATAGGTCAGAAGCTCCCTTACCGTGGAAAGCGATTCTTCACATGGAATGGTTATCGTGTTTATTTTGCCTTTTCCCTTCGTAATTCCTTTGATATTGACCTTCATATCCTGCCCCCGATAACTTTATAATCCTATATAAAATTTTACTATTCCGGCTTATATTTATCAATCCCTGATTCGCCTTAATCTTATTTAAAAAGAGACAATTATGGTGTACAAGCTAAATGACAACACAGCGTTTTTAAATTCCATAAAATAAACTCTTGACACATTAAAGTTACAGGTATTAGAATACCTTTAAAATCATATCGGCTGTGACGGGAACAGTAGGATAGCGTGACATATTCAGAGAAGCTTTCATTTGGTGGAAGAAGGCTATATAGATGTTATTTGAAGACCATCCCTGAGCTGTTTATTGGAAATGAAGCTTGTTTAAACTTAATAAACGAAAAATATACAAAAGTCGTTTTACAGAAATTAAGCTATATATAAGCTTCAAATTATAATAAACCGTTGATTACGTTATAATCTTATGAGTGTCTTTTCAAAATCATCTGATATGCCTGTCGGCATATTCCGATTGAACGAAAAGGAAAAAGGGTGGAACCGCGAATTGATGAATCGTCCCTGATATGGCAGATGCTGTATCAGGGACTTTTTAATTGGCAGACAAATATTACGAATCACTTTGATACAAACAAATGCTTATACAATGCGGTTTCTATCGCATTACCACACATTTCAAGCTTTATCATATTTTAAATGAAAGGAAAACGTATTATGAAAATCACATTAAAAGACGGCTCTGTAAAAGAATATGCAGAGAAAATGGCAGTTATTGACATTGCAAAGGACATCAGCGAAGGTCTTGCAAGAGCTGCCTGCGTGGCAGAGGTAAACGGAGAGGTTGTTGACCTTAGAACAGTAATTGAGGATGACTGTACACTCAACATTCTGACATTTGACAGCGAAGAAGGAAAGCATGCTTTCAGACATACCGCATCACATGTTCTTGCCCAGGCGGTAAAGCATCTCTATCCTGATGCCAAGTGTACAATCGGACCTTCTATTGAAAACGGCTTTTACTACGATTTTGATATGCCATCTCTTTCCAGAGAGGATTTGGACAAAATCGAAGCAGAAATGAAGAAAATCGTTAAGAAGGGGGATCCTATCACAAGATTTACATTGCCTCGTGCCGAAGCAATCAAATTTATGGAGGAAAAGGGTGAGCCTTATAAGGTTGAGCTTATCAATGACCTTCCTGAGGATGCAGAAATCAGCTTCTATGAAATGGGCGATTTCACGGACCTTTGTGCCGGTCCACACCTTATGAATTCAAAATATGTAAAATTCTTCAAGCTGACATCTTCATCAGGTGCTTATTGGAGAGGAAATGAAAAGAATAAAATGCTGACCCGTATCTACGGTACGGCATATACCAAGAAAGAAGATTTACAGGAAAGACTTGAGTATCTTGAGAACATCAAGCTTCGTGACCACAACAGACTTGGTCGTGAAATGGAGCTGTTTACGACGGTTGATGTCATCGGACAGGGACTTCCGCTTTTCATGCCAAAGGGTACAAAAATGATTCAGAAGCTCCAGAGATGGATTGAGGATTTGGAGGACTACGAATGGGGATATGTGAGAACAAGAACCCCACTTATGGCAAAATCAGACCTGTACAAGATTTCAGACCACTGGGGTCACTACAAGGAAGGCATGTTCCTTCTCGGCGAGGATGATGAGGACGAGAACGGTGTAAGTGCATCAGGCAAAGAAATCATGGCGCTTCGTCCTATGACATGTCCGTTCCAGTATTATGTATATAAGGCAACACAGCATTCCTATAAAGACCTGCCATACAGAATGGGCGAAACATCTACATTGTTTAGAAATGAGGACTCCGGAGAAATGCACGGTCTGACAAGAGTTCGTCAGTTTACGATATCTGAAGGTCATCTTATCTGTACCCCGGAGCAGATAAAGGAAGAGTTCAAGAACTGTGCCGCTCTTGCAAAATACTGTCTTGAAACCTTAGGTGTTGAAGAGGATGTTACCTACCGTATGTCCAAGTGGGACCCTGAAAATCCTGATAAATATCTTGGTACAGCCGAGGAATGGGATACTGTTCAGGATGCTATGCGTGAAATTCTTGATGAAATTGGTCTTACTTATACGGAAGAAGCTGGCGAAGCTGCTTTCTACGGACCAAAGCTTGATATTCAGGCAAAGAATGTATATGGAAAAGAAGATACCATGATTACGATTCAGCTCGACATGTTCCTTGCTGAACGATTTGATATGTACTATATTGATGCAAACGGTGAGAAGAAGAGACCTTACATCATCCACAGAACATCTATGGGCTGCTACGAAAGAACACTTGCATGGCTTACCGAGAAGTATGCGGGTGCATTCCCTACATGGCTCTGTGCCGAGCAGGTTCGTATCCTTCCTATTTCAGACAAGTTCATTGATTATGCCAAAGACGTTAAAGCAGCACTGTTTCAGGCAGGCATCAGGGATGTAACTGTTGATACACGTTCAGAAAAGATTGGTTACAAGATACGTGAGGCTCGTCTTGACAAGCTTCCATACATGCTGGTTGTCGGTGCAAATGAAGCAGAATCAGGTACCGTATCAGCCCGCAAGCGTGGCAACGATGGTGACATGGGCTCTATGTCCATTGATGACTTTATTGCAATCATTAAGAAGGATATTGATACAAAGCAGTTACAGCCGTAAGAATTACCTGACAGAATGGCAGAATAGATATCATTCATGATGGCATTCGATTCAGGGGGGTGAACCACCCTGCTAAAATGAAATAAAAACAGAGAGTTAATCACTTTCCAAAGTGGTCAGCTCTCTGTTTTACTGTCTGTGTTTTATTACGCAAAAAAACACCATTTTTGAAGGTTTGAATATAAAACCATTACCCATACTTCAATGCCGCTCACTTCCAGTAATTGAGGGAAAATTATCGAAGTAACGGCATACTTCCGGTTAGCTTGTTTACTTTCTTCTTTGCCCCGCAAATCGCAATTCCAAAATAATTTAAGTCAATTTCGGACACCGCTTTCATCTTCTCTATAAATTCATCATAGGTTTTGCAGCCTTGCGCTAAATCCGAAAAGTCAACTACAGTTAAATCTGAAAAATCCGGCTCGTAAAGTTTTTCCCGAATTGCTTTAATGCTTTCCACATTCCCCTTCAGGATAGGCACAGGAAATTCAATAATACCTAAATGCTCATTACCCGTTTTATCGGTCACATCTACGCCAACTACTTCCGGCATTTTCTTTCCCAACGTAATTCCCATAATCGCTGCTGTATTTGCAATAATTCCTAACGGTAAATGCTCATCAATTACCATGACGCATTTTTCATTATGTAAGTCCATTTTTATTTTTCCTTTCTGTTTTATGCTCCGACAAGAATAATCCTATCAAAGTCAAAACCGTACCGATTCCTGCTAATAAAGTCAACTGTTCATGCAGAATTAGAACAGACGTAACGACAGTTATCACAGGAACCATATAAATATACACGCTTGTCTTTACTGCACCCAACTCTTTCACGGCAAAATTCCATGTTACAAAGCAAAGTGCAGAAGCCCCCAATCCCAGATACAAAATATTAAACAGATATGTCATATTTGCAAAGCGGGATAAATCCGGCTGAAAGTCGAAAAAGAACAATGTCGGTATCATAAACAAAATCCCATAACAAAACGGAAAAAGAGAATTTCCACAGGCTGAAAATCCACTAACAGGATTTTGGTCGAGATAAAAGTTGTTCCCCATATCACAATCGTTAATAATGCTGCTAAATGTCCGACAGTTTTTTTACTCTCCATGCATCACTCACCGTCCTTATCCCTGTCGAAAAAAATGTCACGGTAAACGCCGGGAGTAAGCCCGATAAAGCTATTAAAATAATTGGTAAAATGACTTTGGTCCGAAAAGCCCGTCTGCATAGCGGCTTCTGCGGGCTGCATTCCATTTCCCAACAATTCCTTTGCTTTATTGATACGAATTGTTTCTAAATAGCGGTACGGGGTGACACCTTTAGATTTTGTAAACGCCCGAAGCAAAGTAGATTTACTTAATCCGGCATAACGACATATCTGGTCTAAATAAATCCGTTCACTAAAATGCTGCCGGATAAATTCACAGGCTTTTTCGATTTCCTGCCGGCACTCTGGCACACAGCTTTCAAAGGATTGTCCGTAATTCTGTATCAACGCAGAAATGAGGAATAACAGGCTTTCCTCTTTTCCAAACTCGGAAATACCATTCATTACCATTTCGTGAAGCGGGCGCAGATAACAGGTAATTTCATCATTATTAATGACATTTTTAGAAAAACCGGGAAGTTGCCATTTTCCAGTCACTTCTTCTGCTAAGTCAAGCATAATGCTTTTAGAGATATTAAAACCACGATAATCAAAAGTCCCATCGTCGCTTTGCACACAAGCATGATTATCTCCTGGATTGAAAAGAATAATATTTCCCCTCTCTATGCTGTATTCTTTGTTTCTGCATGATAAGATACGCTGCCCGTCCTCAACAAATCCAATGACATAATACTCGTGGAAATGGTTCGGAAACGGCTGCCGGGTCCCTTCAAATCGGTAGGCTTCAATTCTCAATTCATCATCATAGACTACCGTTTTTGTTTCTTTTTTCATGTGTTCTCGCTCCTTCTGCAAACATTGTACCGCCAAAAAAACGTAAAGTCTTGTAAAATATCTTCATTTTCTTTGGCATTTTCACATTTTTCTCCGTCGTAGGAAGTAAAGACAAACAGAAAAAAAGGTATAGCCCTTGTCATGGGACTATACCTTTTTAGTGAAAGTATTGCATTTTCAAATCACGAAGCTGCTTTTTCTTATATTTTTCTTCTATATCACTAATTTTATTATCGGTCTTTCCGTCATTATATACTTTCTTTGAATTCTCATAAACCTTTATCGCCTCTGAATACTTATTTTCGTTCATATACTGTTCAGCATCCTCATCAACCGATTTTATATAATTTTCCTGTGCTATACTTAGTTCCTTTTTCGCCGCATTATAATTATCATCATTTCCTGATACCTTGCCATATCGTATCACAGCCGCTTCATAGTTACCGGAATCAAATGCTTTCTTAGCCTGTATGTAATTTTCTTTCGATTCCATCAGTGCAGCTAAAACCGACATTTGCTGCTCTATATAAGATGCATCTTTACTCTTGCTGCTATATTTTACCAAATCACTATATGCCTCCGCATAAGTTATCTGCTCTTTATTATATTGATTGATTACTTCATCGGCATTTTTATTGATTTCTTCTTGAGATGAACAGCCACAAAAGCATAACACAATCAATAGGATTGCCAATAGTATTGCTCCTGTTTTTTTCATAAACATAGCCTTCCTTTCGCTTTAACCAATGTCAGAATATAGCAAAAGATATATTTCCTATCTTGTTGCCAAACTTCTATCCTACATATTTTTCTTGTCTTTTTATGTAAATACATCTCGATATTTTGGATTGTAACATATATTTTTAGTTTTATCAATCATAACAACATAAATTCCTATACGAATAAACAAAAACAATAATTATCATATTAAATAAAGTAAACGATTTTAACTGCATATATGAGGTGATAAAATGGACAGCAATTTTATTAAAGAATGCATAACAGAATTAAGATTACAGAAAGGAATTTCTGAATATCAGATGAGCTATGACTTAGGACACAGCAGAGGGTATATTTACAATATATCTTCAGGAAAATGCCTGCCACCAATGAATGAATTTTTGGCAATTTGTGATTATTTTGGTATTACCCCTTCCGAGTTTTTTAACGAGAACCTGAAAAATCCCGGATTAATACAAAAAGCTATAGATGGCATGGAAAAATTGTCAGATGAGGATTTGCTTTTGATTTTAAATCTGATAAACAGATTACTGAAAATGAATTCCCATGACGAATAAGAACCCCATCTTTTTTACACTGTATTTCGCCCAGACAATATATGCATTATTTCCCTACTCAGAAACAAATTGAATCTATGCCCGTTAAGCTGTATAATAGACAAATAGAGAAACGGTTTTCAATTTATAGATGGAGAAAATATGAAAAAAGTAAACTTAATCATCCCCTGCTATAACGAGGCGGAAGCTCTGCCGTTATTTGCAGAAGAACTGAATAAAACAATGAATTCCTTAACGGACTACGAGTTTGAAATTCTGATGGTAAATGACGGCTCAAAAGACGCTACTCTCTCTGTCATGAAAACTCTTTGTAACAAGGACAGCAGATACAAATATTTGTCTTTTTCCAGGAATTTTGGAAAGGAAGCTGCCATGTATGCGGGATTTTGTAACGCTGACGGAGACTATGTGGCTGTCATGGACGCCGATATGCAGGACCCACCTTCCATGCTCCCCCAAATGCTGTCCATTCTATCCGATGGCGAATATGACAGCGTAGCAACACGACGCGTAACACGTAAGGGTGAGCCTGCCATTCGTTCATGGTTTGCAAGACAGTTTTATAAGCTGATCAATAGAATTTCCGATGCCGACGTCGTTGACGGTGCCAGAGATTTTCGTCTTATGAAAAAGGAAATGGTGGATGCCATCGTTTCCATGTGTGAATCCAACCGTTTTTCAAAGGGTATCTTCGGCTGGATTGGTTTTCAAACAAAGTGGTTGGAGTATGAAAATGTAAACCGTATCGCAGGAGAAACAAAATGGAATTTTTGGGGCCTGTTTAAATATGCCATAAACGGAATTGTAAACTTCTCGGAATCACCCATGTCCATTGCGTCAGGCTTTGGTATATTCTGCACGTTTCTTTCATTTATCATGGTCGTATTTTTCTTTGTAAGAAAATTGATATTCGGTGACCCTGTTGCCGGCTGGCCATCTCTTGTATGTATTATCCTTTTTGTAGCAGGATTACAATTCCTCTGCATGGGAATGATGGGAAAATATATCGCCAAAACCTACATAGAAGTTAAAAATCGACCTCATTATATTATTTCTGAAACGGATAAAGAAAATGTCAAGAAAATAAATTAAAGAAGTTCTTTTGAGAAAAAGAAATCCCCGGCAGTAATATGTCATCAAAATTCCGGATACATATTACTGTCGGGGGTTTTCTTTAAGAACAATGTCTCTTTATATTTTCTATTTTCATTACTTCTCTAAAATTTCATAGATGAGATCCATTACCTTGTCACCGAAATCTGCTGACATCTGCTGTGCCTCATCATAGCTTGCGCCCTTAATTCCATAGTAGAACTTAATCTTTGGCTCTGTACCGGATGGTCTTACAGCCAGCCATGCATCATTTTCCAGTTCATAATAAAGTACATTCTGGTTCGGGAAGCCTGTCGGTCTTACATCGCCTGTTTCAAGGTTTCTGATATACTCAAGACGGTAATCACGAACCACCCTTGTCTTATAGCCTGCTACCTCTAAAGGAACATTTGCCCTCAGAACATTCATAATGTGTCCTATCTTCTTTGAGCCTTCAACACCCTTCAGCGTAACGGTCTTGATATCATCTACATAATAGCCGTATTTCTCATACATATCCATCATGGCATCCCATAATGTCTTACCCTGAGATTTATAATAAGCTGCTGCCTCGCAGAGTGCCATCGTAGCAACTATTGCATCCTTATCTCTTGCATGAGTTCCTATCAGGCAGCCATAGCTTTCCTCAAATCCGAAAAGGTATGTTCCCTTTCCTGTCTGCTCGAATCTGAGAATCTCACGTCCGATATTCTTAAATCCTGTAAAGCACTCGATAAGCTCTGTACCATATGCCTTTGCGATTGCATCCACCATATTTGTTGTAACAATCGTCTTAATGATTGCGCCATCATCAGGGAGCTTTCCGTCTCTTGCCTGCATCTGGCTTACCTCATATTCACACAGTAAGCTGCCTGACATATTTCCTGTAAATACCTTATACTCACCTGTTGCAGTATCCTTTGCATAGCAGCCAAGTCTGTCCGCATCAGGGTCTGTTGCAAGGACAAGGTCGGCATCAATTTCCTCTGCCAGCTTAAGGGCAAGTGTAAATGCTTCCTTTGCTTCAGGATTTGGATAATCTACTGTAGGGAATTCTCCATCCGGAAGCTCCTGCTCAGGAACAACATATACATTTTCAAATCCGATTTCCTTTAAAATTCTTCTTGCAGGAATATTTCCTGTACCGTGAAGAGGTGAATATACAATCTTCAAATCCTTGCCATACTTGTCGATTGCATCCTGATTGATAACAAGCTTCTTAAGCTCTGCTATATAGGCATCATCAACCTCTGCACCTATCGTAACGAGAAGTCCCTTCTCAATAGCCTCCTCCATATCCATCGTCTTTGTATCGGCAAAGTCTGTAATCGCTTTAACCTCTGCCATAATGCCCTGGTCATGTGGCGGTGTAATCTGTGCGCCATCCTCCCAGTATACCTTATATCCGTTATACTCAGGCGGATTATGGCTTGCCGTTACATTGATACCTGCTACACATCCCAAATATCTGACTGCAAATGAAAGCTCCGGTGTAGGACGAAGTGACTCAAATCTGTATGCCTTAATACCGTTTGCTGCAAGACAAAGAGCTGCCTCCATTGAAAACTCCGGTGACATTCTTCTGGAGTCGTAAGCAATCACAACACCCTGATTCTGTTTACCTGCTTTAATAATATAATTTGCAAGTCCCTGTGTAGCCTTACGAACTACATATATATTCATTCTATTGGTTCCTGCTCCAATGATACCACGAAGTCCCGCAGTACCAAATACCAAGTCACAATAGAATCGTTCTTCTATTTCTTTCTCATCATCCCTGATTGCCCAAAGCTCGTCTTTTGTTTCCTGACCGAACAAAGGATTGTTTACCCACTGCTCATATACCTTCTTGTAATTACTTTCGTTCATCCCGTTGCCTCCTAATTGTTTGTGAATCCATCCTCTACCGATTTTCACATCGTAAAATTTATCTTTTCTATTCATTCACAAAAATATCCAATAATCCACGTTCCACATTATACCCTTAAAATATCATCTTGTGAACCCCGTAATGTTGAGAAAAATTCTTCAAAATTTTAAGTTTTTCTTGTTCATCTTTTATAACTTTTTCCAGTTTTTCCATATTGACCGGTGACATCCAGCTTTTTTTGGAGTTCATATAACGATTACTAATCTTCCAAAACTTTTCAGGATAGCAATACATCATATAGATAAATTCATAGCCTTCCTTCTTAAGCGGAATGATTTTCTCATACTCTGATATGATTTTCACTGCCAAGTTAAAGTTATAATTATTTTTTTCCATTACCTTACGGATATACTGATATAAGTCCATCAACTGATAGCCGACATGAAATCTGTCAAAATTGATGGTTGCCATAAAATCGTCGCAAAATATTACACTATGATAATTATACGCTCCATGACAATATCCTATTCTAAAAGGCACATTTAATGTATCAATTTCTTCCATTACCTGCTGACATTTTACTGCCTGCTCATAGAAATAATCATATGCCTTGATATACAAATGTTCAAATTCATTCTTAACGGAACGCTTGGAAATAAAGCTTCTGATTTTCTTTATTTCCTGTGTTTTTCCCTTGAAATTTCCCGGACTCTTAAGGCTTCGTGCATTTCCCTCTTCCTGATATAGCCTTTCTCCGCTTTTATGAAGCTCGGCCAGATTATATGCGGCACGCTCCAAATCATGTATACTTCCCGGACTGCACTCTCTGCCTTCAAAATACTCTCTTACAACAAATGGATTTCCATATCTGTCATATGTAACCAGTTCCCCGTCCTTTGCCGCTACTACTCTGTCTATATGTGTAAAGCCTGCATCATACATCCGTTCTTTAAATGCCTTCTCTTCCTCAAGTCGTTTCTCATTTCCTAAAAGCGGGGAAACCTGCCTGATTCCTTTATCTGTCTTAAGTATAATAGCACCTCGTCCTCTTCCATAGCCCATAACCTCCATATCGTATGCTTCGTATACCTCACACATTTTTTCAGGCAAAAAAATCCCCTCCTACAATCATTATCTTAATACCGATAAATAATTGTATGAAGGGAACTTAAAAATAATTCTTAAACCACTAATTTTGTTTCAGATATTCATTTACCATATTCAGCAAAATATTTTTATCATTCCTATCAGGCTCTTCCAGAACCTTGTCAAGCAAATACTTTAGCATCTGTCCCATTTCCTCACCCGGCTTCATACCGATACCTATGAGGTCACCACCATTTACGGCCAAATCCTTCATTGTAAGACAATCCCCTTCATTTACCACCTCTTCATACATATTCTCAAGTCCGGCAAGTATCTGAAGTCTCTCTTCCATTCTATAATCGCTCTGGGCTGCCATATCCGCCTTCTTGATCTTCAGAAACATTGGAAAGAAATCCAATCCCATTTCGCTCAAAGCCTTCCGAAAGCTCTTCTTAGACGGCAGACCGCTTAAACCGTAATCGTGCCATCTTATCATCTTACATACAATTTTAATTGTATCATTATCAAAACGCAGACGCTTCAGGATATCTGTCGCAAGCTTCTCCCCCACATCAGCATGTCCATAGAAATGGTCTATACCATCCTCTCCTATACTATGGGTATCAGGCTTTCCAACATCATGAAGCAGTGCGGCAATCCTGCATACCTCCGTAGGCTCAATCGCCTTTACCGCCTCTATGGAATGAACTCCTACATTATATAAATGATATGGATTGTTCTGAGGTCTTTCCATCATACGGTCAAATTCAGGAAGGATAAATGATGTAATACCCATCACATATGCATCTATCAGCTTCTCAGGATGGGCAGATGTCAGCAGCTTTACCAGCTCCACACGAATTCTCTCCGCACTGATATCCATCAGATGCTCCGCCTGAACAATCATGGCAGCTCTGGTATCTCTTTCAATTTCAAATCCTAACTGACCTGCAAATCTTATGGCACGAAGAATTCTAAGGGCATCCTCATCAAATCGGTCTGCGGCTACCCCTACTGCCCTGATTATTTTGTTATTGAGGTCTTCCGTGCCACCGAATATATCGATAATTCCATCCTTATGGCTGTATGCCATCGCATTGATGGTAAAATCTCTCCTTTTCAAATCTTCTTCAAGATTTGAAGTAAACTGAACCTCATCCGGTCTTCTATGGTCGGTATATTCGCCGTCTATTCGATAGGTTGTTACCTCGTAGCCCTCTTTTCCAAACATGACCGTTACCGTACCATGCTGAAGGCCTGTATCCAAAGTCCGTCTGAATAATGCCTTCACCTGCTCCGGTCTAGCCGAGGTTGTAATATCCCAATCCTCCGGTATCCGTCCCAACACAGCATCCCTGACACAGCCGCCGACGATATATGCCTCATAGCCTGCTGCCTCAAGCGTTGTGATTATTCTGTTTGCATTTTCCGGCATCTCAATTCTCATTTCGCTACTCCTAAAATAACCTGCAGATGCGGCTTAATGTATCAATTAAGCCGCATCTTTTACACATTTATTTATAATAAGTTATACTGTTTATTAGTACGCCTTGCCGAAGTATATCATCTTCGCAGCAGGCTTGCCACAATGAACGCATACATCACCAAGCTTCTCCTGCTCAAATGGCATACATCTTGTTGTTGCACCTGTTTCATCTTTAATGGCAGTTTCACACTCTGTATCACCACACCACATTGCCTTGATAAAGCCCTGCTTCTTCTCTAAAATATCCGTAAATTCTTCCCAGTTATTTGCAACATGTGTATTGGCATCTCGATGTGCCTTTGCTCTCTCAAACAGTTCCTTCTGTATCGTTTCGAGAAGCTCGCCTATCTTAACGTCTATTTCATCAAGAGAAACGATGAGCTTCTCTCTTGTATCACGACGTACAAGAACCGCCTGATTTGCTTCTATATCCTTTGGTCCTATCTCTACACGGATTGGAATACCGCGCATCTCCTGCTCAGAGAATTTCCATCCCGGACTCTTGTCACTATCGTCTACCTTAACACGGAATGCACCGAGCTTTTCCTTCAGCTCCGCTGCCTTTTCAAGTACGCCTTCTTTTTTCTGCATAATCGGAACAATCATAACCTGTGTAGGTGCAACCTTCGGAGGAAGTACAAGTCCTGAATTATCACCATGAACCATGATAATAGCTCCAATCAGACGTGTTGTCATACCCCATGAGGTCTGATGAACATATTTCAGTTTATTATCCTTATCCGTAAACTGAATTCCAAATGCCTTTGCAAAACCATCACCAAAGTTATGGCTTGTACCGGACTGAAGTGCCTTGCCATCATGCATAAGCGCTTCTATTGTATAAGTAGCTTCTGCACCTGCAAACTTCTCCTTGTCTGTCTTTCTTCCTTTTACAACAGGGATTGCAAGAACATTCTCACAGAAATCAGCATACACATTCAGCATTTGAATCGTTCTCTCTTCCGCTTCCTCGGCAGTGGCATGTGCTGTATGTCCCTCCTGCCATAAGAACTCTCTGGAACGAAGGAACGGTCTTGTCTCCTTCTCCCAACGAACGACAGAGCACCACTGATTATATACCTTTGGCAAATCACGATAAGACTGAATTTCATCCTTATAAAAATCACAGAACAACGTCTCTGATGTAGGTCTTACACACATACGCTCATTCAGCTCATTCAATCCTCCATGCGTAACCCATGCAACCTCCGGTGCAAAGCCCTCTACATGATCTTTCTCCTTCTGTAAGAGACTTTCAGGAATAAACATTGGCATATATACATTCTCTACACCTGTCTCCTTAAATTTTGCATCAAGCTGTTGCTGGATTAATTCCCATATAGCATACCCCGCAGGCTTAATTGCCATACATCCTTTAACATTTGTATATGAAATAAGCCCCGCCTTAATGACAACATCCGTATACCACTGGGCAAAATCCTCATCCATAGAAGTAATCGCTTCTACAAGCTTCTTATCGTTTGCCATTTTCTTTCTCCTTTAACAATTTGAGTGATTTCATTTTAGATAAGGCTGTCTAACTTGTTTTTCAAACCTCCTGTGCCTTGCAAAACAATTTATACACACCAGTTTACAATACAAATTTCACTCTATTTTTATTATTGACATAATGACATTATATATAGTCACTATCACATTTTCAAGAAGATTTTTCCTATGACGGTTACTGATTAGCAAAGAATATTAACATCAAAATTCATCCAGCTCTATTACCTCAAATGCCTTGCCCTCCGGCTCACTCTTGAATACCATATGCTCACCTGTTACCGGATGGGTAAATTCCAGTCTGGATGCATGGAGTCCTATCTGCTGGTACTGCTTCTTCACCTTCTGGAACTTCGGGTTATATTTTGTATCACCCCAGATTCCACATTTTCTGTTTGCCATCTGAACACGTATCTGATGATGACGGCCTGTCACAAGCGTAATCAAAACATAGCTTAAAATCCCCTTATCCGTTTCCATAACATCAAGCACTTCATATGCAAGCTCCGCATATTTTGCATCGGGTGTATCCTTATCCACAACCTTCGTGATGTTGCTTTGCTTATCATGCAGCAGATAATCCTTTAATACTCCCTCTTCATTTGGAAGCTCACCTGTCAGGATTGCCTGATAATATTTAATCATTTCGCCGTCTTCGCTCTGCTTAGAAAGATTTGCTGCTGCCTCCTTTGTCTTTGCAAATACCATAATACCGCCTACAGGTCTGTCCAGTCTGTGAATCGCTGCAAGATATGGCTCTTCGTTCCGATTTTCCCTCTCAAAAATACGAAGCTTCAGCATACTTATCATATCCTCGGAATTTGTCTTATCTGACTGTGACGGCACGCCGTACGGCTTCACACATACAAGAATACTGTCATCCTCATGTAAAATATTCAGTCTCATCTGTTACCTCCTGCAAACGTAAAATAATATGATTCTATAAAAATTTCTATTTCTAATTAATATTACACAACAAAAAGCAAAACGCAATATTTTTTAAATATTGCGCCTTGTTGTAGTTGCCATAATCTTATTTTTCATAATATAATTTACTCATGAAACCGGATTCTCTCAATCAAAGATTCCTTTTTTACTGATTTGCCAAGCATCAGAACCAGAAATGCCTGAACCACCACCAAGGTAATAACAACAATGATTGCAATCGTAACCGGATATTGATAAGTTCGGATTCCGAGTATTCCTTCTGACTTTGCCCAGAGAAACGCCCCATATCCAAGCAGGCTTCCTGCCCCTACTGAAACGATCAGTGTACCCAGCGTATAGAATAATCCTTCTGCAAACAGCATTTTTTGAAGCTGTCCGTCTGACATACCGATTGCCTGCATCATGCCGAATTCTTTTCTCCTGACATTTACACTGTTTATCATGGTATTGATTAAGTTCATGATACAAATGACACTTAAAATGCCCAGGAAAATATAACAGACACTATTGACAAGCTGAAACATCGTTTTGTTCAGCTTATAGTCTGTTTGCTTCGCTCTCATCTCAAGCCCCGTTTCCATTTCATCTTCACCTACGATTTCAAATAAAGCATTTTCCAGTGCTTCATCATATTCTTTATCAGCAAAGACAAATGCGTAACGGTTTACATTATAGGAAACCAGACTGTCGGCTGCTTCTTTTGCCATAATCATACAATTATAATTTGTCAGACCACCGCGGTAATCACCGATTGCAATAATCTCCAATTCCTTTTCATAATCTCTGTCATTATCATGGATTGTAACCTGAATCTTACTTCCTACGGAAAGCTCAGGATACCAACGCACAAGTGTATCATCAATAACGACCTTATCTCCGGACATTAAATCTTCCCATGTTGCAGAGCCCTCTATAATCCCATCTTCCAGTTCTTTGGCATATTCCTTTGGCAGACCGATAATATCTTCTCCGTAGTCCTCCTCTTCAAACAATCCTCCACCTACATCAACCATACTAAACATATCGACTCGTGTAACACCATCCAGAGCCAAAATCTTCTGTTCCAGTTCTTCATTTAAAGGATTGTTTTTCTGAACCTCCGTCCACTCCCACTCGGGATGCTCCTTATCGCCTGATTGAACAATCGGTATTATCGCATACTCTCCATTAAAATCTGTATTTGTAATCAATTCCGGACTGGTACAGGAAAGTACAGTCGCTACCACCATAATAAATACACCTGTTATACTCATGGATAAAATTGTAATCAGGCTCTTTTTTCTGTTACTGAAAATATTATTTTTTGCCAGTCTTCCAATACGAATTTCATCGTAGCCTTTTCTGCTTTTCATGTTCCTTCCTGTATTGCCCTGAAACCGCATTGCCTCAATAACAGAAACCCTGCCTGCCATTTTCATTGGTTTTAATAATGACAGATATACAGTAAGCAGTGTAACTACGATTGCAAGCAGATAAATCCACCAATGGAAAAAGGCGATTTTATGTTCCGCTATAATCTCTTTTGTAATAGCAACAGATAAGTTTCCGTTGCCCTCTAATATATTTACAAATAATAACAAAATGACTCTTGTCATCAATGTGCCAAACAATAAGGCAAGCGGTATGGCACACAGGGCAACAAACATTCCTTCCCTGAGAACGACCTGCCGGATTTGTCTCTTCGTTGCTCCGACAGCCTTCAGCCTTCCAAATTCCTGTACCCTTTGCGCCATGGATACATAATAAATACTGTAAATTGTGATAATACCTGCAAATACGACAATAATCAAAATCACAATTACAATCTGCAAAAATGCAGGATCCACATAATTTGCCTCCAAATAGCTCGTATTAATGACTATATTTTTTTCTGAAATTTCAAATTGCTTTGCTATTTCATTGATCGTATCCTCCACATTATCCGTTGTAGCATGCTCCACGTTTCCCAACTGAAATAAGAACTGATAGGAAATATCCTCTTCTGAAAGCTTTTCCTGAAGAAATGGCTCTGAAATAAATACCGTTGCCGCATTTTCCTGCTCCAGAAAGCCTGAAATCACAAAATTTCCTTCTTCCTTATAATCATATCCACCATCTTTTATAAGCTGGTAGGGTATTGTAATGGTATCACCGATTTGTCCTTCCATACCCAGCATCTCAAGCAGTATTTTGGAAATTACAATTTCATTTTCCTGTTCCGGAAACCTTCCTTCCGCCAACGTCTGTTTAGACAAATCTACACCGTTTTTATCCATATAAATCATGGAGAACTTTACTTCCCCTGATACATCCTTGACAGGAATCACACCGACATCACTTTGAAGTCCCCACGTTCCGATATCATAATGAGCGGAAACGGAATGTACCGTATTGATATCTATATCTGCATACGAACCATACCATTCCGGATAAATCTCATTTACCATCTCATATTGTGCATCAATGATGTCTTTACCTATCGTAGGAACGATAAACAATAAAAATGTTGTCAAAAATATGGCAATTCCTGTCAAAATATTTTTACTTTTATGATATTTCAAATTATCATATGCAATTTGGGAAACTGTTTTCATGAGCGGCTCACCACCTTACCGTCCTCAATAACAATGACCACGTCTGCCATCTGTGCAATCGTCTCATCGTGCGTAATCATAACAAGCGTCTGTCCAAATTCTGATACACAGCTTTTCAGCAGGCTCATAACCTCAATTTCTGTCTGAGAATCCAGATTTCCGGTAGGCTCATCCGCCAAAATAATCGCAGGATTTGTAACAAGTGCTCTGGCTATGGCTGTTCTCTGCTTCTGTCCACCTGATAAGGTATTCGGCATTGCCTTTTTCTTTTCGGAAAGACCAATTTTATCAAATATTTTATTAACCTCTGCTTTATCCACCCTTCGGTTGTCCAATCCCAAAGGAAGTACCACATTTTCCCAAATATTTAGGGATGGTATCAGATTAAAATCCTGAAAAATAAAACCGATTTTTTCTCTTCTGAATTTTGCCAGCTTATCGTCCTTTAAGGAAAAGATATCCTTGCCATCAATGATGACCCTGCCGGAATCCGGTCTGTCCAACCCGCCCAGTAAATGAAGTAATGTAGATTTTCCTGAACCGGAACGCCCCACAATGGCAGTAAATTTGCCTCGCTCCACCTGAAGGCTTGTATGGTCAACCGCCTTAACAAGATTTTCTCCTTCTCCATAATATTTGACTAAGTCTTCAACTTTTAAAATAATACTCATTGTTTTCTCCTTTCGCTGCTGTTATCTCTTCGTTGATACACACTTTAAAGGATAAGCATTACAAAACCCTTACAAAAAGTATAACAGTTTTGTAAGGGTTTTAAAGTTAGTTTCTTTTTTCTAATAACAGTCCATCATTAGAGTTTAAAACTCTAAAGCACTTCTTTTTACACGAATGCCGATAAGAAATAGTGTGATATTAACAACTCAGTTTTAGAGTTATATACTCTAGAGCATTTTCCCCACATAACTCTCAAACCTTTATACATATTTGTTCTCAAAACGCACATGCTATTAAAAAAGGAAAGGAAGTAAATAATATGCATAAATCCAGCTTTTCTACAGATACCGATAATTACTTTGAAAATACGCAAAACACAGCATTTTCTAACTGCCACCGTACCGGTAAAAAACATATCGAAAAACCTGCATCCAAAACAGAAGAAACAGACTCCGACCAGGACAGCACCAATTCTAAATATTTAGTAGAAGATGATAACCGCGAGCGAAAAGATGGTCCTGGAGGAAATTAAAGATTCCAAAAAGTCAGACCGTTTTAGCAGGTTTGATTGCATACCTGAAATTTACTGTATAATACAGATAAGGGCAGAGCCATGAAAACGGCTTTGCCCTTAAGTATTTATTGATATTTTACTTTGTCAAAGAATTTACTCTACATCCTCTGCTTTATTATTTCGTTTTCTGTATATCAACCAAATAACTACAGTAACTACTAATAGGATGATTACCAACCAAATAAAGCAACATATACCAAGAAATGTTGGACAGATATGACAAAGCCCACATTTATGACCTCCGGCCTCATTTGACATAACCGTTTTTCCGTTCTCTGATGATACAGTTGTGTTCTCCATTTCCTCTTCTTCCCCTTTCTCAACAACAATGCTCTCCGTTGCTGTGACAGTATCCTCCTTATCTGACATGGCTTTCACACACAGGATATCTGTCTGTGTAAGCACCATTACACTCACTATCAATATACAAATAATTCTTTTGAGAATATTACTCCGAGATAACTTTTCCATCATATTTCATCTCTCCTTCTTCACCAAATTTATATATCAGTACCGCAGCTTTTTGTACAAACTCCTGTTACCAACCGCCATATAAATTCTATTTTTTTCATCATTGACATATTTACTGATTTTTGTTAAGTTTATCTCGATTTTACTAAACCAACCGGACTTTATGTCTTTATTTGTAGAATTGGTGTACATATTTGCAAATTTGTTACAATTACTACAAGTTGGCAGAAAGGGGAAAAAAACAGATGCGAATAGCCATATGTGACGATAACTCAACACAGCATGATGTTCTGACAGCTCTTATTTCCAGATATGCACTGTCAAAACCGGATTTAACTGTCACTCTCTCTTCTTTTTCCTCGGGGAAAGAACTTTTGAACTATGTTGATGAATATGGTGGATTTGATTTATACATATTGGATGTTATAATGCCCGAGATGAATGGCATACAACTGGGTACCGCCCTGCGAAACAGAAACAAATATGAAATGATTATCTATCTGACTTCCTCTCCTGATTTCGCTTTGGATTCCTACAATGTCGATGCTTTACACTATCTTTTAAAGCCTATCGACAAGGAGTTGTTTTTTCATGCTTTGGATAAGGCAGTAGCACACTTTTTCAATCAAAAAAAGGAGGTAATCTCCATTAAGACTGCGAACTCCGTCCGTTTAATGCCAATTACAAACATCCGTTATGCGGTACGCTCCGGTCGGCAGGTTTGTTATGATATTGCTGATAATACTACGATAAACAGCATAACATTTAACGGCACCTTTAAAGATGCCGTCGCCCCACTGCTTACACATAAGGGTCTGCTCCTTGTGGGTTCCTCTTATGTGGTAAATCTTCTCCATGTAACAGAAATCACGAAAACGGATATGATAATAACAGGTGGACAAAAAATTCCGATTCCCAGACGCAAATATGACTCCGTTAAATCCGAATGGGCAGCGTACTGGTTAAAAAGAGGTAATAACCATGCTATTTGAAGATAATGCTTTTTATATGACATTTAAAGTTGTTGTAATTGTACTGGGTACTCTGGGGATGATGTGTTCCACCACGGAATTCAAACGCAATTACACACGGAACTTTTGTGCCCTGTCCCTGTATTTTCTGTATGTCATCATTTCTTCTTCTGCCATTATACATTTTTTTGGATATCTGTTCTTTGCACGGATATGTATATTTACCATATCCTTTCCTGCCGTTCTTTCCATTTACATATTTGCAAGAACGCCACTGGCAAAGACTATCTTTATTTATGCATCACAGATTTTGCTATCCCTGTATGCCTGCGCCACCGTTACGCTGATAACTACCAAGCTCAATGCTTCCGAATTGGCAGACTGCCTGATGCGTGTGTTGTCATACCTGTTGATTATTATTTTGGAATTCGCTCTGGTACGGCGTCCGTTTTTACGACTTTCCAAGAATATCAGGAATGGATGGGGCATTCTTTCCCTGATACCATGCTCCCTGATTATGTTTGTTATGGCATTTGCCCTTTATCCGGTGCATTATACCCAAAGCACATCCACAGTTGTTCTGATTTATCTTTTCGGTATTATCATTGTTATTATCTATTTTTCCATCTTCCAATACCTGACTATTCAATATCAGTTTCAAATGACAAGCCACAATCAGGAATTATTGGAACTGCAGGTACAGAATATAAGGGAAAAAGCCGCCGAAATAACTGCTGTCGCAGAAAAAGCGCGTATTGACATGCACGATATCCGTCACAGACTTCAAACCATTGCCTCTCTGATGGAAAATGGCGAAACACAATCAGCCCTTGATTATATCAGCAATTCCATCTCTCAGCTTCGGCTTCAAAAGTCTGTGTTATACTGTAATGACCCTATTCTGAATGCCACCCTATCCTTTTATTTAGAACGGGCGACGGAAGAAAACATTGTCCTTGAAACCCATTTCTCCATCCCCGACATGCTGCCTGCCGATTCTGCGGAGCTTTCCATTGTATTTGCGAATGCCCTTGAAAATGCCATAACCGCCTGCCGGCAGCTCCCGGAGCATAACCGCAAAATCATTTGCAAATGTATTCAAAAACCAAAGTTTATGTTGAAAATCTCCAACACCTATACCGGAACCATTACCTTTTCCAAAGATGGAATTCCTATATCAAATGAAGATGAGCATGGTATCGGTACACGTTCGATAATGGCTTTTTGTAAAAAAAATAATGTTTTTTATAATTTCACGGCAGAAGACGGATGGTTCACGGTTACGCTTGTGTTCTGATAAAAGATAGCGGCAATTACGATGAAAGGGGCAGCGTTATGCGGAAAATCGTTCCCTTTTCAGGTTTTCGCTTTGCCATAATGGTGCCACCCTGTAATTCAATAATATTTCTTGCAAGATAAAGTCCTATGCCTGCTCCGTCAGCAGCTCCCAAGCTCGCTGCAGTACCACGATAAAATCGTTTGAAGATATGATGCAATTCTTCGACGGGAATTCCCATTCCCTCATCCTCTATCTCAATCAGCAGATTAGAGGTCAGCTCACATACACGCACATAAATCCCTGTCTGTGCCTCGGAATATTTCACCGCATTATCCAGTACATTGGCAAGTGCCTCGGCTGTCCATTTTTTGTCATGTACAATACAGGAATTAACCGGAATATCAACCTGGATTTCGATTTGTTTTCCCTTCGCCTTCCCATATACACGACTGACTGCATCGGCTATCGTAGCACGTATTTCCTGCGGCTTTGGGCAAATGGAAATCATGTTTTTTTCCAGTCTTGAAAGCTTCATCAGCTCATCGAGAAGCTGCTCCAGATTTTCAATCTCAACCATTTCCTGTCTTTCAAATTCCTGATGTTCTTCCTTTGTCAAGCCATCTGTCATCGCCAACTCATGATTCATTCGCAAAGAAGCAAGCGGTGTCTTGAGTTGATGGGAAATATCAGTAATCAATGCCTTGGTATTGTTCTCCTCATCATAAAGCTGCTCCTTCAAATCACAAAAATAAAAGCCAAGCTCTGACAGCAGCTCACGGACCTGCAGCCACTTGTCCGAAAGTAACTGCTCATCAATCTGTGATTCAAAATCCTGTGACAGATGAAACTCGCCCCTCTTGAAATTCTCCAGTTCAGAAATTAACTGTGTATATAATTTGTCATTTTGTGCTATCAGGCGTTTGGTTCGGCTGTTTCCCCTGCAAATAAAAATAAACAGCCCTACCGTCATACAAAGCATCACGCCACCCCATAAAAGCATCACACCCGTAGTAAATGCGCTCTTCCCAAAATCATAACCGTACTTCTCTTCAATTACTTCCCACAATTCGCGGATTTCAGGGTTTTCAGCAAATGAAGCAGACTCGGATGGATTCTGAAATAAGGCTATAATTTCTCCCTCATGTTCAGGGTATTTCTGTATCAATTCTGCAATCTCATTTCTTTTCACAGCTTCCGTATATGCTGCAAACATCCCAAGACCAACCGACCACAAGACTGCAAATAAAAACCAAATGAGAACGTATTTTACTATTTTCTTGTTACTGCTCCGTTCCATAAATATCCTAAACCTCTCACATTCGAAATATAATCCGTTCCCAGCTTATTTCTCAATCTGCTGATATTGACTGTAACCGTATTATCATCTACAAACTGTCCGTCAATTCCCCAGATTTTATCCAAAATGGTTTCCTTGGATAATATCTGACCTGCGTTCTCAAGTAAATAAATAAGCAGCTGCATTTCCGTTTTACTTAGCGAAAGCTCCTGCCCTGACTGATAAACCTTTGCCTCATTTAATCGAACCTCTATATCCTTTGATACCAGAACATTTGCATCCTTTCCCGTCAAACGCCTCATCATGGCATTGACCTTAGAAATCAGTACCATCAGCGAAAACGGCTTTGTAATATAATCATCCGCTCCGGAATCATAACCGTTTACAATATCAATTTCCGTATCCAATGCGGTCAGATACAGCAGACAGGTATCGCTTTCCTCCCTTACCATCTGCCCAAACTCCAATCCGCTGCCATCGGGAAGTGTTATATCACTGATAACCATATCTGCACCTTTTAAATGGAAGCTTTCCTTTGCCTCGGCAATCGTAAATGCAGAATATACTTGATAGCCTTCCTTCTGCAGCGCAAAGGAAATACCTCTGTTCAGGCTTTTATCATCTTCTAATAATAATATCGTTTTCATCTCTATAGAAACCTCATACTGCCTAAAGTATTATAGGGGATATTTTAGCATCAAAAAGAGAGCCCTGCAAGCAGGACTCCCAATAGATAAATTTTTATTCACTCATATAAAGCGCAATCGCCGAATCCACAGAATCCATATATTCCTCCAAACTGATATCGCCATTGAGATATGCTTCAAAATCAGTCAGGATAATTTCGCTGATAATAGGATTAATAATCGCAGGTGTATCCAGCCCTTTGAAAAAGTCCATCATATAATCACGCAGTTCCTCCGTTGGGAACGAACATATAAACGTCTTCGACCCCGCCCCCTCATAAAATTCCAACTCAGGCTCCAGATTTAAAGGTTCTCCCCGTTCCTGATCCCCTGAATATATCAGCTGTATCTCGTCATCATACAGCTCTTCTACAAAGCATTTTGCTGCTTCTGAATATGCTGTTTCGATATTGATTCCCACCGTAAATTTCGGCTCGAAAATGTTGCATTCATCATAGCTGAAGCTTTGAAATGCATATGAATCATCTTTATTCATAAGTATAACCAGCCAATAGAACTGTACCGGAAAAGCAATTGACGATATTCCTATATCCTGTTCGCTTTGCTCCCTTTCTATCAAAGCGCCTATCTCTTCTGACATATTATTTTTATTATTATCTTTCTCTTCATCTGCTTTTTCCTGTTCCTCAACAGTTGTCTGCGCTCTTAAAATCTCCCAAATACGCTTCATATCCTCCACAAACTGCTCAAGCGCATCCGAATGATAATTCCCGTCACCGTCAAATACACTGTTTACATATGCCGGATAAAATGCATTAAATAATTCGTCAGCATAATATATTCCCAAGGCATTTCCTTTCGGATAATCTTTTCCTGTATCAATACAATCAATAATGGCATCAATGTCCTTTAATGTCGGCAGAACACCCTTTTCTGCTGCCACCACCGGCGCACTAAATCTGGTAGGAAGTGCATAAATAAATCCATCATCCCGCCTGTAGGCATCTAAAATATTAAGGAAAATATCAGGATGATTGCTCTTTACCTTATCATATACCTCCGACAGTTCCATCAGCATGCCATTATCTGCATACGTATCAATATCAAGACCTGTCAAAACAAGTATATCAGGTCCCTCTCCCGACAGCAGCTCCGTATTCAATGCATTGATTGCATCATTGACTGATATTCCACTGTCTTCCTCTATACCTATTTCTATATTTACCTCAATATTCGGATATCTGGTTGTAAAAATAGCAACCGCCTGTTCTAACAAATCACTTCGATATAAACCATAAATAGTAAGCTTTGCATCCTCCAATTTTGCCGTATCTGATTCCTCTGTATGAATGGCAACCTCCTCTTCATCAAGCATGGTATATCGAAGGATTGCTCCCTCTGTCAGCAATACATAAAAATCCTCTCCAACAGAAAGAAAATCACACATTCCTCCTCTTCCCCCTACAAATCGTGTACCCGCCTCATCTACGATTTGCTCAATTAAATTGCTTCCTATCTTGTGACGATAGATTCCCGAAGAGAGCAGGATATACAGATTGTCTTCTTTATCTATTTCTAAAACACCCACATATCCTCCTATAACCCCGTCGATACTCCTTTGGGCATCATTCAGCTCCTCCAGTAAATTATCTGTCAGAAACGTATCCATAATCTCCTGATTATTGTCCTTGGAATATTGATATAATGCTGTCGGCGTCAGAAAAATAATACTTCCATCCGATGTTTCACACAAATCCAGACAACCCGACACCGGATAGGTTGTCAGCAATGTACCGTTTCTGTCATAGCCCATAACCTGATTGCCGGTATTTACAAGAAGCCTTGTTCCGTCATTGGTAAAACGGACATGCTTCACATTTTCTTCAATCGTAAATGTATTCTCTTTTCCCGATTCGTCTATCAGCACAATTTCAATCGGTGATGAAGCATCTTTGAATCTTGCAAATACATATTCTCCCTTATCATTGACATCCGCTGCATCGACTAAACCATCACCGATAATGGAGGCTATTTTCTCCGAATCCTCTGACAGCTCCCAATTCAATCCGTTATCCGAGGATTTATAGACGCAAATCTCAGCCTTTTTATTCATACAAACCAACGTATAGGTATTTTGAAACTCCTTAAATGTGTAAATACTTTCAAAATCTCCGACCTGACTGATTTCATATTCCTTATAGTTCCCATTTGCACCTGTCATTCCGCCTGTTTCAGCATCATCCCCAAGACGCTTACCACAACCGGTAAAGCACAACAAACAAATCTGTATGAAAACAACAAATACTGCAATTATTTTTTTCATTTTCATGCTTTTTTCCCCTCTTGCATTTTCAATAATTTATAAAGAACTATAAAATTCACTATACACATGAAAAACAATATCAGCTCTGTTTTTAATTTTTCGATGAATATATGGTAATAATACAGCTCTATCACATCCTTATTTCCATACAGCTTTCGCTCTAAGCGTATGGCAAGCTCGTTTTCATAGTCCTTCCAAAAATCAAAATCCGACCATTTAACAGGTGTTCCAAGCTTTCCAAACAAGCTCATATAATCATAAGTATAATACAAATCAGACACATTGCCCAGCTGATAAGAATTGTAAAAATGGTTGACAAACTGGTTTCGATACAGCTCCTTTGAAGTATCAAATACAATTCCATCCAAAGCTTTGTTTCTATCAGACAGGACTGCTGTATCATATTGTATCATTACCATGCTTTCTTCCGTATCGAGAATCCCCCGTACCATATAATCTCTTCCGTAAAGTGTAAGACATTGTCCGATACTTTCAGTTGTTCCAAACAATTCATACATCGTATGGCTGCTTACAATACACCCTGCCATATCCTCCACGTGCAACTGGTTGACAGATGTTAATAGCTCTGTAACAGGAAAATTTACAATTACCAAATTTGTTTCCGCTGACTTTACACTTCCTGTCAATATAATCTTCTGTCCTTCCACAACCTGATAACCGCCAATAAGATACTCCTCCTGCATCTGTTCCAACATATCAAATGTAAGCTCATCCTCATCATGCAGCGTCAGAACTCCGACATTCTCCGTCTTCTCATAAACATTCCTGTTATTATGCAGAACATATAGACAAACGGTTATTACAATTGCCGAAAGGACAAATAATAAAATTTTTAAAATGACTGCTTTCCTCTGCTTCATTCCTAATCCCTGCTTTCACGCACCACATCCTCGTTTTCCACCTGTTTATTGGCGTTGCAGATAACCCTGTCGTCTGCCTGTAATGCAACACTATTTACTGCCGCATATTTCGTATTCGAGTCCTCTAATGTCACATTGACCTTCTTTGTTACAAGCTCTTCTCCCAAAATAGTATTCTTTGTGCCAAGAACCAAAACATAATTCTGCCCATTCTTATCTGCCCGTAAGGCTTCAATCGGTATGCAAAAATTATATGTGTCCGAATTGTGCGAAAACAAAACCGTAACCTGCATTCCGATTCTGTAAATATCTCCCGATATCACTACCTGTACGATATAATTTCCCGGATTCTTCTTATCCGGCTGTACGGATGTAATCGGAAAATGTTCCTGTGATTTATCCACAGTTACCTTTGCGGTTTCTCCTTCTTCAATATATTTTTTCTCTTCTTCGGTAACAGATGTTTCGAAGATATAACCCCGTTTGGCATCGGTTAAAAGAAACGCTGCGGATTTATCGGTTACTTTACCGCTTGAAACACGTACCTCCTTAATTTCTCCTGCTAACTCAGCGGTAACAACCCCCTTCTTTTCAACCAGCTTTTCAAGCTGTTCATATTCCGTTCTGCATATTTCCAGCTTATGATCTGCTACTGCGATTGCGGACTTGGTATATGTATATTTTCTCTCATTTTCCAATCCGGTAAGCTCAAACCCCTTCTCCGTATATACTCTCTGCAAATCATCCATATTAAACTGCATCAGGGTATCACCTTTTTCCACAATATCTCCTGACTGGACTGCAACCGTATCTACCATAACCCCTTCACATACATAAACAGGATTTTCTCCACTTCCCGACAGGCTTCCTGTTTTGATAACCTGATGCTCAATAGACATTTTGGACGGTGTACTACATTCTACATATGGTACAATCAATGCACTTGCAGCTCTGGAAACCACCGTACAGATTATCAATACCAACAGAAATATCCCTGCTACCTTAACAGAACCCGGAATATAGTTTTTTATTTTTTTTAATATCCTTTTTAACTTACTCATCCTACATCACCCCCTGAAACTGATATTCCTTCTGCCAATATTTTTCTGCCAAGTGAAAATACGATTAATGCCGGAACAATACTAAACATTGAAAAAGTAAATGCCCGGCCTGCCACATCTGTCGCAAAGTCCGGTAAATAAATGGATAACGGCCATTGTTCCATATCCTTTAAAAATACCACCGGCTGCTCTACCATATTCCAATATTCCAGAAATCCCAAAATCATCGCAGCCAGGATCCCTTTTGCCCCAATCGGCATTGCCATATTGATATAAATTCGCAGCTTTCCTGCACCGTCAAGCTGTGCCGCCTCAATAATGGAATCTGGAATCTGCTTAAAAGAGCTATATATGATAAACACGGGAAAGGTAGAAAATACCATCGGTACAATCAAGCTTAGATGCGTATTTATCATGGACAATTCATTTAAAATCAAATATTGCGATAACATCGTAACCTGAAACGGAAGCAGCATACAAAAGATGTATACTATAAAAACAACTCTGCTCCACCTTGTTTTGCTTCTGGCAAGCCCCCACGCTGCCGGAACGGCAAATACCATCTGTCCCACCAGAATACACACAACTATTTTTATGGAATTCCAAAACAAAACATAATATTCCGGTGTATCAAATAACAGCTCCACGATATTCCTCAATGTAGGATAAAGCGGAATAAAATGCCATGTTGCATATCCCTCTCCATCGGATAAAATCGGCGACAGAATATTTATCAGTTCATCCGTTCCCATAAAGGCACCTGTAATGATAAATACCACCGGCAAAACACATATGATTGCAAGCAAAACGACAAGCGCTTTAGCAATTTGCTTCATGCCCGGATTCCTCCTTTCCTTTCCTGACTTTACGCCTTTTTTTCTTCCGCTCATAAAGAATAAGCTGTTTCATAAGCAGCAGCACCGCGAAAAAGCTGACCGCCGTAAGCACCGCACCTGCCGCCATTTTGCCGATACCAAGCTTGGTAAACCAATTATTGAAAATATGCTGCAGCATATAAATATGGTCATCCGGATATGTCCCCGATATCAAATACGCCTCTCTGTATACCTTAAAGGAATTAACAAGCGAAAGTACGGCCACGGTAAAGGTTGACATCTTTAAATTTGGAAGCGTCATTTGAAGCATGATTCGGATTTCTCCGGCTCCGTCAACCCGTGCCGCTTCGTTAATTTCTTTTGGAATTACCGCTAATCCGGCAAGCCAGATTAACATATTGTACCCCAAATTCTTCCACACCAAAGTCCCCACAAGGAGATAAAATACTGCGTTTCCACTGAAGAAATTGATCGGCTCCGTTTGAAATACCGTTGTTAAAATGCCATTTACAATTCCTGAATCGGCAAACAGGACCTTCCAAATAACCGCAACCGAATTTGAAGGAATTGCCATAGGAATTAAAAAAGCAAATTTTACAAGATTGCTTTTCATATGAAAGACCGCAACGGATATCAAAAAAGATAAAATCATTAGCAATGGTACACTAATGAGTTCAAACTTTACTGTATTTTCCACTGCCAGCCTGAATGCATCATTATGTATCGCATCGCCATAGTTTGCAAAGCCGACGAGCTCCCCACTGCGTCTGTCCTGAAAGGATTTCAAAAAAACATCCACCAAAGGCAACAGCACAAATACCAATACGCCCACCAGGCTTGGTAAAATGAAATACAACATATTTTCTTTATCGTTTTTAAAAAAATTCCGTATTTGTAATGTCAATTTCTTTCCCATACCTTGGTACTCCTCCTATCATGGGTTCATTATAAATCTAATCTTTTTTTTCTGCTTCTAATTACCCTCTAATTCCAACTGTGAAATATCTAATTTTTATCTAAAGCCAGTCTATTTTTTTTCTAATTTCCGGTAACGGATGATTTTTAAAATCAAATGTGGTAATCTTAAATATGAAAGGATGTGAACACATGAAAATCCTATTAATTGAAGACGATTTTTTACTTTGCCAATCCCTCCGTTTTCACTTTGAAAAGAAAGGCATATCGCTTACAGCTTGTAATGACGGCTTATCCGGATATACAACTGCAATAAACCATTCTTTTGATTTGATTATTCTGGACAGAATGCTGCCTGATATGGACGGACTTGCAATATTGAAAAATCTGCGAAACCGCCAGATATCTACCCCTGTTATATTCCTGACAGCACTGGATTCTCTGGAGGATAAAGTCACAGGTTTAGACTGCGGTGCTGATGATTATATGGTAAAACCATTTGAATTTGACGAATTACTCGCACGCATCCGCACGCTGCTTAGACGAATAGAACCAAAGTCCTCACCGGATTTTACTTATGGCGAACTTTCCTATAACTATATGAATCATCAGTTATCGTGGAACACACAAACCGTTCTTTTATCCAAAAGAGAAGCGGCGGTATTTGAAGTGCTGATTAGCAATCCGGAAAATACAATATCCCGTGACCATCTTATTTCCAAGGTTTGGGGTATTGATTCAGACATTGAAAGCGGAAATCTTGACAATTATATTTATTTTTTAAGAAAACACCTATCCATGATAAATAGTGAAATAACGATACAGACCGTTCATGGAGTCGGCTTTAAACTATGTAAAAAGGAGTAACCGGATGATTCATGCATTGCGGAAAAAACTAACTGCATATTGTTCTATCTTTATAACGGTTATTATTGCCCTGTTATGTGCTTCCTTTATTTATATCAGCTATAATAATCTGTCACAAAGCTATATCTCCATGTTTTTAAATGATATTAACAATATCTATACCGGTCTTTATGACAATAAAATTATCAATTATTCTGAAATGTCAAAGTATATGAAAAAAGGGTATCATGTATATGTTGATGACAGTTATACTCTTATCTCCTATGAAGATACTTCATTTGAAAACAATACGGAAAATCTGCTAAATGAAATAGAAGAATTTGCTAAGAAAAACGATGACTATCCTAAAAAAAATCCGGATTCCGGAATTACGCATGTGGAATTTGATTATAAATATACGGATGGCAGTCACTTCTATGTCAGCATTGGAAATATAAACTATAAAACCAATAAAATAAAAGTTACCATTCTGTTTCCGATAGATGAATTGTTGGAAAAAACGATGCATACTGCCATTTTATTTATTTGCATCTCCGTTTTTGCCATTGTTATTTTATGTATTGCTTCATATATCTTTATTGGCAGGATGCTGATTCCGATAGAGTCCTCCAAACGGGCACAGACGGAATTTATCGCTGCTGCCTCCCATGAACTCCGGGCGCCTCTTACTGTCATTATGTCCAGTATTCAGGCGCTTAAAAAATCGAATGAAGCTGAGGCAAAACACCACACAGATGTTGCATTATCGGAATGTTCCCGAATGTCTGACCTGATTAAGGATCTGTTAAATCTTGCAAAGGCAGACAGCCATGCATGGCAAATGCATTTTGAAAATTGTCATGTTGAGGATATCATGATAGAATGTTACAGCCACTTTGAAGAGCTTGTATATGAAAAGGGGCTGGATTTCAATATACGGTTTCCGGAGGAACCGCTGCCTTTATACCAACTGGATAAAAGCAGGATACTACAGCTTCTCATCATTTTAATTGATAATGCACTGGCTTACACGGAAGAAGGTAGTATCACATTAACTGCATACGAAAAATACCGCACGTTATGCCTCTCTGTTATTGATACGGGTATCGGTATTCCTGACGAAGAAAAAACGCGTATATTTGACAGATTCTATAGTGTAGACCATTCCCATTCCATCAGAAACCACTATGGACTGGGATTAAGTATCGCCAAAGAAATTGTAAATGCACATAATGGGCATATTTACGTAACCGATACACCTGACGGAGGTACCACCTTCACAATCGAAATAAGCAATAAATAATTGTCCGCTTACATTCTGAAACGGTATCCGACACCCCATACCGTTTCTATATATTGCGGCTTCGAAGTGTCAAACTCTATCTTCTCTCTGATTTTTTTGATATGAACCGTTACAGTTGCTATATCGCCTACGCTCTCCATATTCCATATCTTATTAAACAGCTCGTCCTTGGAAAAAACTTTATTGGGGTTACTTGCAAGAAATACAAGCAAATCAAATTCTTTATTTGTAAATACCTTTTCTTCATTATCAACGTAAACCCTTCTGTCTGTTCTGTCTATTTTCAGACCTCGTATCTCTATAATATTGTTTTGAAGTGCCGTGGAACCGACAAGCCTTTCATATCTTGAAATATGTGCCTTTACTCTTGCTACCAGCTCAGACGGACTAAACGGTTTTGTCACATAATCATCAACGCCCAAACCAAGACCCCGTATCTTATCTATATCATTTTTCTTGGCAGTCACCATAATAATCGGTATATCCTTTTCCTCTCTGATTGCCTTACAAATCTCAAAACCGTCCATATCCGGCAGCATCAAATCAAGAATAATCAGGCTGTAATCCTCCGACTGTGCCTTTTCAAGTCCGGCAGCACCGTTTGTTTCAATCTCCACCTGAAAATTATTCAGCTCCAGATAATCCCTCTCCAATTCGGCAATGCTTAGCTCGTCCTCTATAATCAGAATCTTACTCATTTGTAACTTCCTCCTTGATATATTTCTTTAATGTAAATTGTATCGTCGTTCCTTTATCCTTCTGGCTCTTCGCCCATATCCGTCCGCCATGCTCTTCTATAATCTTCTTGCAGATGGCAAGGCCAAGACCACTTCCGCCTCTCGACTGTCTTGCGCTGTCCGCCCTGTAGGTTCTGTCAAATATATGCGGCAGACTCTCCTCATCAATTCCCCTGCCGTTGTCAATGATGGATACCTTAACCATTTCCTCGGCATCATGGATATATATTTCTATCTGCCCTTTGTTTTTACCCATATATTTGATGGAATTTGTTACAATATTATTGATAACTCTCTTTAACTGGTCAGGGTCTACCACAACCCGCACATCATCTGCACAATAATTATGATATACAAGTGTCATATCATGGGATTCCAGCGTCGCCTGTATCTCTTCCATACAATCAGAGAAATAATCCTTTACGGATACTCTGTGAAATTCGTACGGAATCGCATTATTATTAATGTTTGTATAAAGTGATAATTCATTAATGAGAGCATCCAGTTCATTTGCCTTATTATATATCATCTTCAGATAACGGTCTCTCTTCTCCGGTGTATCTGCCACACCATCCATAATACCCTCTACATATCCCTTTATGGTCGTTATAGGGGTTTTCAAATCATGTGATATATTACTGATAAGCTCCCTGTTTTCCTCCTCATAACGTATCTTCTCACTTACCGAATCACTCAGCTTCGCTTTCATATCATCAAATGTCCTGCACAGCTCGCCTATTTCATCCTGCCTGTTCGTATCATATTCCAGCTTTACATCAAGATTTCCTGCTCCAATCTCCTCCGCTGCCTTTTTCAGCCTGACAAGCGGATTGACAAACTGTCTGTATACAAGAAACGCCAATACACCGCTTAAAAACAACATCAGAAAAACAAGCAGTATGGAATATCTTGTTATGGTCCCTCTGAACTGCTGCAAATAGTTTCCATAGTAAGTAAGTATATAAAATGAAATTCTTTCGTTATTCTTTATACAGGTTATCTGATTACACAGATAAAGCTTTGGTGAGGTTATGATAAACTCCTTTATATAGAAATCACCTTCATTGGCCGTACCCTCAACCTTTCCGTCACGAAGCTTATCATACATTGTATCCTGATAATCTTCGTAAAAAGTCCTGCTAAGCTGCTCCTTAAGACTGTCGTCAAACTCTTCAATTCCAACAAACCGAAACTCCCCATTCTCAATAACGATAATCGAGGAATTCATTTCCCTTGCCAAACGATTTGCATGCTTCAAATAATTCTTATCAGTAAGCAATGTCGAATTCTTTTTAAAATCTTCTATCACTTGAACCTTATATTCCGATACCTCCCCATAGATCTCCCGTATCGGGTCTTTAATAGAATAAAGTGTTGTAATAGAAGAATCATCTCCATATACGCCTGTCATATAACACTGACTGATATAGATGGTTCCAATCAACATCGTAATAATGGCAAATATCCATACCATTGCCAGAGCAAGCTTTACCTTCTTCGTTATCTTCATATGTATCGGTATTCCTTTCGCATCCGTCACACAGACCGTACACGCCAAATTCGTGCTTTACCCACACGCATCAGGCGCTATTATTATAACATGAAAGTCAGGTATAAATGTATGAAGTTTTTATAAACTGTTCTTTACGGAATATTTATTTATTCTTCCTAAATAATCTCCTTTTTCCCGACTTCATTTCAGCAGCCGCGATTTCCCTTCTTGCCTGCTGCATTTCTCTCATGGTCGCATCAAGCCTTTTAAACCGTTCTTCCTCTCTCTCCTCCCTTTCTTTCATAATGACATCCATCTGCTTTGTTACGCCCTCTACAACATTTGCAGAAACAGCCTGACTGATAGGCTTAATATTTTCCTTAATGGAATTACCCACCACTTTATTCATCAGTGTCTGGAACTGTGCCATTTTGAAATCGACTACACGCTCCCCGTCCGTATTTACTTTACTGATTTCTGTAGCCTCTTTTACCAGTTCTTCCGCAAAGTCATAATCCTTAAGAGGGTCTTCACCATTATTGATTGCTTCATACACCTGTTCCTTATTTTCAAGAATTTCGTACATCTTCTTAACCAGATTGTTAATTGCCTTAAGCTGTATTCCCTTATCCTTAAGGAGCTTTACCTTCTGAAGAATTTTGATATCCTGCTCCTCATACTCTCTGTGTCCCATTTCGTTCCTTTTTATCTTTATATCAAGCTCTTCTTCCCAATATCTGAGTACATGGGACTCCACTCCCGTCAGTTTCGCCGCTTCCCCTATTGAATATGTTTTCATTCCGTATGCCTCCTTATATTTTGACAGAAGGGTTGTCCCATCTGCCTATATGTTTATGAAAATATCCATTCCATAAAAATTCTACCGAATTACCCAGCCTTCTACAATTCATATCGTCCTCTATTTTTCTACATAAAATAAGAAAAAATTTTCAATAAATAAAATTTTAATTTTTATAAATTATGCTTTACCGTTTTTCTATTGACTTCTGAACTTTTGCCTTATATACTAAGGTTGGGAAAAATTAATGAGATTAAATCTATTAATTTTTAGCAAAATATCCGGTATTTTCACCGGTAAAACAATACAAATCAGGAGGAATGAAAACATGTCAACAAAGGCTATGTACAAGATCGAAGAGATCGGCAAAGGCAAAGTAGGTTTCTCAAAGACTCGTTCCATTATCGAGGGCGCATTCTATGGAAACAATGTAGTAAAGGTAAACACACTTAAGGAAGCATATAATCTTGCTAAGAACTCACCTGGAACAATCGTAACAGATATGCCTGTATACAGAGGCGAGGAATTCGGCCTCGATTCAGATGCAAAGGTATTATTATTTAATGATGGTGCCGTTACAGGACGTTACGCTACAGCTCGTCGTATTAAGGGTGAGCCGGGTGTTGATGACACAAAGCTTGATAAGGTTGTTATGGACGCTGTTTACAAGACACGTTTCAAGAAATTATATCATGCTACATGTTTTGTAGGTCTTGACAAGGAATTCATGGCAAAGGCTCATCTTCTTATTCCTGAAGGAGAAGAGAACCTGCTTTACAACTGGATGCTCAACTTCCAGTACATGTCAGACGAATATGTAAAGATGTACAAGGAATCTAAGCCAATCGCTGATGGCAAAGAGCCTGATATCTATATTTTCTCAGACCCACAGTGGGTACCGACAGAGAGCCCTGACGTAGATTACAGTTGTCTTTCAGACCCACTTACACTCTGCTATTTCGATACAGACCAGAACTGTGCTGCAATTCTTGGTATGAAGTATTTTGGCGAGCATAAGAAGGGTACACTTACAATGGCTTGGGCACTTGCAAACAGAAACGGTTATGCTGCCTGCCATGGCGGACAGAAGGAATACACACTTGCTGACGGTTCGAAGTTCGTTGCTTCCGTATACGGACTTTCAGGCTCAGGTAAGTCAACACTTACACATGCAAAGCATGGCGGAAAGTATCCTGCAATCAAGGTTCTCCATGATGATGCCTTCATTATCAACTCAGATACATGTGCATCCATTGCACTTGAGCCAACATACTTTGATAAAACAGCGGATTACCCAACAGGCTGTCCTGACAATCAGTATCTGCTTACCGTTCAGAACTGTTCAGCTACTATGGATGAGGACGGCAAGATTCAGCTTGTAACTGAGGATATCAGAAACGGTAACGGACGTGCTATCAAGTCTAAGTTATGGTCACCAAACCGTGTCGATAAGATTGATGCTCCTGTTAATGCTATCTTCTGGATTATGAAGGACCCAACAATTCCACCGGTAATCAAATTAAAGGGTGCTGCTCTTGCATCTGTTATGGGTGCTACACTTGCTACAAAGACATCAACAGCAGAGCGTGTTGCTGCAGGTACCGATATGAACGCTCTTCGTATCGTTCCTTATGCAAACCCATTTAGAACATACCCACTTGTTAACGACTATGTTAAGTTCAAGAAGCTTGTTGAAGAAAAGAACGTAGACTGCTACATTATTAACACAGGTGATTTCATGGGTAAGAAGTGTACTCCTGCTGATACACTTGGAATTCTTGAATCAATCGTTGAGAAGCGTGCTACATTCAAGCAGTGGGGTCCATTCGAGGATATCGAAATCATGGATTGGGAAGGCTTTGATGTAAATCTTGATGATGCAGATTACAAGGCTCAGCTGAAGGCTGCTATGCAGAACCGTGTAGATGCAGTAGAAGGCTTCGCAACCAAGAAAGATGGTTACGATAAGCTTCCTGATGAAGCATTAGAAGCACTCCAGAAGCTTGTTAATTCTCTCTAAGATTTAACAGACAGCTTTAAACAAAGCAATAGAAATATAAAACAGGTTTTATAAACCGAAACAAATAAACAGGGTGTTCCAAGTATCAAGAAAGCTTGGAACACCCTGTTTTCATGTTTTATCATGTACCTGATAAATATATTGATTAGTTATTTATTTTCACTATTTTGTAAGTACCATCTTCCATTTTCTTAAAATGAACGTTTTTATAATTTGTTCCTATAATATATTCCGTACCATCCTCTGACATTCTGAGGTCATCAATAGCATCCTCTGACAATGCAGTAAGCAGTATTTCCGTAAACAATTCATCTTCCGGAATTTCCATCAGCTCATCTTTATTTGCAGCGGACTGTCCCCCTCCCAACTGCTGCGGATAATACACCATTTCCGCCAAAACATCCCGCTTCTTGTTCTGAAATACCATGACGATCTGTCTGGCATAATCTTCACTGTCATTTGCCGTCTGCTGTGCCACATCTTCACGCTCTTCGTAATGATTTTCAAATATCAGACAATCTACGATTTCCTTTACGACCTCATCCGAAGCTGTTACATATGTAAAAAAAGAATAATTTACATTTTCATCATTCCAAAAAACCAGCCTTCCCGGAACTAATGTATAATAAGTAGCTCCATAGCCGCCTACATTTGTAGATAGGATATCGCCTGTACTTGTATCCTTTACCTTCGCTAAATCGTATCTCTTATATGTACAGGAACCCCTGAACTCACAATCAAGACCGTTATATATAAAAGATACTACTGCAATCTCGCCATCTTCAATACGATACTTGACATCCGTAACCTTTGAAGACTGAATATCGATATAAAGTCCCAGTTTTTTAAACGCCTCCGGAGATTCTACTTCTCCGTTTTTTATCTCTTCCACAACCGTTTTGTTATCACTGTTATTACTGGTATCATTACCACATGCAGAGAAAGAAAACAACATGCCAAGAAGCATGCAAAAAATACATATCCTGCTTAAAATTTTACTTCTTTTTTCCATATACTAACCTCTTTATATGTATTTTAAATATATCTGTCTGTCTATATTATGCTTTGCCATATCATGACTGACAGTATACAGTATCATAATCGTGCAAGCAAAAACAGCACAAGCAGGCACTGAAGTACCAACAGCATCGGAACACCCAGATAAAATTTACGCTTGGAAGTCTTGTGGCGGTACACCTTCATCCCTATCAGAGAACCTGCCGCACCTCCGGCAGCCGCTACACCAAGCAATACCTTTTCCGGTATTCTTTTTTTTGCCGAGCGTCCGTTTTTCGCAGACCTGCCCGCTTTCGCTTTTCTTTTATCTAATCCAAACATATAAAATGCCGCCATATTTATCAAAATCATATATATGGCAAATATACCACATAGTATCATAGATATATTCTTCATAATCATCAATTAGTGGTTACAGCCTACCTGCCTGCACTTATATTCCATATTAGGGTCAGTAGGATCCCATGTATGCCAATACTCCAGCTTCGCAGCCGATGGCTTTGGAAAAGGACCCTCATCATTGCTGTAAAAAACATTGACCTGCGTGCGCAATGAGCAGTTATCATATATCCACTTTGCATCTCCCGCTGTTAATCTGATACATCCATGTGAACATGTTGTACCTAATTTATTATAAGCACTTACGCTTAATGTATTGTTATCATTTTCAGTCCCATAATATACCGAATGGAATAATATATCCCCATATACCTGTGTACACCATTGACCCCAGCATGGACCCATGAGCGTAAGCCATCTGTATTTATATGGTGTATAAAAGGTTCCCACCGGTGTTGCTTCACCCGTAGAACAGATAAATGCCTTTACAGGAATAATATATCCGTTACTTCCATCCTCTGCATATACCGTAACGACATTTTTCGTCTTATTGACTTTAATCAGATAAGAGTCCTGTTTACCAAGCACCTCGTCTACATCGGTAAGTCTTCTTCCTTTTTCGTCAAAATAAAATTTATAACCGTTTACATATGCCCATTTCTTCTGGTACATAACTCCGTTTTTGGAGAAAAAGTAATAGTCATCATTGATGTTTGTATATCCTTTTGCAAGTGTCCCATTATCCTGCACATAATATCTTCTTCCGTTTACAATCTTGAAACCGGACTTTCTATATCGTATACCCGTTTTACTAAATAAATATAATTTTCCATTTACAACATAAGGGCGGTTTTTTACAAGCGTTCCGTTTGCCTTGTAATAATACATGTTGCCCGCTTTACTGGTATACCAGCCCGTATACGGCTTACCGTCATTGCCAAATCTGTATTTGACACCTTTAATCGTCCTGATACCGCCTTTTAAATAGGCGTTTTTGCCAAAATTGTAATAATACTTTGAGCCTTCTACTTTCCTGGCTCCCACATATGCCTTTCCGTTTTTGCCAAAATAGTAGCGTTTTCCTGAAATTGTAGCCCACTTACTTTTTACCATCCTCGCATTTGAGCGAAAGTAATAGTAATGCTTTTTTATCTTTCGAAGACCTGTAAGTGCTTTTCCCCTGCTTCCTACATAATAACTGTTACCGGACTCTTTTACGGTTACAAATCTGTTTTTCTGCATAACACCATATTTATTGAAATAAAACAGATATCCGCTGATTCGTTTCAGTCCTGTTACAGCCCTGCCCTTAGCTCCTATATAATATCGTTTTCCTGATATCGTTACCCACTTATTTTTAACAAGTACCCCTTTCGTACTAAAATAGTAATAAGCATTTCCTATTTTCCGAAGACCTGTCTGTGCCTTCCCGTTACTTCCGAAATAATATCTGTTGTTATGAATCGTTTTAAAGCTGTTCTTAACAATAGCACCCTTTGAATCACTGAAAAAATGATATCCGCTGTATGTAAAAAAACCGATTGCCGCTTTTCCGTCTGCTTTAAAATAATATGTATGATTCCCTATGGTTTTCATTGTGTTTTTAAACATAACACCATTGAAGCCAAAACCATAATAATAAACCGTCTGAACACCACCGGCTGTTTCTGCAATTGCAAGCACCTGATTTACTACAGGAACACCATTTTGATAATAATATTTATCTCCCTTTTCATCCGTATACCAGCCTGTTTTTACTTCAGGCACCGGCTCCTCTGTTGTTCCTGATTCTTCAGTAGATTCTGTCATTCCCATAAATCCCTCAGCGGCATTTGCCCCTGATACCGTATATCCCAATATAAATATGATTCCACAAAATAGTATTATGCTCTCTACAAGTTTCTTCATGTCTGCTCCTTAATTAATTCTGGAATACTTTTTACCTGCCTGCTGCCTTCTGATTCCTACAACAAGTCCCACTTCTATCAACGTAAACAGCATTGCCGAACCGCCATAGCTGATAAATGGAAGCGACACACCCGTATTTGGAAAAAGATTTACGGCTACACATACATTTACAATAATCTGGTATGTAATATGAAGCATAACACCCATAACTACCAGACTTCCATATAAATTTCTTGATTCCCTTACTACTACAAACATCTGATACAAAAGATAGCCAAACATCAGGAACAGCAATATTGCACCAACAAGTCCCAATTCCTCACATATAATGGCAAATATCATATCATTCTGTGCCTCAGGAATATTAACCAGCTTCTGGGTTCCGTTACCAAGTCCCTTACCAAGTAAACCACCGCTGCCTATGGCATATAAAGACTGCAGCACCTGATAGCCTATCGTACCCGAATATTTATCAGGGTCAAGCCATGCAAAAAAACGTCTCAACTGATAAGGATATTTATCCAGCTCCGATTCAAGCGGAAGGTTATTTTTAACCACTATGACAAATATTGTAATAGCAACAATCGCAATTCCAAGCATGGCAAAATGCAGCTTATTATTCCCGCTTACAATAAATGTAATCGAAAAACACATAAGAAGAAGTATAATTGCACTGCTGAGGTTGGAGGATATAATTAATATCAGTGCAGCCTGAATACCAACCAGTCCCCAAAGAGTACATATGGTTTTCCAGGTATGTATACTCTTCCAATGACTGCTGATAAAGGAAGCCATAAATATAATCATACAAATCTTGACGATATCCGCTACCTGTATCTGAAAACCTGCTATTACAAGCCATCTTGTTGCACCATTTACCTCTTTTCCAAGAGGTGTCTTAAGCAACAGTACAGATATCGCTGCTACTACATAAAAAAACCATCCCAGCTTCTTAAACAGCTTATAATCAATCAGGTTTGTAATAAATAGAATAACCATTCCGCCTAACATAATGATAAGCTGTTTTTTAAAGTAATAGGTAGAATCGTAATTCGAATCGCTGCTTAGTGATGCTGAATAACTGGAAGCACTAAATATCATAACCAAACCAAAACCCACCAGAAACAAAACAGCCGTTAATATCTTATGCTCTACCCCCGGCGTATATTCAATTTTTTGCTGCCCGCCCTGAACCTCATTTGCGGCGTAATTTCTGTTTATCTCTTCATCTGACCTGCTTGATTTCATCTATATCTACCTTTATCCTATATATTTATTTTGAAAAAATACCGGAGAAAAACGAGTATGCCGATAAGGCATCTGCATTCAGGAAATTCAGTAGATTTTTATATTCCGGTTTCTCAATTTCCTTTATCTCCGTACCAATATATGCCATACCTTTTTCTAACGTAAGCTCAATATACCTTCCCTTTTTGCAGTCGGTTATCTTAGCGGAAAGCTCTTTCTTCTCTCCCTTTCCTTCACAGGAAAGATAAAAATGATCCCCTTCAAAGGCATATGATAAGGTCATATCCTGAGCTGACGATGCCCTGTCCTCTTTATAAGAACAGGTATATACGATTTCCAGCCTGTCTTTCGATGAGATATCATCCTTTGTAATAAGAATTTCTTTTCCGTTATCATCAGAATATTTAAATTCTATCTCATCACACAGATAATCTCCGCCATAGAAATTAATTTCCATGTTGATATTATCCTTTGAAACATTTTCACAATAAATACTTACTAACTGCTTCTTTCTGTTTACTGCAAAATAGACATCCAAGTCCTCCATAGAATCGGTCTTTTCTTCAATGGCATCAAAAAGCTCCTCCATTGTATAGCCGGTCAGCTCCTTAAGAACCTCATCTACCTTTTCGCCTGTCGTAAATGATATATTATAACAATCCTGAACATACTCAGCCACATCCTTTGCATCAAATATAATATGATATATCTGGCATTTTACATCCTTACCATTTACGACAAAGTCAGCCTTGTCATATTTTTCTGCTTCAAGATTTAAGAAAAACTCCTTTGTTCTGATATATAACCCATCAAATGTATTTGTTTTTCCTGCGGTTCCCGTCAACGCCTCCATGAGGTCTGCATACACTTTGGCTATTGTATGCATCGTTTCCTTATCAACACCTGTCATTGATAACCAGGAATTATTCAGTCTTTCTTCCATATTATCGGCATAATCTATCTGCACGGCAAATTCACTTTCTTCTTTATCAGAATATCCGATTATGGAAGTCTCCTTATCAGCATAAAGAGATACTTGATCGAGCAGACCTTTTCCTTCCTCACCATTTCCCAGTTCCATATAAGCAAGGAACTTATTTTCTGTCTTACTCCTTCTGACACACTCGGTCAGATATTGGTCATTCTCCAAATTATATGTAAATTCTACATCATAGTTTCCTTTCAACATGGAAAAAGCCATATCATAACCGCCATACTTCTTATTGATTCCTGATTCCGCAGCAGTAGACATCGTATTGATAAATGCTTCCACTACCTGAACCTGTGGCAGAAATAGAAAACGGACAAATACAACAATGGCGATGGCAACAACAAAGACTGCTGCTATGATAATCCCTGTAACAGCTTTCTTCTTCCTGCTCCACTTCTTTTTTGTTTTATCGGTCTGTATGCCACAATTGGGGCAGAAATCTGCCCCACTGTCTATCTCTAATCCACAATTTTTACATTCCATGTTATTTGTCCTCCATATTTGCCTGAATGATAATCCGGTCATGGTTTTCGTTTATCCACGCAATCGCCTGACATAAACCTTCCTCAGAGAACGGAAAATCCTGAGACTGCTTAAGCTCCTCCGATGTCGCTTCAAAACAAAACGGCTCCGGCCAGATATATGCTACAAGCACATCTTTTTCCTCTCCATCCTCCTCCGAAGATTTTATTCTATCCTTTTTTACCATATACCTTATTCCTGTGTCACTACCCTTAAATGGTCTTGACTTATAAAAATCCAGTGCAAGAAGTTCCTCTCTTATAACCATATATTTCCACCATTACTATCACTCAATAACAAATGGATATACCTCGACAACATTTCCGGTTGCCTTATCCGTAATATAGAAATATGTCAGTCCTGCCTTTGCATCACCTGCATTTAAAATTACCCATGTTACATATTCATTCTCTATGGTACCAAAATCTATAACATTTGTCTTTGAGCCGTCTGAATAAACAAGATATCCTTCTATATCCATCTTCTTTTCTTCAGAATTTGTAAATAACGTATGAATATAGATATTTGATTTCGAGTCGATTGTATGCTTCTTTGTCTCGTAATCTTCCTGCTCATGATTTACATAGGACTCTATATTCCAGCCGACAAGCTCTTTATAGATCTCTGCCGCATCATCATTTCCCGCATAACGGAGATCACCGAGATATTGCATTGTAAGGCTGTCTTTTGCATCCTTATGCGCCTTTATATATGAAAGCTTTGCGTTACGTACCTTCTTCGTTACATCCGCTTTTTCCGTCTGCTCATAGTATTCTACAGCCTTTTTGTAATCCTTGTCTTTTGCTGCCTTTTCAGCAAGTGCTATATAACAGTCATCAATTGCCTTTGTACAATCCTTATAGGACTCTTCAACCTTGCCATAATTCTCTATCGCTTCATCATACTTACCTTCATCATAGCAGGATTTTGCATACTGATAAATACATTCATTTGCCTGCTCATTATAATCCTCATATTCAGACTTCATAAAGTTATCATATGCCTCCATATAATCACCTGATGAAACCTGAAGCTCTGCTTTATGATAATAACATTCCCCTATTTTTGTCGCGGAATCACTATATGAGCCTAATGCTTCAAAACATGATATTGCATTATCATAGTCACCCTCACTCATATAAGAAACACCTTTTTGATAGCGGCACTCATTTACGGCATCTGCTGCTCCTGTATAATCTCCTGCCTTTTCATATGCCTCAATAGCCTCGTCATACTTACCTTCTGACTTATATGTATTGCCGACATTATAATAACATTCCTTTGCCTTATTGGCAGCATCACTATAATCTGATTCGGCTGCTTTTTCAAAATATGCGGCTGCTTCTGCATAATTTCCGTCTTCCATCATTTCAGAAGCATATTCATAATACGCTCCGCCATTTGCCATCTTTTCAGAATCTTTAAAAGAGCCAAGGTCGGCAAATATCTCAACAGCCTCCTCTACCTTGCCGGCATCCAGCTTATCCTCTGCATCATCGTAATTTTTAAATTTTGGAACAAATATAACAGCAAGCACTGCTAAAGCTGCAATCAAAATGACAGGAATTGCTATAAGCGTTATTTTAAGCCCTTTACCCATCTTTTTCTTCTGCTTATTTCCCTTTTTACCCTGTCCCTGTGGTGGATTGGAAGCACCATTTGCTCCTCCCATCGGTGGCATCGGCATTCCATTTGCTCCCATTGGCGGCATCGGCATTCCGTTTGCTCCCATTGGCGGCATTGGCATTCCATTTGGTCCCATCGGCGATGTTGGCATTCCGTTTGCTCCCATCGGCGGTGTTGGCATTCCGTTTGCTCCCATTGGCGGCATTGGCATTCCATTTGGTCCCATTGGCGGTGTTGGCATTCCATTCGGTCCCATTGGCGGTGTTGGCATTCCATTTGCTCCCATCGGCGCACCATTTGCTGTATTCATAGATACAGGTCCGGGATTTGTAAGTACGGTTGTACCCTCATCATCATCCTCACTCTGCACAAATGACTCAAATACGGAACCTGCCTTATCCGCAGCTTCTGTCGGCTTTTCGTCTTCTTTTTCCTTCTGCTTATTGTCAGATGACTCAGCTTCTTTTTCCTCCTGCTTATCGTCAGATGAAACGGCTTCCTGTTCCTCCTGCTTATCGCCAGATGAAGCGTTTTCTTTTTCCTCCTGTTTATCGTCAGATGACTCAGCTTCTTTTTCTTCATCTGCATTCATCATCATCATAGGTATCTCATCTGCTTCATCATCTGCAGGAGCCACTACCAGATTATCAGAAGGATTTACCGGCTTGTTGTTATCCAAATCTGATTTTTCTTCTACAGAATTTGCGTTTTTATTTTCCTCCGGCTTCTCCGTTTCATTTGTCTTTATATCTGTTTCTATGGGTTTTCCACATACAGGACAGACTGTAGCACCTGCTTCTAATTTATATCCGCAATTATCACAATACATATTTATCTCCTCCAATAAATTTTATATTTCTACTTAATTTTAAAAATGAACTCCTCATTTGAAAATCTTATGACACTGTCATTTGGTATGACAACGTCCATATTGCTGTATACCTGCTGCCCATTCAAATAAGTATGATTTGTAGAGTTGTTATCCCTAAGATAATTTACTCCGTTTATACTTGTTATATAAGCATGCCTTCTGCTTATGGATTTATTTCCCGTAATTTTATAATCCACACCCTGGTCTGCCTTACCAATGCAAAATACCTGCTTATTGATTTCTACGGTCTCTCCTGTACTTTTTCTTATAATTACAGGAACATCATGTCCCGATAGGGTTCTGGTTGCCAAAACAGTCGTTACGGAATCTGAATCCGGAGAATATGAATTCTGTCCATATCCCAAAGGCTTATAGGTGTTACCTCCCAAAGCGGTATCTGTAATCTCAACCGTATTATCTACCCTATCCATATACGGCTTATCTCTGTTTTCGGATAATCTGTTTACCTCTTCCGCTCGTCTTCGAACTTCCTCTGCCTGTCGCTTTGCTTCTTCACTATTCCGTTTCGCCTCAAATTCCGCATGTATTCTAGCCTCTTCCGCTTTCATTTCTGCTTCCTTTGCTCTTCTTGCCTCATCTGCATACATAGAAGAAGCTCTTTCTGCGTTTCGCCTTTCCTCTTCGGCTGCCCTTAATGCCTGTTCCGCTCTTACTCTGGCTTCCTCTGCCTGTCGTCTTGCTTCTTCCTCCTGATTATTTTCTGTTTCTTTTGCGAAAAGAATCGCTGTCTGTGATTGCTGTCGTATCTCCTCGTCGGCCTTCTGCCTTGCAACCTCTGCTTCTATTCGGGCTGCCTCCGCTCTCATTCGGGCTGCTTCCGCCTGTCTTGCAATCTCAGCCTGATGTCTGGCTTCCTCTGCCTGTCTTTTTGCTTCATTTTCAGCAAAAATTCTCGCCTTTTCAGCATCTCTTGCTGCCGCTTCTGCCACAGTTCTTGCCGTTTCCGATACCGAATATGTACTATCAGGACGAAACGTATTTCTTTTTATTTCTTCCTGAATAATCAAAAGCTGACTGCTGGCTCTAAGTTCTTTTATAAAGTTGTTAAACTGATATACATCAAATTCACTATGATCATCAAAATAATCTACTATCTGATTTGCACATTCAATCGCCGGAGTATGCGCATATACAAGTTTGGAAAGCAGTCCCTTCATAAATTCACCAACATTCTGCTCAGGAAAATTGGTATCAAGAGGCAGATAAACAAGCTGAAGTGTGAAGTCACTTAATCTGGCATATATAAATTTTAAATCCAATACTACCTTATTCAGCTTCAGTCCATTTTGTACGATTGAAACAAGCTGTTTACTAAAACTAAATAAATACTCCACAAGTTCATCACGAAATACCGGCTTACTAATAAGCTGTTCAAATGTCATATCTCCTATGATATTATATTCCAGTACCCTATCTCCTTTTACATACGTCTCTCTGCATGAACTGGTATTTCCTGCAAATGGTACATTGTATGCCTTCAATTCATACTGTATAACCGGTGTTTCCTGGTCTAATTTATAATGAATCCTCTGCTCTCTGATTTTATGTGTCATATTTGCTCCTCCGTTTATCTCAAAAGGCACTACTACGCATATATTATATCAAATATTGTAGTAATAGTCTAGCAACTGTTGCGTTTATACAGTTTTCTCTTAACAGGAAAATTATACCGTTTCACTGTTATATCACTATTGTTCATTCATGCTCTCAAGGCTTTCAGGATATTCTGTCCGATTCCACAAATGGTCATTTTCTTCCAAAACCGCATCCGAGCAATTAAAGAATGTATAATCCGATATCCATTTGCTTCGGGTAGTATCATCTTCTGACATGGCATCAGACACCGGATCATCCCAAGTTACATCCACATTATACCATGTAACACCCAGCTTTACTTTATTCCATGCATGGTCATCTGTATACGCATAGACCATTCCTTCTACCACCATACACTCTATACCAAGGCAATCCATAAACAGCTTAAAGGTCGATGCATATCCTGTACAAATTCCATACCCATTCACCAACATACCATACGGATTATCCGAATCCTCCATATGTGTCATGGCAGCGCCCAGTCCCTGTCTGTCGTAATCCATATGCTCACACATATAATCATGTATTGCCTTTTCCTTTTCAATATCCGTCATATCTTCGGTAATACATTCATCGATTATTTCCGTTACCCTGTTCAAAACAGCAATATCCTTATCATCTGCCAACAGCTCCGGTTTCTTCTCCAAATATGCAGTAACGATATCCTTGTTATAATATGCAGAATCGTCTACATCGTGCAGTTGGTCTTCACTTGTAATATTTCCCACCTGTTCTGATTGATTATCTTCATCTTCCGTATCTTTTTCCTGCTCTGATGTGTTATCAGCGATATTACTATTTACAAAACTGTCCTCACTGTATAATACCTTCTTCCTGTTTTCTTCAAGTTTTAGCTCCATATCAGTATAGGTATCCATCTGTGCTTTAACCGCACTGTCCTCCATCGAATATAGCTCATCAAAGGCGGCTTTTGCAGCATCCGGATTTTGGCTTATATCAAGCACTACATATTCGCCGACAATAAATATACGGCTGTTTTGAAGGATATCCACACCCTCCGGATAATATCCCGTATATGCTGCTATTCGCTCTTCTATATATTTTTTAAATGCATCTTCTATTTCCCTTGTATTAATATAATCATTATATTTCCTTGCACGAAGGACAGCATATTCCGTCGGCTCCTCATTCATGGAATAAAGAATACATCCGTCATCAGGAACCGTTAATCCGTACATCAAATTAAGCATCGCCTCGTATTCCTCATTATTTGCATTACAAACCACCAGATTATCCCTGTTCTCATCCGTATATGCCATAGCAAGTGCAAGCTCATAACAGGATGCGGCTGTCACATCTTTGTTTTCTTTTTTTCCACAACCTGTCACGGATATCAACAAACTTAACATAATTACTATCGCTGATATTTTATCCTTCATATATCCTCTAACTCCTTATACAATGATTTCGACCTTCATTCTCTGTTTATATTTTTTCATAAAAGTAAAAAAAGACTAATTAAAACAATTAGTCTTTCTAAATCAGAGAGGCGCGAGCCGGATTTGAACCGGCGATGACGGTGTTGCAGACCGGAGCCTTACCACTTGGCTATCGCGCCTGGTTTCTTGTGCCGCTTGAGCTTAGCAGCAGATGAAGTTATGAAAACTTAGATGATAACAAGCCTTGCGCCGTTGGCATCTAAAGCTCCCCGAGTAGGGCTCGAACCTACAACCCCTCGGTTAACAGCCGAGTGCTCTACCATTGAGCTATCGAGGAATATTTGCCAAAAACAATTTCCGTACAGTAAACGCAGAAGGAGGGATTTGAACCCTCGCGCCGCGCGAACGGCCTACACCCTTAGCAGGGGCGCCTCTTCAGCCACTTGAGTACTTCTGCAAAATGCCTAAATGAAATTTCCTACCACGGATATTAAATTTTTGACGCTAGTATATGATAACAAACCATGTAGGTGTTGTCAAGGTATTTTTTCTTGATTTTTACAGGGTTTATACGGTTTTCCTTTTAAGCCGTTTTAAGACATTTATCAGGTAACTATAAGTATTATATGTTATTTATCCATAAAAATGCTGTTTTTTTATAAATGATACCTATGCAGAAAAACAGGGAGGATAAAACCTCCCTGTTTTTCTGCATAAGTTAATTATGTAATTTTAATAGTACTTTGACATAAATGTATACTTATACCAAGTAGCTTCTGCTTTATATGTCTTTCCGCCAGCCTTCACTACAGGAATAACATATATGGCATTATATTTTCCTACCTTGAGGTTCTTTGCTGTATATGACGTAGCATTCTTACCTAATGTAGCAACCTTCTTCCATACCTGATCGCTCTTTGGATATACGTTTTCATTCTTACATACATATACATAATACTTTGTTACATTCTTAACCTTAGACCATTTAGCTCTGAATGATGTTTTGCTTACACGTTCAGTAATCTTAACTGCTGCCTGCGGAACAACACCCTTGAAACTTGACCACTTGCCAACATAGTTCTTTCCGTTAATTGTCTTGTATGCTCTGACACGAATTCTGAAGCCTGTATTTTTTACAGCCTTAAGATTAAACTCTTTTGACATCGTATATTTATCTTTTATCGTATATGTCTTAAGTCTCTTCTTACCATCGATAGAATAAATCTGTACCTGATAACCTGATACTGTACTGCTATATCCGCTCGCCATCTCCCAAGCAACTTTTACCTTATTGCTCTCTGTCGGATGCCATGTAAGGTTACCCCTCTTACCACTTGCAACATATTTTGGTGTTGTAGGTGCTGCGTATACATAATCACTGGCAGTTGATACATATGCATATGCTCTGAAGCCTTCATTTGACTGCTTATATGCCTGAACCTTCGCCAATGAATAATTGCCGGCTTTCATCTTAATAGTAGCGGATGTACCGCCTACGGTAACAACCTTATCACCTGCTGCAACAAGATAGCCTGATGCACCTGCTGAATATGTCCATTTTAATGAAACGGATGATGTTTTTGCATCTGTCTGTTTTATGGTTGTTCTGTCGACCTGCTTCGGTGCCGTAACTACTGATATCGGATCTGATAAAGGACCGACTGAATAACTACTGCTGTTTCCATAAACTGTAGCAACCTTTACAAAATACTTCTGTCCTGCCTGAAGACTGCCGAAGTAGCCTTCTGCCTGATATGTATCAGGATATTTGCTAACATAATTTCTGGCATATGTCTTACCACCGTCCTTTGACAAATAGCAATAATAGCCCCATGCTGTCGGGTCTGCATTCCAGGTAAATTTTACACTTGATTCAGAACCTGCTGTCTGTTTCAGACCTGTTACTTTTGTTCCTGCTGCCATTGAAGTAATGCTCATGGCAAAAAGCATAATGGCTGTTACAGCAAGAACAAGCAATGATTTTTTCATTGTTTTCTTATTCATTTTTCCTTTCTCTCCTTTTCTTTTTGCTTGTTTTAAAAAAATAAATTGAAACTCCTACAAGTCAATCATATCATCTTAAATTTATTTATGCAATCAGTTTGCTTCAACATTTTCAATAAAAAGTTTTGTGCAAAAACCATAAAAACAAGCTGTTTTCTACCACTAGTTGCAATCATGCAACTAAAAGTATCATCACATTATTTTAATCATTTTTTGATTTTACATGCATTTTACATACACTTTACATTTACTGTTTTTGATAGCCTATCAGCTCTTTTATCTCGTTGTCCGTATCCTCATAATACACCGTTATCATATCGCCTGCCTGAACAAAAATCAGGCTTTCATTTTCATCAAACTTCTGCTTGTACACATTTCCTTCCTTGTCCGTAATATATACATATGTTTCTCCGTCAAATAATATGTATTTTATATCGCTGACCGTTATTTTTTCCGACGGAAGGTCATCTGTTATCTGGCTTCCGCTTAACATATTATTTTCAGCTAACAGCTTGTTATAGGATGCAAGTGCTTCCTTCTGCGTACTTCCTGTAGCTACTATGTTATATTTCTCTACATTGACAAGTGCGTACATTTTAACAAGCCCTCCATTATCCTTTAATACCATAATATATGTAGGTATTCCCTTGATATTAATAAGTGACGGGAAAGATGCCACATATCCAAGATGCTGAACCTGTCCCTCTGCTGATGACATTGCAGAGAACTCTTCTGCGCCTGCTATATTGTAATATTTACTTTCTCCCGTTCGAAGATTCATCATGACAAATCCGATATTGGACTCATCTCCGTTTACGGAAGTTACACCTGTATAAACCCATACATCTCCGTTCATTACCTTATAGCCGTAATCCTCCGTCGTTTTCTTACAGCCCTTATTACCTATGATACTATTGATGAAGCCGCCTGACAGCTCTCCATACCAGTCATATTTCTGACATGCAAGGTCTCCGTCATATACCCTGTCCACCCATGCAGGAACGTCAGCCACATCATAATATTCCGTTTCACCCGTACATGGGTCACAAATAACAACTCCCTTTACGTCCTTTGCACCGAACAGACCTGCCTTTGCCGTAAGAGTCGGACAAATATAATACGGATTTCCGTCATTATCAAGCTCCAAATAATATCCTTCAAACAAATATGTCGGGTATGCCATCTGAACATGCCTTTGCAGATTATCGTTAAAATATGCTGACGGTGAATACTGAATGGATTTCTCAAGCTTCACATATTTTGCCTCGTTTTTTACAGGGTCTACCAATACATATCCCGGGATTCCTTCTGATTTATTATTCATATACTTAAAAAAACCTGCGTAATTGAGTGAAGCAACCTTCATTGGCTTACCGTCATAATCTATCGTACTATAAGCCTGACTGACCTCATATTGACTGACCACCTCTGAAAGTGAACCGATTGCCCTGTCACCTATAATTCTTGCACTTTCCGTATCCATAAGGGCGATATCACTAATATCTTCACTTTCGGCAATATCGGTATTAAAATCACCATCCTCTATGTTAATCAACCCGGCATACCTTGATGCCATAAAAAGTGGTGAAGAAATAATGAAACCGATAATTACCACTACAATCAGCAAGCCTGTAATCATCAAACCATATTTTGTTATATTGTTCATTTCAAGTGTCTGACTGACTGCCTTTCCTGCTCTTTTACCGGGTATAAAATTCATTGTACAAAATAAAAGTGCAATCAGCGTTACAACAAGCCAGCACCAAAATGCTCCATTATGTATATTTATGGAAGGAAATACTGCATAATAAAATATTGCTTCAATAATAACCAATATCACAATGGCTATCACATTTGCTTTTGAGAATCTTACCTTATTATGTATCAATCCCTTACCTTTTGTACCTTTTCCCATATATCATACCTCCTGTTAATATCTCAATTTTTATCCTGTCGGCTTATAATAAAAAAAAGATTATACTGCATCAGTTCAATCACATTACCATATTCTGGGATTCAGTATAATCTTTTTTATATATGCTTACAATATTCTATAGTATCTCTTAAGCTTTCTTATATATGTATTTTTACACGTTAATATGCATTTCCACATTTTACTGCCTGTTGTTTAAATAATCTGAAACTGCTGTTTCATATAGATTATTACCTTCAGAATCTATGACAACGATTGCCGGAAAATTCTCCACACTCATTTTTCTCACAGCCTCCGTACCAAGGTCATCATATGCAATAACCTCAGACTCTTTAATACACTTTGAAAGAAGCGCACCTGCACCGCCTACAGCGGCGAAATACACAGCCTTATTTCTGATAATTGCATCAACTACCTCTTTGCTTCTCTTACCTTTTCCTATCATACCGATAAGTCCTTTATCCAAAATAAGAGGCGTATATTTATCCATACGTGTACTTGTTGTCGGACCTGCAGAACCGATTACCTGACCTTCCTTCGCAGGCGTAGGTCCCAGATAATATATTGTGTTTCCTGTTATATCAAATGGTAAAATCTTTCTATCATATAGTTCTGTTCCGCTAAGTTCTGATACAGACATATCCTTAGCCTCAGCTTCTTTTATTGCATCATACATTCTCTTATGTGCAGCATCTCTTGCACTATAAATCGTGCCTGTCAGATACACATAATCCCCAGCCTTAAGCTTTTCTATGTCCTCCCTTTGAAAAGGTACTGTAATATGTTTATTTTCACTCATTTTTCATCTCTCCGTTATTTTTCTAATACATATCCATTAATACTTAATTCTTTTATTCTTGTCAGACCTTCTATGTAATCAAATCTGATACCGCTGACATAGAATACATGATTTTCGTCAATGTCTATGCGGTATATTTTATCCTTTTCACTATATTGTCCAGGATTTTCATCTATATCTATATAGTAAGACAGGCAATCGGTTATATCGATGTCTGTATATTCTTTTTCTCCTATTTTCATCTTCATGGATTTACATTCTTCATATGTATAATCTACATTACGATAGCCGCAGATTACTTCATATAATTTATTATATCCTGAAATATCATAACCCTCTTCCATATTATCTGCACTATTATATCTTACGTATACATAGTTCCACTCTAATTTATGTTCATCCTTCGTATTATTTACTTTGTCGTAATACCGGTTCTGGAGTTCTGCCAGCTCCTCCTTTGTACAATTCTTTTCTAACCAGCTCTTTCCATATGGATTGCCCTTCAAATAGTAATAAGCCTCACAGGCGGCACCGACATTACTTTCCTTATTATTCTTAAATATCTCTTTTTGCGACAGATATGATGTAAATGTTGCATTTATCCCCGGAAACAGCAGTCCTATAAATGCAAAAACAACCAAAACCAAAATCATATATTCATAATATTTTCCAAATACATGCTGCTGTTCCTTTTTCTTAAATTTTAAAAACGCTGTCAGTATCAATTCCCACAGCTCGTAAATTATCTGGAATATGATAAATACAATTGCAAGATATCTGCTTTCCGTAATACCATATTCATGTATTCTTACACCGACCGCATATATTTCCAGGCAAATAAACGGTGCGTATATATATTTGGCATATTTTATCATTTTTGCATAAATCGTTTTCTTATCCTTCGTAAAAGCATATGCCATTGTCCAAATTGGTGCGCCTATTGCAAATAAAACCGAGCATATGTTAAATATCTCGTTTGATGGAATCTCCCATGTAACAAAAATCTTAATGATATAAATATAGATAATTGCCATGGCAATCATAACACATGGCATAAAAGCATATGTTACGATGGTCTTTGTAAATTTGGAATTCTCTTCTTCTGTTTTTACCAATGTTACAAGACAAACAGGAAAATAAATAAGACCTGCAATGATGATTTCTATATCTGTAAGTACATCCCAATAATCTATACTTACTATCAGATTGTCAAATAATTCCAATAATAAGACAACCGCAATATAAAGCGTAAGAAAAAGTCCTGCCGCCCTTAGCAGTCCAAATATGACTCTGGCAAGATATTCGTGAAAGGATATTTTCTGTCTCTTTATAATGATAAACAATGCACAGCCTATCAGAAAAATGACATAAAAGGTAAGAAAGAAAATAATGTTTATTTCAAGTATGCTGTAGTCATAGTTTGGATTCTTCTCTGTTATATGATAGAAAATCAAATCAAGTATTACGGATACTAAAATTCCCACTCCTGATAAAAGAAGTCTTTTTTTTGCTGTCTGATTTTTCTGATAATAATAGGATTCAAAGAAAAAGCTCCATGCCCCAAATAATGATACGACTATGATTGCATGTTCATAGTAATCATTATATTCAACATGATTGAATATTACAAAAATAAACGTCAATAAAACAGCGGCAGCTATTGTTGCCGTATATGTTTTATATATATCTTTCATAAAATCCTTCTGCTTTACAAAAAATCCCGTTATTTTTCCCATGTACATTCTCCCTTATCATATGACAACTACAGCAACCTATAATTTAAGAAAAATAATATCAGAAATAATATTAACAACATGATTTTTCTCCTTTATAGTGTCCTTGTAACATGACGATTTACATGACAACACATATTTACGGCAAGTGGCATTCCCGCTATATGCGTTGCATAAGTTTCTATATTGACGGCAAGTGCCGTCGTTCTTCCGCCTAAACCACCCGGTCCGATACCTGTATTGTTTATCGCTTCAAGTAACTCCTCTTCTATACGGGCTATATGGGAAAGAGTTGAATGGGTACCGGCTTTTCTCGTTAAAGCCTTTTTTGCCAGCTTTGCCGCCAGCTCAAAGTCTCCGCCTAAGCCTACCCCGACAAATACGGGAGGACAGGCATTTGGTCCCGCATCCTTTACTGCGGACAGCACAGCCGCCTTTACACCCTCCTCACCATCAGCCGGTTTCAGCATAAATACACGACTCATATTTTCACTTCCAAAACCTTTTGGTGCTATTGTTATCTCAATATTCTCTCCCGGAACGATATCATAATGAATAATAGCCGGTGTATTATCCTTTGTATTTTCTCTGATTAACGGATCTTTAACTACTGATTTTCTAAGAAATCCCTCCGTATATCCCTGTCTTACGCCTTCATTTATGGCATCTGTAATTGACATTCCCTCTATATGAACATCCTGTCCTATATTGACAAATAAAACAGCCATACCTGTATCCTGACAGATAGGTATTTCGTCAGATGCAGCTATATCCAAATTTTCACATAACTGATTGAGTATTTTCTTACCAAGTTGGCTGTCCTCCGTTTCTACGGAACTTCTTACAGCCTGCTCCATATCTTCTGACAAATGAAGATTGGCCTCAATACACATCTCTTTTACGTTTTTAATTATTTCCTGAGTATGAATCGTTCTCATTATATTCTCCCTCATATTATCAATCAGATAAACATTTAACAGTTTTTAATCATCTAAAAATTCATCATCATTTTTTACATAGTTTGGATCTTTTCTGTTCTTAAAAAATTTATATACATATAATCCTAATGTTATTACTGCTATAACAATGACTGCTGCTACAAGTATATATATGATATTAATAATATCATTGGATAATTCTGAAGCCTTCTCTCCTGTATCAAGTGCTTCAAGTATATTTGACCTTTCTGTAGTAGCTTCTGTGGTCGCTTCCGTAGTAGCTTTTGCTGCCATAGACATAATTACTGTTAAAAATCCTGACATAACTCATACCTCTCCCAATTCTATTTCATTTATCTGTAAATTTTTATTATTTGTTTCTTTTACTCTGCCTTCCGGCTACACTTTGTTCCGCCTTCCGGCTGCACTTTTACTCCGCCATGCCAACCTCGCCTGCGGCTCGGTCGCGTCATTCGCTGCCTAATTGCCATCTGGCTGCAACTTTACTCCACCATGCCAACCTCGCCTGCGGCTCGGTCGCGGGCATTCGCTGCCTAACTGCCATCTGGCTGCACCTTCGCTCCGCCATGACAACCTCGCCTGCGGCTCGGTCACGGGCTTCGCCCTATATCAGACAATATAAACAAAGTCTTGTCTGCAAGCAGCCGACTTTGTTTATATTATCTGATGCATGGCTCATTGCCTTCGCGGATATTATACCATATCATTGTTTATCATACAATTAATAAAGCCTTACTTTTTGGTTACAAAACAAAAAAGACCGAATATATTTTGTAAAGCATATTCGGTCTTTTCACATATTATTTTCCAAGAATTATTCTGTCATATCTTCTGATTCCGTTTCTTCTGAATCTTCAACTAAAAGATCTGCTTCAGTTTCTTCTTCATCTTCGATATTTTTGTTAACTTTTGCTATAGATGCAACTACTACATTCTTATCATAGTTAATATTAATAAGCTTTACACCTGAAGTAACTCTTCCCAGCGTAGAAATATCATCACAGCTCATTCTGATAATAATGCCCTCATTTGTCATAATCATGATATCATTTTCATCCGTAACTGCTTTCGCACCTACAATATCACCTGTTTTTTCATTTATCTTATAGCATTTTACACCTTTGCCGCCCCTGTTTTGAGGTGAAAATTCATCCAAAACGGTTCTTTTTCCCATACCATTTTCAGAAACAAATAAAATGGCATCTCCCTGACTGTTAAGCTGCATTGCAACTACACAATCATTTTCGTCAAATTTAATACCGATAACACCCATCGAGGTTCTTCCTGTATTTCTCACACATGTTTCATTAAATCTGATACACATACCCTTCTTTGTAACAAGAAATACATCATTATCTCCATCTGTCGCTTTTACCTCTATCAGTTCGTCATCTTCTTTAAGTGTTATGGCGGCAAGACCTGACTTTCTGACATTTGCATAATCTGTAAGATATGTTTTCTTTACCATACCCTGTTTTGTAGCCATAAACAAATATTTTTTATCCTCATAGTTTTTAAGTGGAATAATGGCTGTTACATTTTCATCAGGCTGTAATTGAAGAAGATTAACAATAGCCACACCTCTTGCCGTTCTTCCTGACTCCGGTATTTCATAACCCTTTAGTCTGTATACTCTTCCTTTATTTGTGAAGAACATAATAAAGTTATGCGTATTCGTCATAAAGATTTCATCTATGTAATCATCCTCTATCGTCTGCATACCCTTTATACCTTTACCGCCTCTATGCTGTGCCTTAAATGTATCCTGCGGCATACGCTTAATATAGCCAAGCTTCGTCATGGTAATAACAATGTCTTCCCGCTCTATTAATTCTTCATCCGTAACATCGTCAATACCCTGTCCGATAGATGTTCTTCTTTCATCGCCATACTTATTTGCAATAATAAGCAGCTCGTCCTTAATAACACCCAGCAATTTCTTTTTATCAGCAAGAATTTCCTTCAGCTCTGCTATTTTTGCCATAAGCTCTTTATATTCATTCTCAAGCTTTTCTCTTTCAAGGCCTGTAAGAGCACGAAGTCTCATATCAACAATCGCCTGAGCCTGAGTTTCAGATAATTCAAATCTTTCCATCAAAGATGTCTTTGCCTCTCCGACATTCTTTGATTCTCTGATTATTTTAATGACTTCATCAATATTATCAAGAGCTATCAGTAATCCAAGTAATATATGTGCTCTTTCTTCTGCTTTATTAAGCTCATATTTTGTTCTTCTTGTTACGACCTCTTCCTGATGCTTCAAATAATATTTCAACATCTCATAGAGATTCAGTACCTTTGGAACACCATCTACAAGAGCAAGCATTATCACGCCAAATGTATCCTGAAGCTGTGTATGCTTGTACAACTGATTTAACAGAACATTTGCATTTACATCCTTACGGAGTTCAATCACAATACGCATACCTTCTCTTGAAGATTCATCCCTGATATCAGTAATTCCATCAACTTTCTTTTCTTTTACAAGCTCAACAATTTTCTGTATCAAAAGAGATTTATTTACCATATATGGCAGCTCAGATACAACAATTCTCTGCTTTCCATTTTGCATTGGTTCGATATCTGTGATAGCACGTACTTTTATCTTACCTCTCCCTGTCCGATATGCTTCATTGATACCCTGCTTTCCGAGTATCTGTGCACCTGTTGGAAAATCAGGTCCTTTTATAATTTCCATCAACTCATCTATATCAGTTTCTCTGTCTTCTTCAACCCTGTTATCTATAATTTTAACAGCAGCATTAATGGTTTCCTTTAAATTATGTGGTGGTATGTTTGTTGCCATACCAACAGCAATACCTGATGTACCATTGACTAATAGATTTGGATAACGTGATGGAAGTACGGTTGGTTCCTTCTCTGTTTCATCAAAGTTTGGAACAAAATCAACCGTATCCTTATTGATATCAGCAAGCATTTCCATAGAAATCTTTGAAAGTCTTGCTTCTGTATATCTCATGGCTGCTGCATGGTCTCCGTCAACAGAACCGAAATTACCATGACCATCTACAAGCGGATACCTTGTATTCCATTCCTGTGCAAGCTTAACAAGTGCCTCATATATAGAACTATCTCCATGAGGATGATATTTACCCATTGTATCACCGACTATACGAGCACATTTACGATGTGGTTTATCAGGACCGTTATTTAACTCTATCATAGAATGAAGAATTCTTCTTTGAACAGGTTTAAGTCCATCTCTTACATCAGGAAGAGCTCTGGCTGCAATAACACTCATTGCATAGTCAATATATGAGCGTTCCATTGTTTTCTTTAAACCAACTTCACTTACTTTATCAAAAATCTTATCATCTTCCATGTTTTGATTTCCTTTCTGTTTCAATCAATCTGACCGGCAAATTGATTCATCAAACTAAATATCAAGGTTCTTTACATATTTAGCATTTGTTTCTATAAATTCTCTTCTTGGTTCAACCTTATCACCCATCAGTACATTAAAGGTTAAGTCTATTTCTGATTCATCATCATCATCAATGGCAACTCTAAGAAGAATTCTCTTTTCAGGGTCCATGGTTGTCTCCCAGAGCTGTTCGGCATCCATTTCTCCAAGACCTTTATAACGCTGTATTTTATTATTCTGGTCACGTCCTACCTCTTCAAGAATTTTATTCAATTCATCATCACTGTAAGCGTACCAAATTTTTTTATTTCTCTCCAGTTTATATAGTGGCGGCTGAGCCAGATAAACATGCCCTTTTCTTATCAAATCAGGCATAAAACGATAGAAGAATGTTAAAAGAAGAGTTGCAATATGAGCACCGTCAACATCCGCATCTGTCATAATAATAATTTTATTATATCTGAGCTTTTCTATGTTAAAGTTCTCATGTATACCTGTACCAAAGGCTGTAATCATAGCCTTTATTTCTTCATTTCCAAGTATTCTGTCTATTCTGGCTTTTTCAACATTAAGTATCTTTCCACGAAGCGGAAGTATTGCCTGTGTTGCACGGGAACGTGCCGTTTTTGCCGAACCACCGGCAGAATCTCCCTCAACAATATAGATTTCGCAATTTTTCGGGTCTTTGTCAGAACAATCTGCAAGCTTACCCGGAAGTGCCATATTATCCGAAAGATTTGCCTTTCTCGCAACATCCCTTGCCTTTCGTGCAGCGATTCTTGCACGTTGTGCGAGTGCAGCTTTATTTACAATAATTTTAGCTATGGCAGGATTTTGCTCCAGAAAATACGTTAACTGTTCTGTTACCACACTTTCCACGGCAGGTCTTGCTTCAGAATTTCCAAGCTTTTGTTTTGTCTGACCTTCAAACTGAGGCTCACTGATTTTAACCGATATGATAGCTGCCAAGCCTTCTCTTAAATCATCACCTGAAAGATTATCATCTTTTTCCTTTATGATTCCGTTCTTTCTGGCATAGTCATTAAACACCTTTGTTATTGCCGACTTAAATCCCGTAAGATGTGTTCCACCCTCCGGTGTGGTTATATTATTTACAAAACTATAAGTTGATTCATTATAAGAATCGTTATGCTGTAATGCAACCTCAACTCTTACACCATCTTTGACACCTTCACAATAAATAACCTTATCGTATAAAGCATCCTTATGTCTATTTATATAAGTTACAAATTCTCTGATACCACCTTCATAATGGAATGCTCTTTCTTTTGCAGGATTCAATCTCAAATCCGTAAGTGTTATCTTAAGTCCTGCGGTAAGAAATGCCATCTCACGAAGTCTGTTTCTAAGTGTATCATAATCATATATTGTTTCTTCAAAGATAGTATCATCAGGCATAAATGAAACCTTTGTACCTGATACATCTTCAGGAGCATCACCTATGATTTCAAGCTTACTTACTACCTTTCCTTTTTCGTATCTTTGACGATATACCTTACCTTCTCTCGTTATTTCTACCTCTAACCAGTTGGATAAAGCATTCACAACGGAAGCTCCGACACCATGAAGTCCTCCTGATACCTTATATCCTCCACCACCAAATTTTCCTCCAGCATGGAGAATTGTAAATACGACCTCTACAGCAGGAATTCCCTTCTTTTCATGTAATCCGACAGGAATTCCTCTGCCATCATCTATAACGGTTATGGAATTATCTTCATTTATATAAACCTTTATATGTGTACAAAAACCTGCAAGTGCCTCATCAACTGCATTATCCACAATTTCATAAACAAGATGATGAAGACCCCTTGAAGATGTACTTCCTATGTACATACCCGGTCTTTTTCTGACAGCCTCGAGACCTTCTAATATTTGAATCTGTTCAGCTTCGTAATTATTTTCCATCTGTTTCCTCCGTTCTTATGATAAAACCATCTGTAACATGATATACATTATTAATAATTACCTGTTCCTTTATAAAGTCATCATATCCCGTACATGTAATGATTGTCTGTATATCTTTTATTTCTTCTAACAATGAATCTCTCCTCTTACTGTCCAATTCACTCATTACGTCATCAAGCAGTAAAATAGGATTATCATTGATGATTCTTTTTACCAATTTTATTTCTGCCATCTTAAGTGACAAAGCAACTGTCCTTTGCTGCCCCTGAGAACCAAATTTTCTGGCATCCATTCCATTTACCATAAAAATAATATCATCTCTGTGAGGCCCTGTTTGTGTACTTGAATAGTTCAAATCCACATTTATCTTATCAATAAGTGTTTTTGCAAACTCATCTTCTTCTACATTTTTATCATATACTATCTCTATCTTCTCCTTGCCTGAAGTAAGATTACTGTGGATATCTCCTATTATCTCATTCAGCATAGATATAAAATTATTTCTCTCTCTTATAACCTTTATGCCATATTCAACCAACTGACTGTTCCATATATCTATCGTTTCAAGAAGTTCTTTTTTATAATATATCTGCTTCAAAAGATTATTTCTTTGATTTAACACTTTATGATATGTAGCCAGATTCTGATAATAAAGCCTGCTGATCTGACATAGTTCAAGGTCAAGAAATCTTCTTCTTTCTGAAGGACCGTTTTTGATAATGGATAAGTCCTCCGGTGAAAAAAATATCACATTTATCAATCCAAATAATTCTGTAGTACGTCGAATCGGTATTCCGTCTATTGCTACACCTTTATTCTTATTTTTACGGATATGCATATCTATTTTATGATTAATATCACTTTTTTTAATGCATAATCGTATATGTGCATCCTCCTCACCAAATTTTATTATTTCTTTATCCTTACTCCCTCTATGAGATTTTGTTGTTGCAGCCATATATATAGATTCTAAAATATTTGTTTTTCCCTGTGCATTATCCCCATATAGAATATTGGTATTCCTATCAAATTCTATATCCAGATTTTTATAATTTCTATAATTATTAAGCTTTAATGATTCTATATACATGTCTATTACCAGCCATTATTTTTGTATACTTATCTTATTACCGTCAAATTCAACTTCTGCTCCGTCATAGAGCTTTCTTCCTCTTCTGGTTTCAATTTCTCCGTCTACGACTACAAGTCCCTGACTTATAACTTCCTTTGCTTCCACTCCTGATTCTACCAAACCGGCAGCTTTCAGCGCCTGACCAAGCTTTATATATTCTTCTCTTAATTTTATTATTTCCATATTTTTCTATTTCCAATCCAAAATTATTCAAGAATGTCTGCATTTCTGACAAAAATACTATCAGCCTGCTTCATTTATTCCCATAGGAAGTATAAGATATGTATAGCTCTCTTCCTCATCTTTTATAATACAAGGAGACTTCGTATTATTCATATAAATATTTATTGTCTCATCATCAATTACTCTAATGGCATCCATTAAGAATTTTGGATTAAAACCTATAATCAGATTGTTTCCCTCTTTTGTTATATCTATTTCTTCATTCATAGAACCAATAAGAGAATTAATCTTCAAATGCATAACCTTATCTTCTATCGTAAGCTTGATTGGCTTTTTATCTGAATCCTTGATAAAAAGCGAAGCTCTGTCTATACAATCCTGAAATTCTTTTTTATTTACCTGTATCTTAATCTGATAATCCACGGAAAGCATATGACTTATTCTGAAATACTCTCCTTCAATAAGCCTTGAAACCACCTTTGTATTATCAAATTCAAACAATATATGATTTTCAGTAAAATAAATATTTATTTCATTATCGATTCCGCCATTGATTATTTTACTGATATCAGCAAGTGCTTTTCCCGGAACAACAACCTTTATATCTGAATTGTTACCCTTGAGTTCTACATTTCTTATCGAAATTCTATGTCCGTCAAGAGATACAACACTAAGTCTGTTATTATTTACTTCAAATAACTCGCCTGTCATCAGCTTATTATTTTCGTTATCAGAAATAGAGAAAATGGTCTGGTTGATAACTTCTCTTAATACAAACTGTGAAATCGTTATATACTTATTCTTGGCAACGGAAGGAAGGTTTGGAAAATCTTCTCCTGATTTACCGGGAATATGAAACTTTGCTTTTTCACATTTAATCGTTGCCTTATATTCTTCATTTGTTTCTATAAATATTTCGCTGTCGGGAAGCTTTCTTACGATATCTGAGAAAAGCTTTGCTTCAATAGCAATCTTTCCTTCTTCTATAATAGAGCCTTCAACATAGCTTTCTATACCAATCTCCATATCATTTGCAGTAAGCTTAATTGTTCCGTTCTCAGCTTCTATCAGAATACAAGAGAGTATAGGATGTGTTGTTTTACCTGAAACTGCTTTAGATACAATGTTTATACCTTGAAGCAGATTTGATTTTAAACATGAAATTTTCATTTTTGGTTGATAACTCCTTTCGGGATAAAATTTACAATATTATTAATAAATATATTTAGTAATAATAGTAGTAGGGGGTCTGAAAATGTTGGTATTGATAAAGACCCTTATATTACAAGAAAAAATTAATTATGTGTCCATGTTAATAATGATTATCTTAATGTTGCTAATCATAACTTTTCTAAACACTCTTAAATCAGCAATCAAAGAGATAATTTTCTGACTTAACATTTTTTAACAACAAAATAACATTTTCTTAACTACTTTTGTGGGTTAAGCTTCTTAATAATAACATCTATAATATCTACATATTCAGAATCCTGATTTAATTTCTCCTCAACTCTCTTGATATTACTGAGAACAGTTGAGTGATCTTTACCGCCAAAAGCTTCACCGATTGATTTAAGACCTTTGTCGGTATATTTACGGCAAAGATACATGGCTATCTGTCTTGCGGAAGCAACATCCTGACTTCTTTTTGTTGATTTAATATCGGAAACGGAAATGTTAAGATGCTCGGAAACTGTATTAATAATAAGGTCCGGTGTAATCTTTACATTTGAGTCTTTTGATATAAAATCCTTCAGTACATCTTTTGCAAGCTCTTCGGTAATAGGAATATTTCCAAGCTGTGCATATACACTTAATTTGTTAAGTGCTCCTTCAAGCTCTCTGATATTGTAGGTTATATTGTTTGCTATATACTCAAGAATGTTATCATCTATATTGGTAAGTCCCATCATTTCTGATTTGTTTTTTAAGATAGCCATTCTTGTTTCATAGTCAGGTGCATGAATATCAATCGGAACACCCCATTCAAATCTTGAACGAAATCTCTCTTCAAGTGTTTTTATTTCTTTAGGTGGTTTATCAGAAGACAAAATAATTTGTTTTCCTTCATCATGCAGTGCATTGAAGGTATCAAAAAATTCCTGCTGTGTGCTTTCTTTTCCTATTAAATATTGAATGTCATCAATAAGCAGTACATCAACCGTTCTGTATTTGTCTCTGAATTCCTCTGTTTTATTTTTCTTGATTGCTTCTACTATTTCGTTTGTAAATTTATTGGAAGGAACATAAAGAACCTTCATATTTTTATTATTTTGTAAAATGTAGTGAGCAATGGACTGCATAAGATGCGTTTTTCCAAGTCCTGCACCACCATATAAAAATAATGGATTGAATTTATCCTGTCCCGGTGAATCAGCAACGGCAAGACTTGTAGCATGGGCATGCTTATTACTTTCACCGACTATAAATGTATCAAAAGTATATTTTGGGTTTAAATTACTTTTATTGACTGCTTCATTATATTCTTCTGAATAAGTAGGTTTTTTTGAATCTTTTTTCAGGTTACTTTCAAGGTCAATAACAATATCAATTTCATCATCCTGAAGTACCTCTCTTATAGAAGTAACAAGAAACATATCAAACATTTTTTTGTTAATAAATTCTATGCCGCGATAACCTAATTTTTCATCTATAGTGAAATAAACCACCTTACCTTCTACGGAGTAAAGATTGAGAGGTTTAATCCATGTATTGATTATTATATGAGATAATCCATGTTCATTTTCAAGAAGAGCAAGTATCTCATTCCATTTGGATAATATTAAGTCTTTCATTTCTATAAAAATATCCTTTCTTTCAGATTTTTGGGCATAGAACCACGTATTTATATCTTATACCAAAAACAGGTTTATTTCAAGTTTAAAAGGGGTTTATTTCTGTTTTAATATTTGATAGTATATTGCCCTTATGAAAGGTTAAAATTTAAATATGGGCAAATTATGATGTTTTGATAATTAGTTACATAATTTTAGAAATAAATAATTTTATGTTAAGTAAATTATTTATAACTTATATAAATGTGAGTATCAAAAAATGCGATAAAATCGGATTTTTTATATAAAATAACTTTAAATACATAATGTTATCCACAAGTTATAAACATTTTGTGGATAACATTATGTAAATTGATTATGGTAAATTTATAGTCATTTTAAAAATGTGATGAAGAAATAGAAACACAACATTTAGTGGTTCAAAATTTTATGGACACCAATTTATTATATTTGTAAAAATCACATAATTCTAAGAATGCCATTTTTTCCTTTAAAATCAAGGAAAAACGCAAAAAAAGCTTGACTGAATTTACCTATTTATTTATAATAACCAAGTAATTTTGTATATAAGGAGGTGTATGTAAATGAAGATGACATTTCAGCCAAAGAAGAGACAGAGAGCGAAGGTTCATGGTTTCAGAAAGAGAATGAGCACTGCAAATGGCAGAAAGGTATTGGCCGCAAGAAGAGCTAAGGGAAGAAAGAAATTATCAGCATAAGGTCACTAGGTTGTGACCTTTTTTTATGGTAAAGGTTATAACCAAAATTTGTTTTTCTAATTTATCAATTTATTGGTGGTTATATATGAGTAAAATAATTACGTTAAAAAACAGCAGAGAGTTTGGCAGTGTTTATAACACAAGGGATTCGGTTGCCAATAAATATTTAGTTATGTATTTAAGAGCCAACAGCTTAAATTACAATAGACTTGGAATCTCTGTTAGTAAAAAAGTTGGGAATAGTGTGGTAAGACACAGGATAACCAGATTAATTAGAGAAGCGTATCGATTAAACATGAATTATATTGCAGAAGGATATGACATTGTATTTGTTGCAAGAATCGGAGCAAAGGGTAAGAGTTACCATGATATAGAAAGTGCTATGAATCATTTGTTTCGATTGAAAAAACTTCGTAAGGAAGAAGTTTAGTTATTCGGATATGGTGATGATATGAAAAAAATATTTATCGGTTTAATCAGATTTTATCAGCGGTATGTGTCTTGTTTAAAAAGGCATGGTACCTGTAAGTATTTTCCTACCTGTTCACAGTATGCCATAGAAGCTCTTGAAAAATATGGTATTTTTAAGGGTGGAGCTCTGGCAGTTTGGAGGATACTTAGATGTAATCCTTTTTCAAAAGGAGGATATGATCCAGTTCCATAAAGGAGGACAATATGTTTCTAACAGTTGAAGATGGTCTAATACTTGGACCTGTTTGTTGGTTATTCGGACATATTTTCGAATTAATCTACAAATTTGTTGGATTATTAACACCAAGTGGTGTTGTTAACCTTAGTATTTGTGTTATTCTCTTTACGTTTATTATAAGAGGATTTTTATTTCCTATTAATTTTAAACAACAAAAATCAACTAAGGTTATGAATTTTATTCAACCAGAAATTAACAAAGCAACGAAGAAGTATAACGGCAAAACAGATCAAGAATCTATGATGAAGAAAAATGAGGAAACGCAGAAGATACAGAAGAAATACGGTGTCAGTATGACAGCCGGATGTCTTCCTGCATTACTTCAGCTTCCTGTATTCTATGGTTTGTATCGAGTTATCCAGAATATACCCGCATACGTATCAGATATGAAGGATAAGTATCAGGTTATCGTAGACGGACTTAAAACGGCAAGTTTTAATTCGGAAGGACTGAAGGCGTTTAATCTTGACAATTCAGCAAGCTATATAGATGTAATTAATGCTGTAGCAACAGATGCAGACGGTTCTGTTTCAACAGCTGTAGCCGCAGCAAAGATTATGATGAATAATTCAAGTGCAAGCGGCGGAAAGGTTACAGACAATATAGTTATTGACGTGCTTGATAAAATGTCTGCTACAGACTGGAATCAGTTGCTTGATGTAGTTAAATTTAAAACAACGGATATTGCAAATACGGTTGCAGAATATGTTGATAATTTTCAGCATATGAATTCATTTTTATTTGGAATCAATATATCCGAAGCACCGGGAATGAAGTTGACAATAGCAATAATCGTACCATTGCTTTCAGCCTTCTTCCAATTTTTACAATCAAAGATATCGCAGCTTTCATCAAATACCAATACGAGTGACCCTGCACAGGCACAGGCAAATAGAATGATGAAATTTATGACGATAGGATTTCCTATCATGTCATTTTTTATCTGTGTAAACTTACCTGTTGCTATTGGTCTTTATTGGATTGTAGGTGCAATTATTGCTATTATCACACAGCTTATCATAAATGCTTATTATAACAGATGTGATATGGAGCAGGTAGTTGAGAAGTGTAAAGAGAAGGCAGCAAAAAAACAGGCAAAGCAGCAGGCAAAACATCCAAATAAAAAATCATTTTATGAGAGGATGATGGATGCACAGAATGGTAATGTAAGTACAGATGAAAGACAGTCAGAAAATATAAATAAAATGGCTGCATCAAGACTGAAAACCTATAATAATCCTGCTACGGATAATGGAAAAAATGACAGTAGTGTAAATACCACTCATTACAAGGAAGGAAGTATTGCTTCAAAGGCAAATATAATGCTTCAATACCAGAATAAAGGTAATGAAAAGGGAGGAAAGAAATAATGGATTTTGTTGAATTTAAAGGTAAAACTTTAGATGAAGCACTTATACAGGCAAGTGTTGAACTTGGATGTGCAAGTACAGACCTTGAATATAGTGTTGTAAGTGAAGAAAGTAAAGGATTTCTTGGCTTAATAGGTTCAAAGCCATGTATCATAAAAGCAAGAAGAAAAAAGACTTTTATTGATGATGTCAGAGAATATCTTGAAAATATGTTTAGAGTAATGGATATTCAGGCAGATATTAAGATTGATTTTGACGAGACAGAAAATGTTTTATCAATTAATCTTGAAGGTCCTGAAATGGGTATTCTTATTGGTAAGAGAGGTCAGACTCTGGATGCTCTTCAGTATCTTATCAGTCTTGCCGTAAATAAAAAGAGTGAATCATATATCAGAGTTAAGCTTGATACAGAAAACTATAGAGCAAGAAGAAAAGAAACACTTGAAAATCTTGCTAAGAATATTGCATTTAAGGTTAAGAGGTCAAAGCGTTCATTTGCACTTGAACCAATGAATCCATATGAGAGAAGAATTATCCATTCTACTCTTCAGAATGATAAGTATGTTGCTACAAGAAGTGAAGGTGATGAACCTTATAGAAAGGTTATCGTCTACATCAAAAAGTATGGCAAATAATTTATATTTTACATGAATAAAAGAAGTCACTGTGAAGTGGCTTCTTTTTTCATAATAGGAAATTCCTCTAAGAGTAATTTCTCCTACCCGATTAAGAGCTTGTTTTAAAATTTTAATAGGTAAAGTCTAAAAAGCTCTGTCTTGATTAATCTATATTACTGTTTTGTTATTCCAAGTAAAAAACGTAAAATAGGAACTCTCTTTACGATTTCATATATTAGAAATGTTGTAATCAATGAAATCAATACAATCAACGAAAATTGTCCTGCGACACCAATGGGCAGCTTCAAGACGAAAAAGCCTGCAACGACTAGAATTGGCATATGGAGAATGTAAACAGGGAAAGATGCTCGAGTCAAATAATTACTGATCCGGTTATGAAAGTTCAGCTTTGACTGCCCTATGCCAAGCAAAGTAATAATTGCCATCCAGCCGAAAAAGATATAGAGTCCGGTCATCCAGATATTTCGGAGATTTTCAATACAGTATAAATAGGTGTATAGACTGCCTGACAGGATGCAGAGTACCAAACTTACAAACCGATAATGCTTTAGTTTTTGCAAAATGCTTTCTTCCGAAAGAATATAGTATCCGAACAGAAATAGTATCATAAATTGCCCTAAGCTTTTTCCTCCTATATTCAGGACATATTGGCATAACCATTCTGGTACAAACAGAAAAATAATGAAGAAATATGGAATACTGCCAACTTGAAATTTCGGTAAACACTTCTTTTGCAAGAAAACAATTAGAAGTGCTGCTAAAGAAATAACAAACAAATAAAGTAAAAACCAAAGGTGTGCAGGGGTAAAACCTCCATGATATCCTGTTAAATCGGTTTCCTTTGTGAAAAACAATCCATACTGCTGCCAGTAAGTGCCTGTATATCCATTAAAAAATACTTCCGCAATATAGGTCATTACAGGAACAAGTGCAAGCAATCCAAAGAAAAATGGAATGAGTAATTTTTTAGTTCGCTCCGCAATAAATTGTCTGTTTGTTCTTTTTAGAAGTGAATATTTACAGCTCATGCCTGCAATAGTAAATAAAAAGGTCATATACCACGGATACACTGCAGTTGAAAATATGTAGAGAACTGTGTTTGTATGTGACCATATGTAAAACCCGCTGTATTCGCCTCCACTCCAAATCTGTGCAGCATGGAATGGAAAAAGCAACAGAATTGCCAACCATCTTAAATTGTCTATGTAATATTTCCTCTCCATTCACATGCTCCTTGCTGCAAACTTGTATACGCCAATTTGTCCCTCTAATCAAATTTCCATAAATATTGATTTATCACTCTGATTTTATCAAGACCAATTTTAAAAAACAAGGTGCAATGAGAGAAATCGACGATTCCAAGGCTTAACAATATCAAAAGTAAAAGAAAACAAATATATTTGATATAAACAATATATTAAATATATATGATAATACCAATAAAAAATAATGGAAAATATACAGATATTATTGTAATATAGATTTTGATATTTTAAGTGGTAATATATTTCAATAATATCAATTAATAAGTTGGTTGATATATATTAAATATCAGGATAGATAAAAGGTATAAAGGAAGACAGCTATGTTTAAAGAAGATACGATTTGTGCCATTGCTACAGGTATGGGTAATGCAGGTATTGGAATCATCAGAATAAGTGGCAGTAATGCTGTTGATATAGCCGAAAAGGTATTTTTTCCGATACGTGACAACATAAAGGTAGCGGAAATGAAATCATATACTGCTGCATACGGAACGATTTGTGACGGAGAAAATATTGTAGACGAGGGAATTCTTCTGCTTATGAGGGCACCACATACATATACATGTGAGGATGTATGTGAGCTTCAATGTCATGGTGGTATGGTCGTAATGAGAAAGGTGATGGAGGCAGTTGTAAAAGCGGGTGCCAGAACCGCTGAACCGGGTGAATTTACCAAAAGGGCTTTTCTGAATGGTCGTATTGATTTGTCACAGGCTGAGTCCGTTATGGATTTAATTCATGCAAAGAATGAATTTGCTGTCAAGTCCTCTCTTATGCAGTTAAGGGGAGATTTAAAGAATGTAGTTGAAAATTTGAGAGAAACCATATTATATAATGTTGCATTTATAGAATCTGCACTTGATGACCCTGAACATTATAGTTTGGAAGGTTATCCACAAAAATTGAGAGCTATTGTTGATAAATTAGTTACAAATGTTGATAACTTATTGATAACTTTTGATAACGGAAAGGTGCTTTCCGAAGGAATAAAGACAGTCATTGTAGGAAAGCCGAATGCCGGTAAATCCTCACTTTTGAATATGTTTCTTGGAGAAGACAGGGCGATTGTAACTGATATTGCCGGTACTACGAGGGATGTTTTGGAGGAAGTTGTCAACATAAATGGTATTATGCTGAATATTGTTGATACGGCGGGAATCAGGGAGACTTCTGACGTTGTTGAGAAGATTGGTGTAGATAAAGCTTTGGATTATGTTGATAATGCAGACCTTATTTTGTATGTTGTAGACAGCTCCGTTCCTATTGATGACAATGATATGCAGATAATTGCGAGAATTTCAGGGAAAAATGTCGTAATTATTCTGAATAAGTCAGACCTTGAAACAAAGGTTGATAAGATGTTGATAAATAGTTATATTTCCGGGGATATTGTAGAAATCTCTGCAACTACCGGAGAAGGGAGGAATGAATTATATCAACTTCTCAATCATATGTTTTTTGAAGGAAAATTATCATATAATGACCAATTATATATAACGAATACAAGACATAAAAATGAGTTAATGGCAACAAGAAACAGTCTGACTAAAGTTTTAGAGAGTATTGATATGGGAATGGAAGAAGATTTCTTTTCTATTGATTTAATGGATGCCTATGAGCATTTAGGACTTATTATTGGTGAGACTGCCAGAGATGATTTGGCTGATAAAATATTTAAGGAATTTTGTATGGGAAAATAAATTGTACCATTTGGAGGATAATGAGATGCCTGTAGTTGAGGAATATTATGATATCGTAGTTGTTGGTGCCGGACATGCCGGTTGTGAAGCAGCACTTGCAGCTGCCAGACTTGGACTGAATACAATATTATTTACAATAAGCATGGACAGTGTCGCCATGATGCCATGTAATCCAAATATAGGAGGAAGTTCAAAGGGACATTTGGTCAGAGAGCTTGATGCACTCGGCGGCGAAATGGGCAAAAATATAGACAAAACGTATATACAGTCCAAGATGCTGAATGCTTCAAAGGGGCCTGCCGTCCACTCGCTCAGGGCACAGGCTGATAAGGGACATTACTCCAGAAATATGAAATATACTTTGGAAAATACAGATCATCTGACACTCAGACAGGCGGAGGTTTCTGAGCTTATCGTTTATGAAAATGAAATAAAAGGCGTAAAAACATTTTCAGGTGGAACATATTATGCAAAAGCTGTTGTACTTTGTACAGGTACATATCTGAAGGCACGATGTATCTATGGAGATGTTGTTAACCATACCGGTCCGAACGGTCTTATGGCGGCAAATCATTTGTCTGATTCCATGAGGGATGCAGGTATTGGAATAAGAAGATTTAAAACAGGTACGCCTGCCAGACTTGATAAAAAGACAATTGATTTTAGCCAGATGGAGGAGCAAAAGGGTGATGAGCATATAGTACCTTTTTCATTTACTAATACAGAGGAGGATATAAAGCGCGAGCAGGTGTCCTGTTGGCTTTGTTATACAAATGAGGAGACACATAATATTATTCGTGAAAATATAGACAGGTCTCCGCTTTTTTCAGGTGTTATAGAGGGAACAGGTCCAAGATACTGCCCTTCCATTGAAGATAAGGTTATGAAGTTTCCTGATAAAAACAGGCATCAGATATTTATTGAGCCTGAAGGCGAATATACAAATGAGATGTATATGGGCGGAATGTCAAGCTCTCTTCCGGAAGATGTGCAGTATAAAATGATTAGAAGTATGAAGGGACTTGAGAATGTTCGTATTATCCGAAATGCTTATGCCATAGAATATGATTGTATCAGTGCGATAGACTTAAAACCGTCTCTTGAGTTTAAAAGGATATCAGGTCTGTTTGGAGCAGGTCAGTTAAATGGAAGCTCCGGTTATGAGGAAGCAGCGGCGCAGGGACTTATGGCAGGTATTAATGCGGTTATGAAGGTAAAAGGAAAAGAACCTGTTATTTTGGACAGGTCTCAGGCATATATAGGAGTGTTGATTGATGACCTTGTTACAAAGGAAACCTTTGAGCCTTATAGAATGATGACATCACGTGCCGAATACAGACTTCTTCTTCGTCAGGATAATGCGGACCTCAGACTTACGGATATAGGGCATGAGATAGGTCTTATTGATGAGAACAGATATGAGGCATTCTGTCTTAAGAGGAAGCTTATCGAGGAAGAAACACAACGTCTTCACAATACGCAGGTGGGCGGAAACAGTAAGATACAGAGTTTCCTTGAAGAAAATGGAAGTACGACACTGAAGACGGCTGCAACACTTGCAGAGCTTATCAGACGTCCGGAGCTTTCTTATGAAAAAATAGCACCGATTGATGATGACAGAAAAGAGTTGCCAAATGATGTTATTGAGCAAATAAATATTTCTATAAAATACGAGGGATATATAGAAAGACAAAATATGCAGGTTGAACAGTTTAAAAAGCTTGAGAAAAGAAAAATACCGGATGATATTCATTATGAGGATGTATCAAATCTTCGAAAGGAAGCAAGACAAAAGCTTATGCTTATAAGACCTGAAAATATCGGACAGGCTTCCAGAATATCAGGCGTATCACCGGCGGATATTTCTGTATTGCTGATTTATTTGAAGATGAAAAAATAGTATTTTTATATATAGTAAGAAGGAAGATATGGAACGATTAAAAGAAATAACAAAACAATTTGGATTAGAATTAAGTGATAAACAAATATCACAATTTTCAAAGTATTATGAAATGCTTATTGAATGGAATAAAGTTATGAACCTTACTGCAATTACTGATGAAAATGAAGTAATTTATAAGCATTTTGCGGATAGTTTGTTATTATGCAAATATAAGAAATTACACGAAAATCTAAGCATAATTGATATTGGAACGGGAGCAGGATTTCCCGGAATTCCACTGAAGATAGCATTTCCAAATCTCAAGGTTACGCTTATGGATTCGTTGAATAAAAGGCTTAATTTTTTAAATGAAGTTATCAGTGAGCTTGGCCTTTCTGATACAACAACAGTTCATAGTCGTGCAGAGGATGCGGGACATCATATTCTTTATAGAGAGTGCTTTGATTTAGCTGTTTCAAGAGCAGTTGCCAATCTGTCATCTCTTTCAGAATTTTGTCTGCCGTTTGTTAAGGTAGAAGGTTATTTTATTCCTTATAAATCAGGTGCACTTCCTGAGGAAATGAAGACGGGAAAAAAGGCTATTCGTATGCTGGGGGGACGGATAGAAAACATATTTACAACGAAGCTTCCTGATACGGATATTGAGCGCAGTTTTGTGTTTGTAAAGAAGATAGATAAAACGCCCAATCTGTATCCAAGAAAAGCAGGAACGGTAACAAAGAAGCCATTGGGTATGTAGAAACCACGAACCTTTGGAATATAGAAGAAAAATATTGTTGGGATAGAGATAAATTTATCAATAATAAAACAGCCTGTTTTCAGGCTGTTTTATTATTGATAACTCTTTACGAATATAAGGATTTATTTTTATTGTTTGATTTGGTATGTCTTTTCTCTTTACGTTTTTCACGTATATCTTCCTGTTTTTGTTTTATGGCTTCAATGCCTTCTTTATCAATCGGTTTAATACTTTTTACTACGTAATATCTGCCGTCATTTAAAGGTTTAAATTTTATTTTTCCACAAAAGTTACCGTGATGCCAGCATTTACCTACACAAATATATGAAGAAGGACTATTTGAAAACCATTTTATTTTCTTTGTAACTTTTTTATTACATTTATAGCATCTTATATTATTTACTTTTTTGTCATCAAGTGCTGCCTGCTTCGATGCAAAGTCTCTGGTAATATATTCATACTGGTTATTATGTATGGCTTCTATTTCTTCTTCCTTTGATTTCGGATATATATATAAGTCAAAGCTGTATTGTTCTTTTAAATTCTTTGGCTTCATCTCTTTCATAACAAGTGCAGTATATCTTGCATCGTTAAGTGCAGTATGAAATGGCTCGGTTTCAGGTATATTGTAATCGGCAACAGCCTTTTCAAGCTTACTTACTGTAGATGAAGAGTCGGCAGAGATAGCAGTATTTGCATATATCTGTTGAAGGTTCAGATATTTAAGAGGTCTTTTAAGCTTTGGCATGTAGTAAAAATCCATGTTCGTCTGAAGCTCAGTCAAATCCATAGGACCCCATGTACAAAACATATAATCATCGCCGCACCATTCTAAAAATTCAGTACAAACCTCTTTAAAACCACGTCCGGTATTCAAGTCATTTTCATCATAATTTAAAATGGTCTTTATTTTTTTATGTAGTTTTTTGTAGATTCTTGGTTTTATCAGACTGGAATATTCATCGATAATATTGTAATTTTTGTCTACCTTAACTGCTCCTATTTCGATAATTTCAAACGGAATACGCGGATGCTCCCCCATATGACCGTTATAGCTCTGATTCCATTCAAGATCCATAACAATATAATTCATAGCTATGTCCCTTTAATTTATAAGTGTAATTTAAAAATGCACCTGGCGGGATTCGAACCCACGGCCTTCCGCTTAGGAGGCGGACGCTCTATCCTGCTGAGCTACAAATGCAAAACCATGTTATAGTTTACCACTTAATATATGTATTAGTCAAATACAATTAATGAAGCAGTATTTTCCTTTTAATAAAGCAGAATTTTCCTTTTTCCATAATGATACTAATAGTATAAAAATAATAAATCGTACAAATTCCTGCTGCTATAATATGACATTTCCCTGTAACCACAGCTCACCCTTAAATCTTCTTCCCGGAGCCGGTTCACCGATAAGGTCATTTTTATTAATGGCGAGACAGATGTTTAAATCATTTGCCTCTAAAGCCATAATGTATATTTCTTCATTTGTATATGAATTCTTCTTGCGTTCGCAGGAGTTTATATTCGCTATGATAGAATAATGTTCCGTTTCTATACCAAATGGCATAAAATTTGTTTCAACAATAGATAATATATCCTCATGCTTTGTTCTTTTGCCAATAAGGGAATAAGTATCCATATCGTCAAGTGTCAGACTTTCAAGAGCGGCTTTATCGCCCTGTTTTGCTGCTTCTATCAGTTTACTCCTGCTATTTGGAGCAGAATTACCGGATAGACGGACATTTGTGTTTTTATTGACATCAAGAATTATTTTTCCCTTGCAGGATAAAGCAGCTAAATATGCCTTATTGATAAAATGGTTAGAGCTGTTCATCCATTTGGATTTTGCATATTCTGAAATATTCTGAACAAAGAAAATCAGAGTCATACCCAGATTATAATCTTCACTTACACCGGCATAGGATTCTTTGTCACCATGCTTCTCAACGAATATTCTATCCTGTATCGTAAGCTGGTCGGATTTTACATATGGAAAATAGTGCTCTATGGATACAGAGCCGTCTATTGCCATTTCTCCGATAATGCTAATGCCGAATCCATCACCGAAATCCTTATCAAATTGTATAAGTCTGGTGTCAGCGCTTATATTTGCCATATTGTTTTTTGTAGGAGCACTTAATATTTCTTTATATAAAGGCTCGAGCATTTTTCGGTTTTTAATATTTGAGAAACCGATTGCTCTGAGAAAGCTATGCATACTGACACCTCCTTATACACATAAAAATATATTATTTATATTTTCTCTAGTTTATCCTTTCCACCCATATATGGACGCAGTTTTTCAGGAATTCTTACCGTACCGTCTGCCTGTAAATTATTTTCAAGAAATGCAATCAGCATTCTAGGTGGGGCAACAACGGTATTGTTAAGCGTATGAGCAAGATATTTGTTGCCGTTTTCACCTTTCACTCTTATCTGAAGACGTCTTGCCTGAGCATCTCCAAGGTTTGAACAACTACCCACTTCAAAGTATTTCTTTTGTCTTGGTGACCATGCTTCAACATCAATGGATTTTACTTTCAGGTCGGCTAAATCACCTGAACAACATTCTAATGTTCTTACAGGGATATCAAGGCTTCTGAATAAGTCTACAGTATTCTGCCACAGCTTATCAAACCACATCTTGCTGTCTTCCGGTTTGCATACAACGATCATTTCCTGCTTTTCAAATTGGTGTATTCTGTATACGCCCCGCTCTTCTATACCATGAGCACCCTTTTCTTTTCTAAAGCAAGGCGAATAGCTGGTAAGTGTTTTTGGAAGCTCCTCTTCCGGTATCATGGTATCGATAAATTTTCCTATCATGGAGTGTTCGGAAGTTCCTATAAGGTAGAGGTCTTCACCCTCTATTTTGTACATCATGGCATCCATTTCGGCAAAACTCATGACACCCGTAACGACATTGCTTCTAATCATAAATGGAGGAATACAATAAGTAAAGCCTCTGTCTATCATAAAATCTCTGGCATATGAAATAATTGCTGAGTGAAGTCTTGCTACATCACCCATGAGATAGTAAAATCCGTTTCCTGCAACCTTTCTTGCTGAATCAAGGTCAAGTCCGTTTAATGCTTCCATTATTTCTGAATGATAAGGTATATCAAAATCAGGTACAACAGGCTCACCATATTTCTGAACTTCAACATTTTCAGAATCATCCTTACCGATAGGAACGGAAGGGTCAATGATATTTGGAATAACCATCATTATACTTTTAACCTTTTCTGCAAGTTCAGCTTCTTTATCTTCAAGAGCCTTTAGCTGTTCGGCCTGCATTGTAACAAGCTTCTTCGTTTCTTCCGCTTCGTCCTTCTTACCCTGTGCCATAAGAGCACCGATTTGTTTGGATATTTTGTTTCTGTTTGCACGAAGCTCATCGGCTTCCTGCTTTGCAGCACGTGCCTGTTTATCCAGTTCTATAACCTCATCTACGAGCGGCAGCTTGCTGTCCTGAAATTTGTTTTTAATGTTCTGCTTTACTGCATCCGGATTTTCTCTTAAGAATTTTATATCTATCATGATTTTCCTCCTGAATAATAATTCCTTTCGTTATTTATTATTTTAGCCTAATTTATAATAAACTTATTCAATACTTTCTGCAATCTCTTCTTCTAATGTTTTCGCTCTGTTGATGGCTTCTTTTTCTTCATCGGAAAGAGCTACATAGGCTTCACCACGTATGATTTCCTTTGCGTAGTTAAAGCAGCCCTCTCTTGAATGCATGCAGTTCATTACAACACCGTTATTTTCACTGTCAAGAAGTGCGAGAGCAAAGCTGAGATTACCGCCCATTCCCTCAAAAGCATCGTATTTTACAAGTCCTATCTTACTGACGCATGAGGAAAGATTACTTTGAATTTCCTTATGTTCTTTTGTAAGCCTTCGGGAATTATTTTTTACTGCATCCATCTCTGCAAATCGTTTCATGATTATTTCTTCAAAGTCAGATGCATTTGTTCCGCTTAATAAGCGTTTTATCTGTTTGTTTCTTATTCTTATATTACCCATAATGATAAATATAATAATAAACAGAATAATGATAAGAACAAGAAGACCGATCAGGATATAGGCAGGATCAATCCCTATCTTATCCAGTATTGTACTATTCATAATATACTTCCTTCCTGTTATCTGTTAATGGAATATAGCATTTCTGTTATTCTTTCCAGTTCATCCTGAGAAAAATAATTGATTTCTATTTTCCCTTTTTCATTATTCTTTGCTTTTATTTCAATTTTAGCACCCAGAATACCCTTAAGTTTATTTTCGATGTCCGTGTAAAAAACAGACATATTTTTTGTAGCTACATTATCCCCTTCCTTTTTAGGCTTCTCGGAGAGCAGCGTTTTTACATATGCTTCTGTCTCTCGGACACTCATGTTTCTGTCATAGACAATAGCTGCTGTTTCATACTGTAAATCCGGGTCTTCTATCGGTATTAATGCTCTGGCGTGACCGGTAGAAAGCATATTATACATAACCATTTGTCTGACATTTTCACACAATTTCAGAAGACGAAGCGAATTTGTAATAGTAGACCTGCTCTTTGAAACTCTTTCTGCGACCTCTTCCTGCTTCAGGTTGTATTCGTTTATAAGTGCTTCATATGCGAGTGCCTCTTCAATAGGGTTTAAATCTTCTCGTTGAATATTCTCAATCAATGAAATTTCCATAATCTCCTTGTCTGAATATTCTCTGATAACAACAGGAACTTCCTTAATTCCGGCAATTCTGGCGGCTCGCCAACGTCTTTCTCCGGCAATCAGTTCATAATAATCTCCTCTTGGAGTAACAATAAGTGGCTCTAAAACGCCATATTTCTTGATAGAATCAGCCAGTTCATTCAGTGCTTCTTCATCAAATTGTTTTCTTGGCTGTGATTTATTTGGTTCTATCAAAGTAATTTTGAGTGTTTGTTCAACTTCTTTGACAACCTCTTTCACGATTTCTTTCGTGACAGTTTTCACTTTTTCTGCTTTTTCATCAGATTTTGATGATTTAGCAGGAGCTGTATCTGTTCCGGTAGGTATCAGGTCACTTAAACCTCTTCCAAGTCCCTTTTTTACCGCCATTTTATTCCTCCGTTCTATTTATAATAATCATTTGCAATAACCTCATCTGCCAGCATCATATAATGTTCTGCCCCAGCCGATTTTGCATCATATTCGATAATAGGCATACCATAGCTTGGAGCTTCTGCTAATCGTACATTCCTTGGTATAACAGTATTGTATATATTTTGATGAAGATTCTCTTTTACATTTTCTACTACCTGAATAGATAAATTCGTTCGGGAATCGTACATGGTAAATACGACACCTTCTATTGTTAATGTACGATTTAACTTTTTCCGTATTAGTTCTACGGTGTAAATAAGCTGAGACAGTCCGTCCAGTGCAAAAAATTCACATTGAATAGGGACAAGTACAGTATTTGCAGCTGTAAGAGCATTTACTGTAAGCATGCCAAGTGCCGGAGGACAATCAATAATGATATAATCAAACTTATTCTTTACTTTTTTAATATGTTTTTTGAGAATATGCTGCATATCCTCCATTCCTACAAATTCTACTTCTGCACCTGCCAGTTCACGGCTTGCGGGAATAAGATTTAATCCGGGATATACGTTTATAAGCATACATTCACCTATATTACATTCGTCACGAAGCAAATCATATACGGTGTATCCCAAATTATTTTTGTCTATTCCCAAACCGCTTGACATATTTCCCTGAGGATCCATGTCTACGGCTAAAACCTTGTAACCCTTCGCAGCAAGACATGCAGCCAGATTGATAGCTGTTGTAGTCTTTCCTACACCGCCTTTTTGGTTAGCTATTGCTATTATTCTGCCCATATTTGTCTCCTTGTTTGATGTTTCACGTGAAACATTAGAAAATTAATTGAAATCGCTTGCATAAATGCCCCCCGAATTTAGGGGATTCTCGGTATTTGTCAAACTTATATAGTCTGTCCGGAAAGCATATGCCTGTTAAATAATCATAGCTTTTTTATATAGACTGCATTTATGCTTATGCGTTCACATTATATCACTTTAGGGTATCTATTTCTATATTATATTGCAAAAATATACAAAATGTTTGCGTTAAATATATGGAAAATCAAAATAGAAATACAGGATTTAACGGAATTGCATATAAAATATATCTAATTCATATAAAAAGGCGGTTACTGTACAAATTTTTTGGTTAAACAATATATAAAATGAGCGATAATCTATAAGTTTTGCTTTTATTCAGTATTAAATATGATATGTTTAAATGTGAATGAATAGCCTGATTTATATAACATATCGTTTCTTTGTTTATTATAGGGGTGTTACAGACAGATTTTTAATTATGGAGCAATATAATATAGAACATGTAGACTGATAACTATGGGATAATAAGGTAAAGAACAGGCAGGCTGATAGCTATTGGATAATGAGGTAAAGAACATGTAGCCTGATAATTATATGGTAATGTGATATGGAACAGGCAACCTGATAGCTGTGGGATAATGAGGTATGGAACAGGCAGGCTGATAGATATGGGATAATAAGGTAAAGAACAGGCAGCCTGATAGCTATGGAATAATGAGGTATGAAACAGATAGCCTGATAGTTATATGGTAATGTGATATAGAATAGGCAGCCTGATAGCTATAGGATAATGAGGTATGGAACAGATAGCCTGATAGCTACGGGATAATATGGTAAAGAACAGGCAGCATGATAGCTATAGAATAATGAGGTAAAGAACAGGCAGCCTGATATCTATAGGTTAATACAATATAAAGCAGGCAGACTATAGCTATGAGATAATATGATATAAAGCAGGTAGCTTATTACTATAGAGGAATATGATACAAAGCAGATAGCTTATAACTAAGGGACAATATGATATAGAATAAGCAGGCTTTAATTGTAGTGTAATATGGTATAAATATGATATAAAGCAAGAAGAATTTAAACTATGGAATAATATAGCGCATCTTCGTTATATATTGCATGATATTGCATAATCTAATCAAGAAAGAATAGTAGTATTATAATCAAAGTGTGATTATCAAATAAAAGGGCATAAATGTTTCACGTGAAACATTTATGCCCTTCTTATCTGCGATACAAATAGAAATATACTCATAGTTATCTTTAATAATATGTTTCACGTGAAACATATTGAAATGAATGCTAAATCAAATTAAATTATTTGCTCAAAAAATCTGCTAATCTCAATCCATGCCCTCCTGGATTCCGGCATTAAAGTTGTTCCAAGCTGAAATACATGGAACATACCGTCGTATTTAGAAAATCTAACTTTGACACCGTGTGATTTTGCTTTTGCTGCCAGATTTTCAGAGTCGGATAACAGCATTTCATGGCTGCCAGCCTGTATGAGCATTGGCGGAAACCCTGAAAAATCTCCGAACAAAGGGGAAATATAAGGATTTTTTGGGTTATAGTTACCGATATAGACACTATTATAGATAAGGCTGTCATCGGTATTGCCAAATACGGGGTCTATTTCGTAATTATCAACATAGGAAGGACCACTTGCCGTTAGGTCTGTCCAAGGGGACATGAGTATCAATCCTGCCGGAAGTTGTCTGTCTCTGTCAATCAGATAGTGACAGACACATAATGCAAGACCGCCGCCGGCGGAATCTCCTGCTATAAAAATCTTATTTTCAGGATATCCATGGTAGATAAGCCAGTCATATGCATATAGAGCATCATGCAATGCCGCAGGAAAAGGGTTCTCTGGTGCAACACGATAATCTATTGATAACACAGATGCACCCTTGCTTACTTCTGAATAAAGTCCTGCAAATGTGCGATAGTAATTTTTAAATGCACCAACATATCCACCGCCATGTAACTGCAAAACAACATAGTCATTTGATAAATTCATATTTTCCAATAATTCCATTTTAAACTTTCCTGTGTCATAATCAGTTACTTTAAAATGTTCGGGATATTTGTATGGTTTATCAAAATCGCTGACTCCTCGTGCATTTTCACGAAAATGTGTGCGTATAAAATTATTTTGGTTAAAATCTGATACAAGTTCTCTGATTATTTTTCCCTGAATACTAATATCATCTATAAAATTGTTATTGTTTTTTAATTTATCAAGTAATGTCATATTTCATCCTTTTTGTTTTGTAAATATGCAATATCAAGCAAACAAGCAGGTTGTTCAAAATATCGCCATAAATTATTCAGTATATAATGTGATATATAGCGAACAAGGATATTCGCTATTCGTGCCAGTACAACATATAATACGATATATAGTTATAGTATATCATATGTGTACAACAGGCATATTATGTAGCTACATAATATGCCTGTTATATTATACATGAAACCGTCTTTTCAGTTCTGTTGTAGCTCTTTTCTCGCCAAATATAAGAGTCCCTACAAAGAAGAGTACGCTTACTCCCGCAGAAATGTATACAAGTAAAGGGAAGGTATATAATTGGAACAGGGAAAGTATGCACAATATAATGCTTAGTATTACGGCATAGACCTGTAACAGTATATACGATTGCCAATTACCTGAATTTACAAATATCAGCACCAAAATAGCACCGTCGAGAACTAATACGGAGCAGGGTAAGGCAAAGTTCATAGACCAACCCTTGTAGCCTATAGCAAAGTCAATCAGTACAGAGCATATCATGACTGCCAATGTATGAATCATCATTTTTGTACGATGGCTTGTATTGTGTTTAAAGGAATAAATAAATGAAAAACACAAATAGAGCATCGCTACACCGCATATGATTGACCAGTCAATGGTATGCGAAGTAAGATAGTTGATTATGATTAATGCACACTCTATTAAAATACAACAAAATATAACCAGCTTAAATACAAACTTTATTTTGCGTACGGACGGTGTTATATCAGGGTACATAACAGACCTTGATACATAGAGCCCCGTATCGGTATCATTTGCAGGCAAAGCCTTGCTATTTAATTCAAGAACGCCGTCACAGAGCGGGCAGGATAGCGTTTCATCCAGTATATCAATATTGCATCTGTTACATCTACTCATAATAAACCCCATTGCTTTCTATTGAAACATTGATTCCGTCTTGTACTAATTTCCTGAAAAAGCATTTTTGTATATTTGTTTCCCGGATTGCTGCGCTAAATGTAAATGTTAATGTGTCTTTATAGGAGCAAACGCTTCCTTTTATGTTCTGACCTTTTGACATAGAAAGAACGGCATGGAAAGCATTGATATATTTTTCATATTCAGGAGCAACCTTTATAATACCCAGATTTGTTACCGTGGAGGTATTGGCTCTGGCAGAGGATTTGTACACACGTTTCATGGCAATATTCTTAATAATACGTGGTACGGCTCTTATGATAAGATTTACCTCATTTGAAACATTGTATGAAAAAAGCTTTTCCAAATTTTCTTTACATATTTGCTCATTCAGGCATTCTGTAATAGCAGATAAAACCTCTTCAAATGTATAAGCATCCCTTGTCGGCTTAAATACGGCTGAAACTACGGCAAAAAAGTTCTTCATTGTATTTGAGTCAAAGTATGGACGTAAATTTACAGGAATACATGTGCTTATCGGAACATCACTTGGCATGCCCTTTAAATATTCTTTATAGATTGACCAGGTAAGTACACCGATAAGATATTGGTTTATTGTTACGCCATACGATTTGGCGACTTTTTTGATATCCTCCAGCTTTAGATAACCATGTATGATTCCAAAATGGTCATAAGAAAGCTTTTCGCCTTTTATAATGACTGCCTTTTCTGTTTTATAGCCCTTTTTTGCACTTCTTTTATAATTCCTGATATAGCTGTCTTCCTTATTAAGACTTGTGTCGGAGCTTAGGGCATCAACAGCCTTCTCCTTAAGCTCAGGATATTTATATCTGAGGTATTGATATATCAACTCTTTCAGGAACATAAATGCTCCGTTTCCATCGGTTAATACATGAAATACCTCAAGGTTAATTCTTTTTTCATAGTATGTTACGCGGAACAAATATTCATTATTTGTATATTGGTTAATAAAAAGACACGGATAGGTATTTTCAGGAGTTACCTTTGGAGCCTCTTTATTGTTTGTTTCAAAGTAGTACCAGAAGATGCCCTTTTTCAGCTTTTCATTAAATACGTCAAAATACGGCAGTATTTTATTAAGAGCTTTTTGAAGCAAATCCGGCTCAATGTCTTCCGTAAGTGTAGCAGAAATACGATATACGTTACTGACACTTTCACTTACGATAACAGGAAAGAGATTTGCCGTATTATCCAGCTTATCCCATTTGAGAGAGGAAAACCTGTCATTCTTTTTCTTTAATTTCTTTTTAATATGTGCGTTATTCTTTTTCTTTTTTGACATTTATTCACCTTAAAACATTTATGATTGGTACGATAAGATGCCGATATAAGCAGGTTACTTCATATCGGCATCCTATGTTATAAATCTTATTCTTTATTACATAGCCTCAGGTGCAGCAATTCCAAGTAAGGAAAGTGCATCACGAATGGTTTTCTTGGTAAGGTAGGTAAGCATAACACGGGCATTTTTAATGTTCTCTTCAGGAACATTGATTCTGGTAGAGTTGTAAAATTTGTTGAATGCCTGTGCTACATCTACTGCAAATCTTGCAACGATGGATGGCTCATATTTTTCTGCTGCATCAGCAATAACCTTTGGAAACCTTGAAATTTCCTTGAGAAGTTCCATCGCGTCAGGTTCTGCTAATACATGATAATCGATATCCATATCCGGGTTGAAGCCTTCTGCAAGTCTTATAATGCTTGAACATCTTGCATGTGTGTACTGGACATACGGACCTGTCTCTCCGTCAAAGTTCAGTACCTTGTCCCAACTGAATGAAACATCTTTTATTCTCTGGTTATATAAATCATTAAACAGTATGGCACCGACGCCAACCATTTTGGCAACCTCCTCCTTGTTCGGAAGATTAGGGCTTTTCTCTGTAATAATTTCAAGGCTCTTTGCAATGGCATCCTTTAAGATATCCTCTGCGTATATTATATTTCCGTTTCTTGAGGACAGCTTTGCACCTTCTAAGCTGACAAGACCATATGGAATATGAATCAGCTCATCCTTTGCCCATTCATTTCCAAGAAGCTCAACAACTTTAAATACCTGTGCAAAATGAAGCTTTTGTTCCTGTCCCGTAACATACAGACATTTGCAGAAATTGTAGGTATTTTTCCGATAGAAAATGGCTGCTAAATCACGTGTTGCATAAATAGAGCTTCCGTCCTTTTTGGTAACAATACATGGAGCCATGTCATATTCGGACAAATCGACAATCATGGCGCCTTCACTTTCCTGTAAAAGTCCGGCTGCTGTTACCTTGTCAACGACCTCCTGACATTTATCTCTATAGAAGCTTTCTCCCAGATAGTAATCAAAATCAATACCAAGTAAATCATAAGTCCGTTTATATTCAACAAGGCTGATATCTTTAAACCACTGCCATATGGAAAGAGCTTCTTCGTCGCCATTTTCCATTTTGTTAAACCACATACGGGCATCATCAACAAGCTCCGGCTTTTTGTCAGCCTCTTCGTGGAACTTTACATACAGCTTCATCAGTTCTGCAATTCCGTCACGTTCCACAGCTTCTTTTGAACCCCATGTTTTATAGGCAACAATGAGTTTACCGAACTGGGTGCCCCAGTCGCCTAAATGATTGATTCTGTTTACTTTATATCCAAGCTTTGTATAAATTTTATAAAGAGAATTTCCTATAATAGTAGTTCTCAGGTGTCCCACATGAAAGTTTTTGGCAACATTTGGAGAGGAATAGTCAATACAGATAACCTTGCCTTCCCCTTCCTTTGAACCTCCAAAATCAGAATCTTTGGAGGCATCTACCATTGATTTTACAAATATCTCAGGTTTGATATAGAAATTCAGGTAAGCACCCTGTACATCTATTTTGTCTAAAAAGTCCACGTTTCCGATAGCTTCTTTGATATCAGCAGCTATCATATTAGGAGCCTTTCTCATCGTCTTTGCAAGTCTGAAGCATGGAAATGCAAAGTCACCCATTTCAGGCCGTGGTGGTATTTCAATAAATGATGCAATTTCATCATTTGTCATTCCTTCAATATTTTGTGCAATAAGTTCAACTATTTTGTTTTTCATAAATAACCTCTGTCCTTCCGGTAATTAAGCTGTTATATCAATTGACTTTCCAATAGCTCCATATTATGAATTGGGCTTATCGATTGGAAATGAAAATCTTACATTTGTTCCGCTGATTATATCACCATCTATTTTAAATTGTCCACCCAGCAGATAAATAATTTCCCTGATGCGGTTAAGACCGCTATACCAAGGTGTAACATGGCTGAAATTACTGTCAATACCAACACCGTTGTCATTGATAAAGACATCAATAAGCCTGCTGCTTATATATATTTTGACAACGATTCGATTAGCATTTGAATGCTTAAAAGCGTTTTCCATAATCTCGCGGATAATCATAATCAGATTGGAAGTAATGATAGGCGGGAGATTAAGCTCATAATCAGGACATTCGACATCTGATTCAATGACGCATTCAGGATGGGACTCTTTATATTCAAGCATAATATCATCTAACAGAGTCCAAACAGGTTCATTGGAATCAAAGTTGTATGTCAAATCGGATATTAATCCATCTACGTCTTCCAGTAGTTTTTCATTGGAGGAAATCAACTCCTCTAAGGTGAGCTTTGCCCTGTTAATATCGGATTTCAAAAGCCATGAAAGTACCTCAAGCTTGTGTATATTACCGTCTAATATATCGGCTATCTGATTTTCGAGCTTGTCTGCCAGCTTTTGTTTTCCATAGTCTTGAAGTCTTAAAATATTTAGTCCGTGATTGATATCCGGTTCATCATTTTCTTCTGTTTCCTCATCCTCTTCGTATTCAGAAGCTGTATCAGGCTTTTCCTCAGCTTCTGTAAGAAGCTCATTCAGCTTCTTATTAGAAGTACTCAATGTATTGATTCGCTTCTTCAAGTCGTCTATTTCGTTTTCGAGTTTTGTAATTCTTCCATCTATGGAAAGTTGAACATCCATCAAATCCCGAATCTGGGATTCTATTTGTGATGCTTTTTCCTGCTGTATGGTAGTACCTGATGAAAACGGTGAAAATACATTATGACCGGAGCTGTTTTTGAAAGAGTAGACATCAAGTGTTTTAACCAGCTCATCAATCTTTACTTTAAGTTCAAATTGTTCAGTTTTTAAGCTTTGTACCATCTCCAGCTTACGAACGTATAAGCTGTTAAAATAATCAAGCATGTCCTGATTGGAAGCTCTGACTATTTTCAGATTTTCAATTGATGAGGTATCCATAGTTTACTCCTTTGATTTTTTACAAATCGTTATCGATATCTTCCATAATTTTGGAAAGACGTTTTTCGTATTCCCGTTTTCTGGCAAGTGTTTTCTTGATACGCTGTTTTCTTACATGGTTTGTATATGCAAGAAATAGACCAGCCAGTAAAGCAAAAATAACAGCAATCACAAGGATTACATGAAATGAGTGTTTTTTGTTTTTATCGGAATCAGTCATGGTCCGTAACGCCTCCGAAGAAGCTTTGGCACCATTTGTTTCTTTGTTATCTGCAATGGTATATCCTGATATCAGTATGGCTGTCTGTCCAATCGCATTTCCTTCATATTTGAAAATGATGTTTCCTATATTATAGGTAGCTGTAAGTGCATCATAGGAAATGGTATCATTATAGGAAATCTCCGTCGTTATATCTTTTGTGTTCCAGCCGGTTTTTACAGAAAGATAGTAGTCTGAATCTACAGACAGGTTAATATCGGATTTATAATCAGTATTATAAAAGTTGTTTAAACGGCTTATGGCTGTTTCCTTGTCTGTATCAGTAAATCGGACTATCTCGGCAGGAGACAGGTGGCTGAATGAATTGAAGCAGTATTCGTATAAAGCTTTTGAATCGGTATAGGTGTTCCAGGAACCCATACAATCCATAACAACGCAGATAAGCTCGGTATCTCCTTTTTTCGCCCAAGTGACGAGCGTGTTGAGCGCTTCTTCCGTATAGCCTGTTTTTCCACCTTCACAATATTCATAGTAATATGTAGAGTATGGCTTTACCATATTACAGTGCAGATTGAGCGGTCTTTCTACATCGCACAGGTTCGTTGGTGCAACAGATGAGGAAAGCGTACCTGTAATGGTACGAAAATCGTCAAGGGTAAGTGCTGCTTTTGTAATCAGTGCCATATCATAGCAGGTGGTATAGTGGTTATCATCGTGAAGACCATTTGCATTACTAAAATGTGTTCCCTTGCAGCCCAGTTCCTTTGCCGTTTGATTCATTAATTCTGCAAATTCCGTAATGCTTCCGCCGGAAACATGTTCACCAATCGCCCAGGCTACTTCATTTGCCGATTCGAGCATAAGAGCATATAAACCCTCTTCCATCGTAATGCTTTCGCCTACATCAAGAGCAATATGACTACTGTCTCTTTCGATACCCCAGATAGCATCTTCTGACATCGTAAGGGTTTCATCAAATTTACAATTTTGAAGTGCCAGATAACAGGTCATAATCTTTGTTATACTTGCCGGATATTTTTTTTCCGTGGCATTTTTTTCATAAAGAATATTGCCCGTTTTGGCATCCATTACGATGGCGGCATTGGATACAATATCCGGAGCCCGTCCCGGTTCGTCAGGATATTCAGTTGTAATGATATATTCAGTGGCAGTGTCTTCTTCGCCTTCAATATCTCCATAGGATGTATCTTCGGAAGAGTATTGTTCTTGTGCGAACAGACTGCTGCTGCCATCTATACAAAAAACGCTCATGATTATAAAAGCAGAAGCAATTAGAGCAGACATAATCTGCCTGTACTTCAAAATATATTTTTTCATGAACGGTTACTCCTAAAAATTAATGTTGTAATAATTTTATTATACATAAATATTTGTGTCAACAAAATAAGGCTATTTTTCCCTATATGCAACAAGTCTGTTGATCGGTGTACCCATAGCCGAGAATTTTGCTTCATACTCTGTCATAATATTGCCTTCGTTATATTCAGAGTGATGTAAATCATTTGTGTAATTCTCAATAATCCAGCCGGCTTCAGGAATCTGCTCTAAAGAAAAATTAAATAAATCAATATTGTCTGTTTTAAAAATAACTCTGCCGGACGGTACAAGAATCTTGTCATAGAATGCAAGAAAATGTGTTGACGTCAATCTTCTTTTGGCATGTCTGTCCTTCGGCCATGGGTCGGAGAAATTCAAATATATTCTGTCAACCTCATGTGTATCAAATACATTTTCTATATATTCTGCGTCCATTCTGATGAAATACAGATTGTCCATGTCCTTTTTCTGTTCTCTTTTTTCAATGGCACGAACAAGAACACTGGAGTATTTCTCTATGCCGATATAGTTAACATTCGGATTTCTTTCGGCAAGTTCCATAATAAACTGACCTTTTCCCATACCAATTTCTATGTGAATCGGATTATCATTTCCGAAAAATTCATGCCAGTGACCTTTTATCTCATCTTCTTCGTGAATGACATAGTCATTTGTTGCAATGATTTCGCGTGAGCCTTTTACGTTTCGAAGTCTCATAATATATGTTACCTCCTATACTTGTAACCAATTCACATCATAACATAGCAAAAAAGTATATTCAATTAGAGAATTTGGAAGGTTTATGTATCTGTAATCCACGAACGGAATTGCAGTAAAGTTTTGCGGGTAATGACATATATTTATAGTAAATAGTGAATAGAGGTGTGGGAAATGGGTTATAATAAGCTGCAAAGAAAAATAACGGCATATGTATATGGAAAAAAGAAAATAAATAATATGGCTGTGGCAACGTATAAAAATTATACGGAAATAAGGGATATTTTAAATAGTACGGATAAGAAAAAGGGTAAAAAGAGAATGTAAAAAATACACAAAAAGTACACGTTTTTTTATGACAAAATATTTTAAAAAAATACTTGCATTTGTAGAAACATTGATATATAATAACATTCGTCGTCAGCGAGATGGCAAAAATTTACGGGCCGCTAGCTCATTTGGTAGAGCACCTGACTCTTAATCAGGGTGTGCGGGGTTCGAGCCCCCGGCGGCCCACTAAAGGAAAGTCCTAATTTGGCAGACATAGAGCTGTTGGGTTGGGGCTTTTTTTAACTGTTATACCAATAATAAAAACTCTCCTTCTGTTTTATTAGTAAGAACAAAGGAGAGTTTTTTGTTACAAAATATTTTATTTTAACCGTTTCAGTATTTCCAAGATATAGTCCCATGTACGGGCAACGCTTTCTACGGACATGGACTCATTGCTGGTGTGTATGTCCTTCATATCAGGGCCAAATGAAACACAGTCAAGTCCCGGAAGCTTTTCGTTAAAGATACCACATTCAAGTCCGGCATGAAGGGCCTGAATGATTGGCTCATGTCCGTACTGTTCTTTGAAAACATCAACCATAATATCACGGAGCGGAGAGTCTTTTCGATATTCCCATGCAGGGTATTCACCGGACAGTTCGACTGTACCGCCAAGAGAATTCATAAGACATTCAATCTGGTTTATGAGATATTCCTTTTCTGTTTTTATGCTGCTTCTTACAGAGAAGCTAAAGCAAATACAGCCGTCATGATTATTTCCTTTTATCGTATTCATGATACCCAGGTTCAGAGAAGTCTGAACAAGACCCTCGATGTCCTGACTCATTTTTCTGATACCATTTGGCAGAAGATTCAGTGCGGCAATTACCTTTGTTGTATCCTCATCGGTCATAACAGCGATTGTATCTGCAAGGTCATTTGAAATTACTTCATATGATACGGAGATATCAGGGTCGGAGTGGGAATACTCATGCGACAAAATTTCATTTTCGTTCTGAATAAGCTTATTCAGAATGTCAAGGTCATTTTGTGCATAAAGAGCAATTGTGGCTTCCGCTTTTTTAGGAATGGCATTATCCTTGTTTCCGCCGGAAATGCTTATTAAATGAATAGGAAGCTGTTTTGAAATATCATATAAAATACGTCCGAGAATTTTATCGGCATTTGCTCCTTGTTTTATAATTTCTACTCCTGAGTGTCCGCCTTCTATTCCCGATATCTTAAGATTGATAATGTTCATTATCGGTGAAGTCGGCTGGCAGTAGGAAACAGGCAGTTTACATGTTGCAGTAGCACCGCCGGCACAGCTAACCAAAAGGTAGCCTTCCTCTTCGGAATCGATGTTCAGCATGATACGTGAGGTTAATGGACTACAGTCAAGTGCCGAGGCACCCAGCATACCGATTTCCTCATCAACAGTAAATACCGCTTCGATAGGCGGATGTGGGATATCATCTGCATCCAGAATGGCAAGTGCATAAGCGACAGCGATACCGTCATCACCACCCAATGTAGTTCCCTCGGCGGAAATTGTACCGTTTTCAAGTTTTAATGTAAGTCCGTTCTTTTCAAAATCAATCGGACAGTTTGGCTCCTTCTCACAGACCATATCCATATGTCCCTGCAAGATAACAGGAGCAGCATTTTCATAGCCGGAAGTTCCTGATTTGAATATAATCACATTGTTGCTTTCGTCCTGAATATAGTTCAGACTGTGTGACTTGGCAAAATCCACCAGATAATTGCTGATAGCAAGAGTATTTCCTGAACCATGTGGAATACTGCATATTTCTTCAAAATATTTAAAAACATTTGCAGGTGTAAGACCTGATAAAACCGACATTGTATTGTCCTCCGATTCATTAAAAAATATTAATATAATGTTATTTGTTATTATACATTATACACGATTATAATATTCTTGAATACCCTTTGTAACTTTGTTATAATCTGACAAATTGGTAGCATGTAGATAGCCTGTGCAGGCTGAATAGGAGCTTGGTATGGATAAAATTTTAATTGTTGAAGATGATGAAAAGTTAAGACAAGAATTAGCCTTATTTTTAATTAGAAACGGATATGATTGTACAGGTCTGGAACGGTTTGATAATACGTTGGAAGATATCCTTGCTTTGGACGTTGATTTAATCCTGTTGGATATGAATCTTCCGAATATGGATGGGGGATATGTTCTAAAAGAATACCGCAAGCTGTCAGACATTCCGGTTATTGTGATAACAAGCAGGGATAATGAGATGGATGAATTGCTGTCCATGCATTATGGGGCGGATCATTATGTGACAAAGCCCTTTAATACCCAGATTCTTCTTGCAAAAATAGTGGCAATTTTAAAACGAACAAAGGGACCTGCATCACAGGAAAAGATAAGCTGCGGACAATTTGTTCTTAATTTGTCAAAAAGCAGGATTGAGAAAGAAGACAGGATAGCAGAGCTTACAGGAAATGAATTGAAAATTATTAAAATACTGGTGAAGAATAAAGGAAATATTGTAAACAGGGAAGATATTATGAATGACTTGTGGGACAGCGAGGCGTTTATAGATGATAATACATTGACGGTAAATATTACACGAATTCGCAGGAAGCTGGAAGAAATAGGCTTACAGGATATTATTGAAACAAGAAGAGGGCAAGGATATATTTTGCTGGATAACTGATTTTGGAAGAGGGCAAGGATATATTTGCTGGATAATTGATTTTGGAAAAGGATGGTATGGATTGTGAGTTTTGCACGATATATGAAGGACAGATGGAAAACAGGAGTGTTGCTGTTGTTTGTTCTGATAACAGCAGGGATTTTGGGACTCGTTTATTCCGTTAGCTGGAATATTTCTGTTTATACGGCAGCAGGGATAACCGCTGCATTTTTTTTAGGAAATTTCTTAGAGTACCAGTCGAAAAAAAGTTATTATGAGGATGTATTTGGGAAGTTTAACCGCCTGGAGGAGAAATATCTGATTGCGGAAATGCTGGAGCCGGCAGATACAATGGAGGAAGTGTTATTGGCTGAGATTTTGCAGGAAGCAAACAAGGCGATGCTGGAAAAGGTAAATGCGTACAAATATATTCAAGAGGAATATAAAGATTATATTGAATTGTGGATTCACGAAATCAAACTGCCTATAGCAACCTCCAAAATGATAATAGAAAATAATAAAAGTGATGTGACAAAACGTATAGAAGAAGAACTTAATGAGATAGAGGGCTATACGGAACAGGCATTGTATTATGCCAGAAGCAGTCATGCCAATAAGGATTATTGTGTAAGAAGGTGCAGGGTAAAGGATGTTGTAGGCGAAGCCGTTAAGCGGAATAAGCAGGCTTTGATTAACCAGAGGATTAAGATACAGATTGAGCAGGCAGACCAGATCATTTATACGGATTCAAAATGGCTTGGTTTCATTTTGAATCAGATTATACAAAACAGTATAAAATACCGAAGGGAAACCGAAGCAGAAATCTGCTTTATCGGAGAGGAAAAAAAGGACAAGGTAATTTTGTTGATTCGGGATAATGGAATTGGAATCAAACCGGGTGAGGTTTCAAGGGTTTTTGATAAAGGCTTTACAGGCAGTAACGGAAGAATCGGAAAGAAATCAACAGGGATTGGTTTGTATTTATGTAAGAAGCTCTGTGATAAGCTGGGACTGGGAATAGAATTGTCGGCACAGGAGAATGTCGGTACGGAGATACGAATTACGTTTCCAAAAAACAGCTTTACCGATTTGTCAGAGGAGTAACGGTATGAAGGGGTGGTAAGTCTTACGAAATCGTAAGGTTACTGTAAGCCTTATCGATGGCAGCCGAAATGCAACAGGTTTATGATAGAACCCGAAGAAAATCATAACGCAATAGATTTTTCTTTTACTTTATCAGTAACATAAGGAAAGGAAATGATAAGAATATGAAACATGTACTGGAAGTAAAACAAATCGAAAAATATTACGGAAATAAGTCGAATCTTACAAAGGCCATTGATAACATCAGTTTTAATGTGGATGAAGGTGAGTTTGTCGGAATCATGGGCGCCAGCGGAAGCGGCAAGACAACACTTTTAAATTGTATTTCTACCATTGACAGAGTGACGGCAGGACATATTCTGATTAATGATGAGGATATTACAAAGCTGAAAGGCAGCAATTTAAACAGGTTCCGACGAGAAGAGCTGGGTTTTATTTTTCAGGATTTTAATCTGTTGGATACCTTGACCGCTTATGAAAATATTGCACTTGCCTTAACGATTCAGAAGGTAAAGCCCGCTGATATTGACCGGAGGGTAAAGGAAATTGCAAAGAAGCTGGGAATCATTGAAATTTTAAATAAATATCCATATCAGGTGTCCGGCGGACAAAAACAGAGAATTGCATCTGCCAGAGCAATTATTACAAATCCGAAAATCGTGCTGGCGGATGAGCCTACCGGCGCATTGGATTCCAAATCGTCAAGACAGCTTCTGGAAAGCTTTGAAACGTTGAACAAGAAGATGGGCGCTACTATTTTAATGGTAACCCATGATGCATTTACGGCAAGCTATGCTGAAAGGATTTTATTTATAAAGGACGGAAAGATTTTTAATGAATTGTTTAGAGGCAGTGCTACCAGAAAGGAGTTCTTTGGAAAAATTATTGAAATCGTAACCCTTCTCGGAGGTGAGTTGAACGATGTTATTTAAGTTATCCATAAAAAATATCAGAAAGAGTATTAAGGATTATACAATTTATTTTTTAACCCTGATTTTAGGAGTTGCCATTTTTTATATGTTTAACTCCTTGGACAGTCAAGAAGCGATGCTGGATATGAACCGCTCTACACAAATGATTGTAGAGCTGCTGGTTGATATGATTGCGTATGTATCGGTGTTTGTGGCAGTTGTACTGGGCTTTTTAATTGTATATGCAAATAATTTTATTATTAAAAGAAGAAAGCAGGAGTTTGGTCTTTACATGACTCTTGGAATGGGGAAAGGACAGATTTCCCGAATCCTTTTGTTTGAAACAATTTTTATTGGGTTGCTTTCTCTGGTAATCGGAATGTTGATAGGCGTATTTGGCTCACAGCTGATGTCTATTCTGGTAGCAAAGCTGTTTGCGGTGGATATGAGCGAATATGAATTTGTATTTTCAAAGGCTGCCGCTCTGAAAACATGCCTGTATTTTGGCATTATGTATGTTGCGGTTATGCTGTTTAATGCCGTTACGATTTCCAAATACAAACTGATTGATTTATTAACGGCAATCAGGAAAAATGAACGGGTAAAGATGAAAAATCCTGTCATATGTGTAGCGGTATTTCTTGTGGCAGTAAGTATGCTAGGATATGCCTATTATAAGGTAACAGGTGGAATTGATACACTAGGCACAATTGATAAAGTGGCGGGACCGATTATCTTAGGTGTGATATCGACATTTCTAATATTTTGGTCTTTGTCCGGTTTTATCTTAAAACTTGTACAGTCCAGAAAAAATGTGTATTTAAAGGGTACAAATCTGTTTGTATTAAGACAGATTCATAATAAAATTAATACAACCGTAGTCAGCATGACGATTATTTGTCTTTTACTCTTTATGACCATATCCGTATTATCGTCTGCGTTGTCCTTAAACAGGGTTATGACAAAGGAGTTAGAGGAAACAACACCGGTAGATATTAATTTGTGTAAACCGGCAAATTTACCGGAAAATGGTGATTATACAAAAGTACAGATAGAAGATTCCAAATTACCAGTCAGTGATACGCTGAAAAATGCCGGTATGGATATGAATGCGCTAAAGGATGTCGTAGAAGTGGATACTTATGCAACAAATGACTTGAAATTAAAAGACACGTTAGGAGAGGTGTATGAGGCAGCGAAGGCAGAATATCCATTATTTCGGTATGAATCGGCAGAAGAGATTATAAAATTATCTGACTATAATCAGATTGCAAAGCTATATGGTTTGCCGGAATATGAATTGAATGATAGTGAATATATTGTGCTTTGTGATTATGATTATATAAAAGGCACAAGAGACAGGGCACTTGAATCGGGTGGCAAAATTACCATTGCGGGTAAGGATTATGTCAGCAGATTCAGGGAATGTCAGGATGGATATATTTTAATGACAGGCGGACATACGAATTATGGTATTATCGTGGTTCCGGATAGCTGTAAACTGACAGAGGACATAAAAGAAACTCATTATTTAATCGCCAATTATAATGCTGAAACAGAAGAGGAAAAAGAAGAAATTGAACAGATGTTTGTCAGTTACGAAGAGGATTCCGGGACATTTATTGATAAGATTTTAGAGGACAATATTCAAATAGACGGAATGACAAAAATGTCACTTTATGAAGCCAATAAAGGCGTAGCGACAGTAGTAACCTTTATTGCCATTTATCTGGGGGTCATTTTCTTAATAGCCAGTTCCGCTATTTTGGCACTAAAAGAGCTGACGGAAAATTCGGACAACAAACAAAGATATACCGTACTTCGGAAAATCGGTGTGGATGAAGCCATGATAAATCAGTCCTTATTCAGGCAGATTGGTATCTTCTTTTTGGTGCCGCTGGCATTGGCGGTGGTTCATTCTGTATTTGGAATACAATTTGCATTAAAGCTAATCTCCGTTTCGGTAAAGCCGGAGCAAATGCTTCCGTCAGTGATTGCAACAGCAGTATTCCTGATAGTGGTTTATGGTGGTTATTTCCTCGCAACCTATGTTGGAAGTAAAAACATCATAAAGGAAGAGCGGTAATGAAAAATTTTAATTGTTGCGAATGAGAATGAAAGCATGTAGAATGAGGCTATATTAGAATATGAAGGAGACAAAGATATGGCAGAGAATTGTACACATGATTGCAGCAATTGCGGTGAGAGTTGTTCAAGCAGAAGAGAGCCTCAGAGTTTACTTGTAAAACCACATAAAGATTCACATATAAAGAAAATAATAGCCGTAGTCAGCGGTAAGGGAGGCGTAGGAAAATCCTCCGTTACTGCGCAGCTTGCGGTTATGATGCAGAGAAAAGGCTATAAAACAGCGATTCTGGATGCAGATATAACAGGGCCTTCTATCCCGAGAGCATTTGGTGTCAATGAAGAACCGAAAAATGAGGGAGATTATATCTATGCGGTTGAGACAAAATCAGGTATAAAGGTTATGTCTATCAATCTGTTAATAGGTGATGAGATGACACCCGTTATCTGGAGAGGACCGATTATTGCAGGGGCAGTAAAGCAGTTCTATACCGATGTAATATGGGGTGATATTGATTATATGTTTGTAGATTGTCCTCCGGGAACAGGTGATGTGCCGCTGACGGTATTTCAGTCACTTCCGGTTGATGGCGTTATTGTTGTAACAACGCCACAGGATTTAGTTTCCATGATCGTGGGCAAAGCAGTGAGAATGGTAGACGATATGGGAATTCCGATTATAGGCATGATAGAAAATATGTCCTATTTTAAATGTCCTGATTGTGGGAAAGCACATGATATATTTGGTAAAAGCAGGTTGGAAGAGGTTATGAAGGAGCTTTATATCGGAAAGGCAACAAGGCTTCCTGTTAGTCCGCAGCTTGCAGGACTGATAGATAAAGGCAGCATAGAGGATATGGAGGATAATGAGCTTTTAGAATTTGCAGATTTGCTGGCAGATGAAAGTACATTTGGGGATTAAACAGGTGTATGTCTATTCATACAGAAAATAACATATAATGCATTAAGTAAAAATATAAGCCATATATCTCGGGTATGTGGCTTATCCTAATTAAAGAAATGAGTATTAAACAATTATTGGAAAAATGCAATCTCTGTCCAAGGGGTTGCGGTGTAAACAGAATAAAGGGTGAAACAGGAGCATGTAATGAGACGGTAGAAATTATGGTGTCAAGGGCTGCGCTTCATATGTGGGAGGAGCCATGTATATCAGGTGAGGAAGGTTCAGGAGCGGTATTTTTCGGAGGATGTCAGCTTGGTTGCTATTTCTGCCAGAACAAAAAGATATCGACAGGAGAGAGAGGACGTATTATATCCGTTTCTGAATTATGTGATATATTTTTCGAGCTGAAAGAACAGGGTGCGAACAATATCAATCTTGTTACACCTGACCACTATGTTCCACAGATTATTTCAGCCATCGATATGGCGAAAGAGAAAGGCTTTGATTTGCCGTTTGTATATAATTGCAGCGGATATGAAAAGGTGGAGATATTAAAACTGTTAGATGGTTATATAGACATATATCTTCCCGATTTTAAGTATATGGATGCCGCACTTGCAGGAAAATACAGTAAAGCACCCGATTATCCGGAGATAGCAAAGGCTGCCGTAGATGAGATGGTTCGTCAGTGCGGAGGGGACAAAACCCGCTTTGATGATAAGGGAATGATGCAAAAGGGTGTTATCGTCCGTCATCTTCAACTGCCGGGACAAATAAAGGATTCCAAGGCCGTTATCAGCTACTTAAACAACAGATATGGTGAAAAAATATATCTGAGTATTATGAATCAATACACACCGATGCCGAATATTGGAAAGAAATACCCTGAGCTTGCAGTTAAAGTATCCGAGCAGGAATATGACGAACTGGTGGATTATGCAATCGATATTGGTGTGGAAAATGGTTTTATTCAGGAGGGGGGAACTGCTTCTGAGAGCTTTATACCGGAATTTTAGCCTGCCACCCCGTCTATCACATCAAGCAGATGGTACAGCCATTTTTCTTCTGCCTGACGCAGCTCTTCAAGATCTTTGAACTGTGGAAGCATGGAAATTCCCTTTGCAGCAAGCTGTCTTGCCTCTACGGAATCATGCTCTATGTAGTATTTGTAATATGCATATATTCTGGCATCGTTACTGTCAGAGCATTTTGAAAGGAAATATTTAACCTTATTAAAATGATATGTAGCAAGCTTTGTCGCTTCAGGATTGCCTTGAAGGAAGTATGCATAATAAAAGGCAAGATAGCTGTGTGTGGAATCTTGGAAAATTCTGTTGCTTTCACAGGTAAACCAATGTGCGATATTTGCCATTGTGCTCATATCACCTATCATCTGTGCCTTTATAAAACGGATGTGCTGATAATTACTTTTTACAATATTGGAAGCGTCACGGTATTTAAAGACTAAATCAGGAAATTCAACGGCAGTCAGTTTACCCTTCTCCGTTGCTTCAGTAATTTTATTTCTTAAAATGTTTTCCAGCTCATCTTTTTTGGCAAATGTAGCAAAGGATACGAATATAAGCAAAAGGGTTTCAAAAACGGAAAAGACATAAGTTTTACTTATGAGACATTTCAAAAACTGACCGGTATAGGAGTATTCAAATATTCCTGTAGCGACAAGCAGTAATCCGATAAGAACATGTGTAGAAAACAAAAAAAGCAGACTAAGCTTTGCGGAGGCGCGATCCTCTTTTGTTGTCAGGTTATCTTTTGTCATTTTAACAAGGGGTAAGGCTTTAAAGCTTGTTCTATATGATACAAGCCTGCTGTCTTTTTCACTTGTTCTAATAAATTTGAATATTAAAAATTCAAAACTATAAAAATGCAATCCGTACAGTTTACCTCCAAGGTATGTAAACAAACTTAAAAGCAAACTGCAAAATATGATACCTAAAGGAATACTGCATATTAAAATAAGTGTATCCATTTCCCCATCCCTCGTTTTTGTATTCGTTTTTTATTTTGATGTGCCTATGGTGTTGATTCAGCCGGTCTGAAAATACTCATTTTTATTAAATCTGCATCATCTGCAAAGGTGATGCAGTTGTATAAAAAGAGTACCTGAGTATAGTCCTCTACATTGACCAGATTGCCATAGTATTGGTTTACATATCTCATGTCCAGCATCGTTATTCTGTCATAATTTCCGATTAAAAACTGAACCATGGAATTTGCATAGCTGTCCTTGATCAGAAGCAGGGATTTACCTGTTCCTGCATTTGTCTTTATATCAACCACAGAACAGTTCTGTCCCAAGTAAGTGCTGTATTTATCCTTGACCGCAAGGTATTCAGGAAAGAATATGGAATCATATTCCATCGTTTTCACACCGTTTGAGGCTGTTACCTTTACGTTTATATCTTTATCGGTTAAAGTATACAGGTCTATTTCGTCTTTTGTTACAGACTGGTCGAGTGTCTTTGAAAATAATGTACCCTGAAAGCTGTCGCTTCCTGTCTCTACCGTATAGGCATCCGATGAATAAGGGATATATTCAAGTTCGCTTCCTGCTGCCGCATATGCCAGATAAGCACCTTTTGATGTCCAGTGATGGTCTGTTCTATAATAGATGTATTCATCCTTTGCATCAGACAGGGCGTTGGAAACATCAATGCCTGAAACACCGTCCAGCTTTTCATAACAGGTATTGATCATATCCTTTTGATTTACCGACACGCCTTTTACGGTTGATGAAATCAGGTTATCATATATTCCTGCAGAAGTAGGACAAAGCATAAAGTAAACAGGAACATCAGGGTGTGCCTTTGCAAAATCATTTATGACACCGATATTTGTATCAATCGTCTCTTTATTGTAGGAAGCACCGATATCATCATATTCAGAAAGGATCTGTATCATCCTGTCATTGGTAGTATATACGGTATCGGTTTCGGTTTTGCCGAGGACACGCTCCGATTTGTTTTTTGCCGAGATCAATGTTTCACGCCCGAAAAATCTGTCTGAAAACCAGATGTCAAAGTCATTCATAAATTTTTCTTCCTTGATGGTGTCCAAACTGACCTCCGGAAATTCCTTCAAATATTTATTTTCATTTTCTGAAAACGGCTTTTCCTCTTTTGGCATCAATATAAATGTCAATAGAGGAAATGCAATTAACAAAAGCATAAAGATAACAATTCCAATTTTTTTATACATAATATTCTCCGTTAAAATAATTTGTATTCCGCTATTATCAGAACCGATAATAATAGTATTTCCGTTACTTAGAAGTTGAAGTACAGGAACGGATTATAGCTTGCATCTACAAGATAAGCCGTTGACAAAAGGAATACGATTATCATGTAGCAAATGGACAAAATGTTTGTACAGGAAGGCTGCCGCTTTGCAAGCTTTTCTGCCAGTTTTTTAACAATACTTGTACATCCGATGATTGCAACAATCAATAATATTCCGAAGTTTAATAACAGATATGTTGTGTGGTTATCTGCAAATGTACTTCCGAAGCTAAACATTCTCTTCATATAGGTAAATGCCATGGAAAGACTGTCTGTATCAAACAACACCCATCCCAGAGAAACAAGTACCATTGCATAGATGTGTTTCACAAAGTTTGGGATTTTGTTCAGTAAGTTTTCTTTTCCTTTGTTCTTTAAGACGGTGGTAATCACCTTTTCCATGATAATAATTACACCGTACATACATCCCCAGACAATAAAGTTCCAGCTTGCACCATGCCATACACCCGTAAGAAACCAGACAATGGCGGTATTCAGTATCATTCTGGCAAAGCCCTTTTTGCTGCCGCCAAGTGGAAAGTAGACATAGCTTTTAAACCAACCGGATAACGTCATATGCCATCTGCGCCAGAATTCGGTAATACTTTTGGATTCATATGGATAGTCGAAGTTCTTTGGAAAATGAAATCCAAGAATTTTTCCCATACCTACAGCCATATCGGAATAGCCTGAAAAATCAAAATAAATCTGTAAAGTATATGCAGCAATACCGAGCCATGCTGTTGCGACAGGAACGGTATTGAAGTCCATGACCTTTACGGTATCCCAAAGCGTTCCGATATTATTTGCAATCAGAACCTTCTTTCCAAGACCTGCTACAAATTGAAGAATACCGTCCCATATTGTATCAACGTCTATCCTTCTGTCTTCCAGTTCGTCTGCGATATCTTCATAACGAACGATAGGGCCTGCAACGATTTGTGGGAATAAGGTAACAAATGCTGCAAATGTAATCGGATTTTTCTGAACATTGATATTTCCACGATATAAATCAATGGTATAGGACATTGACTGGAATGTGAAAAAGCTGATACCGATGGGCAGCAGGGTTGTCGGGGCGCCATAGGCTGTTCCGAATATATGATTGATATTTTCTATAATAAAGCCGCTGTATTTGAAAAAACCCAGCAGGGACAGATTCATGATGACGGAAATGATAAGTGCTGCCTTTCTCATGGCAGGCTTGTGTCCGAATTTGTAAATGACAAGTCCTGCAAAATAGTCAATCAGGGTTGAAGCAATCATTATAAACACATAGATTGGCTCACCCCATGCATAAAAGAAAAGTCCGCTTATCAGGATAAACAGATTCTTAAGCTGCTTTGGAATGATATAGTAAAGTATTAATACAATTGGTAAAAACAAAAATAAAAAGGTTAAGCTTGAAAAAACCATTATATACTCTGTTCAAGGTTGCTTATTATGAACAGTTCCCTCCATTTTTTACAAATTTCATGCTAATTATAAGAGCATGAAAGAATTGTGTCAATGATATCAGTATTGCTAATTTGTAAGATTTTTTATTCAGCAAGGGGATAAAGTCACGAAATATTTTAATCGGTATTTGTATCGGAAGCTTTGTACCTGTTGCAAAGTTAAGAGATATGTGATATATTGAGAATACAAAAAGAGCAACCGCCCATATGATGCCCTATGGGTACAAGGTGGGTTGACCTTGCGAAATATTAGTGACACAGAACAGCCACCCTATCACTCGGTCAAAGTTTCAAGGGTGGTTTTTCTATGCTAAAACATTAGTGACAAATCAAGTAAATGAATGTCAGCAATGCTAAAATGAACATACCGAAAGACATAAGGTCTTTGAAGTCAAATAATTTCTTATTGTGCTTCTTTTTCCTGTTCATAGCATCACCCCCATCCTATGTAGAATAGAGGTCAACGCACCCTGTAACACGATTGCTCCATAAAAAGATATTAGCATATGTTGTAAAAAGAGAGAAATAAAATAATTATAAAATAAAGTATCCATTGGTGAAAAATACATCTTGACAAATTAACAAAAAGAGTTCATTATTTACTCATATTAAAAAAACCGATGAACAAGAGGAGTAGTTGGTAAAGAACATGCACAGAGAGCTGCAGGCGGTGGGATTGCAGCGATGGGATTATCAATGAATGGACTTGTGAGGGCGAACCGAAAAGCAGAAGCCAAGTAGGGGAGACGGAGACCTACCGTTACAGAAGGTACATATATGAATGTATATGTGTGAGTGCATCAGAGATGATGAATTTTAGGTGGCACCGCAGGAGTTGATATCTTGTCCTAATGATAGTTTAGGATGAGATTTTTTTATTTCCAGAAGAAATAGAAATCAAATCCGGCAGGTGCCTTTTTCACGTATATACAAAGTTTTTAACTGCATACACAGAGGAGGATTTATAAATTTTCTTTGTGTGGTGGATTCAGTATCAGAAAGGAGCAGACAGAATGATTAAACCAACATTAGAAGAAGCAAAAGCATATGCGGCGGCAGGCTATAAGATGGTTCCTGTATGTTATGAAATGTTGTCCGATATCATAACACCCATCCAACTGCTTACAAAACTGAAAGCGGCAGATGAGCATTGCTACATATTAGAAAGTGTAGAAAATCAGGAGCTGTGGGGCAGATATACTTTTCTTGGATATCATCCGAAGTTTGATGTAACCTGCATGAATGGTCATATCGTACTGAAGGATGTAAATGGAACTGTTATAAAAGAAGCAGATGGAATTCATCCTGAAGTGTTCATAAGAGACATTCTGAAGGACTACAAGAGTCCAAAAATAGAGGGACTTCCATCCTTTACAGGTGGATTGGTAGGATATTTTTCCTATGATTACATTAAGTACAGCGAAAAAAAGCTGGTGCTTGATGCAGAAGATGATGAGAATTTTCAGGATTTGGATTTAATGCTTTTTGATAAGGTAATTGCATTTGATAATTTTAAATCAAAGCTCGTGCTTGTGGCAAATGCAGATACATCGGATATGGAAGCCGGATATCAGAAGGCGCTGACGGATATAGAAGAAATGAAGCAGCTCATACTTGAGGGTACATCAGCCGAAATTCCGAGACCGAAGCTTAAGACGGAATTTAAGCCGCTGTTTCACAAAGAGCAGTATTGCAGCATGGTTGAGAAGGCAAAGAAATATATATATGAAGGAGATATATTTCAGGTGGTTCTTTCAAACAGACTTGAGGCTGAAATGGAAGGCTCACTGTTTCATACATACAGGGTATTGCGGAGTACAAATCCTTCGCCATATATGTTCTATTTCAGTGGCGATACAATCGAAGTAGCAGGTGCTTCGCCTGAAACGCTTGTGAAGCTGGAAAACGGAATCCTTCATACCTTTCCACTTGCAGGTACCAGACCGCGCGGTAAGACAAAGGAAGAGGATACGAAGCTTGAAGCGAGTCTGCTTGTCGATGAAAAGGAGCTTGCCGAGCATAATATGCTGGTTGACCTCGGCAGAAATGACCTTGGAAAAATAAGCCGTTTCGGAACGGTTGAAGTGGAGCAATATATGCGGATTCAGAGATATTCTCATGTAATGCATATCGGTTCTACTGTGCGGGGAGAAATCGACACCAAGAGGTATGATGAGCTTTCCGCAATAGATGCGGTACTTCCTGCGGGAACATTGTCAGGTGCACCGAAGCTGAGAGCATGTGAAATCATCAATGAGCTGGAAAATAATAAACGTGGTATCTATGGCGGGGCAATCGGCTATATCGATTTTGCAGGAAATATGGATACCTGCATTGCAATTCGTATCGCATATAAAAAAGATAATAAGGTGTTTGTACGATCAGGTGCAGGAATTGTTGCAGACAGTATTCCTGAAAATGAGTTTCATGAGTGTATCAACAAGGCAAAGGCAGTAACAACGGCTCTTGCAGCAAGTCAGGAGGTGTAGAACGAATGACAATATTAATCGATAATTATGACAGCTTTTCCTACAATCTTTTTCAACTTGTAGGAATGATCAATCCTGATATCAAGGTAATCAGAAATGATGCGTATACCTGTGAAGAGATAGAAGCCATGAAGCCTGACCATATCATTATATCACCGGGGCCGGGCAGACCGTCAGATGCCGGAATGTGTGAAGAGGCTGTAAGATATTTTGCAGGGAAGGTGCCTATTCTTGGTGTATGTCTGGGGCATCAGGCTATCTGTGAGGTATTTGGAGCGACAATAACATATGCAGGACAGCTGATGCATGGAAAGATGTCAGTTGCGGATATTGATACGGACTGTAAGCTGTTTGAAGGCTTAGAGAAAAAAATAGAAGTAGCGAGGTATCATTCTCTTGCGGCCTCCAATGAGAATTTCCCGGAATGTCTTTCTGTGACGGCTCGGACTGAGGATGGGGAAATCATGGCGGTAAAGCATAAAGATTATGAAATCTATGGAGTGCAGTTTCATCCGGAGTCTATTCTCACTCCTGATGGAAATATCATATTAAGAAATTTTTTAAGCTGACCAAATCGGATGTCAGGTGCGATAACTAAAATATATTTAATAGGAAAAGGAGAAAAACATTATGATTACAAATGCATTAAAGGAAATAGTAAATGGACAGAATCTTACATATGCTGAAGCATATGCATGTATGGATGAAATATTCAGCGGTGAGGTTTCAGAAGCGGTAACGGCAGGATATCTGACAGCGCTTCATATGAAGGGTGAATCAATAGATGAGATAACGGCAAGTGCAAATGGCATGAGAAGTCATGCAGAGAAGCTTCCTTGTGATAGCTCACAGGTACTTGAGATAGTAGGTACAGGAGGTGATTGTGCAAATTCCTTTAATATCTCTACTACAAGTGCTATGGTGGCAGCAGCAGCAGGAATTCCTATTGCAAAGCATGGAAACAGAGGGGTATCCAGTAAAAGCGGTGCGGCTGATGTACTTGAGTCACTTGGTGTCAATATTACGATTTCGCCTGAGAAGATGGGTGAGGTGTTAAAAGAATGTAATATGAGCTTTATGTTTGCACAGGTATATCACAAGGCTATGAAATATGTTGCGCCTGTTCGTAAGGCACTCGGTATACCGACAGTATTTAATATTCTTGGCCCTCTTACGAATCCTGCATGCGCCGAAATGCAGATACTTGGTGTATATAAGGAAGAATTGGTGGATCAGATGGCACCCGTCTTGGCAGGCCTTGGTGTCAAGAAAGGCTTGGTGGTATACGGACAGGATTGTCTTGATGAGATTTCCATGAGTGCACCGACAACGGTATGTGAGATTGACAATGGTAAGTTTAAGAAATATGTGATAGAGCCGGAAGACTTCGGATTTGAGAAATGCAGTAAAGAAGAGCTGGTAGGAGGTGATCCTGCTGAAAACGCAGCGATTACAAAGGCTATTCTAAACGGAGAGGAAAAGGGTGCAAAGAGAAATGCGGTTGTTCTGAATGCAGCAGCCTGCATTTATGTAGCAGGCAAGGCTGAGTCTATGAAGGATGCCGTTGCCGTTGCAGAGGAAATGATAGACAGCGGTAAGGCAATGGAGGTACTTCATAAATTTGTGGAACTGACAAATAAGTAAAAAACGATTACTATAAAGAACAGGAGAATCGGGGTATTAATAAAAAGAGTTAATACTTCCGTGTGGATGAAATATGGCAGCAGATATATTAGAAAGAATAGCCGCTGACAAGAGAATTCAGGTAGAAGAAGAGAAAAAACAGATTTCCCTTGCAGAGATGAAACAGAGAGCATATCATACAAAAGGGAAATTGCCTGATTTCATATTTGAAGAAACCTTAAAAAAGGATGGAATATCCTTTATATGTGAGGTCAAAAAGGCATCGCCTTCAAAGGGTGTCATCGCAGAGAATTTTCCATATGTGGATATTGCGAAGGAGTATGAGGCGGCAGGTGCAGACTGTTTGTCGGTACTGACTGAACCAAAATATTTTCAAGGTTCGGACAGATATTTGCAGGAAATAAGACAGGCTGTAAAGATACCGATACTGCGTAAGGATTTTACCGTTGATGTATATCAGATATATCAGGCGAAGGTTATCGGTGCAAATGCAGTCTTGCTGATATGTGCATTGCTCGATGTGGATTTTATGAAGGAATGCATAGGTATTTGTAATGAGCTGGGACTTTCCGCACTTGTTGAAGCACATGACGAGCAGGAAATCAAGATGGCACTTGATGCAGGAGCAAGGGTAATCGGTGTAAATAACCGTAACCTGAAAGATTTTACGGTGGATATCATGAACAGCGTAAAACTTCGTAAACTGATACCGAAGGAGACGTATGCATGGGACAAGGCAACAGGAAAAACGGCATTAGATAAGGTGAGCGGACTGCCTGTTACTACAAAAATGGTGTATGTTTCCGAAAGCGGTATTAAGACGGCAGAGGATATAGCACGTCTTAAGAATAATGGTACGGATGCAGTGTTAATCGGCGAAACATTTATGAGAAGTCCTGATAAAAAAGCGATGCTGAACCATTTAAGAGGCGAATAGAAAGTAGTCATATTATAAGGAGGATAAAAGAATGTCAAAGGGACGTTTTGGTATTCACGGTGGACAATATATTCCTGAAACGCTGATGAATGCAATGCTGGAGCTGGAAGAAGCTTATAAAAAATATAAAGATGATCCGGAGTTCAACAGGGAACTGACAGAGATGTATAATGAATATGCAGGAAGACCGAGCAGACTTTATTATGCGGAGAGAATGACAAAGGATTTGGGAGGAGCAAAGATTTATCTCAAGAGAGAGGATTTAAACCATACAGGTTCTCATAAGATCAATAATGTTATCGGACAGATGCTTCTTGCAAAACGTATGGGCAAGACAAGAGTGATAGCCGAGACGGGAGCAGGCCAGCATGGAGTTGCAACAGCAACGGTTGCAGCCATGATGGGAATGGAATGTGAAATTTATATGGGTAAGGAAGACACAATACGTCAGGCACTCAATGTATATCGAATGAGACTTCTTGGAGCCAAGGTACATCCTGTTGAATCGGGAACGGCAACACTGAAGGATGCCGTGTCGGAGACCTTCAGGGAGTGGACAAATCGTATCGATGATACCCATTATGTAATAGGCTCGGTTATGGGGCCATATCCGTTTCCGGAGATGGTAAGAGATTTTCAGTCTGTAATCAGTAAGGAAATCAAGGCACAGATGATGGAGAAGGAGGGCAGACTTCCTGATGTGGTTATGGCTTGTGTAGGAGGCGGCTCAAATGCCATGGGAGCATTTTACAATTTTATTCAGGATGAAAGTGTAAGACTTATCGGCTGTGAGGCAGCAGGAAGAGGAATTGATACATTTGAAACAGCAGCAACCATGAATACGGGCAGACTGGGAATCTTTCATGGTATGAAGTCCTATTTCTGTCAGGATGAATTTGGTCAAATCGCACCTGTTTATTCGATATCAGCAGGTCTTGATTATCCGGGTATCGGACCGGAGCATGCATACCTTCACGATATAGGTCGTGCGGAATATGTGGCTATTACAGATGACGAGGCAGTTGATGCATTTGAATATTTGTCAAAAATAGAGGGAATTATCCCTGCCATTGAAAGCGCTCATGCAGTTGCTTATGCCATGAAGCTCGCTCCGACGATGGACAAGAATAAAATAATTGTAATCAATATTTCAGGTCGTGGTGATAAAGATGTAGCTGCTATCGCAAGATACAGAGGGGAGGATTTACATGAGTAACATATCAAAAGCATTTGAAAACGGAAAAGCATTTATTCCATTTATAACATGTGGTGACCCGTCACTTGAAGTTACGGAGGAAATCGTGTATGCCATGGAAGAGGCTGGTGCAGATTTGATTGAACTGGGTATTCCTTTTTCAGACCCGACAGCCGAAGGCCCTGTTATTCAGGAGGCGAATATCAGAGCTTTGTCAGGTGGTGTCACGACAGAAAAGGTATTTGATTTGGTCAGAAAGCTTCGTAAGAAGGTGACGATACCAATGGTATTTATGACTTATGCAAATGTGGTATTTTCTTATGGTTCAGAGAAATTTATCAGTATTTGTAAAGAGATAGGAATAGACGGTCTGATTCTTCCTGATATACCATTTGAGGAGAAAGAAGAATTTGAAGGAATATGTAAGAAATATGGCCTTGACCTTATATCGCTGATTGCACCAACCTCTCATGAGCGGATTAGTATGATAGCGAAAGAGGCAAATGGTTTTGTATATTGTGTATCTTCTCTTGGTGTTACAGGTACAAGAACGGAGATTACGACGGATATTGGTGCAATGATTAAGCTGGTTAAGGATGTTAAGGATATTCCATGTGCCGTAGGCTTTGGCATATCGACTCCTGAGCAGGCAAAGCATATGGCAGAGAAAGCGGATGGTGTAATTGTCGGTTCTGCCATTATAAAAATCTGTGCGAAGTACGGCAGGGACTGTATTCCGTATGTTAAGGAATATGTGAAGAGCATGAAGGATGCAATTCGGTAATTTAGAAAAGAAGCCATTTTTTTCGTGGCTTCTTTTTTATTTGCCATGTATTTAGAAGAGATATCAGATGCAGATATTACAGATAGTGGTTGTCTGTAAAGCCATACTATTTCATATAAATGATAAATATTAGATAATAAATAGATAAATCTTAGAAGAAACTTCTTTTTTGAATTGAATTATGGAAGAAAATTGGTTATCATATAAATATGCTTTTAATGTGGGAAAAAAGACAAATTTGTATATAGATAATGCAAAAGAAATGGAGTTGTTGTATGAGTTTTATATTTTCGTCGTTAGATAGAAAATCCAATGAGGAACAAGTACAATTTGATAATAGAATTTCCAGATTACTTCCGGTTCTTGCCGGACGTGTGTATTTTGATATAAGAAATTATGACAATGCTACAGGCGAATTGAATGTATATGTAGAGTGGGATGATGAGCTTATGGACAAGCTTCATTACAGGTTATCATCCGGTGGATATTATGTGAAAGCAACCATAAAGCAGGCATACGAATTTCATGAGCTAAAAACCGGGCTTCCTGTTTATATGAAACTGATTTCAAGAGAAGGCAGGATATATCCATATAGAACATATACAATGGCATTTGGAAGACCATATAGTATAGAATTTGGCGGAGGTATGCTGATACCGTTTGAAGACAGATATGAAGAGCTTGGGTGTGCGGCAGCAGAGAAGCTGAAAGCACAAGTCCAAGGATGCAGCCGGAAAATAAGCTTAAACGGCAGCCAGAGAATATGTTTCAATGGCAGTCAGCAGATTGGATTGTTCGGCAGTCAAAGCAGATATTTATTCGGTAGCCAGCAAGGCTATTTATTTGGCAGTCAAGGCAGATATTTATTCGGCAGCCAGCGGAGCTATTTGCTTGGCAGTCAGAGCAGATATTTATTCGGCAGCCAGCGGGGTTATTTGCTTGGCAGTCAGAGCAGATTCATATTCGGCAGCCAGCGGGGTTATTGGCTTGGCAGTCAAAGCAGATTCATATTCGGCAGTCAGAGCAGATATTTATTCGGCAGCCAGCCACATTTTATGATTGTGGGTTCGCAGCAGGTGGCAGCAGATGAACCAAAATATAATGGAGTATTTCCGATGGAGACTGTTACAGAGTATTGGTCATTTATGCCGCCGGAATGGCAGATTATAAACAATGCAAGAAGACCTGTAGAAAAGAAGGGTGGAAATGCCAGATTTGGATATGGGCTTGATTTAATATAAGGGAGTGTTCAAAATCAAAGGATTTCATACAATATGGACGAAACCATATCTGACGGCTAATCATACGGATGAATACTTTATGCAGGATTATGAAATATTAACCATGATAATGTCGGCATTAATGTGGCGGAAGCACAATGGCGATATTTGGATGCATGGTGACAGAATTGGGCTTGAGTATATAGATAAACTGGGTATCAGTCATATATGGAACGGGGGACTTGACGAGATAGCAGTACCTGATAAGGTGCCTGAAAAGGTTTTTTGGGCAGCAGGCAAGCTGTATGCCATGGAGCAGGTTACAATGCCTGCGGTAATGGTAGATTTGGACTTAATTATATGGAAGGATATAAAAGGCTATATTAAAAATACAGAGATATGTGCAATTCATAGAGAGGGCATATTTCCTGATGTGTATCCGGAAAAAGAGTTCTTTCATATGGCAGAGGATTATAAGTTTGATCCTGACTGGAACTGGAATGTATTTCCTGTAAATACATGTATGCTCTATATGGCAGATGACGAATTTAAGCAATATTATATAGAAAGTGCCTTTGACTTTATGGAGCATTGTCGGGAGACAGAAGAAAACCTGTGCCATATGGTATTTGCGGAGCAGAGAATGCTTGCTATGTGTGCAGAAAAAAAAGGTAAAATAATATCATCGTTTTTCCCGTCTTCTATGGATATAGAGCAACAGGATATATTTACTCACTTATGGGGGTATAAAAATATTCTGAAATTTAACTATAAGGACAGGGTAGCATTTAATAATAAAATGTGCAGAAGGATTCTTGCAGAGTTTCCGGAGGAGGAAGAAACGATTGCAAAACTTAATATTGCAAGGGAATAAGTATTATTTTAAGATTAGTTAATTTTGTATAGAAGAGGTATTTTGATATGATGTTTACCAATGAAGTAATGAAGGTGTTTGGAATGAAGTGGTATAGGATCAAAGGATGTATTTCAGGAGTTCTGAAATATGACAGACAGACCTATGGGAGTGATTATGAGAATTCAGGTGAGTATTTTTACTTCTTTTTAAACGAGGATAATACAGAGCTTCATGTCGGCTTCTGTGATAAAATGCATTATGATGAAGGTGCATATGATGCCGCCAACGGCGCAAGAATAAATGAAATAGTTATAAAAAACGATAAACTGCCTACTATGCTCGGAAAAACGAAATTTTATGAAGCATTATACAAAAAGTATATGGCATTATATGAGAATTTTTACAGGAGTTTTGTAGAGGGAGATATGTCTGAGGGCATTATTTCCGTTTGCGGAAGGCATTATCACTATTTGTCCTTAGAGAAAACGACAGGGAAATATGACTATTATATAGAAGAAATTGAACAGCCATGTAAACCATATATACCACTGACAAATACCGGAAGAAAGCTTCACATGCTTTTATTTACAAATGAATATATGGAGAGATTATATTAATCGATATTGTTATGAATATATTTAAGAAGATACCAAAGGAAATATATATTTATATTTTATGGGGAATTTTGGTTGGAATCGTAAATATTGGTTCTTCCTATTTTTTTATGTACAAATGTGAAATAAATGAGTTATATGCCAATTTTATGTCATGGATACTCTATAATTATGTATCATTTGTAACAAATAGAAAAACCGTATTCCATACCCATACTCAGAATATAAAAGAGTATGTAATTCAGCTCATACAGTTCTACATAAGCAGGGTAATTACGCTACTTATCGAAACCGGGCTTATATTCCTGTTCGTTACGATACTGGATTTACCTAAGATGGGCGTAAAAGTATGTACTTCTATATTGGTTATATTCCTGAACTATTTTATCAGTAAGAAATTTATATTTTAAAGGGGCTGCCGCAGTAACGGATGAAAATTCGTGAAGTGGCAGCTTTATTTTTGCCATGTGCCTGTTCTTTTCTTTCGAAACATTTACTTGACTGAAACAATATAATATTAGAAGATGGAAGGTAAGAGAATATAATGTATATTATTATTCATATAAGAAACTTTATTGAAATGAAGGAGCGTATTTTGGTATATATAATTGCCAGTATTTGAAGATATGAGTCAGCTTGAAATAAATGATAAATTAATTGAAAAGAAACGTTTTTTAAATCATAGGGATATTCATGATATTGTTATAGGCGAGGATACGAATATCATTGAAGACTGGGCATTTGCAGGATGCAGAAACCTACGGCGTGTAACCTTAAAAAACAGAAATATTGTCATTGGAAAAGACGTTTTTTTAAACTGTAAAAATCTAAAGGAAATAGTGGTTGAAAACAATATTTCCCTAAAAAGATTGCTTGTTTATGCTTTTACGGTTTTTGACAATACAGAGCTAAGAAAGTTATCCTTAACAGGGCAGAACTCATATATGGAGATGTTTGATAAAACCTTAATGAACTTTTTGAGACAGGATGATCTCGAAGGGTTTTCTCCATTTTTAGCAGGCGGCGAAGAAGATTATGAGGAGGAGGGAAATTGTCCTGAATACTACCAGACAAAAAGAAGAATGAAAAAATCCGAGATAATCACAGAGCGTATGCTTGTGGAGGGGGTATATCCTGTGGCAGATAAAGATAGAGAATACTATATTACATATTTGCAGACAACAAATGAAACATATGAATTGCTTATCAGCGAGGAAGATTTATTTTATGAGCGTTTTCTTTTATATGACAGCCTCGGACTGATTTCGTTTATAAGAATACAGAAATTGCTCAATCAAATGCCCGAATCTATGGTAGAGGCAAGAGCACTGCTTCTTCGTAAAAAAAATAGTTGTAATGTCAATGAGGATGTATTTACTTTGTATGATTTATAGTAAAAACAGTTAAAGCTGTTTGGTTCTTTTGCTGCCTGATTATGAGGCAGCCTTTACCAGTCTTTCATCAAATCTTCTTCTTTAATATGGTATTCTTTCAGAAATTGCTTCAAATCCTTATCATTACGAATAAGCATAATATCATGAAATTTTCCGGTAGAGGTATTTTTAAAGCCTGCCACCTTTTCTCCTGTACAAATGCTTATATGAATACAGGGGCGAAGTGCGTTTTGGGAGGCGTCATTTGCGTTATATGCGTCATCGTGTCGAGTATTGACAGCTTTGGCAGAATTATTCAATTTATTTATCAATTTTTTATAAAAAAACATAAAACAATCCTTTCCAAATTGTAACAAAGTGAGTTATAATCATAATGTTAAGCTGAAATATGGATACCTATGCCATCATGTAACATATGACGAAAAATTTTATGCTGATTACAGAGCATAAGGGATTCAATGTCTTTTCTGACGATGTTGCACAGGGCGAATAAATTGGGTAAAATGTGTTGATATTCCTATATAAGAAAAATCAATTACATTTATAATAAGGCTTTTCCGTTTTAAAATCAATCACAATACCTTCACAAGTAAAGAAATTTACATAGTGATAATAATTAAGGAGATATGCGATGAAAAAGAGAGTTGTAATTACAGGTATGGGAGCGATTACTCCTATAGGACACAATGTTGAAGAATATTGGGCCGGACTTAAAGAAGGCAGGCATGGCTTTGGGCCGATTACACAGTTTGACGGAACTGATTATAAATGTAAAGTAGTCGGTGAGGTCAAGGATTTTGTAGCTAAGGACTATATAGATGCAAAGGATGCCAGAAGAATGGCAAGATTTACACAATTTGCAGTTAAGGCGGCAAAGGAAGCAATGGAGGATTCAGGTTTGGATATGTCCGTTGAAGATCCATACCGTGTAGGAACATGTATAGGTTCCGGTGTAGGAAGCCTTCAGGAAATAGAAGGTGCGTATGATAAAATCATTACAAAAGGACCAAACAGAGTAAGTCCGTTTGTAGTTCCGATGATGATTAGCAATATAGCAGCCGGAAATGTTGCAATTCAGTTTGGACTTAAAGGTAAGAGTATCGATGTAGTTACGGCTTGTGCTTCAGGAACAAACAGTATCGGTGAAGCATTCAGAACGATTCAGTATGGAGATGCTGACGTGATGGTTGCAGGCGGTACAGAAGCAGCAGTTACACCCGTTGGTATTTCAACCTTTGATTCACTTACTGCACTTACATCTTCGACAGACCCTGACAGATGTTCCATACCGTTTGACAAGGACAGAAGCGGATTTGTACTTGGCGAAGGTGCAGGTATTGTGATACTGGAAGAGCTGGAGCATGCAAAGAAGAGAGGCGCAAAGATATATGCGGAGATAACAGGATATGGCTGTTCCAGTGATGCACATCATATTACAGCACCTGAGGAGTCAGGTGAAGGTCCTGCTGTTGCCATGTTAAATGCGGTAAGGGATGCAGGTGTTTCTCCGGATGCCGTTCAATATATAAATGCGCATGGTACAAGTACACATCTGAATGACCTTGTAGAGACAAGAGCCATCAAGAAAGCATTTGGCGAGCATGCAAAGGATATAAAGATTAACTCGACAAAATCCATGACAGGTCACCTGCTTGGTGCTGCCGGAGCGATTGAGTGTGTAGTTTGTGTAAAGACGATTGAAGAAGGATATATCCACAGAACACGTGGCCTGATAGAGAGTGAAGAAGAGCTTGACCTTGATTATTGTAAGGAACCGTATGAGATGGAGGTTGATTGTGCTCTCAGTAATTCTCTTGGTTTTGGTGGTCATAATGCATGTATTCTTTTACAGAAATATAAGGGGTAAAAAGAAATGTTATTTATAAAGAAAAAGGCAAAGGATGCAGAGCTCAAGGCTGAAAAGGCATCCTCAGTTGAAAAGGAAGAGAAGCCTGAAACGATTAAATGTCCAAAATGTGGAAAAGAAGTAGATAAGCAGAGAGTAGTTAAGGCAAAATATATCTGCTATGAGTGTGGTTCTTATTTCCGTGTAAAAACAAAAAACAGGATAAAGATGGTTACGGATTCCAAGACCTTTGAGCCTTGGTTCGAAGATATGCCAAAGTCAAATCCTCTGAATACGGAAGGTTACGAGGAGAAGGTGGCAGCAGCACAGGAGAAGACAGGACTTAATGAAGCAGTTACGATAGGTAAAGCGCTTGTAAACGGAGAGCCATGTGTCATCGGTGTCTGTGATGCCAGATTCCTTATGAGCAGCATGGGATATGTAGTAGGTGAGAAAATTGCAAGAGCCGTAGAGAGAGCTACGGAGGAGAAGCTTCCGATATTCATGTTCTGCTGTTCAGGTGGCGCCAGAATGCAGGAGGGTATTATATCACTTATGCAGATGGCAAAAACATCGGCAGCACTGAAGAAGCATTCGGATGCAGGACTTCTTTATGTACCTATTTTGACGGACCCGACTACAGGTGGTGTAACAGCAAGTTTTGCAATGCTTGGAGATATTATACTCGGAGAGCCTGATGCACTGATAGGATTTGCAGGCCCACGAGTTATCAAGCAGACGATAGGACAGGAGCTTCCTGAAGGCTTCCAGAGAGCAGAATTTCTTGTGGAGCATGGTATTATAGACGGAATCGTAACAAGAGATAAATTGAAGGATACGATGTATCGTCTTATAGTGACACATAAGCCGGTCAAGGGTTATGCAAACTTTGACAAGACAGAAGAGGAGAAGTTTGATATCAGCGAAGTCCTGAAAGAGCGACTTACCTCTTACGAGCCAAAGACTCCTTGGGAGAAGCTGAAGGGCGCCCGTCAGATGAGCAGGCCTTCAGGTATGGACTATGTAAAATATATTTGTGATGATTTCTATGAGATACATGGTGACAGAGCCATGAATGATGACAAAGCCATTATAGGTGGTATCGGTCATATAGATGGACAGCCTGTAACGGTTATATCACAGGTGAAAGGTGCCAGCAGTTCAGAATGCATGGAGAGGAATTTTGGTATGCCGCTTCCTGACGGATATAGAAAAGCGCTTAGATTAATGAAGCAGGCTGAAAAATTCGGCAGACCGATTATTACATTTGTAAATACACCGGGAGCATTCTGCGGACTTGAAGCAGAAGAGCGTGGAATGGGTGAAGCCATTGCCCGTAATCTGTATGAGATGTCATCTCTTAAAGTACCTGTACTGGCGATTCTTATAGGTGAAGGCGGAAGCGGTGGAGCTCTTGCTCTGGCGGTTGGAAATGAAGTATGGATGTTGGAGAATGCAACGTATTCCATTCTTTCACCGGAGGGATATGCTTCTATTTTATGGAAGGACAGCAGCAGAGCAGAGGAAGCGGCAGAGATTATGAAGATTACTGCCCATGATTTGGAAAGCCTTAATGTTATTGAAAAGGTAATACCTGAGTACGGCGGAGCTGATGAAGATTCCGTACCATATATCGGAAGATTTATTAAGATGAACATAAAAGAATTTCTTAAGAAATTCGATGATATGACACCGGAAGAAATAGCCGAGGACAGATACAAGAGATTTAGAGGAATGTAAGAAAGAAAAAAATAGAGAAAAGAATGAATAAAGGGTATGTATATATTGTTTAACAAAATAATATATACATACCCTTCATTGCATTTTAACAAACCTTACTGTGTTCTAAGTCATATGGTATGGTAACGATTGCTTCATACCGGTCTTTTTCAATATAAGTTATAAAAGTACCATAATATCTGTTTGTTATACGTTCTACATTCTTTAAACCATAGCCATGAACAAGGTTTTCTTTTCTGACATAATAGTTTGATTTGCTTGGCGGTAATGAATTCGTGATATAAATAACAAGATTTCCTCGTTCCGTAGCAATATTAACGGATATATCTTTTGGAGAAGATTGCTTCTTGCAGGCTTCATAGCTGTTGTCAAGCAGATTACCTAATATAACACATAAATCATATTCGTTAATGGTTATCAGACTTTTATCTATCTGTATATTGGTTTTAAAAATGGTGCTGTCACCTTCAGCCATTGTTATATAGTTGTTGAGGAAAGCATCAATAACAAGAATACCTGTATTTACCCGACTGACTGTATTGTCAAGGTCTTTAATGGTAAAGGACAAATAATCCTTCAATTCTTTTGTTTTTTCACTATTTACGGTATTATCTTTATTTACAGTATTTTCCAGATAACTTTGAATCATAAAAAGATGTTTTTTTGTATCATGGACAATACTTCTGGTATTACGGTATGCAGTTGACAGTTGTATGTACTTATTTTCCTGAAATATTTCCTGTTGTCTTAGCTGCTTATTCTCTATCGATAGCTGCTGCGATAAAAGCACATAGTCAAAAAGAAAATAATTGACTGCATTAATAATGAATAATCCGAGTATGGTAAATAATTGAAATGCATGCATGCCGCCAATCATAATGTCAGTTAAATCGATAACAAAGAAAAGTATAATAGGCGAAATGACAGGTACTATCATAACTAAAATATTATATTTCAATGAATAAGCCAGCTTGTGTCTTTTTACAACATGAATGATTATAAGGACAAAGCATAGAGTCAGAAGCTTTGCAAAACAATTCCATACCGTCTCAATATTTTCAGACTGGGATGTAATAGAGTATTTCTGTGAAGCAGGAATCGTTATGTATATAATATTTTCTGCCAGGATAGCCAGTACTTCAAATGACACAGCGGAAAATATCCTGTTACGCCATGTTGATTCATATAGGAGGGTTACCAGAAAGGTTATAAAGGTTGCCCATATTGTGAGTGCCACCTGCTCTTGGAAGCCTGTATTCAGATGTACGACTTTAGGTTCAATATATATCAAAACAGACATGGTAATATATGCCATAATAAGTATAGGGAATGGAATCTTTTTATTTCTTCCATTAAATAACCCGTGAAAATATAAAAATACAGTTATCATATCTAATATATTGCTGAGTATAGTCAATAATATATCCATCTCTTTCTCCTATTTTTAGTGGTATATGGTGAGGATTCCTTTTGAGAAGATGGATTTAATATATTTTTCCTGTCTTCTGCTTACAGGAAGCGACTCTCCGTTATCAAGTACCAAATCTCTTGATTTTACAAAATGTATATGTAGCAGATTCACCAAAATCCCTCTGTGTGGAGATATAAAAGAATGAACCTTTAGTTTTTTCTCCTCATCTGACAAAAGCCCTTTGCATATAAAAGTATTGTCAACCGTTATGTATTGCAGCATACCGTTGCTGTTGTTTATCGTTTTAATATATATAATATCCTTTATGGGCAGGGTTACAAAAGAATGTTCCGTCTCAAGGACAATAATATTATCTCTCCCGGAATTAATCTGGTCTATCAATTTAGAAATCAGTTTGCTAAAGCTGGGATAGGTCAGGGGTTTGGTCAGATAATTAAATGCCTGTACGTCAAAGCTGTCCTGCATATATTCCGGATAGTTACTGATAAATATAATCTTTACCAGTGAATCGGGTAAATGGCGTATATTCCTTGCCAGCTCCAATCCCGATATACCGGGCATTTCCACATCAAGAAATATGATATCGTATTGTCCGGCTGTTTTATATATTTCTATAAATTCACGGCTTGAATTATATATATCTATATGAAAGCTTACTTCATATTCCATATCATATTTATTAATAAGTGAACGGATATATTCAGTTTCTTTTATTTCATCATCACATATAGCTACATTGAACTGCATAAGTGATATCTATTCCTTTCCTTTGTTAATGATTAACTGTGCAATTAGCATAATTAACATAATAATAACACATAATTCGAGAGTAATATAATATTTTGATATTTTTATTGTATAAAAGACAATATAAGCAATTAATAACAGTATAGAAACTATACATGTTTTTCGCTTCATTTTCTTTTTCCTAAAATCGGATAAGGGTTTATTTGGTGTGCTTACGGGTGAAAGGATTACTATTACACCCAGTGCCATAATATATAGGCATAACCAAATGGTTGGTTTATATATAGGAATAAACACTGCGCCTGACAATATTATTAAGTAGAGCAGATAAGACATAATAGAACAGGACCGTCTGCCGGGGGCATGATACCCGCCGGCAGAACGGCGTAAGGAACTGAAAGAAATGAGATAGATAATAGTAATGCCAGGCTGGTGTAACAGTAATCCCAAAATCATAATTACGATATCGTAAACAATTTGCGCTAATAAATAGTCAAAACAATATTCATATATGTCGGCTTCCGTTGAATCAATATATCCATGTTCTTTCATGGAATTACTAAGAGTAATGCTAAGTCGCTGCAAAATAAAGCCCTCCCTAATTAAACTAATTTTAGACATAATATGAATAGTGTTAATGTTATTTTTCTATTATAGAACAATAAATATATAAAATTAGCAAAAAGTTTTAAACGGTTAAATTTCGGGGATAAACGGTCGAAAAATAGCCGTTCAGTGTCGATTTTTGACCGTTTAAATATTTTTTCGTAATAATTATAAATTTTATGATACCATTCAATCATAAAATATTTTGGAAGGAGGCACAGCATATGAAAAAGCTGGTTAGTAAACTTGTTGAAAGGCATGGGTCATCATTATGTACATTGGTTACGGTGGTTGCACCTGTAGCGGTTAATAATTGTAGAAGTAGATTATATCAGCCAAAGGAGCCGGAAGGACTGGAAGATTTTGTTTTGGCTCATAAGAAGAAAATGTAATATTCGTATTACATATATAAACAGGATGAAAGAAATACTATAAAAATGAAAATTCATTAATTGGAGTAAGAAAAAAGTATAGAAGTGTACCGAATGATGTTGTATTCAATTCGGATAAAATTATGAATTTGTATATTGGCTATAAACCAATATATGAGATGAACGAGAGGCTGTTACAGCTATTACAATTAAATATTAGAGGATCAGTTAATATATCAAGATACAAACAAATGAGTTACGATATAGAATATACGCAGACAAAATAATTTTTTAAAGGGATAAAAAGGGGTACGCCCGCGAGGGCGGATTAAAAAAGTGAAATAAAAATTTAATAGTCATGTGCTAAAGTTAACAAATAATAGACTTATACATGTTACGTTTTCTCTTTAAGGACATTTCTATTTCTAATTCACATTGTTTTTCTAATTTATTAGCCGTACTAAACGACAATATCTTTACAGGGTACATCCTTTTTAAATGCGGATGTACCCTGTCTTTTTTTGAAAATCCAAATACCATTTATTTCTCTTCCATGTTGGCAGTTTCTTTGCTATAATATATCAATAGACAAATTAATTGAAAATGTTTATTATTGTGATGGTATATGATTTTTATTAAACGAAAATATCATATATTGACAATTTTATTTCTGCCGACAAGCAGAATTGTATGAAATATAGCATGGATAAGGAGTTATAAAGATGGCAATTAGAATCATGGGTACGGGCAGCTTTCTGGCTAAGAAAATAGTTTCAAATGACGAGTTGGCTCAGCATGTAGATACATCAGATGAATGGATTTCAACAAGAACGGGAATCAAGAACAGAAGAATCGCAATAGATGAGACAACTACAAGTATGGCAGCCGAAGCAGCGAAAAATGCAATTTCCATGGCAGGAAAGGAAGCCGGAGACGTTGAACTGATTATAGTGGCAACGGTTACACCGGATTATTATACACCGAGTGTAGCTTGTCAGGTGCAGGCGGAATTAGGTGCAGATAAGGCGATAGCGTTTGATGTGAATGCTGCTTGTTCAGGATTTGTATTTGCGCTGAATGTTGCAAAGATGTATATCGAAACAGGATTTTGCAAAAATGCGCTAGTTATAGGAGCGGAAACATTATCCAAGATATTGGATTGGAATGACAGGGGAACCTGTGTGTTATTCGGTGACGGTGCAGGTGCTGCTTATATTGAGGAGTCAGACAAGGGGATTATCAGTATTGTTCAAGGCTCTATCGGCAAAAAGGGCATGGTTCTTCATTGCGCTGACAGAAAGACAAATAATATATTTATCAATGAGCCGGTTGAAACGGACTACTTACATATGGATGGACAAGAGGTATACAAATTTGCCGTCAGACAGTGTCCGAAATGTCTTATTGAAGCACTTGAGAAAGCAGGTATGACAGCAGATGATATTGATTATTTCGTGCTTCATCAGGCAAATGTCAGAATCATAGAGTCGGTTGCAAAAAGACTTCATGCACCGATAGAGAAATTCCCTATGACGCTTGATTATACAGGCAATATGTCGGCAGCCAGTGTACCGGTTATGCTGGATCAGTTGGTTCGTGAAGGTGGCTTAAAACGTGGCGATAAGGTGGCAATGTCAGCATTTGGTGCAGGACTGACCTATGGTGCTGTAGTGCTGGAGTGGTAAGATGATTGGTATCGTGAGAATATATTAGAGGAATTCGTATGTTTCCGAAGGAACAGAATATCAGCGGCAGAGAGGAAATTTGATATGTCCCTTGTCTACTTGACAGGGGGCATATCAGATCAATCTCTGTCGTTTTTATTTTTCTTGATATTATTTGTTGAAGCGAGCATAATAGAAATATTAAAGTCGGCTGGATGGAGATGATTTCTTTTGAAAAATATATTGATTATTGATGATGATATACATATTGGAGATATGCTTGAGGAAACACTGACGAAAAAGGGATATGGTGTTCGGCGGGCATATTCGGGAACGGAGGCATTACTTGTGCTTTCTAATTCGAAACCCGACCTTGTACTGCTTGATTTGATGTTACCGGGACTGAAGGGAGAAGAGGTGCTTCCACAGATAAAGGGAATACCTGTTATCGTAGTAAGTGCAAAGGTTGATGTCGATAATAAGGTAGACTTATTACTTGGCGGTGCCGCTGATTATATTACGAAGCCATTTGAAACAAAAGAGCTTTTAGCCAGAATTGCCGTACAGCTTCGGAGTGCTGTTTCGCCGGAGGTGGTTTCCAAATTGGAATTCGATGATATGATTCTTGATATGAATTCACATATTGTATCTATAGGAGACAGCAATATAAAGCTTACAAGAACGGAATATGCAATATTAAAATTACTGATGCAAAATCCATCGCAGGTTGTTGCAAAATCTCTGATTCTTGACCGTATCAGCGAAGAAACTCCTGATTGTACGGAAAGCTCTTTAAAAATGCATATCAGTAATTTGCGAAAAAAGCTCCGCGAGGTAAATAATAAGGATTATATAGAAGCAATTTGGGGAATCGGATTCAAAATGCGGACAGAATAAATCTTTACAAAATCTTTACTGTTTTCTTTACCGTTTTCTTTACCGTTTGTCTATAGAATGTCGGCATCATGAAAAGGAGGTATCATTTATGGATTATGTTCTCAGGACAAATGCTTTGCATAAACAATATAAACATTTCAAAGCGTTAAACGGACTATCTATGAATGTTCCAAAAGGAGCAATCTACGGTTTTGTAGGCAAAAACGGTGCAGGGAAAACGACGCTTATTCGTATCATTTGCGGACTTCAGGAACCGTCATCCGGTGAATATACGCTGTATGACAGAGTAAATACAGAAAAGGGGATTATCAAATCGCGTCGAAGAATAGGTGCTGTTGTAGAAACGCCGTCTATTTATCTGAATATGACAGCGGAAGATAATTTGAAGCAGCAGTACCGCATTTTGGGACTCCCGTCTTTTGATGGACTTGATGAGCTTCTCAGATTAGTCGGACTGGAGGGAACAGGTAAGAAGAAAGTAAAAAATTTTTCTCTTGGTATGCGCCAGAGACTGGGAATTGCCATAGCACTTGTAGGTGACCCTGACTTTCTGGTGTTGGATGAGCCTATCAATGGACTTGACCCACAGGGTATTGTAGAAATAAGGGAGCTGATTTTGAAACTCAACCGTGAACAGCAAATAACGGTTTTAATTTCAAGTCATATTCTTGACGAACTTTCTAAGCTTGCAACGCATTATGGGTTTATAGATAAGGGACAAATTGTAAAAGAACTAAGTGCGGAAGAATTGAATACTGCCTGTAGAAAATGTATCCGTATGGAAGTCAGTGATACAGAGGCACTTGTCCATGTGCTTGATGAAATGAATATGGATTATGAAATCGTTTCTGAGAGGCAGGCAGATGTATTTGCAGAAATAACAGTATCGAAGCTGGTATTGGCACTGGAAAAGGTAAATTGTGAAGTGATTTCAATGCAGTCCCATAATGAAAGTCTGGAAAGCTATTATGTCAGTCTTGTGGGAGGTGGTAAGAATGAGTAAATTGTTATCTGCCGAATTTGTAAGGCTGTTTAAAAGCTTTATCTTCAGACTGGGATTGCTGTTTTCTGCGGGACTTGGTGCTTTTACTGTTTTGATGCGTTATTGTCAGGTGAAAAAGGATTCATCCCTATACGCACAGTTGCCTGTGGAATACAGAAATGCAGATGGTTTAATTTTTGTAGGAGCATTATATATTATGTTTGCCATAGCCGTGTTTATCGGTATATTTGTAGGCACAGAATATTCTGACGGAACAATCAGAAATAAAATTGCAACGGGGCATACACGGGGCAGTATCTATATATCGAAACTGATTGTTTGCGCGGCAGCCGATGTGATGATGCACGTTTTGTATATTCTTGTTGTGCTGTTTCTGGGAAATTTGTTTATTGGCGGGACAACGATGAAAGTAACAGAGATTCTTGCTTTTACAGCGGCAAGTACAACTGCTTTGTTGGCACTGACTGCTTTGCTGCTATTGTTTTCCATGTTGATACAAAATAAGGCGGTAGGTTCCATCGTCTGCCTGCTTACAACAATAATTATGTTGTTTGCCACACTTATAATTTGGCAAAGACTTGATGCTCCAGAATATTATGATGCTTATGAGTATGTAAATCAAGAGACAGGCGAAACAATATCGGTAGAGGAAGAAAAAAATCCTAACTATTTAACGGGAACGAAGCGGGAGGTTTATGAATTCCTGAATGATTTTATCCCCTCTTCGCAGCTGTATCAGGTTGCCATGAACTTATCTGATAACTTAAAGATGATGGTGATTTATGATTTTGTGATAATGATTGTAACTTCCGGGGCAGGGATGATTATTTTTAAGAAGATAAATTTGAAATAGAGGTATTGATGATGGAAAGTTGGTTATGGGCTGTCATTGGCAGTTTGGTTTTGCTGGTTGTCGCACTACTCATAAAAATATATCTGTTACAGAAAGCGGCGAAGGAGATTGAAGAAGCTTTTATCGACAGGCTCATAACCGATACGAATACGTTAATTGATATTTCTACACGCGACAGGCATATGCGTAAGCTGGCAAATTCCATAAATGTACAGCTTCGGAAGCTTCGGACAGAACGTCATCGTTTCCGGCAGGGGGATATGGAATTAAAAAATGCGGTTACAAATATTTCCCATGATTTGCGGACACCATTAACCGCTATTTTTGGTTATCTGGATTTACTTGAGCAGGAGGATAAGTCGGAGAATGCCTGTCGATATCTTGACATCATAAAAAATCGTGCCGAAATATTGAAGCAGTTAACAGAGGAATTATTTAGATATTCCGTTTTAATTACATCAGAAAGTCATGCTGCCAAAGAGCCTGTCACGATTAATCATGTCTTGGAGGAAAGTATTGCTGCATTTTATACGGATTTAAGTGAACGGAATATTGTTCCGAATCTTGAGATTACAGAAAAGAAGATAATCAGAAATGTTGACCGTTCTGCATTATCCCGTGTATTTTCAAACCTTTTGAGCAATGCGCTCCGGTATAGTGACGGAGATTTGGATATTGTATTATCTGATGAAGGAATCATTACATTTACCAATACGGCAACCGAATTAAATACGGTACAGGTGGGCAGGCTGTTTGACCGTTTTTATACAGTTGAGGCAGCACGAAAATCAACGGGGTTAGGTCTTGCGATTACGAGAACTTTAATTGAACAAATGGATGGTTCAATAACTGCAGAATATGAAAATAATAAATTGTGTATTTGTATAAAAATATAATATGCCGATGGTATTCATGGGGCTGTTGCACTAAAGTAATTCGTGCACAGCTCCATTTTTGTGTGAAAAGCTTGACTAGTTTTTTGTGTGAATTTGACGATAAATATGGTATAATTAAATTTATATATTGGGTTTGGAGATTTACAGTTGGAATTTTTGGAGAAAGGATATAATGAAAAAGCATTTTTGGCTTTGGAGTGTTGTTGAGAAAAATTGGGAGGTTGGAGGATGAATATAAATTATGAGAACAATATCTATATCATAGACCGGAATTTTCGCCTTGTGGAATTTGACAAGGCGGTGGCGGATCTCTATCCGGGAATCCAGATAGGCGATTTGTGCTACCGGGCTGTCATGAAACGTGATACGCCGTGTGCTCATTGCCCAATTGCGGACTGCTCAGACACTCCTTCCGTGGTGTATTATGATCCCTTCTACGACGGTTTTGTGGAGGCTGCCTTTTGCAAGCTGACCGGAGGAAAATTCTGCGTGACGCGTCACAGAGTGGGCGTGGAGAGCGAGCATATGAAGAAGCAGATCGAGCGTTCCATCGGCTTCTTTGACGCTTACAGCCATGTGTTTGTATCCACCTATTATGTGGAGTTTTCCTCGGGCACCTATTCGGTGTTTAACCGTGAAAGCTTTTTTGACGAGCGGTACAGTCAGGACAATCACTGGGAGCAGTTTGACGACTATATCCATAGCTTTATCCACAAGGACGATCAGGAAAAGCTTTTTCAGGCCAGCCGGCTCGAGACAATGCGGGAACGGCTTCAAAAAGAAATCCGATATTCGGTGGTGGTTCGGGAGATTTCGGAAAAGGGCATGCGGTGGCTGCGTTTCGAGGTAAATCGGGGGACTGACAACGACCACGCAGCAGTCAGCTTTATGGATGTCTCCGAGGAGAAAGAGACGAAAATCAAATTAGAGCAGATGGGCATCGTCAAGGCACTCAGCCGTGATTATACGGAAATCACTCAGGTTGATTTGGAGAAAGACACGTCTGTTGCCTTCAAATCGCGCGGCGAGTTGGTCGATGATGACCACAGAAAAGTCCATCCATATGGGAAGACATGGGAATGGATTATTGAAAAGCATGTACATCCGGCAGACCGGAAGGTGTTTCAGGAGAAGGTGTCCGCGGCGGCGCTCGAATGTGCGTTGAAAGACGTGGATGCACTGGTAATTCCCTTTCGGGTGATAATGGAGGGCGAAGTCCATCACTATCAGGCAAAGTTTGTCACGGAGGATTATGATAGACGGCATCTGATTCTGGGTATTCGTAATGCTGATGAGGAAGTCAGGGTGGAGGAAGAAAGAAGAAAGGTCCTTCAGGATGCGCTGGCTGCTGCGGAACACGCAAACAGGGCCAAGACGAACTTCCTCAACAATATGTCCCACGACATCCGTACACCGATGAATGCCATCATCGGCTTTACCGCCCTTGCGGCGGCACACATCGACAACAAAAAACAGGTGGCGGACTACCTTGGGAAGATATCGATATCCAGCGAACACCTGCTCTCCCTGATCAATGACGTTTTGGACATGAGTCGGATTGAGAGCGGAAAGGTTAAGATCGAGGAAAAGAAAGTGCATCTTCCGGATGTCCTCCATGATCTTAGAACCATCATTCAAGCCAACGTGCATGCGAAGCAGCTTGAGCTTTTTATTGATACCGTCGACGTGGTTCATGAGGATATCATCTGCGACAAGCTGCGGCTGAATCAGATTCTGCTGAATCTCATCAGCAACGCTGTGAAGTTTACAAAGCCAGGTGGCATGCTCAGCATACGCGTGATAGAGAAGAACGACGCACCTAGTGGGTATGCCAGCTACATATTCTTGGTAAAGGATTCCGGTATCGGTATTAGCAAGGACTTTCAAAAGCACATTTTCGAGGCATTTACCCGCGAGGAGACCTCCACCGTCAGTGGTATTCAGGGCACCGGTCTTGGTATGGCGATTACAAAAAATATTGTAGATATGATGGGCGGAACCATCTCCGTGGAGAGCGATATCGGCAAGGGGTCGGAGTTTAAGGTCTGCCTGCAGTTTCGCATCAGCGAAAGTCCTCCACATTGTGAGCACATATCCAGACTTGCCGGACTGCATGCGCTTGTCGCTGACGATGATTTCAACACCTGTGCAAGCGTCACGCGAATGCTCGGAAAAATCGGTATGCGTGCAGAATGGACCACATCCGGGAAGGAGGCCGTCCTTCGTACACAGCTAGCCATTGAAAACGACGACGAATTTAGTGTATATATAATTGACTGGATAATGCCGGACATGAACGGAATTGAGACCGTCCGACGCATCCGGACGCTCATCGGCGACAGCAAGCCCATCATTATTCTGACTGCCTACGACTGGACGGAGATTGAAGAGGAGGCACGGGAGGCAGGCGTTACGGCCTTCTGTTCAAAGCCGCTGTTCATGTCGGAGCTTCAGGATGCCCTTTTGAAGCCCGTCGGGGAGGAAGAAGTGGTAGAGACAGTGGTGGAACTGCCCAACGAGAGCTTTGCAGGCAAAAGAATTCTTCTGGTGGAGGATAACGAGCTGAATCAGGAGATTGCAATGACTATTTTGGAGGAGCAAGGATTCTCGGTCGATCTGGCCGGGGACGGAACCGTGGCTGTTGAGAAGATGGAGACGGCAGACGCGGGTTATTACGATATAATTCTCATGGATATACAGATGCCGCACATGGACGGCTACGAGGCAACTTGCCGCATTCGTGCACTGGAGGATAGTGTTAAGGCGAATATACCGATTTATGCAATGACTGCGAATGCCTTTGAAGAGGACCGACAGAAGGCGCTGGATGCCGGACTGAACGGTCATATTACGAAACCGATTGACGTTAATGCACTGATGGCAGTTTTGAAAGGAGTGTTAAAATGAAGAAAATTTTCAGGGAGGGGACAAAACGATGAAGGACAAAATAAAGCATTTTTTGGTTGGGAGTTTAGTCAGTGTGTGTATTGTGTGCATTGTGGCTTTTGCGACACTGATAGTTTATTTGAACCGTCAAAACGAACAGGCCGTTACCCAACTGGGTAACATATACATGTCCAATATCAACGAACGTATCTCCAAGCATTTCGACGCCATCAGCAGTCAATGCCTGATTCCGATGACAACGTTTGCCGAAAACATTCCTCCCATGTGTGGGAGTAGCAAGGAGGAATATTTTAAGTGGATGACTTACTACGGGAAGAGCCGGGACTATGAGTCCATAAGCTGGTGTGACGACGAGGGGAACATCGAGACGATCTACGGAGACCCGCTCCAGTATTCCGGACCTGCAACATTTCTGGAGACGTTGAAAAACGGGGAGAGCAGGGTTGCTGTTGGATATAATGGTGCCGGGGAACAGGTGGTTTTGATGTGTGCACCGGTCAGTCTTGATATTCCGGGCATGGAGAACTGCGTTGCCATGGTGGGTGAGCTGCCTATCAGCTATTTGTCTGATATCCTCTACTTAGAGGAGAAGGACTCCCTTGTCTATTCCTTTGTCATCCGCAAAGACGGCACCTTCGTGGTGCGTGATTCCGCCGCGGTGCGGGACAATTATTTCGACAGGGTTCGTGCCGTATACCAGGCGACAGACGATCAGACCCCGGAGGACTATATTATCGAACTTGAGGCTGCCATGAAAGCCGGCAAGGATTATTCCACCATGGTTAAGGTCGAAGGCGAGCTGCGCCATATGTATGCGTCCAGTCTGCCCAACAGTGTGTGGTATCTGGTGACGCTCATGCCTTACGGTGCGCTCAATGAATCGGTGGAGAGTCTGGGAACGCGCTCCCTTGTTGCCGCTGCGACAGTCTGCGTGGTCATCCTGTTGTCCCTGATTGCCGTGTTCGTGTGGTATTTCATGCTGAACCGGGCGCAGATGAAGGAGTTGGAGGAGGCCAGACATCTGGCAGAGGAGGCCAGAAAGGAAGCCGAAATTGCCAGCAAGTCCAAGGGAGAGTTCCTTTCCAACATGAGTCACGATATCCGTACGCCGATGAACGCCATTGTAGGCATGACGGCCATTGCCACGGCACACATGGATGACCCGCAGCAGGTGCAAAACTGCCTGAAGAAGATTACCATGTCCAGCCGTCACCTGTTGGGCCTGATCAACGACGTGTTGGATATGTCCAAGATCGAGAGCGGCAAGATGACGCTCAACGAGGAGCTTGTATCTCTGCGGGAGATCATGGAGAGCATCGTGAGCATCGTGCAGCCACAGGTAAGGGCGAAGCATCAGAAGTTCAATATTTCCATCTTCAACATCCTCTCGGAGAACGTGCATTGCGACAGTGTGCGTCTCAACCAGATAATGCTGAACCTGCTCTCCAACGCCATCAAGTTCACACCGGAGAACGGCTCGATTGATGTATCCCTCCGCGAGGAGCCATCGACCAAGGGAGAGGAGTATGTCCGCATCCGCATTCAGGTGAAAGATACCGGTATTGGAATGTCCGAGGAATTCCGCCAGCACATCTTCGAATCTTTTGCCCGTGAGGATAATAAGCGCATCCACCGCACCGAGGGTACCGGGCTGGGCATGGCTATTACCAAGTACATCGTGGACGCCATGAAGGGCGAGATTACGGTGCAAAGCCAGCAGGGCGTGGGTACGGAGTTCCAGGTGGTTTTGGATTTGATGCGTGCAGAGGAGCGGGTGGAAGATATGGTTCTGCCCGACTGGATCATGCTGGTGGTGGACGATGACCGCCAGTTGTGCGAGAGTACTGTTGATTCTCTGCGCTCTATCGGAATTCGGGCAGAGAGTGTAATGGACGGCGAGGATGCCGTAAAGATGGCTGTTCAACACCATAAGGCACATAACGATTATCATGTAATTCTGCTGGATTGGAAGCTGCCGGATATGGACGGAATTCAGACAGCACGGGAGCTGCGCAGGCAGTTGGGTGACGATATACCGATCCTGCTGATGTCTGCCTATGACTGGAGTGAAATCGAGGAGGAGGCCCGGGCAGCAGGAATCAGCGGCTTCCTGATGAAACCACTGTTCCGTTCCACACTATTCTATGGTTTGAAGCCTTATGTGGGTATTGAGGATGTCCAGTCTGTTGAGGAGGAAGATAAGCTTCAATTCTCCAACAGGCGCATTCTGGTTGCGGAGGACAACGAACTGAATTGGGAGATCGCCTATGAGCTGCTTCATGATCTCGGTCTTGAGCTGGAGTGGGCGGAAAACGGCGAAGTCTGTGTGGAGATGTTCCGGAACTCCGATTCCGGATACTATGATGCCATCCTGATGGACCTCCGAATGCCTATTATGAACGGTTACGAAGCGACCGATACCATCCGTGCCATCGACCGGACGGACGCCACACTGCCAATCATCGCTATGACGGCGGACGCCTATTCCGACGATATCCAAAGGTGTCTGGAACACGGGATGAATGCCCATGTTGCCAAGCCTATCGACATCGACGAGGTTGCCCGTGTCCTAAAAAAGTACCTGAACGATTGATTACCACTTAGAGGTATTTATAAAACCTCCTATATTATTTGAATAATATAGGAGGTTTCGTGTTTTATTTGTTATATTTACGGAGGATGTCTGACAGGTGTAAGCTGAGATTATGTTCTGTCTTCCAGTTTTATATATTCTTTCGTGTTTACAAGGCTGGTATAGGCAGGACGCATAATCTTGTATTTGTTGATAAGCTCTTCTATACGATGCGCACTCCATCCAACGACACGGGCAATCGCAAATAATGGAGTAAACAGCTCGTGCGGTATCTTCAGCATCTTATAAAGAAGTCCACTATAGAAGTCAATATTCATGCTGACGCCCTTATATATTTTACGCTCCTCTGCAATTATTTGAGGTGCCAGTTCTTCAATTAACTCATACAGAGCAAATTCCTCTTCCATATTCTTTTCGGCTGCCAGATTTTTCACATAATCTTTAAACACAAGTGCTCTGGGATCTGATACGGAATATACAGGATGTCCCATTCCATACACGACACCTGATTTGTCAAATGCTTCACCTTTGACAATTTTTCTGATGTATTCGGATATTTCATCCCGGTTTGTAATATCGGTTACATTGTTTCGGATATTTTTCATCATTTCCATGACCTTGTAATCGCCGCCTCCATTTAACGGCCCCTTGAGGGAACAAAGAGCTGCTGTCATGGTAGCATATGTGTCCGAGCCGGAAGATGTAACAATTCGCGTTGTAAAGGTAGAGTTGCTGCCACCGCCATGCTCCATATGAAGAACAAGTGCGAGGTCAAGCACTCTTGCTTCAAGCTGTGTATATTTTCTGTCGGAACGCAAGGTGCTTAATATATTTTCTGCAAATGAAAGCTCAGGATTCGGTTTATGGATATAGCAGCTCTTTCCAAGTCCGTAATGGCTGTATCCCTGATATGAGTATACGGCAAGACGAGGAAATATACTGATTAGGGCAATGCATTGTTGGAGTACATTGTCCAGAGAGTTGTCAGACTCTTTCTTATCATAAGAACCAAGAGCCAGTATGCTTTTTGCCATATTTGAAACAATATCCCTTGTTGGGTTTTTCATTATGACATCCTGAATAAAATGGGATGGTAAATTATAGCTGATATTGAGAACCTTCTTGAAGTTGTCCAATTCTTCTTTATTTGGAAGAACTCCGAAAAGCAGAAGATAGGTACATTCTTCAAATCCATAGCGCTTCTCGGAATAAAATCCCTTTATAAGGTCGCGGATTTCATAGCCCCGATAGTATAGTTCACCGTCGCAAGGGATATGTGTTCCGTCCTTTTCATCAAATGCTTTAATTAAGGATATATTTGTAATGCCGGCATTGATACCAATGCCGTTAATATTACGAAGACCTCTTTTTACACCATATTTTTCGTAAAGCTCGCTATCAATATGACTGTTTTCAATACACAAATCAAGATGGCTCTTTGTAAAACTGCTGATATTATTTATAGACATTTGGTATTCCTCCATTTTTGTAAACTTATTATATAATTATCGCACCTTTTATAGGAATATGCAATTTTTAAATATAAACTTAATTGTTTACATTTACGGAAATATAAGATAGACTTTTTTCAGGGATATATTTAAGGAGATAAATTATGGATGAAAATAATCAATTAGAAAGACCTGTGCCAAAGAAAAACGGAGCAGGAATACATATGGATAGGGCGGAAATGAAAAAGCGCCCGGCAACCAGCAGCCGTCCACAGGCAGGCAACCGACCGACAGGCAGTCGCCGCCCACAGGCAGGCAACCGACCGACAGGCAGCCGCCCGACAACCAGCAGCCGCCCACAAACAGGCAACAGACCGACAGGCAGCAGCCGCCCGCAGGCAGGCAACCATCGCTCACAAACAGGCAACCGACCGACAGGCAGCAGCCGCCCGCAGACAGGCAACTCTCGCCCACAAACAGGCAACAGCCGCCCGCAGACAGGCAACTCTCGCCCGGCAGGCAGCAGCCGCCCACAAACAGGCAGCCACCCGACAGGCAGACCGCCTCAAAATCGTAGAAGAAGGCGTAGGAGGAGAAATCCGATAGCAACATTTGTTCCGGCACTTATTCTCGGACTTATCATGGCATTTATTGCTTCCGCAATTATAAAAGGAAGTCTTTTAAAGGTTAAAAAGACAAATAATGAGTATGTTCTCGGTACTACATTTGACATATATAATTATGTAGAACCGGTAAATGATAAGGCATACATAGAATATGATAAGACGGAATTTTCACCAAAAGAAATAGGGACATATGAAATAAAATATAAAGTAGTACGGGGAAAGCTGAAAAAACGCCGAAAGATTAAAATATCTGTAATTGATGCGGATATACCATTGATAGAGGGACCTGATGAGATAAGCTTTATAATTGGCGAGAAGTGCGATTTCAGAGACTATTATCGTGTATCTGATTCCGAACCAAATCTTGTAGAAAAGCTGAAATCCAGTATGGATATTGATACATCTGTAACGGGTACCTATAATATTACCCTTCGTGTAACGGACTGGTATAACAATTCTTCTACGAAGGAAATTGTTGTAAAAGTATATGATATAGAGGGGGAAGCAGTGTATGCTGCAAAGGCGGTACGTGCATATAAGATCGCCATGGGTGTTGAAACGGATGCAGCAAATATATATGTATATGCGGCAGAGGATGGAGATGCAGAACGGTATGTCCTGTTAAACGAATCTTTGTATGAGATAAATGCTGATGGTAAGTGCAGTGAATATACATATGATTTCAGTGATAAAAGCCAGATAGAGATTTATCAGCAGTTACTGATTGATGTAAAGGAACAAGGCGATATAATTCCTATAGAAGAGGTATACGGTTTCAGATAAGGGGGAGAAGGTTATGATATGTCCTAGTTGTAAAAAAGAAATTCAAGATAACACATTTAAGTGTCCGCATTGTGGATTGATTGTAAATGCTGAAGAATACCGTAAGCAGATGAATGAATATAATCGTCAAATGGAAGAGTATAACAGGCAAATGGCGGAATATAATCGTCAAATGGCGATTTACAGGCAGCAGATGAATGTACAAAATGGAAATCATGGCGGCGGGCAGGGTATGATGCCAAACAGCGGTTATAACCAGCCGCAGGGTATGATGCCAAACAGCGGTTATAACCAGCCACAGGGAGCAATGCCAAACAGCGGTTACAGCCAGCCAAAAAAGAAAAGCAATGCACTTCTTATTTCAATGTTTTCATTGGCAGGAATCTTGATTATTGCTTCAATTATACTTGTGGCAGTATTCCTTAATAAGGATAAAAAGCCAATGAAGGAAAAATCAACCACAGAGGCAGCTTCCGGTAAGAGCACAGAAGTGACAACAGAAGGGAAAACGACAGAGCCTGCAACAAATGAATATAATGAGGACTATGCTGATTACACGGTTATGATATACATGATAGGTTCTAATCTTGAAAGTGGTGATTTCTATGAGAACTTTGGATATTATCTTCAGGATGGTGGAAATGCTACATATGATTTGGACCAGATAGCTAAAGCGGATATAGGCGATAATGTAAATGTCATTCTGGAAACTGGCGGTACTGATTACTGGGCAAATGACTACGGTATGGAAGGAAACCATGTTCAGCGTTTTGAATTATCAGACCACAAATATATAGAGAAGGAAGACCTCGGAGATATTTGTATGTGCCATGAAAACGTGTTAGAGGAATTTCTGGTATGGGGCAGGGAAAATTATCCTGCAAATAAATATATAATGATTTATTGGGACCATGGATGCGGACTTACAACAGCTTCTTTTGGAAGTGATACAAGTAAGGATGAAAATGATGTACTTCAGATTTCTGATATGACAACAGCCATGAAGAACAGTGGTATCTATTTTGATATAACCATATTTAATGCATGTTTGATGGGAAGTCTTGAGATGGCAAGTGAGATAAGCCCATATAGTGAATATATGATTGCATCAGAAGAGGTTATTTATACATTTGGCTATTATTATACAGACTGGCTTACCCAGCTTTCTGCCAATCCAAAAATGTCTGCTTATGATTTGGGAACGCTTATCATAGATGATTTTGAAGAGCAGTATGACTACTATAATACATATTATAGCAACAGTTATGATAATAGTCATGTTTCAAATTACTATACCTATGAGCTGGCATTGATTGATACCTCAGAGACCGTAGAGGTTGTTGATGAGCTTTCCGATATGCTGGAGAGTGCCGATGAGGATTTGTACGATTATAAGCTGACAGATTTCCTTACTGCAAGAAGTAATTGCGGAGATTTTAGTGGCACATATTCCGCAGATATTATAGAATTTTGTCAGAATTACAAGGCAGATGGGTATGAAGAAGTTATTTCGAAGGTGGAGGACAGCATACTCTACATTAAGTCCAATATACCATATGCGAATGGCTTGTCCTTTTACTGTCCGGAGGGAACAGCGGAAGGCTGTTACAGTTATTCCTATGACGGAAGAATCAATCTGATGGGAATTAATTATGATGAGGACTGTATAAAATTCTATGATGATGTGCTTAGTGCCTATGCAGGGTATGCATGCAGTGAAGATATCAGTAAGCTGGGGATGGATTCCTACTATAACGAACAACTGGTATCCGCATATGATGATACATATACAAAATATGCAAGCAGCTCCGAATATAATCTGGATTATGTCTATGAAAACGGAAAATATATATTGGATTTAGGTGCTGATTTTGACTATGTGAACTTCATGGAGCAGCGAGTGGGGTATGATTACACAGAAAATACGGCAGTAGTATTGGGAAGTGATTTTAATGTAGTCAAATGGAATGAAAACGGAAAGGTAGACGTGACATTTCCGGAGCAATGGTTATGTGTTGACGGACAGATCGTCTGCTATGTCGTTACCGACCATGTAAGCTATGATGATGGTTCTGTAGCAATGACAGGTGTTGTACCGTTTATATTTGTTGATGATACAAGCAGATTGTACGGAATGATTATTAACTGGGACAGCGAAAACGGTGTGACCGTTAAGGGATATACAGAGATCGATATGGAGACGTTGTCATTTGTTGATTCTTATACATATTCTATGTACGAAGGAATGGAAATCAAATTCTGTTATGGTATGGTAGAGCATGACGGAAACCAACTGAAAGAGGAGACGACAGAGTTTACTTACCTTGGGGATGTACATAAGTACGATGGTTATGGATTCTCGATTGAATATGCAGATATTGACGAGTTCAGGCCACTTCTTGGGGAATATGAAGATACTGCAAAAGGATATTCCTATATGAAGGTATATGATATATTTGGAAATGAGTATACAACTGATTTAGTACCGGAAGAGTAGAAATCGCTGGGAGGTAAAAAGTGAACAATACGGAGATTTTTTTGGATAAATATAAACAACTGGAAAATGCGGCTTTAAATGAATACAGATTTCCGCCTGATGGTTCAGCCGTTGCAAAGCTGGAAAAGAGAAGTGAGTTTAAGGATATTAGATATGAGCTGAACTATTGCAGAGAGGTACGGAATCTGTTACAGCATAATCAGCGTCTTGACGAGGAATTTCCTGTTGAGCCGAGTCCGAAAATGATAGAGTTACTTGAGATGGTTATAGACAGAATAAAAAATCCTGTCAGATGTAGTGATGTAGGAATTCCATATAGTCAGTTACTTTGGCGTGCTCCTGATGATTTGGTAATGCCTACCATCAGAATTATGAATGACAGGAATATTTCCCATGTACCTATTTTAGATGGAAGGCGTGTTGTGGGAGATTTTAGTGATAATTGTGTATTTCCGTTTCTTCTTGGTGATGCTGGAGTCAGCCTGGATGAAAAAACAAGATTTCGTGATTTAAGCCGTTATCTTGATTTGAATTCTCATCCGTCTGAGGTATTTCAGTTTGTAGCGGCAGACACGAAACTGTCGCATGTAGAGAAGCTCTATGAAGAAGCCCGCAACAAACACGAGAGAATCGGACTGGTATTCCTGACAGAAACAGGAAGACCGGACGAACGACTTTTGGGTGTTCTTACGGCATGGCTAATTGTGGGGAAATAAATAGCGAGAGGCTAAAAGCCTCTCGCTGTTTTATGATAGCGGCGGTTTTCTCAAATGCTCATCCAACTCTGATTGGTCGATGACTTTTGTCTTTGTTCGTTTAATCTTTTCTTTTTTCTTATTCTTATTTCTTTTATGAATGTTTTTAATGAGAAGAACAATAAGAATAAGGATAACACCAATGCTTATCAGTACAACGGATACGCCATATTTATCAAATATTTTATCAATGAAATTGTAGTTGCTCTTTTGCCATATATCACTATTTTCCAGTTCGGACTGTATCTTAGCAAGTGAGAATTCCGTTCCTTTGCATTCAGGAACGCCTGGAAGCCATGAATCAGATACTTTCAGCGGTTTTGCCATACCTGAAGCTTTCTCGGAGGTAATATTAAAATAGTCATAGGTAAGAACATCTTTACCTGTTGTTGTTTCCGGGTCATCAAAGGCCAGGTCTATCAGATACCATTCGCCGGATATGTAGATTTGATTCCATGCTTCGGTAGTCTTTTTGTTACCATCCTCGTTTTCCACATCGTTTCCTTCTACATATATACAAGGGATATTCAAATAATCCATAACGGCTTTAAATGCCTTTGCATATCCAAATGATACGGCACTTTTGTATTTGGAATTAAAGATTCCGTCTGCCGTAAATGCCCAGACATTTTCCGTATTCATTTCGGTTACGTCTGTCTTATAATATACATCTTCAATAATAGCATTATGTACAAGATAGGCCTTAATATAGTCAGGAAGTGCAGCCTCTATGGAAGTTCCGTAATTACCGATGGTAATCTCCATATTGTTTTTTGCAACCTGTCTGGAGGTTCCATTTGCATATATATCATAGCATTTGATGGTAACAAGATAATATGTAAGTCCTGATTCTGAAGTACTTGATTCATAAATATGGTCAGCAGACATCCAAAAGTATTCAGGATGGTCAGCTAAAACTGCTTTTACAACCTTATCAAGACCGGTAGCGCCGATAACATCCCAATCTTTCTTTGAAACGGAAAGCGAAAATGCAGCATAATAGCCATCGTCCTGATATTCGCCATTTGTAGTTGAATTGTGGAAGTTATAAGCAGCCTGATTAATCTGCTCATACACATTGCGGTAGGCATCATTATCAAATCTGTCATAGTAGTAGGTTTTTGCATCTATGGTTTCGGTTTCTTTCGTCTCCGATGCAGATGGCTCTGCCGATGCAGCAAATGACAGCGTGCTGCATGAAAGCAGTAAAAGCATTGTTAAAATTAATAAAAGTATCCGTCTTTTCATCGTATTAGACACCCCTTTTTCCCCTTAATCAATTATGTATATTAGAGCAAAAAAACTATATGCATCTATCATAACATAGTACATATAATTGTGCCAGTAAAATTATGTATAAATAGTAATGAATTGGCAATATTTGAAGGTTAAGTTTAAAAACAGATGTTATCATTGCATAATTGTGATATGATACAAAACAAAGGAGGCGTGAATATGGCTGCCACAAGTTGTGATTTGTGTGCTCATTATGTATATGATGAGGAAGAGGATTTTTATGAATGTCTTGTAAATATGGACGAAGACGATTATGCAAGATTTATTACAAGTGCATATGAAAGCTGCCCGTATTTCCAATTAGACGATGAGTATAAAATAGTAAGAAAGCAGATGTAAAGAGTTTGTTATCGCTTTATCGTACAGTGTTGAATTTTGTTTTACAATTTTGGTTGCCCGAGTCGTTGACATACTACTTTCATAGGTGGTAAAATATACTTATTAATTATGTAGAATATGATAAACAGGGGGCACTATAATGCAGATAACAGAAATGAAAGCTAAGGTTAATACAATGGAGGATATCAAGACATTTGTATCTTACCTTAATCAGTTCCCAAATGATGTAGATGTTTCTTCGGCACAGTATGTTGTGGACGGTAAGTCTATTTTGGGAGTATTCAGTCTGGATTTGGAAAAGCCGCTTACGGTGAAGTTCCATGGTGAAATTCCGGCAGAGCTTGAAGAGAAGTTAGCTCAATTTAAGGTTACTGAATAAAGGAACCGGTAGTAAAAAGCCATAACAAAAAAAGGTTTGTTATGGCTTTTTGTTATGATACATCCGAAGGGAGCTGCCAGCGGCAGACCCTGCAGGTCTTATCAGGGGTGATTTGAATGGTTTACGAAAAAGAATCAGGTTTAGAATATCATATAAAAACAAACCGCGACATGATAGGAGAATATGTTATACTTCCCGGAGATCCTAAGCGGTGTGAGAAGATAGCCGCATATTTGGAGGATGCCCGTTTGGTTGCTGATAACAGGGAATTTGTGACATATACCGGTCTGTTGAATGGAGTAAAGGTAAGTGTGACTTCTACGGGTATAGGCGGTCCGTCGGCGGCTATTGCCTTGGAAGAACTGGTACATTGTGGTGCACATACGTTTATCAGAGTTGGAACATGCGGCGGTATACAGACAGAGATTATGGGTGGAGATATTGTTATTGCTACCGGAGCTGTCCGTATGGAAGGAACATCAAAGGAGTATGCACCGATTGAATATCCTGCCGTAGCGAATCTTGATATTGTAAATGCATTATGTGACAGTGCAAAATCAATGAAATTGAATTATCATACGGGAGTTGTTCAAAGCAAGGATTCTTTCTATGGACAACATTCGCCCCAGTCAAAACCGGTAGGTTATGAATTGGCAAATAAATGGGATGCGTGGAAACGTTTAGGTTGTCTGGCTTCAGAAATGGAGTCGGCGGCATTATTTATTGTAGGTGCCTCTTTACAGGTAAGAGTCGGGGCCTGTTATCTGGTGGTTGGAAATCAGGAACGGAAGGCGGCAGGTCTTCATAATCCGGAAGCACATGATACGGACCTTGCAGTAAAGTTGGCAGTGGAAGCTATGAAAAAGCTGATAAAGAATTGAAAAAGGAGCTCTATAGCTCCTTTTTGTTGTCAGGAATCCAAAGACCTGCCGGCAGATATTGTGAATTCCTAGAATTTGAATACTTTTCCTATTTCAGGTGTGTATTTTTCTATATAATCAAGAATTTCGGTTGCGTTATTCATAACAATATATATTTCATTTGTTGCACTGCTCATAAAGCCTTGGTCAGCAGTCTCCTTCATCATATTGAGCAGCTCATTAAAAAATCCGTTTATGTTGAATATTACGATTGCTTTACCGTGACGGCCTAATTGCTTGAGCGTAAGAATTTCAAAGAATTCTTCATATGTTCCGACACCGCCGGGTACCATAATAAAAGCATCGGAGTTGTCTTCCATAATTTGTTTTCGTTCTCTCATGGTATTTGTTTTTATAAGCTCCATGTCGCCTTCGTATAAGATTCCGTCTACGTCAAAAAAAGATGGAGTAACACCTATAATGTGTCCGTTTTTTGAAGAAACGCCTCTGGCAACAGCGCCCATTAAGCCCTGACCGCCTGCACCAAAAACAAGTGTATGTTTCCTCTCTGCCATTAAGGCACCAAGCTGTTCTACAGCATATATATAGGATTTATCTATATCATTGCTTGAAGCTCCATACACGCATATATTCATGTTTTCTATCATCTCCCTTCACGGTAACAGATAAAGCGGGTGGTTTACCCGCTTTATTCCTGTTTACTATTTTATATCGGTGAAGCATTCTTAAATGCCTGCGAAATATTCATAATTATAATAAGCAAATTTTATAAAAGTTCTACTACTTTGTTCAGAACATCGATTTCTTTTGTCTTTGCACCCATGATATATTTCTCAAATCTGTCGAGGCAATCAATATTACCGGTAATTGAGCATTTAATCAAAAGGTTTCTGGCTGTAAGCATATTGTTTACAACCTCCATATAGGAATCCAGTATTTCATGGTTATACTCCATGTAACCCTTTTCCATCAGGTATTTCAGTCTTTCCATCATAAGAACCTTATGGTCATATGCAATATGAAGTGCCCTGATATCAAAATCAGGATCATCGCCTGACAGCTGAATGCCTATCTGCTTCAGTACGGCATCGTATACGTTAACACCAAAAATAGTATCGGTAAAACGATTTCTCATCATACGGAAATGATTTTTTGTATCTTTTGCTTCAAGGTACTCAATAAGAGTGTCTTTTATATACTTTTTGTCAATTTCATAGTAGGTTTCTGATGTGTTTTTCTGTATTACATATAAACCACGACGTCCCTTGTAGTCATCCTTAAACATGTGATCTTCAGGAGCCGTAATAATTTCATAGCCTCTCTTAACATCCTCAAATGAAACGGTGCTGTAGGAATAATGCTCACCGAAGGTAAAATCTCCGACATGGAATACTTCCGCATCCTTGTCATATCCGAATATAAACAGCTCATGCGGGAATTTATAATCGGCACCTGAATCACAGAGAATCTTTGCTTCATCAAATACACCGTATACATATCCGCCGAGGTCAATCGTTTTTGTAATAAAAGTGATGATATCTCCACAGTAGCTCTCAACCTGTTCTTTTGTCATAAGCGAGAATAAAAGATAAGGACATTCCTTCAGAGAGCTGCTTCCCGGCATCATATCTGCAAGGAGCATTTCATCTCCCGTGAAAATTTCTTCTATATTGTAGCATCTTAATTGTATGTAATTACTATAAATCCAGTTTTTAGCCTTTTCGTCATCCCCAATAATTGAAAATAAAGTTGCATGCCATTGCCATGATGTAATAATTGGGTAGCTAACCGGCAATATTTTCTGATTGCTCATTCTTATACCTCCTAAATATCGTAATTTTGCTGCGAGTACAGGCAGAAATTTATTTGACTTTAGATGCTACTGCGGCAACTATGTCATCCATATCGTAATAAAGCCCGAGTGCAAGTTCATAATCATCAAATTCTATGCCAAATTCCCCCTCTAATCCGACAATAAACTGGATGATTGATACAGAGTTTACACCATACTCTGTTGTTAATTCTGCTGCCATATCAATATTTGCTGTATCAACTTCCGGCATAACATCAGAAAAAACATTTAAAACCCTTGATTTTAATGCTTCTGCGTCCATATGGTACCTCCCATTCATATATATTTTGTTACTAAATACATGTCTCTTTTATTGTATATGTTTTCAGGTTATTTTTCAATGATATTTTGAATTTACCGGCAGACCTGTTGATAAATAAAAATTTATATTTTTTAGCGGATTATTCCTCTGTGGGAATATATAGGTAAACATTACTGTCAGATACAATTTTTTGATAGCTTACGATATTTGTTTTTTCAGGTTTCTCTTTATTGATTTGTGCATAGTCCTTATGGTAACGGTCAAATACCGTATCGTATTCCAAAAAATTTGTATAATCCGTATATGCATATAGAATATCCCCATTTTCTGATGCAATGACATAATACACAAAAGAACCGTCATATTTGGTAAATTTTGTTACGGTATAGTATGCAAGATATGTTCCAAAATTTGCGTCAACGGCCTTATATAGAGAGGTTTCCCATGAATACCAGTTTTCATATGTAGAGTCAAAGTAAAGCTCATAGGCTCCCTGATTGTGGATTTTATTGAGATTCCTTTTTATTCTGTTGGTTGCCGCCGAAGTATTCATATCGATTTCATTCCATTCGGCAGGTAAATAATCAGCGTCCCAGCCGCCTGCGATAAGCTGGACACGTTCATAATCACTTAACTGATTCGAGATATATCGTGCCATAACGACAGAGGATGCCATATAGGAGCCGGAAGGCGCGGAGTTTGCTGAATTAAGTGTGTTATCTGCCTGTCTGTTCATTAGCACAGCCGGAACGAACAGACAGATTGTTGCGATAACACCTGTCAGAAAATATAGAATATGTTTTTTCTTATCCATATGCTTCATGAAAGCCTCCTATTAAAGATAATTTTAAAGCAGGTTCCCTGATTTGGCGTGCTTTCGATATCCATAACAGCATCATGACAATGCAGTATGGCAGCAACAAGTGACAATCCAAGTCCGGCACCGCCGCTTTGTCTGGAACGGGATTTGTCTACCATATAGAATTCATCACAGATATGTTTTATATGTTCTTCCGGTATACCGATTCCGTGGTCCGTAACGGTAAATATATAGTTGTCATTTTCGATATACCCTGTGTATTCAATAGAGGCAGGAGCGTTTGATGCCTTACGGGCATTGTCCAGGATATTGATAAATGCAGTTGTCAGTAAATCGGAATCACCGTATATCTGCGCTTCCTCAAATTCTGCAACGAGTGTAAGGTTATTTGCGGTAATGGACGGTTCCACGGTTTTACAGATATCCTGTCCCAAAATATGGGTATATATAGGCTGTTTTTTGATATGATGCTGTCCCAGATATATCAAATCAAATAATTTCAGAGATAACTGTTCCAGCCGCTTTCCTTCCGAAAAAATATAGTTTGCCGCCATAAGCTGGTTTTCTCTGGACAGCTCTTTGGAACGGAGGGTATCGGCATAGCCTATGATGGTAGTCATAGGTGTTTTTATTTCATGGGTAAAATCAGCAACAAATTGTTCCCGCTGTTTGACCATATCATTAAGCTGCATGATTTGCTTTTCAATGGAATCAGCCATATGATTAAATTTGTCAGAAAGCATACCGATTTCGTCACGGGTATGAACGGTGCTTCGGATGCTGTAATCACCGTTTGCAAAGCTGTCTGAAATTTGATTCAGCTGTGCCATGGGCTTTGTTAAAATATAGCTGAATAAATAGGTCAGTATACTGCATACGGCTAAAACAAGAATGACCAAGATCTGCTCATAGCGAACCTGAGTATCCTTCATTTTGTATACCTCGGATATATCGCGGTATGTTACTATGGAAAGCTCATGCGAATCATCTATAATATGCATGGAGTTAACATATATATAATAGGAACTGCTTTTTTCCACGATAATATAATTTTTATTTCCCATTGATGCCGAATCCAACAGCTTTTCGGGAATGGTTTCCCTGTCAGGTCCATAATAAACATGATCATTTTCCAGTATGTAAAAGTTTGTCTTGGTTGTTGTGAGATTATTGTGCACCTGACTGCCGATAGCGGCAAGACTATCCGTATAATCCACATTTGTTTGTGAATATTCCGAAATAATAATATGTTGCACGGATGCTTCAATAAAATTATTTTCTTCAACGGCATTATTAATCTGGGTGTCCAGGGCAAGCTGAAAATTCTTTTGAATCATCAGGTATCCCGTAAGGCATAATGCAACCGATAAAAATATAATGTTGATTAATAAAAGCTTATAACGAAAACGCAATGGTTATTCCTCCAGACGATATCCGATACGGTATATCGTTTTCAATTCTTCTTCAATGCCGGCTTTTTTCCGAAGTCGCTGTATGTGCAGGTCAAGGGTTCGGGTATCTCCCATATATTCAGCTTCCCAAACCGATTCGTAAATGCGCTCCCGAAAAAGCGTAATATTCAGGTTTCTTACAAAAAGTACCAGTAAATCAAATTCTTTGGGTGTCAGGGTAACTTTTTCATTGCCCCGCATTACGGTATTTCTGTCCAAATCAATGCTCAGGTCTTTAAATATCAGAGTAGTTGCGGTTTTATGATATCTGCGCAGTACCACATTAATTCGTGCCAAAAGCTCTACGATTTCAAAAGGCTTCACAATAAAATCTTCTGCACCCATATTAAGCCCTTTTACCTTATCAGGTGTCGTGTTTTTGGCTGTCAGAAATATCACGGGAATCCCGATATCACGGACATAATCCATAATTTCATAACCATCAGCACCCGGAAGCATGATATCAAGAAGCATTAAATCAAAGGTTTGTTCTGATACAATATCGATGGCATCCATGCCGTTATAGGCACATGTACAGTCATAACCTGCATCGGACAGGTTCAGTTTTATTAAATCAGATATAGGGCGTTCATCTTCAACAATCAGTATTTTTATCATTATTTGCTCCCTTCATAAAATAACCGGTATTGACACAAGGACATTTACCGAATATTTCAATTTCAATTATATAACAATAATTCATCAATTATAAATGGTAAATGTAACATAATTGTATCATATCAATTTAGCATGGCAGCACATTACTATGCTTATTGATATTTTTATTGCGGATACATGTCAGATACATTTATTATTTATAATAATTATATCAAAAGAATATACACAAGGAGTAGAAAGGAGAAATGGATATGAAAAAAATAATTAGGAATTTATGTGTTATTCCACTTGCTGTATTGCTTGCCATATCATCTGTAGGCTGTGGTAAGAAAGAGGATGTATCAAATGATATTCAGAATCTGGAGAGTGGTGAAACTGCCGATAGCGGCTTAAAGGAAAAGCTTGGAATTGAAGAGACGCATGTATCATATGAGATAGGAAGTACGGGGGTTGGTGTAGAGGCAGATATTACCATTCCTGATGCAGGAAACGTAGGTATCTATGAAATGCAGCCACGGGAGCTTACATCGGAATATATGAAATCAGTGGCAGATAAGCTGTTTGATGATGGAGAATATAGCATTTACTATCCTGCAGCCGTATATAATATGGATGATAGAAAAGCCTTTTATAGTGAAGCAACAAAGGAATTAGAAGAGAATCCGACCCAGTTGGTAAATTCAAGATGGTTTGATTTATATCTAACACTAGAGGCAGGGGAGACAAAATATGTTCAGGGTAATTTGAATACCGATGAATTTGCCTTTTATGATATAGGAGATACAAATGGATATATAACAAGTCTGTTAATGAATATCTTTCGTCAATTTGAGTATGTATATGCAGAAGGGAATGTCGATGGAAAAAGAAGCAGAATAACATTCTTTCGTTATAAAGATGGCGCAGAAACTTATGCAATGGGTGTTGAGACGGAGATGAATCGCGACTACTATTATATGGAGGATTATGATAACAAGATTAATAATGATATGTATGGTACACCTGCGTTATCACATACAGATGAAGAGTTAGAGATTTTAATAGATGATTATCTCAGTAAATTTGGTTTTGAAGAGTTTGGCATCAGTGACAGAAAACTGCTTTGTCTTTTTAATTCTGCTGAAACGGTAGAACAGCAGTTGGCAAGTAAAGCGGCAATTGGATATTGTTATATTCTTACCAGAGAAAAGGCAAAGGTTCAAAATCATTATGATGAGATAGGTGGAGAGCAAATCAAACTCTATATTACAGCCGAAGGAATCGTAGGGAGTCAATTTGTCAATATGTATGATATTGCAAATGATAAGGAGACGGATACAACACTTTTGAAATGGGAGCAGATAGATGAGATCTTCCAAAACCAGGTTATAGCGGATTATGAAAGTAAAGGGAAGAGAAAAAGTGTAAAATGCAACCGTATAGAATTTGAATATAGAGTGACCAATATAGATGACCATATGATTATGACACCTGTATGGATTTATTCAGTGGTAGATGACTATTTGAAGAAGGAAGAGGTATTTATGATTATCAATGCGGTAGACGGTACGGTCATTGATATTTACTGAAATAAAAGCGGAATGGTACATTCTCTTTCAATTTATTACGATATCGCTGTAATTGTTACAGGATTGATACATCCTTGATGCAATCATGATGCATTTTATTCCTAATATGCGAATATAACAAATACAATACATCTGCAAAACAGAAAATTTTGCAATATATCAATATGGAAGAAGCATATTCAGGAGGTAGAAGGTTGAAGAAAGCGTATTTAAAAAAAGCAGCAATTTTTGCGCTGGCGGGACTAATGATGGCACAGACGGCACTTACGGGCTGTGGTAAGAAAACGGTAGATTATGATTTGGAGAGTAATGCAAATAAGGGGGACAATTCAGGCGGGAAAGACAGCGCCAATGAGAATGGCGGAGAAAAAGCGAATACGTCAGGCGAGGGAGGAATCAGCGGCAGACTTGGAATTCCTGAGGGCTGTAATGAATCGCTTGACGTAGGGGCTTCAACGCTCAGCAGCATATCCATCAACGATGACGAAATAGAGATTCCTGATACGGACAAGATGAATATCGTTCATTTTAAACCGTATCAATTGACAAAAGAAGATAAAAAGAGGATAGCGGAAGCATTATTTGAAAAGGATAAAGGAATTTATCTGTATGATTATGAAAATCGAATCAAGGCGGATATTCAGGAGCAGATAGACTGGAATAAGGAGCAGATAAAAAGTGCGCAGGAGGCGGGTGATTCCTCATGGACAGCCTATCTGGAAGAGGAAAATAGTGAGCTTGAGAAGGAGCTGGCTTCGGCGCCTGACGAATATCCCGCAGCGGGAGATTATGACGGAAACGGCTTCTTGGGAACAATAGGTGATGTGGAATATTCCTTAAGTGTGTATAACTATGAAGAGGAAGAAGTAAAAGGAGGGGGAGTCGGATTAGGTTCATCCATATATTTTTCTCCGAAGAATTCTCCGGACCTCAGACCGAAGGAAGGTTTTACAAACGGATATATGACACCATATGCAGATAACGAAGGTCAGGATTTGGGAGCGAATATGAGCAGTATGACGTCGGAGGAGGCAGAGGATATTGCCGCAAACTTTCTTGCCGATATAGGAATTACGGATGTTGTAAAGACGGAAACATCTGATTTATACTGGACGTATTATAATGGAAACGGAGAAGAGGAGGCAACAGAGGCTGACGGTTACAGTGTGATTTATTCAAGAGCAATCGCAGGCGCAAAAACATATAGCGGATATATAAGCAGTGCCGATAATTTGCAACTGGATAATGGATGGGTTAATATTCCTACCGAGCGATTCAACGTATATGTTTATGATGGGAAGGTGGTAGAGGCAAACTGGGAGCAGGTATTTGGACAGGCAGACAGCGTGGAGGAAAATGTAGAGCTTCTTTCCTATGAACAGATTTTGGAAAAAGCAAATACCGAGATGGCAAAATATTATGAAAAGTATCCGACCCGATACAAGAAGGTAGACTTTAATGATGTTCGTCTTACTTATTATCTTGTATCAGACGGAGACGGCAAGTGTCAATATATTCCGGTTTGGGTATTTTCACAATATGAGGAACGGACTGATTATGACGGTTCTGAAAGTCCTGAGCAGATTGTGATTTTAAATGCAATGGACGGAACCTTTATCGACATTGTTGAAGAGTCGAAGGCGCTTGGATGCTATCAGGATTATTCAGATATGGGCAAATAATCCGATAGCCTGACATAAAGCTTGTAACAGGAGGATATAGCGGATAGTGGACATTCGCAGTAATATTCTCCTGTTTTTATACTTCTTAATAAAGTAAACATATTATTTAAAAAAATCTTAAGAATGCATACAATTGTTAATTAATGTTATAGTGTGCTATAATACCAAAATAAAATACTGTTCTTGTGGAAGGAGAAGGATATGGCAAAGTTTAATGCAAAGAAAGCAGCAGTAATTGCTTTAGCAGGATTAATGATGGCACAGACGGCACTTACGGGCTGTGGAAAGAAAACAGTAGATTATGACTTGGAAAATAATTCAGGGAAGGGCAATGGTGAAAATTCCGGAGAATCGGACAGAGCAGGAATCGGCGGAAAGCTGGGTGTTCCGGAGAGCTGTAATGAAACGATTGATGTCGGAAATTCAACGCTTGGCAGTATCAAAATAAATTGCGAGAATATACAGACGCCTGATGCTGACAAGATGAATGTGGCACATTTTACGCCATACATCGTTACAAAAGAGGATAAAAAGAGAGTGGCTGAAGCATTATTTGAAAAGGATAAGGGAATTTATTTGTATGATTATGAGAATTTACCAAAGTCCGAACTTCAGGAGATGCTAGACAGCTATAAGCAGCAAATTGAAAGTGCACAGGAAAGTGGAGATGACGGCTGGGTATCATACCTTGAGGAGGAGATAAACGATCTGGAGCAACAACTGGCATCGGCACCGGATACCTATCCTGATGCAGGAGATTATTCGGGAGAAGGCTTTATCGGCACGATTGGTGATATTGAATATTCTTTAGGTATGTCCAGCTATGGCGGGGATAATGAAGATGAAGAGGGTATGATCGGCATGGGTTCCTATATATACTTTGGACCGAAGGATACTTTGACGCTCAGACCATATGAGGGTGCTTCCGGCGGATATATGACAGAGTGGGCAGGCGACGGAAGTGAAGAGACAGGAGCCAATATGAGCAGTATGTCAGCGGAGGAAGCGGAGGATATTGCCGGCAAATTTCTCGCGGATTTAGGAATTACGGACGTCGTAAAGACAACGACAAGTGATTTGTATTGGTCATACTATAATGATGTCACCGGTGAAGACATTGCAAAAGAAATTGATGGTTATTGCATTGTCTATTCAAAAGCCGTGGCAGGTTCGCCAACATATAATGGAAGAATTTATAATGTTGATAATTTACAGCAGAACAACGGATGGGCGGATATACCTGTTGAGTCATATACGTTATATGTTTATGACGGCAAGGTGGTACAGGCAAACTGGCAGCAGATATTGGGTCAGGCGGACAGCGTAGAAGAGAATGTGGAATTACTTTCTTATGAGCAGATAATAGAGAAGGCAAATACCGAGATGGGTAAATATTATGAGAAGTATGCAACAAGATATAAGAATATAGAGTTTAATGATGTTCGTCTTACTTATTATATGGTGTCAGACGGCGATAAAAAATGCAAATATATACCGGTATGGGTGTTCTCACAGTATGAAGAGCGTGTCGATTATGACGGCTCCTCACAGCCGGAGCAGATTGTTATCATGAATGCAATGGACGGAACCGTGATAGATATCATTGAAGAAGCAAAAGCGCTTGGATGTTATGAGGAGTGGAACTAGAAAAGCGTTGGCATGATATGAAGTTTTGAACAGGAAGATATATGTGGATACAGGTGTTCACATGTATCTTTCTGTTTTTTTGTCGATATGTGTCAGAAAAGAGTGCGGGCAGGCTTTCAACGGATTGATAAATAAAGAAATTTTAAGGTGGCAGGCGATTGTTTCTTCGTATTAAGGTATGATATACTAAACAATATAACATGATATAAAACAGACTGTTATTTTGGGAGGATACAATTATAATGAGGTTTCGTTTGAAGAAAGCCACAGTCATTGCGTTGACAGGGGTTATCATGGCACAGGCCGTACTTACGGGTTGTGGGAAAAAAACGGTAGATTATGAAGTGGATGGGAACTCAACGCAGAAGGGTGGAGAGCAAACAGGCACTTCGGACAGAGCCGGAATCGGTGGGAAGTTGGGTGTTCCGGAGAGCTGTAATGAGACGATTAATACGGGAAATTCAACGCTTGGCAGTATCACGGTAAATTGCGAAAGCATACAGACGCCGGATGCGGACAAGATGGATGTGATACATTTTACACCGCACAGCTTTACAAATGAAGACAAAAAGAACATGGCGGAGGCACTGTTTGATAAGGAAAAGGGCATTTATCTGCATGATTATGAGCATAGAATCAAGTCCGAGATTCAGGAGGAGATAGATGGTTATAAGGAGCAGATTGAAACAGCACAGGCGGAAGGCGATACTTCGTGGATAACCTTTCTTGAAGATGAGATAAAAAATCTTGAAACAGAACTGGCTGCGGCACCGGAATCATATCCTGATGCGGGAGATTATTCAGGAGATGCCTTTCTCGGAACGATAGATGATGTGTCATACTATTTAAATATATACAGTTATGGTGGAGATGGTAAAGAAGATATCATAGCGAAAGGTGCAATGACCGGCATGGGTTCCAATGTATCCTTTGGTGTTGAAAAGGAAGATATCTCTGTCAGACCATATGAGGGTGCTTCCGGCGGATATATGACAGAGTGGGCAGATGAAGGCGGAGAGCTGGGAGCGAATATGAGCAGTATAACCGCAGAGGAGGCGGAGAATATTGTTTTAGATTTTCTGGCTGATTTAGGTATTACGGATGTTGCAATGACCAGTCATACGGATTTATACTGGCAGTATTATGATGAAAATGGCGAGACATTGGCGACAGAGGCGGACGGCTATGTCATAAACTGTTTAAGAGCCGTAAATGGCTCGCCCGTCTACAACGGAAGAGTTTATAACGTAGACAATTTGCAGTTGAACGGATGGATGAATATGCCTGTTGAAGCATTTTCCTTCTATGTGTATGACGGAAAGGTGGTACGGGCAAATTGGGAGCAAATCTTTAGTCAGCCGGACAGCACAGATGAGAATGTGGAGCTGCTTCCGTATGAGCAGATTATTGAGAAGGCAAATACCGAGATGTCAAAATATTATGAGAAGTACCCAACAAGGTATAAGAAGGTAGAATTTAACGATATGCGCCTTACCTATTATCTTGTATCAGACGGAGAAGGAAAATGTAAATATATACCTGTGTGGGTGTTTTCACAGTATGAGGAATACACCGATTCAGATAATTCAGATGCTCCCGAGCAGCTTGTCATCATGAATGCAGCGGATGGAAGTATCGTTGACATTATTGAAGAGGCAAAGGCACTTGGTTGTTATGAAGATTATTCAGCAGAGATGATTGTGAAATAAGCTGAAATTTTGAAAGGAGACAAATATGAGAAATTCTAATGTAAAGAAAGCGGCAGTTATTGCATTGGCAGGACTGATGATGGCGCAGACAGCACTTACAGGTTGTGGTAAGAAAGAGGTAGATTACAATTTGGAAGGCAGTTCAAATCAAGACGGCGAAGGAAAGACAGGCACATCGGACAGAGCCGGAATCGGCGGGAAGCTGGGTGTTCCGGAGAGCTGTAATGAGACGATTAACGTCGGAAATTCAACGCTTGGCAGTATCACGATAAATTGCGAAAGCATACAGACACCGGATGCGGACAAAATGGATATAGCGCACTTTACACCATACAGCTTTTCAAATGAGGATAAAAAGAAGATTGCCGAGGCATTGTTTGACAAAGAAAAGGGCATTTATCTGGATGATTACGAGCATAGGACAAAATCCGATATTCAGGAGCAGATAGACTGGAATAAGAAAGAAATAGAAAATGCGCAGGAAAATGGAGACAGCTCATGGGCAGCATCTCTTGAGGAGGAAATAAAAAGTCTTGAAGCGGAGTTGGCGGAAGCACCTGATACATATCCGGATGCAGGAGATTACTCAGGAGACAGCTTCTTTGGTACAAGGGAGGATATAGAGTATTCCTTAAGCATGTTTAGCTATGGTGCAGACGGTGAGGATGAAGAAGAAGGCATGATCGGAATGGGCGCCTATGTATACTTCGGGGTAAAGGATGATTTAAGCCTCAGACCATATGAGGGCGCATCGGGCGGATATATGACCGATTATGCAGAGCAAGGTGACATAGCAGGTACAAATAAAAGCAGCGTAACAGCAGAAGAAGCAGAGGAGCTTGCAGGAAACTTCCTTGCGGATATGGGTGTTACGGATATTGTCAAAACAAAGACGTCTGACTTGTATTGGATGTATTATGATGAAGACGGTAATACGGTTGCCAACGAGGCAGATGGATATGCCATAAGCTATGCAAGGGCTGTAGGCGGTTCACCAACGTATAGCGGAAGGACTTATAATGTTGATAATCTACAGCAGATAAACGGCTGGATTGATATACCTGTTGAGACATATTCCGTTTTTGTTTATGACGGCAAGGTGGTACAGGCAAGCTGGCAGCAGATATACAGCCAGGCAGACAGCGTGGAAGAGAATGTAGATCTTCTTTCCTATGAACAGATTATTGAAAAAGCAAATACCGAGATGGCGAAATACTATGAGCAGTACCCAACCCGATATAAGAAGGTAGAATTTAATGATATGCGTCTTGCCTATTACCTTGTATCAGATGGAGAAGGAAAATGTAAATATTTACCTGTATGGATTTTCTCGCAGTATGAGGAGTATACGGATTCGGATGGTTCCGATACACCAACTCAGCTTTTGATAATGAATGCAATGGATGGAACAATCATTGATATCATTGAAGAGGCAAAGGCTCTTGGCTGTTATCAGGAATATTAAGCTCAATAATGAATTTGGGACAGACACGCCCGGCAGATAAATTTATCTGCCGGGCGTTTTTGTTATGATGCGGACGGTATTTTGTTATGCTTATTGCATTGAATCAGGGATTTGGATTATAATGAAAAAAGGTTGATTCAGATTAAAAATGTATGGGAGGATTTGTCTTGAAGATAGTTGTACTTGACGGATATGTATTAAATCCCGGTGATATTAGTTGGGCAGGATTTGAGGAAATAGGAGAAGTTACGGTTTATGACAGGTCAGAACCGGAGACCGTTGTAGAAAGAATCGGTGATGCGGAGATTATACTGACCAATAAGACGGTAATTGACAGGGGAGTCATTGAGAAATGTCATGGATTGAAGTATATCGGTGTAAATGCTACAGGGTATAATGTAGTGGATGTGGCAGCGGCGAAGGAAGCGGGGATTGTCGTGACAAATGTTCCTGCGTACGGAACGGATGCGGTGGCACAGTTTACATTTGCCCTGATGTTGGAATTGTGCAATAAGGTCGGACTTCACAGCAGGTCTGTGGCGTCAGGTGACTGGATAAAAACAAAGGATTTTTCCTACAATCTCGCTCCGCTGATTGATATCAGGGGAAAGACACTTGGTATTATCGGCTTTGGAAGTATTGGAAGCAGGGTTGCTCAGATTGCGACGGCATTTGGCATGAACGTATTGGTAAACAGCAGAACAGAAAAACCGTTGCCGGAGGCCCCATATATAAGTGGCAGCAGGATAAGCTGGGCGGACAGAGAAACGGTATTGAAAGAGGCAGATATCATAACGCTTCATTGTCCTTTGTTTCCTGAGACGGAAAGGCTTATCAACCGAGAATCCATCGCTGTGATGAAGGACGGAGCCATGCTGATAAATACGGCAAGAGGCGGATTAATCGCAGAGCAGGATTTGGCTGATGCATTAAACAGCGGCAAGCTGGCAGGCGCCGCTCTTGATGTGGTAGACAAGGAGCCGATGGCGGCAGATAATCCTTTGATATCAGCGAAAAATGTGATTATTACACCGCATATTGCATGGGCATCCGTAGAAGCAAGGGAACGGCTGATGGGGATTGCCGTGGAAAATCTGAAAGCATATCTGGCAGGTAATCCATGTAATGTAGTGAACTGAACAGCAAAGAAAGCATGTCAGGGTATTATGACAAAAATGAAATGGAAATCAACGATAAGGAGAAAAGAATGCATGGGTGATAATCAGGGAAATTCGGTAAATGAGCTAATCAGAGACGAGCTGTATAAAAACATGGATATAGAATATGGAAAATTTGCAGCATCATTAAATCCCGGATGTGGAAATATCATAGGGGTAAGAATTCCGGTGCTTCGTAAGATGGCGAAGGAGATTGCTTCCGTAAACTGGAAGGAATATCTGGACAATGCGGTAGATGACACCTTTGAAGAAATCATGCTTCAAGGTCTTGTACTTGGATATGCAAAAGGAAAAATTGATGATATTCTGGTATATACGGAGGAGTTTATTCCGAAGATAGATAATTGGTCTGTTTGTGATACATTCTGCAATACATTTAAAATAGCAAGGAGGTATCCTGATGAAGTATGGGAATTCCTGATGAAATATATGTCAAAGCAGGAGGAATTTCCGCTGAGAGTTGTAACGATAATGATGATGAACCATTTTCTTGAGGATGCGTATATCGATAAGGTTTTATATGCGTATAATACCATGAAAAATGACGGCTATTATTTTAAAATGGGTATCGCATGGGGACTGGCAACGGCATATGTGAAGTATCCGGATAAGGTAATGGCATTTATGAAGGACAATACGCTGGATGATTTTACTTTTAATAAAGCAATCCAAAAGATGCAGGAATCTTTTAGAATCAGCGCCGGGGACAAAAAGACATTAAAGTCAATGAAACGATAATATCAATGAAATTTAAAATAGATTGAAAAGATAAAAGAATTGTTCCATATAGGAATAAATCCCCATATCATGTGCAAACTAAGTTTGGGAGGTTATTTCTGATGTGGAACAATTTTTTTCTAAGTCTGATGAATAATTGGTGGCTTTATGCAGTATTGCTTGTGTGTGCAGGCGGAATTGTATACATGTGGGTATATTATGAGCGGAAAAGCAGACGTGCTGCATTATCCAAAGAGGAGAAGGCGGATGTAGATGAGACCAGAAAGCTTGCCAGTATCGTTTCGGGTCTTGGCGGCGTAGATAATATTTATGATTTTGACAGCTGCGCTACAAGACTCAGGGTGGTTGTAAATGACGGAAGACTGGTTGACAGAGGGTTACTTCGAACAACCGGAGCCACGGGTATTCTGGGAAAAGACAGAGGCGTTCAGATTATCTACGGTCAGGGTGCAAAGAAAATAAAAAAAGAGCTTGAAATGTACGTGGACAAAATAAAGGAAACGGACAATGATTCTGCTGAAGAAATATTGATAAGTGATGAAAGAATTATTGAAAGGATTTATACGCCTGTTGAAGGGGATATTGTTTATCTGGCTGATATACACGGTTACGAAGCTTTGGGAGATGAAAATAGAGACGGAATTGCTGTTTTCCCCAAAAGAGGAGAAGTGCGCGCGCCATTTGACGGCGAAATTAGAGCTGTCCAAAAAGAAAGAAACCAGCTAGTCATTACCTCCTTAAAAGGGATCAATCTACTGATTCATATAGGCAGGGGGCTGGAACAGTTACAGGGAGAAGGCTTCCGCCTGCATGTCAGAGAGGGGAATTTTGTACGCAAAGGCAGTCTTTTGTTGGAATTTGATTTGGATATGTTTGCAAGCAGAGGATATGAAACAACAGCATATATTATTCTGTTAGGTCTTAACGGGAATTATGGCTATAAGGCTTATATACGGGAGAATGTAAATTACGAGCATGTAGCAATGACTGTATTTGCTGATACGGAGGATTGTCCTGCGGAGTAGGACTTCACGATAGAACAGGCAGTAAAAATAAAGAGGGTTTCCGGTAAATTCATAAATAAATCTTGGAACCCTCTTTTTGTATTTATTTATCCGTAATTTTCTTTATAATGTCAGCGAGAATTTCCGTAACCTCCGTTGCATTTGAATCCTTATATTTCATAAAGGTATATACACTACCTTGTATAAACAGGGATATAATTACATTTTCTCTGATATCGTTCCGAAGTTCCGGATGGGATTCAAAAATGATTTCTTTAATTTTCTTTTCTATTTTGTTTGTTAATACTCCGTAGCTCCTGTCATCATCAGGAAAAAGGATATTGAACAGATTTCCCTGACTTAAAGCGGCTTTACAAAGCTGACGCGTTGCTTCGGGAGAATTTGTGATAAAAAAGTCCGGATTGGGGATGTCCGCTACAAGAGAGGAAACGGCATCATTTTCCAGATATTCCGATAAATCATAAATATCTTTAAAATGCAGGTAAAATGTCTGTTTACTGATATTTGCTTTAGCGGAAAGTTCTTTAACGGTAATCTTCTCTATTGGTTTTGTTGCACGAAGTTCTATAAAGGCACTGAATATACTGTTTCTTGTTTTCTGTACTCTTAAATCCATAATACTGTTGTCCTTTCCGCATTCTACACAATTAGACAATTTTTTACGAGAGTAAAATATTTTACTTATGTAAAATATTATATATGGAAAATCCAAAGCCTCTTTTTTATAATATATAAAAAATTTACTATAGTCAATCAATCAAAATATGTATTGAAAATATAATTTCAGAATAAGAAAATATGAAGACAAAGGAGAAGGAATATGGATTTATATGAATTTTATTCAGGAAGATGCTTTGATGCATATAAAGCACTGGGTGCGCATGTTATAAAGAGTATAACAGGAAGAAGCAGGAAGGAAAAAATAACAGGTGTAGAATTTGTAACATATGCTCCGAATGCGGCAGGGGTAAATGTGACGGGGACGTTTAATAACTGGGAAGAGACTGTAATGGAAAGGTGCTATGACGGCAGCTTTTTTAAATGTTTTGTAGAAAATGCAAGACCGGGAATGATGTATAAATACAAAATATATACAAAGGACGGCAGGTGTATAGACCATTGTGACCCGTATGGTTTTGGAATGGAGCTAAGACCGGGATTTGCATCGATTATAAGGGATTTATCAGAATATCAATTTACCGATGAAAAATGGATGAAGAACAGAACGGAATGTAAAGGCAGCCCGTTAAATATATATGAGATGCATTTAAGCTCATGGAGATGTAAGCCGGTATTCAATGAGCAGGGGCAGGTGATGACACCTGATGAAGTAATAGCGGCAGACAGAGTAGCAGAGGGATGGTATAGCTATAAAGAGCTGGCTCCTATGTTGGTAGAATATCTGAAGGAGCAGGGCTATAACTATGTGGAATTTATGCCTCTTTCCGAGCATCCAAGCGACCAGTCATGGGGATATCAGAATACAGGATTTTTCAGCCCGACTGCAAGATATGGAACAGCGGCAGAGCTGAAAGAATTAATAGACATCCTTCACAGGAATGGTATAGGAGTGATTATGGATTTCGTTCCTGTACATTTTGCATTAGACGGTTATGGACTTGCAAAATATGACGGTACTGCACTCTACGAGCATCCTTCAGATGATGTCGGATATAGTGAGTGGGGAAGTAAGAACTTTATACATTCAAAGGGAGAGGTGCAGAGCTTCTTACAGAGTGCGGCAAATTACTGGCTGACGGAATATCATTTTGACGGACTCCGTATGGATGCGATCAGCCGTATCATATACTGGATGGGTGACGAGAACCGTGGTGTCAATGAAAAGGCGGTGGAGTTCATTAAGGGAATGAATCAGGGACTGAAGGACAGACATCCGTCATGTATCTTATGTGCAGAGGATTCTACGGATTATGCAGGAACGACCAAGGAAACGAGGTATAACGGTCTGGGATTTGATTATAAATGGGATATGGGCTGGATGAATGATACATTAAATTTCTTCAGAACACTGCCATTTTGCCGTGACAAGGAGTATCATAAGCTGTCATTTTCCATGATGTATTATTATAATGAAAGATATTTGCTTCCGTTTTCTCATGATGAGGTGGTTCATGGCAAGGCAACCATTATCCAGAAAATGGCGGGTGGATATGAGGAAAAATTCCCAAATGTAAAAGCGCTCTATGCATATATGTATGCGCATCCCGGAAAGAAGCTCAATTTTATGGGAAATGAAATTGCCCAGTTCAGAGAGTGGGATGAGCGTCGTGAGCAGGACTGGGATATGTTGAAATATCCAAAGCATGACTCCTTTAACAGATACATAAAGGATTTGAACAGAATATATATGAATGAAGCTGCACTTTCCGCATGGGATGATGATCCGCATGGCTTCGACTGGATTTTGTGTGGCAAGGAACAGGATGTCGTGTACATTTTCCAGAGGGTTGTAAACGAGAATAAGGTCGTCGTTGTACTGAACCTTTCCGGAGTAACGTATAAGGATTATCATTTCAGATATGGAAATGGTGACAGGATGGATGTACTTATTCATTCTGACTGGAATAAATATGGTGGAGATACAAAGGATGATGTAACTGCCATAAGGGGTGTGGATGGCGACTTTGGTTTTGATTTGCCGGCACTTTCAGCAATGTATCTTAAGCCGATGGATTAAAGTGGAGATAGAAAAAATTTTTGTGCATTTTGTACTAAAACAATGAAAATTATTGTGATAAATAACATTTAGTGGTATAGTTATTAGTAAATGATATTATATAATAGGTTAATGTAAGGAAGAAGGAAAGAGAGGAGATTTTATGAAGAAAGTTATAAGCTTGTTCATGGTCTTTTGTTTAATTTTTACCTTAATGCCAAACAATGTAATAATAACTCGCGCTGCTGAAACAGACAATACTGGGTATGAAGCTGAAACAGAAGCGGACGAGCCACAAATAACAGAAGATATTGTGACAGGTAAGGACGAGATAACGACAGAGGACATGACTACGGAGGATGTATCCATAACGGAGGATGTATCCATAACGGAGGATGTATCCACAACAGAGGATGCGTCCACAACAGAAGATGCGTCCACAACAGAAAGTGCGTCCACAACAGAGGATGCGTCCACAACAGAGGATGCATCGACAACAGAAGATGTGCCGACAACGGAGGATGTGTTCACACAGGAAGAAACGGAAGAAGAATCAGGAATAGCTCCGTATGCTTTGGACACACCGGTAGATGCAAATAATTTTATGAATACGCATCAAATTCTGATTGAGGGTTCTGAGTATAAAGAAGGTACATTACTGGATACTGAAAAGCCATTTCAGGTAAAACTGGATTTTAAATACAGCTTTGATGATATCAGCAGCAACGGTATGAGCTATTACTATGAATTGCCGGAACATATCTCAATCGGTGATGTGGCATCAGCAGATGCTCCCAATGATTTGTTAAATGGAGCAAATCAGAAAATAGGTACATATTATTATAAAGACAATAAAATTTATTTTACTTTTGATGCAAATACCGGCGAGCAGATTGCATTCTTTGATTTGAATGCATCATGGGACAAGGTTGAAAATATGGCAAACGTGGTTATTCCATGGAAGGATGGCGACGAGGTTGTCAGCTTTGATAGTGCACATATGCTTGTGTCAAAAACGCAGGGTAATTTTATTCAGACGGAAGATGGAAGAAATGTTAAAAAGTATGAGGTTACCCTTCAGCCAAAGGCGAAATATGCCAATACAACAATACCGGGAGTAACCTTGACGGATAATTTTTTTGGTAACGGTTTGGTTCTGGCATATGATTTGGATGTTGACCCGACAATCAAAAATCCGGATATGGACAATACGCGTAGTGGGGATATTAAGCTGTCCTATTATGACAAATTGGGTAATAAGACGGATACCAAGTGGAAGAATTTTGAAGATACAAATGTTACAAAGGAAGGAACTTCATATATATTTGCGATTGACAACCTTACCATTCCGGAGGGTGGAAAAATTGTAGCGGAATATTTTGTCGAGGTTCCATTGGAGGAAAAGGTAAAGTGGGATGCTAGTAATGCAACAGTTTATCATTCTAATGAAGCAGTTGGTACGCATGATGTAAAAAATGCCGATACCGGCGAAACCGTAACACTAAAAACGAAAACAGAAATTGTTGCATGGTATGGGACAAGTAATCAATGGGTATTGAAATCCAAAAATGATAAAGCCGTAACAACAGTTACAAAGCCGGACGGTGAAATGAATTCCATTCCATATACATTGAGTATTAATCGTTACAGAAGTTATAGTTTGGGCGGTTCAGTTGTTAAGGATGAGATTACAAGAGTTGTTGGCGGAGATGTTTTATATGATACAGATACGCCGGGTTGGATTGAATATGCCAAGGGCTGGGGTGAAGCCAAACAGGAGGCATCTGAGAATTCCACCAAAAATCTGCCATGGGTTATTCTTTCATATGCAGAATATGAAAGCCTGCGGGGACTTACAGTTAAATCTGAGGAAACAGCACTGGAACGACTGGTTTCCGATGGCAGTTTTGCTTCCTTAAGACAAAGTCTTTTGACGGCAATTAATAATTCGCAGGGTACAAGCTACTCCAAGCTGACTGCAGATATTGCCAGCAACTATATTTTTACATTTGATAAAAAAGACAGTGCTGCAGTTGCGGCAAATGCAGCACCGAATTTTATCTGGTTTGTACCATTGGATACTGACGGTACACCAACCGCATATTTCTTCCATTATAATACACTTGCTTCACCGAGTGTCGGTTCTTTGACCAATGGTGTCAATATGTGGTATACGGAATTCGAGGCAACTGACGGCAAAGGAAAGCCTTGGACAAATCCGAAGGCAATGGAGGTTGCCAAGGTAAATGATGGTGTATATCAGGGCGCTGATGGAAATTACTATGTTGACTGGACAATTAGTATTACACTTCCTGCAGGAAGCGGCGGCTTTGAACAAATTTGTTTGTGGGATTATTTGCAGCAATATGGAAATGTTCCGATTGGAAAAGGAACATACACCGTTACAGACTGGCTTGCAGGAATTTCAAGAAGCTCGTATTCTTTGGATTATTACTATACAAATTGTAATGGAAGGGCTGACTCAGAAGAATGGAGAAATTATTTAAGAAATTTTTCTGAGCAGGTGTTTACGGTATCATCTTCCAGCAAAGATGCAAGCGTGCAGAATGTTGTAAACCGTATAGAAGGCGGCTTCTATTGGGGAGCTTGGAATTACGGATGGGGAGATAGAAATAACAGCCCGACCAGCATGGCAATTTCTCCTGAAGGTCCGATAAATGCAAGTAATATTTATAGTGCGGATTCAGAAGCCGAATATGCAGGACAATTTATAGCAGATCATATTTGTAAGTCATACAGTACGGTTTATGAGGGAGATACATTTTCTCCTAGCACATTAGTATTCTATATTGGTGACCTTCCGGGCACAAAAACAGGATATACAATCGATATTGATTATACAACACAGGTAAATCCTGCATTGGTAGCAGCCATGCCGGAGATTATGAAACGAGATAATCTTGATAAGCTTACGATGACGAATACGGTACATGCACATCAGAGTTTACCGGATAATGACAGCTATAGAACATTTTATTTGTCACCAAGTTCGGGACGTATCGCAACAGCGACCAGTCCTTACTGGATTAGTGTAAATGATGTGGTTCCGCCGATATCCAAGAGTGGAAGTTACAGCCGTACGAATCAGGAAATTGATTATACGGTACTTGTAAATGATGAGAAAACACTTGTTGCTGAGAATAAAACCTATAGAATCAGGGATAGCCTCAGCTTGTCAGGTATTTTGTATAAAGAAGACAGTGTTGTTCTTCGGGATGAGAACAATAAGGTAGTATATTCTGGTAATCCGAAGATAACAGCAGATGCAAAATATAAAAATTTGGTTAAATTCAATTGTACCAAACAAAGTTCTTCCAATAATTCGTTCGTATTGGAAATAAATAACAGCAGTGGCGTATTTGCCGATGCGGACGGAAAACTCCAGAAACTGACTTTGACCTATACGGTAGATGCAAAGGATATACCAAACAGGACTTCCATGCAAAACACGGTAAAATTATTATCACTGACAACAAATCCTGATACGGGAGAATTGACAGAGATCTTGCTTGGAACATCCTCCAGCGATATTATGCCGGATGCTGCTCTTGATAAAAAGCTCATTAAACAGCCGACGGCTGACAACAGTTATAAAGCAACATTTGCAGTTGTTGTAGATTTGGAATCAACCTATGCAGACGGTTATTTAAAGAGCTTGAAAAAGGGTGATGTATTTACGATTAAAGATACTTTGGAGAAGAATCTGATACTTGATATCAATTCTATCAAGGTATTTGGCTTTGATGAAGTAACTGAGCAATATAAACAGCTAAAAAATGGCTATATTTTAAAATATAATGATATAACCAAGACCTTGACAGCAGATATCGTTGTGTCAGAGAGCATATCACGATACATGCTGCAATATGAAACATCGGTTGAAGGTAATGCCAATAAATATACAACATTTGTCAACACAGCAAGTATTGAGGGCTCGGATGTTGATGTTGTGCGGTATGAAGACCGGATATTTAAATATTCGTATGGTGCCGGAGCAATTACGGAAAACCGTAAAATTACGCTGGTAAAATATGATGAAAAAAATCTGGAGACGAGATTAGAGAATGCAGAATTTGAACTTTGGCAATATGAGAATGGAAATTGGGTGGAGCTGACTACCGCAGCGAACGGACATGAGGTTTTGAGTACGGATACGAATGGTATTTTTGTTGTCAGCAACGCTTTAAGCCAAAAGGTACAGTTTGTCAAAGATGGAAGCTGGTACAAGATGGTTGAGGTAAAAGCACCAAAGGATTATGTCATTGATGATGAGCCGATATACTATTATGTAACAGATAAGGATGGCAATCCACCGAATGAGTCAGATATACCTGAGGGTATTACAGAGTACAGGATAATTGCTTCAGATTCAGGTATGCTGTTGGTTACCAACAGTAAGATGGTGCTGGATATCTACAAGACAGATGCTATTGATGGAACAGCACTTACAGGTGCGGCATTTACAGTATTTAGTGATGCAGCATGTAAGAATGCACTTGCAACATCAGCTGCAATAGAGGGAGAAAACGGAAACTATCGCATAGCAGAGATTCCGATAGGTAATGGAAATACGACACTTTATTTGAAGGAAACAACGGCTCCGAAAGGATATTCACTTTCAAAGACTGTTTATAAGATTGTTATAACAAATGGCGAGCTTAAAGGTATTGAGAGTGTTGACGGAACGGAAAAGCTGACGATTGACCGGACCGGTGAATATCCAAAGGCTACGGTTAAAAATGATGCAACAACAGGTAAACTCCAGATAAGTAAACTGGTACATGCACCTGCAACGGGTTCTCCGGCATATAAGCAGGAGTTTGAATTTACAATCAACCTTAAAAATGCTTCCGGTGCAGCATTGACCGGTTCATTTGCCAGCGAGAAGACAGATGCTGAGGGCAATATTACAAAAGGAACCGTGAAGAACGGTGACAAAATAAAATTGTGCCATAATGAGTCTGTTTATATAAAAGGCTTACCGGATGGTGCAAAATATACCATTACAGAAACAGTAGATGACAACTATAAGACAAGCTACAGCATAACGGATTTTAAGACATCATCTGATGAAGACGAAAAGATACAGGGAAATGTTGCAGAAGGCGTTATCGAAGCAGCCAATAAGGATAATGTTTTATTTAGTAATTCCCTGTATACGAGCGTTGTTCTGGATGCAACCAAGGTAGTAGAAGCAGGTACTCTTGAAGAATTAGAGAGCTTTCAGTTTGGCTTATACAAGTTGAGCAGTATGAATGCTTCATGGCCGACAAAAACTGTTCAGACAAAAACAGTAGATAAAGAGACGGCAAAAGCAACCTTTGAAGAGCTTGAGTTTTATACTCCGGGTACATATTACTATGGTGTTGCAGAGATATTGCCGGCGGCAGCATCACGAGCATCATATATTACTTATTCCATTCAGCATATTGTTGCGGAAATTGTTGTATCATATGGAACCAATGGTATGATGCAAACAAAGGTTTCTTATTATGATTATAATACGAAAAAGAAACTGGACGATATAACAATTACCAATTACTATTCCGCAACGGGTGGTATCACGTTTACTGCGACGAAGCAGATTAATGATGGTGCTACTGAGGGCTTAATGAAAAAAGGACTTTTCAAATTCGAGATGAAGGATGAAAAGGGAAAAGTAGTAGCAACCGGAACAAATGATGAGAATGGAAAAATTCAATTTTCAGAAATTGAATATGCATTGAATAAGGAACAGAATGATTTAGGTACGCATACATATACCATTCAAGAGGTAAATGGCAATAATACGGAATGGACATATGATACAACAAGCTATAAAGTAACTGTCGAAGTAAAGGATAATTATGATGGTACTTTGGCAGTTGTGGTAAAGTCGGGTGCGACGAAATCAGGAGCAGACTACAGTATTACGCCGAAGGCCGGAAGAACTGCTGCTTTTGTAAACAGATATGAGTCAAAATGCAGTATTCAGGTAAATGCACTCAAGGTGGTTGAAAATCTGGACAAGATGGTTCAGAACAGCACATTGACAAACGGAGAATTTGAGTTTGAATTATATGAGATGATTCCACAGAAGACAGGTGATCCGATTAAGACAAAAATAGCAACTGCAAAAACGGATGCCCAAGGAAAATTCTCATTTACACTTCAGTATGATTTAAATACAGATCAGGATGACCGTGGTACACATACTTATGTGTTAGAAGAGAATGTAGCATATAAGGCAACCGGTATTTACAATACGGCATCGGCAGCGACATTTACGGTTACAGTTACAAATAATGATAACGGTCTGTCTGCAAAAATGAGTGATGAAGCAGCAGCAGGTCTTACATTCGAAAATACTGCAACGGAGGTAACCTTTAGTAAGACCAATGTAGGTGGTGAGGAAATTGCAGATGCAAAGCTTCAGATTCTTGATAAGGATGGCAATATAGTAGATGAATGGACATCAAGTGCAACGGAGAAACATGTAGTTTACGGTCTCTCCACTAATGAAGAGTATATTATGCATGAAGTGACGGCACCGGACGGATATATACTTGCAAGTGATATCACCTTCAAGATTGATGAGAATGGAAATGCAATCGTCATCAGCAAGAAGGTATCTGAGGATGGTAAGGAGATTACAGACGAAGCTGTGGTAGAA
>JAGBHU010000043.1 GCA_017935345.1 Coprococcus sp.
GAGACTTTCCAGGCCATCATTGAGGAGACTCTGGGCGATGACTGCGAATATGAGGTCATTAAAAATATTCACGAGAATCTGACGGAAATGATCGAAGAACACAAGGAAATTCCTGAGCCTTTAACTCTCGATAAGAAGGAGGTCAAAAATCTCCTTGAAAAAAGCGGTGCTCCCGAAGAAAAGATGGCCGACTTTGACAAGCTTTACGATGCTGCCGCCGGTGAAGACACTGCTCTCTTTGTAAGCAATGTGGCAAGCACACGCTCCTTTGAGGTAAAAACACCTGATGTAGTGGTTAAGGTTAATCCGGAAAGGGCAGATTTGGTCAATACTATGATCGTGGACGGAAAAAGATGTCTAGTGATTGAGATTAATGATCAGGTTGAGGTTAATGGAATCAATGTGAGAACTGCAATGAAGGATGAGAATATAGAATAATTCTTTGGCTTCCATTCACAGCAATCAATCTACAATTATTTTTTCTTATTATGGAACAGCATTATGATTGCTGTGATGATGCCGCCAAGCGCAACAAAGAGTACCAGAATCCATATAAATATTGCCATGCTGTCACCGGTATTCGGCAATGAACGTTCAACACCGGTACTATAAGCATAGGAAGTGATTACATTTATCGATTCTATCAATAAGGCAAAAACAAGTCCCATCGTCTGTCTTAATCTCTTAAAAATTTTCTTCATAAACATACCCTTTGCAAATTATTCAGGAAGATAATTCTTCTCTTAATCACACAAAATTCTCATGCAATTTCTAAATAATTTTATATCAATCAGCCTATAATTTCAAGTATCTCCTCACCATATATACAATGCTCTCCTATTTTTATATTGCCTTGTAATTACTATCCATCTGCGTCTCGTGAACTACTCCGACCTATAGAAGTCGGAGCTTCCTGCTTCAACCATCACTGCGTTGGCTACGAATATACGTAACTCAATGTCTTACACAATGTCCACAGGCGTATAAGTTCGGGCTATTCCAGCCCTACTGTATATTTAGTTTTGTTATGCTGCTTCAGTGAGCAGACGCAATCCTTCCTGCAAGATGTTGATAGCTGCATTCTGGTCACGACCGATAGTAAGGCCACAATCACATCTCATTACTCGTATACGCAAATCTTTCATTTCAGGATGTGACGTACCACAGCAATGACATATCTGTGATGACGGAAACCACTTGTCTACCTTTACAAGGTACTTATTCCTATCAGCCAGCTTATATTCAAGCATGGACAGGAACATACCATATCCGTTATCCAAAGTGGCTTTACCGTTACCAAAACCCTTGTTAGCCACAGAACGCATATTTAAGGATTCTACACAAACCACATCATACTGATTGGCTATCTCAGTGGACTTTTTATGTAGATTATCTAAACGCTGGTTAGCTATGTGTCTATGGATTTTATTTACTTTACGCAGTTGCTTTATATAATTATTGGATTTCACCTCATACTTTTTAGAACCTTGCATACGTGATAATCTGCGTTGTGCTTTGGCAA
>JAGBHU010000044.1 GCA_017935345.1 Coprococcus sp.
CACCGTAACAAATTCAGACGGAAGCTATGAAAAGACAATCAGGCTGACAGATGCGGGTGTTACATATGATGAAGCAACAAAGAAGTATACAATAACACTTAGCAATCTGCCTGTAGATACCTATACAGTAGAAGAGACAACAAAGGATATAGCCGGTAATTCAGTAACTGTTAAGTATTCCGTAGATGGCGGCAGCCAGAAGACAGGAGATACGGCTTCAAACGTCAGCCTTACAGGTGGAAATACCACAACGGTTGATTTTGAAAATGACTATTCTGCAAATACTGGAAAAATCAGATTTACAAAGGTTGCCCTTTATAAAGAGACATGTGCAGAAAACAGTAGTGCTACAAAACCACTTGAGGGTGTTACTTTTACATTATATCAGTCAGATGATACGGCATTTGCAAATCCTGTTGATACGGCAATTAGCAATTCTGACGGCGTGGTAGAATTTGTTGATGTTCCTTATGGTACATATGCTGTTAAAGAGACAACGACGAAAGACGGATATATCGCAATAGATGATGTATTTACGGCTACGGTTGATGCTTCAAATGCATCAACATATGCAAAGCTTGACGGTGTTAAGGATAATAAGGTCGTTAACGATGTACTTAGAACGGATATAAGCCTTGTTAAGGTCAACGAATCCGATACCAATGAGAAGCTTCCAAATTCTACATATACCTTATGTGCAAAAGAAGGTGCAGTAGAGTCTGTGATTGCCGAATCTACCACAGATGTAAATGGTGTACTGAAATTTGAAGGAGTATTGGTTGGTAAGGAATATACAATCAAAGAAATTTCAGCTCCTGACGGAAGCTATGTATCAGAGAGTCCTATTACGATAAAGTACGGAATTGATAATAATGGAAATGTTGTAATTATGTCGTTTGACGGAGGTGAAAGCACTCTTTCGGGAAAGGCAACAGCTTATGTAGATGATGACGGTAATATTACATGGCTTGAGCCTTCCGTTCTCTACAGCTTTGATAAGGTTGATGAGAAGGGAAATCCATTATCCGGTGCAACACTCAGATTGTTGGATGCAGATGGTAAACAAATTGATGAGTGGGTAACAGATGGTAACAGTCATGAGGTAAACGGTATACTTTCTATTGGTAAAACATATACACTTCATGAGGTTTCTGCACCTAAGGGTTATGAATTAGCTGATGATGTAATATTTACGGTATCAGATGATAAGGTTGGTGCCGGAGAAAATACCGTTGTTACCATTACAATGGTTGATAAAAAGAAAGATGAGCCAACCACAGACGAACCAACCACAGACGAACCGACTACAGACGAGCCGACCACAGATGAACCAACCACAGACGAGCCGACTACGGATGAACCAACCACAGATGAGCCGGGTAATCCTGACGAACCAAAGACAGGTGATGAAGCACCTATTGCTCCTGCGGTAGTTATGTTCTTTGTAAGTCTTGCAGCATGTGGTGTGCTTGTAGTAAAAAAGAGAAGAAATGAGAAAGATAATTAGTGGTTTTGTAAAAATCATGATAAACCAGGGAGATATTTTATAGGTGTTCTCTTAGGTTGCATTTAAACAAAAGTAATCCATATATGTGATGTAAACCGGATGTATATACAGTATCACATATATGGATTTTCTTTGCTTGTAAGTCATATCTATTGCTTATACATCATATTATTAAAATATGAGAACAAATTGTGCTCTTTCGTATTGGGTACAAAAATGCAACTATAGGAGGTATGAATGGAAGATTTCAATGTTTATAAGGATATTAATGCCAGAACAAATGGGGAAATTTACATAGGAGTAGTGGGACCTGTAAGAACAGGTAAATCAACTTTTATAAAGCGTTTTATGGAGAAAATGGTACTTCCGAATATTATTGACAGTAATGACAAGGAAATTGCTTTGGATGAAATGCCACAGTCGGCATCAGGAAAAACAATTATGACTACAGAGCCGAAATTTATTCCGAAGGATGGAGTAGAAATCAGTATAGACGATAATATAGACATGAAGGTTCGTTTGATTGATTGCGTAGGTTATGTAGTTGATGGAGCAGAGGGTCAGACTGAGGATGGTAAGGACAGAATGGTAAAAACACCTTGGTATGATTATGATATACCGTTTGCGAAGGCGGCTGAAATAGGAACGAAAAAGGTAATTAATAATCATTCGACGGTTGGTATTGTTGTTACATGTGATGGCAGCTTCGGCGATTTAGAACGTAGCAACTATCTGGATGCTGAAGCAAGAACAGTCAGAGAACTGAAGGAGCTTGGAAAACCATTTGTTATCATTCTGAATTCAAATCATCCGTATTCGGAGGAAACACAGCAGTTAGCTGCAGAATTATCTGAGAACTATGGAGTAGCGGTTATCCCGGTAAATTGTGACCAGCTATCTACAGATGATATAAACAATATATTCAGTGAGTTGCTTTACAGTTTCCCTGTTTCTGCTGTCAATTTCATGATTCCGAAGTGGCTTGAGGTATGTGATAATGATAATCAGATAAAACGAAGTGTCATCAGAGATGCCGAAGATATTTTAAAAAATAATAAATATCTTTATGATATGAAGAAGCTTGAGTATCCTGAAAATCAATATGTGGAGAGTTATTCATGCGGAAATCTAAATCTTGCTGACGGAACAATCAATGTATCGGTTATTATATATAACCGCTATTATTACGACATGCTGTCTGAAATGATGGGAGCACCTGTACATAATGAATATGATTTTATAAAAGAAATAAAGAGTATGTCGGAAGGCAGAAAATTCTGTGATAGTGTTATGAATGCGCTAAACAGTGTAAAGAGTAACGGATATGGTCTTGTTATGCCAGACAAGGAGGATATATCTCTGGATGAGCCTGAGCTGATAAAGGCAGGTAATAAATATGGTGTTAAGGTAATGGCGGAAGCACCTTCCGTACATATGATAAAGGCAAATATTACGACGGAGATAGCTCCGATTGTAGGTTCAAAGGAACAGGCAGAGGATTTGATAGAGTATATTAAGGACAGCACAAAAGATGAGGATAAGGATATATGGGAGGTCAATATATTCGGCAAGACCATTGAACAGCTTGTAGAGGATGGATTAAATACGAAAGCAAATAAAATAAATGCTGAAAGTCAGCAAAAGCTTCAGGATGCGATGGAGAAGATCGTCAATGACGGCAATGGCGGAATGGTCTGTATTATTATTTAAGATTGCAATACCGCATAGAGCTATGTTAAAATATGCACGAAAGCAATGAGCAGTACCGAAATAAAAAACTTTAATACGACTGCTTGCAAATTGGATTAAAGTTTTTTATTGAGATAGGGCGAATGCCCGTGACCGAATGAAGCGAAGCGGAATGAGGTGTACTGCGGTTTGTGGTATGCACGAAAGCAATGTTTATGGTACAAAGGAGATATGATGTCGGCTATAGATGTAAAGCTGAATGTATTTGAGGGTCCTCTTGACCTTTTATTGCATTTGATTGAGAAAAATAAAGTTAATATATATGATATACCAATTGTTACCATAACGGAGCAATATTTGGAATACATCAATAATATGGAGGAAGAGGACCTCGATGTTATGAGTGAATTTCTTGTTATGGCGGCTCACCTGATAAGGATTAAGTCAAAGATGCTTCTGCCGAAGGAAGAGAAAGAGGAGGAAGAAGAGGAAGACCCAAGAGATGAGCTGGTTAGACGATTGTTGGAATATAAGATGTATAAATATGCGGCAAGCGAACTTAAGGATATGGAGCTTGATGGGGCAAGAACATTTTACAAGAGTCCGACGATTCCTTCAGAAGTGAAAAATTACCATGAAGAAATTGACCCATATGATATGATTTCAGAAATGGATATCAATCTTGAAAAGCTGAATGAGATATTTAAGTCAGTAATGCGGAAACAGGTAGATAAGGTTGACCCTATCAGAAGCAAGTTCAAGAATATTGAGAAGGAAGAAATATCTCTTGAGGCTAAAATGATAGAAATCAGGGAGCAGGTAAGAGGTCTTGAAGGTATCAATTTCAGAACCCTGCTTGAAATGCAGGCTTCAAGAATGAATATCATCGTGACATTTCTTGCCATACTTGAGCTTATGAAGGTCAGTGCTATAGCGATCAGACAGGAGGAACTGTTTGGTGATATTGTGATTGATTCGCTTGATACTATATGATGAGGTGCGTTATGGAAGATAAGGAATTTGAATATACAAATGAAGAAAATGCTAATCATGCTTTAACAGAGAATGCAGAAGAGAATGAAACCAATAATGAAGTGTCTGAAGAAGCAGAAACAGATGAGCCTGAAATAGAGACCTATAAGGAATACAGCAATGAATATCTTACTTCTGCAATAGAGGCAATATTATTTTCTGTTGGTGAATCCGTATCGCTTGAAAGATTGGCATCGGCACTTGTTATGGATAAAAAGGTGCTTGAAAAGCAGCTTACCTCCGTTATGGAGAGTTATAATGAAAGTGACAGGGGTATCAGGTTGATTGAACTTTCTGGTGCGTATCAGTTATGCACCAGAAATGAATATTATGATTTGCTTTCAAGAGTAGTGAATACCCCGAAGAAACCTGTTCTTACGGATGTTCTTCTTGAAACATTATCTATTATAGCCTATAAACAGCCGATAACAAGACCGGAGATAGAGGCTATCAGAGGTGTATCATGTGTTCATGCAGTGAACAGATTGATAGAATATAATCTTGTTAGTGAAGTAGGACGGCTTGATGCACCGGGAAAACCGATATTATTTGGAACAACAGAAGAGTTTCTCAGATGCTTTGGTGTTGCTTCTACAAAGGATTTGCCGCTCATCAGTCCGGATAAGATTGAGGACTTTAAGAAGGAAGCGCAGGAAGAGGCGGAATTTACATTAGGTGTGGATGTTTCATAGCTGATGACTTTTCGGTAATGTTATATAATAAAGATAAAGATTAGTCATACATGGAAGTTTGCCGTAATATATTATTATGAATATACTTGCGGAGATATAAAGTGAAGTATAAAAAATTGTTTTGTCATATTTGTGTCGTGGTAATGCTGATAACTCTTGGAGGCAGGTATACATATGTATATGCTGATGAGGAGCTTAGTGTTACTGAACTATACGCCCTGTCGGCAGTTCTGATGGATGCTGATACAGGGCGTATTTTATTCGAGAAGAACGGTTATGAGAGAAGGGCAAATGCCAGCACAACGAAAATATTGACATGTATACTGGCTCTTGAATGTGCTGATATAACCGACAGGGTAAGTGTATCGGCATATGCATCAAAAATGCCGGATGTTCAGCTTGATATAAATGAAGGAGAAGAATACTATCTGGGTGATTTGCTTCATTCACTTATGTTGGAAAGTCATAATGATTCTGCTGTTGCAATCGCTGAACATGTAGGAGGCAGTGTAGAAGGCTTTGCCGGAATGATGAACGAGAAAGCAAAAGAAATAGGCTGCCATAATACATATTTTATTACGCCAAACGGACTTGATGCGAAAGATGAGCAGGGATTCCATGGAACATGTGCAAGAGACCTTGCACTAATCATGAGATATTGCATTATGAAATCTCCCCAAAAAGAAGAGTTTTTAGACATTACAAGGACTGACAGTTATACGTTTTCAGATGTTTCGGGAAGCAGGACCTTTACATGCAATAACCATAATTCCTTTCTAAATATGATGGAAGGTGCACTTACGGGTAAAACGGGATTTACCTGTGATGCGGGTTATTGCTATGTGGGAGCGCTTAAAAGAGACGGACGAACCTATATCGTTGCACTTCTTGGCTGCGGCTGGCCTAACAATAAAACCTATAAGTGGTCTGATACAAAAAAGCTGATGAAATATGGCATTGACAACTATGTGACAGAACTGCTAAATGGAGATAAAGATGAGATACAAATCAATGTTATTGGTGGAACAAAAGGGAATTCTTTGTTAAAATGCAGTTCTGAATATAGCAGTAATATGATATGGTCGGATAAGGATGTGGTACGCTATGAGTATATTTATCCCGATACACTTACTGCACCTGTTTACAAGGGTTCTGTTGTAGGTCAGGTAAAGGTATATGTGAATGGTGAGTTATATGATGTGGAAAATATATATGCGGACAGTGATATTGAAGAAGAAACTTTTCAATATGATATCAGGCGGGTAGTAGATATTTTTCTTCATGGAGCATATTAACATATTTCGGGTAAGCTCATATTCTATATTATGCAAGAGTTTTTATTGGGCTTAGACTATTGTATACGAATATCATGGCAGTTAGTTAAAGGGAGGTATATATGAAGCCTGTATATATAATTGGTGGAGACATGAGAAGCTGCTATATGGCATTATATTTCATTGAAAAAGGATATGAAGTATATTTCATGGATTCATTTGATAGTGAAATGATTTTAAATAGTGGCTGTAAGGAAATATCAGACATTAAGGAAATACATGGAATCATGATACTTCCTGTGCCTGTATCAAAGGATATGGTATATGTAAACAGCAAAAATAATAACATCTCGTTGGCAGATATAATAGCTATGTCAGGTAGTTGTGATATGGTGTGCGGCGGTGTCGTTCCCGATATCCTTGAAAATGAATGCAAACGTAATAATACCGTTTGTTATGATTTTATGAAGGATGATGAGGTTGCCTGTAAAAACGCTATTGCGACTGCCGAAGGTGCAATATTTGATGCATTTATAGGCAGGGGAATCAACATAAACGGAAGCAAAAGTCTTGTTACAGGTTATGGCAGATGTGCAAAGCCTTTGGCACAGAGATTAAAATGTATGGGTTCAGAGGTTACGATAGCCGCCAGAAGTAATAAGGCAAGAGCGGAAGCAGAAGCTGCAGGATATCAGATAACTGATTTTGACAGCATGAAGGATAAGGCAGCAACCTATGATTTCTGTTTTAATACCGTACCGGCTCTTGTGATAAAAGAGGATTTCCTAAGACAGGTATCCTCTGACATATTAATAATAGATATAGCCTCGAAACCGGGTGGGGTTGATTTTGCTTACTGCGACGGGCATGATATTCAATATAAACACAGTCTTGGTATTCCGGGCAGATATTCGCCTGAAACGTCAGGAAGAATACTTGCAGAGGCAATTATAATGAAAGGATTTTAGAATATGGATTTATCAAAGTGCAATGTAGGTTTTGCGATAACCGGTTCATTTTGTACTTTTGATAAAGTAAAGATAGAAATTAAGAAAATGGCAGAGCTTGGAATGAATATTATTCCGATATTTTCCAATCATGCAGCAAGGTACGATACCAGATTTGGTAAAGCCGATGAATTCGTTAATGAGATAGAAGAGATAACCGGAAATAAGGGACTCTTTACAATATGTGAAGCAGAGCCTATAGGACCAAAGGGATATCTTGATGTGCTTGTTATAGCTCCATGTACAGGTAATACGTTGGCAAAGCTTAATAACGGAATAACTGATACAGCAGTACTTATGGCTGCAAAAGCACATTTAAGAAATAATAAGCCGCTTATTATTTCTGTTTCAACAAATGATGCCATGGGCATAAATTTTAAAAATATCGGAATGTTAATGAATACAAAGAATATATATTTTGTTCCGTTTGAACAGGATAATCATGTAAAGAAGCCGAATTCTCTTATTTCAAAGCTTGAATTGATACCTGATACCATAGAAGCAGCACTTGATGGCAGACAGATTCAGCCGGTTCTCATTAAATAAATGAAAAAACGTAGAGGTTATTCCATTAGTGAGACCTCTACGTTTTTGTTTTTATAATTCTAATCTGATATTATATTTTGTTATCCAGTAATCTATTTGAATCAGATATGCAATCATTTGCGGGCCTGCCATAAGCTGACCAAACCACGGTTTTCCATAGTCCTTTGGTGATTCCAAAAATTCTTCTATGGCAGGTATGTCGAGAAGCTCCAAAAGTTTTCCGTTTCCGTTATGAAGCACATCCTTCATACGTTTGCACAATATTTCTTCATATAAAGGATTATATGATTTAGGATACGGACTTTTCTTTCTGAATAATATTTCATCAGGAACGTAGCCACGCATAGCTTCCCTAAGAAGACTTTTCTCTGTATTATTCCTGAATTTATATTCCCATGGTACATTAAATACATAATCAACGATTCGAGGGTCTGCAAATGGCACACGGGCTTCAAGACCGCTATACATACTGGTTCTGTCCATTCTGTCAAGAAGTGTTTGCATAAACATACGAATATTAATATAGCCTATTTTACGTCTGTTTCTCTGGATAGGTGTTTCCTCTGGTAGCATATTTATTTCTGACACAATGGAAGCATACAGATTTTCAATATATTCAGGCAAATTCAGATATTCAGTAAGTTCATTTTTTAAGATGTCCAGTCTTGGAGAGATATCCTTCATCCAAGGGAAAGTATGGCTGTTAACCAGCTCTTCACGATAGAACCAAGGATATCCGCCGAATATTTCGTCAGCACATTCACCCGTAAGTACCACTTTGTGTGTGTTTGCCACCTGTTTGCAGAAATATAGGAGAGAAGAATCTACATCAGCCATAGTAGGTAAGTCTCTTGATATAACGGATTCATAAAGCATATCAGCCATGTCTTCCATGTTACAGGTAAGGTAGGTATGCTTTGTATTTAAGTAGTCGCACATCAGTTCCACATATGGTCTGTCCTGTTCCGGCTGGAATGAGTTGGATTTAAAATATTTGGAATTATCCGTAAAATCAAAAGAAAACGTGTCTAACCGTACACCTTTTGCTTTTAGACAGCCGGAACATATTGAACTGACTATTGAAGAATCTATACCGCCTGACAGGAATGTACAGACAGGAACATCCGATACAATCTGTCTTGTAATGCTGTCCTTTACAAGGTATGCGGTTTTTTCTATGGTTTCCTCATAGGAGTCGGTATGTGGTGTAGATTTTATTCTGTAATATGTTATATCCTTGCTGCCGTATTTGCTCATCTTAATATAATGCCCCGGCTTGACTTCCAGAATGTTTTTAAACACCCCTGAACCGGGAATTTTGGATGGACCTATACCGAATATCTGGCACAACCCGTCACGGTCTATCGTTGGTATGATGCCCGGATACTGAAATAATGCCTTCATTTCCGATGCAAATATAAGTGTATCATCACCTGCCGTTGTATAATATAGTGGCTTTATGCCAAAATGGTCTCTGTACAAATATATGGTTTCATTGGCTGTATCATATATGGAAAATGCAAATATTCCGTTTACGCGTTCTATGAAATCAGGACCAAAATGTATAAAGGCATGAAGCAGAACCTCTGTATCAGAAGTTGTGGAAAATTCGTAACCAAGACTGATAAGTTCTGTTTTTAATTCATCTGAATTATATATTTCACCGTTATATACAATATAAATCTGGTTTCCACATACAGATTTCATCATAGGCTGGTTTCCGGTTTTAAGGTCTCTTATGGAAAGTCGCGTATGAGCCATACAACATTTTGGAAGCACTACAAATTCCTGCGCATCAGGACCTCTGTGCTTTAAGTGGTTATTCATCACTGTAAGAAGGCTGCTGCAATATTCCTGCTTTTTAATGTAATTTTCACTGCTGTTATAAAAGCCGGCTATGGAACACATAAAAATCCTCACATATTAGTTATCTATGTATTATATGTCAATAAAATAAATTTATATTCGAAAAATTGTAATAAAAAGTAATATTGATATTATTTTCGCCAAATTGGAGAATGATTCCACAAATTAGCGAGCTATAATGCTTGTAAATAAAAGTTATTTTGTGATAGCATATATAATATAAAAAGATTTATGTTTGAGTTGAAAAGAAGATTTATTACGAGAAGTGCAAAAAAGGGGGGATAGATAGTATGACAGACAGTGAAAAGCTTGATTTGTTAATTGTAAAAGTCGGTACAATAGAAACAGATGTCAGTGGCTTGAAAACAGATGTTGCCGATTTGAAAGAGGATGTCAGCGGCTTGAAAACAGATGTTGCCGATTTGAAAGAAGACGTTAGCGAATTGAAAACAGACGTCAGCGGTTTGAAAGAGGATGTCAGCGGCTTGAAAACAGATGTTGCCGATTTGAAAGAGGATGTCAGCGGCTTGAAAACAGATGTTGCCGATTTGAAAGAAGACGTCAGCGAATTGAAAACAGACGTCAGCGGTTTGAAAGAGGATGTCAGCGGCTTGAAAACAGATGTTGCCGATTTGAAAGAAGACGTCAGCGAATTGAAAACAGACGTTAGCGGTTTGAAAGAGGATGTCAGCGGCTTGAAAACAGATGTTGCCAATTTGAAAGAAGACGTCAGCGAATTGAAAACAGACGTCAGCGGCTTGAAAGAGAAAGTTGGTGGTTTGGAAACAGATGTCGGTAGTTTGAAAACGAATTTTAATAATTTTAGACTTCAGATGTTAAAGTCTACTGCTGAGTTAAAAACTATGGATGATATGATACTTGATGAAATCGAAAGAGTACATGCTATTTTAGATAAACATATATCAGATAAATCACTACATACCGCATAACTGCTATTATTTTATTGACAACAATTTTCGTTTATGCTAAAGTATCAATAGTCAAAATATAAATGCAATGACGAGGAGGAGTACATATAAATCCCGATTTACAGAGAGAAGATGTTGGTGGAAATCTTCAATCAGGTTGTATGGAAGGTAGCCTTCGAGCAGTGAACCAAAAGGTAAAAACCGAGTAGGCTTCAACGGTGTTTCCCCGTTACAGGAAAGCGATATGAGGCATTTGCCGGTGTATCGACAGGAGTGCAGGATAGACCTGAAATTAGGTGGTACCGCGGATGATATTCGCCCTAAGTGTAGTTTTACACTTAGGGATTTTTTTATTTTATGGTATTGCTATCATTCGGTTTGTGTCAAGTGTGGTTTACTAAATAGTTGCAGAATTATAATTTGTCATAATATAGCATCAGAATTTAGTTAGGAGGAAAAAACAATGGAAATGAGTGGAGCACAGATGTTTGTAAAGGCATTACAGGAGGAAGGCGTAGAGACATTATTTGCATATCCTGGAGGACAGGCAATCGATTTATTTGATGCCCTCTATGATGCAGAAGGAATTGATGTGATATTGCCAAGACACGAGCAGGCACTTGTTCATGCAGCAGATGGTTATGCACGTTCAACAGGAAAGGTGGGCGTATGTCTTGTTACAAGTGGACCGGGGGCAACAAATCTTGTTACAGGTATTGCAACAGCGAATTATGATAGTGTACCGCTTGTATGTTTTACAGGACAGGTACCTACCAAGCTTATCGGAAATGATGCGTTTCAGGAGGTAGATATTGTAGGAATCACAAGAAGCATTTGTAAATATGCGGTTACGGTTCGAAAGAGAGAGGATTTGGCAAGAATTATTAAAAATGCTTTTTATATAGCAAGAACAGGAAAACCGGGACCTGTTGTAGTAGATATACCAAAGGATATTCAGCTTGCTATGGGCTCAGACGAATATCCAACCGAGGTAAATATAAGAGGATATAAACCGTCTGAGGGTGCTCATTCGGGACAGATAAAGAAAGCGTTAGCAGAGCTTAAGAATGCAAAAAAACCTGTATTTCTTATAGGAGGCGGTGTCAATATTGCCGATGCCGGAAATGAAATGCAGCAGTTGTGTGAACTTACAGGGGTACCTGTTATTACAACCATAATGGGTAAAGGTGCGATTCCAACGAGCCATCCTCTATATGTAGGAAATATCGGTATGCATGGAAATCTTGCATCCAATAAGGCTATTATGGAATGTGATGTTTTATTCTCGATAGGTACACGTTTTAATGACAGAATAACAGGTACGATTGATACATTTGCAAAGAATGCAAAGATTATTCATGTAGATATAGATGCCGCATCCATTTCGCGAAATATTAAAGTTGATATACCAATCGTTGCAGATGCCAAAATTGCTATTACGAAAATGCTGAAGTACGCTGAGAAGCTTGATATTGATGAGTGGGTAAGGGATATTATGAAGACAAAGGAAGCATATCCAATCAATATGAATTCCTACAAGGATAGGGATACCCTGACACCTGAGTCTATCATAAAAGCAATCAACAACATGTATGACAATCTGATTATTACAACAGATGTAGGACAGAATCAGTTATGGACTACCCAGTACATAGACATAGATGCAAACAAGAAGCTTCTTACATCAGGCGGACTTGGCACTATGGGTTATGGATTTCCTGCTGCGATTGGTGCAAAGCTTGGAAATATGGATAAAGATGTTATCTGTATATCAGGAGACGGCGGTGTACAAATGAATATTCAGGAGATGGCTACGGCTGTAGCTCTGGAGCTTCCTATAACTTTATGCATTTTAAATAATGGTTATCTGGGAAATGTAAGACAGTGGCAGGAATTATTCTTTAACAAACGTTATAGCAGTACATGTTTAAGATATAGGAGACGTTGCAACAGAGATTGTCAGAATCCTGATAAATGCTGTCCGAAGTATACCCCTGACTTTGTAAAGCTGGCAGAAAGCTATGAGGCACTTGGTATCAGAGTTACGAAGGAAGAAGATATTGTACCGGCATTTGAAGCTGCAAAGGCAAATCAATCGGGACCTACTGTAATTGAATTTTATATTGAGCCGGAGGCCAATGTATTTCCTATGGTTCCGGGCGGAAAGTCCTTAAATGATATGATAATGGATTGTTAACAGATTATAACAGGAGGAAGATAGTATGAGTTTAAAAAAGAGATGGATTTGTTTATATGTAGAAAATGAAATAGGTGTCCTGGCCAGAATATCAGGACTTTTTTCCAGTAAATCCTATAATCTGGACAGCATTACGGTTGGAGAGACTGAGGACAATACAATCTCACGTATGACAATCAGTTTTACAAGTGATGACAGGACTTTTGAACAGGTAAAGAAACAGCTAAACAGAAGTGTAGAGGTTATAAAGGTAGTCGATTATACCGATATACCGATTCATAAGAAAGAGATTTTGTTTATCAAGGTAACGAGCTGTTCCAATGAGGATAAGGACGAGGTATTCAGAATTGCAAATGCGTTTGACTTTAAAATAACTGACTATGACAGACATAATGTTTTGATAGAATGTGTTCAGACGGAAGCAAAGAACAACAATGCGATAAAATTATTTAAGGAGAGCTTTCCAAATAGGATAGAGGTAGTTCGTGGTGGTAGTGTTGCCGTGGAGGCAATCAGTATGTCGGAAAGATAATGGGAGAAAGAGAATGAGATTTTTGATTCAACGAGTGAATAACGCTTCCGTTACGGTAGAGAACAATATAGTAGGAAGCATCGATAAAGGCCTTCTTGTATTTGTAGGTGTATATCACGATGATACGATAGCTGAGGCTGATAAACTGATAAAAAAGCTTATAGGTTTAAGAATATTTGCAGATAGTGAGGGTAAGACCAATCTTGCCCTTGCGGATGTGGGCGGACAGTTGCTTATTGTATCACAGTTTACGCTCTGTGCCGATTGTAAGAAGGGAAACAGACCGTCATTTACAAAAGCGGCAGAAGCTGACATAGCTAACAGGCTATATGAATATATTATTAGTGAATGTAAAAAACATGTAGCTGTCGTTGAACATGGGGAATTTGGAGCAGATATGAAGGTGGAGCTGTCAAATGACGGACCTTTTACAATTATTTTTGATACAAAAGATATGTAATTGTTTAGAAAGAGGAATAAGATTTAGCCTGTATCATAAAAAATAAATAATTTTTTTTATAAATCCTATGATTATTCCTTGAAAAAATTATAATTTATTAATATAATGTTAGGTAGGTTTATTATATCTATAATAATATAATTATACGAAAAGGAGAATTACATAATGCTTACGAAGGAACAGATTGAATCAAAAACCTTTAAAAAGGGACTTTTTGGCTATAATAAAGATGAAGTCAACAGCTTTATGAGAGAGATTACTACAGAATATACAGAATTGCTGGCAAAGTATAATGCGCTTGAGTCTGAAAATGAGATTTCCAAGAAAAGTCTTATGGAAAACAGCGTGAAAATTTACGAATTAGAGAAGCAGCTTGAGCAGGCAGCACCTGGTGCAAAGAAAGAAGCAAATGCTGCAAATGCTGAGGCGAATAAGATTATAAATGATGCAAAGAAGAAGGCAAATGAGGTTCTTTCAAATGCGAAAGCCGAGCTTGCAAAGCTGAAGGCTGAGATGGAAGAGCTTAAGAGTGGTTCAAGTGCCGGCGTAGGCGGAACAGCTTCATCCAACACATCAGCAGGTACAATGGAAGCTGACCCTATTACAAAGCTGAAGATGAAGTCACAGACAACAGAGGAGCCTACAAAGCTGAAGATGACACCTAAGACAGAGCCTAAGGAAGAAGTTAAGCCACAGGCATTTGCAGGTAAGAGTGCTATCAAGGACGACGAGGATGAAGTTGAAGAAATCTTTGTTGGTGAAATTGAAGAAGGTGTTAAGCGTAATCAGGTTCTCATTGGCGACGGTGATGAGGAAGCAGATTTTGAGTTCTTATAGAATAGGTATCTGCCATGACATTTGATGAATGCTTTGAAAGATTTGTTGATATATCGGAAAAGATAAGTCTTGAAGATATTGATACAGCATATGTACAAATCAATATTATAGGTAAGGACAGTGGATGCTTCTATCTTCATATTGCTGAAAATAAGATGGAAGTATGCAGGGGAGAGTATAAAGATAGAAATGTACAATGGATATTTACACTTCCTGCATTTGCCAGAATTCTTGATGGCATTATGGAACCCATATATGCATATACGACTGGTAAGTTTAAGATGATGGGGGATATCAATCTTGGCAGAACGTTGCTTGTAAGAATAAGCAGACTTACATAATAATGATTAAAATAAGATCAATAAAAAAATACAATTACCGGATATGGTAATTGTATTTTTTTATTGCAATATATTTCTCGACTGGAAGTGTATGTAAATTACAGAAGATCAGCGACTTCCTTCAGGAGTCTTTCTGTTTTGTCCCAGCCAAGACATGGGTCTGTAATGGATTTTCCATAGCATCCACCATCGACAGGCTGATTTCCGTCTTCAATGTAGCTTTCCACCATAACACCTTTCACCAGCTTCTTTATTTCAGGGTCATAATTACAGCTGTGAATGACCTCTTTGATGATTCTTGGCTGTTCACCATATTTTTTGCCCGAGTTATTATGATTTGCATCAACGATAACAGCATGGTTTACAAGGTCAAATTTCTTGTAGGTATCCGCAAGAAGCTTTAAGTCTTCGTAGTGATAATTTGAAATGGACTGACCATGTTTATTTAAAGCACCTCTTAAGATACAGTGTGTAAGCGGGTTGCCGGATGTATGTGCTTCCCATCCTGAATACAGGAATGTGTGCGGGTGCTGACCTGCTATACATGAATTCATCATAACATTGTAGTCACCGCTTGTAGGATTTTTCATTCCTACAGGAACATCCATACCGCTTGATGTAAGTCTGTGCTGCTGGTCTTCAACAGAGCGGGCACCAATTGCAACATATGAGAGTATATCATCAACATACTGCCAGTTTTCGGAATAAAGCATTTCATCAGCAGCAGTAAGTCCGGTTTCTCTTATTGCTCTGATGTGCATCTTTCTGATGGCATATAAGCCTTCAAGCATATCGGATGCTTTAGTCGGGTCCGGCTGATGAAGCATGCCCTTGTAGCCATCCCCTGTAGTTCTTGGCTTGTTTGTATAGATACGTGGAATAACAAGAATCTTATCCTTTACATCGTCTGCAACTCTTGCCAATCTGTTTAAATAGTCACATACAGCTTCTTCATTATCGGCTGAACAAGGGCCGATAATAAATACAAATCTATCGTCTTCACCGGTAAAAACTTTGCGGATTTCTTCATCCCTCTTTGCTTTCACAGCCTTAAGGTCGTTTGAAAGAGGATAGAGCTTTTTTATTTCTTCGCCTGTTGGCACTCTTTTAATTAATTTCATACTCATAAATTTGTTCCTCCTTTATTTTGCATACATTTCGTATTATAGCAGAAGCCGAAAAATAATGAAAGAGGAAAGTATATTTACGTATTTGGGAAAATATACTTATACAAACAAATCTTTTGGAGAGAAAATGAGAAGAAAGAATAAAAAAGGAATCAGGTGCAGGAAAGGATACAAAATAATAAGTTTATTGGTAGCATTTGTCTTTTTAATTACAGCCGTTCCTATAGCAGCGGTAACAGAAACGAAGGTATATGCGGAAGCAGGCACCAATACCGGCACGGACACAAATACGGAAGCAGGCACTGATACCGGCACGGACACGAATGCGGAAGCAGGCACTGATGCGCTGCCGGACCTTGCATCTCCTTCATGTATTGTAATGGAAGCTACAACCGGTACTGTATTATATGAAAAAAATGCCGATGAGAGAATGAAACCGGCATCCGTTACAAAGGTTATGACACTTTTACTTGTATTTGAAGCGATTGCGGGTGGACAATATGGACTTGAGGATACGGTAACAATCAGTGAGCATGCGGCATCTATGGGCGGTTCACAGTGCTTTTTTGAAGCGGGGGAAACACAGACGGTAGAGGATATGATAAAATGCATTATCATTGCATCGGGAAATGATGCGGCTGTAGCAATGGGAGAATATACAGCCGGCAGTGAAGAGGCATTTGTCAATAAGATGAATGAACGGGCGCAGGAACTTGGCATGAAGAATACGAATTTTGAAAATGCGTGCGGACTTGATGTTGACGGACATGAGACCTCCGCAAGGGATATTGCGATTATGTCCAGAGAGCTTACGGTAAATCATCCGGAGATATTTGAGTATTCCTGTATTTGGATGGATTCAATCATACATAAAACGGCAAGAGGAGAATCGCAGTTTGACCTTGCAAATACAAATAAATTCTTAAAGCAATATACCGGAGCTACAGGTTTAAAGACAGGATTTACAGATTCAGCAAGATATTGTATGTCGGCAACTGCTTCAAGAAACGGTATTGATTTAATTGCGGTTATTATGGGAGCCGATACAAAAGAAATAAGGAATAGTGAGGCATGTAAACTTTTGGATTATGGGTTTTCAGTATGCTCATTATATACGGACTCAGAGATTCTTGCGGAAGATACCGTAAAAATAGATAAGGGAGAGAAAAAATATGTTAAAATAAAATCATCCGATAGCTTTACGGGTGTTTTGTTAAATGGTGAAAGTCCTGAGGATATAAAAAAAGAACTGATATTTTTTGAAGAGCTTAAGGCACCTGTTAAAAAAGATGACATTGTAGGATGTATGAAGTATACTGTAAATGGCAGAAGTATGGGAGCCGTTGATATATATGCGGATGAAGATGTAAGAAAGATGACGCTCGGTCTAAGTATAAAAAAGGTGTTAAGTATGCATTTTAAATGCTATAAGATGTCCGGAGTGTCATAAATAATTTTTGATGGAGTGAATAAATTGAAATACGTTTTGATATTTTTTGTGATTTTAATTTGCATATTTGTTATATTTGTATTTGTTGAAAGCTATAGAGAAAACAGGATAATATCGGTATCGAGGTATGTATTGGAATCGGAAAAGCTAACCCAAGATATCACTGCTGTTATGATAGCTGATTTACATAATTCCGAATATGGCAAAGATAATCAAGAGCTGATTGAAAAGATTGATGCATTGAAGCCTGATATGATTCTTGTAGCGGGAGACAGCATTATAGGAAAAGAAGGATATACATGCGATATCGCTATCAAACTTCTGAATAAGCTGGGCGAGAAATACAGGGTATATGTGGGAAAAGGGAACCATGAACTTAGATGTGCCATGTATACAGAACAGTATGGAGATATGTGGGAACAGCTCTATAACGGTACAAAAGATAAAGTGAAATGGCTTATCAATGATGCGGTTTACCTGGATGAAAATAATATAACCATATATGGATTTGATATGGAAAGACAGTATTACAGGAGATTTAAAAAGCTGCCAATGGAGGATAGCTGTATGAGAGATGCTTTACCAAAGTTAAACAGGAGTTCATATAGCATATTACTTGCACATAATCCTGATTATTTTGAGGAATACAGTATCTGGGGTGCAGATTTATCCCTTTCAGGGCATATTCATGGCGGTATGATAATTTTTCCGGGACTGGGGGGATTTGTTTCGCCCATGATAAGGTTCTTTCCAAAATACTATAAGGGCATTTATAAAAATGGTAATTCCAGGATGATTGTAAGCGCAGGACTTGGTATACACACCTTTAAATTCAGGGTTAATAATAAACCTGACCTTGTATATATTACCTTAAATCGTGTATAAGAGTATAAATAATAGTTGCAATTATTTATAAATAACTTTATAGTAATTATGGCTAAGCATATTGCTTGAAATCATTTGTGACAGATAAGATATTACTGGAGATAAAATGAAAATGAATGGGTGGAGCAGTGAGCGACAATATAGAAAATCTTACAAATGACGAACAAGAGAATATCGTTGTGGAGGCTGAAGAATTAGAGCAAAAACCTGATGGCGGAAAGGAAAACGATGAACCTGAAGCGCAGGAATCGGGAACCGATGAAGCCGGGGAAAATGTGCTTAAGATTCAAAACGGGGAAATCAAAGAACCGGAATCAGAAAATGTGGAAATAGAAGAGTCTGAATCAGAAAAAACTGATGAACCGGAAGAAGAAATTGAACCGGAAAAGACAGATGAACCGGAAGAAGATTCAGAAGCGGAGAAAGCAGATGATTCTAAAGAAGATTCAGAAGCGGAGAAAGCAGATGATTCTAAAGAAGATTCAGAACCGGAAGAAGCGGACAAATCCGAAGAAGGTTCCGAAACAAAAGAAACGGCTTCAAAGGAAACCGAAGATGCTGCTGAGGCATCGGAGACTGCTGCTGCAATTGCGCTTGAAGGAGATTTGGGCATATATGTAGATAGCAGCCTGTTTGAAAGTCAGGAGAAAAAACAGCGCAGAAAACGGATACTTAAGAAGATATTTGCAATAACAGCCATCAGTATACTGGGGCTTGCTGTAGTCGGTTATTTTGGTATTGCCGTATGGTTTATGTTTCATTTTAATTATAAAACCAAAATCAATGACATTGATGTATCATTTCAGTCGACGGATTCGGTAAGACAAATCATGCAGGATTATCTGGATAATTATAAGCTTACCATTTATATGCGTAACGATGATGTACATATCATTAACCCAGCCGATATTAATTTGTCTATTACTTCAAATCTGACAGAAATGGATATCAAGCATGAACAAAACGGACTTTTATGGCCGCTTTATATTGATACGGTCAAGAATTATGAGCTTACATATACCGTTACTTATGACAAAGAATTACTTAAAAATATAATTATGGAATATGAGTGCTTAGACAAATGGCATATGACGCATGCGAAGAATGCATATGTAACTGTTGAAGATGGGAAGGCTGTTATTGTAAAAGACAAACCAGGTACTGATATTGATATTGATTTGATGCTTAAGGATGTTATGGCGGCACTTGATGAAGGCGTTACATCTGTAGATTTGACTGATAGTGAATGTTATAAAAAAGCCGAAATAACGGCGGATAGTGAAGTAATAGAAAACAGAATAGAAAGTTTGAACCGTTATCTTGATATGGTCATTCATTTTAAGATAGATGAGGTAAGCTTTGACCTTAAAGCAGATACATTTGGTGATTGGATGTACTATGAAGATGGCGACTGGCATTTTTCTTCCTATTACATTAAAGAATATGTTGGCAGTCTGGCAGAAAAATATGATACAATAGGACTTGTCAGAAAATTTAAAACATATAGCGGAAGATATGTTGAGGAATTGGGAGAAGACTATGGATGGGTTATGGATGTTGAAGGTGAAACAATTGCCTTGAAGGAAGTTTTGGAAAAGGGAAATACCTGTGAACATACGCCATTGTTTCTTCAAACCGGTGCCGCCTATAATGAAAATAATGATATAGGTGACAGTTATGTTGAAGTGGACTTGACAAATCAGCATGTGTATATGATTATAGATGGTAAGCTTTATACAGATACTGATTGTGTAACAGGCTGTGTCAGAGACGGTCATTCCACACCTGACGGATTATATGAGTTGTCATATAAGAAATCTCCTGCTATACTAAAGGGTGAAGATTATGAGTCTAAAGTTACATTTTGGATGCCGTTTAATGGAGGAATCGGTCTTCATGATGCTACATGGAGAGGTAGATTTGGCGGCGAAATATATATGAATGGCGGCTCGCATGGTTGTGTAAATCTTCCTTACAGTTCCGCCGCAGCCATATATGAAATGATATATCCCGGTATGCCTATCATCTGCTATTATTAAATACCGGTTTATATATTGGAGATGTACCCAAGAGGTTGAAGGGTCCGCACTCGAAATGCGGTAGGTCAGGCAACTGGCGCGAGGGTTCAAATCCCTCCATCTCCGTTTTTATTATTTGCCGGAATACTTTTGTGTTTCCGGCTTTTATCATATGTTCACTTTAAAATTTGTTTCAATATGCAGGAGGATTTATATGGATAGAGATAAAATGATATCGTATATAAAAGAGAAAACAAATATCATTCCAAAAGCAGGCATTGTTTTAGGCAGCGGACTTGGAGATGCCTACTCCTGTGTTAAAGATGCAACCTATATTCCGTATAGCGATATCCCCGGATTTCCTACCTCTACAGTTGCCGGGCATGCAGGAAGATTCGTTTTGGGATATATAGAAGAAGTTCCCGTAATATTGATGCAGGGAAGAGTTCATTATTATGAAGGTTATTCCATGGAAGCGGTAGTGCTTCCTGTCCGTATCATGGGGATGCTTGGTATAGATACACTTCTTCTTACAAATGCTGCCGGCGGTATAGCGGAAACATTGCTGCCGGGAGATATTATGATTATAGAAGACCATATCTCTTCCTTTATAACTTCGCCGCTTATCGGGGCAAATGATGAAACACTTGGAGTCAGATTTCCCGATATGACACAGGTATATGACAGAGAATATATCGATATTCTAAAAGATGCATTCCATCATCAGAAAATGGATATCAAACAGGGAGTATATATTCAGGTGTCGGGACCGCAATATGAGACTCCTGCAGAAATCAGGATGTACAAAAAGCTTGGAGCTGACGCAGTTGGTATGAGTACGGTGTGTGAAGCGATAGCGGCAAGGCACATGGGTATCAAAGTGGCAGGCCTTTCCTCGATATGTAATAAAGCAGCAGGTCTTGGCGGTGAATTATCCCACACGGATATCATAGATATGAGCAGACAAATGTCAGACAAGCTTATCAAAATAATGATATATTTTATGAAAGAATATAAACGGAGATATAACGAATGGATGTAATTATTTATACCGATGGTTCTGCCAGAGGCAATCCTGACGGACCGGGAGGATATGGAGCGGTAGTTCAGTATACGGATAAAAACGGAACGCTTCACGAAAGAGAGTTTAGTCGGGGATATATAAAAACGACAAACAACAGAATGGAGCTTATGGCTGCGATCGTGGGACTTGAAGCCCTGATAAAGCCATGTAATGTAAAACTGTATTCCGATTCACAGTATCTTGTGAAAGCATTTAATGAGGGCTGGATTTTTTCATGGATAAAAAAAGGCTGGAAACGAAGCGGAAATGAACCTGTAAAAAACAGAGATTTATGGGAACGGCTGCTTGCAGCAAAGAAACCGCATCATGTTGAATTTATATGGGTTAAAGGTCATGCGGGCCATCCCGGAAATGAACGATGTGATGTACTGGCGACTGCGGCTGCCGACGGTGAAAATAAAATAACGGATGAAGGACTTGAATTAAATGGATAGATTAGAGTTTAGAGCGCTTTTTCATAAAAAAATAATGATACTTGACGGAGCTACAGGAACAAATCTTATGGCTGCAGGTATGCCGATGGGAGTCTGTCCGGAAAAATATATTCTGGAGCATCCTCAAGTGATGATCGATTTGCAGAAATCATATCTTGATGCAGGAACGGATATTTTGTATGCACCCACTTTTACATGTAACAGGATAAAGCTTGAAGAATATGGGCTTGCAGATAAGCTTCAGGAGATGAATATAAGCTTGTGCAATCTGTCGAAACAGGCGGTAAAGGAATGTGGTCATGGATATGTGGCAGGCGACCTTACCATGACAGGCAGAATGTTATATCCTATGGGCGATTTAGGCTTCGAGGAGCTCGTGGATGTATATAAGGAACAGATATATGCAATACTTGAGGCCGGAGTGGACATGCTTGTTGTGGAAACCATGATGAGCCTTGCGGAGACCAGAGCTGCGGTAATCGCAGCACGGGAAATATGTGACCTTCCGATTATGGTAAGCCTTACCTATAACGAAGACGGCAGAACATTGTACGGCACAACACCTGAAACGGCTGTGGATGTACTTCAGAATCTTGGTGTGGATGCCATAGGCGTAAACTGTTCAACGGGACCTGACAAAATGGTATCCATAATAAAAGAAATGAAGGAAATTGCTTTTATTCCGGTGTTTGCAAAGCCGAATGCAGGGATGCCTGAGCTGGTAAATGGCAAAAGCACCTATCTGATGACGCCGGAAGAATTTGCACTGGATATGAAGCAGGTCATAGAAGCAGGGGCAAATATGGTGGGAGGCTGCTGCGGAACGGAGCCACGCCATATTAAGGCACTGGCTGACATGGCTGCCACTATGAAAGTACCTGCTGTATCTGACGCACATAAAAGGTGTATTTCTTCAGAACGATATACACAGAAGATAGAAATAGACGGAAAATTTATGGTAGTAGGTGAACGAATCAATCCTACAGGAAAAAAGAAGCTTCAGGCAGAGCTTAGAGAAGGAAAACTCGACCTTGTAATGACGATGGCGGAAGAACAGGTGGAGCGGGGCGCATCGATACTTGATATAAACGTGGGTATGAATGGTATCGATGAAAAGGAAATGATGCTTAAGGTTATTTATGAGGTTTCACAGGCTGTCAACCTTCCTTTATGTATTGATTCCAGCTCTCCTGAGGTTCTTGAGGCAGCTCTCAGAATATATCCGGGAAGAGCGTTGGTAAATTCGGTATCACTTGAAAAGGTGAAAATAGAGCAGGTGCTTCCAGTTGTCAGAAAATATGGTGCCATGTTTATATTGCTTCCTCTTTCGGATGAGGGGCTTCCGAAGGATTCGGACGAGAAAGAGCAAATCATAAATACCGTTTTGGAGAAGGCATTTGAGATGGGCTTTGTCAAAGAGGATATTATCGTAGACGGTCTTGTTGCTACTGTCGGAGCAGAAAAAACGGCTGCCGTAAATTGTTTAAAGACGATTGCATATTGTCATAACATGGGACTTGCAACAATTTGCGGACTTTCTAATATTTCTTTTGGATTGCCTGAAAGAATGTTTGTAAATACGGCATTTTTGACGATGGCAATCGAAAGAGGTCTGACGATGGCAATTGCAAATCCTTCGCAGACGATGCTGATGAATGCGGCATATGCTTCAGATATGCTGCTGAATAAAGAAACGTCGGATATCAGATATATTGAAAATGTAAAACCGCTTGAAATGACCTCAGGTGTTTCAACCGGAGCAGTGAAAGCGGCAGGAAGTTCCGACCCTGCTTCTGATGACCCGGAGAATACATCGCGTATATATACGGATGTGGTAAAGGGAAATAAGAGGAGTATTCTTGATGATGTAAATGCCGCTTTAGACAGCGGCGTAAATCCCCAAAGCATTATCGATGAAGATTTGATTCCTGCCATAAACAAGGTTGGAAAACTGTTTGAGGAAAAGAGATATTTTCTTCCACAGCTAATCGGAAGCGCCGAAACAATGGAAATGGCAATTTCCGTTATCAGTCCGCTGATTTTAAAGGATAAGGACGATAAGGATATGCCGACGATTGTGATAGCAACCGTAGAAGGTGATATCCACGATATCGGAAAAAATCTGGTTGTATTGATGCTTCGTAATTATGGTTTTCATGTAATAGACCTTGGAAAAGATGTGCCATGTGAAACGATTCTTGCGGAAGCAAAAAAGCATCATGCCAGTATCATCGGTCTGTCGGCGCTGATGACGACAACCATGGTCAAGATGAAGGAGGTAACCGAAGCTGTCAGAGAGAGAAAGCTTCCGTATCTTGTAATCATAGGCGGGGCAGTTATTACAGAGAGTTATGCAGAGGAAATCGGGGCAGACGGTTATTCCAGGGATGCTGCCGAAGCGGTTGTTCTTGTAAAGAAATTGCTGAAAATCGAATAATTTTGTTTTTCAAATTGACAATAAAGTTTATACTTACTATAATAAGCTTTGGACTATTTTATATAGTTATAGGCATTGAAAGGTGGTACTGTTTATATGGGTAATATGGTTTTATCACTTCTTGTAGATAATACATCAGGAGTTTTAAGTAGAGTTTCAGGATTATTCAGTCGTAGAGGATATAATATCGATAGTGTGACGGTTGGTGTTACAGAGAATCCTGCATATTCAAGAATGACTGTTGCTGTAAGTGGTGATGGGGCAAGTTTAATTCAGATTAAGAAGCAGCTTAATAAACTTGAAGATGTAGTGGAGATTGTTGAATTAGAGCCGGGAAAATCTGTTTGCAGAGAGCTTGTTCTTGTAAAAGTTAAATCTGACGCATCAATTCGTAAGGATATTATTTCTATTGCGGATATATTCAGAGCTAACATAGTAGATGTTTCAAAGGAGTCGCTTATTATTGAGCTTACAGGTGCAACGACAAAATGTGAAGCATTCCTTAATCTTTTAGATGGTTTTGAAATTATTGAACTTGTAAGAACAGGTCTTACAGGTCTTGTAAGAGGAAACAGAAGTTAATTTGCATTTAATTGCCTACAGGTAATTAATATATACATAATAGTCATTTATAATTTAGGAGGACAAACAAATGGCAGAAGCAAAAATTTATTATCAGGAAGATTGTAACTTATCAGTATTAGACGGTAAGACAATCGCAGTCATTGGTTATGGTAGCCAGGGACATGCTCATGCCCTTAATGCAAAAGAGTCAGGATGCAATGTTATCATTGGTCTCTACGAGGGAAGCAAGTCATGGGCAAAGGCTGAAGCTCAGGGATTTGAAGTATATACAGCTGCTGAAGCTGCAAAGAAGGCTGACATCATTATGATTCTTATTAATGATGAGTTACAGGCAGATATGTACAAGAAGGATATTGAGCCAAATCTGGAAGCAGGCAACATGCTTATGTTTGCTCATGGTTTCAATATTCATTTTGGAACAATCAAGCCACCAAAGGATGTAGATGTAACAATGGTAGCACCTAAGGGACCTGGACATACAGTACGTTCAGAGTATCAGGCAGGTAAGGGTGTTCCTTGTCTTGTAGCTGTAGAACAGGATGCAACAGGTCAGGCTCTTGATAAAGCTCTTGCATATGCACTTGCAATCGGTGGTGCCAGAGCAGGTGTTCTTGAGACAACATTCAGAACAGAGACAGAGACAGACTTATTTGGTGAGCAGGCAGTTCTTTGCGGCGGTGTATGTGCATTGATGCAGGCTGGTTTTGAGACACTTTGTGAGGCTGGTTATGACCCAAGAAATGCATATTTTGAGTGTATCCATGAGATGAAGCTGATTGTAGACCTGATTTATCAGTCAGGTTTTGCAGGAATGAGATATTCAATCTCCAATACAGCAGAATATGGTGATTACATCACAGGTCCTAAGATTATTACAGAGGATACAAAGAAGGCTATGAAGAAGATTCTTTCCGATATCCAGGATGGAACATTTGCAAAGGAATTCCTTACAGATATGTCAGATGCAGGCCGTCAGGTTCATTTCAAGGCTATGAGAAAGCTTGCTGCTGAGCATCCTTCAGAGAAGATTGGCGAGGAAGTTCGTAAGCTCTATAGCTGGAACGGCGAGGATAAGCTTATCAATAACTAATTTTATATAGCATTTAAAAAAGGGAGCATTTGATTTAATCCCATGCGGATATCATTTGCTTCCTTTTATTCTTTTTATACATTAAAAATTTTTTTGTTTTTTCCTTTTTGTTACAACTTTGATGCAAAAAGTATGTATATATTAATCGTAATTTAAGAAATATGTCCTTTTTGTATGCAGACGACCTGTCATGAGTATATTCATATGCATACAAAGGTATACAAAAGAAATGGGGAAATGGCATGATTAAAATTTTAATAGTAGAAGATGAAGAACCGATTTCAAATCTTATCAAGATAAATTTAATGAGAGCAGGATATAGCTGTAGTCAGGCATTTGATGGATTGGAGGCCGCAGATATTATTGCAAATGAGCATTTTGATTTAGTGCTTCTGGATATCATGCTTCCGGGAATAGACGGATATGAGCTTATGGATTATCTTAAGTCAATAGGAGTCCCTGTTATATTCCTGACGGCACTTAGTGAGCTGAACGACAGGGTAAAAGGCTTAAAGGCGGGAGCAGACGATTATATTACAAAGCCGTTTGAAATGGTTGAAATGCTTGCAAGAGTGGAGTCTGTGCTCAGACGTTATAATAAGACATCAAATAAACTAAGTATACTTGATGTGGAAATAGATGTTTCATCACGCGTGGTTCTGCAGAACGGTGTGCATGTTCCGCTTACGATGAAGGAATTTGATTTATTGTTATTATTTGTAAGAAATAAAAATATTGCGCTTTATCGAGAGACAATTTATGAAAATGTATGGGACAGTACCTATATGGGGGACAGCCGTACTGTAGATTTACATGTTCAAAGATTAAGACGAAAGCTTGGCTGGGAAAATTATATTAAAGCGGTATATAAAATAGGATATAGATTAGAGGTATAAGTATAAAATAATGAAATTTTTTTGGAAGGCATTTATCAGCTTTTTCGTAATGATTGCTATTGCGTTCGGGGTATGTGGCACATGGATGATACAGGCATCTTTTCAGTCCAATTACGAAAGAGAACTGGAAATAAGACTGAATGAAAATGATATGTATAGAAGAACATTTATCAGTTCCGTCGAATCATTTGCATACTATGATGTTTCGGGTGTTGATTCATTTATTACCAATATCGTTCAGTCATTGATGGTAGGCCCGGGTAAAAAAAATAATTATGTAACGGTTTGGGATATGAACCGCGAGGTGGTTTATAGTAACGATGAAAACCCTGTAACAAATCTGATTGAGATTGTTCAGGATGACCAAAAGATATATACATTATTGAAAAATGGAGATGATTATAATCTTCATGTTATAAGCTGTGCTGCAACATATGGAGAATATGCAAAATATTATATTGAAACGGTTACAAATATGAATGCCATATATAATCAGAGAGACGACATGCTCAGGCTGTATCATTTTATCATGGTAATATTGCTTGTAGTCTGTGGTCTTGTTTGTGCGTTTATTTCTTATGTTTTAACAAATCGTATCAGCTTATTGTCAAGGACTGCCAGAAGGGTTGCAAAGGGAGATGTGAAGGTACGTGCAAAGGTAGTGGGCAAGGATGAGGTTGCCATGCTGGCTGAGGATTTTAATACGATGGCGGACAGTTTGAATGATAAAATGAATCAAATAGAGCAGCACGCCAAAAATCAGGAAGCATTTACATCGGCATTTGCACATGAGCTTAAGACACCGCTTACGGCTATCATAGGCTATGCGGAGATACTCAGTTCGATGAATTTAGACCATGAGGAGATGGTAAAGGCTTCCGGTTATATCTATTCTCAGGGACGCAGACTGGAGTCACTTTCCTATAAGCTGATGGAATTGTTCTTTATAAGGGAACAAAAATTAGAGTTTCATAATATTTCGGCAACATACCTGCTGCAATGTGTTTATGACCTTGTGGAAATAGGCTTGATGAATAAAGATATAAAACTGATAAGAAGCTTCCAGAAGGGCAGTATTTATGGGGAAAAAGATTTGCTCATCTCATTATTTTCAAATGTAATTGATAATGCAAGAAAGGCATCTGAGTCCGGAAGCAGGATATATTTTAAGGGGAATCAGTCAGAGGAAGGATATAAAGTGACGATAAGTGATGAAGGGAAAGGGATTCCGGAAGAAGAAATAGAGCATTTACAGGAAGCCTTTTATATGGTAGATAAATCAAGAGCACGTAAAGAGGGCGGTGCAGGACTCGGCATGACCTTGTGCAAGGAGATTGTAAATGTGCATGGTGCAAAATGGAAAATAGATAGTACAATGGGTAAAGGTACTACGGTAACCATCATATTTCCAAAGCATAAAGAAGCAGATGTGGTAGAAAAAGATGAAGAAATGGACTAAATTCAGAAAAAAATTGAAGAAGAAAATTGGAGAAGACAGGCAGCATATCTTTTTCATCGTAATATTATTGCTGGCAGTGCTTTTTTTTACGATTAGTATGCCTGATATATATGGAGGTCTGAATGAAAGACAGCGGCTGGGGAATATCAATGTCGTTGATGAGGATTATAGTGATGAGAAAGTCAATTCCAATTTGTCATTCGTTAAAAAGGTTGATATTCTTAACGCAGATGACATAACATTCAGGCGTATTTATTCAGAGCCTGATTATCCTGATTTTGTAAAAGATAACCCTGAAATAATAGAAGGTTTAAAAGCATTAATTTTGTCTTTAAAGCAACAAGGTATTACAGGTATGGATATGGATGATAAGCAGATGGAAAGTGCATTTATATATGCGACATATGCTGCCTTCAGTAAGCAAAGTGTTCCGCTTGAGACCTTTTATGTCTGGTATGTAAAATTCTCTACAGAGGATTTTACCTATAACATCCTGTTTGATGCAAATGACTTTACGGCATATAAGGTTAGTATAGAAAGTGTTGTTTCTAAACAATATATACTTACAGAGGATTTTACAACGGGTATGGATTTAAGTGATGCACATACTTTGTTTGGCGATCAAGGCTTTATGAATTTATATTATAGAAATAGATTGATGAAACTTTATGAGGCAAGAAATTGCTATGTAGATTATACCTATGGTACAGGGGCGAAATTATATATTACATATTGGGAGAATGGCGAAACAACAGCATTGCCTTGTTATTTTGAACTCGCAGTAGGTGATGGCGGATATGCGGCATTTAATATGATGATTGGAAATAAAACATCGGAAATTGTTTCTAAGATATCAATTGATATTTATAGTACAGATGCAGAAAATATGAATGACACGTATTAACAATATTTAATATATAAAAAAATAAATGATGCAAATATTATGCAAAAAATAGGCAATTATTATGCAAAACCTTCTTAGAATCATTTTGATTTAAGGAGGTTTTTATCATGAACAGCAAAAGAAGACTTACAAAAAAGCAATTGAGAAAACGGAAAGCATATATAAGATTATATTTACAGATGATAGGATTTCTGATGCCTGTGTTATGTGCAATCTTTCTATTCGTAATAATGATTTCAAAAATGAAGGCATATGATAATAAAAAAGAAGATGGAGTAATAACGATGGCGGAATCTTATGATTATACCGTAGACAATTTTGAAGAAAAAACAGGAGAAAATACACGGGAAGACAGTAAAGCAGACACGCAAGGAAGCGGTAAAGCAGACACGCAAGGAAGCGGCAAAGCAGACACACGGGAAGACAGCAAAGATACATTTTCAGGAAATGTAAGAAACAGGGATAACAGCCTTCTTGTTTTAGTAAATAAATTATATAAGCTCCCGGATGATTATCATGTAGCACTTCACGAGTTAAATAATGGTGAGATGGTAGCGGAGTGTATGTATGAGGATTTAAAAGCCATGTGGTTTGATGGAGAAGAACAAAATCCGGGATTTAGTTATAATGTATGCAGTGGTTACAGAACAGCCGAAAAACAGGAACAACTTCTGGAACAGGAGATTGAAGACAATATCAATATAGGCATGTCTGAGGAAGAAGCAGAAGCAGATGCCCTTCTTACGGTAGCACCGTCAGGGTATAGTGAGCATGAAACAGGTCTTGCCGTGGATATCGTGTCTGAAAGGAATCAGATGCTTGACGATACACAAGAGCTGACACCTGAGAATCAATGGCTTCAGGAGCATTGTTATGAATATGGTTTTATACTCAGATACCCAAAAGGTAAGGAAACGGTTACAGGATATTCCTATGAATCCTGGCATTTCCGATATGTAGGAAAAGAGGCGGCAAAAGAAATCCATGACCGGGGAATTACACTGGAGGAGTATTTGGCTGAGTAGTTTAGATTTTTTTGATAATTGATTCAACATTTTCTGTAATTTGTATCTTATATGTGGTAAAATCAAATTAATTATGCAAAGAATAATTTTGTAAATCAAACCGGAAGAAGGTACGGAATATGTATAATCAGTTGACGGAAAAAGATATCAAGAAGATGGAGGAGGAAATCGAATATCGCAAGGTCGTTGTCCGGAAGGAAAAGCTGGAGGCTGTAAAGGAAGCCAGAGCGCAGGGGGACTTAAGCGAGAATTTTGAGTATTACGCAGCAAAAAAAGATAAAAATGCAAATGAGCGCAGAATCAGATATTTGGACAGAATGGTTAGAACGGCTCATGTGATATCGGATGAATCGGCTGATGACGAGGTTGGTATCAACAACACCGTTACAGTTTATTTTGAAGAGGATCATGAGGAAGAAACCTATCGAATCGTTACGACTGTCAGGGGAAATGTATTAAACGGAATGATCAGTAATATTTCACCTATGGGGAAGGCACTCCTTGGTCATAAGGTGGGTGACAGGGTTCTTGTTACACCGGAAAAGGGTGAAGGCTACTATGTAGTGATAAAATCCATAGAGAATACAGATGATGATGGCAGTGATGAAATAAGATAGAACAACGGTATAGAACCAGAGGTACAAATCATATGAATTGCTTAGAGGCACAATCCAAAATAATGGCATTTATAGATAATAAACTCCCTGATGAAGAATTGAGGGAGTTTATTAAGCATGTAAAAAACTGTGAGAACTGTGCCGAAGAATTGGAGATCTACTATACACTGATAGTTGGTATGAAACAGCTCGACGAATCGGATAATCTGTCTACAAATTTTACAGAAGAACTGAACAAAAAGCTGGATGAAGAAATGACTCGGATGACAGCAGTGAAACGAATTGCCACTTCGACGATAATGCTCATAATTGCTGCTGTTGTGGTGGGACTTGTATGGGTTTATAGCGGTGTTCTGGATAAGGTGTACAGATATGACCAGAGAGAAAAACTGAAGGAACAGCCGGATTATATGTATTCAGAGATATTCAGAGACAGGCTTTTTAAGGATAGGGATTATACTTTAGCATATTTGGAAAATATATATGATGACGATACAAATGAGGAGCAGGTTGTAGACGAAGGTCTGGTATTTATGGAAAGTGTTAAATCTTATAATACTTCCCATATCAATTTCGAAGATATATTACGTCAGGAAGAGGATAAGGAAAATGAAAAAAATATTGATAATTGACGGACATAGTATTTTGAACAGAGCATTTTATGGATTGCCTGATTTGACGAATCATGAGGGAATTCATACCAATGCTGTTTTGGGCTTTTTAAATATTATATTTAAGGTTATGGATGAAGAGAAGCCTGACCATATGTGTGTTGCCTTTGACGTGAAGCAGCCTACCTTCAGACATCTTCTTTTTCAGGAATATAAGGGAACAAGAAAGCCGATGCCGGAGGAGCTTCGCATGCAGGTTCCGCTTATAAAAGAAGTGCTTGCGGCTATGAATGTCATGACGGTTGAAAAGGGCGGCTATGAGGCTGATGATTTGATTGGTACGATTTCCCGTATTGCAGAAAAGGAAGGCTATAAGGTTGTAATTGTATCGGGTGACAGGGATTTGCTGCAGCTTGCAACGGAAAGTATATTAGTAAGAATACCAAAGACAAAGCAAGGCGGAACAATCGTTGAGAATTATTATGCGGAGGATGTAAAAAATCTCTATGGCGTAACACCGGTTCAGTTTATTGATATGAAAGGTCTGATGGGTGATACCTCTGATAATATACCGGGTGTTCCGGGAATTGGAGAAAAAACTGCCGCCAAGATTATAATGGAATATGGCTCTGTAGAAAATGCAATAGCCCATGTGGATGAAATCAAGCCTGCGAAGGCGCAGAAGAATCTGAAGGAATATAGTGAACAGGCTGTTTTATCAAAGGAGCTTGCGACTATAAAGCTGGACTGCGAACTTGACGTGAATATCAATGATGCTGATATTAAGGATATGTTTAATGACAATACCTATCAGCTGTTTAAGAATCTTGAATTTAAGAGCCTGATGAATCGATTTGACAGTCAGGAAGTAAGTGCAGCGCTGAAACCTGAATTGCATGTTATGACAAAAAATGATGACTTAAACAGGCTTTTGGAAGAGGCAAAACAAAGTGGAAAGATAGGTGCATATATTGCAGCTTCTGACGGCTGTGTTATGGGTGCATCCGTGGCAGTATCAGACAATGCTGTTTATATTATACAGTGCGGCAATGATATAACAGAGGATAAGCTGACTGTTTTCTTTGATGATGTGGCAAAGGAACATATAGCGGTATGCTTTATTGATTTGAAGGAAGCATTAAAGACCGTTCATTTTGATGAGCATATTTCGGATGTATTTGATATCGGGGTTGCGGCATATCTGATCAATCCTATGCAGGACAGCTATGATTATGATGATATAGCAAGAGATTATCTTGGTATCAATATTCCTGACGAAAAAGAGCTTATCGGTAAGCAGGAACTTAATTTGTTTACATTTATCAGTGAATCATTTATGGAGCTTTTTGCATATAAAGCACTTGTTCCATATAAAAGTCTTGAACCTGTAAGGGACAAATTAAAAGAAATGGATTTATATACACTGTATCATGAGGTGGAGCTTCCGACTGTTTACGCTCTTTATGATATGGAGAAACGTGGCATAAGAGTAGACAGGGATGCATTACAGGAGTACAGCAAAAAATTGCAGGGACGTATAGACGAGCTGTCAAAAAATATTATTGCCTATGCAGGTCATGATTTTAATATCAATTCACCTAAGCAGCTTGGACCTGTGTTATTTGAAGAAATGGGTCTTCCCGGAGGAAAAAAGACGAAGACCGGATATTCTACAAGTGTGGATGTACTTGAAAAGATTAAGAACGAGCATCCTATTATCTCCGATATATTGGAGTACAGGCAGCTTACGAAGCTGAATTCCACATATGCGGAAGGACTTGTCAATTATATCAGTGATGATGAAAGAATCCATGGTACTTTTAATCAGACGATAACGGCTACGGGAAGAATCAGCTCAACGGAGCCGAATCTTCAGAATATACCTATGCGTATGGAGCTTGGACGACTAATTCGGAAAGCATTTATACCTGCGGATGGGTATGTATTTGTAGATGCAGATTATTCCCAAATCGAATTGCGTGTCCTTGCACATATGTCGGATGATAAGGTCATGCAGAAGGCATTTCTTGAGGAAATAGACGTACATTCACAGACTGCCTCTGAGGTGTTTGATGTGCCTGTTTCGGAGGTGACTTCCCTTCAACGTAGAAATGCAAAGGCGGTAAACTTTGGAATCGTGTATGGGATAAGCGCATTTGGACTTAGCGAGGACCTTGGTATATCAAGGAAGGAAGCCTCTGCGTATATAGATAAATATTTTGAAACATATCAGGATATAAAGCGGTTTCTTGATGAACAGGTTCAACATGCAAAGGAAAACGGTTATGTAAAAACCATGTTTGGAAGAATCAGACCTGTTCCTGAAATCACTTCATCGAACTTTATGCAGAGAAGCTTCGGGGAGAGGGTGGCAATGAACTCACCGATTCAGGGAACTGCGGCTGACATTATCAAGATTGCCATGATACGTATCAATATGAAGCTGAAGGAGAAAAAACTGAAATCAAGACTGATTCTTCAAATTCATGATGAACTTTTAATAGAGACGGCTGCCGATGAAGTGGATATCGTAAAGGATATCGTTACCGAAGAGATGATGAATGCGGCAAAGCTTTCAATTCCTCTTGAAATCGGATTAGCTGTCGGAGATAACTGGTATGATGCAAAGTAATGGATAAGGCTGGGGATAATGAAGATAATAGGAATTACAGGCGGAATAGGTTCGGGAAAGTCGGTAGTCCTGAACATACTCAAGGAAGAACATAACGCATATATCATTGAAGCTGACAGTCTGGCTCACAGGCTTATGGAGCCGGGCGAGACTGCCTATAAAAAGATCGTTGCGGAATTTGGCAGCCGTGTTCTTGCAGAGGATAAAACAATTGACAGAGGGAAAATGGGCGGTTTGGTATTTCATGACAGAGAAAAACTGGAAAAACTAAATGCCATTGTACATCCTGCCGTAAAGCAGAAAATATTACAAAGTATTGATGAACAAAGAAAGCTTGGGACAGAGCTGTTTGTTATAGAAGCGGCTCTTTTGATTCAGGACGGCTATAAAAAGATATGTGACGAGCTGTGGTATATATATTGCAGTAGGGAGCTTCGAATCAAAAGACTTATGGATTTTCGGGGGTATACAAGACAAAGAGCCGAGACTGTTATTGCCTCACAGGAGCCTGAGGAATTTTTTAGAGAACATTGTGATAAGGTTTTAGAGAATCAAGGAGACATCTCTCATATAAAAATGGTAGTTTTCAACATATTGTATCAATAAAAAGATAATTTCTTTGTGGAAATTTATTGAAAATAATTGCTGAATAGTTTAAACTAAAACTAGTGTGTTTTAGAGAAAAAATCGAAAGGGGATATAAACGATGAAGTTTATTGAACAGCTTAAGATAAGGGCAAGACAGGACAAAAAGACTATTGTTTTACCGGAGACATCGGATATGAGAACCATCGAAGCTGCAGCAAAGGTTTTGGCAGAGGATATAGCTGATGTAATACTGATTGGTGATAGGGATGAGATATTAGGTAGAGCCGGACATCTTAATCTTGAAGGAGCAAGGTTTGTAAATCCTGCTACATATGATAAGTTTGATGAGTATGTAGATGCACTTGTCGAGATGAGAAGAAAGAAGGGAATGACTCCTGAAAAGGCAAAAGACCTTCTTCTTAATAACGGGTTATATTTTGGATGTATGATGGTAAAAAATGATGATGCAGACGGTATGGTAGCCGGAGCAATTAATGCATCTGCGGATGTACTTAGAGCAGCGCTTCAGACACTTAAAACCGCACCGGGAACGAGAATTGTTTCAGCATTTTTCCTTGTAGTTGTACCTGATTGTGATATGGGAGCAAATGGTGCATTTGTATTTTCAGATGCGGGACTGAATCAGAGTCCGTCAGCATCGGAGCTTGCCGATATAGCAGAGCAGTCAGCGAAATCCTTTGAGCTTCTTGTTGGAGAAGAACCAATCGTTGCCATGTTGTCACATTCAACGAAAGGCAGTGCGCAGCATCCTGATGTAGAGAAGGTTGTAGAAGCGACGCAGATTGTGAAAGCAGAATATCCTGATCTGAAGGTAGACGGTGAGCTTCAGTCGGATGCAGCGCTTGTACCTGAGGTAGCCGCAGCCAAGGCTCCGGGAAGTGAAGTTGCGGGACATGCAAATGTTCTTGTATTTCCTGATCTTGATGCAGCAAATATCGGATATAAGCTGGTACAGAGACTTGCAAAGGCTGATGCATATGGTCCTGTTACACAGGGAATTACAAAGCCTGTCAATGATTTGTCCAGAGGATGCTGTGCCGATGATATCGTAGGTGTTGTAGCCATAACAGCGATTCAGGCACAGGCACATGAGGCGGGAATACTGAAAACCAGACCGAAGGATAAATACAGAGATTAATACATAGATAAAACAGAGATTAATGCATAGATAAATACATAAATTAATACAGAGAATCAAACGGAATACAGCTTATAAAAACTAGGATTTAAAGAGGTAAATATAAATGAAGGTATTGGTTATAAATTGTGGAAGTTCATCATTAAAATATCAGCTTATTGATTCGGATACAGAAGAAGTATTGGCGAAGGGACTTTGTGAGCGGATTACCATAGACGGAAGACTTACACATTCAACAACAGGTAAAGATAAATATACGATAGATGCTGATATGCCTGACCACAATGCAGCAGTCAAATATGTACTGAATGCACTTCTTGACAAGGAAACAGGTGTGATATCGTCACTGGATGAGATCGATGCTGTAGGACATAGAATCGTTCACGGCGGTGAAAAATTTGCCAAGTCTACAATGATAACGGATGAAGTTATGCAGGCGATAGAAGAGTGTAATGATTTGGCACCGTTGCACAATCCGGCTAATCTGATTGGAATTAGAGCGTGCAAATCACTTATGCCTGATGTGCCGATGGTTGCTGTATTCGATACGGCATTTCATCAGACTATGCCTGATAAGGCATATATATATGGTTTACCATATGAATATTATGTAAACTACAAGATCAGAAAATATGGTTTTCATGGAACCAGTCACAGTTTTGTATCAAAGAGACTGGCTGAACTCATAGGTAAGAAGCCGGAGGATTGTAACGTCATCGTATGTCATCTTGGGAATGGTTCCAGTATAACAGCGGTTAAGGGTGGTAAGTCGGTAGATACAACAATGGGACTTACACCTCTTGCGGGTTTGCCGATGGGAACAAGAACAGGTGATATTGACCCTGCCATAATTGAATTTATTGCAGGCAAAGAAGATAAAACGGTAGAAGAAATCAATCAGATCCTAAATAAGAAATCGGGTATGCTCGGCCTCTCAGGCGTTTCAAGTGATTTCAGAGACTTGGACAAGGGTATTTCCGAAGGAAATGACAGATGTCGTCTTGCAGTAGATGTATTTGCTTATCATGTAAAAAAGTTTATCGGTTCTTATGCCGCTGCTATGGGCGGTGTTGATGCCATCGCATTTACTGCAGGCGTAGGAGAAAATAATCCATATGTAAGAAAGCTTGCTACCGAAGGTCTTGAATTTATGGGAATTAAGCTCGATGAGAAAGCCAACGAGACACGCGGTGAGGAAATGAAAATCTCTACAGAAGACTCGAAAGTTTCCGTATGGATAGTTCCTACCAACGAAGAACTCGCCATCGCAAGAGAAACCGTTGCTCTTGTAAAATAAAACAATCTATACCTATTGCAGCTATCGTTAGGGATATATAGACGTATAGCCATAAATACATATATTTGGAATTTTCTTGTTGACAAAGAATGTCCAAATATGTATAATAACCAATGTGCGATTTTTAGGAGATATTATGTTAATTGATTTATCTGAGGTTTTATCAACTGAAGGATTGGTACAGGAAGTAAATGTAACTTCTGATTTAAAAGAGTTTTCATTTAACGGAAATGTATATGTTACAGAGAATATTGAGGATTTTATTCTTACTCTTCAGAATGAGGGTAAGCGAAAATGTAGTATATCAGGTAAGTGTAAAGTAACACTTAAGATGCTCTGCGACAGATGTCTTGATGAGGTAAAGAAGGATTTTGACGTCACGATTGATGAGTTCATTGATATGGCGATTTTCGAATCTGGTAATACCTACGAGATAAATGAATTAAATTATTTAGATGACTGTAATATCGATATGGACGCACTATTAGAGAAGGAACTGATGAGTTTAGTTCCGGTACAGGTTCTTTGTAAGGAAGATTGCAAGGGATTGTGTAAGGTGTGTGGAAAAAATCTGAACAATGAATCATGTGATTGTGACGATTTTGTTCCGGATCCGAGATTATCAGTTTTTGCAAACATCTTGAAGAATTGAGGAGGTGTGATTAATGTCAATTTGTCCAAAGAATAAGAGCTCAAAGGCAAGAAGAGATAAGAGAAGAGCAAACTGGAAGATGACTGCACCGGCATTGGTAAAGTGCAGCAAGTGCGGCGAGTTAATGGTACCACACAGAGTATGTAAGAATTGTGGTTCATATAACAAGAAAGAGATTATCTCAGTAGCTGAGTAATAGAAAAACAGACTTTTCACTTTGGTGAAGGGTCTTTTTTTTATTCTGTCAGGAGAGCGGGTTCCTATTTTTATTCGGAAAGTTTGTCTCCGTTTTGTTGACTTTAATTATCCTTATATATATAATAACACTGTATGTTTATGTCTAGGCGTGCAAGAATGAAAGGTCTGTCAGACCTTTTTTTGACAATGGCAAATATATGTAGAAATATAGGAGAATCGTTATGAGTGATACAAAGATAGTGGTAGATGCAATGGGTGGTGATTACGCACCGGAATGGATTATACGGGGAGCTGTTGAGGCAATCAATGAAGGTGCTAAGGCTCAAATTATCCTTACAGGAAAAGAAGATATTATAAAAAGTGAGCTTGCGAAGTATACATATGACAAATCGGCGATAAAGGTTGTAGACGCCCAGGAAGAAATTACCTGTCATGATGCTCCTGTTTCTGCAATAAGGACAAAGAAGAATTCATCTCTTGTTGTTGGTATGAATATGGTGAAAAACGGCGAGGCTGATGCAATTATTTCAGCCGGAAGTTCAGGCGCCATACTTGCCGGAGGGCAGCTTGTTGTAGGGCGTTCCAAGGGTGTGAAACGTTCGCCTCTTGCCCCTCTTTTGCCGACAAACAAAGGCTACTCGCTTCTAATTGATTGTGGTGCCAATGTGGATGCCAGACCGGAGCATCTTCTTCAATTTGCCAAGATGGGTTCTATATATATGGAAAATATTGAAAAGGTGAAAAATCCAAGAGTTGCCATAGTCAATATAGGTGATGAAGAGGAAAAAGGAAATGCTCTTGTGAAAGAGACATATCCGCTTTTGAAAGAATGCAAGGAAATCAATTTCATAGGTAGTATAGAAGCAAGGGAAATCCCAAATGGTGCAGCCGATGTTATTGTATGTGAGGCATTTGTCGGAAATGTAATATTAAAGCTGTACGAAGGCCTTGCCAAAATGCTTCTTTCAGAAATTAAAAATACAATTATGTCTTCTTTTAAGACAAAAATAGGCGGGGCCCTGATAAAGAGCTCTTTGAATGGTCTGAAAGAGAGATTCAATGCAAAAAATAAAGGTGGTGCACCACTTTTGGGACTGAAAGGACTTGTTGTGAAAATTCATGGCAATTCTCATAATGAGGAGGTAAAGAGCGCAATTTTCCAATGTATTAATTTTAAGGAAAATGCCGTAAATGAAAAAATAGCCGAGGAATTAGGAAAAGAAATGGTAAAGGCAAATGAATAATAGAAATTATCACGAGTTAGAGAAAAAAATAGGATATACATTTAATTATATCGATTATCTGATAACCGCTCTTACTCATACATCCTATATGAATGAAAGAAAAATGAATAAACCGGAATCCTATGAGAGGTCGGAGTTTTTGGGAGATGCCATTCTTGAATTTATAGTGAGTGAATATCTTTATACCTATAATAAGGATTATAAAGAGGGAAAGCTTACCAAGCTTCGCGCCAGTCTTGTCTGTGAATTTACACTTTCTCAGATTGCAAAATCCTTAGGATTTGGAGAGTTCGTACTTTTAAGCAAGGGTGAAGAAATGACCGGAGGAAGAGACAGAAACTCGATTTTGTGTGATTTGTTTGAGGCTGTGTTAGGAGCCATCTATTTGGATGGAGGTATCGAGCCGGCAAAAACATTTGTAAACACCTATTTGCTGAAAGATATAGAAACAAAATCCCTGTTTTACGATGCAAAATCGACGCTTCAGGAGTTGATGCAGAAGGAAGGGAAGGTGCTGTCCTATCATTTGGTAGATGAGGTCGGACCGGACCATAACAAAAAATATATTACAGATGCAGTTATTGACGGCATGGCTATAGCCAGAGGCGAAGGGGTATCGAGAAAGGCAGCTGAACAGACAGCAGCATATAATGCCTTATTACAACTAAAGAAAAAGCAGGTTTAAATTATGTACTTAAAGAGCATAGAAGTCAACGGATTCAAATCCTTTGCAAATAAAATCAATTTCAAATTCAATCATGGAATAACATGTATCGTAGGACCCAACGGTTCAGGTAAGAGTAATGTTGCCGATGCCGTAAGATGGGTTCTGGGCGAACAGAGTGCCAAGAGTCTGCGTGGTGCGAAGATGGAGGATGTTATTTTCTCGGGTACACAGCTTAGAAAACCACAGGGTTCGGCATATGTTGCCATTACGCTGGATAATAGTGACCATTCTCTGCCTGTTGATTATAATGAGGTAACCGTAGCAAGACGTGTATATCGTTCAGGAGAGTCGGAATACCTTATAAACGGTACTGTCAGCAGGCTGAGGGACGTTCATTCTCTTTTCTTTGATACAGGTATCGGAAAAGAAGGCTATTCCATTATCGGACAGGGTCAGATTGAAAAAATATTAAATGGTAAGCCTGAGGAACGGCGTGAGCTTTTTGACGAGGCGGCAGGTATTGTTAAGTTCAAGAAAAATAAAGCTGCTGCTGAGAAGTCACTGGAAGCGGAAAGAGAAAACTTAAGTCGTGTCAATGATATTCTCGGCGAGCTGGAAAAACAGGTTGGCCCGCTGAAGGAGCAGTCTGAAATCGCCAGAAAATATCTGCTTTTTAAATCAGAGCTTAAGAAACTGGATGTCAATGCTTTTCTGATAGAAATAGAGCAGATTAAGGCTGTTTTAGAAGAGGATATCAAGAAACAAAAAATTGTTGATGACGATATTATTGAAAATAAACAGTCCTATGAACAGACGAAAGAAGAATATGAGAAGATTGAGCAGACGATAGAGCAGCTGAATCAGGTTATAGAAACATCAAGAAATGAGATACATGAATATAAGCTGGCAAAGGAACGTTCAGAAGGTGAGATAAACGTAATCAATCAGCAGATTATTGCACATAAAATGAATGATAAGAATATTCATGATCAGATAGACAGACTTCAGAAGCAGATAGATGACGGAAATCGTGAACTTGCTGATTATAATGAAAGAAAATCTCATTTTGATGAAGAAGTGGGTGCTGTAGAAGAGAAACTGAACGGTGCACGAAAAGAAAATGAAGATATATCGGCATATATAGAAGCATGTCTGCAGGAGATAGAAGACTGCAAAACGAATATCATAGAATACATACATGAAAGCGGTTCACTTCAGGCAAAGGTAGGCAGATATGATGCCATGCTTGAAAATATTAATTTCAGAAAGACACAGCTGAACCAGAGATTTCTTCAGTTTAAGAGTGATGACAACAATGACAGAAAGGAATATGACGAGTTAAACGGACAGCTTGAGCTTCTTGAGGCAGATGTAAAAGAAATTACAGGAAGTCTTGACGAGAAGGAAGCAGAGCTTGCTGATAACCAGAATAGAAATAAGGTAAACAGAGAGCTGATACATAATACGAATGAGAAGCTTTCTGCGACGCGTTCCAAGATGGAAGCACTCCGCAATATTACTGAACGGTATGACGGATATGGAAACAGTATTCGCAAGGTCATGGAGCAGAAGGAGTCAAATCCGGGTATTATTGGTGTTGTGGCAGATATTATAGATGTAAATAAGGAATATGAAATCGCAGTAGAAACAGCTCTTGGTGGAAGTATTCAGAACATTGTTACGGAGGATGATGGTACTGCCAAGAAGATGATATCCTATTTAAAGACAAATAAGCTGGGACGTGCAACTTTCCTTCCGCTTAACACCATAACAGACAGGGGACAGGTAAGAAATGATGTCCTTGGTGAAAAAGGTGTTATAGGAATCGCATCGGAGCTGGTAACCGTTGACAAAAGATATCATGCTCTTGTGAAAAATTTGTTAGGGCGTATTGTTGTAGTAGATAATATAGATAATGCCCTTGTTGTAGCGAGAAAGTATAATCAAAGTCTGAGGCTTGTTACAATAGAAGGTGAACTTATCAATCCGGGTGGTTCCATGACCGGTGGTGCTTTCCGGAATTCAAGCAATCTCTTAGGAAGAAAAAGAGAGCTGGATGAGCTTAAGGAGCAGATTAAAGCGTTAAATGATACTGCTGCAAAAGCTGCAAAGCTGGATGAAGCGTTAAAGATAAGAAGAGATGAGCTTCGTTCCTCTATAGAAGAGCTGAATGTCAGACTGCAGAAGGCGTACCTTGAGAAAAATACCATTACCATGAGTATAGAACAGGTAAATGCCCGCATGCAGGAATCCGCAAGTGCATTTGCTTCTATAGAAAAAGAAATCGGTGAGCTGAATAACCAGATCACAGAGATCAATCACAATAAGAATAATCTGGCTGATAATAATAAAAAGCATGAAGCGCAAAAGAAGGAATGTGAAGTCCGTATAGAGGAACTGGAGGCTATCGTTGAAGAGCAAAGAGAAAAGCTGACAAAGTCAAATGAAACAGTATCGGCACTTCTCATTGAATTCAATACAATGAAGCAGAAGGAAGATTTTATACTTGAAAATATACGAAGAATCAGGCAGGATGAGGAACGCCTTTCTGAGGAGATGCAGCAATATACAGGTCAGATCGAAGAAGCGGTTTGTGAGATTTCAAAGCTGGAGCAGCAAATCCGAGATATAGAGGACAGTATAGCAGAAGGCAGGAAAAATATTCTTGATACGGAGGACAAGCTTACGGAGTTCTCCGACAAGAGAGAAGAACTGAACAGAAATCATAAGGAATTTTTTGTAAAGCGGGATGAACTTTCTGAGAAGATAGCAGGTCTTGAAAAGGCCTCATATAAATTAAATGCAGCAATAGAAAAGAATACAGAGAAATCGGACAATCTGAATAATTATATGTGGGAGGAATACGAGCTTACCTATACGTCTGCTTTGGAATTAAAGGATACGACTATGACAGAGCTTTCCTCTCTTAAGAAAGAGATTACGGCTGTAAAGACAAAGATAAAATCGCTTGGTGATGTCAATGTAAATGCCATAGAGGACTATAAGGCGGTTGCGGAACGATATGAGTTTTTAAAGGCACAGCATGATGATATTGTACAGGCCGAGACCAATCTTCTGGGCGTGATTGCCGAACTGGAGAAATCCATGCAGCAGCAATTTGCAGAGAAATTCAAAGAGATTCAGTTTATGTTTGATAAGGTGTTTAAGGAGCTGTTTGGCGGAGGAAGAGGAGCTTTGGAGCTTGTTGATGATGAGAACCTTCTCGAAACGGGTATCAGAATCATAGCACAGCCGCCGGGAAAGAAGCTTCAGAATATGATGCAGCTTTCCGGTGGAGAAAAATCGCTGACAGCCATTTCCCTGTTATTTGCAATACAGAGCCTGAAGCCGTCACCATTTTGTTTGCTTGACGAGATTGAGGCGGCACTTGATGATTCCAATGTAAGAAGATTTGCAAAGTATCTGGACAGACTTACAAAGGATACACAGTTTATCGTGATTTCTCATAGAAAGGGAACCATGGAGGCTGCGGATATTCTGTATGGTATTACCATGCAGGAAAAGGGTGTATCAACGCTTGTATCCGTAAATCTGATAGAAAATGATTTGGACAAATAAAAAATGGAGGTAAACATATGGCGGAAGAGAAGGAGAAGAAGGGCTTTTTTAAACGATTAAAAGAAGGCTTAAGCAAGACAAGGAATAACATCGTAGACAGCTTTGCATCTGTATTTGGGGCTTCTCATATAGATGATGATTTCTACGAAGAGCTGGAAGAAACCTTTATCATGGCGGATATGGGCTATGAGACTACGGAAAAAGTGATTGAAGACCTCAAAATGAAGGTAAAAGAAGCCAGAATAAAGGAGCCTGCAGCATGTAAGGAACTGATTATAAACATAATCAGGGACCAGATGATGGTGGATGAGACAGCTTATGATTTTGAAAGCAAAAAAACGGTTATACTTGTGATAGGCGTCAATGGTGTCGGCAAGACAACAACCATAGGAAAGCTGGCTGCACAGTATAAAAATGCAGGCAAACGTGTATTGATAGCTGCCGCTGATACGTTCAGGGCTGCCGCAATAGACCAGCTTAAGACATGGGCTGACAGAGCGCAGGTAGAGATGATATCCCATAATGAGGGTGCTGACCCGTCAGCCGTTGTATATGATGCCGTAGCTGCCGCAAAGGCAAGGAATACCGATATCCTTCTTGTAGATACGGCAGGAAGACTTCATAATAAGAAGAATCTTATGGATGAGCTGGCAAAGATGAGAAGGATTATATCAAGAGATTATCCTGATGCAAATGTGGAGTCACTGATTGTTTTGGATGGAACAACAGGTCAGAATGCTCTTGAACAGGCAAGACAGTTCAGCAATGTAACGGAAATAGACGGTATTGTGATTACTAAGCTGGACGGAACCGCAAAAGGTGGTATTGCGATTGCAATTCAGTCAGAACTGAATGTACCGGTTAAGTTTATCGGAATAGGCGAGAAGATTGGTGATTTACAGCGGTTTGATCCATCGGCTTATGTTAATGCCTTGTTTGCAGATTTTGATGAGGATCGAACAGAGCTTGATATATTACTTGAAGAGAATATGTAGATATTTTTTAATTTTGACATGAAATAAATATGCATACAGGTAATTGATGATTATCTTGATGCCATATAAAAAGGAGACATATACAATGACAGAGGAATTGACACTAAAAAAATTTGAAGAGGCTTATGACATCATCAGCAAGGTTGTACTTCCTACAAAGCTGATTGAGAGTGAATATTTCAGTAATCTTACAGGAAATAAAGTGTTCTTTAAGCCTGAAAACCTGCAGCTTACAGGTGCCTACAAAATAAGAGGTGCTTATTACAAAATAAGTACATTAAGTGATGAAGAAAGACAACGTGGACTGATAACGGCATCAGCCGGAAATCATGCCCAGGGAGTAGCATATGCCGCAAAAGCATATGGTGTTAAGGCAACGATTGTCATGCCGTCTTCAACACCACTTATTAAAGTAAACAGGACAAAATCCTATGGTGCAGAGGTTATACTTTACGGAGACGTATACGATGAGTCATGTGCATATGCTCTTGAACTTGCAGAGGATAAAGGATATACATTTATTCACCCGTTTGATGATTTGGATGTAGCTACGGGACAAGGCTCTGTTGCGATGGAAATTATTAAGGAGCTTCCGTTTGTAGATTATATCCTTGTTCCAATCGGCGGCGGCGGACTGGCAACAGGTGTATCGACACTTGCCAAGATGATGAATCCGAATATTAAGGTAATAGGTGTTGAGCCTGCAGGAGCAAACTGTATGCAGGTTTCTCTTAAGAATAAAAAGGTAACGACATTGCCTATGGTTGATACTATCGCAGACGGTACGGCAGTTAAAACACCGGGTACAAAGATATTCCCATATATTGAGAAGAATTTGGATGGTATCATCACAATCGAAGACAGCGAGCTTATTGTTTCCTTCCTTGATATGCTTGAAAATCATAAGATGCTGGTAGAAAATTCGGGACTTCTTACCGTTGCGGCACTCAAGCATCTTGATGTGAAGGGCGCAAAGGTAGTCAGTATATTATCAGGCGGAAATATGGATATGATTACATTTGCATCAGTAGTACAGCACGGACTGATAGCAAGAAGCAGAATATTTACGGTATCAACATTGCTTCCTGACAAGCCGGGTGCGCTGATGAATATATCCAAGATCATTGCTGACCTTCAGGGTAATATCATCAAGCTGGAGCATAACCAGTTTGTATCCATAAACAGAAATTCCGCCGTGGAGCTGGTTATCACAATGGAAGCCTTTGGCCCTGAGCATAAGCAGCTTATTATCAATACATTGGCTGAAAAGGGATATAAGCCAAAGGAAACAATGACAAAGGGAATATATAACTAATTATGATAGAAATTCATGTAAATGGTTCTAAAACGATATATTGCAATCAAGGTGAGCTGTTGTTTGACGTACTTGTAAAAAACGGCATACAGTTTATAGGAAATTGCGGCGGAATGGGGAGATGTAATGCCTGTACGGTATATGATGAGTTACATTCCGTTTATATCAGGAGCTGTAAGCATGAAATTACAGAGAATATGCAGATATCGCTGCATGATAAAAAACCGGATATTCTGAATACATATATTTCTGATATGACAGGAGAAGCCGGAACTGACAGTACCCACAGGGCGGATGACATGAAAAATTATGGCATAGCAATAGACGTGGGAACGACAACAATCGCTATGGAGCTGATTGCACTTAGCTGCAATCAGGTATGCGGCAGCTATCAGACCTATAATTCACAGATTTCTCATGGTGCTGATGTGATATCACGTATTGCCTACGGAATATCAGATTTGGGATTTCAGGAATTAAAAAAACTTGTACTTTTGGATTTGTATAAGGGTATGATGGCACTTACGGAGCAGGGAAAAACGTCGATAGAACGCATCGTAATAGCAGGAAATACGACAATGCTGTCAATTATAGAGGGATATACCCTTGAAAATCTGGCAGGATACCCATTTACCATAAAAAACAGGGATGTGGAAGTGTTAAACGGTGCTGCGTTGTTTTGCCAGGTGGCAGACGATGTATCCTTTTTGGCAGATACCAGCGTTGTATGCCTTCCAAATGTAAGTGCATTTGTAGGAGCTGATGTGGCCGCCGGTGCTTTTGTAACCGGGGTAGGTAATGACGACAGCTACAAAATGCTGATAGACTTAGGTACAAACGGTGAAATCATCCTTGCAAATCATAAAAAGGGGTATGCTACTTCGTGTGCATGCGGGCCTGCTTTTGAGGGCTGTTTCAGAAGTGGAAGTATGCAGGGAACAAGTCTTTTTGATATGCTTACCATACTTAGAAAGCGTAACGTGATAGATAAGCAGGGAATCCTTGCGGAGCCATATTTTAAAAACGGCTATCACGCAGGTCGTGATATGGTCATCGATATGGAGCTGATACAAGGCTTTCTTCTTGCCAAAGCTGCCATAGGGGCAGGTATTACCACACTGTTAAAGGAGTGTGGCATAGAAAGTAAAGATATCTCCAAGATATATATATCAGGAGGATTTGGTTTTCATCTGAATATTGCAAATGCGATATACCTTGGGATGTTTCCTGAGAGTTTCAGAGATAAGGCAGTTGCTTCGGGAAATACCTCTTTGCTGGGGGCAAGAAGCTGTCTTGTGGATGAAGAAAAAATAAAGGCGTTAAACAGCTTTATCGATAGGATTATCCCGGTAAATATGGGAGAAAACAGGGATTTTGACAGAAATTACATTAAGGATATGCAATTATGAATTTACTTAGTATATCAAGTGGCAGTAGTGGAAACTGCTATTATGTAGGAAACGATAATACACATATTTTAGTGGATGTAGGAATCAGCGGGAAGAAAGTAGAATCAGGTCTGAACGATATGGGAATAAAGGCGGATGAGCTTTCCGGAATATTGATTACCCATGAACATATTGACCATGTGAAAGGGCTTGGCGTGTTGGCAAGGAAGTATGAAATCCCGATATATGCAACTTCAAAAACAATATGTGAAATACAGAAAATAAAATCCGTAGGGGAAATCTCTGATGATTTGTTTCACGAGATAACGCCTGATACATATTTTAATATCAATGATATCAAGGTGGATGCATCATCGATATGGCATGATGCTGCAGACCCTGTATGTTACAGTTTATATGATGGAGATAAGAAAATTTCCATTGCAACAGACCTCGGCAATTATGATGACTATATTGTTCATAAGCTCATGGATTCTGATGTCATGGTAATAGAGGCCAACCATGATATCAGGATGCTTCAGGCAGGCCCGTATCCATATTACTTAAAGCAGCGTATTCTTGGAAATTACGGTCACCTTTCCAATGAAAGGTCGGGTCAGCTCATAAGAACATTATTAAACAGCCATATAAAAGGAATTCTGCTTGGTCATCTCAGTAAGGAAAATAATTTTGAAGAACTGGCATATGAAACGGTCAAGCTGGAATTGTGTAACAATGAATATACAAATGATGTTAGAGAATTTGGACTTTGTGTAGCGAAAAGAGATACACCGGGTGTATTGATAGAGGCTTAAATAATAAAGTGAAAAAATTTTAGCGGTCATATTTTATAAATTGTCTGCAAAATCTAGGAGGATAAAATAATGAAGAAGAGAATTGTAACTGTGGTAGGTAAGGATAGAGTCGGTATTATTGCAAAGGTATGTGTGTATCTTGCGAACAATGATATCAATATACTTGATATTGCACAGACCATAGTTGGTGGATACTTCAACATGATGATGGTAGTTGATATTGAAAAATCTTCAAAGTCGACTGACCTTGTAGCATCTGAGCTTGGTCAGATAGGTGAAGAGATAGGCGTACAGATAAAGGTTCAGCACGAGAAAATATTTGAAATGATGCACAGAATTTAACGAATATAGAAAAGAGGATAATTCATGATTAGCATAAATGAAGTATTAGAGACAAATGCAATGATATCCAAGATGAATCTGGATGTCAGAACCATTACGATGGGTATCAGTCTCTTAGATTGCGTAGGAAATGATGTAGACGAAACATGTAAGAGGATATACGAGAAGATAACTACATATGCAAAAGACCTTGTAAAAACAGGAAATGATATATCACAGAAATATGGTATTCCTATTGTAAATAAGAGAATATCCATAACGCCGGTTTCCTTAGTAGGTGGCTCTGTATGTAAAACATCCGCAGACTTTGTGAAGATTGCGAAAACACTTGATGAAGCTGCAAAGACCGTAGGGGTAAATTTTATAGGCGGTTATTCAGCTCTTGTCAGTAAGGGCATGACAAAAGCGGATGAACTGCTGATCCGTTCCATTCCTGAAGCCCTTGCGACTACAGGTAAGGTGTGCAGTTCCGTCAATGTCGGCTCAACAAAGACCGGTATTAATATGGATGCGGTAAAGCTTATCGGTGAAATGATTTTGGAGACGGCAGAGCTGACAAAGGATATGGATTCACTTGGCTGTTGTAAATTTGTAGTATTTTGTAATGCACCGGATGACAATCCGTTTATGGCAGGAGCATTTCATGGTGTAACAGAGGCTGATTGCGTCATCAATGTTGGTGTCAGCGGCCCGGGTGTTGTAAAAAAAGCATTAGAGGAAGTAAGAGGAAAAGATTTTGAGGTTCTCTGTGAGACGATTAAAAAGACCGCCTTTAAGGTTACAAGAGTAGGTCAGCTTGTTGCAAAAGAAGCATCTGCAAGACTGAATGTACCATTTGGTATCGTCGATTTGTCACTTGCCCCGACGCCTGCCGTAGGTGATAGTGTAGGTGAAATCCTTGAGGAAATTGGTCTTGAATATGCGGGTGCTCCGGGTACAACAGCAGCGCTTGCCCTTTTGAATGACCAGGTAAAGAAAGGCGGTGTTATGGCATCGTCATATGTAGGTGGTTTATCAGGTGCATTTATTCCTGTATCGGAAGACCAAAGAATGATTGATGCGGTTTCAGCAGGAGCCCTGACATTAGAGAAGCTTGAAGCAATGACATGTGTATGTTCGGTTGGTCTTGATATGATTGCCATACCGGGTGATACAAAGGCATCTACCATATCAGGAATTATAGCCGATGAGATGGCACTTGGTATGATTAATCAAAAGACAACGGCTGTCAGACTGATACCTGTTATCGGTAAGGGTGTAGGCGAAATGGCAGAGTTTGGCGGACTTCTTGGTTATGCGCCGATTATGCCTGTCAATAACTTTGGCTGTGATAAATTTATAAACAGAGGCGGAAGAATACCTGCGCCAATCCACAGCTTTAAAAACTAAAGGATTATTTATTTATGAGAAAGCTTGCTTTATCAGATGAAATATTAATGAGTATAGAAAAGCCTGCCAGATATATCGGCGGCGAATATAACAGTGTCATGAAGGACAAAGAAAAAATAGACATACGCTTTTGTATGTGTTTTCCTGATGTATATGAAATCGGTATGTCTCATCTGGGGATACAGATATTATACGATATGTTTAACAGACGTGAGGATACGTGGTGTGAACGTGTATATTCACCTTGGCCTGACCTTGATGCCGTAATGCGGGAAAAGAATATCCCTTTATTTGCCATGGAATCTCAGGACAATATAAAGGATTTTGATTTCCTTGGTATCACACTTCAGTATGAGATGTGTTATACCAATATCCTCCAGGTGCTGGATTTGTCACAGATACCGATGAAATCAGAAAACAGAAAAAAGGGGGACCCTGTCGTTATCGGCGGAGGTCCCTGTGCATACAATCCTGAGCCTATAGCGGATTTCTTTGATATATTCTATATAGGCGAGGGAGAAACCGTATATGATATTTTATTGGATTTATACAAAGAATATAAGCACAGCGATATGAGCAGGCGGGAGTTTCTTATCAAAGCTTCCAATATTCCGGGACTTTACGTTCCATGCCTATATGATGTGTGTTATAACGAAGACGGCACGATTGCGGATTTTGGGCCAAAATACGGTAATGTACCTGAGAAAATTGTGAAACAGGTGGTAAATGATATGTCATCTGCCGTATATCCTGAAAATCCTATTGTACCTTTTATGAAAGTGACGCAGGACAGGATTGTGCTTGAGATTATGCGTGGCTGTATCAGAGGATGCAGATTTTGTCAGGCGGGTATGATATACAGGCCTACAAGACCTAAAAAAGTAGAAGTATTGAAACATTACGCAGAAAAAATGCTTGCTTCATCAGGACAGGAGGAGATTTCCTTCAGTTCCTTAAGCTCCAGTGATTATGAGAGCTTATATGAGCTTACGGACTGTCTGATAGAGAAGATGAATCACGAGCATGTCAATATATCATTGCCATCTCTTAGAATTGATGCATTTTCCTTGGATGTGATGAGTAAGATACAGGATGTGAAGAAGAATTCACTTACCTTTGCTCCGGAGGCAGGTACGCAGAGACTTCGAAATGTTATTAATAAAGGACTTACAAAAGAAGATATCCTAAACGGTTCCTTACAGGCATTTTTAGGGGGTTGGAATAAAGTAAAGCTTTATTTTATGATGGGACTTCCGACAGAGACCTATGAGGATATAGAGGGCATAGCAGAGCTTTCGGAAGAGATAACAGAATTGTATTTTGCAAATATACCAAAAGAGAAACGGGATGGACGCGTCATGGTTACGGCGTCAGCTTCTTACTTTGTTCCGAAGCCATTTACACCGTTTCAGTGGGCGTCTATGTTAGAGCCGGAAGAATTTGTAAAGAGGGCTTATCATGTAAAAGACAGGTTCAGGGCGGCAAAGAACCACAAGAGCCTTAAATTCCAGTATCACGAAGCGGATATTACCATTCTTGAAGGCCTTCTTGCGAGAGGCGACAGAAAGCTGTGTGATGTCATATATGATGTCTATATGTCAGGACAAATCTTTGATGCATGGACAGAGTATTTCCATAAAGAAAACTGGGAAAATGCGCTTTCTAAACACGGAATAGACATAGGGTTTTATACTTATCGGGAGCGTTCTACAGATGAGATACTTCCTTGGGATTTCATAGATATCGGGGTGACAAAGGAATTTATGAAAAGAGAGTGGGAACGTGCCAAGGCTGAACAGGTAACTCCGAACTGCAGACAGAAATGTTCAGGCTGCGGGGCAGCAAAATTCGGAGGAGGTGTATGCTTTGAAGCTAAGAATTAAGTATTCCAAGCTGGGAAATTTAAGATTTATCGGACATTTGGACGTAATGCGGTATTTTCAGAAGACGATCAGAAGGGCAGGACTTCATGTAAGCTATTCAAAGGGCTATTCACCTCATCAGATTATTTCATTTGCAGCACCACTTGCCATGTGTATTACCTCTGACGGCGAATATTTTGACGGCGAATTTGAGGAAATATCCACATCCGGGGAAATGATAGATGCATTAAATCAATATGGTGTGGAGGAGCTAAAGGTGTCTGAGTGTGTACTTCTTCCTGACGAGGCAAAGAATTCCATGTCCGTTGTTGCGGCTTCGGATTATATGATAACATTTAAAGCGTTAACAGAGGAAGAATCTAGCGGTCGTATGTTAGAGAAAGAAAATGTTACCAATATTGGAAATATAGAAACGGATGATACAGCATCAGAAAATGCGAAGCATATTCTTGAATGTGTAGCGGACTTCCATAGTCAGTCTGAGATCGTCATATTAAAGAAGACAAAGAAGAGCGAAAAGGAAGAAAATATAAAACCGGGTATCCTTAAAATAGCTGTAAAAGATAACGGTATATATATGCTGCTTTCCACAGGAAGCACGTATAACCTGAAACCGGAGCTTGTTATGGAGGCGCTCTGTCAATATGCCGGTATATCTTACAATTTCTTTGATTTTCATATCCATAGAATAGAAACCTATATGGAAGATGAAAACGGAGACTTGATGCCGTTATATAAGGCAGGAAGAAATTTTTAACATGAAGTATGCAGTTACTGTTTCGCCATATCATAGTCACGCTGACAGATGGTGAAATACTCGATATATAAAAGGAAAGACATATGGACAAGCTGGTAGTTACGAGGTATAAAAATAAAATATTGCAGGCATACTATGAAAATAACAGGCTTATGGAGATGGAACTTGGTGATATGGAGTCCTCCCTTGAGAATATCTATATAGGCAGGGTGGAAAACGTATTAAGTAATATCAATGCATGCTTTATTGATTACGGCAAAGAAAAGCCATGCTATTATAGTCTGGATGAAAATAAACATATTTTTGTCAATAAAAAATCAGGTGATTCTGTCAATATCGGTGATGAGCTTGTTATTCAGATAAGCCGTGATGCAGTCAAGACTAAAAATCCGGTAGCTTCATCGGAGCTGTTTTTAAGGGGTGAATATTGTGTTGTAAATACCGGTAATAAGATAGGTATTTCAAATAAGATAACCGCTCCAAGGAGAAGAGAGGAATTAAAGCAACTGGCAATCAAGTATCTTCCTGAGAATATGGGATGTATTATCAGAACAAGTGCCGCGGCAAGAAATGATGATGAACTGATCGCTGAGCTTACGATGTTGTCATCAAAACTGTCGGAGATTTTAAATAAAGCCGAATTTAGAACCTGCTATTCCTGTCTCTACAAGAAAATGCCTGATTATCTGGATAGTTTTCTTTTAAAAAACAAAATGAGCTTAGAAGAGATTGTTACAGATGATGAACGCATATATAACGATTTTTCAGAATATCTGAAAACACATGATATCGACAGCATCAAATTAAAATTATATAAAGACGATATGTGTTCACTGATGACTGCATACAACCTGAATAAAGAACTGGAGAATGTAACACGGGACAAGGTATGGATGAAATCAGGGGCTTATCTTGTGATACAGCAGACAGAGGCTATGGTTGTGGTTGATGTAAATACAGGCAAGGCTGTAACGGAAAAGAACATTGAGCAGCATTTGTTAAGTGTTAATAAGGAAGCTGCCATAGAGACATGCAGACAGTTAAGACTTAGAAATTTATCAGGAATCATTATTATTGATTTTATTAATATGAAAAATGCGTCGGATATAGAAGAGGTAAAAGAGGTTCTTATCAATGAACTGAAAAGGGATTCCGTTCCTGCAAAATTTGTAGACATAACGAAGCTGGGGCTGATTGAGCTGACGCGGAAGAAAATCAGACGTCCTATCGTGGAAATGATTACTAATTAATAATTTTTAAGGTATATTGTTATAAATTTATGGGTTTGTGTATAAAAATCATACAATTATGATGCTATAATGATACAAAGTCATTTTATTATTATTAAAAATAAAAAATATGTACTTTGGAGATGAGTTGTATGAAGAAACGAATTGATGATTTATTACATTTATTAGATAGATATGAATTGGTTAAAGCAGTATCAGGGGCAGCACTTGGACTTCAGATAGAAAATGTTGTTACGGATTCCCGTTACGTGGTACAGGGTTCTCTATTTGTATGTAAGGGAAATGGTTTTAAGCCGGAATATTTAGGCGAAGCAATAAAAAAAGGTGCGGTTTCTTATATTTCTGAGGAAATATATTCCAATGAGATTCCGTGTATATCGGTTACAGATGTCAGAAAAGCGCTTTCCATCGCCTCGAGATGGTATTATGATTTTTCCGGTGATGATATGAGCCTGGTAGGCATAACAGGTACAAAAGGAAAGACATCAACATCTTATATTCTAAAAACTATTCTTGATGATGAAAAGAGTAATAATACGGCATTGTTCTCAACCGTTGGTGTTGAAATATGTAATGAATTTCATGTTACACATTTGACTACTCCTGAATCCATAGATGTACAGAGATATTATAAAGAAGCAAAGGATGCCGGCTGCCATAATGTAGTTATGGAAGTCTCATCACAGGCTATGAAATATGACAGACTGTATGGTCAGGATTTTTCCATCGGAATATTCCTTAATATAGACAGGGACCATATCGGTGAGAATGAGCATGCCAATATGGAAGAATATCTGAACTGCAAGATTGCTTTTTTGAAGAAATGTAATACAGTCATTATCAATAAGCAGACAAAGCATCTTAAAAAGATACTTTCAGCCGTGAAAGGTAGAAATATTATTTTGATAGGAAGAAACGATAAGGAAGCAGATGTCAATATCAGTAATGTAAAGAGAGATGAATCAGGAAGTACATTTACGCTTACTTATGATGGTATGAGCCTGGAGCTTACCACCAATATGATAGGCGATTTTAATATAGATAATATATCTGCCGCTGTGGTTGCTGCTCTTAAAATGAACGTTTCAACAGATACTATTAAAAAAGCTGTAACCGATATCCATGTACCGGGCAGAATGATGTTTTATAAGCATAAAGGAATTGATATTGTAGTAGATTATGCACATAACAAGCTGAGTGTACAGAATCTTTATAAAACCGTTGTAGATGAGTTCAAGCCAAAGAAAATTATATCGGTATTCGGATGTTCGGGAGAACGATCAAAGGTAAGAAGAAAGGATTTAGGAACACTTGCGGATGAATATTCAGATGTAATTTATCTGACTGCAGATGACCCGGGTAATGAGAATGTTATGGATATCTGTGACGAAATAAAGACATATATTGAAAGACCGTGTTATGAGATAGAGGATAGGGAGGAAGCTGTAATACGTGCTTTAAACAGTGCAAACAGTGGTGAAGCAGTCATCATATATGGGAAAGGTATGGATGACAGTCAGCGTGTGAACGGGGTTTTTATTCCTTATAAATCGGATGCATCCGTAGTTGAAGAATGGATGAAAGAAAATATTTGACAAATGGAAAATATAGTGTTAAATTATATGAGTATGCCGCACAGTGAGGTAGAAGTGTGTCTATAGGACACCACCATAACTGGCGAGTTTGATTAAGGAGGTAAAACCTATGTACGCAATTATAGCAACAGGCGGTAAGCAGTACAAGGTAGCTGAAGGAGACGTAATCAGAGTTGAGAAGCTTGGCGCTTCTGAAGGTAGTGAAGTAACATTTGATGACGTTATCTTAGTAAGTACTGATTCAGACGTTTTAGTTGGTGACAAGGTTGCTAATGCAACTGTTACAGCATCCGTTGTAGGTGAGGGCAAGTCTAAGAAGGTTATTGTATACAAGTACAAGAGAAAGACTGGCTATCACAAGAAGAATGGTCACAGACAGTCATATACAAAGGTTGAGATTAAGAAGATTAACGCTTAATTCGTATTATGATTAATGTAACAATATTTCAGAATGGTAAATTGGAATATATAGGCTTTGAACTTACGGGACATGCCGGATATGCAGATGCAGGTATGGATATTGTATGCAGTGCGGTTTCAGCACTTGCAATAACAGTAGTGAATTCCATTGAAAAGCTCTGTGAAGACGGTTTTTCATTTGAGGAAAACCAGGAAAACGGAGAGATGAAGCTGATATCGGAGCTTGCAGAGACAAGCCATGATATGCAGATTGTACTTAATGTATTTGTAATCGGTATATCTGATATTGCAGAAGCTTATAGTGATTATATTTGTTTGACCTTTAAGGAGGTGTAATTGAAATGATGAGAATGGAACTTCAGTTTTTCGCTCATAAGAAAGGTGTAGGTTCTACTAAGAACGGTAGAGATTCCGAGTCTAAGAGATTAGGTGCTAAGAGAGCTGATGGTCAGTTCGTAAAGGCTGGAAATATTTTATACAGACAGCGTGGAACAAAGATTCATCCAGGACTTAACGTAGGTATCGGCGGTGATGATACATTATTTGCTACTGCTGATGGTATCGTTAGATTCGAGAGAAAGGGTAGAGACAAGAAGCAGGTTTCAATCTATCCTGTAGTAAATGAGTAATCATTTGATTAACAAGTTTATTAAGGACCGGAGTATTTTTTAAGTATTCCGGTCTTTTTTTCAAAGTGTTTTTTGGGTATATTCCGACATAGATGTATCATTTGCATGACATTGGTTGGGGTACCGGGAGGGAATTGTATGTTTGCTGATAGAGCAAGAATATATATAAGAGCAGGTAAGGGCGGTGACGGACATGTTTCCTTCAGACGTGAGAAATATGTACCGGATGGCGGTCCTGACGGCGGAGACGGCGGCAAAGGCGGAGATGTAATATTTGTTGTAGATGAGGGGATGAATACCCTGACGAACTACAGGCATGTTACAAAATACAAAGCCGAGGACGGAGAACAGGGAGGAAAGCGGAACTGTCATGGCAGTAACGGCGCTGATGTGGTTCTGAAGGTACCGCCCGGAACGGTTATAAAGGATAGCGAGACCGGTAAGGTTATACTTGATATGGCTTATAAAAAGGAACCGGTTGTACTTCTTGCAGGAGGCAGAGGCGGAAAAGGCAACAGACATTATGTGACCGCAACCATGCAGGCACCGAAATATGCCCAGCCGGGACAGCCTGCAAAGGAATTGTATGTTGATTTGGAGCTGAAATGCATAGCTGATGTAGGCCTTGTCGGATTTCCGAGTGTAGGAAAATCTACATTTCTTTCCAGAGTTACCAATGCCAGACCGAAGATAGCGGCATATCACTTTACAACGCTGAATCCGAATTTGGGTGTTGTGGATTTGGGTGAAAATAATGGCTTTGTTATAGCGGATATACCCGGAATCATTGAAGGTGCATCTGAGGGTGTAGGTCTTGGATTGGAATTTCTGAGACATATAGAGAGAACAAAGGTGATTATTCATATTGTTGATGCGGCTTCCACAGAGGGAAGAGACCCAATCAATGATATTAAGATTATCAATGAAGAGCTTGCAAAGTATAACAGAGACATCGAGAGCAGACCGCAGGTTATAGCGGCAAATAAAATAGATGTTTTGGACGATATCGGCTATGAAACGGTTATAGAAATGCTGAAGGAAGAATTTGAGGAAAAGGACGGAATCAAAGTATTTCCGATATCCGCCGTATCCGGAAAGGGAATCAGGGAGCTGCTTTGGTATGTAAATGACCTTGTTAAGCAGGCACCTGCCCAAATCGTTGAATTTGAGCCTGAGATAGACCTTTCGATGAAGGATGATCCGGAGCTTCCGTTTGAAGTAAAGAAATCGGAAGACGAAGAGGGTGTTTTTATTGTTGAGGGACCGCGTATTGAGCGTATGCTTGGTTATACAAATCTTGATTCGGAAAAGGGCTTTGATTTCTTCCAGAAGTTCCTGAAGGATAATGGCATTTTAAAGCAGCTTGAAGATTTGGGTATCAATGAGGGCGATACGGTCAGAATATATTTCCTTGAATTTGATTATTATAAGTAGAGCAAAAGGAGTATGGAATGAACAGTAAACAGAGAGCATATTTAAAAGGACTTGCAATGAATATCGATTCGATACTTAACATAGGAAAATCTTCACTTACACCGGAATTTACCGAATCTGTAAGTGAAGCGCTTGCTGCAAGGGAGCTTGTTAAGATATCAGTGCTTAAAAACTGTCTTGATGACCCAAAGGAGCTGGCATATACCATAGCTGAACGGACACGGTCAGAGGTCGTACAGGTTATAGGAAGACGAATTGTGCTTTATAAGGAATCAAAGGAGCACAAGAAGATAGAGCTGCCTAAAAAATAGAATATGGATAAAAATCGGTGTATATGGTATAAAATATCAAAATATATACCGGAAAATCGGATACATGGATGGGAAATCGGGATATAAATATGGAAAAGCTTAGTGATATAGAAGATAATACAGGAGTCATTCCTTATCATACAGAATCTGATAATCTGCATGAACGTAAGAGCGTATCATATGGAATATTAGGCGGTACATTTAATCCTATACACAATGCGCATATCGAACTTGCGACAGCCGCTTTGAAGCAGTTTCATCTGGATAAGGTGCTTTTAATGCCAAATAATAAGCCTGCATATAAAAGCTTGTATGATATTGTTTCAAACGAAGACAGGGCTGAAATGGTGAAACTGGCCGTACAGGGGATAGATGGTCTTGAATTTTCAGATATGGAGCTGAACAGACCGGGTTTAACCTATACCTGTGATACATTGGAGCTGCTGAATATGAAATATCCACAGACGGAATGGTATTTTATCATGGGTGGGGATTCCATAATGTATTTTGACAAATGGAAAGAACCTGAGAAAATAGTAAGATATGCCACGCTGATAGTATCTGTCAGAAATGATATTAACAAAACGACCATACATCATAAAATAGAGGAGCTTCAGTCAAAATATTCCGGATGCCGTATACTGTTTGAAGAGATGGAAGCAGTGGATATTTCCTCGAGTATGCTTCGTAAAATGATAAATATGAACGAAGATGTATCCTCCTATATGGATAAAAGAGTTGTTGATTATATAAAGGACAGGCAGCTTTATATGATAAATGAAGGAGATTGATTATGGACAGAGTAGAGATGCGGGAGCGGCTTGAGAAAAAGCTGACAAAGAAAAGATATGAGCATTCTCTTGGCGTAGAATATACAGCAGGGTGCCTTGCCATGGTGTATGGTGAAGATGTGGAAAAGGCACTTACGGCAGGTTTGCTTCATGATTGTGCAAAATGGCTTAGCGGTGACGATAAAATAGAAAAGTGTGAAAAACATGGCTTATCCGTAAGTGATGTAGAGAGAAAGAACCCTGAGCTGCTGCATGCAAAATTAGGAGCTTATTACGCCAGAACCAAATATGGTATAGAAGATGAAGATATACTGTCCTCGATAGAATTTCATACAACAGGCAGGCCTGCAATGAGTATGCTTGAAAAGATTATATTTGTGGCAGATTATATTGAGCCAAATCGCAGACCGCTTGATGAAATAGAGGAAATACGCAGAGAGGCATTTACTGATTTAGACAAATGTGTCGTTCATATTATTAAGAATACACTATCATATCTTGGAACTTCTAAGTCAGATGCAACGGATCAGATGACAATAGATACGTACAATTATTATATAAAATAACAATATCAAAGAAAAGAGAAACGATTATAAAAATAATAATATCAGGCTGAAGGAGCGTATATATGAGCAATTCCAAAGAAATGGTTAAGACTGCCTATGAGGCATTGAGTGACAAAAAAGCATTCAATATTAAAATACTGGATATCAAAGAAATCTCTACGGTAGCTGATTATTTTATTATTGCAGACGGTACAAATAAAAATCAGGTACAGGCTATGTGTGACAATGTAGAAGATTTTATGCAGAAGGCAGGCTTTAAGCCAAAAAGTATTGAAGGATATTCAGAAGGTGGATGGATTTTATTGGATTATTATGATATAATAGTTCATATCTTTTCAGATGAGTCCAGACACTTTTACAACATCGAGAGAATCTGGAGTGATGGAAAGACTGTAGCAATAGACGATATATGATAGCCGTTGATGACAGCAGATATGTCGTCTCAATCAAGGATGTATTAATGGAGTAGACATATAAATCATATGGATAGCAAGAGATTACTTGATGATAATTATATAAAGATTAATCACATTTCCTCAAAATGCATGCGTATTTTTGTTATTCTGGTCGTAGCATTGTGGGGCTTTGCGTGCTTTAGTCAGGAATGCAACGTCTACATAGTTACAATAACGATGTTTACATGTTGCATTTTTTCTTTTATTCCGACATTTATTATTGACATTTTGAAATATGACAAGAGTCGCAGTATCAAATATATTGTAATTGCACTTGCCGTACTGATATGTACAATGATGAGTGCCGTTCTGTCACATATGGCATTTGTAGTATGGATTTTCCCTATGCTGGTAGCATCGCTTTATTATAATAAAACAATGGTACTGTATACATCCTTATTATCCATAATAGGAGCATTAGGAGCAAATGTGTTTAACTTTTTCTTTAGTGACGTGACGGTTCCTGCTCTTTATGATGAATTTTATACAAATCTTATATTGTCTGCTTTCCCATGTGTTATGACGATATTCCTGTTGTCATTTGTGGCATACTATATTGTGTCACGAAATTCGATTATGCTGAATAATACCATTGAGCATGCAGAAGAGGTAAAGACCAACCAGAAAGAGCTGGTATATGCATTTGCAGAGCTTTCTGAGAGCAAATCAAAATCGACAGGTGAACATATCAAGAGAGTTGCTGAGTATATGCGTGTACTTGGTATTGCGTCAGGTTTTGATGAAGAATATGTCGATAAGCTTTCCACGGCTGCCATGATGCATGATATCGGAAAGTTGATGATAAGTGAAGATATATTAAATAAGCCGGGTAAGCTGACGGATGAGGAATTTGCAATTATGAAGAGCCATGTTCTCTATGGTGACGCTCTTCTTGAGAAATGTCCGGGGGATATCCTTCAGATAGCAAGAACGATAGCAAGGGAGCATCATGAGAAATGGGACGGTTCAGGCTATCTGGGCATGAAAGGGGAAGAGATTGCATATATAAGCCGTCTGATAGCCGTATGTGATGTTTTTGATGCGCTGACATCCACAAGATATTACAAGAAAGGCTGGACACTGGAAGAAACATTTAATGAAATCGTAAGCTTAAGCGGTAAACATTTCGACCCGAAGGTAGTCAAATTGTTTATTGAAAATTTTGATAAATTCAAAGAAATTGCTCAAAAACAGCCTGATAAGAAAATATATTAAAAAAGTGTAATTCAATATGTGAATTACACTTTTTTAATATATCATAACAAGTTTGTCTAATAAGAATCTTTTTTGGTTAGAACTGTCTGAATAAACCGATTACTTTGCCTAGTATCTGGCAGTTCTCAACGATAATAGGGTCCATAAAATCATTTTCAGGTTGAAGCCTTATATAATCCTTTTCCTTATAGAAAGTCTTTACTGTTGCCGAGTCTTCAACTAATGCAACAACAATCTCGCCGTTTCTGGCAGAATTACACTGGTCTACAATAAGTAAATCTCCATCATAAATCCCTACATTAATCATACTTTCGCCTTTTACCCTAAGCATAAATGTCTGATTATTTGTATTATTCAGATATTCCGGCGGAACAGGGAAATAATCCTGTATATTCTGGGTAGCAAGTATAGGCTCACCTGCGGCAACAGCGCCTACAATAGGTATATTGATAACCTCACGTCTTGATAATGCAAATTCATCATCAATAATTTCAATAGCTCTTGGCTTGGTTGGGTCACGTCTTATATATCCGTTTTCTTCAAGTGTTGCAAGATGAGAGTGAACCGATGAAGTAGACTTCAGGTTTACTGCCTGACATATTTCTCTTACTGATGGCGGATAGCCCTTTTCCAATAACTGTTCTTTTATGTATTCAAGTATTTCCATCTGCTTGGATGTAATCTTACCGTTACTCATATATAAAACCTCCTGTAATCTGTAACCAATATGCATTCTGCATGATAGGTTGAACAACAATTTAAATATATTCTAGCACATATGTTCTGTAATTGCAAACAAATGTTCTTGGTTTTTGATAATTTTTTGTAAGGGTATGTTACAGCATTATCTTTAATGAAGTAGTTATGATAATAAGGAGTCTTTTTTTAATATTGTTATTAATAAGATATATAAGTTTGATTAAAAATAAAAATTTTATATTATAACATAAAATATGAGGAAAAATTTGGATAAGTATGGTATTATAATTGTATTAAATTTATTTTCTAATTGTTTATAAGAATAATCATATATTTACGTGCCAATATACAATTGTGTCATTACTTAATTAGATTATTTATTAGTTTATAATTTTATTTATAAAAATATCTTTAGGAAAGGAGGTAAAAGTATGAAATTCTTAGTGGAATTTGATTTAGAAAGAGAAAAAATACCGATAGATTATCGCAGTTGTTTTTTGTCTGTCTTCAAGACATGCCTTAGTAGTGCAAATGATGGTAAATATTTTCAAGAATATTATGAACCTGCTAAAGAAAAACCTTATACATGGTCTGTAGTATTTGATAAACCAAAGTTTTCAAAGGATGCAGTCAATATAACTGGGAAACATATCAAACTTATGGTTTCTACTTCTGATACAAAGTCTGGTTTTATTTTGTTTTCTGCTTTTTCAGCATATTGTAGAAAAAAATTCCCATTGCCAATGGACAATAGTATGAGAATGACAAGAATTGCACAGCTTAAGGAGCAAAACGTAAGCAGCAATAGAATCCTTATAAAAATGTTGGAGCCATTATGTGTTAGAAAGCATGATGAGTCAACAAATAAAGATTGGTATTACTCGACAAAACAAGATGAATTTGAAACAGAGTTTAAGAGAGTTATTAAAGAACAGCTTATTGCTGCCGGATTTGCAGAGAATATGAGTAATGTTGACATTAGTCCTGTTAATTCAAGAACTGTAATTATAAAGTTCTACGGAATTAATGTAGAGTCATCTTTGGGTGATTTTATTTTGGAAGGTAACAAGGCAGTATTAAATTATCTGTTGAAGTCAGGTATGGGTTCAAGGAAAAGTGCCGGTTTTGGATGCTTTAAATTAATTGCTGAGGAATAGGAGGTATTGCAATGATAATTGAATTAGAAAATCAAGAGTATAATACACTTCTATTACCCATTGAATGGCGTTTTTCGGCTGCAGCAGTAGGTTTGATGCGTTTTTTTGATTACATTGAAGATGTAGAAGGCATTAAATTATATGAGAGAACGCATGGGGATGAAGATATAGATGTGTATCAGAAGATAGGAGGTTACATAGAGGGAATAAAATATAACCAGAGGGATTTGACAGAAGAACGGTATCTAAGCTTTTGTGAAGCATTTTTTTCTGATGAATTTCAACATTTAAAAGCGGAGCAAATTCTTCAGGGAGATGAGTTTTCTGAAGACCAAATTGCTTTAGTAAATAATTTGTTAACAGGACAAAGTTCAAATAATGTTTTGAAAAAGGTATTTGGCAAGCAAAAGTTTGATGGCGGTAACAAAGAGGAATTATTATTTTTGATATCTCAAAACAGACTGGAAATTGTCAAAGAAACATTTAGATTTAAGACAAACTTATATAGGAAGTATTCTAATACAAGAAAAATGCTTTCGGCAGATAATCCACATTGTAGGTTGTTAGGATATAATTTAGATGAGGGAAGAAAGAGTAAAGCAACCTCTTATAAATTTGATACAGATACCTTTATTGCACAGGATTATTTAGAATTTGATTTTATACCATTTGCGTTTACAAATTCTAATATTTCGTTTTTTATTAACAATAATTGCGATTTAGATAGCCTGAAAAAAGCAAATGAAATTATAAAAGAGAAGATGGAAGAAAAAGATATACTTAAGGATAATAAGTATATTCGGGAGGATGCCAAGACTAAATTAATAAAAGGAATGCTTGAGGCTGGAGATTTTTTTGACTTTGATGCAGAGATTATTGTTAGGTCAAATGAAAATGAAGTTTATGAAACATTTTTTGTAAGAAAACGAGCTTTGGCATTAGTTAAAAAGATCTATAAAACATCAAATCTGAGATTTGTATACAAATACAACTATGATTACTGGTTGGATGTCGAAAAAGAAATTGTAAATTGCTGCATGAATGGCATTGTGTTTGATGGTTTGTTAGAGAGACTTCTAAAAATCAGTATGGAAGAAAAGCAGGGTTATGCATCTGTGATAATCGATAAACTGGTTAAAATGAATGTAGAATGGAAGGAGATGAGAAATGTGGATGCAAAAATGTGGAATGTAAAAAAGGAAGGAATTGAAATCGGTAAAAAGCTATTTGCAAAAGGTGGCGAAAACAAAGTAAAGTCATATAAGAACAAAATTATTAATGCGTGTATTTCACATGACTATGATAGGGTTTTAGAGATAATGCTTCAAATATCAGGATATGTTGAAAGTGAAATAGAAACAATATATAAAATTGTTGACGATAAGCAAAATTGTTCAGATATAGTAGTATGTTTTGCAAATGCACTTGGTTCAAGTGATAAGAAGGAGGAAATTGAAGATGGAGAATAATAAAGCACTTACATTAACAATAATAGCGAATATGACAAGCAATTACGGAGAAGGATTAGGAAATGCTGCCGGTGTTCAGAAGGTATATAAAAATCAAAAAGAATATGCAACCAGAAGTAGAGAGAGCCTGAAAAATGCAATTTGCATACAGTCGGGACTATACGATGATTTGGAAACCTCATTGGATAAGGTTATGCAGAAAAAGGTTACGGAAGAATTAAATGCTGCAACTTGCAGAGCTTTAGAGGGTGGTTATATGTCTACAAAGGACATGACATATGTAAGGAATAGCTCTTTTTATTTGACTGATGCTGTAGCAGTAGAGCCATTTATTAATGAATTGCGTTTCCATAATAATTTATATTTGGCATCAACTCATGCAAAAGCGAATAATTTAAGTGTACAAAATGATGCCAAAGATACAGGACTGATGCCTTTTCAATATGAGTATGATAAGTCAATGAAGATATATAGTATTACGATTGATTTAGAGCGTATTGGTATTGATGAAAATTTTGATGTAGAGGCATCAAATGAAGAAAAGGCATTGCGCGTAAATTCTATTATAGATGCTATTGCAACTTTATCATTGGTGGTTAAGGGAAATATGGATAATGCTGAGCCTTTATTTGTAATAGGTGGATTATCAAACAGAAAAACACATTTCTTTGAAAATGTAGTAAAGGTTAAAGGGAATAAACTGGTACTTGAGGATGGCATAAAAGAAAAACTGGAGAGTAATTATGGCGATTTCCATGCAGGAGTTCTTAAATGTGGTCAATTTGATAATGAGGATGACATTGTTAGAATTTTGCAGGCAGTATCTACGGATGAATTCTTTAAGAACCTGAAGGAGAGCGTTTTATCATATTATGCATAGAAAGGAATGAGGTACTGGTGAAGGCATTACGAATACATATAAAACAGTCATCAGCGAATTATAGACGGGAAGAGACGATAGACAATAAAATGACATATCCGTTGCCTCCATATTCTACAGTAATAGGAGCGTTGCATAAAGCATGCAGTTATACATCCTATCATGATATGAAGCTTAGTATTCAGGGAAATTACTCTGGAATGAAGAAGGAGGTTTATTTAAATCATTGTTACTTAAATCATCTTGAAAATGACAGAGGGATTTTGGTAAAAGTGAGCAATTCGGATATTATGTCAAATGGGTATATTCGTGTTGCAGAAGCTAAAAAAGGGCAAGGAAATGACTTTTATAAAGGGATAACTATAGAGGTTTTCCATCAGCAGTATTTGGATGAGTACAGAGCTCTTAAGGATTTGAATGACCAAATTACAGAATTTAAAAAGAAACGTTTTAATCCATTGATGGAGAAAATAAAAGAACGAAAGAAAAAATTAGATACATTAAAAAATGATTCAACAATTACAGAGGAACGTAGAACTAGGGTTGTTTATCGCCTTAAGGAGTTAAAAAATAACGAGAAAGATTTTAAACAGCGAATGAAATCATATGAATATGAATCTTATCAAAAACCCATATCTTATTTCAAGACACTCACAAGAGGCCCTATGTCTTACGAAGTATTGTATGATGTTGATTTAATTATTCATGTTCAGTCAGATGATGATACTCTCAGATGTATCTATGATAATATAGGAAATCTTACATCAATCGGAAGAAGTGAGGACTTTGTTCAGGTAGAAGCGTGTGAATTTACTGAGCTTGAAAGTATAGATGCAGAATATGAATGTGTGTCAGGAGTTGCTGCATATGTTCCAGCAGATTTTTTGAATTCAGATGGTTTTTATATGAAGTCTAAAAGAGGAGTAAAGGCACAGGGAACAAGATTTTTACTTAATAAAGACTACATATTAAGTGATGATAGAAAAAAGAGAATGTTTAATAAAAGGTTAGTGGCATATGTATCTGAATTTGCGGTGGATGAAGAATTAGGGGAGAAATTTCAAAATGTATTTATAGATCATGGAAAAAAAGATTACATTGTAAGCTTAGTATGATTTTATAAGAGTAAAGTAATGTAAACAAAGTGGAAAAATATAATCATCAAGGAGAAACTATGTTACTAGAAGAAGAATTAACTACAAAGTGGGGAAAAACAGGAGAATTTTCAGAAACAATAAGAGAACATACAGATTGTCTTAAAAAAGAAGCAAAAAGGTTATTTGATTATGGATATATAGACCATGAGATGTTTGTGTTATTAACCTATGTTTGTGAAAAGCACGATTATGGCAAGATTAATGATGCTATGCAGCAGAGAATGAAGAAACATATCAGATTTAATCCAGATATAGAAGTGCAGCATAATTTGTTATCTGCATTATTTGTTCATCCCGAGGATTTTGAAAATGAATATGATTATATATGTTCTCTGTATGCAGTATTATTTCATCATGATACGCATTCAAATGCTATGGCAACAACAGAAATCTCAGAAAAAAATATTCTTATTAAGGATTTTGCAGATAGATATAGAGAATTGGGAGCAGTAAAACCATCAAGAAAATATTTGAAGAAGATAGAGCAAATATTAAATATTAGAGATTGTGATGAGCCGAATAAGGATGAAATAGAATTGTATAACAAAATGTCTCTGCTAAAGGGATTTTTACATAAGTGCGATTATAGTGCGAGTGCACATATTCAATGCGAATATGTAAATGATTTTCTAAATAGCAGCATGCAGAAGTTAAAGGAATCATGGGATGGTTTGGATTGGAATGATTTGCAATACTTTATGATTGAAAATCAAAATCGTAATATAATTGCTACTGCACCAACCGGATATGGAAAAACAGAAGCCGGATTGCTTTGGTCAGGGAATAATAAATGCTTCTTTGTTTTACCTCTTAGAACAGCAATTAATGCTATGTATGAGAGAATAGGAAATAAAATATTAAATAATAGATATTTGAATGAAAGATTAGCATTACTACATGCTGATACGCAGTCCTATTATATTAAGAATACTAATGAAGATATCGATGATATGTTAGATTATTATGTAAAAAGTAAACAACTGTCATTGCCTATTACTATAACTACTTTAGATCAAATATTTAACTTTACACTTAAATATTATGGTTATGAATATAAATTAAGCACGTTGTCGTATGCAAGAGTGATTATTGATGAAATACAGACGTATTCGCCTGATTTGCTTGCATACTTGGTTTACGGTATCGAGAAAATAGTTGAAGCAGGAGGAAAAGTGGCAGTTTTGACAGCTACTTTACCACCATTTGCAAGGCAAAAATTGATTGATGTGATGGGGAGTGATTTAGCTGAAGCTGATTTTTCAAATAGAGGAATTGTGCGTCATAATGTTAAAGTATTTGAGAAAACATTAAATTCCGCAGATGTTGTTAATAAGTGGCATGAATTGAATAAAATGGAAAGTAGAAAATTATTAATTATTTGCAATTCTATCGCTACTGCACAGCAGATATTTGAAGAGATTTGCAATATGCTTTCAGAAGAAATGGTGGAGATAAATTTACTACATTCAAATTTTATAAAAATGGATAGGAGTGCTAAAGAAAAACAGATATTGAAAACCGGACAGACATATACCGATTCAAACGGAAAAAAAATTAATTGTTTACATGAGATATGGGTCACTACTTCTGTTGTGGAAGCTAGCCTTGATATAGATTTTGATTATTTATTTACGGAATTATTGGACTTATTTTCGCTTTTTCAACGTATGGGAAGAGTAAATAGAAAAGGTGTAAAATGTTATGAATTGGCAAATTGTTTTGTGTATACAGAACTACAGGGGAATCCATTAAAGTGCTACAAAAAATCTAAGTCAGAAATAGGAAATGGATTTGAATTTGTGGATGATGATATATATGATTTGTCTAAGGAAGCAATTTTAGAAGTAGATGATATATTGGATGAGAGTAAAAAGATGGAATTAATTAATTCTTATCTAAGCTATGAGAAGATTCAGGCCACTGGTTATGCTAAAAAATATCAAAAACAGTATAATTATTTGAAAAACCTTTATATTTTGGAGAAAGAGTCAAATTGTCCAATCAGGGAGATTGATAATATTAATATAATACCGTTATCTGTGTATGAGCAACATATAAAGGAGATTGAGGAAATAGAAAATCAATTAAATTCAAATAAGACTCTTGGAGTGGATAAAATTGTATATGTTGAAAAGCTTTATGAATTTGTCTTGTCGGTAAATGCGAATTTAATGCATGAAAACAGAACAAGTAAACCGAAGATACTGAAAAGTATTCAGATAAGTAAGCATATCAACATTCCTATTGTAGATTGTGAATACGATTATGAATTTGGTTTGATAAAAATTAGCAGAGAGGAAAAATCAAAGAATAGATTTATTTGAAGTGGTATATGGTATTGAAGGTGTTATAGGTAAATACCTTGTAAAGTAATAAATAAATTTATACGAGGAGAATATTTATGACTGAAACTGATGTTACGGGTATTATGGTATACTATTATTTTGTTTGTCAAAAGAAACTGTGGTACTTCCTACATGAAATAAGGCTAGAAAATGATAATGAAAATGTTAAGTTAGGAAAAATTTTAGATGAAACATCGTATATACGTGATAATAAGCATATTATGATAGATGGCATTATTAACATTGATTTCTTACGTGGAAATAAGGTTATACATGAAATCAAAAAGAGCAAGAGTATAGAAGAGGCTGGAATTATGCAGGTGAAATATTATCTATACTATTTAAACAAAAAAGGATTGCCTGATATGACTGCAAAAATAGATTATCCACTTTTAAAACAGAGTATATCTGTTGAATTGAATGAAGAAGACATAACCGAGCTTGAAAATATTATTTATAGTATTATAGAAATAAGCAATTTGGAATGTGCACCAGTTGTTGATACACTTCCTATTTGTAAAAAATGTGCATATCACGATTTGTGTTTTATTTGACAAAGGAAGAAAGAAGGTAATATATATGGAGGAAAGTTATTATTTTTTTACTGATGGTTCGATTGCTCGAAAGGATAACACGCTTAGGTTTATTTCTGAAGATGGAAATAAAAGAGACCTTCCAATAGAGAATATTAATGATATTTATGTAATGTCAGAAATGTCATTTAATGTAAGTCTTTTGAATATGTTTGCAGGAAATGGAATCGCTATACATTTTTTTAATTATTATCAATTTTATATTGGTAGCTTTTATCCAAGGGAGCAGCATTTAGCTGGGAAGCTATTAACACAACAGGTTGAGCATTATATTAATTATGACGAGCGAATGAATATAGCAAAAGCGTTTATTAAGGCGGCATCCTTTAATATATATAGGAATTTACGATATTATAATGGACGTGGAAAAAACCTGAAAGAATATATGAGAGATATTGAAAAATATCGTATGTTGATTGACAATACTTCTACGATACAAGAGCTAATGGGAATTGAAGGGAATATCCGTAAGATATATTATAAAGCATGGAATATAATAATTGATAGAGAAATTAATTTTGACAAAAGAGTTATGCATCCACCTGACAATATGATAAATAGTATTATATCATTTGTGAACTCGTTGATTTATACGAAGGTGTTGACCGAAATATATAAAACTCAAGTTAATCCTACTATTAGTTATTTGCATGAACCGGGAACAAGACGTTTTTCCCTTGCTTTAGATTTGGCAGAAATATTTAAACCACTTATAGGCGATAGGTTAATCTTTTCTTTATTAAATCGTAATCAGATTACAGAGCGTAGTTTTGTAGAGGGACTTAATGGATTGCAGTTAACTAAAAAAGCCTCACAAACAATAGTTGAGGAATTGGATAGTCGTTTACAAACTACAATTAAGCACAAGGAGTTAGGGAAATATGTCTCTTATCAATATTTAATGAGGTTAGAGGTATTCAAGCTTATAAAACATTTAATTGGAGAAAAGAGATATGAAGGTTTTGAGATATGGTGGTAATTTATATAAATGGGATGGTGATTGAATATGTATGCAATTTTGGTGTATGACATAGTGACTGATGAGTATGGGAAAAAGAAACTTCCAGTAGTATTTAAAATATGTAAAAAATATTTGGTACATATACAGAATTCTGTTTTTGAAGGAAATATATCTATGCCCAAATTAACACAGTTAAGGAATGAACTTAAACCGCATATTAGAAAAGATAAAGATTCTGTTATTCTTTTTACAGCAAGAGATGAGAGATGGCTAAAAAAAGAATTTATTGGTCTTGAAGATAATAGTACATCGCGTTTTATATAAAACTGTCTACCTTAGATATTGTTAAATAGAATGCCCCTTGACAAATATAGAAGATATCAGTTGAATCTTGTTTTAGATAATAGAATAATGGAACAATTAGTATTTATAGATATTTGTACTAAGTTGGGGTAGACAATATTAGTATTTTTAATATAGAGTATATATAGCTTTATTGAAGATGGGTATTAATTTAATCAGAGTGGAATGTAAAGATCAAATCTTCATTGAATGTATTAGCTCTAACTTGTATTAATTTAATCAGAGTGGAATGTAAAGGAGTATAGTTCAATGCTATAATAAATTGATAATGTAGTATTAATTTAATCAGAGTGGAATGTAAAGACATTGTAGAGGACCCGAGCTACTCGGTGGCAAAGTATTAATTTAATCAGAGTGGAATGTAAAGTATCTGTCTGCATCACACAGTTTAAATACAAATTTTGTATTAATTTAATCAGAGTGGAATGTAAAGAGTTTGGTTGTTACTGTAGTAAAATCATCAATGCGTATTAATTTAATCAGAGTGGAATGTAAAGGAGGCTAGGTGTGGTAGAGCAAAGGACTAGGTCATGGTATTAATTTAATCAGAGTGGAATGTAAAGATAACAATGGTAAGAAATGACAAGTTAACATTTCCGCGTATTAATTTAATCAGAGTGGAATGTAAAGTGAGGAAGCGGTTGTAAGGTTGCTTAAATCATGTTTGTATTAATTTAATCAGAGTGGAATGTAAAGAGGGTTATATTCGCTGTAGACAAGCGTTTATGGGAGTATTAATTTAATCAGAGTGGAATGTAAAGAAATATTTGCGATTTGATTTTTTCTTTTCTTCTGGTATTAATTTAATCAGAGTGGAATGTAAAGTCTTTGAGTATACTCTCTAACTCATTGTATTCCTCGTATTAATTTAATCAGAGTGGAATGTAAAGTCGTACACGGTTGCGAACGGAAAATCATATGCGGGTATTAATTTAATCAGAGTGGAATGTAAAGTACTTACACAGAAAGCGTGAAAATATATCGTCGTAGTATTAATTTAATCAGAGTGGAATGTAAAGAGCAGACAGAAACTCAATTACTTTCCATGTCGATTCGTATTAATTTAATCAGAGTGGAATGTAAAGACCACTGTGTTAAACGATGCTATATTGCTGACTACGTATTAATTTAATCAGAGTGGAATGTAAAGCATTTTGTCAAGCTCATCAAATGCATATATTGCCCGTATTAATTTAATCAGAGTGGAATGTAAAGATAGAAGCGTTGTTGAATGCTGTACCGTAGTCTTTCGTATTAATTTAATCAGAGTGGAATGTAAAGTGCACATGCAGACCGGTTCTTCGTTGATGTCAACAAGTATTAATTTAATCAGAGTGGAATGTAAAGAGAATAGCTAGCTTATTCTTTCTTACTTGCAGAAGCGTATTAATTTAATCAGAGTGGAATGTAAAGTATACAATCTCCATATCAACTTGTCAATTTCTCTGTATTAATTTAATCAGAGTGGAATGTAAAGTCGCAAAGATTTGTACATGTTGATACACGACCGTGTATTAATTTAATCAGAGTGGAATGTAAAGCGGGAAGATGGTAAATCTGATTTTGAATCAAAAATCGTATTAATTTAATCAGAGTGGAATGTAAAGATCACAATTGTTAATACACAAAAATTTACATTTCCCGTATTAATTTAATCAGAGTGGAATGTAAAGAGTGAATTTGTATCGCAATTACTTATGATATCGGGTATTAATTTAATCAGAGTGGAATGTAAAGCTAGCAATGTTGGAAGGACTAACTCCTCGTGAAAGCGTATTAATTTAATCAGAGTGGAATGTAAAGTTATCTTATAGTGATAAATCAACCCTAGTTGAGAATGTATTAATTTAATCAGAGTGGAATGTAAAGGAATAAAAAGAGGAGATATAGAAATCTCCTCTTTAGTATTAATTTAATCAGAGTGGAATGTAAAGTTCACATCAGGCTCGCCAGTAAAGCTGCAAGGCAAGGTATTAATTTAATCAGAGTGGAATGTAAAGTTGTGGAAGATATGGAAAAACACTTGCGATTTTTTGGTATTAATTTAATCAGAGTGGAATGTAAAGAATGTGACCCCCTGATATAACCCCACCTGATGGTGAGTATTAATTTAATCAGAGTGGAATGTAAAGTATATGTATATTACTTTCATATCTCTACTGCCCCCTGTATTAATTTAATCAGAGTGGAATGTAAAGCATTATCTGCTATGACATTTATTAATAAAGCGACAAGTATTAATTTAATCAGAGTGGAATGTAAAGGCGGTTGCGATATTCGCACTATTAGTCGATATTTCTGTATTAATTTAATCAGAGTGGAATGTAAAGTTGTTAAACTGGTGGTAATAATCATCATCTTACATGTATTAATTTAATCAGAGTGGAATGTAAAGTCTTTTAATATAGCATCTCTCTTAATCTCATTACCGTATTAATTTAATCAGAGTGGAATGTAAAGTATGAACAAAGTGAGTTTATGGAAAATCACAAAGCAGTATTAATTTAATCAGAGTGGAATGTAAAGTCACAAAGCAAATAACCGCATCATTGACAGCGACTAGTATTAATTTAATCAGAGTGGAATGTAAAGTTGCTACGAGTAGGAAAATATACAGCGTATGAACCTCGTATTAATTTAATCAGAGTGGAATGTAAAGGATAATATGGGGGTGTTGTGTCTTGATATATGATGGTATTAATTTAATCAGAGTGGAATGTAAAGACGATTGACCGTGAAGTTTTAGGAATTACGGCAGCGCGTATTAATTTAATCAGAGTGGAATGTAAAGATTGGATGGGTATATCAATGGTGTTTCAAAATAGGGTATTAATTTAATCAGAGTGGAATGTAAAGAGGCGTAAAGCTACGTGGAATGTGGTTCTTTCTGGTATTAATTTAATCAGAGTGGAATGTAAAGTTTTCCGATTACTCCATTTCCGATGCCACACTTTTGTATTAATTTAATCAGAGTGGAATGTAAAGGAATTGAACAAAGCTTATGATGACATTTTATCAAGGTATTAATTTAATCAGAGTGGAATGTAAAGCCTGATAGCTCATTACTATCAATTAGTGATTTACAGTATTAATTTAATCAGAGTGGAATGTAAAGATTGCCATCTGCTCAACATATTCTCTTGCTTCAATCGTATTAATTTAATCAGAGTGGAATGTAAAGTTCGCAAAAACCAATAATGATGCTACCAAGATTGATAGTATTAATTTAATCAGAGTGGAATGTAAAGTTTAATCTTGGAAGCTATGCAGGAGAAGGATATAAGTATTAATTTAATCAGAGTGGAATGTAAAGGTTCCAGACTGGGGAATTGTTGAGGATAATGGTAAGGTATTAATTTAATCAGAGTGGAATGTAAAGAAGATGATGCTTTAGAATCAGCAGAGTTCTTAATGGTATTAATTTAATCAGAGTGGAATGTAAAGGCTGTTTAAAGAATATCATTATCTGCTTGATTATAAGTATTAATTTAATCAGAGTGGAATGTAAAGGACACAGTATGTACAGATTTACTACTCTACGGCGGAGTATTAATTTAATCAGAGTGGAATGTAAAGTATTGCATTGGATTAGCGTTTGACCGTAAGGGTTTAGTATTAATTTAATCAGAGTGGAATGTAAAGCTTAAATCAAGTGCCTGACGTTTTCTATACCCTGAGTATTAATTTAATCAGAGTGGAATGTAAAGTTCGACAACTACAAAGGACAGGATTGTATTATCCTGTATTAATTTAATCAGAGTGGAATGTAAAGAGTGAATTTATATCGCAATTACTTATGATATCGGAGTATTAATTTAATCAGAGTGGAATGTAAAGTTTGCAAAAAACAATAATGATGCTACTAAGATTGAGTATTAATTTAATCAGAGTGGAATGTAAAGTTAGCAGAAAACGTACATATTTTTAAGGATATTATAGTATTAATTTAATCAGAGTGGAATGTAAAGGAATAAAAAGAGGAGATATGTAATCTCCTCTTTTGGGTATTAATTTAATCAGAGTGGAATGTAAAGACATTCAATTCAGACGGATTAGCAAAATTTACATGTATTAATTTAATCAGAGTGGAATGTAAAGAGCTTAATGTGTCGGCATTGCAACAAGCTCTTAAGGTATTAATTTAATCAGAGTGGAATGTAAAGCTTTTCTGTGTTACTATATAACATAGTTTTCAATAGTATTAATTTAATCAGAGTGGAATGTAAAGTATGCTATAGCTTTAATAACAGGTTCTGCTATAGGGTATTAATTTAATCAGAGTGAAATGTAAAGGTAACAGGTTGCTTGCATGGGTGCGAATACTGCTAGTATTAATTTAATCAGAGTGGAATGTAAAGACAACAAGGAAACGATGGTATGCAATCTTTCGGAGGTATTAATTTAATCAGAGTGGAATGTAAAGTTCACATTCAAGATAAAGTTATACTCATTGCCAAGTAATAATTTAATCAGAATGGAATGTAAAGCGCTTTAGTTTGCTATAATCCCTGCCCTCTGTGTACGTATTAATTTAATCAGAGTGGAATGTAAAGATTGAAGTCGTTATAGATATTATAAATACTGAAAAGTATTAACATAAACATATTGGAGTGTAAAGATAACTATAAAAATTCACATAAAACACGTAAATAAGAGTTTAAATAGTATCCTTTCTGCTATATTTTATTGATATGATTTTATTAATTTCAAAATTCAGTTGATAGTTTTTCAACACAGGAGTATAATAATGTCTATTAAAGGGCGGAAATCTCTTTAAAATAAATAAAATGATAGGCTGGATTTTATACTACCTGCATTTGAACGGAGGAAAATATGACATTTGATATTGTATTTGGGCAGATTAAGAAAGGTATTGCTGGAGTGGACCCAAGCATAATTAATGGAAAGCTTGCAATTCAGATTAATTTGACAGGACTTGGTGGTGGTACATTTTATATTGAGGTTTTAAATGGAAAGTTATCTGTTGAACCTTATGATTACCATGATCGTGATGCTGCATTGACTATTAGTGTAGGTGATTTTAAGAAGCTGGCAGAGGGTAAGCTTGATCCTGTAGATGCCTTTAATTCTGGAAAGCTTAAGATTGATGGCAGTATTGAGAAATCTCTTGAGTTAGTTAAACTTTTAGAAACAAAGAAGAAGTAATTTTAAGAATTGTGTTAAAAATATCCCAAATATCAGAAGATTATCGGTATTTGGGATATTTTTTGCTGCAATATATTCAGAGGAAACTGATAATGAAAATTCTATAAGGTAAGGATAAGAGCGAAATTATTAATAGATGAAAGGTGGATGGGAGTTTTTTTCCCCATACTATAGTGCATAATATAACTATTCCTAGGAAAGATAAATATCGTACAAATGTTCGAAAAAAGTATTGACATAAGAACAACTGTTCGGTATAATAAAACAAACAAATGTTCAGGAGGTTATATTATGAAAGATTTAATAAGATTTATTAGTTCAAAGAAGATTATTATAATTGCAGCTATAGTTGTTTTATCTGTTATATATATTGGAATTACACATAAGGAAGCACCGGGTACAAGTGCATCACGTGCCAGTGAAAAATATTTTACATGCATTACTGTAGAACCGGGGGATACATTATGGGATATAGCAGAAGAGTACAAAACAGAAGAGTATGCCAGCACACAGGATTATATTGATGAGGTATTAGCTATCAATAATTTGAATACGGCAAATATTGTTTCCGGAACAAGCTTACTTATACCATATTATGAAGTAAAAACGTATGAATAGATATATCTTTTATGTTCTTTCTGAATAGAAAGAGTAAGGCGCATATAGGAATTGTATGCGCCTTAAGTATTCTTATTTTATTTAGATTTTGAGTTCATACGAGGATGCTCGATTTTCTCAGGCCATCCGGGAATGTTCCCACGCTCAATAGCAGCAAATATTCTGTTTTTGCAATTTGGAGTTTCTTGCTCCAGCTTTGCAAGTGTTTGATTTGCATATTCGCGTTTGGTATTGCCATCGGCAGGACAAGCACTTTTAATTACAGGAAGCTGCATTTCGTTTTTAAATGAAACAACTTCACCTTCAGTAACATACATAAGTGGTCGTATAACCATCAATTTACTACGATCTAAATATGTTTTGGGAGAGAAGGTATGTATCCGTCCTTCATATAAAAGTGACATAAGGAAGGTATCTATGAAATCGTCCTTATGATGTGCATATGCTATTTTATTACAGCCTAGCTCAGATATGGCATCATTTAAAGCACCTTTACGCATTTTAGCGCATAAGGAACATGGATTTTTTTCTTTCCGGATATTAAATACAATATCGAATATTTCAGTTTTTATAACATGATATTCAACATGGAGTTCATCACAAAGTGTTTGTACCTTTGAAGTATCAAAGCCTTCAAATCCAAGGTCTATTGTTATAGCTATGAGTTGGAATCTCTTGGGATAGAAACGTCTTAATTCTGCTAGTGCATAAAGAAGTGTGAGACTGTCTTTACCACCTGATATTCCAACTGCAATTTTATCGCCTTCATCAATCATGTTGTAGCAATCTACAGCACGACGTGTATAGCTTAATAATTTTTGTAATTTCATTTTTATTGTTCCTTATTGGTTATTTTTGTGTATAAAACTTAAATAGTATATTTTAAATACTATATTTGAAAGTTTCCATAACTGTATTCTGATAAACAAATTTATTCTATATCAGCTTTGTTTTAAAGTCAAACATAGAATAATAAAACAAATAAAAACTAAGTTTTATACATAATAGGGACTGATTTGAGTAAAGAATAGTAGTTGTTTTTCTATCTATAACTATGCGCAAAACCCAGGTTTTGCGAAAAAATATAGTGCAAAAACCCCGGAAGAGTGCTATAATGTAAATAATATCAATTATGTATACATATTCAAAAAAATATATATCAAATGTATGTTTAGATAATTATATTTATTATATATACAAATATTCTGCTTGTTATTATGCTAATTGATATTATAAAAACGATGGAGGTATTTATGGCTGATACATATAGTAAACAGGTTGATAATCATAATATCATTTTATTAAGAAATATTTTGGCTGAACTTCCTTCATATGTCAAGGTTGTTTTTCGTGGTATTGAAAATACTACTTCGTCAAGGACACGTCTTGGCTATGCAAGGGACATAAAACTTTTTTATAATTATTTATGTGAACAAAATCCTTTTTTTAAGAATAAAACGCCTATGGATGTTACGCTTGAGGATTTATCCAGACTTGAAGCTGAGGATATCGAGGAATATCTTGAATATTTGAAATTATATGAGAAAAATGGTCGTACTTATACAAATGGTGAACGCGCTATAAAGCGGAAATTGTCTGCTTTAAGAATTTTTTATGGTTATTTGTATAGAAATGACCGTGTGACTTCAAATCCTGCTGAAAAGGTTGATATGCCTAAAATTCATGGCAAAACAATTGTTCGAATGGATGCAAATGAGGTGGTTGATTTTCTTGATTCCGTTGAGTATGGAAATAATCTTACTAATAAACAGCAGAGCTGGCATGGAAAGCTTAAAACAAGGGATTTAGCTCTTCTAACCCTTATGCTTGGAACAGGTATTCGAGTATCAGAATGTATTGGAATTGATATCAAAGATGTTGATTTGAACAATTCAAAGGTAAAAGTTGTTCGAAAAGGCGGCTATGAGTCATTTGTTTATTTTGGTGATGAGGTCATGGAGGCATTATTACCATATATGGAGGAAAGAAAGAAAATGACTCCTGCAAAAGGACATGAAAATGCTTTGTTTTTATCAAGCCAAATGAAACGAATATCTGTACGTTCTGTACAGAATTTGGTGCAAAAATACTCTTCCGGTTCTGTTCCGCTAAAGCATATTACACCTCATAAGCTGCGTAGTACGTATGGTACACAATTATATAGGGAAACCGGCGATATTTATTTGGTTGCTGATGTTTTAGGCCACAGTGATGTAAATACTACAAAAAAGCATTATGCAGATATGGATGATGAACGCCGCCGGTATGCCAGAAATAAAGTTCAGTTAAGGGAGAAAAAATAAAACCGTAGATATAGTAAAATCAAGGAATATTGGTATACGCTTACACAATACTCCTTGATTTATTACGTTAAAGAAATATATATCAAATTTCCTTATTTTTAATATTTTGTGATGATATCATACAGCATATCAACTGTTTTATCGATACCATATATACTGGTGCTAATACAGAGGTCATAGCCTTTCATTTCACCCCAACGCTTCGAAGTATAATAATTATAGTATGAAGCTCTTGATTTATCTTCTTTTTTAATCATATCTTTAGCGTTGTTCTCTGATATTCCATATTTCTCAGCTACGCGTTTGATTCTGTCATTTAAATCAGCATAAATAAATACATTTAAGACACCATCCATATCTTTCAGTGCATAATCAGCACATCTGCCTACAAATACACAGGAGCCATCTTTTTCTGCAAGATTTTTAATCGTGTCAAATGCTGCAAGAAATACTCTGTGATTGAGCGGCAATTCGGATGAAGTACCGAAGCCCAGTGAATATGGGTCCATAACAAGGGAATAAAGAAAGCTGTTTGTTGGTTTTTCATCAAAGCTGTCAAAGATTTCCTCGCATATTCCACTATCTTTTGCTGCGTGTTTTAAAAGCTCTTTATCATAGAAAGGCACCTGCATTTTTTTGGCAAGCTCCTCTCCTATTTGTTTTCCACCACTTCCAAATTGACGACCAATTGTAATAATTTTTTTTCTGCCCATAATAAAAGCCCCCTTTGTTTTCTGCCATCAACATTAATTAGAAAATGATGACATGTCTGCATCCTTGCAAATATGCTTTATCTGCAAATCAGCATATGGAATAAAATACGTAAGATTCATAAAAAGGTTTTGTATCGTATGCGGTACATGTACTTTTTATTATATAATATATAATATTTACAATAAAAATTATAACATTTTACCAAAATAAAGTAAATACAAAAAAATATAAAAATTATAATTGTCTTAACTTTTTGAGTAAATTTTTAAAATATTCTGGCAAATCTGCGGTAAATTCAATATATTCATTTGTAGTAGGATGGATAAATCCCAGAACACCTGCATGCAGTGTTTGTCCTTGAAGGTGAAATTCATTCTTGCGGCTGCAATATAACTCATCACCAAGTATGGGATGGTTTATAGATGCCATATGAACTCTTATCTGGTGGGTTCTTCCTGTTTCAAGCCGGCATTCAATCAGGGTATACTTATTATTGATACGTTCCAGTACCTTATAGTGTGTAACCGCACTTCTGCCGTTTTTGTAGTTTATTGCCATCTTTTTTCTGTCATTAGGATTTCTGCCGATAGGAGCATCAACGGTTCCTTCATCATCAACGATATTATCATAACATAGAGCATAATACTTTCTTGTAATGGAATGAACACTTAATTGGCTGGATATACATTGATGCGCATTATCATTTTTGCATATTACAAGAAGCCCTGTCGTGTCCATATCGATTCTATGTACGATGCCGGGTCTGAATTCGCCGTTTATTGTAGATAGGTTATTTTGGAAATGATGCATCAGGGCATTTACGAGGGTTCCCGTATAATGACCCGGTGCAGGGTGAACGACCATTCCCTTGGGTTTATTTATAATAATAATATCTTCATCTTCATAGACGATATCAATAGGGATATCTTCCGGGAGAATTTCAACCTGCACGGGTTCCGGAATGGAAATGTCTATTACATCAGATGAAGATACCTTGTAGCTGGGTTTTACAGGTATGCCATTTACCTTTACGAATTGTTTTTCAAACAGATTCTTTAAAAATGAACGTGAGTAATCATCAAAATAATCTGTAAGTGCTTTATCGATTCTTTTATTTTCCCAGTTTTCATCAGCTTCAATGTTGTAATATTCCAATTTTTACGATTCCTTATATTTCTATCATAATCAAACTTGAGGTTTACTGTATACAAACAGTATATACATTACAGCAGTATACTGCTTGTTAAATGATTATCATTTTAGGTTACAATGATTGCTTTTTATGAAACAGTACATCGAAATCTTCATCCTTGTATTTGAAAATAACAAGAATCAGGATAATGAATACACTGCAGGTAACATAGATATCCGCGACATTAAATACAGGAAAGTTTATCAGATTAAAATCGAACATATCTATTACAAAACCATGTATGATTCTGTCGATAATATTTCCTGTTGCACCTGCTGTTAAAAATACGGCACAAATGCGTAGAGGCTTGAAGCTATCTTGTTTTACCATTTTTATATACATAATGATTACGCCAATTAAAATAGCGATAGTCAAAATCAGAAGAAATATTCTTTTCCCTGAGAGACTACCCCATGCAGCACCTTTATTTTGTACATAGGTAATGGAAAATACTCCTTTTATCAGTTGTATCGACTCTCCTACCTTCATATTTGTATTTATCAGAAATTTTACAAACTGGTCAAGAAATGTTAGAAGGCAAATACTGATAAAAGCCATGACATAGTTTTTTTTCATAATGCATCCTTTCCTGTTGACATTATAATGCACCTGCAATGGAAAATGCTTCTGCCATATCGTTATCGGTAATATCCATATCGATATAAGCATTTCCTATTTCTTTCAGCAGAATAAATTTAATTTTGTTACCGAGCATCTTTTTGTCATTCTTGGTATATTCTATTACAGTGTCAATATCCATATCCTCATAATCCGATATTACAGGGAAGTTAAATTCCCGGAAGGTATGATATATTAAATCCAAATCAGATTTGCTGATAAGTCCCTTTGAATAGGATATGGAGGCAGCCAGAATACAGCCCAGTCCTACACATGCACCATGACTTAGTGACAGCTTTAAATATTTTTCAATAGCGTGACCTAAGGTGTGTCCGAAGTTTAAAAGTGCTCTTTCGCCTTTTTCAGTCGGATCATTTTCAACGACCATGCGCTTGATATTACAGCTTATTTTTATCATATGGGCAAGAACGGATTGATCCTTTGACAATATTTTTTCTTGATTATCCGTTAGCCATTTGAAATAATCAGCATCTTTTATAAGACCGTGTTTGATTATCTCGCCCATGCCTGACGTAAACTGTTCATCGGATAGTGTATTTAAGGTTGATACATTGATATATACAAGCTTAGGCATATGAAATGCTCCTACCATATTTTTATAGGAATCAAAGTCTACGCCTGTTTTGCCGCCGATACTGCTGTCTACCTGAGCAAGAAGACTTGTAGGAATCTGAACGAAGTCGATTCCTCTTAGATATGTTGCCGCAGCATACCCTGTTATATCACCTGTTACACCGCCACCTAAAGCAATGAGCAAATCCTTTCTGTCGAATTTTGCCAGGATTAACTTCTCATATATCATCTGAACGGTATCGAGCGTTTTATTTTCTTCTCCTGCATCAAATGTGATGGATATTAATTCTTTGCATTTGTTTTTTAGAATATCTGTTACCTTATCAAGGTAAAGAGGGGCTACATTGGATTCTGTAACAATACAAACCCTTCTATCAGCAATTCCCTGCCTGGCAAGAAGCTGAGGCAGGGAATTAAAGTCTTCTGCAAAGAAAATATCGTAAATAGGCTTATTGTCCATATGGACTGTAAGTGTATTGTTCATTACAATATCTCCCTTTTATATACATTTTAGTTTGTTTTGAACGGGTCTACAAATGATTTGCCGCCGAGATTCTTTGTATATACGGAGGAATCACTTGTTACGGAACCGCCGCCTGCACCGCCAAGTGTAGAATCAGCAAAGCCGGAACCGCCGCCTGCGCCACCAAGCGTAGATTCATCACGCATCTGCGGGTCACCGCTGAATGCGGAAAATTTATCTTCATTTGATGTTTTTCTGCCCTGTGGTTTATATGAGCCGTTTGAAGCAGTAGCATCAGTAATAAAATCTTCAAATTTTAATCCCATCTCTTCATTGATAGGATTCCTTGCAAGAAACTCCAAATGAGAATTCATTAAGTCTCTGAATGCTATGGCATAATCCATATATTGCTGCTTAATCCCATCGATGTTATCTTCTATTCTTTCAAGCTCTTCTCTTGCAGCATGAACAATATTGTTTGCTTTAATTTTGGCATCATTCTCAATCAGCTTTGCTTTATCATTCGCATTCTTGGTTGATTCTTCTGCATTTTTCTCAGCCAGCATCAGTGACTTCTGAAGCTTTGATTCAGTGGTTCTATAATGCACAAGACTGTCTGTCAGTGTTTTTACCTGACTTGTCAATTCGGCATTTGACTTGTACAGCTCTGTATAGCTCAGTACAACGATATCGAAGAATGCGTCAACATCCTTTTTGGAATATCCCATTCCTACCTGGAATTTTTTTTGCTGTAAATCAACAGGTGTAAGCATATGTACTCCTCCTCATACTCAAATATGTTAAAGGCATTTTATTAATATCTGTCAAATTGTGATGTAAGTGATGAATCACCAAGTATTTCTTCTCTTAAATCTCCGGATACATATATATCATTTGGAGCCGCAATAAATATATTGCCCGAAATAGCCTGAAGCGAACCATCTACCGCATAACATGCGCCTGCGATAAAATCAATGATTCTCTGTGCTGTCGGAAGCTCAATACCTTCCATATTGATAACAATAGCCTGTCCGCTTCTTAAATGATCTATAATCATCTGAGCATCATCAAATTCATCCGGCTTAATAACATACACATGCTGTGATGAATACTGTGCTCTTGAGCTGTTTATAGATACAAGCTTATTATTGTTTGATGATGAATTTCTTGCTTGCTTAACTGCTTTTTGTTTTTTCTGAGCAGGTTGTGCTGTGGCCGCACTGTATGAAGCCTTCTGTGACTGATATGGTGAAGCCTTGGTTGTCTGAACAGCCTTTGGCTCATAATCGTCAAAGTCATCCTCATCATCGATATCATCTTCATCAAATAAGTCATCATCAAAGTCGTCACCAGAATCGTTTAATTTGAAATAGTCTAAAAAACTCTTTTTTGTACTACCCTTTGCCATGATGGTTCTCCTTTAAGATATATTATAATTTCTTGCACCAAAAATTCCGGTACCCACTCTAACCATAGTAGCACCTTCTTCAATGGCAACTTCATAATCGTTTGTCATGCCCATTGAAAGCACATTCATATCAATATTATCAATGCTTTTAGATTTTATGTCAAGGGATAAATTCTTTAAATTGCGGAAATGTACCCTGTTTTCTTCCGGATTATCCACAAATGGTGCTATTGTCATCAGTCCCTTTACCTGAATATGGGAAAAATCCTTGATTTCATGAATCAAATCAAGCACCTCCCATGTCTTTATTCCAAATTTGGATTCCTCTTCTGCTACATTTACTTCTATCAGAACAGGACAGATTACATTCTTTTTTGCAGCCTCTTTTTCGATTACCTTTGCAAGATTAAGGGAATCGACAGAGTGAATCATGCATGCTTTATCTACAATATATTTAACTTTATTTGTCTGCAAATGTCCTATCATGTGCCAGTTTACAGGTTTGAAAACCTTCTCATATTTATCTGTCAGCTCCTGAACCTTATTTTCACCGAAATTGACACAGCTTGTAAGGCTGATAAGCTCTTCAATATCGGATAAAGGCTTTGTTTTACTTACGGCAATAAGAGTGACCTCATCACGGCTTCTGCCGCTCCTTTTACATGCTTCAAGAATTTTTGCTTCTACTTCATCATAGTTTTCCTTTAACATTCATTATCAACTCCTAAATTAGTATATTACCTGATTTTCTTTTACATCCGTAGCAATTAGAACGATTCTGTCATAGGCTGAAATTCCATATGAAATACCGGGTTCAACAATGGAATAATCATCACCCTCAACCATAATATTGATACGTTTAAACTGGGCGGTTCCCTGTGTAACACAAAATACACCAGTCAGCTTGTGTGTTGCTGCCGTAGTAAGTGAAAATGTTTCGTTTGTATCATTTGCAATAAATATGGCATCACTGTCTATACCTGCCGGGTCTACATAGCAGAAACGCTCATCAGTAAAGTAAATAACCGGTGATATCTGCTTTACGGATACATCCCCTGATTCGGTGAGTATTCGTTGGTTAAAGAACTGCTCACTTGTAGAGCCGCTGCCTCCTGATAAGAATTCTATCGGTACAATATATACATCTTTTTCCGTTATGGCGGAATTTGGTATTTTAAGTCCCGTTGTTTCCGAGAAAATAAAATGGATGTCCAAATATCGTTCGTTAACGTATTGAGCCATATATTTATCGATATTGATTATGATATAATATTCATCACCCTGTTCTAAGGTATCATATTTCGTAGTAAGCTTTCTGCCTGAATCATTGATTGTAAATTTTATATATTCAGAAGCTGATACCTTTTTGTATTCTTCCTTTGTAAGCTGTACTGCTATACTCCATGATTCATTATCGATTATTTTATAAACCGGACTTCCCGAGGAAATAATATCTCCTGTTTTAAGCGTCTGTTTATTGTATTTTGTTTTATCGAAGATATCTGCATTTATCTGTGAGACAGATAAATCCTCAAAACCATCCTGATAATATGTGACAATACCGCTGGATGATGATTTATATGACTTGAAGGTGCTGTCAAATGCCGGATTGGCTGTAAGCTGCTCAAGTGCAAGTTCTTCATACAGTTCCAATACTTTATTATATATGCTGTATTTAAAGTCATATATATCCGAAAAGGTTGAGGCGGAAAATCCTGCCTTAAAAAGCTGTATCTGTCCGCTTATATCATCAAATTCTTTATCGGTCATCAAATTCTTATTATTATTCTGCACATCATAGAGTGCATCATACATTGAGCCTGTCTCATCGATGGAATAGACATTTGAATTTTTGGATACCTTTTCACCATCCCGTATATAGTAACACACATAGCCGGAAGTGCTTGAATATTCAAGTCTTTCGTTTCTTATAGCAATTCCCGTTGCTGTGAAATCGGTATCATAGCTGCTTTCTTCAACCTGAAAGATACTCAAATCATGGTCGTTGAAAGATAGTGCTATTCGAATCAGCATATATACAAAAATAATAGAAAATAAAATAAAACCAAAACTGATTTTTATCGGTGCAGGCTTTGGATTTTTCCTCTTAATGGTTGCCATTCAAAAATCTCCCTTTAAGATAAAACGATGAGAAACATTTATATAGCTCAGAGAATGAACAAAGTAAATGTTTCTCATAGTAATCATTTATAATTATAGTGCAGCGATGATATTATCCTTATATTCCTCCGGAACATCATTGCTGTCAGTTGCAAAGCAGATAACAATATCAATCCCGTATTTTTCCGAAATATCATTTATCATGTCAAGAGCATGTTTCACATCATCTTCAGCTCTCTCTGTAAATGTTATCGTTTTGAAATTATCTATGTATAATTTCTCTATATCATGATCCTGAGATATTATTCCAAGAACAAATCCTACAAACATTTCAAGCTTACTGACACTATAGTTTGTACAGTTAATCATACGAACACGGTTGCTAAGCTCATACATATGTTTATTGTTATTGTCGAGAAAAACAATGGAGCCATGTGCCACTTTAACATCATTGTTTACTTTATCAATCAGTACCTTCGTTTTTCCCTTACCCTTATCTCCTGTAATAATCTGAATCATTTTAATGCCTCCTTGGAATATCTATTAGAATAATATTATTCTGCTGAATGAATGAGTTTCGTCATATCACTGTAGAGGGCTTCGGGACCGTCGGCACCTGCCACAACTGCGATAAACTTATCTCCTGTGGAATCCTTTACAAACTCTATCATCAGACAGTTTCCCGCCTGATCCGTTGTTCCGGTTTTCCATGAACCAAGGGAGTAGCCATCAGGAAGGTTGCATTCTTCTGCAAGAAATCCGTTTGTCGGCTTAATCTCCTTTGTCTGTGTTACACCATTCTCATCAATATATGTAAATTCATAAAGCGGAATGGAATCTATTATATAAGCAAGGTCATGTTTTATAAATTCAGAAAAAATAATATATAAATCATATGCGGTGGTATAGTGGTTATCCGAATGAAGTCCATGCGGATTCTCAAAATGTGTATTGACTGCCCCCAATTCTATTGCTTTTTCATTCATCATATCAACAAATGCCGATTCACTTCCTGCTACCTGTTCGGCAAGAAGAATGGCACAGTCGTTATATGAACGTATAAGAAGGCTGTATAACAAATCTTTTACCGTAACCTGACAGCCACCGGTAAGGTCACTTGCCATTACATTCCATTCGTCAAATGTAACGGTGTGGTCGAGTGTAACGACCTTATCCATGGACAGCTTTCCCTGGTCGATACTTTCTATTACAAGAAGTCCTGTCATAATCTTTGTCATACTGGCAGGATATATTTTTTTATGTACATTATAGGCAGTTTCAACCTCTTTTGTCGAATCATTTATAAGAAGCGTTGAAGCCGTTTTTCTATAAGTTGCATCATTTATATTTTCACCGTCAGCTATAACAGCGAAGTCCATAGACATACCATAGCTGCCATATACCGGCATATCCTCTATCAGTCCAAGCTCTAACTGGTTTTTGGTATCATATTTTTTGGAACCACATCCACACAAGGTAAATACGGTTAATATCATTAATGAAATAATAAAAAGATATTTATGCTTCATAATAACCTCTATTATTTGTAAAATTCACGCCAATCAAGGTCTCCTCTGTCAAGTGCTTTAATAAGAAGCTCCGCTGTGGCAAGATTGGTTGCAAGCGGAATGTTGTGTGTATCACACAAGGTAAATATATTATTGATATCAGGCTCATGAACCTTTGGATGAAGAGGGTCACGGAGAAATATAACCATATCAAGATCATTATTTTCAATCTGCGAGCCAAGCTGTTGTTCTCCACCCAAATGACCTGCGATATATTTATGAACCGTCAGGTTGGTGACTTCTTCAATCAATCTGCCTGTGGTTCCTGTAGCAAACAACTGGTTCTTACCTAATATTCCTCTATATGCAATACAAAAGTTCTGCATTAATTTCTTTTTCGCATCATGTGCAATCAGACCAATGTTCATGAATCTCCTCCTAATATTTTTTCTTTTGCAAGTTGACATTCAGCACAAGTCCCATTCCGGCACAGATACTGACAAGTGAACTAAGACCGTAGCTGATAAACGGAAGCGGAAGTCCTGTATTTGGTAATATGGCTGTTGCTACACCGATATTGATAAAAGTCTGATAACATATCAGTGCAGCCATACCTGATGCAATATACATTCCCTTCTTGTCACTGGCATGTCTGGCAACCCTTATACATTGTAACACTATCAGGGCTAAAATTGCAATAATAATAACACTTCCGATAAAACCTAATTCCTCTCCTACTGCGGAAAAAATAAAATCTGTCTGCTGTTCAGATATGAGTTTTGTGTCCTTTACCGTTGCAATGGTAGAATTATTGATTCCTTTACCCGAAAGCTGTCCTGAACCAATCGCCATTACAGAGTTATCCTGTTGGTCCGTAGAGCTTCCGTATTCACTGCCGTATATGAAACCGAGAATACGGTTAATCTGATAGTCTATCAAAAACTGAGGCAGATTGTCCTGCTGGATATACCAGAAAAAGCCTCCTATACAAGGAATAAGTACCAAAATGGCGATTCCTATCAGTTTCAGACTTAATCCGCCTATAAAAATTACCGTAAATAGTGTAAAGAAAAGACATAGTGAGGTGGACAAGTCAGGTTCAGCAGCAATCAGTCCTATCGGTATGGCAAGAAATAATGCGAGCTGTGCAATCGTCTTTAAAGTATTCAGTGTTTCTGAATGTTTTTCAAGAAATACTGCCGTACAAATAATGAGTATTATCTTTGAAAATTCTGATGGCTGTATTGTTAATGAATCTGATATTACAAACCATCTGCTGGCACCATGTGTTTCAGAACCTGCGCCCATTACGAGAATCAGCAGCAAAAGCACTATGTTGATGGCATAAAGCACCATATAGTATTTGCAGATAAAATGATAATCAATAAGCGAAACGATTATCATACCAATCACACATGCACATACACCCATGATCTGCTTGTTCAGCTTACCCGGTTCGACACTAATGATAATGACACTTCCTATAATCATAGCAGTGATTACAAGGATAATCAGTTTGAAATTGTAATTAATCAGTCTGTACTTCTTCTCTTCCATTTCCATTTGAGTCACACTCTTCTTTTTCTCTTTTTATGTATACATTTGAAATCGGTACTGCGGCAAGCAGTACTCTTTCATTTATCTGTATGTCTATTCCTGAAGGCTCTATATCCAGATAGTTGTTCAGGGTTTTAGATATAGAGTTCTTTAGTTCATTTATGATTTCAGGTGTACAGCCTATTCTGTCGGATATCAGTATATTCATCAGCCTGTTTTTGGCGTAGTCACCTGTACTGTTCATACATATGGTATTCATATTGATTGGACCTCCTTTATTGTATCATCAATCTGAATGGACAAATTGTCTGTCTGGGTTATGCGTGTTTTCTGCGGAACAGATTTGCAAATGGACGATGCTTCACACTTTCCATATAGTCTCTGACGGGAAGCTCCTCGCCGAGTATCCGTTTGCAAATATTCAGATATGCTGTTCCTGAGGTGGTAGTTCCGCCTGCAAGAGGTTCACCCTTATTGCTGGCTATAACGATTTGTTCGTCATCCGGAATGACACCCAGCAGATTGATGGCAAGGATATCTACCACATCATCTACCGACATCATATCGCCACGCCTTACCATATCAAATCTTACTTTGTTTACAATCATATCAATTTTTTGAATACCATGGGCTTCAAGCAGCCCTATAACCCTGTCGGCATCTCTTATTGCAGATACCTCCGGTGTCGTAACAATGATAGCCCTGTCTGCAGCGGCAATCGCATTTTTAAAGCCCTGTTCGATTCCTGCCGGACAGTCAATTACGATGTAGTCAAATTCTGATTTCAGCTCTTCTACAAGTTTTATAATCTGTTCGGGACTTACACTTGTCTTATCTCTTGTTTGTGCGCATGGCATAAGATAAAGCTCACTGTTATTTCTGTCCCGAATCAGAGCCTGTTTATACCGGCAGTTCCCTTCGATTACATCTACCAGATTATAAACGATACGGTTTTCAAGTCCCATAACCACATCCAGGTTACGAAGGCCGATATCGGTATCAATCAGAACAACTCTTTTCTTAAGTGCCGCAAGACCTGTGCCAATATTTGCCGATGTAGTGGTCTTACCTACACCGCCTTTTCCTGATGTAACAACGATGACTTCGCTCATAATAGTTCCCTCCAGAAAATATGTATTTGGCTATCTTCTGTGTTTTAGAATATTTTGCTTATGGCTGTTTCCTGTGATATATGTTCTGTCAAAATGGTGTTACCACTTTTGTAAGCAATCACAGCTTCATCTGTTGCATATTTTTTATAATTTTGCTTTGAAAATGACTGGCTTATATTTCCAATCTGTATATATTCCGGCTTCATAAAAAGAGCCAGTATAAATCTGTTTGAACCCTTTGTTTTTCCCGCAATGGCTCGTCCCATAAGGTTTCCCAGAACGATGATGTTTCCGCCCGATATTACGGAAGCATCTTTTTCCACATCTCCCATGATAATGACACTGTTTTTTATGGAGAGCTCTTCTCCTGATTTCAGTGTTCCTTTAAATATATAGTTACCGGAGACTTCCGAATCTGCAGGGGTGCATATTGCTCTTGCTGCTGTTTTCGGTTTGTCTGAGGATGAAGTTATTACAGGATTTTTAGTTTCTGCAAATGCTATTGTTTCTTTTTTGCTTTCGGTAAAATGTGTTTTTATACCATCGATACGGTTTAGTTGTTCTAAAAGCTTCCTGTATTCATCTTCTGTCAGTGATGGTCCTTTGATTGTAACAGGCATATTGCATCTGTCACTAAAAATATTTTTACACTGTTTAAATTTACTTTTCACAGCGGAAACCATATTGTCATAGGAAAGTGAACAGTCTGTTACAATAACGATCCCATGGCTGTTTGCTTTTATAGTTACATCAGCTCCCATATCATTTACTCCCTTTCTACAATCGTTTTTCCTACAATCGTTTGTATGATTCTGTCGTATATTTCACCAACTTTAAGAATAAAGTGATATATCTTCCGGTATATTCTATAAATTAATCTGATACTTCGTTATTTCCTGTTATTTCTGTTGTATTAAGTGCCTCCGGGTCATACATATATGCATATACCATAGCGGCGAGCTCTTCTGCATTTCCTGAGGAATAGCCATGTGGTATAACACATGTAACACTGACCTCCGGGGATTCATATGGAGCAAAGGAGATAAACAAACCATGGTCAGGCCTTGTTTCATCCTCCTGTGCGGTACCTGTCTTTCCAGCCACTTTTACATTGATTTGGTTAATCAGTGCTGTAGATGCCGTATGGTTGGAAACAACCTGACGCATTCCCTGTTTGATGACATTCCACTCGCTGTCAGTAAGCTCAATGGTACTGTGTACCTTGTTTTCTCCGTTCATTATAACATTTCCGTCAACATCCTTAATTTGGTTAATGATACTTAAATCGTAGCATGTTCCCTCGTTTGCTATGGCTGTTACATATTTTGATAATTGAACGGGTGTGTAGCTGTTTCTACCCTGACCGATGGAGGAACGCACGGCATCATTGTCAGATATCTGCGGCTCAAGCTCCGGCAGTTCTATACCGGAGGTTGAATCCAGTCCAAACATTGCTGCATATTTTGCCAGCTTGTCCACGCCCAGCTTATCGTTATATGTTCCGTTTTCGTCCGTTGCCAGTCTGTAGCCTACTTCAAAATAGAAATAGTTACAGGAATTTTCAATGGCTGATGCGATACCGATTGTACCGTGGGCGCCATTTGGATATATCCAGCAATGCGGCGATGGTGTTACTTTATCAAAGAGACCGGTAGTTTTAATAACGGTTCCAAGTGATATTGCATTTTCACCAAGTCCTGCAACTGTGGCAAGCGGCTTAAAGGTAGAACCCGGTGCCGTACGCTGCATGGTTGCACGGTTATACATCGGTGTGGTTTTATCCGCAGTAACCTTTTGATAATATTCCTCATCAATTTCATTGGTAAGCCTGTTATTATCATATCCCGGATAAACAACAAGTGCCTTTACATCTCCTGTTGCAGGGTCTGTTACTACGATGGAGCCTGAACAGGGGTCAAGAGCCAGCATGGCAGGTGTTATCTCCAGTTTTTTAATCTTTCTGTACATAAACTCGTAATTGCTTATGACACCGGTTGAAAATTCTTCATAATCCTCGTCTGTTGCAATATTCAGTACGCCCTGGTCGAATAAAAGGTTAATTACCTGGGCTCCTGTAATTTCACCTGATAATAACATATATTTAAAGATATGTTTGTCGAAGCTTGTATCATTTTCAAATTCTTCCAAAATATATGCTGTAACAACATCATATATTTCGTCGGTATCGTAGTAATCACTTTCGGCAGATATGCTGTCAATATTGATTGCACCCTGACTGATGGAATACTTTAAAAAGTCGCACAGAGATATTTCATTTGCAATATATGACTTGTATACACTGTCATTTTCCTTATCCAGCACACTTGAATCATATACCCCCTTACTGCTCAGGGTTTCGCAGATAAACTCCATATAATCCTGATATTGTTCGGATAGCTGGTAAAGTGGTGTATGTGCTTCATTCAGTATACTGTCAAGCTGTGCCAGCGTTGCTTTCTTGGAATTTACAAATGTGGCATATACCTGCTTTTCATTTTCGGTTGCACTATCGTCATTTAACTGTTCAATACTAAGGATATTGTTATCAAATAATGCATTATAGATATCGATAATGGTGATATCCTCATAGTCCGAAGAAGTGGTCATATTGACCATATGGGACAATATAATATTTGACAGCTCTTTTTCTAAGGCATTATAACAGAATTTCTCCAAGTCACTGTCTATGCTGAGGTATATGTCGTTTCCTGCTTTGGAGTCGGTGGATTCGATAACCTCAATAACCTTACCCATATTATCGACATACATTTTCTGGGAGCCGTCCGTACCTCTCAGGTATGATTCATATTCCTTTTCCAGTCCCATCTTACCGACCATATCGTTTCCGTTATATTTGGAATCATCCGGCAGGTTATTATTATATTCTTCAAGCTCTTCTGTAGAGATATTTCCGATATATCCGATGATATGTGAAAAATATTCGGCATCGTTATATACTCTTAAGGATTCTACATTTACAGTCATACCAAGCAGCTCATCAGAATTCTCCAGTATGGCGGCATAGGATTCCTGACTGACATCAGCAGCAATAACAACAGACATGTACTGCTGAAATCTGTTCAGCCATATTTCATATCGTACAGATAAAATCTTTAAGGCATATTCATCTGAGTATGTCTCGGATATATTAAACAAATCAGGTCCCCGCATGTAATCAAAGACTTCTCTTGCCGTGGCATTTCGCTCCTCATCCTTCAGTAAATCGACGGAGCTTACACCATAAACATTAATCAGAAATGTATTGAGCGTGGAGCCGCTTACCTTAAATTCCATTTCTCCCTGTTTATTCATTTTGATAGGAAGTTCAGTAGAAATATTATCTCCGTTTTGCTCTAAAATCAGTATGGTTTTATATACAATTTCGTTTCGCAGTTCATTTGTGGTAATACCCTTCTCCTCGGCTGCACTTTCCATGCCTGTACTATTGGTATAGCTGACATTATATGAGGTCTTATTATATGCCAACAGCTTTCCTTTGCAATCGTATATATTACCACGGGTAGCTTCTACAGATACTGTCTTTAATGATTTGTATGTGAAATTATCCTGATATTTTGCGCCGTTTACAATCTGTAAATCGAACAGTCTGTATACCAGAATGCCAAACAGCACAAGAAAGAACAGGGTTACATAGAATAATCTGTTCTTAAGCTGTTCAATGATTGCTTCTTTTATCATCGTGAGTATTTCTTTTATCATTAATTCTCACTTCCTTTTTCAATTCTTTTCAGTGTCTTGTTTACAAAAACAAAAAACTTAAAGACTATAAGTGTTAAAAGTGCCGTATATATCATGTCAGGAATCATAATTTCCTTTAGGTATTCGCCAAAATCCAGCCGGTTCCTCATAACAAAAAATATTACATAGGTTGCAAAATTAAAGATAAAGTCATCGGCAAGGATAATCAGTATCGGCAAAAGGACATCTTCCACCAGATACAGACGGTGAAAAAAACCGTTGCAGTATCCGATTACCATATATATCAGCATATATGGGCCGATTGCATAGCCAAAGAATAAATCGTATAAAAATCCGCAGAAAAAACCTACCAGCATCCCTTCCTTACGGCCTCGCATAAGACCGAAGGATACTGTAAGTATCAGCATAAGATTCGGGATAACTCCCGATACCTCAATAAAAGGAAAAAGTGCTGACTGCAATATAAAACATAATATAATTAAAATTCCTAATGTTATAATTCGCTTCAATTTATCTACCTTCGATTATTCTTTTACTGTTTTCTTTGTATCAAGAATAACAAGAACCTCCTGAATTCTTGAAAAATCCGCCGCCGGCGTTATATAGGCTGTTTTTGTCAGATTGTTGGAGTCATATTTTATTTCCGTTACATAGCCTATCGTTATACCTGCCAGATATTTATCGGATACATACGATGTAACGATTTGGTCACCCTCTGAAACAGCTGCATCTTTATCAATATTTTCAGCAATCAGATATCCGTCATTATAATTTGTAATACTGCCGGATACATTGCATATTGCCTCAGAAGGAAGTATCATCGCATTAACATTTGAGGTATCATCAATAATCGCACGAACTACGGCATAGTCTTCTCCTGCATCGGTAATAATTCCGCACAAACCGTTTCCATATAATACATTACAGCCTGTGGTTATGCCATCATTGGTACCCTTATCAATATAGAAAACATCAAACCAGTTGCCCGTATCCTTTGATATAACTCTTGCTGCTGTTTTGTTATAGTCAGGATATTGTTCATCAAGCTGATAGAGCTTCTGTAATCTTTCCAGCTCATAGGATTCCTGCTGATATTTTGCAAGCTCTGACTGGCATTTAAGCAGCTCTTCCATCAGCTCTTCATTTTCCTGCTGAAGGGAATCGTAATTTCGGAGTGCATCTGATTTGCTTTCTACCCACTTTCCTACTGTGTTTACACCTCTTTGCATTGGCTGTATAAAGGTATTTGCGAAATCTCTGATTGGTCTTAAAATTCCGTCAAAAAATAATGATAAGACCATAAGTAATACACAAAGTATTGTCAGTGCCAACAAAAGATATTTTGGCGTTATTTCTATTCTTTTATGATTTCTGTTTCGGCTTCTTTTCATATAATAATCCTCGTTCTGCCATGCTTACATAGCAACAGTTTCCAAGTACAATATGGTCTGACAGCTCGATTCCTATCAGCTGCCCTGCTTCATATATACGTTTTGTCAATATAATATCCTCTCTGCTGGGTGTCGGGTCCCCTGAGGGATGATTATGTATCAGTATGATAAAAACAGCATTATATTTTAAGGCTTCTACAAATATTTCTCTGGCAGAAACCAAAGACTGGTTTACAGTCCCCTGTGTCAGTTTTATATCCTTGAGCATATGGTGCTTTGAATCAAATAAAAGCACATATACACATTCCTTCTCCATATAACGCGTATTTTCCATAAAGTAATTGGCGATGCTTGCCGGAGAGGAAAAGGATAAAAAAGGCTTATATAATGCTTTGCTCATTCTTCTGGAGAATTCTGCCAGACATAAAAGCTGTAAGGCTTTTACCTGTCCGACGCCTTCTATTTCGGTAAGCTCACTTTCCTTTAGAAAGTTTAATCCTACAATGCCCTTGTGTACCTCATGTGCATCAAGTACCTTGTAAGCAACATCAAGTGCATTGTTGTTTTTACTGCCCGACCTGATAATGACAGCCAGAAGCTCTGCATCAGATAAGGCTGATATGCCATACTTCATTCCCTTTTCATAAGGTCTTTCCGTTTCGGACAATTCTTTCATGGTTATTCTTTTCATGGTATTCCTCCTTTATTGCCTCTCCAAGCACATCATGAGAAATATCTTTAAACCAATTCATTAATCTACCATACTATCAGGTTCTTTTCCACCATTTTTTGAAGTGACATGATAATACCGTATTTGGCATGCTGGTAAGTAAGACCACCCTGAAAATATACGGCGTATGGTTCTCTCATAGGAGCATCTGCTGAAAGCTCTATGGATGAACCTGAAACGAATGCACCGGCAGCCATAATAACAGGAGCATCATAGCCCGGCATATCCCAGGGAACGGGAGTAACATAGCTGTCTACAGGAGCAGCCGCCTGTATGCCTTCACAGAAGGCTATGACCCTTTCAGGTGATCCAAGTTCTACAGCCTGTATAATATCATATCGGTCCTCCGTCATGTTCGGAACGGATTGAAAGCCAAGACGTTCATATATATTTGCGGCAAATATGGCTCCTTTTAGGGCGGATGCCGTAACCGCAGGTGCCATAAATAAGCCTTGGGTAAATGCCTTCGTATGATTCAGGGATGCACCGACTTCTTTTCCAAGTCCCGGTGTTGTAAGCCGGAAGGAAGCATTTTCAACATATTCCTTCTTGCCGCATATATATCCGCCTATAGGCGCAAGTCCGCCTCCGGGATTTTTAATCAGTGAACCGACTACAAGGTCTGCACCGTAGTCAGATGGTTCTTTATCCTGCACAAATTCACCATAGCAGTTGTCTACAAGACAGATAATATCCTCTCGGATTGATTTTACATAGCGGATGGCTTCGCCGATTTGTTCGACAGAAAGAGTCGGTCTGACGGCATAGCCTTTTGAACGCTGTATTTCGATAAGCTTTGTTCTGTCGTTTATGGCATTTTTGATTCCTTCAAAATCAAAGCTTCCGTCAGGAAGTAAATCCACCTGAGCATAAGTAACACCATATTCTGCAAGCGAGCCTCTGGACTCTCTGATACCGATGATTTCATCCAGCGTATCATATGGCTTGCCGGCTATTGCAAGTATTTCATCTCCCGGTCTCAAATTACCGAACATGGCTACGCATAGTGCATGTGTGCCGCAGGTTATCTGAGACCTGACGAGAGCATCTTCCGTATGGAATACGTCAGCATATATTTTCTCTAATGTATCTCTTCCCTCGTCGGTATAGCCATAACCTGATGAACCTGCAAAGTGTGCTTCCGACAGGCGGTTTTTCTGCATTGCAAGAAGAACCTTCATTTGATTGATTTCACATATTTTATCAATCGCTGAAAATCTGTCTTTAAGCTCCTCTTCTATCTTGTTGCAATAATCGAAAACTCTTTCATCAATTCCCAATGATTGATAATAATCTTTTAATATGTCACTCATATTATATCCTTCTCTTTCAACTTTTTAATCATATCGTCTATGATTTGCTGATTATTTTCATATTCATATTTGTTTATCATCGTTATATCCCGTTCTCTTTTGAACCAGGTAAGCTGCCTTTTGGCAAAATGCCGTGTGTCCCGTTTTAATATATAGACAGCATCATCAAGACTGATATTCCCTTCCAGATAATCAAGTATTTCTTTATATCCAAGTCCCTGCATGGATATGAGATTTTTATGATACCCTTCTTTGTACAGCTTTTCTACCTCGGTTACAAGTCCTTCTTCAAGCATCATATCGACTCGTCTGTCAATTCTATCATATAATTTGTCCCTGTGGTCGTTTAACACAAAATATTCATAATTATATGGTGAAGGTCTGGCACTTTCTTCGGCATTATGCTCCGAAATAGGCCTGCCTGTCTTTTTATAAAATTCAAGAGCCCTGATTACTCTCTTGATGTTGTTTGGGTGTATCTTTTCGGCGGCTTTTTTATCCACCTCTTCCAGCATGGTATGGATAAAGGCGTTTCCTTTTTCCTCTGCCAGCTGTGCCAGATATGCACGATATTCCATATCGTCGTCATTTTCTTCAAATTGTATATCGTAAAGCAGTGCCTGAATATAAAAACCCGTACCGCCGACGATAATGGGAATATGTCCGTGGCTGTATATTTGCTCCATAGCCGAAAGGGCCATCTGTTTAAAGATAACCACATTAAAGTCCTCGGAAGGGTCAAGTACGTCTATAAGGTAATGAGGTATGCCGCACATTTCTTCCGGCTTGATTTTGGCTGTACCGATATTCATTTTTTTGTATACCTGCATGGAATCGGCAGATATGATCTCTCCCCCTATGCTTTTTGCAAGAGCGATGGACAAATCCGTCTTTCCCACAGCCGTCGGGCCCGTCAAAACAACAAGCGGCTTCTTATTCATGTTCTATACCTCGTTCTATACTAACCTTTATTTTTTACACAATTCGTTTAAATTTCTTTTCGATATCACTTTCCGTCATGGATATAATAGTCGGTCTTCCATGCGGACAGGTGTATGGATTCTCTAAAGTCATAAGCTGTGTTATAAGTGCATCTGCCTCCTGAAAGCTTATGGCTGTATTTCCTTTGATAGCGGCTTTACACGCCATAGTGGAAAGCTTACTGATAAATACATCAATGGTTGTTTTCTTTGTATCCTCGGCAAGTTCTCCTATAAAATCAATAAACAGTTCTCTTCCGTCAAGACCAAAAAGATTGGCGGGAACAGCATTCAGCTTATATTCATTATCTCCAAAAGCTTCCAGTTGATAACCAAGAGCTTCAAACAGTTCCATGTTCGTTTTCAGAAAATCTATTTCCGCCGCACTTAAGGTTATCACAGCAGGTGGCATCAGATATTGTGAAATAATGTTCTTGGCGTTGTAATTTGCCATCAGCTCCTCAAATTTTACTTTTTCATGTGCTGCGTGCTGATCCATAATAAACAGCTTATTTTCGTATTCGATAAGCCAGTATGTCTCAAATAACTGACCGATTATTCTGTGCTTGACGCGTGCCTTTTCGGTAAGAAACTGCTCTGTGAAAAGCGTTTGCTGCGTATATGTTTCATTCATATCTAGTTCTTCCAAGGAATCCTTATCAGGTGCAGTCAAAGTAGCCGAATCTGATTTTACTGCGTCAGAGGTATTCTGAATATCCAAATCCGGTTTTGCCGCGTTAGGTGTATTCTGAATATCCAAATCCGGTTTTGCTGCGTTAGGTGTATTCTGAATATCCAAATCCGGTTTTGCCATGTCAGGTGTATTCATGGCAGTTGGGTTCGGTTTGGTGTTTTCAGATACTGCTTTATATCTTCCGATATTTTCCTTGAACAGCATGGAGGCTTTATCTGCAAATCCTGTATTTTCCGCAGGTTTTACTGTGTCTAAAGGCTTTGCAGCCTCTACAGTATTTACACCCCTCGTTTCCTGCGCCTGTGTTCTTGCCGCCTGCTCGATGGTCCTCCTGTTTACCTCAAACGGCTCAGGATTCTTTCCTACATTTCGTTTCGTTGGTGGAATAACCGGTTTGTCCTTGCCGGGTGTGGCTGCCGGTATCAGCTCTTTAAATAAAAGAGCCTCACGTACCACCTTGTAGGTGAAATCATATATATCCTGTTCATTTTCAAACTTCAGCTCCATCTTGGCAGGATGGACATTGACATCGATAAGCTCCGGTTTTATGTCAAAGTTCAAAACGGTAAACGGAAATTTATGGATCATAACAAAGGTTCGGAAAGCATCTTCGACAGCCTTTGTTATGGTTTTGCTTTTTATGTATCTGCTGTTTACATAGTAATCCTCAAAGCTTCTGTTACCTCTTGATATACAGGGTCTTGCTACATATCCGTGTATATGCAGGAAATCATTGGCATTGTCAACTTCAAGCAAATTGGAGGTAATATCCTTACCGTATATATGATAGATAATGTCTTTCAGCTTACCGTTTCCTGATGTAAAAAGCTTGTCTGTTCCGTTTACAATAAGCTTAAATGATATTTCGGTATGTGACATACTGATTCTGCATACCAAATCATAGATATAAGACATTTCTGTCGAGGCGGACTTCATATATTTTTTCCTTGCAGGTGTGTTGTAGAAAAGATTGCGCACGATAATGGTTGTTCCGTCAGGACATCCTATCTGGCTGTTATCTGTTTCCTGACTTCCCTGTATCTGGTAACGTGTACCTGTCAGGCTGTCTTTTGTCTTTGTAATCATTTCTACCTGTGCCACAGCCGCAATACTTGACAGTGCTTCGCCTCTAAAACCAAGCGATGATATACGAAGTAAATCCTCTGCCGTAACCAGCTTACTGGTGGCATGACGGAGAAATGCCTTTGGGACTTCATCTTCCGGTATGCCGCAGCCGTTATCGGTTATTCTGATAAAAGAAAGTCCGCCTTCCTTTATCTCTACGGTTATGGCAGTTGCCCCTGAATCGATGGCATTTTCAACCAGCTCCTTTACGACAGAGCTTGGTCGTTCTATGACTTCTCCGGCGGCGATTTTATCAATTGTATCTGCATCTAAAACTCTTATCATTTCAGTCGCTCCTGCAATTCATTTATATAAAGTAATGCCTTCATAGGCGTCATATTGGACAAATCAATGTTCTTGATTTCTTCGAGAATCTGTCCTTCTTCAAATGATGCAAACATGGACATCTGGGTATCTTCGTTTTTCTTTGATTTCCTGGTACCCTTTGTGGAACCTGTATCATTTGAAGATTCGTTTGAAATCTTAATGTCTTTCAGTTTATCTGTTATGTCCTTATCAATAAGCTGATTACATATTTCGTTTGCTCTTTTTATGACCATATCGGGTACACCGGCAAGCTTGGCAACCTGTATACCATAGCTTCTGTCTGCACCGCCTTTTACAATCTTACGCAGGAATACGATATCTTCCCCTTTTTCCTTGACGGCGATACAGTAGTTATTGACAGAGGAAAGCTTACCTTCAAGCTCGGTCAGCTCGTGATAATGTGTGGCAAATAAAGTCTTGGCTCCAAGCAGCTTCTGGTTGCTGATATATTCCACTACAGCCCATGCGATGGACAATCCGTCATAGGTGCTTGTGCCACGTCCGATTTCATCCAGTATCAGCAGGCTGTTCTTTGTGGCATTTCTAAGAATATTTGCCACTTCACTCATCTCTACCATAAAGGTAGACTGACCGGAAGCCAAATCATCGGAAGCACCGACACGGGTAAATATTCTGTCACAGATGCCGATATTGGCAGATGAGGCAGGGACAAAGCTACCGATCTGTGCCATAAGCACAATCAATGCAGTCTGTCGCATATATGTGGATTTACCTGCCATATTCGGTCCGGTAATAATGGAAATTCTGCTTTCATAGTTGTTCAGGAAGGTATCATTTACAATGAAGCTGTCGTTGCTTAACATTTTCTCTACAACAGGATGTCTGCCGTCTTTTATGTCAATAATGCCTTCGTTATTGATGGAAGGACGTATATAGCCATTTGCCATGGACACGTAGGAAAGGCTTGTCATAACGTCCAGCAGGGATATATATTTGGCTGTTTTCTGCACACGAAGCAGCTCTCCTGCAAGTCTGTCACGAAGTGCTACATAGGTCTCATATTCCAGTGCAACCAGTTTATCGGAGGAACCAAGAATCGCACCTGCAAGGTTGTCCAGTTCTTCGGAAGTATATCTTTCTGCATTTGCCAAGGTTTGTTTTCGTATAAAATGAGGCGGAACAAGGTCTTTGTAGGAATTTGTCACTTCAAAATAGTAACCAAATACCTTGTTGAACTTAATTTTAAGGTTTTTAATTCCTGTAGCTTCGCGTTCCTTTGCTTCCAACTCCATAAGCCAGTTTTTACCGTCTGTACGGGCATTTTTTAATATGTCAATATCCTCCAGATAGCCATCCTTGAAAATGCCTCCTTCACGAATCAGGATAGGCGGATCATCATTGATGGCGGCTTCGAGAAGCTCGTAAATGTCGGAAAGCTCATCTATATTTTCACATATTTCCTGTAACAGACCGCCTTCAAATTCCTGTAAAAGCTGTTTGATATATGGAAGCAGTTTTATCGATGTCTTAAAAGCAATTAAGTCTCTTGGATTCGCTGAACGAAGGGAAATCCTTGTCATCAGCCGTTCCAAATCATATATCGGATTCAGATATTCCCTTATTTCATCCCGTATGATGATATTGTTGTTTAGTTGTTCTACGGCATCAAGACGTGCATTGATATCAGCTTCGGATATCAGCGGCTGTTCTATCATATTACGAAGTCTTCTTGCGCCCATTGCCGTCTTGGTCTTGTCGAGTACCCATAAAAGTGAACCACGTTTTTGCTTGTCACGCAAGGTCTCCGTCAGTTCAAGATTTCTTCTTGTAGAGCTGTCCAATATCATAAAATCATCGATGGAATAGGTGGTGATATGATTGATATGCTCCAAAGAATTCTTCTGTGTATTGTGAAGATACTGCAACAATGCTCCTGTGGCTATTGCCGGTTCTTCATAATCAGAAAGACCAAGTCCCTCCAGATTATTAACATGGAATTGCCTCATAATTGCATCTTCGCAGATATGTCTGTCGAAATAATACTCAGGCGCTTCGGATATGGATATTTTCATACGTTCTGTCATATAGGTAAAATCAAGCGGACATGTCATGAATACATCATTTCCGATAATTTCGGAAGGTGCATATTTATTGATTTCATCATAAAGCTTCTGGAATGAAGAAATATTGCAGGCACGGAAGTCCCCTGTTGTTATATCCACGACAGAAAGACCATAATTTTCATTATGGCCATAGATACACATAAGATAATTGTTTTTACTTTCTTCAAGAATCGTCTGGGACATATTTGTTCCCGGAGTTACTACACGGATAACTTCACGTTTTACGATTCCTTTTGCCGTCTTTGGGTCTTCTACCTGTTCACAGATGGCAACCTTATATCCGTTTTCAATCAGCTTATTCAGGTAGGTATCACAGGCATGATACGGAACGCCGCACATAGGCGCACGCTCCTCCTGACCGCAATCCCTGCCGGTAAGCGTTATTTCAAGTACCTTGGATGCCGTAAGTGCATCCTCGAAAAACATTTCGTAAAAATCGCCCAATCTATAGAATAAGATACAGTCCTTGTACTGTTCCTTAACCTCCATATATTGTTGCATCATTGGTGTTAATGCTGCCACTTTTATACCTCTACTTCTGTAAATTTATGTGTCACCGAATCCTCAGAGCGTGCTTCCTCCAGCTCACCGATAAAGTAAAAGCCCTTACATTCAACCAGCTTGACATCCACAATGTGTCCTATAAGGCTTTCACAGCCTTCAAAATGTACAAGAAGATTATTGGATAGTCTTCCTGTCAAAAGTCCGTTATTTTGCTCACTGATGCCCTCTACCAGCACAGGAAGCGTCATGCCTTTGAATTTCTGCGTAATCTCACCGCTTATTTGCTGAACACGTTTAAACAGTCTGTTATATCTGTCGTTAATTTCTTCCTTTGTTGCTCCATTTTCCATGGCAGCCGCAGGTGTACCGGTACGTTTGGAATAAATAAATGTAAATGCCGTATCATACCGTACCTTTTCCACAACGTCTAACGTATCCAGGAAATCCTCTTCCGTTTCTCCCGGAAATCCTACGATAATATCCGCTGTAATCGAAACATCAGGAATCCGTGTTTTGATTTTATCTACAAGTGCAAGATAATCCTCCTTGGTATAACGTCTGTTCATTGCCTTCAGAATTCTTGTAGAGCCTGACTGCAAAGGCAGATGGATATGACGGCATACCTTTGGGTTTCTTGCAATGACATCTATGAGCTCATCCGATAAATCCTTTGGATGAGGGGTCATAAAGCGTACACGCTCGATACCGTCTATCTGGCATACCCTTTCAAGAAGCTCGGCAAATGTAACAGGCTCCTTAAGATTTTTTCCATAGGAGTTTACATTCTGTCCAAGCAGCATGACCTCTACCACGCCGTCTGCGGCAAGTGCCTTTATTTCATCGATGATATCTTCCGGAGTTCGGCTTCTTTCGCGGCCTCTTACATATGGAACGATACAATATGTACAGAAGTTGTTACAGCCGAACATAATGTTTACACCCGATTTAAATGGAAATTCTCTTGCAGCAGGTAAATCCTCTACAACCATATCCGTATCCTTCCATATATCAATAACAGGACTGTCTGACGTGATACGGTTATGATAAATCTCTGCCAGTTTATATACATTGTGTGTACCGAATACAATATCCACAAACTTATATTTTTTGTTTATGGTTTCCACAACCTCCTGCTCCTGCATCATGCAGCCGCATAAGCCTATCATCATATGAGGCTTTGATTTCTTGAGATGTTTTAAAATACCAAGATGACCATATACTTTTCTGTTTGCATTTTCCCTGACAGTACAGGTGTTATAGATAACAAAATCAGCATTTTCGGAATCTGATTTTACATACCCCATCTGTTCCAGAATACCGAGCAGCTTTTCGGAATCTCTGACGTTCATCTGGCATCCGAAGGTATTTACAGAGCAGGTAAGGGGTCTGCCAAGTTCTTCCGATTTCTTTTTCACATATTCCCTGTTTTTCTTTATAAAATAGTATTGTCTGAAAGGCTCTGTTTCAGGTGCAGGACCATTGATGTCAATTTCATCCATTACCGTATCAAGTTCCTTTAGATTATAGATTTCCATAGTATTTCTCCATGTCTGTGTTATTCATACCTGTTTATGATAGCATCAAGCCTGCTTCTTGTATCATGAACTCTTGTATTTGTTTCTTCTATCCTTAGCGTGGCTGTTATTTCAGCAAGGTCATTTTGTTCATACATAGCAAGATTGTTTATATAATTACGATCCTTTTCATATATTTTAATCGCTCTGATGGTGTCTTTATATCCAAGGAGCTTTCTGAATTTTACAGCATCCTTCGAGAAATTCAGAGTGCCGTTGATGGTATTTCCAAGACCTATGCTTGGATAGATTTCTATAAATTCAGCATCCCGATATCGTGATAAATCCTTTTTGCTCCCCTTACTTAAACCACAGACAATGATATTTTTAAGACCCTTGCTGTCGTATAAAGGTGCAACAGGGATGTTGTCGGACAGACCGCCATCAGAAAGCTCCATACCTTCAAAGGTAACTGATTCATATACAAGAGGTATGGCGGATGAAGCTGTAATAATCGTCTTAATCTGTGACCGTTCGTATTCATTCAAATGGATATATCTTGCTTTATTGATATTTCCATCAGAATATGTAACATTTGCATATACATCAATACCACAGGTATAAAATTTATTGAAATCAATATATTTATCAACCAGCTCCAGCATTTCTTTTCTGGACATAATACCCGGTTTGTCATTGAACAACAAATCGATATCGGATGAAAATACCGTATGCATATCGATTTCATCCCAACATTTTTCTGCCAGCTCATAATCCTTCATGGCAAACAAAAGTGCATTTAAAGCACCGATGGAAGCTCCTGAAATAGCGGTTATTTTATCTAAAAAGCCATATTCGGCAAGTGCCTTATAAACGCCTATCTGATATGCGCCTTTTCCGCCGCCACCGCCAAGACACAAGCCAAAGCTGTGGTTTGTTTTATCTGTTTTCGGCGCTGAGGTAACATTTTCTGAAGTTGATTTTTCTTTCATCTGCTGTTCAAGCTCAAGAAGTCTTTGAGCTATATCCTGATTATCCATTATCATCACCTCATTTTGTTTCCATAAGCTTTGTAATTGCTGCCTTTAGTCCGTCTACGGTAAGCGGATACATATCATAGAGCTGTGCCAATGCCTCTTCGGATTCCATCCAGCCGACGGAATTTGACATACCTACATGACGTCTTGGATTCAGCCAGACAACCTTCTTATATTTGGATTTAATCAGCTGGTTCCATTCGTAGCCGCTCATTCCATCGTTTGGGCCGCTGTAGTTGCCGTTCAGGTCAAATAATTCCTCCGGTGCCATCTGTGCATCGCCTACGATGATTACTTTATAATCTTTATCGGTATGTCGGAATATATAATCCAAATCATACCAGTCACCCATCTCACATTCCGCCGATTTATATACCTTGCCGTATATGCAGTTATGAAAATAATAGGTTTTTACATCTTTAAAATGGTTCGCTTTATGAACTGCCTGAAACAGATTATTAGAAAGCTCTGCAAATGGCATCATGGTTCCGCCACAGTCAAACAGCAGCAAAAGCTTTACCGTATTTTTCCTTGGTTTGTCAAATTCAAGCTGAAGAAATCCGCCGTTTGAACATGTTGAATCCACCGTTTTATTGATATCCAACTCTGTCTTTGGGACATCCAGCTTCGAGGAAAATTGTCTTAAGCGTCTGAAAGCAACCTGAAACTGCCTGATATCCAGCGTTTTGTCATGTCTGAAATCCTGATATCTTCTTTCACCCATAACCTGAAATGCCGTTCTCATGCCTGATTCTCCGCCTACTCTGATACCACCGGGATTTCTGCCATGATGACCGAAGGCTGAACCGCCGCTGGTACCGATCCAGTAATTTCCACCGTTATGCTCAGTATGCTGTTCACCTAATCGCTCACGAAACAGACGTTTGACTTCATTGGCATCACGTTTTACGTTTATGCTGTACAGCTCTTTGTTTTGGGTGTCAAATTTCATATCCTGCTTATCAAGGAAATCCAGAATATGCTGTGGTACTTCATCCTCACTCCGTACCCCTTTGAAATATTCCATAAATGCCAAGTCGTATTTGTCAAAATCAGACTCTCTTTTTACGAGAATCATACGTCCCAGATAATAGAATTCCTCCAGAGAAGAATGTGCAAGGCCCTTATCGAGAGCATCATGCAGCGTGAGCCATTCAGTTGTAGATACATCTAACCCTTTATTTTTCAGGGTATAGAAAAATCCTGTAAACATTAAAATCTCCTCTTATTGACTACCTGTAAATCCTCATCCTTCTTAATAAGCACGCCAAGATACGGCATGGTGGTTCTGATTACTTCAGGCTCTATACCTCCGTGTATAAGGGCTCTGAGCCAGTCAATCAGCTCGGAGGTGCTAGGTTTCTTTCGGACTTCCTTCAGTGTTCGAATCCAGTAGAAGGTGTCCATAGCCTGCTTCAATAAATTCTCATCAATTGTTTCAAAGTGTGCCCTTACGATTTCATCCATCTGTGCAGGCTCCGGGAAGCTGATATAGTGAAAAATGCAACGTCTTAAGAAGGCATCAGGCAGCTCCTTTTCCGCATTGGATGTAATAATAACGATAGGACGCTTCTTTGCCTTTACCGTTTCGCCGGTTTCGTGGATATAAAATTCCATTTTGTCCAGTTCCCACAGCAAATCATTTGGAAATTCCAAATCTGCTTTATCGATTTCATCAATAAGAAGAATAACCTGCTCTTCATTTTTAAAGGCTTCTCCAAGCTTGCCAAGCTTAATATATTGGGCAATATTATCGACGTCCTTGCCGCCGAACTGGCTGTCGTAAAGACGCTGAACCGTATCATATACATAAAGACCATCCTGAGCCTTTGTGGTGGATTTGATATTCCATATATAAAGCGGCATATTAAGAGACTGGCTTATTGCTTCTGCCAGCATCGTCTTTCCTGTTCCCGGTTCCCCCTTTATAAGCAGGGGCTTTTCAAGAACTCTGGCTACATCTACGGCAGCCATAAGCTCTTCCGAAGCAATGTATGTATTGGAACCTGTAAATTTCATATTTTCTGACATTTGTTCTCTCCTTATGTTTTTCTTATCGGCTTATCGACAGACAGGTATACTGCCTACTCTCTTATTTGACCGTTGCCGTATATGATATATTTGGTTGATGTAAGCGCCAGCAGTCCCATAGGACCTCTTGCATGAAGCTTCTGGGTGCTTATTCCTATTTCTGCACCAAATCCAAACATAAAACCGTCTGTAAATCTTGTGGAAGCATTTACATATACACAGGCCGAGTCGATTTCGTTCAGAAATCTTTGGGATGCCTCATAGGATTCGGTGATGATGGCTTCCGAATGACCTGTACTGTATTTATTGATATGCTCTATCGCTTCATCAAGTGATGAAACTGTTTTTACCGATATAATTTTATCAAGGTATTCTGTGCCAAAGTCCTCTTCCGTACAACTGTCAATATATTTATCGATAGCCTGCGCATCGGCATCACCACGCATTACACAACTGTTTGCAGATAAATCCGCTACAATCAGTGGAATCGCCTTATGGGCGATATCCTTATGAATGACAAGTGATTCGCATGCATTACATACACCCAGTCTTTGCAGCTTTGCATTATGTATAATCGGGATTGCTTTATCCAAATCTGCATCCTTATCGATATATATATGACAATTACCTGTACCGGTTTCGATGACGGGTACCGTAGCATTTTCAACAACATTTCTGATTAGTCCTGCTCCTCCTCTTGGAATCAGCAAATCCAGATATTTGTTCATCTTCATAAATTCAGTTGCGACAGCTCTGTCCGTCTTCTCGATAAGGGAAATCGCATTTTCATCTATGGATAGTTCGGAAAGGGAGGCTCTTATTGTATTTACAAGAGCTATATTGGAATGGATGCAGTCACTTCCTCCGCGGAGTATAACGGCATTTCCTGTCTTAAAGGTCAGGGCAAATGCATCCACCGTTACGTTTGGACGTGACTCATATATGATACCGATGACACCCATAGGTACACGCTGCTGTCCTATCACCAGACCGTTTGGCCTTTTTTTCATGCTTATAACTTCACCGACAGGGTCTTCAAGCTGTACCACCTGTCTGATGCCATCTGCCATTTGGTCAAATCTGTCAGAGGTCAGGGTCAGTCTGTCCAGTAATGCCTCGGACATACCGTTTGCCTTTGCATTTTCAATATCTATCTTATTTGCAGCGATAATGGTTTCCTGATTTTTAATCAAATCCTCTGCCACTTTGAGCAATGCCTTATTCTTAAGCTCCTGACTGCATCTGGCCATATATCTGCTGGCTGCCTTTGCTTTCGCACCTATTTCTTCCAAATACATTGTGGTTGCCTCCTTTTTTATGTTAGTGTTTACTTGAGTTCGTGTCTGCTTGACGGCATTTGTATGGGCTGGATATATAATACCATCTCCATACAAATACCTGTTTGTTGCAGTAATTAATGTATAGTGACTACGATGTACCTGCCGCATCCGACTGCCAGTAAGCTGTTATATGTATTTATTGTTTGAAGGATATCGAAATTCGTTGGTACTTAACGAATACGAAGCATGCGTAGTATGAGTTTAGTACCACTACGCATTTCGCAAAGTGCAAGCGGTCCGCAAAACAATAGATACATATAACAGCTTACGTTCGGTTATACACATTAAGTTCAGTAATAACCATTTCCGGCTTGATATCATGTGCTTCAAAAGGGATACTGTCCACGATCTGACATTCATAGCAAATCGCACAGGATGTTAAAGCAGGATGTGCCAACAGGTATCTGTCATAGTAGCCTCCACCATAACCGATTCGGTTGCAATTCCTGTCAAATGCCACGCCCGGCATAATAATGAGTCCATCTGTTATATCAACAATATTGTCAGATACAGGCTCTAATATACCAAAACTCCCTTTTGTCAATTCATCTAAGGAAGTGACGCTGATAAACGCCATTTCCTTTCCATACACCTTTGGAAAATATACATTTTTTCCGTCTGATATGGCTTTGTTGAAGATATCTGATGTTGCCACTTCGTTATTTGCAGACATATAGAGAAGAATATTATTATTCTCTTTGTAAGCCTTTGTAGAAAACAGTTTCGTGGCTATACACCCTGATTTTTCGATACGCTCAGTATCAGTAAGACAGCTTCTTTTCTTTTTTGCATCATTTCTTATCGCGGATTTTTCGGTGGCGGTGGATTTCTTACACATAATTTATACCTTTGGGGTCCTATCCTTTGTTTCAAGCTTTGTGATAGAGCCGTCAGCCTCTTTGATATCGATATTATTCAGTATACTTCTCAGGTTGTTTTTCATTGCAAAGATATACTCCTGACGCAGCTCCTGCTGTTCTGCCTTTTCTGCCTCCGTCAATCCTTTCTCTTTGGATTTGTGATACAATTCGTTAATTCGCTGTATCTTTTTTTCGTCCATAATAACCTCCGATTATTCAAGGTATTCTTTTTCAAGAATAAACTTAACAATATCAAAATCCGTATATTTATAAGCGGTAAATAATGTTCCGATTTCCTCTCCTGCAAGAACCCTGTTGATGTTATCAATGTCTGCGCCTGATATGATAACCATATCAGAGCCTGCGTTTGCAGCTATTTTAGCGGCAGCAATTTTGGTAGCCATGCCGCCTGTACCGACACTTGTAGCAGTGCCCTTTGCCATGCCCTTGATATTGTCATCAATTTTATCTACCGTATGTATCAGTTTTGCATTGCTGTTATTTCTGGGGTCATCCGTATAAAGCCCGTCGATATCGGTAAGGAGGATAAGCAAATCGGCATTGATCATAGACGCAACGATGGCTGACAGGGTATCGTTATCACCAAAGGATACCCATGCTTCAAGCTCGTCAATCGCAACCGTGTCATTCTCATTTACAATAGGAATGACACCGAGCTGTAACAGTTCGCTGAATGTATTTACCGCATTTCTTCTCCTTTCATCGGAGGATATTACGTCAAAGGTAAGGAGTACCTGTGCTGCTGTTGTATGATATTCATAGAAAAGCTTTTGGTAAATCATCATAAGCTGTCCCTGTCCTACTGCCGCACAAGCCTGTTTCAGTGATGTTGTCTTTGGTTTCCGATGAAGTCCGAGAGACTTTGCTCCAACACTTATGGCACCGGAGGATACAAGAACTACATCCTTATCCTGATTTTTCAAATCACAAATGATTCTGACAAGCTTCTCGAGCTTCGTATAATCAAGGCCACCTGTTTCTTCATGTATCAGTGATGATGAACCGATTTTTATAACGATTCTTTTTTTGTCTTTTAAATAATTTCTGTTTATCATAATGAATCCTTCTTTATCCATATCCCATATTTTATCAAAGCTGCTTATTTCCCAACAGGAATTGCAAATTTAGATATTATTGCTTCTGCCACTTTGATACCATCTACCGCTGCCGAGGTTATTCCTCCTGCATATCCGGCACCTTCACCACAAGGATATATCGCTGTATGACGGCTTGTAAAGTCCTCTTCTCTGTCCATTCTGACAGGTGATGAAGTCCTTGCTTCTATACCGCTTAAAACGGCATCGTATGCGGCATATCCGGGCAATTTTTTATCAAATGACAAAACTCCATTTATTATACCATTCTTTATAAACTCTGGCAAACAGCTTTTCAGGTTTGTAAGCTTATATTTTCCTTTTATTTGTGGAGTTACCGAGCCAAGCCGTGTAGAGGGAATATCCTTCATATAATCGCCAAAGAGCTGAACAGGTATCTGCCCCTCTCCTGCTTTGTAAGCTGCTTCCTCGTATTTTTGCTGCAGATACATACCTGCAAGCGGATGGTCAGATTCAAAATCATCAGGTGTTATATTTACCACTATGGCACTGTTGGCATTTTTACCGCCGCGTCCGCTGTAGCTCATTCCGTTTACACACATTCTGTTATCCTCTGAGGATGCGTTTACCACATATCCTCCGGGACACATGCAGAAGGAATAAACAGCACGTCCGTTTTCACATGTATGCGTCAGCTTATAATCTGCTGCCGGAAGATATTTTCTGTATATCGGGTTATCCCCGTATTTCATCTTATTTATCATTTCCTGACGATGTTCTATTCGAAGTCCCATTGCAAACGGTTTCTGGGAAAGAGAAAGTCCGTTTTCATATAACATGGAAAACGTATCTCTGGCACTATGACCAATCGCAAGAACAAGAGCGTTTGTAACGATCGTGCTGATTCCGTCTTTGTTTTCAACAGATACTTTTACCGTATCTTTATCGATATTTTCATAATCGACAAATTTTGAATTGAAATGAACCGTTCCACCTAAGGATATAATTTCATTTCTTATATTCTTTACAATATTGGTTAAAGCATCTGTACCTACATGCGGTTTGTTGATATATAAAATACTGTCATCAGCCCCATAGGAAACAAGTGTTTCAAGAACGGCTGTACGTCTGCCGGATTTATCTTTGATAACAGTATTTAGTTTACCGTCAGAAAAAGTTCCTGCACCGCCTTCACCAAACTGAACATTGCAGTCTTTATGAAGAACGGTTTTTCCTTCCCAAAATGCCTCAACCTGTTTGGTGCGTGCATCCACATCCGAGCCTCTTTCGTATAAGATTGGTTTAAACCCTGATTTGGCAAGAAACAGTCCTGCAAACAGTCCGGCAGGTCCCATACCGATAATTACCGGCGGATGGTTCATTTTTTTGTTTCCCTGTTTTGGAAGAATATATTTTTCCTTTGTTGTTAACATAATATTATTATTGTGAACTTTGCTGATGACAGACTTCTCATCTTCTACAAAAACGTCAACTGAAATAATGTATTTTACCTCATTGCGTCTTCTGTCATCAATAGATAGCTTTGACAATTTATATTTTGGAGTTTTTTTGATTCGTAATGCTCTTGTAATATAGCAATCAAGGTCCTCCTTCTTGTAATCAACCGGCATTTTTATGTTATTAATTCGTATCATCTTACTCCTTCTCCGGCTTTCATGCCTGTTGCAATCGCCCACATAATATTATATCCGCCACATTTCCCTGTCACATCAAGGTATTCTCCTACTACAAATAATCCGTTATTACCGTATACCTCACAGCTTGCAGGATTGATGCATGTGGTATCAACACCGCCGGAAGTAACCTGTGCTTCGTCAAAGCTGCCACATCCTGTCACTTCAAATTTAAGATACTTTATTGTATGTGCCAGATTTTCAATTTCCATGTCAGTAAATGTATTTATCGTTCTGTAACATGGATTATTGTTTTTCTTCAAATCATTATCGGATTTGTCGTTTTCAATATTTTTATTTTCAGTATGGCTGCCATTTGCCTGAATATTGATGATGTATTTGGCAAGCTTTTCATGAATCAGTCCGTTTAATATGGCATGTATTGTTCTTGTCGGACAGCTTTCTCTGGCTTTTATAAGAAATTCAAATATCTCTGTTTCTTTTTGTTCCGGCAACAACGAAATAACGATATGAAGCTTGTTTCCCTGTTCCATCAGATTTCCTGCATTACAACTAAGATTAAATATCATAATCCCGGAAAGGCTGTTTTCCGTAAATTGAAGTTCTCCTTGTTCAGTTAAATATTCGTTATCATTTACATAGAGGGTTGCCTTGGCTTTTGATCTTACACCGGCAAGCATACTGATATCCGCCGCTGTCTTTAATTTGCACAGTGCAGGATATGGAGGATAAACCGCGAGCCCTAATTGTGATGCCATGCTGTATATTTTTTGTGTGCCGCCAAGCTTTGGTGCAGAAGCACCGCCCGGAGCGAGAATCAGATTTCTTGATGTGTAGGTATTCTTATCCGTCGTGACATGATAAACATTTTTGTCGGATATCGTTTTAATACATTCTTCATTTATATGTACTTCCACACCAATTTCTTTTATTTTGTCAGTCATTGCCCATACAACGGAGGATGCCTGCAGGGAGGACGGATACAGATAACCTTCTTTATTTGTTATATTCACACTCAAAGAGTCCATAAAATCACAAATCAGTTTGTGGGTGTGAACGTCGATTATCTCATAAGGGAAAAACTCCTGATTGCTTTCATAACAGGTTAAATCCAACAGGGTATTGCCAAGATTGCATTTTCCGTTTCCTGTGGCATACAGCTTTTTTCCCAGCTTTTTGTTTTTCTCGATAAGCAGTATTTTTGCATTTTTATGATTAAGCTTTTTATAGGCAAAGATGGCGGCTGTCATTCCAGCCGGTCCGCCACCAATTATAATAACGTCATAAGTCATAGGGCTCTCCATTAAAAATCATACTTTAAGGTTATGTTTCAAGCTTTAGTAATCTGTCATGCTGTATATATTGTTTTTGCAAAACGCAAGCGGTTCTCCAAACAATATATACAGCATATGGCAGTTTACCAAAGAATTATAATCCATCATATTTTATCATCAACTGGAATATGATTCAAGGAATGTAAACAAATCTTCAATTTCTTTGAAATAAATCCCTTTTGTGATATTCTGCCTTGTATCCTCATCCAGTCCGTTTAAAACGATGCCTGTATATTCATACAGACTTCCCTGCTTATTAAATATCGCAATGTGGTTGTCGTAATCTTTAAGATAATATTCATATGGATATACGCTTTCTTCAGGCTCTCCTATTACATAGCTTAATGTAATATTGTTTGAGCCATGCTTATTCATAATACCCGTTTCCACACTTTTATTCTCAGGGACATATTCGCTATACTCTTTGTATATTACACTTTTATCCGCGTTTTTTCCCGTATGTCTATATATTAAATTTGCACCGTAATATGAAAAAATTGCAATTAATAATAATGCAGCAAGCAGTATATATATACGTTTCATAGCATAACCTCCAATAATCATTTGATTATTAAAAGTATTTGCGTCATTGACATATATATGCAAAAAATGAACTGGTAAATTATGAAGTACATAATCTGCCAGTTCATTCAAAGTGTTTTTTATTCCCAGGTTACACCGTCTTTATTGTCCTTTTCAAATACATTTACATATGTTTTACCAGGATTCAGTTTCAGAGCCTTTCCATCCTCGGTAGTGAACTTTGTTTGCGCATTGTCAGAACTTTTTTCCCATTTAATAGGAATTACGGTGCCATCCGTAATGTAATATCCGTCACCGGAACCAACTAAGTCAATAAGCTGTCTGTCGTGGTCGTCAATACTGGTATAGTGTGCAAATTGAATAATGATATTTTTAAAGGTAAGCTGCTCGCCTGTCAGCTCGTCAATATGCTCCGCGCCGTACTGGAATCGGTAGTAAAGACCGTCATCTTCATGATACTCAAAATATGGCTGCGTATAGTTGCTGATTGCCAGCTTCACGGTTTTTGCAGTTTCTCCACCTTCAGGAGCCTTATCCTCTTCATTAAACTTAAACATACTCTTAAAATTGTGGTAATGTTCTGTTTCACATTTGATATAATCGATACCTGCCTGAATCATCTCACCTGTTGTATACACATTGTGAGGTGCAATTTTATCGGATGCTCTGTAGAAAGCTACGTTTCCCTCTGCACTAAGTCCACTGATATGGTCGATATCGGTCTTGTCCAGCTCCTCCTGCCCCTGAGGTGATTGTCCATAATGTACATAAATTGCATCAAATTCGTTTGAAACCGTTACATAATAAGGTCTGCAGCTTCTGATTGAACCAAGCTTCTCAATGGTGCTGTAATCACTGTAAATACCAAGAAGTCTTGTGATGCCGCCTTCAACCTTAAACTCATATATAATATCGGCTTTCCCTACATCTGACTGTGGAATGGCCTCTGATATATTGTTTATCATAACAGAAATAGGTCTGCCATATTCCTCCGTTCTGTCTGTATTCCATTCTCCTGTCAAGTCATTATATACGCCGTCGTGCTCCACCTCAGGTAATGCTTCTGCTGATTCCATAAATGCAGAATCTCCTGTAGTAAGCTCATTTGTTTCATTATCCTTTTTTTCCTTACCACAGCCGCACAGGCACATACCCATTGCAGCAACTGCGGCAAGCACAATTCCCATCTTATATTTCCTCATAATCCCTTGTATATCCTTTCATAGTAAGTATTTGTTCCTGCTTGTCCTCCATATCCTTTCGCTCATCCTCTTCCATATGGTCAAAACCACACAGATGCAGCATGCTGTGTGCTACCAGAAACGCAAGCTCTCTGGTTTGGCTGTGATTATAGGCCTTGGCCTGTTCATATACCTTGTCCATGGAAATGACAATATCTCCAAGAAGAAGCTCTCCCGTCTGGATATTGAAATAGTCAGCATCGGTTTGATTCAGTTTGCTAAAGTCACCGGGAACAATATAATCAACCAGAGGGAAAGATAATACATCCGTAGCATCATCGATCTGTCTCTGTTCATTATTAATTTCTTTTATGGTTTTGTTATCCGTTAAAATAACATTGATTTCACATTCATAAGGACAGCCGACAAATGCAAGTGACTGCTCAATGACAGAGCATATAACCCTTTCATAGTCCTTTATCGTGATATCCCCATATTCATTTTCAATATTGTATGACATATATCTCCTTACGTTCTGTCCGGTTATCGCCTGCCGGAACGGTTTTGTTTCTTTGGTGTGGGATTTTTGGTTGTATCCTTTTGTTTGCTTTGTTTTGTTCTTTTTTCATACTCTTCGTATGCATTTACAATCTTTTGTACAAGCGGATGTCTTACAACATCAAGACTGGTAAGTCTGCATACACTTATTTCATCAACACTCTTTAAGACATTGAGTGCAACCTCAAGTCCCGATTTTGTTTCAAACGGCAAATCTTTTTGTGATAAATCTCCTGTTATGATAGCCTTTGAGCCAAATCCTATACGCGTCAGAAACATTTTCATCTGTGCCGGCGTGGTGTTTTGCGCCTCATCCAATACAATATAGGCATTGTCCAGGGTTCTTCCTCTCATATAGGCAAGCGGTGCTACCTCAATAAGCCCCTTTTCCATGTTTTTCATAAAGGAGTCACCACCCATAATTTCATGCAATGCATCGTAGAGAGGTCTTAAATACGGGTCAACCTTACTCTGTAAATCGCCCGGAAGAAATCCCAGCTTCTCTCCGGCTTCTATGGCAGGCCTTGTAAGGATAATTCTGTTTACCTCGTTATTTTTAAATGCCGTTATTGCTTTTGCCATTGCAAGATATGTTTTTCCGGTTCCTGCCGGACCTACTCCAAATACAATCATGGATTTATCAATTGCATTTACATATGCTTTTTGTCCTCTTGTCTTTGGTTTTATCGGTTTTCCGTTTACCGTATGACATATGATATCATTATCAAGCTCAGCGATATTCTCCTTATTTTCTTCAGGATGATTGGTGGCTACGGATATGGTGTAATCGACCTTTTGTGCATCAATAACAGTACCTCTGTCGGCAATGGCAAACAACTGCTCAAGCACGGATACAGCCATGTCAACATTTTTTTCTTCACCTGATATTTTCAGCTTATCATCTCGAAGGATCATGGTAACCTGAAATGCTTTTTCTATTTTTCTTGCATGGGCATCAAATTGTCCAAATACATTTTGTACATATTCAGATGTAACAGTCATTGCTCTTGAATAATCACTCAACAACAGAATCCTCTTTTCTTATATCAAATTCTTTTGAGATGCCTATGTTCTCCAAAGTACGTATCTTTCCTTTGGCAATACACTTTCCATCTACAACAGATATTTTAACATTATTTTCAAGTATTTGCACCCCTTTTTCTTGTAATTCACAAATATATGTATTTAATCTGTCACCTGCTATCTGAACGGCCTCATCCTCGGAATATTCTGCCATGACCAGGCTGTATTCCCGAAAGCTGTTTTTAATGAATCCAAATGGCATATAAAAGCTGTCTCCAATATGGACTCTGTTTTCGTCTGTTACAGTATCATACAAATCGTATTGAACCTTTGCGTTATATGGCTTAAATTCATATCCAAATATACTGAATGTATAATCAGTCTTATTATTTCCGCTATATTCCTTTTTATAATAAGTCAGTGAAAATTCTTCATCATAAATTGTTTCCGTAATTCCTTTTATTTCAGCCTTTGCAGGAACATAATGTGTGTCCATGATCTCGGCATTATCATCATATAAGTTTACGGTTCCTGAAACAAGGATGTCGCCTTTTTTGACATCATCCCCAATTTTGGCTACAGGTGTTCCTTCACTTGTAACGATGGAATAGATGGAGCAATCCTTTACAGCTATAATGTTCGAAGGAACGGTCAGACTTGTATCGGTAAATACATCAAGGGTTTCTTTAACATCAATATAAAGACTTGTTCCACGTATGCTGCATGATATCCATGCCAGCTCTGAGAAATGTTCCCGAAGCAGCCGCTCCAGTTCAACCGTATCTATTTCTTTCTTGTAAGAGCCGTATGATATGTCCATATCGGAGAGCGCCTGCAAAATTTCATCTTTTGTATAATCATCCTCTCCTGCAATAGAAATGTTCCATATAAAGAGAGATTCCATATAAATCAAAATACCAAATATAATGATACCAATCAGAAGCGAAAATCTTTTTTTATTTTTTTTAATGTTTACCGGCAGACCATATTCTTTTTGGATTTTATATTCTACATCTGCCTTTTCGGCTATTTTTTCAAGCTCATTGATATCCTTTCGGTTTATAAAAAAAGTACATGTATCAGGATTTTCACTGATACCCCATACATCTATTTTTCTGTTTTTCATCAGATTCAGTAATCTGGTATTGATGCCGCTTGATACTTCTATTTTGGCAAAGCCGGTTAAATATTTTAAAAAAAATCCTATCATATTACATACCCCATCATTTTATATATCGATATATTCTACTTTCAGAATCGTTCCTGAAATCTTTATTTCATAGCTTGTATAGTAATCAATCGTAAGCGACCTGCCTGTAATGGAAATCATATATTTTTTTGCTTTGATTGTTACTTCTTCTTTACTTACATTTAAAACACATCTGAAATTTTCTATCAGAATACATTTGTTGCCATGAATGGTAACTTTTGTGGAATTTCTATTTACATCAGGACATATCTGTGGATTGTCATATATACATGAATTTGAAAAAAGGGATTTCATATTTGACCACCATAACTGATTTTATCTATTATATGAAAAGAAATAAAAAAAGAGTACCGAATAAATCGGTACTCGAAAAAAATCATTTTATAATCACAATATGATTTACTTATATTTGCGCTTTCTAGCTGCCTCTGATTTCTTTTTACGCTTTACGCTAGGCTTTTCGTAATGCTCTCTCTTACGAATTTCCTGCTGGATACCTGCCTTCGCACAGTTTCTCTTGAATCTGCGAAGAGCGCTATCTAATGTTTCGTTTTCTTTAACGATTACGTTTGACATTCTCTCACCTGACCTCCCTCCAGTTGTAAATTATGCTATCAAATAACAACTGTTTGGGTATTTTTTAAGCACAAATTGTATTATATACATAAAATATTAAATCGTCAACCAAAAAATGTTAAATCCGGTATATTTCTTTTACATTTTGTATAATTTATTGCATTTTGCCGGTAAATTCGTAAGAAATTCTGCAAGTAAACGATACAAGTCTGACATTATGATAAAATCTGTGCTTTTGCTTCTTCTACAGCCTTTGTAAGTGCCTCTTCAATTCCGGCAGGATTTTTTCCGCCTGCCTGAGCCATGTTCGGACGGCCGCCGCCGCCACCGCCTACCAGTTTGGCAACAGCCTTTATAATATTACCTGCATGAGCACCCTTTGATACGGCACCATCTGTAGCCATAGCGATCAGATTTACTTTTCCGTCTAAATCAGATGCAAGGATAACAACCGAGTCACCCAGCTTACTCTTCATATCATCACCCAGATTTCTGAGAGAATTCATGTCTGTACCCGGAACATTGACAGGCAGTATTTTGATACCGTTTTGTTCGGTAACATTTGACATTACATCTCCTACGGAATCCTTTGCCATTTTGTCCTTAAGCTTTTTGTTTTCTGCATTCAGTGCCTTGATTTCGGCAAGCATCTGCTCAATTTTTCCTGCAACACCTGCCATATCCGTTTTGGCGGCTTTGGCTGCTGCAAGAAGCTGTGCCTCTATGTTCTTATAATATTCAAATGCGCCTGCTCCCGTAAGTGCCTCTATACGTCTTGTTCCTGCTGCAACACCTGCTTCGGAAACAATCTTAAATGTACTGATAACACCTGTGTTTGGAACATGCGTACCACCACAAAGCTCCTTGGAGAAATCTCCCATGGTTACAACACGTACGGACTCGCCGTACTTCTCACCAAAAAGTGCCATTGCACCTGTCTTTTTTGCTTCTTCAAGAGACATGATATCCGTAACAACAGGGATATTGGCTTCAATCTCTTTATTTACAATTTCTTCAACCTGTCTTATCTCATCGGCACTCATAGCCTGGTCATGAGAAAAGTCAAAACGAAGTCTGCCCGGCTCAACAAGGGAACCTGCCTGTTCTACATGCTCTCCGAGAACAAGCTTCAAAGCCTTCTGGAGAAGATGTGTTGCTGAATGATTCTTACAAATAAGAGAACGTCTTTCGGCATCGACAGACAATTTTGCCATATCTCCCACGTTTAATTCGCCTGATTCTACATAACCGACATGTGCAATTTTACCGCCGACAACCTTGATGGTATCCTGTACAACAAATGTACCGTTTGCGGTTTTAATGACGCCGGCATCACCTGTCTGTCCACCCATTGTTGCATAAAATGGTGTCTCGGAAACGATAATGGATGCCTGCATGCCTTCTGTAACCGTATCGGTAACTTCCTTATCGGTGGTTATCGCCATAATCTTATTTTCATATTCTAATTTATCATATCCGACAAAAGCAGATGTAAGTGCAACATCAAGCTGCTCATAGATCGTGGCATCTGCACCCATATAAGTTGTAACCTTACGGGCTTTACGGGCTGTTTCTCTCTGTATATTCATACATTCAGCAAATTTGTCTTCATCAACGGCGATATTTTCTTCTTCGAGAATCTCCTTTGTAAGGTCAAGTGGGAAACCGTAGGTATCATAAAGCTTGAAAGCATGTTCACCACTTAATATATTTTTGCCCTCTGCCTTAAGCTCTGCAATGTAGTCTTTGAGAATGGCAAGACCTGTATCAATCGTCTTGTTGAAGCTGTCCTCTTCCTTATCGATCTTATTAAAGATATATTCCTTCTTCTCGCCCAGCTCAGGATATGCATCCTTTGAAACCTCAATGACGGTATTTGCCAGCTCTGAAAGGAACTTACCTGATATACCAAGCAGTCTGCCGTGTCTTGCAGCACGTCTGAGGAGCCTTCTGAGGACATAGCCTCTGCCTTCGTTTGAAGGAACGATGCCATCCGATGTCATAAAAGTAACGGAACGTATATGATCCGTTATCAGCCTGATGGATACATCCTTTGCAGAATCTTCCATATAGGTAACATTTGCAAGCTCACAAACTTTGTCTCTCAGTGCCTTTATGGTATCAACATCAAATATGGAATCAACGTCCTGTACAACTACTGCCAGTCTCTCAAGTCCCATACCTGTATCGATATTCTTTTGTTCAAGCTCTGTATAATTGTTATGACCGTCATTGTCAAACTGTGTAAATACGTTGTTCCAGACTTCCATGTATCGGTCACAATCACAGCCGACTGTACATCCCGGCTTGCCGCAGCCATACTTTTCGCCCCTGTCATAGTAAACCTCTGAGCATGGACCACATGGACCTGCACCATGTTCCCAGAAATTATCCTCTTTTCCAAATCGAAATATTCTTTCCGGGCTGATACCTATTTCTTTGTTCCAAATCTCGAACGCTTCATCGTCCTCCTCATATATAGACGGATATAATCTGTCAGCATCCAAACCGACTACCTCTGTAAGGAACTCCCATGTCCAGGCAATTGCCTCATGTTTAAAATAATCACCAAATGAGAAATTTCCAAGCATTTCAAAGAAGGTACCATGTCTTGCTGTTTTTCCGACATTTTCAATATCACCTGTTCTGATACATTTCTGACAGGTTGTCACTCTCTTTCTGGGAGGAACTTCCTGACCTGTAAAATACGGTTTCAAAGGAGCCATTCCGGAATTTATCAATAACAGACTGTTGTCGTTATGTGGAACAAGCGAAAAACTGTTCAGTTTTAAATGTCCTTTGCTTTCCATAAACTCCAAAAACATTTTTCTTAATTCATTTACACCATATTTTTGCATTTTTATGTCCTCCCTATCTTCTATCAGCCAGTTCTTGTGTAATATCAGTCCAACTGACACCGCGTTCTACCATAAGAACCATAAGATGATATAAGAAATCTGAAATTTCATATTTTATTTCCTCTGAATCAGGATTTTTAGCGGCAATAATGATTTCTGCAGCTTCTTCTCCAACCTTTTTCAGAATTTTATCAATACCCTTATCGAATAAGTAATTTGTATAAGAGCCTTCCTTCGGATTTTCTTTCCTGTCAACGATGATATTGTACTCCTCTTCAAATACCTTCAGAGGGTTTGTGTCATCGTATTCCTTCTTTACAAGGTTTGTAAAGAAGCATGTAGGACTTCCTGTATGACAGGCAGCGCCAATCTGTGAAACCTTGGCAAGAAGCGTATCCTTATCACAGTCAAGCGACAGGGATTTTACAAACTGAAAATGACCTGAGGTTTCGCCTTTTACCCACAATTCCTGTCTGCTCCTGCTCCAATAGGTCATACGGCCTGTCTTTATCGTCATATCAAAGGATTCTTGATTCATATATGCCATCATCAGGACTTCTCCGGTCTTATAATGCTGAACAATACAAGGAATCAATCCGTCTGAATTCAGCTTAAATTCATCGAAGCTGATACTGCTTTCAAATGTATTCATGGTAAGATGTTCCTGAACACATGCCTGTTTCATTTCCATGATATCCATTTGCGTAAGGTTATAGAGTGAAATGGACTCGGCATTTGTATCTTTCAGCATTCCTGCTACAGCTTCTCCGTCCGTTGCATATGTTGAAACAATGATTGGTAATGCAACCTTATTTCTGATTTCCTTTACAATGTTAATATAGTCAGGAACCTGATTGTTATGAAGCAGTAATAATTCTCCTGCCCCCAGTTTCTTGAGTGTCATCGCATATTCAACCGGATTTTCACACTCGCTTAAATCAATTGTAACAATGATTCTTTCTGAGCCGAAACGGTCTGCTGCTTCTGTTACAAGCTCAGGATTATTTAATGCCGCTGATTTCATACAAACCTTTGAGGCACCCGCATAAAGCATTTTCTTGATATCTTCAAGGCGTCTTACACCACCACAGGCTAAAAGAGGGATATCTACATTTTTACATATTTCCTTGATTGTTGCGATGTCTGCTTCTCTGCCTTCTTTTGTTGCTTTGCTGTCAAAGAACGCAATTTCGTCAGCACCTGCATCGTTATAAAATTTTGCCATTTCAACAGCGTTGTCAAGGTCAAGACAAGGTATAATCTTTTTGTACATAATCGTAACCCTCCTTAAAGTGAACCCTTTGTGGATAATACTTTACCGTTTAATCTTTCATCAATAGAAGTTGCTTCGTCAAGAGCCTTTGCAAATGCCTTAAAAGCAGCTTCTATAATGTGATGGTCATTTGAACCGGAAAATTGCTTCAGATTCAAATTCATTTCTGCGCCATAGGAGACGGCATAGAAAAATTCTTTTACCATCTGTGTATCAAAATATCCAACTTTTTCAGTAGTCAGATTTAAGTCGTATACAAGATAAGGTCTTCCGGATAAATCAATGGCACACATAACAAGCGTTTCATCCATCGGCAGAAAAAAGTTTCCGAATCGCTTAATGGATTTCTTATCTCCTAAAGCACCCTTTATTGCTTTTCCAAGTACAATACCTGTATCTTCAATGGTATGGTGTGAATCCACATATAAATCACCCTTTACCGTGAGATTCAGGTCAAAAAATCCGTGTTTTGCAAAGCTTGTAAGCATGTGGTCAAAGAAACCGATGCCCGTATCAATCTTTGTATTGCCTTTTCCATCCAGATTAAGCTCAAGTGTTATATCGGTTTCACCTGTTTTTCTTGTACATTTTACTGCTCTGTCTGCCATTGCACCATCTCCTTTACAGTATACTTTTTTACAAACTTCCACTTATTATATCATTCTTGTTTTTATATAGCAATAGATGAAATTTTCCCCATTGACGAATATAGATGAAAAATTCCCCATTAGCAATATAACATTGTTTTCTTAGATGATTGGAAACTTTACAATGATACAAAATTGTCTGTCCACAAAATCTGCCGTGATGCTCCCTCCCATTTTTTCTGTAAATTGCTTTGCAACGGCCAGACCAAGTCCTGATGATGTCCTTGTTCTGGCAGGGTCCGACTTGTAAAACTGCTCAAAAACATGAGAAACATCTACATTTTCCCCATGGTTTACCTGATTGTAACAGCAAAATACAGCATTGTCTCCCTCTCTTTCAAACCGAAAGCCCACTTCTCCATCTCCATGAACAAGCGCATTTTTAATCAGGTTCTGTATAATCCTTACCAGAGCATCTTCATTTCCATAGATATAAAGCTGTTCCTCAGTAAATCGTACCTCCGGTTCCAGATTTTTCTGTTCAAAATCATTATAAAAGGAAAATGCCGTTTCAAATACCAGCTTACTAAAATTCATTTTCTCAAATTCCAGCTTATAATTGTCATTTTGCAGCTTTGTATATGTAAAAAGCTCCTCCAGCATATCCTTTAAATTTTTAATATGCTTTTGTATGATTGTCTCATATTTTTTCTGTTCATCTGCATCATGAGATTCCAGCAACAGTTGAAAATATCCGTCCAGGGATGTTAAAGGTGTTCTGATATCGTGAGACAGATATGTGATTGTATTTTTCAGATTGTTCTGGTTTTCTTTCAGAGAAAGTGAAATGCTTTTATATTCCCGGACAAGATTATTTATCTCTTCCTCCAGCTCATTCAATTCTCGGACGTTATTGCTGCTCCAGATTTTCATGTTCGTATCATTTTCTTTCATAAATACAATTTGGCGACAGATTTTTTTAATCTGTCGCCTGTATGATACAAGCATTATCAATAAAAGTATTACAATACATGTAAGGATAATAACTGCTGTTAACAAGAAATTGTCTCCTTCTCCCATTTATTTTATTTCTCTTTTTGATAATATCACAATATTTAAAATATAACAAACAATAAGTACAACAAGTCCGGATACTGCTGCAACTGTCATCTGTGACGTTCCAATATGACTTCCCGCTAACAGGATATTGGATACAGGAGTATATTTATCAAGAGTAAAATATTTTGCTCCAAAATATTCCTGTATCATAATGTTTGCAAACATAACGATGGTTGCCGAACCGCTTACCCCCTCAAAGACAGCAAGAATCGTTGAAACAAAAGGACTCAGCATGAGATAAATAAATACCTGCAAAAGGGTGATATAAGCAACATATAGCAAAAGCTCCAATCCAATCAGTTCAAAGAAGTGGGTGATATTTCTGACAGCTCCATCAGGATACATGATTTTATATGAAACAATGCCGGAGACAATCTGCACAAGCATAAACAGGAACGCAACAAATGCTCCGATTATAAAATGAGCCGTCGCAATCTGCCACTTCTTTATATTGGTTATCACAGATTTTATGTAGCCTGAGGTAAACTCCGATCCGATTAGCAGAATCATAAAAATCAGGAAAGCAATCAAGGGCAGACGATGGGTAATGCTTTCTGCAACAAAATCCGTCATATCCGGTGAAAAGTCTTCAAGATACCATTTACCATGAAACATAGGTATCAGACTGTTATCCATACCCTCTTCTTCATAGGAAACTTTACCTATTTCTATGATAGCGCTGCGGCAGCTCTTGTATAGAATGGGCATCGCAGCAGAAAAAGCAAACAAAACGACAATAATAATATAAAAGCCTTTATTTTTTCGAATTCTATATAACTCATATTTGATATAATTAATCATGCTTTTCCTCCCCTATGTTTATTTGATATCTTTTTTTTGAAAAACAAGACATGAGACAATAATACAGACCCCAAGTGTCACTGTGATATTGAGTATAGGCGCTGCATATGATGAAGCTGTCATTGAATCACATAGGCTGCTTATCTGACCCATAATGGTACAGTTCAATAACATCTTTAAAAAACCGTTTGATGTATCTGCCGATATCGGCACAAATAATAGTACCCCAACCACCATGATAATCCCAACAATAATCGGTATAATTTTGTTCTTAAAAAGGTATACCAGCATAGAAATAAAAACACCAAAGGCAGTATGAAGGAAAAGCATGAGTATCATTCCTGTCGCAAATCTGGAAGCACTGCCAAATCCTGTATAACCGGATATCTGCATATAAAGAAACGTCTGAACCATTGTCAGGGCAAACATAATCATGGTAAATACAAGGCTTACAACAACATTTGCAATAACAAGCTGATATCTTTTTATTTTTGTAATAAGCGCTTTAATATATCCTGTATTTAGCTCATCACATGTAAACAGGATAATGAAAATAGTCAGAATAACCATCTGAAAACCTATTTCAAAAACTTGTAATGTGATATCTGTAAAGGAGCCTGCCAACTCTCCCATGCCAGTTAAATTATATAAGCACATAACCATCAGCAGGACATATGTAGAAAGGCGATTAAACATGCGATACAATTCATATTTTATAATATTAAGCATAACTTATTCCTCCCCATTCGATATAAATTGGAGGAAGAAATCCTCAACCGATTTATTCTTTTCGTAAACCGATGAAACAGAAACCATACTGGCAGCAAGATTTTGTATAACATCAGATGTATTGTCTATATTGTCATAAATCTCAATGGTTGTCTTATCAACAACCTTATAGTTTTGATAACCCATTTTATCTAAAACAGGCAGTGCTGCCTCCGGATTATCAGTCATGACAACTACACAGGATTTACACTTGTCCATCAGTTCATCATGGCTTAATTCACATGCGAGCCGACCCTTTTCAATAATTCCGTAGCAGGTACAGATTTTTGACAACTCCTCCAGTATATGACTTGAAATAAATACTGTAATATTCCGCTCCTTGTTCAGCCGGAGAATCGTTTCTCTTATCTCAGAAATGCCTTGAGGGTCAAGACCATTTATCGGTTCATCTAACATCAGAATATCCGGGTCACCCACAAGTGCAAGTGCTATTCCAAGTCTCTGTTTCATTCCAAGAGAAAAATTTTTCACCTGTTTCTTTCCGGTATCTGAAAGACCGACGATTTTTAAAATATCCTCTATGTAACCCTTCTTTTTAATACCAACACAGATACATTTTGCCTTTACATTTTCATAAGCCGTCATATTCAGATATAAGCCCGGATTCTCAATCAGACAGCCAATCCGGCTCTTCAATTCCTCGGCTTCCCTGCCCGTCTTGCCAAACAGTGACACTGTTCCTTCACTGATTCCTGCAAGACCACATATCATTTTCATGGTGGTTGTCTTACCTGCACCATTTCTGCCTATAAAACCATAGATTTCGCCCTGCTTAAGCCGGATATTCACATGGTCTACTGCAGTTATTTTTTTGCCATACCTCTTTGTAAGCCCATCTGTTTTTAAAATATATTCCATAATATCACTCCTGTTTTTTTTACTTTAAATACATCATAAAGGGTAATCATTAATCAATCGTCAAAAAAGGTTAAAGAAAGTATAAAGAAAACAAAGTTATTTCATAGGAAGTTCAAAGAACTTTCCTATGAAAAAATGTACCAGTATATCAAGCCTTGCGGTTTTTGATATTCCGGTACATTATTTTTTCAGCTTAAATCCAATCCCCCACACAGTATCAATGTAGTCTGTATCAGAAAATGCTTTCAGCTTTTTGCGAATATTACTGATATGCACATTGATGGTTTTATCTTCACCCATATAATACTCATTCCATGCATAATCATAAATATCCTGTTTGGAGTAAACCTTGTCCGGGTGAAGCATAAAAAGCTCCATGATTTTTATCTCCTGCTTTGTAAGAGCAACCACCTGTCCTGCTACTGTCAGATTATAGGAATCCATATCAAGAACAATATCCTTATATGTAATTTCAGAGGATTTTTTCACACCTGATAAAGGGCTTTTTCTCAGTTGGACAGCAATTCTTGCAATCAGCTCCTTTATATCAAAGGGCTTCGTAACATAATCGTCTGCCCCGGATTCTAAAAGAGATATTTTTGACTCGACACTTTCTCTTGCCGACAGAATAATGACAGGAACCGGCATCTGCTCCTTTATTTTTAACAGAACCTGTTCCCCTGTCATTCCCGGAAGCATCAGATCCAGCACAACAAGAGATATGCCGCCATGGTCAAAAAGCAAAAGTCCTTCCGTGCCCGAAAATGCCTGAATACAGGAATAACCTGCATTTGTCAGTGCCTCTTTTATTAAGTTATTGATGTCTGTCTCATCTTCAATAATAAGAATCTTTCCGTCTGCCATCATTATTTATCCTCAAACCGTACGGCAATTGAGTTTGCGTGTGCTGTTAGTTGTTCAGCCTTTGCAAAGCTTTCTATATCTTTGTGTACAGCCTCAAGAGCCTCTTTTGAGTAGTATATGATACTTGATTTCTTGATGAAATCGTCAACCGAAAGTGGGGAAAAGAATTTTGCCGTTCCGTTTGTCGGCAGAACATGGTTCGGTCCTGCAAAATAGTCGCCAAGCGGTTCGGAAGAATACTCTCCTATAAATATGGCTCCTGCATTTCTGATTCTTGTCATAACATCAAAAGGATTTGCTGTTACGATTTCAAGATGTTCTGATGCGATGTCATTTACGGCATCTATGGCATCGTTTAAGTTATCTGCCAGAAGTATATAGCCGTAGTTATCAATCGACTTTCTCATGATTTCTTTTCTGGATAATTCTTCTATAAATACATCCACCTGAACGGATACCTTCTCGGCAAGTTCTTTTGATGTCGTAACAAGAATGGCTGATGCCATCTCGTCATGTTCAGCCTGTGATAATAAATCGGCTGCTACATATCGTGGATTTGCCGTATCGTCAGCAAGTACAAGAACCTCTGAAGGCCCTGCTATTGAATCGATGCTGACATGTCCGTATACAGCTCTTTTTGCAAGCGCAACAAATATATTTCCCGGACCTACGATCTTGTCTACCTTCGGAATACTCTCTGTTCCATAGGCAAGCGCAGCGATTGCCTGAGCTCCGCCTGCTTTATATATAGCGGTAACACCGGCTTCATTTGCAGCCACAAGAGTCGTTGCATATACTTCGCCCTCTGCATTACAAGGGGTAGTCATGATAATATTTTCAACGCCGGCAACCTTTGCAGGCATTACATTCATAAGAACGGAGGAAGGATAGACCGCCTTTCCGCCGGGAACATATACACCCACGGAAGCAAGAGCCGATACCTTCTGTCCCAGAAGTGTTCCGTTCGGTTTCGAGTCAAACCAGCTGTACTGCTTCTGTTTCTCGTGATACACCCTTATATTTTCCTTTGCTTTTCTGATTACATCCAGAAGCTCCTTGTCTACCTGTGTATAGGCATACTCGATTTCCTCTTTTGTAACAAGAACATTGTCGGCTGTGATATCCGCCTTATCAAATTTCTTTGTATAGGAAAATAATGCAGTATCTCCATTATCTCTTACATCATTTACGATTGCCTCTACTGTGGCAGCATAATCGCCATAATTTGAGGGACTTCTCTTTAACAGATTATTTAATATATCCTTTTTCGTATCTTGATTTAATTCAACTATTCTCATCGCCTATGCCTCCTTGCTTATCAAATCATTTAAGTCTGCCAGAAGCTTTCTGATTCTCTGGTTTTCCATCTTAAGACTTACCTGATTTACAACCATTCTGGCTGACAGCGGGCAAATCTCTTCTAAAACTTCAAGTCCGTTTTCTCTTAGCGTGCTTCCTGTTTCAACAATATCAACAATAACCTCTGAAAGCCCGACGATAGGTGCCAGCTCTACGGAGCCGTTTAGTTTTATAATTTCTACCGTCTGATTCTTCTGATTATTAAAATAATCCTTTGCGATTACCGGATATTTACTGGCAACACGTATGATTTCATTTCGTTTCAGGATTTCTTTTGCAGAAGCAGGTCCGCAAACACACATTCTGCATTTCCCAAATCCGAGGTCCATTACCTCATAGAGATTTCTTCCTTCTTCAAGAAGCGTATCCTTGCCGACAACTCCGATATCGGCTGCACCATATTCTACATAGGTTGGCACATCCGTTGCCTTGGATAGGAAAAATTTAAGTTTTAACTCCTCATTTACAAAGATAAGCTTTCTTGTATCCGGGTCCTTCATTTCGTCACAGGTAATTCCTATCTGTTCAAGAAGTGCCAGCGTTTTTTTCGCTAAACGCCCTTTTGCAAGGGCAAATGTTAAATACCTCATTGATATATCTCCTTATATCATGTCACAGGGTGATTACCATATGACATAAACTATCTTGTTTGTTACAGCTTGTCAATATTTACTTCCGATGTTTCATCATTTAACAAGTCATATACTGTAATTGTCTTTTCGTCCTTTAGGTAAAGCATCCCTGAGAAATGCTCTCTTTTCGCATATGCTACATAATCGTCAAGCGACTTTCTATGTGACTTTCTGATAAGCTCTATCTTTCTGCCTTTAGAACGAAGGTTCATGCCAAGCCCTATGGCCGGTTCCTGATTTTCAATATCGTAGAGTACAACCGTATTGGAATAAGATACCTCTATTTCAATATTTTGTCTGTTCATAGCCATAATCAGCTCTTCTACTGAAAATGCAAAACCGATAGATGGTGCGTCCTTGCCAAATTGCTTCAGCAGGTTGTTATAACGGCCACCTGTAAGTACGGCATTACCTGTGCCATAAGTGTAGCCTCTGAATATAATTCCTGTATAATAGTTATAGCCATTTAACATGCTAAGGTCAAAGCCGATATACTTCTCATAGCCATAATAACACAGTGCCTTATATACTCTTCTCAATCTGTTTACTGCATCGAGTGATACCTGATTCGATACAAGCTTTTCTGCTTCATCCAGCATATTTTCGCCGCCGAAAAGACTGTCAAATGCCATAAATGCTTTCTTGAGCTTTTCGTTTAAATCCAGCTTCTTCAAATATTCCTCAAGACCAAAGAAGTTCTTGATATTGATGTATTCCCTGATCTGAAGCTCCGCTTCATTTGAAATACCTGATTCAGCTACAAGCCCTTTGAAATAGTCAATTTGACCGATTTCAATCTGGAATTCGCTGATACCAAGTTCTATAAAACAGTCAATGACGGTAGCGATAATTTCCGCATCTGCCGCAGAGGAATCGTCATTGATAAGCTCCGCACCGATCTGGGTTATCTCTTTCAGCTTTCCCTGCAGCTTTAAGGTGTTTGTATATGTATTACCTGTGTAACAAAGTCTGATAGGAAGCTCCTCCTTTGAATAATACTTTGCAACACAACGTGCGATACTAGGTGTAATATCAGGTCTTAAAACAAGTGTATTGTTATCTCTGTCAAAAAACTTGTACATTTCATTTGACGGAGCTGAGCCCTTATCTCTGTTAAATATATCAAAAAACTCAAAGGTCGGTGTTTCTATGTCATGGTAGCTGTACAGCTCTAAAACATGATGCAGTTGATTGATAATTTTCCTTTTCTTTTTACATTCAATATCATAGGTGTCCCTGACTCCGTCAGGTGTCTGCAACAGTTTGTCCTGCATAATCATTCTCCTTAATTTTTATTTTGTATATAAATGTAAGTAAAACTGATATTCTATCCAATTTAGCACATTAAAGTGCTAATTAGATAATTCAATAATTTAACAACGTGCTAATTATATGTAAGCTTTCCTGCTTTGTCAACATTTATTTTACGAAGCTGGTTCATTCCTCCCGCTCGGATAAATCAAGCTGTATGCCTTCAAGGTAATGAACCAGGGCACCATTTTTACCTGTAAGAAAATACCGCTTATCCAATTCATTATAATGAAAATTCTTTGGGTGTCCTTGCTCAATTCTTTCAACATATGCTTTCAGCTCGGAAAAACGCATATAATAAAAGCTGTTTCTGTGGGTAAAAAATACAATCAAAAAGCTGATACCCTGTTGTGACTCAAAATCCTTCATAAAATGATATTGATGCTCGTGGATGTTCTGCATGGAAAAGGTATCCTGAGCACATTCCTTTGCATCAAAACAAATCGGAATTCCCTGAACGGCACCGATATAGTCAACGGTTGAGTCTTTCTCAAAATAGGCAAGTGTTATCTGGCTGCTGTCCTTGTCTATTTTGATAGGTTTTATGGGAGTTGGTATTTTTTGCACAAGGGCAAGTTTTTTCTCCCTGTAATATTCATTTGTATAATTAATCATGTCTTCAAGGGTAGAACCTCTCAGACCTCTCGAATTCCAGGTTGCCATTTTAATGAAATAAATCCCTTTCTATCTTTTGAAACAGCTTTGGCTTTTCACAGATAAATTTTCGATTATTTAAGTAATCGAGTGAACCCTTAATATCGTGGAAATGCAGACTTTCACAATGCAGTAAATGATATTTCAATCCATACTTTTTATAAAAATTGATTGAGTCTGTATCGTTATGATACTTCCGTTCCCCGATTATGGGAAATCCAAGATGAGCCGCCTGTGCTCTAATTTGATGCGTTTTACCTGTTATCAGCGTTACTCTTACAAGCGTATAACCATTTGCCGCTCTTACAGGCTCAAATATGGTATGTATTTCGACAGCATTTCCCTCTGACGGCTTTTTATCATATATATGAACCTTGGTTCCGTCTTTGATGTGATAGCATCTGCTGTCAATAGTCTCCGTCAGCTCACCGTGAATGATGGTCGTATAATACTTATCTACAAGCCTGTTCTTTATAATACTGTTCATTCCCTGACTTCCGCTTAAGGATTTTCCACAAATAATAAGACCGGATGTATTACGGTCTAATCGATTGCATATGGACGGCTTAAAGGTCTGAAGCTGTGTCTGTGACAGTTCGCCTTTTTCCAGCATATAGTCAATAAAAGCTTCATTCATAGAATAGTCGAAAGCTTCCGCTTTCTGGGATAATATTCCGACAGGCTTGTCTGCAATCAGAATATGCTCGTCCTCATAGATGACCTTCAGCTTAATATGTGCAGAAGGGGATTGACGTTCGGAAGTTATTTCACTCCGAAATCCTGATATCGTCTCATCGGAAAGATAAAGCTGAATGGCATCACCCTTTTTTAGCAGCTCATCTCCCTTTGCCTTCATGCCGTTTAATTTAATATTTTTCTTACGCAGCATTTTGTAAATGAAGCTTGACGGAGCCTGATTCAAATATTTCATCAGAAGCTTTGTCAGTCTCTGGTCAGCTTCATTTCTATCTACAATGATTTCCTGCATTTTAAACTCCCAGCTCAAACAATGTATTTCTCATTTTTTTGTCTCTTGATATGAATTCTTCTCCCGGCTCTTTTAGAGTATTCGCTTTTTTAATAAACTCCTTCACGCTTCCGGTAACAAGAATCACATAAGGCTTCTTTTGGTTGGCGAAAGATTTTTCTATCTCTTTCTTAATACTGTCCATATCAGGATATTTTTTCTTAAATTTATCGGTATACAGGAATATGATTCTTCCGTTTCTTACGATGACAGCAGGGAAAAACAATATTCCTTCATATCTGCTCAGGGATATATCATAAACGATATCATCGCTTCCGCCATAGCTTATTTTATGATTGACAAGCTCATATTCTTCCTTTGAAAGAGGCTTAAAATTAGCACATAATATGTAGGAAACCAGTTGCTTTGCAAATGGCAAACTGGTCAGAATCGGCAGCAATATAAACAGATTTTTTCTTGTATCAAATACTGCTACCGAAAAAAACACACCGAGTATAATAATCAGTCCGAGTACAATGATGCTGATTAAAAGCCGTTTCTTGTATTTTTCTATATATCCATAGTCACCTTTTTCCAATGTCGTTTATCTCCTCTGATTGTTATGCTTGTTGTAATATCCGTTTTTCAATATGTTTATTTGTAAAAAAATATATTTATTTACAAAAATCCGTTATTTTATAAATTGAATTAAAATTCCGTGAGGGATTATCTTTGCAAATAATCTGAATACCTTAATCGGAAGACTATATACGGATACGTCTTTAAAGTAAAAGGAATCCAGAAGTGCTTTTCTTACCACATGCTTTGGATTGACTCTGAACAGGTACTTGTACGCCTTCGTATTTGTATTTCTCTCTGCAATATTAAAAAATTCAGTCTTAACAGGTCCCGGACATACGGCTGTAACAGTAATATTTCTGTCAAACAGCTCCTGGTTTAATGCTCTTGAAAAGGAAAGGACCATTGACTTTGTTGCGGCATATACCGAAAATGACGGCTGCGGCAGAAAACCCGCAGAGGATGCGACATTAATAATATTTGCAGGGGAGGACATATACGGAAGCGATATATATGTCATTGCTGTAAGTGCTTTGCAGTTTAAGTCTATCATTCCGATATTGTCCTCATAGGATGTTTCATCAAAATGTCCGCAAATACCATAACCGGCAGCGTTTACAAGCAGTCTTATGGACGGATTCTGTCTTTCAAGCAGTGACTTATAAAAGGTAATGTCCGCATCCTTGGAAAGGTCAAGACTAAGGATTCTTACCAATTTGCCGTTTATTTCTTTCTTTACCTCATTCAGCTTCTCTGTCCGTCTTGCTATAATCCAAATTTCTTCAATCGTATTATATTTTTTGCTTATCTGTATTGCAAATTCTTTTCCGATGCCTGATGAAGCACCTGTTATCACTGCTATCTTTCTCATACCATCATCCTCCAACCTGATAAATATTTGTTTTTTAATAATCCATTATTATTTTTTGCCCATCCAAGGGGATATCCGTCTACACAAACAAGTACATATCCGTTTTGAACATTACAATCTTCTATCTCAATCGTTTCACCCTTAAGATATTTTATCACCCGTCCGTCTTTGCATGACAGAGAAATTGAATTGTCATAGTCTGACATGGAAAGATACATGGCAAGCGATTGTCCCGGTTCAAAACGGTTTTTCTTGATTTCACCGAGATACAGTCCCTGTCTGAGCAATCTTAATCCCCTTACATTCGGTGTACCATAAGGAATAAAATAAAGCTTTCCTTTATTTTCCTCAATTCTGGCAAAATCTATTCCTGCATTTGCCGAAATATGTGATAAAAATTCGGCGGTATACGCATCCAATTTATATGGTTTAAAGCAATATTCCGATATGCCGCCTACATCTTCCGTATCTTTTTTTCCGATAAGGGCGACAAAATGACCTTCTCCTTTGATTCTGTGCGGCCACAATCTGGCACACTTTACAAGGTCGGCATTTCCTGTAGTTCCCCATTCCGGATGGCCATCATCAAAGCCTGTATATTTTGGGACCTCCTTCAGATACAGACTGTCGTCAAGAGAAAGCAGGTATTCCACCGATTGTTCATCTTCTTCCGGGGAAAAGGTACAGGTGGAATAAAGCATGGTGCCTCCCGGCCTCAGACATTTTACCATCTCGTTTAATATGCCCTTTTGCAGACCTGCAAATAAATCAGTACCGTTATTTTCCCATGCGGTTATCATGGAACCTGATTTGCGGAACATTCCTTCGCCGGAACAAGGAGCATCTATCAGTATCTTGTCAAACATTCCGGAAAATGCCGCCGAAATACCGTTTGGCGGTTCGTTGACAAGACACATATTTCCGATGCCAAACAACTCCATATTTTTCAGTAATGCTTTTGCCCTTGAGTTGCTGATGTCATTTGTAATCAGCATCCCCGTACCATTTAATTTGGCTGCAAGCTCGGTAGATTTACCACCCGGTGCTGCGCATATATCAAGTACAAGGTCACCCTCTTCAATATCAAGTACGCTGGCAGGTGTCATGGCACTTGGCTCCTGAATATAGTATAGTCCTGCATAATAATACGGATGTTTGGAAGGCGTATATTTTTTATGGTCGTAATAAAAGCCGTTTTTAGTCCATTCTATGGGTGTCAGCTCAAAGGGAGATATCTTAAGAAAGTCCTCAACGCTAATCTTGGCAGTATTGATTCTTATTCCATGATTCATCTCCTTATCAAGACAGGCTATATACGCATCGTATTCATCTTTCAGTTGTTTTTTGATTCGTTCGTCAAATGCCTGTGGCAGTCTCATTTGCCTCTCCTTTTCCATATATTCCTTAACGATATTCTAATTTGCCCATGAACACAATATCAACTGTCATGTGCTAATTGAGGCTTTGCGCTTTATATCCCTCAGCGATAATATCCAGCTGCTTTGCAAATGAACCCAGCAGTTCCATATCATCCTGCTGATAAATTTTATAGAATTCATCCTGTATCTTGACAATCTCACGTTGATTTCCCACACGATACAAATTCTGTATGTTCGTCAGTATTTCAGAAACGATATTTGCCTTGATATTAAAGGAATTCTGGGCATCCATGATTTCTCCTCTTACCTGAGACATTTCCTTATCAAGGGTGACCGTCGCATCTGCGGCAGCATGAAGCTTCTCTCTGATATGAGAAGGCATATTATGCTTATACTTATATTGTAACGAATGTTCTATCGTTGCCCAAAAATTCATTGCCAGCGTTCTTATCTGGATTTCAGCCTGAATGGTTTTCGGACCATTTATGGTATATACATCATAATCAAGAATGATGTGGTAACTCTGATATCCGCTATCCTTGGCATTTGTAATATAATCCTTTTCTTCTCTGATACGCATATCACTTCTGTCCCGGATGATCTCAACGACCTTATCGATATCCTCAACAAACTGGCACATTACCCGTATTCCTGCGATATCGTCCATTTCTTCAACGATCTGGTCCATTGGAATATTCTTCTTCTGCATCTTGTCAAGAATGCTGGATATCTTTTTTACTCTGCCTGTTACAGTCTCGATAGGCGAATATAAACCCTGATTTCTGTACTGGGCTATAATGTGATTAAATTTTATCAGCAGTTCATCAACCGCCTGCTCGTATGGAGATAAAATCTCACGCCATAATTGAATCTCCAAAATAACACCCCCCATGTTTAATCATCCGTTTTTCTTGTGCTTAAGAATATATATTCATGCTGACCTTCTTCATAGTCAGGATATAATTCTACAAGCTCTTCGGCAAGCTCATATGCATAATTATAATCGTTTTGTTCCTCGTAATACGCGATTTCCATAAGCCTTAACTGCGCATTGTATTCCGCATCACTGTCAAGGCCGTTGTTGATATAGCCTATTGCCGTTTCGTAGTCTTCAATGCTTATGTAATATGATGCATATTGTGCATAAATATATGAATTAAAGCCAAATTCCTTGACATAAGCCTCATAATTCTCAAACATCTTATCCGAATTATCAAGCTCTCCATAGCATGTGCCTATGTACATATACAGTTCATGCCATTTTTCTGCTTTTTTTTCAAGACCTTCAATCGCTGCAGTATAATTTCCCTGTTCAAAGCAGTATAATGCATCTGCAAGCTCCATCATGGAAGTAACTTCTTTTTTATTTGTATGTGCATTTTCGAGTATTTCCTTATATTCAGTTAAAGCCTCACCATAATTTCCCTGTTTCATATATGTATCAGCAATATAGAGTTTTATATTTGTATCTGTTCTTTCTGAAAGTAACTGGGACTCACTCAGTGCAGCCTCAAACTTTTCAAGGGCTTCATTGTATTGCTTTGTTTCGTAGAATTTAAGTCCTTCTTCAAAATATTCTTTCTTATGTGAAAGCAGTGCTGAAATTCCATATATTATTCCAAACACCAATAAAACGCAAAAAATAAAGAATATAAACAGTCGTTTATAATTCAGTCTGTATTTGTTATTTCTTCGTCTCCGTCTTCTTTTTCTTGTTGCCATAATAAAAAAACCTCATATATATATTAATATTTAAGTATGTATTAACATATTTGTTGCAGGTGACTTGTCAGTATAAGCTGACACGAGTCCTATCAACATCCGTTACAAAATTGCATAAATTTACTAATATATTGTAACACAAAATAAAACGATTATAAAGGGAAAAGAAATGAATGGTTTGATATATTAAAAATAAATATGGTGGATATACTGAATTTTCTATCGTATATCCACCGTATTTATTTTTAAAGTTATATTCCATTATGTTATTTAAAGAATTATTTTAGTGATGGAACAATCTGATTCCTGTAAATACCATTGCCATATTATATTTATCACAGCATTCGATTACAAGGTCGTCTCTGACTGAGCCGCCTGGCTGTGCAATATATTTAACACCACTCTTATAGGCTCTCTCAATATTATCTGAGAATGGGAAGAAAGCATCTGAACCGAGCGTAACATCCTGATTCTTGTCAAGCCATGCACGCTTCTCTTCTCTTGTGAATACAGGAGGCTTTACCTTAAAACGTTTCTGCCATTCCCCATCACGAAGAACGTCCTCATACTCATCACCGATATAGACATCGATTGTATTATCTCTGTCTGCTCTGCCCAGATTGTCAACAAACTGAAGGTTCATAACCTGTGGTGCCTGACGAAGGAACCAGTTGTCTGCCTTCTGACCCGCAAGTCTTGTACAGTGAATTCTTGACTGCTGGCCTGCACCGATACCGATAGCCTGTCCGCCCTTTACATAGCATACGGAATTGGACTGTGTATATTTCAGCGTAATAAGGGAAATCTTCAAATCTATCAGAGCAGCTTCCGGAATATCCTTGTTCTCAGTTACAATGTTGGAAAGTAAATCTGCATCGATATTCAGCTCATTTCTGCCCTGCTCAAATGTAATTCCATATACCTGCTTTCTTTCGATTTCAGCAGGAACGTAATTCTCATCGATCTGAATAATGTTGTAATTGCCTTTTTTCTTTGCCATGAGAAGCTCCATAGCTTCATCTGTATAGCCCGGTGCAATCACACCATCTGATACTTCTCTTTTGATCAGTCTTGCCGTATCAACATCACATACATCGGAAAGCGCTATAAAATCACCAAATGAGGACATTCTGTCAGCGCCTCTTGCTCTTGCATATGCACAAGCAAGCGGTGACAACGTACCAAGGTCATCTACCCAGTAAATTTTTGCGAGTGTTTCGTCAAGCGGTAAACCGACAGCAGCACCTGCCGGTGATACATGCTTGAAGGAAGTTGCGGCAGGAAGTCCTGTTGCTGCCTTCAGCTCTTTCACAAGCTGCCAGCCGTTAAATGCATCAAGAAAATTGATATAGCCCGGCTTTCCGTTTAATACCGTAACAGGAAGCTCGCTGCCATCCTCCATATATATTCTGGAAGGCTTCTGATTTGGGTTACATCCATACTTTAACTGAATTTCGTTCATATTTTTATCCTCCTGATTTTTATTGATTCTTATTGATGATTCTTGTCTCATATTCGCCCGTTGCGATATCAATATATCTGACAAAAAGTGATACCTTATTTTCCTCATTGAGATTTGTCCATACCATATTGGCAAATTCATCGATATCTCCTGAAATGCCAACGAGCTTAGGCTCACCCTCAAAGCTTGGGAGCGGATTGCCGTCATGCATATATGTGTGTATAAAATGACCTTCGCCGTTTACAGGATTCTCATATGAAAATGTATATCTGTTGCAGGCATCAGGATTGCCGTTGTTGCTCTTTAATATAGACATCCGGTAATCATATTTTCCGTCTTCTACATGCATAACACCGGATATTCTAGGGGTGTAATTAGGAGCGTCAGGCTCAAATTCCCTGCTTCTTAAGGATTGTTCAAATGTAAGACCGTCTGCAAGACCGTCATATATCGTATCTGTCTGGTCGCCATTTGTAACAATCGTGTTTTTTCCAAGAATTCTTACAGGTGCATAGATAATAAGGCTTGGGTCTTCAAGCTTTGATGCATCAAAAGCCTCTGTCCTGATGCCTTCGCCTTCGGTTACAAATACACGGTTTCTGCTGTTTGAGCTTCTTCCCATGATAAAGTAAGCTGTTACAGCCTTTAATCCGTCTTCAGACTTACCGATTACAATACCTCTTCCAGGGTATGCATTTTGATTCAGCTCTGATGCAAGTGATAACATTTCCATTTCTTTTTCCTCCGTTTTTTATAATGAATGATACTCTATCAATATATAATAGAGCAAAAAAAGACCGTCTGAACACACAAAATAAATGTATGCCCAGGCGGTCGGCTGTTTTCATTTGTATACACTCCCTGTAGGTAATCCTACGCAGCAAATGCTGTTTCCGCCAGTCGTGCATACGTCATATTCAAATAATATAATAAATAAAAGTGTTATGCAAGTTCAAATATTATGATTTTGTTTTATTTACAATAAATACACCTGCTGTAACCAGTATTGCCGAAATAATATATTTGTATGAAAAAGCTTCATGCAGCATAATACAGCTCAGCAATGCCCCGAGAACAGGGATAAACGAATTGAATATCGCCACATTTCCCACCGGATTGTAAAGTATCAGTGTATTGTACAGGGCAAATCCTACCGCCGAAATCAGTATCAGGCAAATAAGCACAATCAATCCTGTAGCTGTAATGCGGTGCAGTCTTCCGCCCATCAAAAAACCGACCACCATAAGTACCAGACCACCTATGGAAAGACTCAGCCCCGTTGCATATACCGGATTCATCCGTTTTGTTACAATTCTTGTCAGGATACCACCAAAGGCGGAACAAAGTGAATTGAACACCATAAACATATCTCCGGGAAATGACAGACTAAGACCTGATGGATTAATGCTTATTACAAGTATTCCCGAAAAACCGATGAGGCAGCCTATCGCCTTTGACCATGACATGGTATCGCTTGCAAAAAAAATACATGCAAATATAATCAGCAAAAATGTACTGAGCGAATCATACAATGCCGACCTTGAACCATCCATATAGGAAAGTCCCAGATAAAAGAAAAAATAATGAAGTGCTGTATTTACAAATCCAAATACAAATAACAGACTGATATCACTACTGCTTTTTATATCTGTTTTTAATCTCCGAAGCATTGCGAACAAAATCAGCAAAATTCCTGCTGTAAAAAATCGGATTCCTGCAAATAAAGCTTTACTCCAATTGTCATCCGAAGAAATGGCAAATTCATCAAATCCGATTTTGATTAGCGGAAAAGCAAACGCCCAGGAAATAACGGCTATCATGGCAAAAATCTGGATATAGCCTTTTTTTGTAAATATATTTTCTTTAGTCATTTCCTTTAATGGCGGCTACTGCCTCGAGATAATCCCTTTTTGCTATTTCAAAAAGCTCTATTGCTTTGTCTGTAGGATTATTTCTAAGCTCCTCCGTAAGTGCTGAAATACTTTTAAAGTATCTGTTTACACTCATATTTCCTGCAACACCCTTAGCTGTATGTGCCATCAAAAAGCCTGTGGCATAATCTTTTTTGGACATAGCCTCTTCCAATTTTGTAAATGTATCATCTTCAACAAATTTAAGAAGAAACTTCTCATAGATAGCTACACTTCCTGCAAATCTTTTTAAGCCCTCTTCATAATCTATTCCGGCTGCAATCAGTTTTTCTTTATTCATCATCATTCCTCCACATCATAATTTTTTTCTGCCATGTTTGTCAGTGGCTTTTATTATTTTATTTTTCTAATTATAACATCATAGAATGCATTGAGACAAGTGTATTCATGATAAATGCATTTTATTTGTATTTTTTATTTTATAAAAAATGCTGCCCTGCAAGATAACCTGCAGGGCAGCGTGTATGATTAATATTATTGAAAGAGAATTTATTTTGCGGTGTTAAGCTTAACCTTAACATTAAGAGTGTTGCTTTCCTTATAAGGTCTTACAAGCAGGAAGATGAAAACGGCTATAAGGACAAATGCGATTGCCGTCCAAACACCAAATCCGCCGCCTGTGAAGAGTGTACCAAGCTGGAATACACATAAGGATACAACATAAGCAAGTATACACTGGTATCCGATTGCGAACCAGAACCATTTTGCACTGTTCATCTCTCGCTTGATAGCACCCATTGCAGCAAAGCACGGAGCACAAAGAAGATTAAAGACGAGGAAGGAATATGCCGCAAGCTTTGAAAGACCTTCAAAATCAAGAACGCCAAATACGCCTACCACCTCTTCTTTTGCAACAAGTCCCATAATCGTTGCGATGGTTGCTCTGATATTATCGAAACCAAGCGGTGCAAATATAACTGCTATCGCATTTCCTATCTTGCCAAGTACAGAAGCTTCAAGCTCCATCTCTGCATCAAACGTAAAACTGCCGTCAACCCAGCCAAATGCTGAACCTGCCCAGATGATAATTGATGAAAGAAGAATAATCGTTCCTGCTTTCTTGATAAATGACCAGCCACGCTCCCACATGCTTCTAAGTACATTACCTACCGTCGGAAGGTGATATGCAGGAAGCTCCATAACAAATGGTGCAGGCTCTCCGGCAAACATCTTTGTTTTCTTAAGAATAATACCTGAACATATGATTGCCGCAATTCCTACAAAATATGCACTGGGTGCAACCCACCATGCGTTGTCAAAAAGTGCCGCGGCAATCAATGCCACGATAGGCATCTTTGCTCCACAAGGAACAAATGTCGTTGTCATAATTGTCATTTTACGGTCTCTGTCATTCTCGATCGTTCTGGATGCCATTACACCCGGAACACCACAGCCTGAACCAATCAGCATAGGAATAAATGATTTTCCGGAAAGACCGAACTTTCTGAATATTCTGTCCATGATGAAAGCAACTCTCGCCATGTATCCGCAAGCTTCAAGAAATGCAAGGAAAATGAAGAGAACCAGCATCTGTGGTACGAAACCAAGTACAGCACCTACACCGGCCACGATACCGTCAACAATCAGACCGCTGACAACCTCGTTACACTTAACCGCTTCAAGTCCGTTGCCTACGAGAACAGGTACACCCGGAATCCACCAGCCATAATCAGCCGGATCCGGAGCTTCCTCAAGCTTTTCATCCACAAGACCCGATATATCATATCCTTCTTCTGCCAAAGACTCACCGTATGTACCATATGCTTCATCAAAAGCACCGAAATCCTCTTCCTCTATAGCTCCAAGAATATCCTCGGCGCCGATGACTTCTGCTTCGTCAGCTTCAGAAACGATAGCCGTAACATCATCAATAAATATATTTTCTTTGGCAAATTTTGAAACGGCATCATCATAATCACTGCTGCCCTTGCCAAAGAGATGAAAGCCGTCACCAAATAAACCGTCATTTGTCCAATCGGTTACCCATGTACCGACAGTCGAAACAGAAATGTAATATACAATAATCATAACAATGGCAAATATCGGAAGCGCAAGAATTCTGTTTGTAACAATCTTATCAATCTTATCCGAAACGGTAAGCTGTGATTTTGATTTCTTCTTATAGCACTCATCTATGATTGATGATATGTAAACATACCGCTCATTTGTAATAATACTCTCAGTATCATCATCAAATGCATTTTCAAGTATCTTGATTTCAGACGAAACATCTATCTTTCTTCCCAGCAGGGCTTCAATTTTATCATCCTTTTCAAGAAGCTTTATTGCAAAAAATCTCCTGCCTGCTTCGTTTACATCTGAAATCCTTTTTGAGACTGCTTCAATTGCAAGCTCAACATCAGCAGCAAACTTATGTGTTACACCTGTAACATGCTTTCCTGCCAGCTTAACAGCCTTGTTGGCCGCTTCCATAACGCCCGTACCCTTAAGAGCAGAAATCTCTACAACATCACAACCCAGCTTCTCTGAAAGCTTTGCAATATTGATGGTGTCTCCGTTTTTCTTTACAATATCTATCATGTTTACAGCCATCAATACAGGAATACCCAATTCCAAAAGCTGTGTTGAAAGATAAAGGTTTCTCTCAAGATTTGTACCGTCAATAATATTTAAAATAACATCAGGTTTTTCATTAATAAGATAATTTCTTGCTACCACCTCTTCAAGTGTATATGGTGATAAAGAATAGATACCGGGAAGATCAGTGATAATAACATCCTTATTCCCCTTGAGCTTTCCTTCCTTCTTTTCTACTGTAACGCCCGGCCAGTTGCCAACGAACTGATTTGAACCGGTAATAGCATTAAATAATGTGGTTTTACCGCAGTTAGGATTACCTGCGAGTGCAATTTTAATTGACATTTCGTCCCTTCTTTCTAATGATATTGTTGTTAAATTAGATACTGCTATCATTTGTTAGTAAAAACTAACCTTTTGATAAAAAAATTAGTCTACTTCTATCATCTCAGAATCAGCCTTTCGAAGTGACAATTCATAACCTCTTACAGTAACCTCTACAGGGTCTCCCAAAGGTGCGACTTTACGTATATAAATCTGCACGCCTTTTGTAATTCCCATATCCATGATACGCCTTCTGACAGGACCTTCTCCCGACAGTTTTTTTACTGTGACCGTCTCTCCCACAGCCACTGTTCTTAATGTTCTCATAACATTCTCCTTTATAATATATAAATTTATGATTAACTTATTCCTCGCTATACCATAATTCTGCTTGCCATATCCTTACCTATGGCAATTCGGGAATCCTTGACATTGACAATCAGATTACCGCCTACCTCAGAGACAATCGTAACAACCCCGCCGGCAACAAAACCGAGACTCTCGAGGAATCTTCTTGTCTCCTCCTTGCCTCCAATCTTTTTAATTACATTTTCTTCACCTGATTTTGCAAAAGTTAAAGGCATCATAACCATCTTCTTTCTTTTATAATAGGATCTGTATTTCATTTCTTTTCGAGGTTAGTATATACTAACATTCATTAGATGTCAATAACTATTTTCCTTATTTTCTTACAAATTCTACACATACTATTTCAGGGCAATTTCCGATTCTGACAGGGAGTATACTATTTCCAAGACCCCTGCTTACCACCATTGTCGTATTTTCTGATTGATAAAGACCTTCTGTATATTCAGGAAAAAATCCCTGATCCGGTGCTATCAATCCTTCTATAAAAGGAATGCGTATCTGCCCTCCATGTGCATGACCGGAAAATACAAAATCCATCCCCGCATTGCTATAGAATTTAAGATTTTGCGGTTCATGTGCTAACAATATCCAAAGATTTTTCTTTGCATCCTTTGCCAATTCTTTTAACGTATCATTTGTAAGACTTGAATCATCAAGTCCAAATAACGTAAAGGACTCGTTTCCCACGGTAATTTCTACGATTTCATTATCAAGCCAAACTGCTCCGGCTTTTAACAATTGATGCTGCAGTTCCGTATATTCTTCAGGCTCCAGCCACTTCTCGTGGTTTCCGGTTACATAATATACAGGTGCAATCGAAACGGCGCCTTCGACGAACGCGATTGCTTTTTCTATATTCGTTCTGTTTCCATCCACCAAATCACCTGTAATGACAATCAGATTCGGTTGGCAATCTCTTACTATTGAAAGCAGCTTTTTCTGATTATCTCCAAAACGCTTATTGTGTAAATCTGAAATCTGTACAATTTTATATCCGTCTAAATCCTCTCCGATTTTTTCTGTTTCATATATGTATTCGGAAACCACAATATGATTATTTCCCCACATGCACAGAATCATACAGATGATTAGCAGGCTGGCAATAATAATATATTTCTTCTTTTTTTTCATGAGTTTGTTTTTTAGTTCAATCCACATTTCCAAATTTGTATCCTTTCATTTTATGGTAACATTATAGATATTATTTTTCATGATGTAAAATTAAATTTGAATAAAACCCCGATATATGCTATACTCTAAATAATTTTATAAATTCGGAGAAGATAAATAAAAGTGGGGTATTGATATGTTAACAACAAATGAATCAGCAGAAAACTATCTTGAAACGATTCTGATACTTAGTCAGAAGCTTCCTGTCGTAAGAGCTGTGGATATATCAAATGAACTGGGATATAAAAAGTCCAGTGTAAGTGTTGCAATGAAAAATCTGCGTGAAAGTAATCACATTTCCGTCTCGGACTCAGGTTTTATTACTTTGACAGAATCAGGCAGACAAATTGCTGAGATGATTTACGAAAGACACTCATTTATTTCTACATGGCTTATGGAGCTTGGAGTTGATGAAGCAGTCGCTACTGCTGATGCCTGCAAAATTGAACACGTTATCAGCGATGAAAGTTTTCAGGCAATCAAAAAGCATGTCAATGGAAAGTCATAAACAGAATATCGTTTTGATAACAGACAAAAGACATCTTGTATTATACAGGATGTCTTTTTCTATCAACTGATTTTGCTGTACTTCAGCGGCTTTTCTGCTCTGTCAATTGCTGCATCCTACTGTTTCCCCCTGCAGGACACGAGTTTCCACATTTTTCAATGAATTCATTATAATATTAGCATTTGGCTTAACGGTATCTTTTTTCGTGATAAGGATAATGGTAGAACCGCCAAAGGCAAAGTTTCCCTTTTCCATGCCACGGTTCACTTGTCTGGCATGATGATGGATATTTTCTATCTTGCCAACAAGCATAGCGCCTACTTCCATCATAATCACATCCCCAAGGGCTTGATTTCTAATAAGGCAATACTCTCTTGTATTTTCTTTATATATTGGGAAATAGTCATTGGCAACAGGATTTACGGTATGAAATACCCCTGCGATTCTCCTGTTTTTCGTTTTCATACCGGAAACAGGATATATATATCTGTGATAATCATCCACACATAATCGGAATACCCATATATATCCACCCTCATACTTATTTGCAAGCTTTTTACTTTTTAAAAGGGCTTTTACTGTATATGGTGTATTCTTGATAACAAAATGGGCATTTCCGTTTATCTTGTATACAGAAAGCCTGCTGTCACATGGACTGATTAACGCTTTCTCATCCGATGAATATGGTCTTGTTCCTGCTTTTATTTTTCTTTTAAAAAAATCGTTATACGATGTATATAATACAGGTTCAAATTCATCCATATTTATATTATTTTTTATAATGAACGGTCTAATTGCCACACAGGAAAGCTTGCTATCCAGAATCATTCCACCCAAACGGCTGATAACCGGTGAAACAAGCGGCTTCAACATCAAACGTGTCAGCCTGTGACCATATAAAAAGGATAAAAACATATCCTGTTTGCCCGTGGTATTTATTTCTTTCATATTTTACCCTTTCCTGAAAATGGTAAGCAGCCCGCCGAAACTCCAATGTACAAATTGCTTCCAATTAAAACAGTACTTAAGACTCAAAACTGCCACAGCCACAATGATAATAATGATTATGAGCTGCTTTGTTGTAGGCTTTGCAAATTTAAAATTAATCACAAATAGTATCGCCGCAAGAAGCATAATAAATTCCAGAACATATATAAAATAATGCTTAAATAATGGCGATGACAAATATATAACAGGCAGTCCTATTGCTATAGAGGTTATCGGCATTCCGTGAAAATACTTTTTTCCATTTTCTGCTTTTGTGTCCGATTCAGTCATCTTGCCTTCTTCAAGTACATTATAATACGCAAGTCTTATCAGTCCGGCCAGACAATATAAAACAAGTATGATGCATCCATGTATCGTATTCATACCTGAATGCCAGCATATTATCACAGGAAGCACCCCGAAGCATACGATATCACATAATGAATCTATCTGCACCCCATAACGTTTTTCATCTAACGTCCTGTCGGTTTTTGTTCTTGCTATTCTTCCGTCAAACGCATCTAATAATCCTGAAAATGCAAGACAGAATATACCAATGCTTACATCTTCCGGTGAATTAGTAAATAATATTCCAATAACAGAAGATGCCAAACTTATATATGTTAATATAACTGTATAATTAAAGAACCCTATCATTTATTTTTCCACTCTCTTTTGTTTCAATGTTTTATTAAAAATCAATTTTTCTGTATATGCTTTTTTTTCTTAAAAAGCATGGTCACCGTTGCTATCATCGTAAAGATACCCGATATGATCAGCTGACAATAATAACCGATACCTCTTGAAAGCACCAGGCCCGGAAGCAGCAGTGCTTCTCCAAAAACAGGGAGAAACAGCTTCAGGAACAGACTCTCACTAATTCCCATTCCTCCCGGAAACGGAAGCATATCCGCAGCTATTGATATAACAGCCTGAAGCGTTATGACAGATACAAATGATGTACCTGAAAGTCCAAAAGCTTTATATACAAACCACGTTACTGAGAACAACATACATCTTTGAAAAAATGTAAAGACAAATATAAGGGCCATTCTTCCCATATGCTGTCTGATGTATGTGGCAGTTTCTCGGTACAAGTCCATGGAATCAACCAGTTTATTGATTCTGTTTCTTCTTTTCTTAAGCAGATGCAGCTTTTCGAGTAGCTTTAAAAACAATACTGCCATCTTTTGTGCAAGCGTCTGATGAAAAACAAGTATCATAAGTACCGTAATACAAATGATATTAATTAACAAACCAATATAAAATATTGCAAGTACATCTTCCATATAATGTGCCACAAATCCTCTTGCAAATATCAATATTCCAAGACCGATTACAACAAGAACAAGCTTGTATATAATGGTAACTATCATCAATATAACAGTTGATATTGGAATCGGAATTTTTTTCTTCTTCATAAAATATATCTGCATCGGCTGTCCGCCTGTTGCAGAAGGTGTAACACTATTGAAAAAGAAACCTACTGAAGAGTATAGGAAACATTCTCTTTTTTTAATTTTTATACCATATGAGCGCATCAAAAACCATATAATAACAGATTCGCACCAAATAAATATAAAAATGCATATAATGGTAGGGATAAGCCAGATATAATTACATCCCAGCACATCCTTTTTGATTTCCCCTAAATCCTCTCCGTTGAAAACCCCATATATTGTCAGAAGAAATATGGCAATAAAGAGAACGATATTCATCATTACTCTTTTTGTATTTTTCTTCGCCATAAGATTCATTCCTATCATGTAACAATCATTATAAGCATATCATATTTTAAGCTATTTTGAAACATAAATATTAGTAATATTACGACTGTAAGCTGTTTCTTAAACACAAAGCTCCCCATCCGATATATTCATTTGGATATTCCCTGCTTACAGGAAGCTGTTTGGCACCCCGTATCAGAGCAGCCTTTAGTTTTTCGCCATATAGGAAAATATCATTTCCCTGTAAAATTCCCCATTCCATGAGAAGCGCCGCTGAACCGGTGACAAATGGTGCAGCAATTGAGGTTCCGGATGCAAACTGATAAGATCCTCCCGGATATGATGTATAGATATCTACTCCCGGAGCGGCAATATCAGGCTTTATCTGATTATTCGGTGTAAATCCCCTTCCTGAAAAATATGCATAATCGTTGTAATTCTGGTTATAAGCGGCAACGGATATCACGCCCTCCGTCGTCGATGGTACGGTCAGAGTTCCATATTCTGTAGGATTTAAAAAATTAATATTTGCCTGCGTACTGGTTGTAACAGGAAGATATGCATTATAATTTCCGTTTATAATACTTTTTGGATAAAGAATAACCCTCCAGATTCCTCTTTCCACATATCCCTGTCTACTGATTGAAATAAATATCTCCTGCCCTCTGTTATAAGGATTCGGAACTCCGTATATGCAGTCAATTACATTTCCTCTGTATGTAGTTCTTGCAATAGGCTGTCTTTCGGACAAATAAATAAGATTATCCCCTGACGGACTATAGAGAACGATATCAAACAAATCCTGATAATTCTTCCATATCTGGATATTAAATGCCGAAACATAATCTCCAACCGCAATATCTATCAGCTTATATGTAACATTTCCAAGTGTCCCTGCTATATGTCTTCCGGTTATCCCTTCATTTCCTGTTCCGGTTATAATCGAGCATTTTGCCATTTTCCCTACATCATTGATATAGTTCTCTATCAGTGAATCGCCCTGATGTGAACCATAGTTATTTCCGTAACTCAGATTGATGGCTACAGGAATGTTAAGCTCTCTGCTTTTTTTGATGCAAAAGTCAATTCCCATGATAAGTCCCAATGTATTGGGTCTGTTGATATCGGAAGACAGCTTTACGGATATAATATATGCTCTGTTTGCCACACCGATATTCGTTCCACAGGCTACTCCTGTGACTTGCGTTCCATGTCCGCCGGAATCTTCCGAAATATTAATATTATTAGAAATAGCATCATTAATTTCCTCATTACTATATATTCTTCCATACTGATACTCATTTGGATTTTCTGTATCATATGCTGCTGTCTGGTCCCACAGATACATGATTCGGGAATTTCCGTTTTCCAAAAATTCAGGATGTCTGATATCGATTCCGGAATCAATAACACCAACGATAATACCTTCACCTGATAATCCCATTCTGTTTTTTATGTCTGACGTAATACATGAGGCATATTCTGCATAAGATACCTGAGATGCAATATATTTCGGTTTATCTATGTACAAAATTCGCGGGTCTCTTGCAAATGCCTCAATATACGGACTGTATATACTGATAATGGCATAACCACCAAGTAAATAAATAATGTCTACCTGATAGCTTTCTACGAGGTCTTCGATATCGTTAGCATATCTGATTAACAGCTGCCATATATTTTCCTCAGGATTAAAGCCTACAAATAACTCTTTTGAATAATCGAAAGTACCATCTTCCATACTAAGTGCTAATGTTAATTGCGTATCAATATTTTTCTGCATTTTAACCACTCGTGCTTTTATTATCTAGTTTATTCGCAAATATCAAATATGACACATCAATAAAGCTCGCAAATTGTAAGAATAAATCGAAAATATTATTATATTTTTCAACTTTTCCACATTATCCACAAATTTATACACAATTTCAGCTTTTTCAGCCAAATTTTACATTTATTTGCCACCAAATAATCCACACATGTCTGTTATTGTCGATATTCATGTTTTTCAACATAGCTAATCCGACTAAATATTTAACTCTGTCACTATATAATTGGCTATGCAAAACAAAATAAGAAGTGAATCTATGTATGAGCAATTATAAAACAGTTTTACTGGGCAAAAACAGCCGGCTGGTTTCTGCCCTGGGTTATGTTGATACGGGAAACTTTCTGACTGACCAGAAAACAAAAAGACCGGTTGCCATCGCTTCGCCTGAAGTTATGCTAAAGCTGCTTCCCGACAGTTATCACCATATCATCAGGAGCTATCAGGAGGGTAACTGTTCTCTTTTAAATTGCGAAGTAGGTTATGCACATATCGGTATCCATCTTATTCCATATAATACCATATGTAATAAGAATGAACTTATGTTGGCATTTGACTGTGATTTCTTTTTTATAGACAACAAAATAATACAAAAGAAACCTCTTATAGGAATCAGTAAGGAAAGCTTTACTTTACTGCACACAAATATGTGTATCCTTTTAAGTCAAAAATTTATGAAGAAAGGGATTAAGCTATGATAAGTACAATTAAAAGCAATGATTTTAAATTTTCAATCGTAAAAAATGTTCCGTATATTACAGGTAAAAATACCAGAGATGTTCATTATATAGGAGGGAGTGATATTCTCCCTGCGCCTCTTGAACCTTATGAAGAAACAATTGTTATTTCCGAATTGGGAAGTGACGGCGAAGCTGAGGCAAGAAAAATTCTCATTGAACGAAATCTCAGACTTGTCGTATACATCGCAAAGAAATTTGACAATACCGGTGTAGGGGTGGAGGACTTAATATCGATTGGAACCATCGGACTGATAAAGGCTATCAATACATTTAAAAACGACAAAAATATAAAGCTTGCAACCTATGCTTCAAGATGTATTGAAAATGAAATACTGATGTTTCTCAGAAGAAACAGCCGCGTCAGAATGGAAATATCCATTGATGAACCGCTTAATGTGGACTGGGACGGAAATGAGCTGCTGCTCTCGGATATTCTTGGAACGGAAGAAGATACCGTATATAAAAATATAGAAAATGAAATGGATAAAACACTTCTTGAAACAGCAGTATCAAAGCTTGATGAAAGGGAACGTACAATCATTGAATTAAGATACGGTATCAATACGATAAACGGCACGGAAAAAACCCAGAAAGAAGTTGCCGACCTGCTGGGTATATCACAATCATACATATCAAGGCTTGAGAAAAAAATAATTAAAAAACTGAAAAAGGAAATTATGAAACTAAGCTGATTTAGTGATGATAGTTTGCCATTTTTCGCTTATAACCATCTGTCATTTCACGCAGCTTTGTATAATCCTTTTCTTTTAACGCACCATTATTTTTTAGCTCCTCCACCATGGCGTCCAACTCTTTCAGGGCGTCATGGGCAAGGTCTTTATAGTTATTTGCCAAATTCATATCAAGTTCATTTTTCTTTGCTTCAATCTGAAGCTTTACTTTTCTTTTCAGCATATGATTCTCCTTATTCCTGCTCTGTCTTCGGCGGAAACTGCCGATGGCATATTCTATCAGTTTTATTATTGACACAAAAAAGCTCTTATGGTAATATAACAAATGTTGTAAATGAAATACGCCGGCGTGTCGGAATTGGCAGACGAGGCAGACTCAAAATCTGTTGGCGGCAACGTCGTGCGGGTTCAAGTCCCGCCGCCGGCATTTGATAAAAGAAGGAGCGGCTCCTTCTTTTTTTCGTTGCCAAAAAATCTTTCGATGGCAGCTTCCTCAGATATAAAAAAGCTTACTCCGTTATTTTCTTTGCCACAACTACATATCTTCCGTTATCATTATGATATGCACAGGTTGATAATGTAATAAGCTTGTCACCGTATTCGGCGGTCGTTTCTATATGATATGGGGTGTTGCTCTTGGCAAAGCTTACATATTCATCAAATTCCTCTTTGTCTGCCGCATTGAAGAATTCGTAATAATGATAATGCTCCGTATCGTCATCTGCATATACTTCTGTTCTCATGGCCGCTATAACCTCATAAGTGCCGAGTTCATCAATGGTATCAAAGGTTATCAATTTATGCTCCTTGTAGAATTCCTCATCCTCATAGGATAACAGGTCATGGAACATTGTTCCTGCTTTCATGTTATGTCCGTATATTAATATATTATCAGAGGTTTCCTTATGAGGATTTGAATTGGAATCGACAAATAAGGTTCCTGCCGCACTATACTCTCCGTCAAAATCCGTATGCAGATAATATTCAGGGTCATTTGGTGTGTACATAACGGGATAATCAATATTGGTGCCGTCTATCTTAAGCCAGCCTATAAAATCAGCATTCTCTTCAAGAATACGTTTGTACTTTGCAAGAATATAATCATCACCCTGCTTCACATATGCAGGCTCCCCATTTTCATAGGCAATATCTTCATCGACAAATTCTTTGATTTCTTCAAATTTTTTCTCGTTCTGGGAGCTTGTATAATAATATATAACAATATAACCACCGGAAACGATTGCGACTAATAACAGCAACACAATCATAATATCCAATATTATTTTCTTTGCCTTCTTTTCCGGATTATTTTTACTCATCTTATCGCCCTTTCATAATAAATGTATTTTTACATCGATATCAGCTTTGCAATTTTATTGAACAAGTAAGGGCTTTTGTACATGATACAAAAGCCCTTATTTGTTAAAAATACTTCTTGTTTCCCCATAAATTATTTCTTTTTAATTCCACATACTCTGCGTATGCCTGCTCAAGAATCTGCTTCTCATTAGGGAATTTTAGAAGGTGGTAGGCTTCATGATACTTGTAGTAACCGGAGTCCATAAAATATTCTTCTCTCTGTGGCTTGCTGTAATAACTGTCTGCCATCATAAGATACCAATGAACATCTTTGTTTACTACGTCAAAAGCAGTATTAAACGTATAATTGCTTTTTCCTACATACTTAATAATAGATGCGCTAACACCTGTCTCCTCTTTTACTTCTCTTAGTGCAGTTTCGTTATGTTCCTCACCTTTTTCAACTGTACCTTTTGGGAGCACCCATCCTTCATATTTGTGCTTGTAGTTTTTATAAAGTAATAATACTTTTCCTCTGAAGATTACCACACCTCCACAGCTTGTTGCTTCTATCACTGCAATTCCTCCTGTTTTCTATAAGGTGCGTAACAAAAAATCATATACAGTATACCACACTAAGATATTTTTTCAAGTTTTATCAATGATTTGCATAATAGGCGTCAAATATCTGTCTTGCAATATAGGAAGCAGAGGCACCCGTACTGCTGGCATTTTCTACCAGAACACAAACAACAATATCCGGATTGTCTACATTTGAAAAACCTACAAACCATGAATGGGAATCTCCTGCCTCATTAAACTCCGCCGTTCCTGTTTTGCCTGCTACAGTATATGAAGTTCCGTAGAAATAATCTGACGCCGTTCCATATTCTGTCACGCCGGTAAGCAATTCACACATCGTTTCCGCTTCACCTGCGGATATAATCTTTCCATAGGTATCCGGCTTAAATTTCTTTACCATATTTCCGTCACATGTCTCTATACGGTCTATTAAATAAGGCTTCATCAATACACCGCCATTTGCTATTGTACTCATAATCATAGCATTATGAAGTGGTGTTAACAGGGTATCTCCCTGACCGATTGCGGTCTGAGGCATACTTGAAGCTTCTGACTTTGCGTTGATTACAAAGCTGGATTTAGAATAATATCCGTCATATGGCAGGTCCTCGTTAAACAAAAAGTCCTCACATAACTGACGGTATTTTGCCTTATCCAGACTTAAACCGATATTGGAAAATGATGTATTGCAGGAGTAAGCAAGCGAATCTTTCAGGTTGATATTGCCGTGAACCTTATAGCTATAACAATGGATTCCTACTCCGCTGAATATATCTTCACCCTGACAGGTATATGAATATTTTTGATAATCATTATGCTCTCTCATATATTCCATGGCAGTCAGTATCTTAAATGTGGAACCGGGAGGATAAAGTCCCTGCGTTGCCCTGTTCAGCAGATAAGAGCTGTCACTGTCTTCTGACTCTCCGATTAAAGCGTCTATGTTGTTCGGGTCAAAATCCGGTTTTGATACCTGCACCAGCATTTTACCTGTTGACGGTTCCAGTACAACGACGGCGCCGTCATTGTAACCCAGCGCATTATAGGCAGTCTGTTGCAAATTAAAATCAATCGTGGTAACAACATTATTTCCCAGATTTTTTTTGTCTGTAAGCGCATTATAGACCTGCTTTACTATATTCTGATTTGATGTCAGAAGATAATATGTTGAAAGCATCTCCAAACCCGACTGACCGTTACTGTCATAACCCACAACATGGGAAAACATATTTGCATAAGGATAATATCGGGATTCATTACCCTCGCTGTCCACTACCGTTTCAGCCAAGATTTCCCCATCACTTGAAATAATACTTCCCTTGATTACTTTTTCAGCATAGAGATTCTCCCTTTTGTTGTAAGAATTTGCAATCGCCGTATCGGCATCTCTGACCATGAAAATAATAATATTTGCAAGCATGGCAATAAAAAGCACTACAACAAAATATGTTATCACAAGTACGGGAACATTCTTCTGGTCATTGCTTTTCTTATCGATATTTTCATTATTCTCCTGAAAATTCATCTCTGTATTTACTTTTGCCGATGTTTTTTTCTTTGACATTGTTCTTATTATAGCTTCTTTCTATATTATTATTTTTATTGATATCGCTGTTTTCCAGTACACAGATACCCTGTATAATTGCGAAAATAACAAGGGTACTGACCACTGAGCTGACACCATAGCTGACAAGCGGCAGCGTTACGCCTGTGGAGGGAATAAACTTCGTTACACCGCCTACATTTAAAAATACCTGGAATATAAAGCATATGGTAAATCCAAATGCCACATTCTTATAAAAAGTATTTCTGATCTTCATGGATATATTGATAAAATAGATAAAGCAGCTTATATACATAAGCAGCAGGCACAAGCCGAATATAACACCAAGCTCCTCACATATGGCAGCAAATATGAAGTCACTTGATACGACAGGTATGGATGTCGGAAGTCCCTGACACAGCCCTGTACCATCAAAGCCTCCTGAGCCTATTGCAAACAAGGATTGGGATACCTGATAGCCGTCACCGTCTATATATGCAAACGGGTCAATCCAGGCATTGATTCGGGTGGTTACATGGCTGAATTTATCCTTAAATAATATATAACCGACTGCAACAAGCAGGCTTCCTGCAACAACACCGCCTATCAAAATGGAGTGTTTGCCTGTAGCCAGATATACCATCATGACAAATACCATAAAGAATATAACCGCACCACCTAAATCCTTTTCAAGGACAAGTATCAACATAAATATGCCTGATACGATTGAAATTTTTATCATATCCGCAAAGCCCTTTGACTTCTCAAAGGAAGAAGCAAGGAAAAAAACAAATATAATTTTGACAATTTCCATAGGCTGCATGGAAAAGCTGCCGATTTGTATCCAGTTATAAGAACCATATATTTCTACACCGATTCCCGGAATAAATACCGTTATCAGTAAACATATCCCGAAAATGGCATAAAAAACATTCCAGTTCTTTATTTTCGGACACTTCACGATAAACAACGGTATGAATGCCGTTATCCCCAACATAATGGAGGCAAACAGAAACTGCTTCTTTGCCATATCAAAATCAAGTCTTGTCAGCATGACATATCCTATCAAAAGCAGAAAGGACATATTGTTTGTAATAAGTCTTGACGATTTCTTATAGATTGCATGATAGGATACCATATATAAGATGGAAATAATCATCTGCAAAATATAGAAAATGATGATATCAACCGTTTTATAATGAAGATACATGGTAAGGTAGCACAGAAAATGAATCATAAATACATAAAATATCTGTACATTTAGTGCACGTCTCTTCTTTTTTTCTTTTACAGGCTTTAAAACCGTAAAACATTTTATGGTATACAGTACCATAAAAAATATAATTAAATATTTTGAAACTTCAGTAATTATTCTTACCATTAATCAATACCTCTGAAATAATGTCCCTTTGTACGAGCTTTTCCCCGACTGAGCAGCACATCCGTATTCCCTTTTATAATAGCTGAAAATTCGTTCATAACAGCTTCGGTCTGTTTTTCATCCTCTACGGTAAAATCAAGCAGGCAGCATGGAAAATCGTTTCTGTTTTCTGCATAATAATCAGATATATCCGTCGGTAAACCGTTATATATAACTGAGCCGCATGTATGGCAGTCATTAACTGCAAAAAACCTGTTATTCCTGTCATCCCTGAAGGAACTGCATATTCTCTTTTTATCCTGACTGCAGCCACTGTAATACCCTGTTATACAGTTAGCAGTAACCATCACATCCTGATAACCGTATATCTTTATGACAGGTGTATTATCCAGCCCTTTTATTTCATCAAGTCTCAGTTCATTGGAAGCCACAAACGCCACCTTATCAAACAGCGCTTCATAAAATCCTACAGCCTCATTATTATAGGCATATAAGCCGGAGTCCAATAGAATAACTCCTTTGTATTGCTTTTTTGCAAGGAAATCCAACTGGTCAATATTTTTTACAAGACAGCCTTTGCATTTTGTTGTATCGGCATATAGTTCTTCCATGATTGATATCTGATTTTCTCTCAATACATAAGGAAGTGCAATATATATATCAGCAGCTTTTCCGGATGCATCTGTAAAAGCGGCGGTCTGCGTACATTGTTCTGCCTTTGGCATGGTCTCTTTTATGATGGCTTTATATGCATTATATTCCACAATGATGCTTTGTACAAATTCAAAATTATTAACTATTCTGAACTGCTCTGCATTTTTTACATAGCAGGTCACTCCTGTAAGATATGGTATACGCTTCCTGCTATTTGCTGTTTCAGTCTTTTTCTCTATATCAATTTCAGCCTTATCCGTACTGATATTTTCTGCATCATTTTTTGACGGTTCTCTTCTATACAAATGGACAATGTCTTCCCGTATTTTGTCTATTCCGTCCCGTCTTAATGCATTTACATTTCCAAGCTGGACAAATATTCCCTCTTCGATATCATCTGTTAAATGAAAAACAAATTCCGTTCCGCCTGTTTTACTTAGTTTTTCGTATAATTGCTCACAGGTAACAGGTCTGTTCTTGGAAGCGGCAACAATATCAGATTCTACAGTCACTTGATTCCCGCTATAAGGATTTGTTATATCAAGGCGAAGCTTCTTCCCGATTTTTGCAGTAACATGTGCATCCAGGGTAATTTTCTTAGGATTCCTCACCAATTCTTTATTTATCTTATCAATTAGAACATTATTTCTTGTTCTGTATACTTTATCACCCTTTTTTATCAGATGAAGCTCCTTTGCCTTCAGTTCAAAAAATGTTCCCTTATTTGCAGCATTTCCTGCCGTAAGCTCTATATCCTTTGTTTCTGTTCTTATCTCGATAATATCCTGAACATTGACATCATTATCCAGCTTAATCGTTATAAAAGGTTTATGAATCCCTACAACCGTACCGATTAAAATTCCCTGATGGTTTGGCCTTTTATTTGCCAAAAGCGCCTTACCGTTTTTCATGTAATAGTAGCCTTTGGAAAAGCCGCCTCTGTTATAAATATCAAGCAGCATTTTCTGATATTTTTCCGCTGTCTTTCCGATGTCTTCACCGCATAAATAAGCATTACGAACCTCCCGATATGCATATGTCACAGCGGCAACATATTCAGGCTTCTTCATTCTGCCTTCTATCTTAAAGGAATCAATACCTGCATCAATGAGCTTGTCCAAATCTTCAAGCATACACATATCCTTCAGACTTAAGGCATACTCTTGATACCCGTTTCCTGTATACAGCTTTCTGCATGGCTGGGCACAGCGTCCTCTGTTACCGCTTCTGCCGCCCGCATAACTGCTCATCAGACATTTGCCCGAATAACAGTAACACATTGCGCCATGAACAAAAGTTTCAACTTCTATCTCTGTTTTTTCTTTTATTTGTCTGATTTCTTGAAGCGACAGCTCTCTTGCAGGAACAAATCTGGAAAATCCCAATTTTTTTAGAAAATCAGCTCCATATGAGCTGGTAATACTCATCTGTGTGCTGCCATGAAGCGGCAAATCAGGATACGCTTCCTTTAACACACGAAAAACACCCATGTCCTGAATGATTACACCATCTAATCCCTGTCTTACAAACGGCTCCATATAATCCGTCAGCATGGAAAGCTCATTATTTTTGAGCAAAGTATTAACTGCCATATATAATTTTACATTATGAATATGGCAGTAATCGATTGTATCAAGTAATTCATTTGTATCAAAATTCCCTGCAAATGCCCTTGCACTGAACATATTGCCGCCTGCATAGACAGCATCCGCACCGGCATTTACAGCCGCCCGTACAGCCTCCGCTGTTCCGGCAGGTGCTAATATTTCGGGTCTATTTAACATTATTCTCCGCTTCAAGCTTAATAATCTGTCTTTGCAGCTCGCTTATTTTGTCCTTATATTCTTCTATCATCTTCTGGGCAGATTCGTATTTTATCTGCACCTCAATAACCTCATGTCTGAGGTCGTATATCTGCTTATCCTTATCATCATCCTCGGTAAGCATCTGATTCACCTGAAGCTTCGCTTTAAAATAATCATCAGCAATATTTAATGCAAGCAGTACACTCTGGTATTCTGCATTAAATCTTCTATATGCTTCCGACGACTGACATTCTGCAATCTTACTGTTTATGTAAGTTGCCACATTCTGAAGATACTCTTCACTTTCAAATCCACTTAAGGTATAAACCTTGTTGTTTATTACTACTGGTATATCGTTCTTCTGTGCCATATTCTTCTCCTTTTTATTCCTTGATAAATGCATCAAGACCAAAATGTCTGTAGCACATATCTGTGATTACACGTCCTCTTGGTGTTCTGTTTATAAATCCGTTCTTGATAAAATAAGGCTCGTACACATCTTCAATCGTTCCCGAATCCTCTCCGACTGCCGCTGCCAGTGTATCAAGTCCTACAGGACCACCGCCAAACTTTTCTATCATGGTAAATAATATATTTCGATCGGTCTGGTCAAGCCCCATGGAATCAACCTCCAGTTTATCAAGAGCAGTCTTAGCCGTTTCATATGTTATTGTACCGTCATAGAATACTTCTGCAAAATCCCTGCACCGTTTCAGTAATCTGTTTGCAAGTCTTGGCGTGCCTCTGGACCTTTTTGCAATTTCAAGTGCCCCTCCATCATCTATATTAACGCCAAGTACCTGACTTGACCTGATGACAATCTGCTGCAATTCTTCAAAGGAATAAAACTCCAATCTGTCCACCATTCCAAATCTGTCCCTTAATGGTGCCGTAAGCATACCGACTCTTGTTGTGGCTCCAATAAGCGTAAATTTAGGAAGTTCAAGCCTGATGGACCTTGCGCCTGCGCCCTTTCCAATCACGACATCAATCGCATAATCCTCCATGGCAGGATATAAGACCTCTTCCACCTGATTATTCAATCTGTGTATTTCATCAATAAACAAGATATCATTTTCCGATAAATTATTCAGGATTGCCGCAAGCTCTCCCGGCTTTTCAATGGCAGGTCCTGAGGTTATCTTGATATTGACACCCATTTCATTTGCAACAATCTGTGCCAGAGTTGTCTTTCCCAGTCCCGGTGGGCCATATAAAAGCAAATGGTCGAGTGGCTCATTTCTTTTTTTAGCTGCCTCGATAAAGACCTTTAAGTTATCTTTTACCTTTGTCTGCCCTATATATTCATGCAGAAACGTAGGTCTTAAGCTATATTCTGTTTTCAGTTCTTCTGCTGTAGCTTCAGTCGATATCACTCTGCTCATTATTCATCCACCTAAGTTGTTGTCCGTTAAAATATATTCCTTAATGCCGCCTTCAACAGCTCTTCATCTGTCATTGTTTCTCTGTTTTGAACCCTTCTGATAGCTGAAGCAGCTTCCGAAGCCGTATAACCAAGGCTTACAAGTGCCTTTACAACATCATCCTGTGCATCTGCCTTTGTCTGATTATCCAAAACGCTGTCCTCATATGCGGCATCCATCATATCCTCCATCCTGAGCTTATCCTTCAGCTCTAATATGATTCTGGATGCACCTTTCGCGCCAATACCGTTTGCTTTTGTAATTGCCTTAACATCCTCGGATATGACTGCCAATTTAAGCTCATTTACAGACAGAGCCGTAAGAATGGACATGGCAGCCTTTGGCCCTACACCGCTGATACCTATCAGTATTTCAAATACCTCAAGCTCCTCCAGTCCGGAAAAGCCATACAGACTCAAATCATCCTCCCTGATATGCATATGCGTATATACCTTAATATCACTATGAAGGCTGTTCATTTTCTCAAGAAACTTTCCCGAAACATAGATCTGATAGCCGATTCCGTTACATTCCAATAATATGTAATTTTCAAAAATTCCCGTAAGCTCGCCTTTTATATAAGCTATCATCATATGCCTCCATATCTGATTAAAGCAATGTGTATGTAATGTCTATCTGTTTCAAGTTCTGTTTATCTGCTTAACCATAGGAATTATAACACAATAATTATCAATTGTGAATATATGTTTGCTTTTTTCATCAAAGACGGCTATCATATAAACATATAAAATTTGTCGGATAAAGAAAAGGAACACAAATGAAAATCTTTACATATAACAGGGACTATAATGCCATCAATTTTAAACTTATATCAGATCATCCTGATGAAATACTTTATTTTGACCTTGAGACAACAGGCCTTTCTGCCAAAAATTCAGATTTATATATGATTGGCTATGGTCATACATCAGAGGAAGGCTTTAAGATTACGCTTCTTTTTAATGATGACGGCTGCTCAGAGCCTTCCATGCTGGAACACTTTGCCAATATTTTGCAAAAACACGCTGTATTGGTATCATACAATGGAAATACCTTTGACATCCCGTATATAAAAGAGAAGTTCAGACAGTTCCATATCGATTGTGATATGTCTGCTATCGAAAGCTGTGATATCTATAAGATATTGAAAAAATATAAAAAACAGCTTCATTTATCTTCCATGAGGCAATCGGATCTTGAACAGCTTATGCATATTCAAAGGGAAGCCTTTATATCAGGCGGGGATTTAATTCCTGTATACAAACAGTACCTGTCAGAAGGGAATGACTATGACTTAACGGAGCTTGTCAGACACAATCTGGATGACATGGACGGACTTGTCAGAATTACGGATGCTCTTGCAATTCACAAATTGTATAATGGCTCATTTTGTGTCAGCTCTGCAAATATTGAGGATGGCTGGCTGTATATTCAGCTTTCTGTTCCAAACAGCCTGCCCTTCAGAATGAATTACGGATATGACAATATCTATGTAAATGGATTGGGGAACGAAGTTCATATCAAGCTTCCTGTTGAAAATGGCACAATGAAATATTTTTTTTCTGATTATAAAAATTATTACTATCTTCCCCTTGAAGATATGGCAATTCATAAATCCATGGCAGCATATGTCGATTCGGAACACAAAACAAAAGCTACAAAGGAAACGGCTTTTGTAAAAAAAGAAGGAGCTTTTATCAGATGTCCTGCGGATATAGGTCTCAATCGTTTCTCTTATATGTCCGGCGACAAAGAAAAATATATAGCCGTAGATGATCATTTATTGTCGGACACAGAACTGCTTAATACTTATGTTCACATTTTATTGAAGTAGAGGCAGGCAGACAAGTCAATGATAACGCAGTTGATGATTGATCCTCGACTTGTTTGCCTGTCTCTGTTTGCTACAATAATATGTACCATTTACAGATTTTTTCCTAACGCATATGCCTGTTCAGGATAATCGGTTTTATTCAAAGCATCCACATCACCACATGCCACTCCGGTAATAATGCCTGCAATATCCCACTCAAGAAAGTTTGTCATGCCTTTAAACGATGCTATGGCTCCATCTGCTGATTCTGTTGTATCATCTGCCATTGTTACTATCAAGGCTGCTTTCTTATTCTTGTGTAAAGCTGCATCATTGGCATAAAAGCGGTCAATAACTGTTTTTATTTGTGCATTCATTGCATAGTAGTAAATTGGTGAAATAAAGATAATGGCATCAGCTTCTAACAATTTTGGATTTAATTCCTCCATGTCATCCTTGAAAGCACAACCTGTATCTGTATTGTGACACTTCTCACAAGCAATACAAGGGTGTACATTTTTAAATGCAGCATTAAAGCAACTGACTTCATGCCCTGCCTCTGTTGCACCGTTGATAAACTTTTCTGCCAATATTGCTGTTGTACCATTCTTATGTGGACTTCCTGTAATTACTAAAACCTTCATAAAATAATCCTCCTACAAATAAAAATTTCCGTCATTTAATCAATGAAAATGTATTCTGCCTGTTTATAAATAATTACAAAAAAGCTCAGATATCATTTGATTAAAATGATACCTGAACTTTTTTGTACTATTCTTTTATTACGCTTTTATCGATATCTTATTCTGCATCAGTAGCTTCTTCTGCAGGAGCTTCTGTTTCCTCAGCAACAACCTCTTCTGCAGGAGCCTCTGTTTCCTCGGCAACAACCTCTTCTGCAGGAGCTTCTGTTTCTTCCTCGACAGCCTCTTCTGTCTCTTCAGGAACAGGAAGTAATGCCTTAACGCTTAAGCTGATTTTCTTCTCTTCCGGCTTAAAGTCAACAATCTTAGCCTCAATCTCATCACCGATTTTGTAAACATCCTCCGGTTTTGCGATATGCTCATATGAAATCTGTGATACATGAAGAAGTGCATCTACACCAGGTACAAGCTCTACGAATGCACCAAAGTCTGTCATTCTTGCAACCTTACCTGTTACAATCGTACCGACTGCATATTTTTCCTCAGCATTTAACCAAGGGTTTGTCTCATCAAACTTAAGGCTTAATGCAATCTTGTCACCATTGATATTCTTGATAAATGCCTTAACAACATCTCCAACCTTAAATATCTTCTTAGGGCTTTCAACTCTGCCCCATGACATTTCTGAAATATGGAGAAGACCGTCTGCTCCGCCTAAATCAATAAATGCACCGAAGTCTGTTACGTTCTTAACAGTACCTTCAACAACCATACCTACTTCTATTCTTTCAAATAATTCCTTGGCTGCTTCTGCCTTCTTTTCTACGATAAGCTTCTTTCTATTGCCTATCACTCTTCTCTTCTTAGGATTGAACTCTGTCAACTGGAACTCAATCTCCTGATCCATGTACTTGTCAAGATTCTTCTCATATACATCTGAAACAAGGCTTGAAGGTATAAATACTCTTGATTCCTCATAAGAAACATTCAGTCCGCCGCTTACAACCTGTACAACTTTACCTGTAAGAACCTCACCTGACTCAAATGCTGCTTCAAGCTTCTCGTTTACCTTTTCAGCAGCAACTCTCTTATAAGAAAGCAAAACCTGTCCTTCGCCATCATTTGTCTTGATAACCTTAACGGTAATCGGATCACCAACCTTAACAAGGTCATTTAAATCTACATTTGGCGTATTTGTATATTCATTTCTGGTTATAATACCATCTGACTTGTACCTGATATCAACTACGATCTCATCAGCCTTAACGCCGATTACCGTACCGTCAATAATTTCCCCCTGTCTGATGGAAACCTTGCTCTCATCATTTTCCAACATCTGCTCAAAACTTAACTCTGCCATGCTACTATGAACCTCCTTAATAATATAATTTGGGGTAGATGCCCCAGCTGTAATACCTACCCTACTAACGGATTCAAAAGTAGTCAAATCCAAATCAACGAGTGTCTGTATATAGTAAGTATTCTCACATTCTTTTTTGCTAATTTCATATAGCTTCTGAGTATTTGAACTATGACAACCACCTATAACAATCATGGCATCTACAGAAGAAGCAATCTCCTGTGCTTCTTTTTGTCTTACAGATGTAGCGTTACATATGGTCTCATAGACAGTAACATTATACAATTTTTTTCGAATAATATCAACAATATCTTTAAATTTCTTATAATTAAAGGTCGTTTGGGAAACAATACTATATTCGCAGTCAGTACATTCTTTGTCATTCAATCCGGATACATAGCTTTCTGCCTCCTGTACCGATGCAATGATCACCGGTTTCTCCTGACACCAGCCGACGATACCGGAAACCTCCGGATGCTTTCCGTCTCCGATAATAATTATTTTCTTTCCCTTCCGGCTGTCACTGCTTACAATATTGTGAATTTTCTTTACAAATGGACATGTGGCATCCACAACCTCTATTTTCTGACCTTCAAGATAATCATATATATCTTTTGAAGCACCGTGGGAACGGATGATAACCTTACCGCCTTTCAGCTTCTTAAGGTCCTCCTCATTTTCCAATACCGAAACGCCTTTCGATTTGAGGTCGGCTACTACTGCCTCATTATGAATAATCGGCCCATAGGTATATACATTTCCCGTACCGCTATGTTCTCCTTCTGTGTCGGCATGCTGATATGCCGTATCAACAGCTCTCTGAACACCAAAACAAAATCCGGCAGATTTTGCCAAAATAACTTCCATGCTATAAATTCTCCTAATATACTATTTTTTAGTAAGTCTGATGATTGTGGCTACCACCTCGTCAATAGTCATATCGGAACTGTCAATATAAACTGCATCCTCCGCCTGTCTAAGGGGTGCCGTTTCCCGTTCCATATCCTGCTTATCTCTTGTAATAATATCAGCCTCTATCACATTGATATCAGCCGTCTCCCCCTTTGCGATGATCTCATCATAACGTCTCCTGGCTCTGACCTTGGAAGATGCAGTAAGGTATACTTTTACTTCTGCATCAGGAAGAATATTTGTACCGATATCCCTGCCATCCATAACCACATCATAATCCTTTGCAAGCTGTCTTTGCAAATCAAGCAGCTTGGCTCTTACACATGGCAGTGCCGATGATTTTGAAGCCATATTGCCTACAGCTTCCTCACGCAGCTTTGAAGTTACATTATTACCGTTTAAATAAATCTGCTGCATATCGGATTCATATTTTATTTCTATTATAACCGGCTCAATTTTTTTCTCTACATAACCGGCATCAGATATATCGATATCATTTTCCAGCAGATATAATGCGATACCGCGATACATAGCTCCTGTATCGACATAAATATATCCAAGCTCCTTTGCCGTTTTTTTTGCAATTGTACTTTTTCCTGCTCCGGCAGGTCCGTCTATAGCAATATTCATAATCGTTTATCCTTTCAAAAATTTATGGTTTAGTTTGACTATTCGTATATATATTTATGGTACGGTTTCGGCACTGCGTGCCTGCAAATGTACCATAAATATATATACGAATAGTCGGATTAAGTTCATTGGATTTTAAAATTGTTTTATCAAGGATTCTCTGCAGCACATATGCCTGCCAGTCTCCCTGTAGACCATGCAATCTGCAAATTAAATCCCCCTGTCAGTGCATCCACATCGATTATCTCACCTGCAAAATACAGCCCCGATAACAGCTTTGATTCCATCGTGGACGGATTTATTTCCTTTACATTGACACCACCCTTCGTGATAATTGCCTTATCAAAATCACGAAGTCCCGCAAATGTAAGCTTAAATTCCTTAATAACCTGAACAAGCCTGAGACGTTCTTCTCTGGATATGGAATGAACCTTCTTAAATAAATCTATTCCGGAGCGCTCAATAACAGGCGTAATTAATTTCTGTGGCAGCAAATCTCCAAGCGCATTATTAAAGTTTTTATTGATATATTTGTTAAAATCCTTTTGTATTCTGGAATCCAGTTCCTCTACAGATAAAGCAGGCTTTAAATCGATATATAGTGTAATATCCTTGTCAAGATATCTGTGTATATATGCGGAAGCTTTAATAACAAGAGGCCCGCTTATTCCAAAATGCGTAAATAACAGTTCTCCCTGCTCTGCAAATATTTTCTTCTTACCGCTGAATATATTAAAGGACACATTTTTTAAGGACAATCCCATTAGCTCCTTACAAAAATGCTCTTTTATATTAAACGGAACAAGGGACGGCTGAGTGTTTACGATAGTATGTCCGAAATCTTTTGCAAATTGATACCCGTCACCGGTAGAGCCTGTAAGCTGATATGACAAACCGCCCGTACATAAAATAACAGCATCACATGCAATCATTGTTTCTTCCTGCTCGTTGCGAACATCTGCCTTACCTTCATATTTTGACCTTTTTTCCCTATCCAAACTGACACCGCATACGCTGTTCCCTTCTGCCATAATACCTGATACTTTTGTATTCAGCATTAGTTTTATATTGGGATTTCTGTTAATCAATGTTTTTAAAACGCCTATTACATCAGAAGAATGGTCGCTTACGGGGAAAACCCTGTCACCACGTTCAACCTTAAGAGGAAGTCCTGCCTTTTCAAAGAAATCCATAGTCATGTTATTATCAAAGGAATAAAATGCACTATACATAAACTTTGAATTTGTGGTAACAGCATTAAAAAATCGGCTGTCCTCACAGGCGTTTGTAAGATTACATCTGCCCTTACCCGTTATAAAAAGCTTCTTCCCCAGTCTGTCGTTTTTCTCTATCAGAACAACCTTTGCAGAATCAGCAGCAGTAATTGCCGCAATCATGCCGGCTGCACCACCACCAATAACTACTATCTTTTTCATTGATTTAACCTCTATTTAAGCTTTTTCATTGATGAATCGGATACCATAATGATAAGTCTTGAATCCGGCTGTAATATTTCATCAGGATTCACTTCGCTGGCAAGCTGATTTCCGTTCTTCACTGCAATAACATTAATCTTATAATTTTTACGGAGGTCAAGCTCTTTTATGGATTTTCCTGCCCATTCAGGTCTGACCATAATTTCTGCAACACCAAGATTTCTTTCTATTTCAAAATATTCTATAAAATTATCGTATAACAATTTTCTGGCAGCAAGAATACCTGCATCTTTTTCAGGAAATACGACCTTGTCCGCACCTACTTTAAGAAAAATCTTTGCTGTTTCATCACTGTCCGCTTTTGCCATAACAAACGGAACGCCCAATTCCTTTGCAGTCATAATGGTCATTACACTCGCTGCAAGGCTTTCTCCCATCGCTACAATAACGGCATCTATATTATCAAGACCAACCTCTTTTACCGCTTCCGAATCACATACGTTTATGCTGACAGCACAAGTTACCTGTGATGAAATTTTACGTATAACATCAGGATTACTGTCTACAGCCAGCACCTGTGCACCCTGACTCATCAGCGCATTTGCGACGCTTGTACCAAATCTTCCCAAACCAAATACTGCAAATGATTTTTTCATTCTATTTTCTCCCTTCAAATATATATACTCTCTATCCTACAATAACACTCTCTTCAGGATAATGAATAAGGTTCTTTTTAACATTCTGAGAACTGAACGCTACTGTCATGGAAATAGGTCCGATACGTCCCAGATACATACAAATTATAATGATTATTCTTCCCATTATATTGAGCGAACCCGTATAATCTCTGGTCAAGCCTACAGTACCGATAGCACTAACGACCTCAAATAAACAGTCAACGAGAACGCCATCTTTATTTCCGCTTATAATCAGCAAAATCGTCATAATAATGACAAGTGACATACCAAGAAATAATATTGCCACCGCTTTTCTGATTGCAACATTCGGTATCTTTCTTTTAAACACTACAATCTCATCCCTATCTCTAATCATAGACAGGAAGTTCAGGAATACAATAGCTAATGTTATCGTTTTCACACCACCTGCCGTACCGACAGGTGAACCGCCGATAAGCATTAATGCCATACTGAAAAGAGCTGTAGCTTCATACATTCCCTTCTGCGAAAATGAAGAAAAACCTGCCGTTCGAAGTGTTACTGATTGAAAAAACGAATTTATCCACTTATCTCCTTCACTAAAGTTTCCAATCGTAAGTGGATTATGATGTTCCATAAAATAGATAAAGAGGGTTCCGACCACTAAAAGTGATACAGTCATTAGGATTACCAATTTAGAATGAAGGTTTAACCCTTTTATGGCATTTGTTAAACTGCTCTTTTTCATTTTTATCTGTGAAAGTACATCAATGATATCCCACCAGACTACAAAGCCAAGACCACCTGTAATAATCAGAAAACTTGTTGTAAACAATACAAGCGGATTATGTGCATAGTCCGCAAGACTATTGTTTCCAAGGATATCAATACCCGCATTACAAAATGACGAAACGGAATTAAATACGGAATACCATACCCCTCTTAACAGTCCATACTTCTGACAAAATGTAATACTATATAATACAGCACCCAGAAACTCTATACAAATAGTACCTTTGAATACTTTAAGTGTAAATCTTTTTAAGTCCTGCTTCGTATTCAGATTATATGAATCCTGAATAAGCATAGAGCTTCTTAAAGTGAATTTTCTTCGAAATAAATGCATAAGCAGCGTAGTAATTGATATAATACCTAAACCGCCTATCTGTATCAGAATCAAAATAATAAACTTTCCAAATATACTCCAATGTGAAAAAGTATCAACCACTACAAGTCCTGTAACACATACCGATGTAGTTGATGTAAATAATGCATCCAGAATTCCGGTATGTTCACCTGATACAGTTGCAAATGGTAACATCAGCAATAACGCACCGACGAATATAGCAATAAAAAACCCCAGAGCAATAATCCGGGTTGTTGTTAATTCTATCTTTTTCATAATAACCCCAACAATGCAATTTAAAACATAAAGAGACAGGAAGGTAAGCCCTTCCGTCTCTTTATGAATCGTAAAATATGATTAAACAGGATATGCCTTGCTGTCGTTTTCAACAAGCGACACATCCACCTGTGTCTTCTGTGCTTCTCTCAGCTTGAAGTAATCAAGGGCAACCTGAGGGAACAATGCATATGATAATACATCCTCATCCTGTTCCTTGTACTGTATCATTTCCTTTTCAATCTTATCAAGCTCATTCTCGATTAAATCAGCAGGACGACATGTTATTGGCTCTTTGTCACCGATAACCTTCTTCTTAACCTCCGGGTCTACAGGCTTAACTGACTGACCGTATTCACCGCTAACGAGAGCCTTTGATTCTTTCGTACACATCTTGTAGCGTTCACCTGTAACAACATTGAGAACAGCCTGTGTACCGACAATCTGGCTTGAAGGTGTAACAAGAGGTGGTTCACCATAGTCCTTACGAACTCTTGGTACTTCCTCAAGAACCTCATCAAACTTATCCTCGGCGCCCATTTCTTTCAGCTGTGATACAAGGTTTGAAAGCATACCACCAGGTACCTGATAAAGAAGTGTCTTAACATTTACACCCATAACCTTTGGATTCAGAAGTCCGCTTGCAAGCCACTCTTCTCTCATAGGCTTGAAGTAATCAGCGATCTCAGCAAGGAGACTCTGATCGAAGCCAGGGTCATACTCCGTACCTTCAAATGTCTTTGCCATAACCTCAGTAGCAGGCTGGCTTGTTCCAAGAGCAAGTGGAGACATCGCTGTATCAATGATATCACAGCCTGCCTCAACAGCCTTCAGATATGTCATGGAAGCAACACCTGATGTGTAATGTGTATGAAGCTGAATTGGAAGTGATGAACCTTCTTTCAACGCCTGTACAAGTTCGGTTGCCTTGTATGGAACAAGAAGACCCGCCATATCCTTGATACAGATAGAATCTGCACCCATATCTTCTATTTTCTTTGCCATGTTCTTCCAGTAATCCAGTGTATACGCATCACCTAATGTATAGGAAAGCGCTACCTGTGCATGACCTTTTTCCTTATTACATGCCTTAACGGCTGTTTCAAGGTTTCTGATATCATTTAAGCAGTCAAATATTCTGATGATATCAATACCGTTTGCAATTGATTTCTGTACAAAATATTCAACCACATCATCAGCATAATGACGATAGCCAAGAATATTCTGACCTCTGAATAACATCTGGAGCTTTGTATTCTTAAAGCCGTCTCTCAGCTTTCTAAGTCTGTCCCATGGGTCTTCCTTTAAAAATCTTAATGAAGCATCAAATGTAGCTCCTCCCCAGCATTCTACTGAATGATAACCAACCTTATCCATCTTATCGATGATAGGAAGCATCTGCTCAGTTGACATACGGGTTGCTACAAGTGACTGATGTGCATCACGCAATACTGTCTCGGTAATCTTAACCGGTTTCTTTTCTGCCATTTCTTTACCTCCGTATTTTTATAAGCAATTTACGAATTCTATCGACTTTTCATATATTTCTAAAACATCTTCAAATTACATTCCGAATATTGCAAGGAATGTACCGGCTGCAACAGCGGTACCGATAACACCTGCAACATTAGGTCCCATCGCATTCATCAGAAGGAAGTTTGTCGGGTCATATTGTGCGCCGACCTTCTGTGATACTCTTGCCGCCATCGGAACTGCAGATACACCGGCTGAACCGATAAGCGGATTAACCTTACCCTTTGTAGCCCAGCACATTACCTTACCGAATAAAACGCCCGCAGCAGTACCAAATGCAAATGCAATCAATCCTAATAAGACAATCTTAAGTGTACTTATCTGAAGGAAAGCCTCTGCGCTTGTAGAAGCACCGACAGATGTACCAAGTAAAATAACAACAATATACATCAGGGCATTGGAAGCTGTTTCCGTAAGCTGTTTTACAACGCCACATTCTCTGAACAGGTTACCAAGCATCAGCATACCTACAAGAGGAGCCGTTGTCGGAAGAATCATTACTACTACAAGTGTAACAATGATAGGGAATAAGATTTTCTCAAGCTTTGTAACAGGACGAAGCTGAGGCATCTTAATCAGTCTTTCCTTCTTGGTAGTAAGAGCTTTCATAATAGGCGGCTGAATAACAGGCACAAGTGACATATATGAATATGCTGCAACTGCAATAGGGCCAAGTAATGTACCACCCATACCAAGCTTACCTGCAAGATAGATAGATGTAGGACCGTCAGCACCACCGATAATTGATATTGCCGCTGCCTCTTTTCCGTTGAATCCCATCAGGAATGCAAGGAAATATGCTGCATAAATACCAAACTGTGCTGCCGCACCTAAGATAAAGCTTTTCGGATTCGCAATAAGCGGACCGAAATCCGTCATGGCACCAACACCCATGAATATCAGTGATGGCAGAATACTCCACTCATCAAGTAAATAAAAATAATGCAATAAACCACCCTCTGCCATAATGTCAGGGAACATGTTTACCAAAAACATACCAAATGAGATTGGCACAAGAAGAAGTGGCTCAAAGCCTCTGCCGATTGCAAGATACATGAATACAAAAGCTACAAGTATCATGATGTAGTTTTTCCAGTCAAGACTTGCGAAACCGGTTTGATCAGCTAAATTTGACAAAACGTCAATTATACTACTACCCATTTAGTTGTTTCCTCCTATCAGATTATTTCAGTCAGATACATTAGTTCAATGTTGCCAATGTATCTCCTGTCTCTACCATCGCACCAACTGTAGTATCAATGCTTGCGATAGTACCATCTTCCGGAGCAACAACTTCATTTTCCATTTTCATAGCTTCAAGAATCAGAACAACCTGTCCCTTCTTTACTGCGTCACCGTTCTTAACCTTAATGTCAAGAATCTTGCCAGGCATAGGTGATGCAACTTTAATACTTCCTGCTCCTGCTGACTTTGCTGCAGGCGCTGCCGGTGCAGGTGCCGCTACGGGTGCAGGTGCTGCTGCTGGTGCTGAAACCGGAGCTGCTACTGCTCCTGCTGCTAATTCCTCAACCGTTACATCATACGATGTACCATTTACTGTAATTCTATAATTTTTCATATCAATATCCTCCTATATTATCTCTTTATACGTCTTACCTTACGAGCGACTAATTTATCATTGCTTGGATAAATAACAGCCGTCTGTCCTTCTGAAGCAGCGATTGCAGCAGTTATAACTGCAACAAGCTGTGAATCATCCATTACACTTACTCCGGTTTCGGTATTAACGATATCAACAATCGCTCCCGTCTGTACCGGTTCACTCTTTGTTTCTTCTGCCGAAGTTTTATCTTCTCCGTTTTCTTCGGCTGTTTTCTTTGCTTTCTCGGCTTTTCTTGCTTCTCTTGTCTCTTTGTCTAATAACATAGGAACATACTTAAGCAATGAAATAATAAATGATATGAAGATGAGAACGATAAATACGATACCCATACCAATAATTGTATTGATACCTGCCGCTTTCATCTTGGCACTAAGTGTCTGATTTGCAGATATTTCAAATTCTGAAATCTTGTATGGATAAATCTTGTTTGATTTCAACATTTCCTTTGCCGTAGCTTCGTCATATCCATTTTCCAATAAATAATATTTTTGGAAATTATATTCCTCAAGATTTCCTACGAAGGTTGCTTTAATTTCAGCTTCTTCGTCAGCACATTTTGCAAATATGCTTATGACAACCGAATCGTCTATAACTTCGGCTTCATATTCACCTGTATAGCTTATAAACTCACCACACTCATCTTCAAGCTTTGAAAATACCTGTATTGCTTCTTTTTCAGATTCAGCCAGGCCCACCGGTGTCTCCGGCTGTGTAGCATAGGCATAGAACTCATCTATGCTTACATAATACATGTATTCATCACTCTTATCCTGAACTATCTGTGCCAGTTCTTCGTTGGTGTATTCAAACTCTACAGTTTTCTTGGCAGTACCGCAGCCTGCCAGCGCAAAAGTAACAGCTAACATAGAAACTATTAATAATAATTTTTTCTTCATTTAGTTGTCACTCCTTTTATATTGTACCATGCTTCTTATATGGTCTTAATTCTCTCTTTGCGAGAAGCATTTCAAGTGCTGCAATTACTCTCTTTCTGGTTGCATCCGGCTCAATAATATCATCAACATAGCCCCTTGATGCTGCTGAAAGGGCACCCGAAAGTGCTTCGGTATATTCAGCCTTCTTTTCCTTAATAAATGCCAGCTTGTCTGAAGCGGCATTGATTTCATCCTCATACATAATCTTAACTGCCATCTCCGGATCCATTGTTCCGATAACGGCATCAGGCCAGGCAAATACCATATCTGCTCCGATAGCCTTGGAATTCATAACCGTATATGCCGTACCATATGCCTTGTCCATGATTACGGTAATCTTTGGTACAGTAGCATTTGCATATGCATAAGTAAGCTTTGCAAGAGCCTTTGAGATAATTCTCTCTTCTCTTACCGTAGCAGAAAATCCCTTTACATTGACAAGTGTGAGTACAGGAATATTGAATGAATCACAGAAACTGATAAACTCTTCTGCCTTATATGCGCCGTTTGTTGTAATAACATCTTCCTGATTTACAACACAGCCTACGGCTACACCATTTAATTTGATAAATGCCGTTACAACATCTGCGGCAAAATCCTTCTTCATTTCCATGAAAAATGAGTTGTCCGAGATATTCTGAAGAACTGCTCTTCCATCATTCTTGAAGGAATCCAGATTCGGAATAATTCTGTTCATATCATCCGTACAAGGGCCAAACTTCTCATCATCCTCATTGCAGCATGGAAGCATATCAACAAGCGTTCTGATTGTTCCAAGAAGCTCCTCCTCTGTCTCAAACACCGCATCAACATTTGAAGTATTTGTACTGACATATTCTGCTGATGATGTATCAAGCTTTGTGATATTGTTCTCCTCTAAAGCATTTGGGCTGTTAACAAATAACTTTGAACCTTCTTTTGTCATGAATGTGAAATCCGTCAAAGTCGGTATCAATGCTGCACCACCGCCACATGTACCGAAAATAGCAGTAATCTGCGGAATCACGCCTGATGCAAGTGACTGTTTCAGATAGAGCTCTCCAAATGCATTTAGTGCATCTGTAGCCTCCTGCAATCTCAAACCTGCACAATCAATTAATCCGATAACAGGTGCTCCCATCTTCATAGCCATATCATAAAGGCCTGCAATTTTCTTTGCGTGCATCTCACCGATGGAGCCGCCCAAAACCTTTGCATCCTGGCTATAAACATAAACTAAATTACCATTGATAACTCCATAACCGGTTATAACACCGTCTTTTGGAGTATCCTTATCCTGAATGTTGAAATCAGTGCTTCTAGCTGTTACATATGCACCAACTTCAACAAAACTTGAGTCATCAAGTAATGCAGAAATTCTGTCACTTGCTGACAAGCTGAGTTTGTTGCTCATTTTTAGCCCTCCGTTTAATTTATTTTATGGCACTTTCAAAAAGAAAGTCCAAATTTATGCCGATTTTAATTGTAAAGCCTTTGGCAACATATTTCAAGTAGAAAAACCAAATACAAACCATATTTTTCATAAAATTTTACCGGTATCTTAAAATGCTATATCATACAACAGCTCTTTGACAGCTTTTGTATGATATAGCATTCCTTATCATTCAATATTTTTATTTTATCTCAACTACATCGCCCGTTTGCGCATCCAGCATAATAAGCTGAACCGGCTCGTTTATTTTCTCATCAATCTCTGCAAATACCCACACAGGTACATATATAAAGCCTGTATCAGTCTCCTTGGGATAATAGGACAGTTCTATAGAATTAAACCTTATCTGTAAATAATCGGTTTTATGTTTTGTATAATAACCATCAATTGAAGCTTCAAGCGCAATTACTATCTCATCCCATGATAATAAATTTGCTTTTTCAAGCTCAGACCTTTTTTCCATAGGCATATCACATCCTATACCTACCAAGCCATTAGAGGCTAATGCTACACGAAATATTGTACCATTTGTAACGATACCATGAGTATCATCATACATATTGGATTGATTTTTATATTCACTATTCATATAATCCACATAGTATAAACCGGCAGCATATTGTTTCACTCCTGAAACTTCAGGAATAAATGTTATATCGTATCCGTCATTGATATGGTATTCGTTATCCGTAGTACCCTGAAAATAGGCGACAAACAAAGGATTCGTAAAAGCAAATAACATTGGCATATCTGTTATACAATTAAGATATGAATAAGCATTTTCAACAGCCTCATCTTCTGTATATATACATGTATTATTCTCTGCCGTTTCATCCGAAAGATTCTCCTGATTCATTATATCTGAATATATAGTTTCATTATCTAAAAGCGATCCCCACGATTCTACGGCTCCGAATCCCTCTGTTATGCCAAAAAAATTGTAAACGGATATATCGGGATATAGTGACAGATAGACCGAGGAACAGTATCCGGCATTTTCTTTAAATGTAAGCAGATATTGTTGATTGTTTATGATGCCTATATATTGGTTTGAAGAAAAATCCGTATTCTTTTCTCTTATATCAGGCGCTTTCCTTTTTAAATCGGTGTATTCTTCAATCATATTGGAATATATGGTACTATATGCCACATCCGGGCAGTCTTTTATTTTTTGATAATACTCTATACAATATTCGCATTCTGCCTTTGTAGGCTGACCGTCATATACAGATATAGCAGAATCTCCAAATATTCCCTCAGCTACCCGTTTTCTATATTCCGCATCAAGCTCAATCCTACTACATTCCATAGTATACATTGCAGGTACATCAGGTACATATATAGCCTCATCTGATATATAAACCTGTTCAATACCGGATATGGAGACATCAAGCTGATGGTTTATGCTCTTCGGCACACCCAGTTCATTTGCCAAAGCTCCATTTTGGATATTTCCCCTTGCCTCCTCAAGCGAATCAATGACAAAGGAGTCATCATTATTCTTTTTATGACAGCCTGAAAGTAATATTGCAACAATCAGCGACATAGCCATCAGTATTTTATTGATTTTGATTTTCATTCTTTATATCCTCTATGATAACACCATCTTCTATCCGTATTAATCTGTCTGCATGAGCGGCAATATCCATATCGTGAGTTACTATTATTAGTGTCTTCCCCTGTTTATGGAGCTCCTCCAGCAAATCCATTATCTTAAGCCCTGTAGCTTTATCAAGTGCTCCTGTCGGCTCATCCGCAAGCACTATAGTACTGTCAGATACCAAAGCCCTTGCTATGGCACAACGCTGCTGTTCGCCTCCTGACAATTCTGACGGCTTTTTCTTGTATAAATCCTGTATACCTACCTGCATTAATGTCTTGATTATTTTTTCTTTACGTTCTTTCTTTGCTACACCTCTTGCCAGTAACGGTATTTCCACGTTTTCATATACCGTATATTGATTGAGCAGTGCAAATCTTTGAAATATAAAGCTGATATTTTGCTTCCTGAACAGATGTAAATCATGCTGCTTCATCGAACTGACATCCATATCATTATATATGTACTGACCTTCCGTCGCTTTGTCCATGCCGCCTATTATATTAATAAGCGTACTTTTACCTGAACCTGATGTGCCAACGATAGCGACATATTCTCCGTCATCTATGTTAAGATTGATACCATTTAATGCCGGATATGTCACAGCACCGCTTTTATATGACTTTTTTATATCAATAAGTTTAATCAAATTACTTACCTCCTATCAGTTCTATTGGTGAAGCCTTTTTCAATATGATTGCAGGGATAAGGGATACAACCAGCGTAAGTCCGGTTCCCACCGCAAGCACAATTATGATTAATCTGCCATACAAGGTCTCTTTCAGCATATATGCTGTCATTGTTTCAAGCTTTATCTCTGCAGTTAATTTCCCTGCCACAACACAAAACATAATCAAGATAGCGATAACTACCTTTTTTATATTATCTATAAATGCCATCTTTACTATATCCCTATGTGATAGTCCACATGCAAAAAGCACTCCATAATCCTTTCTTTGCGATAATATCGTATTTATCTGGAAACACGAAAGTACCAGACATATAATCACAATAACAAATACAAAAATATCATACATTGAATTGATATCCATTTTATTACTAATTGCTTCCATGTGCTCTGCCACGCTTTCTACATATACTATACTATTTGTATCTGACATGATTTGCTCAAGCGAATTTCTCACATCATCAAAGGTATATCCATCAGCAAGAGAAAAAAAACAATCAACTCCTGTACCTTCAAGGTCATCAGGCATCAATAAAATACTATAATCCAATACATATGATGAAAACGATGCTTCTTCATCCATCGAAATTAAAGCTGTGCATTCAACGGGCATAGTGCTTTTTTTCTCCAATATTCCCGCTACTACATATGTGTCCTTGCCATTTGAGATTATTGTTCCCGGTTCAACAGCATTCTTATATTTATATCCCAAATAAATTGGTACGGCATCACTGCTATAGTCAAGATTCTCAGGGCTATTGCCCTTATATAAGTTTATATGAAACATCTGATATGCATTAGCACTTAAATATATCACTTCAAGTCTTGCGCCTAAAGCTGCATAAAATGGATTATATACATTTTTATCCTGAATATTTTGCAAAATATCAAGATTTTCGCTAATCGTTTTTGAGCCTTTATATTCCAAGCTCCACTTACCTGCTATTTCCAGTCCGCTAAGCAGCCATTCATTTGTAGCATACGCTACACAGTCAAGCTCATTAACTGTTTCTGCAATATTAAAGTCACTGTTTTTATCATATTCACTTGTGGGTATTTCACAATATGCATATCCAAAATGTTCAATACCGCTTCGCAATGCTTCATCCATTGATTTTTTTATATCTGCTTCCGTACTTATTAAAAAAACCATAACTCCGATTACTGTCATTCCAATGATGTATAGCACCGTATTTAAAAAGCTTCTTAATCCCTGCCGCCAATCATTATCGAGAGATATTTTCCATAAATATTTTAATTTCATCTATATATCCATAATTCCTTCCACTAGATTTATCCTTTTTATTTTCATCAATATTACAAATATCGAAGCATATGCCAATATCACCGTAGTTACAAAGATAAACGCCAAACCTTCAACAGATATGCCATACCATGCCTTGTCAGCAATAAATATATTATACAGGCTGTTTATGACAAATACGGCAACAAACGAACAGATAAGCATCGGACACATTTCCGCAAAAATCTTTCTCGCAATATATCTGTTATCACATCCGCAGGTTCTGTATATAATATAATCCCTTTGTCTCTTTTTCACAAATAAGCTTATGACCTGTATATAGATTACAATACAGAAAAACAACAGTAAGCCATATATGATACAAAGAAACTTTATTTTTCCATCTACCGATACTTCTGATAAATCCACTATTCTCTCCTGAAATGTAATACCTTCTATATTGTTTAAGGAACCTACTGCATCAGAAGCTTGTTCTCTAATATTACCGCTATTTGAACCAATATAGATTCCGGCGAGCATAGGAAGATTATTTTCTGCAAATCTCTCATAAAACCTTTTATAGCATTTTTCGTTATCAGGGAAATATGCAAAAGAGATATCCCTTGTATTATCTAAGGACTCATATATTCCTACCACATGATAATATTCATTATCAATCAATATATAATATCCGTCATTTCTTTTCTTGAGATTTTTTTCTGAATTTTCAGAAACCAACGCAACCCTTCTGTGATTATCAAAATCCTCCTTCGTGAAATTCCGACCTTTCATTATGTTATATGGTAAATCATCTCCATATGAAAAAACGGCTCTTTGATAATCTACTGACATTTCTCCATTGACGTGTACCGAAACATATGCATATATAGTGACATTATGATTATATAAGCTTTCAATTATTCTTTTTCCCTTATCGTAATGCTTTACTATATCCTCGGCTGCATATTCCATCGAAGAAATCCTGCCCATATCATCTTCTTCGGCAGTTATTTTACATTCATCACATGCGCCCTCTATCAAAACAAGGTTTTCATAATGCCCATTGTATAACCTCTTCTCTAATTCAGCTTTCCTTTTATTGATTAGGTCAAAGCAATTTATCAGAATAATAAATATAAGTGTATATGCTATTAAAAAAAGCCAAAAACATTCTTTATCTCTTATTTTTATCAATTTACATTCCTCCAAAATGAGCTGTAGTTATTTTACATCCCTTTAAAACAAAGATTCTTTAATCATAAGCATATATATTTTTTGATACACCACCCAGACTTATTGTAACAGTCATCACATCATAGTCATCACTAACTGTTTTTGATGTTGAATAGCTATATCGATTTTTATTTAATGTTACGCTACCTATGTATATTGGTTTTACGTCTATACCCTGTATTTTCCCTGATACAGATCCTGACGCAGCATCTCTACTGCTTCCACCTAAAGCTGCTGTTAAAACACACAAATCTTTGGAACTACTATAATAATCCATTCTGGCCGAACCGGTTATATTTGCATCACTATTTCCTATAGAGCCACTATTATAATTTGCAGAAACTACAAAAGAACTTATCGCAGCGATTGAACATGCTGCTACAACAAACAAATGCTTTATTTTCAATAATATCCCCTCCATTTTTTCATATTTAAGATAATTAGACATGATTCGTTACAATCTCTTTTATAAATAATACAGCAATAACTACAACTCTACTTCATTATTGCAAATATACCAATTATTGTCAATTAATTCCCAATATGATGACATATGCAAATTCAGCCAATGGCAGTCAGTAGATTTCTGATTACCATTGGCTGAATAATTTTTATATCTATAGAAATAGAAGCTTTTTTAATTAATCCTTCAATACATCTTTATTGGACACCAGATAATCTATCAGAGATATTACCGTCAGTACCAAAGATGCATAAATCAACACCTGCTCAATCCAGTATATAAAAGTCCCCGGCAGATTACCGATAAGGAAGCATACCATAACCATCTGGACAACCGTTTTTATCTTGCCCCATATACCGGCAGCAATTACGTGTCCCTTTTCTGCGGCTATCAGTCGGAAACCGCTTATAATAAATTCTCTGGCAATAATGATAATAACTATCCATGCAGGAATTCTGTTCATATCTACAAGGGCTATCAGGGCTGAACATACAAGCAGCTTATCAGCCAAAGGGTCCATAAACTTACCGAAATTGGTCACAAGGTTTTGTCTCCTTGCAATCTGTCCGTCAAGCGTATCGGTAATAGCCGCTGCAATAAATATTCCGAGGGCAACCCATTTCGCCCAGCCAAAATTCAAATAAAGAAATACCAAGAAAAAAGGTATCATTATCACTCTTAAAATTGTTAACTTATTCGGTAAATTCATTCCACTATTTCTCCTGTCAAATCGTATTCATTTCCTTCTGTAATCTTCACATCCACAAAAGTGCCGCTCATCAATTCCCTGTCAGCGTGAACAAACACCATTCCGTCTACCGATGGTGCATCCTTATAGCTTCTTCCTACATAAACATCATCTTCCGGCAGGTATCCTTCTATCAGCACCCTGATGACAGAGCCTGTCATTTTTTGATTTCTTTCATATGAAATTTCCTGTTGAAGAAGCATGATATCCTCTCTCCAGCCTTCTGCCACTTCCGCGTCTACCTGATTTGGAAATGATGCAGCAGGCGTTCCCTCCTCCGGAGAATAGGTAAATACGCCCAGTCTGTCAAACTCACATTCATCGATAAAGTCCATCAGGGCATCATGCTGTTCCTGTGTTTCTCCCGGAAAGCCTGCTATTAAAGAGGTACGAAGTGCAATATCGGGAATTTTCTCTCTCAGCTTCGCAATCAATTCTATAAGAGATTTCCTGTCTGTTCTTCTTCCCATCTTTTTCAAAATGGCATCCTCGGAATGCTGGATTGGTATATCAAGGTAATGACAGATTTTCTCTTCCACCGCCATCACGTCGATCAATTCATCCGTAATCTCTTCAGGATAACAGTAAAGCAGTCTAATCCACTCCAAACCATCTATTTGACATAACTTACGAAGCAGCTCAGGCAGCATTTTTTTACCATACAAATCGAAACCATAAAGTGTCGTTTCCTGTGCCACAAGCACAAGCTCCTTCACACCGTCTTTGGCAAGTCTTTCGGCTGAGCGAAGCAAATCTTCCATCGGAATACTTCTATATCTTCCCCTGATATAAGGAATAATACAGTATGTACACATTTTGTTGCAGCCCTCTGCAATCTTCAAATAAGCCATATAAGAACCGGTAGTAACAATTCTGTCGAAAATTCCCGTTGGCATATAATGAATATCGTCAACGATTGCCTTTTCCGATGTTCCAATCGCTTCTACAATTTTATCATAATTGGTAGAACCGATAATCGTATCGATCTCAGGCAGCTCTTTTAAGATTTCATCCTGATATCGCTGGGACAGGCAGCCTGCCACAATCAGCTTCTTCAGCCTGCCCGTCTGCTTTAACTGACCCATTTCAATGATCGTATCAATACTCTCTTCTTTTGCATCCTTTATAAATGAACAGGTATTGATAACAATAACCTCCGCCTCCTGCTCATCGTTCGTTATCTCATGTCCCGCCTTATGAAGCAAGCCGAGCATAACCTCACTGTCTACCAGATTTTTATCGCAACCAAGAGAGATTAGCAAAACCTTCATATGTTATGTCTCCTGTATTTTACTGAATATTTATAGACTCCACACAGTTGTTCATCAACATCGCAATCGTCATCGGACCAACACCACCCGGAACAGGGGTAATGGCTCCTGCAATCGGCTCTACAGAGTCAAAATCCACATCTCCACACAGCTTATTATTTTCATCCCTGTGAATTCCTACATCAATTACGGTTGCTCCTTCCTTAACATAAGAAGCATCTATCATCTTCGGCTTTCCGATAGCAACCACCAATATATCCGCTCTTTTGCAGACTTCTTTGATATTCTTTGTTCTGGAATGACAGGTGGTAACGGTACCGTTTTCACGAAGCAACAGCATACTCATAGGTTTTCCTACAATATTGCTTCTTCCGATTACAACACATTCCTTACCTTCAATCGAGATTCCGGAACGCTTTATCAACTGAATGACACCTGCCGGCGTACATGATACAAAGCCCGGCTGACCGATTGATAAAGCACCCACGCTCATAGGATGAAAACCGTCTACATCCTTCTTCGGTGAAATCGCTTTTATAATTTTATCTTCGTTAATATGTTTTGGAACAGGAAGCTGAACAAGGATTCCGTTTACTTTATCATCGCTATTCAGTTTATCTATTAATGCGAGCAGCTCTTCCTCTGTCGTTTCCTCAGGCAGCTCATAGCTCTCCGAGCGGATTCCTATATATGCACATGCCTTTTTCTTATTTCCTACATACACAGAAGACGCAGGGTCGCATCCAACCTGAATAACTGCAAGACATATTTCCGTTCCCTGCTCTTTTAAAGCGGCAACCTTTTCCTTCAATTCATCCTTAATCTGCTTACTGATTACCTTTCCATCAATTAACTCTGCCATGTGTCTTCCTCCTTTTATTTAAAACAATCCGCCAATAACACCATCATCATCTACTGAAATGCGTTCCGCAGCAGGAACCTTCGGAAGTCCCGGCATTGTCATAATCGTTCCTGTAATGGCAACCACAAAGCCTGCTCCTGCGCTGACATATACCTCTCTGATATTGACATCAAAGTCCTCGGGTCTGCCCAGCTTTGTCGGATCATCAGAAAGAGAATACTGGTTCTTTGCCATACACACAGGGAAATTGCCAAAGCCCATTTCTTCAATCTTGGCAATGGCTTTTTCTGCCTCCGGACTGTATGTAACATCCTTTGCACCATATATCTCCGTGGCAACGGTACGAATTTTATCTTTTATTGAAAGCTCATCCTTGTATAATACCTCAAAATGGCTTTCCTTTGTTTCTAATGTATTCAGTACGGCATTTGCAAGCTCAATGCCACCTTCGCCGCCCTTTTCCCATACATTTGCAAGGGCAAAATCACAGTCTCTTACTTCGCAGAATTCCTTTACATAGTCAAGCTCTGCCTGCGTATCTGTCACAAAACGATTCAGGGTAACAATAACAGGAACTTTGTATTTTTTGATATTTTCAATATGCTTTTCCAGATTTACAATGCCTTTCTTCAAAGCTTCAAGGTTCTCTGACGATAGTTCTGACTTTGGCACACCGCCGTTGTATTTTAAAGCCTTTACGGTTGCAACAATGACAACTGCATCAGGCTTTAGATGATTCATTCTGCATTTGATATCAAAGAATTTCTCTGCACCTAAATCCGCACCAAAACCGGCTTCGGTAATGACATAGTCAGCCAGCTTTAATGCTGTCTTGGTAGCAATCACACTGTTACAGCCGTGAGCAATATTTGCAAATGGTCCGCCGTGAACAATCGCCGGCGTATGCTCTAATGTTTGAATCAGATTCGGCTTCATGGCATCCTTCAGTAATGCCGCCATAGCGCCGACTGCCTTTAAATCCTTTGCCGTGACAGGCTCATTTTTATAATTATAGGCAACGATAATTCTGCCAAGTCGTTCCTGCAAATCCTTGAAATCCGCCGCCAGACAGAGGATTGCCATAATCTCAGATGCAACCGTAATCACAAAGCCGTCCTCTCTCGGAACACCATCCATTTTCTTGCCAAGTCCTACCACTATATTACGAAGAGCTCTGTCATTCATATCCAGACATCTCTTAAATACAATTCTGTTTACATCGATTCCCAACTCATTTCCCTGATGGATATGATTATCCATCATTGCTGCCAGAAGGTTATTGGCAGAAGTAATCGCATGAAAATCACCTGTAAAATGAAGATTCAAATCCTCCATTGGAACGACCTGTGCGTATCCGCCGCCTGCTGCACCGCCCTTAATGCCAAAGCATGGTCCAAGCGACGGCTCACGTAGTGCGATTACTGCCTTTTTTCCAAGTCTGCCCATGGCCTGCCCCAAGCCTACCGTTACAGTAGTTTTACCTTCTCCTGCCGGCGTAGGGTTGATGGCTGTTACAAGAATCAGCTTACCATTCGGATTATTTTGTACGGATGCAATCAACTCATCAGACAGCTTTGCCTTATACTTTCCATATAAATCCAAATCATCCTCAGAAATATCCAGCTTCTTGGCTACCTCTTTTATATTTTTCATTTCTGCCTGCTGTGCAATCTCAATATCTGTCAACATTATGCTCTTCCTCCTCATAGCCACATCACATCAGCTATATTCCACATTTCTCATGATTCTAAAATGCTTCATTATATTCGTTTCTTTATAAATACTGCATATACGCTGCTTTATAAATACTCATCAATATATTCGTCAAACTGCTCTTGGGACATCAGTATCTTTCTGGCTTTTGTTCCTTCCTCAGGGCCTACAACCCCCGCCTCAGCCAACTGATCCATAATTCTTGCAGCTCTGTTAAAGCCTATCTTAAATGCTCTTTGCAGCATACCTATGGATGCCTTTTCCTTATCAATAATAAAACGTCCTGCTTCAACAAAATAATCATCTCTGTCATTTCCGGCACCACCATTTGCCGAAGCGGTTGCTGCACCTGTTGATGTTATGGATTTCGATACCTCATCATCATATGTACCGACACCGTTGTTCTTTTTCAAGAATTCTACAACACTGTTTACTTCATCATCTGAAATAAATGCACCCTGAACTCTGACAGGCTTTGAATAACCTGTAGGATAAAACAGCATATCGCCCTTTCCAAGGAGTTTCTCGGCACCTACCATATCCAAAATAGTACGGGAATCCACACCCGACGATACTGCAAATGCAATACGGGAAGGCACATTTGCCTTAATCAAGCCTGTTATGACATCAACGGAAGGCCTTTGTGTCGCTATAATCAAATGAATACCCGCTGCTCTTGCAAGCTGAGAAAGTCTGACGATGGCATCTTCAACCTCACCATGTGCAACCATCATAAGATCTGCAAGCTCATCTACAATAACAACAATCTGCGGCATCTTTGTAAGCTTGTCCGCATCCACATCACCGCTTTCAAGTACCTGATCAACCTTACTGTTATATCCCTGAATATTTCTTACACCATATTCTGCAAATGACTGATATCTTCTTGTCATTTCCTCTACAGCCCAGTTCAACGCACCTGACGCCTTTTTAGGGTCGGTTACGACAGGTATCAAAAGATGCGGTATTCCGTTATAACAGGACAGCTCAACCATCTTAGGGTCAATCATAATCAGCTTGACCTCTTCCGGCTTCGCCTTAAACAAAATACTCATGATAATTGTATTGATACATACGGATTTTCCTGAGCCTGTCGAACCTGCTATCAGCAAATGCGGCATTTTGGCAATATCCGTTGCAATAACCTGTCCGCTGATATCCTTACCTACCGCAAAGGATATCTTGGATTTTGAATTTTTAAAGTTCTCCGACTCTACAAGTTCACGGAAGGTAACAACCGTATTTTCTTTGTTCGGAACTTCTATACCAATGGCGGCCTTACCTGGGATAGGCGCTTCTATTCTGATATCCGCCGCCGCAAGATTTAGCTTGATATCATCAGCAAGACCAAGTATCTTGCTTACCTTTACCCCCTGCTCCGGCTGCATTTCAAATCTTGTAACCGCAGGACCGCAGCTATAATTCGTTATTGTTACATTGACGCCAAAATTTTCAAGCGTATTTTTCAGTTTGATTGCCGTAGCTCTTACATAGGCATCCCTGTTGGAATTATTATTTTTTTGCGGCGGTGAAAGAAGGGTCGACGAAGGAAATTTGTATCTTGCTCCCTGCTTATAGCTCTTCTCTCCCTGATTTATTTGTCTCTCTACACCCTTAACCTCTTTATTGATATCGATTTTTTCTTTCTTTTCAGGCCGTTCTACTGCAAACGCAGAATCATAGTAAGGGTCATAATCCTCATTCTTATAGTCTGAAACTTCTTCCGGATGAAGATTTCCGTTGACTGCCCCTGCAAGCACATCCGCATTGGATTTTGTCGATACGGCTTCTGATTTTTTGAGCTTCGCTCTTACAGGCTTTTCCACACGAACAGGAATATCCGTCTCCTTCTCATCATGCATGACGATTTTTTCCACGCCATTGTTAAAATCAAAGAAATCCTGTTCATTTACATTTATTTCATGAATTTCCTCCTGATTTTCGAAGAAATCCTTTGGTCCATCCTTTTTCACCGCTCCGGTTCCGGCATTTCTCCTTGCACCTGCCTTTTCCTGAGCTTTTGCTTCACTGTCATACACTTTAAGATTTGAGAAAGATGCCGCGCCTTTTCTTTTGACAGGTTCCTCCTGCATCTCCGACACACGGTTTCTCTTTCTTACGCGTATAGGCGCTTCTTCTTCATCTTCCTCCTGATATTCATCATTTGATGTGAAAATCAATGACTTTATCATATCAATAACAGATATTTCCGTAATCAATACAAACAATATCACAGCCGCAATAAACATGACAATACAGACACCCGGCACACCAATCACCTTACTTAAAAGGAATACCAATCCGCCACATATGATGCCACCGCCTGAATGGTCATGATATCCGTCCATATAAAGAACCTTGACTGATTCAAATTCGGAAGTATATATTACCTGAAACAGCATGGCTATCAGTATGAGAACCCCGCCAAAATATATAACCTTTTTTACTATTTTTTTATGAAAGGAATTGGAAATCAGAAATGCAGCGGACAAAAACAGATACAGAGGAAATAAATACTCTGCAAATCCAATCAGTCCAAACAAAAAGCCTGTTATGACATTCCCGAATACACCGCATTTTCCAAAATTTGCAATCAGAAGAAATACGGAAAATGCCAGAATAACAAGAAGCACAACCTCACTTCTTATCTGTTTCTCTCTGGCAGCCGCAAGTGCTTCGGCATTTTTCTCTGCGGCACTCTTTCTGCCTGCTCCATTTCTATTTACACTCTTTCTTCCGGTATTTCCGGATTTTCTAACTGTTCCTGCCATTTTCTTCTCCTAAAGTACAAAATAACAAACTACCGATAAAATTCCTGCGCAAAGACAGTAAATTGAAAAACCTTTAAATTTATTCTTTTTAACAGTCAGAAGCATAGCCTTGATACACATATATCCGACTACGGCTGCAACTGCCATTCCGACAATATAATTCGCAATCTCCGCCGTGGTAAATGAAGTATTTGCCATGTCCGGGATCTCCAAAATAACCGCCCCAAGAATCGCAGGTATTGACATGATAAATGAATATTTAACGGCAAATTCTCTGTTGAAGCCACAGGCAAGACCGGCTGTAATCGTACTTCCTGAACGGGATATGCCCGGAAGTGTTGCAATACCCTGTGCCAGACCTACAAATACCGAATTCTTATATGTAGCCGTGGAGGCATCCTTGTCTCCACTTTTTAAGTTATCAGCAATAAAAAGCACTATTGCCGTTACACACAGGCAGATACCCGGTATCAGAAGCGTCTCGCCTGCACCGCCTATGAATTTTTCAAACGGTAATGCAAGACATGTCGTGATTATCGTTGAAACAATTATCAGCATAACAAAACGTCTGTATGAGGTAGTGATTATTTTTTTATATTCCTTTTTATTCTTGCAAAAGAGATTGCGGATAAAGTAAAATGCATTCGTACATGCAAGCCCTACAATGGAACATCCTTCAATAATCAGTTCACCGATATCTTTTCTATAGACTATAAATATGGCAACCAGCGTACCAAGATGAAGTAATACATCAAACAAAATACCCGTTTCAGTATTGATATGAAAAATATTTTTAAAAATTGCCAAATGCCCTGAACTGCTTACAGGTAAAAACTCCGTTGCTCCCTGAATAATCCCCATCAGTATTGATTGCAATAATGTCATAATTGATCTCCTTAATATCCTTTATTCCATTGATATCCATCGTAAATGAATTATCGTTTTATTTATAATTCACACTCTCTGTGCATTTTACTATCATTTCCACAATTTATCAAGTCATATAAATTCGACAGAGCCTTATCGATGCCGCCGACCTTGTCTATAATACCTGCATTTACCGCTTCTATGCCCACAAGCACCGAGCCGATATCCTTTGAAAGCTCGGTGGTATTAAACATGATGCGCCTCAGCTTTTCTTCCTCAATATCGGAATGTGACGAGGTAAATTTAATAATTCTGTCCTGCATTCTCTCGATATATTCATAATTTTGCTTTACACCCAATACGGTTCCGTTCATTCTAATCGGATGAACCACCATTGTTGCCGTCGGAACAATATATGACACATCCCCCGAAACAGCCAGCGGAACCCCAATTGAATGACTGCCGCCCAGAACCAGCGTAACGACAGGCTTACTAAGTGATGACAGCATTTCTGCTATGGCAAGACCGGCTTCTACATCACCGCCTACCGTATTCAGCAATACAAGAACTCCTTTGATACTCTCATCATCCTCTGCTATGGCAAGCTCAGGAAGTATATGCTCATATTTCGTGGATTTTGTATTATCGGGAAGATTCTCATGCCCTTCTACCTCTCCTATAATGCTCATCAGCAATATATTGTATTTATTTTTGTTGCCGGATATGATTAACTGGCCGTTTTCTTTTATAAGCTCCTGTCTTTTTAATTCCTTATCCATAATTACCCCCTATGAAACAATTAAGAAGGAACAAAATTGCCCTTCTTAATTATTATGGGTGTAAATATATGAAATATACATTTACGGTTTTATATTACATGGTAAGGATAATTTCATTTTCATCCTCTAATTGATTTGCCGGAATATAATTATTTTCCATTACCTTTCCGTTCAGCTTAAGCTCCGTATATCCGCTTTCATGTCCGTTTGGATTCAGAACCTTTATATTCAGCTTTTTGCCTCTGAATACCTTGAATATTTCAAATTCCTTCCAATCTGAAGGTACGGCAGGGGCAATTTTTATTCCGTTAAAATCAGGTCTCATACCCATGATACCTTCCACACAGCCAACCATACAGGTTGATGCTGTACCGGTAAGCCAATGTACATGGGAACGTCCTTCAAACGGACTTCCAACTGATTCGGTAAACTGTCCATGACAATATGGCTCTAATTTTCTTATCTCGGCTCTGTCATTCATAGATGCAGGCGAGCTTTCGTTAAAATATTCAAATGCTCTGTTACCATGACCCATAAGTGCCTCTGCAAGAATAATCCAACCCTGTGGCTGTGAGAATATACCTGCATTTTCCTTTGTACCTGCATTAAACAGTAACATAAGAGCACCATCAAAAGCATAATCCTTGTATGGAGGGAACATCAATCTTACACCATATTCGGTATTCAGCTCTCTATGTACCGATTCCAGTGCCAGTTCCGACTGCTTTCTTGATGCAAGTCCGCTTATAACAGCCCAAGACTGTGGATTCAGCCACATGCTTGCTTCTTTATCATGCTTAGAGCCGATAACCATACCATCCTCTTTATAGCCACGGATAAATCTGTCATCTTCCCAGCATTTTTCCTGAATGGTCTGACCCATTTTATACTGAATATCATTGATATAATCAATATACGCTGAATCATTCTTCATTTCTGCAAAATACTTAATTACCGTCATTGCATAGTAGAGCTGCATGGCTACAAATGTAGATTCGCCTCGTTTTCCAAGTCTTAAGCAGTCATTCCAGTCTGCATGAAGTCCGGCAGGCATACCATTATTACCAAGTCTGTTCATGGAGAAGCTGATTGCTCTCTTCAAATGCTCATAAACCGTTCCTTCGTCACGATTTGCAAATGGTATTACCTCATCAATAAAGTTGATATTTCCCGATTCGGAAATGTATTTATAAATCGTCGGGAAGAGCCATAGCGCATCATCTGCTCTATATGCAGGATGACCTGTCTCCTTTACATAGGAAGGATCATCCGGCGTATCCTCATGTCCCGGATTATGTGTAAACTTAACAAGCGGAAGTCCGCCGCCGTTATCTACCTGAGCTGACAGCATAAACCTGATTTTCTCAAGCGCCATTTCAGGTGCCAGATGGATAATACCCTGAATATCCTGTACCGTATCTCTGTATCCATAACCGTTTCTGAGTCCGCAATATGAGAATGAAGCTGCTCTTGACCATATAAATGTCATAAAGCACTGGTATGAATTCCATGTATTAATCATGTTGTTAAATGACTCACTCGGTGTCTTTACCTGAAAATGATTCAGTTTACCGTGCCAGTATGCCTTCAGTTCCTCAAGCTCTTCCTGACATTTCGTTTTTGAATCCGCATAATCGGCAATAATAGCATCCGCTGCTTCTGCATTTTTCATACCAAGTATAAATGCAAATTCTTTTGTTTCGCCCGGAAGAAGTGTAAGCTTTGTCGCAAGTGCTCCGCAACTGTTTGAATTGTAATTCAGCTTATTTCCGCAGGTTCCGTTTAAGACGCCTACAGGATTTGAATAGTTGTGATATCTTCCAAGAAACTCCTCTCTGTCACCACAATAGGAATCCACGGACGCACCTGCCAGCGCAAAGAAACGGTTTTTTGATTCGTTTCCGTCCACAGCGTCATCTTTAATATTCTCATTGATTACCTGAAGTATCTTATTCTCCATAAAATAAGTCTTGGTAATAAACAATGTATACTGCAGATTGACTTGATCCTGCTCGTAGTTACAATCATTTGTAAATTCACAATAGCCTGTGGCTGTCAGATTACGCACCTTATCGGAATGATTTGTAAGCTTTACCTTCCAAACCTCATATGTTTTGTCAAGCGGAACATAGTAAAGCACCTCTGATTTTATATCAGAATATTCAGCCGAAATATTGGTATAAGCTGTTCCATGATGACATTCACTCTTATAGACTGACAAATCCTTTCCTACAGGCTGCCATGATGCTGACCAATAATCAGCGGTATCATCATCCCTAAGATAAATATATCTTCCCGGCTGGTCAAAATTATTAAAGATATATCTGATTATTCTGCCGTTTGCTCCTGATTTCTCAAAGCTGTAACCTCCGGCATTATTCGAAATAATAGCACCATATTCAGGCGAGCCCAAATAATTCGCCCAAGGTGCAGGCGTATCCGGTCTGTCAATTACATATTCTTTATTCGCTTCATCAAAATAGCCAAATCTCATGTACGTTCCCCTTTACGTTATTTTATTTTTTATCTCTGTTGATTTATCTTTTGCTTTTACCATTTGCTGTTTATCTTTTGTTCTTATACTGTTGCTGCATCCTTCAGGCTCAGGCTTATTCTTCCTGCTCTCTCATCAATCTTGATAACCTTAACCGTAACCTCATCACCGACATTTACAACATCTTCAACCTTCTCTACTCTTCTGTCTGAAAGCTTTGATATATGGATGAGACCGTCTTTATTTGGAGCAAGTGATACGATAGCACCACAATCAATAACCTTAACAACCTTGCCTGTATAATTCATTCCTACCTCAAGAGGCTCAACAATCATGTTAATCATATGCACTGCCTTGTCCATGCCTGCCTGATCAACACCACAAATGGATACTCTTCCTTCATCATCGATATCAATCTTGACACCTGTTTCCTCAATGATTGTATTAATCGTCTTACCTCTCTGTCCGATAACTTCACCAATCTTCTCAGGGTCAATCTTAATCTGGATAATCTTTGGCGCATATTCATTTACCTGTGGTCTTGGAGCACTGATAGCAGGTGCCATACAGGTATCCATGATAAAGAATCTTGCCTCTCTCGTTCTTGCAATAGCCTCTTCAACGATAGCTCTTGTAAGACCGTGAATCTTAATATCCATCTGAATGGCTGTAATACCATCCTTTGTACCTGTTACCTTGAAATCCATATCGCCGAAGAAATCTTCAAGTCCCTGAATATCCGTAAGTACGATATAATCATCATCTGTATCACCTGTAACAAGACCGCAGGATATACCTGCAACCATTTTCTTGATTGGAACGCCGGCAGCCATAAGCGACATACATGAAGCACATGTAGAAGCCATCGATGTAGAGCCGTTTGACTCAAATGTCTCTGATACGGTTCTGATAGCATATGGAAACTCCTCAGGTGAAGGAAGTACAGGAATGAGCGCTCTCTCTGCAAGTGCACCATGTCCGATTTCACGACGTCCCGGTCCTCTTGATACCTTTGTTTCTCCTACGGAATAGGATGGGAAGTTGTAATGATGCATATATCTCTTTGATACAACATTCTCATCAAGTCCGTCTACCTTCTGAATCTCTGAAAGCGGAGCAAGTGTTGTTATATTGCATATCTGTGTCTGTCCTCTTGTAAACATTGCAGAACCATGAACTCTTGGAATAATGTCTGTTTCTGCTGCAAGTGGTCTAATCTGATTAATCGCACGTCCGTCAGGTCTCTTGTGGTCTTTCAGAATCATCTTTCTTACAGTTTTCTTCTGATACTGATAAAGAGCCTCAGGAATCAGAGCAAGCCACTCTTCATTCTCTGCAAATGCTTCTTCAAATTTTTCTCTTATCTGTCTGATATTCTCTTCTCTTACCTGCTTCTCATCCGTAAATACGGCAACCTCCATTTCAGCAGGGGAAACAATCTCCTTCATCGCTGCAAATAACTCATCCGGTATTGCACAGCTTACATACTCATGCTTTGGCTTACCTACTTCTGCAACCATCTTATTGATAAATTCAATAATTGAAAGGTTTACATCATGAGCCTTATAAATAGCTTCAATCATTTTTGCTTCAGGAATTTCATTTGCTCCTGCTTCAATCATAATAACCTTCGTACTTGTTGATGCAACTGTCAGCTTTAAGTCACCCTCAGCCCACTGCTTCTGTGAAGGATTGATAATGAACTCTCCGTCAATCATACCAACCTGTGTCATGGCACATGGTCCGCAGAAAGGAACATCTGATATTGCTGTTGCTATAGCGGAACCAAGCATGGCAACAATTTCAGGTCTGCACTCAGGGTCAACGGATGTAACAAGGTTATTCAGCGTAACATCATTTCTGTAATCCTTTGGGAATAAAGGACGCATCGGTCTGTCTATAACTCTTGAAGTAAGGACAGCATTTTCTGATGCCTTACCTTCTCTCTTATTAAAGCCTCCCGGTATCTTACCTACCGCATAAAGCTTCTCTTCATATTCAACACTAAGCGGGAAAAAATCGATTCCTTCTCTTGGCTTTTCAGATGCCGTAATTGTTGATAAAACCGTTGTGTCTCCATAATGCATAAATGCCGCGCCGTTTGCCTGTGCAGCAACTCTTCCGATATCTACTGAGAGTGTTCTGCCGGCAATTTCCATCGAGTATCTCTTAAATTCTTTACTCATTTCTTCATCTCCTATAAAAATAATATTTATTGTGGAAGACGTCGAAACAACTGCAAAAAATACCATTTTTAAAGTTGCAAAATGATGTTCTTTGCAGAAGTCTCGATATGTCTTTCCACAATCCTTTAAATTTTAACATAGATATAATTAAAAAACAATAAATAAAGTTCTAAAAATCAAATTCTCCTTAAAACAAACAAACTCCCCGACTACTATATATAATAGTCGGGGAGTCATCCCATCTGCAAAAAGCAATTGAAATTACTTTCTTAAGCCAAGGCTCTCGATAAGCTTTCTGTAACGCTCAATATCCTTACTCTTAAGGTATGCAAGCATATTTCTTCTCTGACCAACCATCTTAAGAAGACCACGATTTGAGTGATGATCCTTTGGATTAGCTTTAAAGTGACCGTTTAAGTCATTGATTCTTGCTGTAAGAAGTGCAACCTGAACCTCAGGTGAACCTGTATCATTTGCATCCTTACCATACTTAGCGATAATTTCCTGCTTCTGTTCCTTTGTTATCATAATAACAAACCTCCTAAATTAAATATACATGGCTAATACCGAGTATAAGGTTGGAGTATCCTTAAACTAAGCACTAGCTGACCTTGTGCATTGTAGCATATCTTTTTCAATATGTAAACAACATTTTCACAGTCATTCGCTTTATGCCTGTGCTGCTGCTTTTTTTGCTTTCTTCTCCTGCTTGGCAGCAATTGCTTTATCGGTAGGTCTGACCATTACCATACAAATTATAAATGCGATAATATACAGCAGGACTGTTGCATACAGCACATACTGATAACCGGTTGGGTTTACTACGATTGATTCAACGGTTCCATCAGAAAGCGTATGCGTAATCGTTTCTTCTTTACCAAAGGTATTAACAATCCATGTTGCCATCTGATTTCCGGAAAGACCGGCAAATGCCCATGCGGATAAGGTAAGACCATGAATGGCGCTGATATTACTCATTCCATAATGGTCAGAAAGCAACGTCGGAACATTGGAAAATCCGCCGCCGTATCCGGCATTTACAACAAAAATCAGACACAGCACAAGAACTGTCAGGACGATATTGCCTTCGCCGTTTTTAATGCCGCCTGTTATGATAATAATTCCCGTAAATGCAATAGACAGGATGAATATCAGCTAATAAATCGTATTCCTATCCTTCATCGTGTCCGCCCATGCAGAAAAGCCAAGACGACCTCCCGCATTAAATACGGCTGAAATTGTTGATATAATACCAACAATACCTGCAAGACCGATACATTTTACAATCATCTTTTCCTGTGAAATCAGAGCAAGACCACAGGTAATATTGATATAGAACATCAGCCAGATACCGATATAGTTGGCAATCGGCTTTGTCTTGATAACCGTAAGGATATTCTGTCCCTTTTCCTTCTCCTGTGGTTCATGCCAGCCTTCCGGTTTCTTGAGGAGAAGATGTCCGACAAACATCATTACGAAATATACTCCGGCGAGAATCCAGAACATTTTGTAAATTCCGCCTTCGCCAAGTCTGTCAAGCAGTGCCTGCATAATTGGGCTTGCAATTGCTTTTGCCGCACCAAAACCTGCAACGGCAAGTCCGGTAGCAAGTCCTTTTCTATCCTTGAACCAAAGCATCAGTGTCTTGACCGGAGACAGATAACCTGTACCAAGTCCGATACCCATGATGAATCCATATGATATATAAATGCCGACAAGTGCCAGAACATTTCCTTTATGTGCTCCACCAAAATAAATAAAAAATCCGGTTCCTGCCATACCTAAGGCGAAACAGATTGTCGCAATTAACGATGATTTGTGAATATCTTTTTCAACAACATTTCCTAAGAATGCCGCCGACATACCTAAAAAGAATATTGCAAAACTAAATGCCCATTCTGTCGCTCCTTTTGAAAAGCCAATATAATCGGCAATTTCCTGACTAAAAATCGACCAGCAATATACTGTACCAATACTACAATGCAGCAGCAATGCCGGAATTGCGGCGCGTATCCATTTATTCGTGCGCCAGCCACCGGATTTCTTTGTTTCCTCTTCCATGACTCTCTCTACTTCCTTTTTATTTTTTTGTGTCTTTTATCTGTTTGTGAACAGATAAAGCATTGATATTATACATCCCAAAAACAAAAAATTCAACAAAAAACAATGCGGATTCACGGGAATTCGCAAGAATTTTATTAAAATTATCAAAATATTTTCTTATTTTGCCATTGAATCTGCATATTTCATCCTATATAATGATTCTGATGTGCGAAAAACAGTATTCTCAAAGCGTTGATATATGATTGATATCAGCATATCAGAGCCTGTTCCCGTACATCTTTGAGAAATACGAATAAGAAGGAGTCAGAATTATTATGTCAGGTTCAAGTTATGGAACTATCTTTAAAATAACAACATGGGGAGAGTCTCACGGAGCTGCGCTCGGAATGGTCATTGACGGCTGTCCTGCCGGTCTTAATCTTACAGAGGAAGACGTACAGGCTTATCTGAACCGCCGCAGACCGGGATATTCCCAATTTTCAACACCAAGAAAAGAATCTGATACCGTAGAAATTCTGTCGGGAATCTTCAACGGAAAAACTACCGGAACGCCGATTTCCATGCTGGTACGCAATACCTCCGAGCGTTCAGGCGACTATAGCGATATTGCGGAATACTACAGACCGGGACATGCCGATTATACCTTTGACCAAAAATACGGTTTCAGAGATTATCGGGGCGGTGGTCGTTCCTCCGGAAGAGAAACCATCGGGCGTGTCGCTGCAGGCGCCGTTGCCGCTAAGATTTTAAAAGAACTTGGGATTACCTTTACAACATATGTATCTTCAATTGGCGATATTTCAATCAAAAGAGAATTGTTTGACGCTTCTTATATTCAAAAAAATGAGTTAAATATGCCGGACCCTGAAAGCTATCAGGCGGCGGCTGAATACTTATCCGATGTCATGGCGGAGAACGATTCCATTGGTTCTTCTGTTGAATGTGCCGTACATGGTGTTCCTGCCGGGCTCGGCGAACCGGTATTTGACAAATTAGACGCCTGTCTGGCAAAGGCAATCATGTCCATCGGTGCCGTAAAAGCGGTTGAGATTGGAGACGGTACGGAAGTCTCCAAACATAAGGGCTCCTATAATAACGATGCATTTCAGTCAACAAACGGTATCATCACAAAAGCCACCAACCATTCCGGCGGTATTTTAGGTGGAATTAGTGACGGAAGCGATATCCTGTTGCGTGCACATTTCAAGGCAACGCCTTCTATCGCAAGCCGCCAGCAGACCGTAAAACAATCCGGAGAACAAATAGACATTCATATCAGAGGACGTCACGACCCCATCATCGGTCCGCGCGCCGTGGTCGTTGTAGAATCCATGGCTGCAATCACGCTTCTGGATATGCTTCTCCAGAATATGTCAGCCAGACTGGATAAGATTAAAACCTTTTATCAAAGATAAAAATTACTTATTTATTTTCTTCTGCCTCACATTTTTCTTTGCCTTCAAGCGTAACAACGGCATAGAAACCAAGGCCGACTATGACTGCTCCGCCGATAATGTTACCAATGGTTACCGGAATCAGATTGTCCGTGAAATAATGACCAACCGTCAGCTGGCTCCTTATCTGTTCCGACGTATAACCATACAATTCACAGGCTTTGTCAATATATCGGGAATCTGTTGCAGCAAACAGTCCTGCGGGAATATAATACATATTTGCAATGCTGTGTTCCATTCCTGATACGACAAATGCCATTATCGGGAAAAATACTGCCATAACCTTTCCTACGACATCCTTTGCCGCTCCGGCGACCAATACGGCGATGCAAACCAGAATGTTGCACAAAATACCGGAAAATAAAGCCTCAGAAAACTCAAGTCCGGTTTTATCCATTGCAATTTTAATTGTATACGCTCCTAATCCTCCGTCAGAATAATCGTACTGGCAGGAAAAAAATACCAGCAGAACAACTATCAGTGTTCCTATCATATTGCTGAAAAATACTATAACCAAATTGCGGAGCATCTGTATCAGTGTAATTTTTCTGTCGGCAAGCGCCATAGACATCATGCAGTTTCCCGTAAAAAGCTCGCTGCCGGTCAGTACCGTCATCATCAGACCAACCGGAAAGATAAGCCCGGTAATCAGTCTTGCCGTTCCAACGTCCGTAATATTATGTGCTGCTATGCTGGAGGTTTCTGCTCCTACCGCAATAAAAATTCCCGCAAAAATACCGAGAATAATCATTCTCCGAAATCCAATCTGTGCTTTTTTAATTCCACCCTGAATATTGTACAAATGTATGTGATTATGTTCCATGCATTATCTCCTTGTGTTTTATTACGCTCTGGGATGCGCCTTTCTATATTCCTCTTTCAGCCTGCTCTGCTTGCTGCTTAAATATATCTGTGTCGTGGATATATCAACATGTCCCAACATTTCCTGAACGGCTTTCAGGTCTGCACCGTTATTAATCAAATGTGATGCAAAAGAATGTCTTATCATATGAGGTGTTATATCCTTATCAATTCCTGCTTTTGCCGCATAATATTTAATTATCTTCCAAAATCCCTGTCTGGTCATCGGGCTGCCTTTGCAATTAGAAAACAGATAATCGCTATCCTTACACATGTCTCCTCTGACCTCGGTTATATATGCACCAAGAGCTCTCTGTGCGGTTTCTTCCATAGGAATAATCCTCGACTTATTGGAATCATGACACTCAATAAAACCCATTTTAAGATTAACGTCGGTAATCTTAAGTGTTACAAGTTCGGTAACTCTTATACCGGTAGCATATAACAGTTCCAGCATAGCTTTGTCCCTTATTTCCTTTGGTGTATTGTCACCCGGTTGAGCAAGGAGCTTGTTTACCTCACTGATTGTAAGCACATCGGGAACCTTTTTTTCTATCTTTGGAGGCTTAATATTCTCTGACGGGTCAGATGATATCACGCCTTCCTTCACCAAATAAGTAAAAAAAGATTTAATAGATGCTATATTCCGCGAAACCGTAGCCATAGACATGCCCTGTTTCTCAATATATAACACATATGAGTTAAGATTCGTCTCATTTATCGAACGAATATCATTCTGTCCTGAACCTTTAAAATAATTATTCAGCTTTAACAAATCACGTTTATATGATGCCACGGTATTATCACTTGATTTCTTAACATTTTTCAAATAGGCAACATATTTCTCTATGTAAAATTCCACGCATTTTTCCCCTTATTATGTAGACTAAATATCATTATAAATACAAATTTCAATAAAATCAAACATAAATTTTACCATAAAAATCAAGGATTTGCGCATTTTACACAAAATGTACCAAATAATGTGGCGTATAATACTTATGTATACCACATGTAGTCAAAATTTTTTCAAAATAATTTCACAATTTTTAACTCAAGGAACACATTTATTAATAATATCGTAATAACCAGCAAATTTTGCAGGATATTATTATGTAACTTTGAATCCGCTTTCATGGCTACTATTCCACCGGGTATATTTTGTAAACCAAATATAGCCATATAAAACATCACAATAATCAATACAATCATTGAATATGCCAACTGCCCCCATATTGTCCCCGTCATAGCATGTGAAGACAATAAATAACCTAATAAAAATCCTGACAAAGCACCTGATATCATATCCCAAATATCAGCCAATCTATTGGCTATCAGTAAGAGAAAAAATAATTCTATACTTCTGATTAACAATAATCTTAAATATTCTTCCATATTTCCTTGATAAACGTACAAATCAGCATTTATTAAAAATCCTAAATTGTAGAATATTGTACCTGCCACAACTCCGATATAAATAAAAACAATCAGTCTTTTAATACCCATAACAACCTCCCTTTTATACAACAAAAAATACGAGGACATATTATCCTCGTATTTTATATGCTTGTATTCTTCTATTTATGAATTAACATTTTTAGCTTTATATGCCATGATGGCAAGTAATGTTTTCGAATCTACAATATCCCCTTTTGCAATCATTTCGTCTACCTGCTTAACAGATAATTTATGAACATGAATAAATTCATTCTCATCAGGACTTACATCTGTTTTTGACAGACCATATCCTATAAATACCGCTGTATGTTCATTACTGGAGCCTATGGCAAGCACGGTATTGGCTACATAATCCAATTCATCTACTAAATATCCGGTTTCCTCACGCAGTTCTCTTCTTGCACTTTCATCCGGTGTCTCCCCTTCGTCCATGCAGCCGCCGGGAACTTCATAAGAAATCCTGTCTATAACATTTCTGTACTGACTGACAAGTATCATATCTCCATCGTCACATATAGGAAGTATACACGCACCGTCAACATGGTCTATGTAATCATAAATGACATTTCTCCCGTCCGGAAGCTCCAAATAATCATTATATACGTCAAATATATGCGCCTTATAGGCAAGTTCCAGCTTAGTCCGTTTGCTCATACCATCCATCGTTTTATCCTCCAACTTTTTCAAATCATTTACATACTATATATTACATAGATTCATTTTTCAAGTAACAGCTTATTTCCATATGCATCTTAAGCGCATCCCCCGGAGGTTTTTTGTCATATGGGAAACTTCATTTCCTATATGACAAAAAAGACCTACAAGCTAAAACTTGTAGGTCTTTATGTTACTTAGCGTAATCAGTTACGCGTGACTCTCTAATAATATTAACCTTAATCTGTCCTGGATATTCAAGCTCAGCTTCAATCTGCTTTGCAATATCTCTGGCCAGCAATACCATATCAGAATCGTTTACGTGTTCAGGAACTACCATTACACGAATTTCTCTACCCGCCTGAATAGCAAATGTTTTCTCTACACCCTTATGAGAATTAGCAATATCTTCTAATTTCTTAAGACGCGTTGTGTAGGTTTCTAAGGTCTCTCTTCTTGCACCAGGTCTGGCAGCAGAAATTGTATCTGCAGCCTGTACCAAACAAGCAATAAGAGATTCTGCTTCAACATCACCATGATGTGATTCTACAGCATTTACAACAATGGCCGATTCCTTGTATTTTCTACATAAATCAGCACCAATCTGTACATGTGAACCCTCCATCTCATGGTCTAATGACTTACCGATATCATGGAGTAATCCGGCACGTTTAGCAACCTTAATATCAACACCTATCTCACCGGCCAATAAACCACATAACTGAGCTACTTCTACGGAATGTTTCAGTGCATTCTGACCGTAGCTTGTTCTAAACTTCATCTTACCAAGAAGTCTTACAAGTTCAGGATGAATACCGTGAATACCAACTTCAAGTGTAGCTGCTTCACCTTCTTCACGCATCATGGTTTCAACTTCCTTCTGCGCTTTTTCTACCATTTCTTCGATTCTTGCAGGGTGAATTCTTCCATCTACAATAAGCTTTTCAAGGGCAATTCTTGCAACCTCTCTTCTTACCGGATCAAAGCTGGACAGAATAACTGCCTCTGGTGTATCATCAATAATTAAATCTACACCTGTCATTGTTTCAAGAGTACGAATATTTCTACCCTCTCTACCAATAATTCTACCCTTCATTTCATCGTTTGGTAGCTGAACAAGTGATATTGTTGTCTCTGCCACATGGTCAGCTGCACATTTCTGTATAGCTGTAACAACATAATCTCTAGCCTTCTTGTTCGCTTCTTCTTTAGCTCTGGTTTCTAATTCCTTGACCATAACTGCTGTTTCATGTTTTACTTCATCTTCAACAGTCTTTAATAAGTATTCCTTTGCCTGTTCAGAGGTTAAACCTGAAATTCTCTCAAGTTCCTGTAGACGTTTCGCCTGAAGCTCTTCTACCTTTGCCTTCTGCTTATCAAGCGCACTCTCTTTAGAAGCAAGACTTGCCTCTTTTTTCTCTACTGCTTCAGCTTTACGGTCAATGTTCTCTTCACGCGCAAGAATTCTTTTCTCCATTCTTGAAAGCTCACCACGTCTGTCCTTTACTTCCTTCTCAAGGTCATTACGTGTCTTAAGAGCATCTTCCTTTGCTTCCAGCATAATTTCACGCTTTTTTGCTTCGGCGGTCTTCTGTGCTTCATCTATAATCTCTCTAGCTTGTACTTCAGCTCTACCAACCTTTGCTTCTGCAATATTCTTACGATATGCAATCGCAATAAACCAGGTAGCTACAATAAGCACTACAGCAACAATACAGAAGATTACAATCAACGTTATTGTATCCACAGGAGCACCTCCTTATTAAGTTTTCATTGTACGTCAATACAACATTTTTAGTTTAATCTCTTTAATTAATTATGTCAAGCAAAAACATACAATTACTTGTCTTTTTTTTAACAAAATGTACAATATCTATTGCCTGCAAAGCTCATTCATACATTCCAAAACCAGTCTCGAAGAAAAGCCTTTTCTTACAAAAAATAATACCACCTTATCTCTTCTCTCAATGATATCATCAGATGTAAATTTCTTGTTCAGGATAGAAATTACAGCTTCCTTTTCATCGGGAAGCTCCTGCATATCAAACGCTTCATTGATTACTGCTTCATCAACTTTTTTGAAAGACAACTCATATCTGATGATTTTTCTTCCCTTTTTATGTATATATTTTCTGATATAAGCAGCGGCATACCTTAAATCATCGATATAGCCATATGCTTTTAATTTTGATATCGTAAAATCGATAATCTCTGAATCATAAAAAAGTTCTTCTAATTTCAAACGGATATCATACTCGCATTTCTCAGAAAATTTAAGAGAAGCCACAGCCTTATTCATTGCACGTTTATACAGATACGATTTTCTGAATTCTTCCATAATGTCGTTATCAATATCCGCACCGATATCAAGTTTCAGCCTTTTGATATCGGATGCATAAAGAGAACAATACGGTTCGTAGTCCATATATAGACAATATCGTTTATCATCTATCCGTTTCAACTCAGTTACAAGCATTCTTTTTATTCTCTTTCAATAACCGTTGTTCCCGCAACATCTGTATCTGGTGCGTTTTCTCCGTCTATACCTACTGCCGCACGGACTTTCTTATCAATCTCAATGCATATATCCTGATGCTCCTGAAGATATGTCTTGGCATTTTCACGTCCCTGACCTATCTTTTCACCCATATATGCATACCATGCACCGGATTTATCTACAATATTATTGGCAACAGCCAAATCAAGAATATCTCCTACTTTGGAAATACCTTTTCCAAATACGATATCAAATTCAGCTTCTTTAAAAGGAGGTGCAACTTTATTCTTAACCACCTTTACTCTTGTACGGTTACCAACAATCTCTCCGCCTGCACGTAATGTATCAATTCTTCTGACATCCATACGGACGGATGCATAAAATTTAAGCGCACGTCCGCCTGTCGTAACCTCAGGATTGCCAAATACAACGCCTACTTTTTCTCTAAGCTGATTAATAAAAATAACTACACAGTTTGTTTTGCTTACAACAGCAGTAAGCTTTCTGAGTGCCTGTGACATCAGTCTGGCATGAAGTCCCATATGGGAATCTCCCATCTCACCGTCTATTTCTGCCTTTGGTACAAGAGCTGCAACCGAGTCAACAATGACAACATCAACCGCTCCTGATCTGACCATTGTTTCTGTAATCTCCAGTGCCTGTTCACCACAATCCGGCTGTGATATATACAGATTGTCAATATCAACGCCGATATTTTTAGCATAAACAGGGTCAAGAGCATGTTCTGCATCAATAAATCCGGCAATACCGCCTCTCTTTTGAATCTCCGCAACAACATGAAGTGCAACCGTTGTCTTACCACTTGATTCAGGACCGAATACTTCTATGATTCTTCCTCTTGGCACACCGCCAAGTCCAAGTGCAATATCAAGGCTCAATGAACCTGTAGGTATCACTTCTATATTCATATTGGCGGTAGAATCACCCAGTTTCATAACCGAACCTTTGCCATACTGCTTTTCTATCTGCGCAAGAGCCGCATCAAGAGCTTTTTTCTTATCATCATCCTTATTTACCATTTCTATTTCCTCCTAAAAAACATATGTTCGATTTCTGTTTATATAGTATACAAAAATCTTCCTCTTGTCAACAAGTAAATTATATATTATTTGATGGGGAATTTTTAGGACACGCAAAGACCTTTTTTCATATTTTAATCATATCGAACAACATTTTGAACAGAATGATATATACATATTCGAACCCTTTTATTATTTTAACACACTTTACACTGAAAGAATATTAAGTTACAATAAATTTTACAATCATATTGCTGTTCAACTATTTATAAGCAAGCGATTCGTAAAACAATAGATATCATAGCAGCTTGCAAACGGCTGAATAGCGGCAAATAACAATGAGGTATTGATAGATGAGTACGGTTGCAATTGTAAGTGAATATAATCCTTTTCACAACGGGCATAAATATCACCTTGAACGGGCATTGAAACTGTCCGGTGCGGATCATTCCATAGCAATTATGAGTGGCAATTTTCTTCAAAGAGGTATACCTGCTTTAACAAATAAATATCATAGAGCTTATATGTCAACCGTATCCGGAGTAGATATGGTATTTGAACTGCCGTTTGTATATGCCACTGCAAGTGCCAGAGATTTTGCAACAGCAGCCGTTATCATGATGAACAAGCTGTCGGTTATTGACTATATATCATTCGGTGCAGAAACGGATGACCTTGAGGCGCTCTGTTTTATCGCAAATCTTATATCCGATGAACCGGAAGAAATCGGCAGACAGATTAAAATGCTTCATTCAAGTGGTCTGTCATATCCGGCATCAAGGCAGGAAGCTTATAAAAAATATCTGAATAATGATAAACTAACAGATATGATATCAAGCCCGAACAATATACTGGCTACAGAATATCTTGCCGCCCTTATAAAGACAAATTCAAAAATAAAACCGATTATTGTAAAACGTAATGCGTCGGAATATAACAGCACAAATATCGCTTCGTCTATATGCTCTGCCACAGCCATCAGACAACAGTTTATAGAAAATACAGGTTCTGTGGAAATGCCTGCAAAAGTCGAAAAGGTTGTACCAAAACAGGTATTTTCCAGTATGAAGAAAGAATATCATGTTTCCTTTCCTGTTTTTGAAGATGATTTGAGTGCCGCACTCGCATATTCACGTATTATCGATGGTAACAATACTGAATTTGTCGATATGGATATTGATTTAATAAACAGAATGAACAAAGTTCATTTGCAGACTTCATTTTCCGAACTGGCAGCTTCTTTGAAAACAAAAAATATAACCTTATCACATATTAACAGAGGGCTTCTCCACTATCTATTCAGACTGAACCCGGAAGCATACAGCTCTTTTAAGAAAAATGGATATATATATTATGCCAAGCTGCTGTCTCTTAGAAAAGAAGCATCTCATATTTTGAAATGCATCAATAACAACGCTGATATTCCGGTTATTAATAAAACATCTGACGGTATGAAATTATTAGACAGTACAGGATATGATATGTTCCGATATGATAACATGGCAACCACACTTTATAATCAATTCATTTACGAAAAATATGGTACGATTTTGCCAAATGATTATACAAGGAGCATAAGTATAATATAAAAAGAAAAAGCATAGGATGAAACATGAAACAGTTTATGAAAATCCTATGCTTTATTATATTAATATTGTTTACATGTGTGAATTCAAAACTTGTAGTAACCGGGGCTGCTGAAGGTCTGAAGGTCTGGTATAACAATCTTGTACCTGTTGTACTACCGTTTCTCCTTATCTCAGGTCTGTTTATGACGACTATTGATTTTGACAAAATATCCCACGGCATGTCCATATTGGTTCTTGCCATCTGCGGTATCTTATGCGGATATCCCGTAGGTGCCATTACTGCGGGACAACTATACAAAAATAACGCAATTTCCTATAAAACCGCATGTGCACTCCTGCCATTATGCAACAATATCAGTCCAATGTTTTTGTATGGATATATTTATACACGATTTATGTCAAATACATATACGTTTTCTATGGTACTGCTATTCATATATGTACCTCAGCTCATCTATGCACTTTTTTATATTTTTACTTTTTCGTTGTGGGATAAGGTAAAATCAAATAGTAAAAATATCAACTACGATAAAAAGAGGCATTCCCCTAAAATCAATACAACTACAGATAACCTCTCACCCAACAGCAATTCGAATAAAGGCACTTCATCGATAAGTATGGTACTTGATCAATCCATACATACAATTACCATAATCGGTATTTACATCGTAATATTTTCCATCATTGATTGTGTACTTGTCAATAAAGTAAAGGGAAATATTTATATAGATATTCTTTCTTGTTTTCTCGAAATAACAAAAGGTTCAGAAAAGCTTTTCGATTTAACTATTTTGGGGAATATAAAAACAGCTCTGATTCTGTCGCTTACATCCTTTGGTGGTATCTCTGCGATATTCCAAAGTGTACATCTGCTTAAAGAATCAAAGCTGTCTCTCATTCATTATGTATCAGGTAAACTAATATGTAGTATCATAACCTTCTTTTTTGTTTACATGGTATCCGGATTATGATTAATCATCGAGGAAATCGTCATCATCATCGTCATCAAAATCATCATCGGTATCGTCATCATCGTCGGAATACTCGGTCTTACCATATACATTATAATCCTGTTCATCGGTATCATCGTCATCCTCTGCCATATTCTCCGCAGACGGATTCACATTGCCATTAAGCGCACTAATACTTGCATTGATTTCAGCCATATTATCTGCCACAATTTCCGAATTGCTCTCTAATGTTCTGATAAGATTTTCATAGTTTGATTTTTCGGCTTCAAGTGTAGCAGCAAGATAATTGCTGATTTCATTCAATTTATCCTTTGTATAATACATGGAGCCAAGTCTGACTTCATTTGCCTCTGCATTTGCTTCATATATAATCTGTTCAGCCTGACTTCTTGCCATCTCAAGAATTTCGTTTGCTCTGATATTTGCAAGCTCAACAATCTGACTCTGATCTACAAGTCTGTTTGCCTCTGCTACGGACTCTGTTATAATAGAGTCGGCTCTGGTTCTGGCATCAGCAAGTATCGCTTCCTTGTTACGCATAATCTTCTTACATCTTTCGATTTCGTTAGGAAGCTTAAGTTTAAGCTCATTCAGCATCTGGTCCAAATCTTCCTTAGGAACAATAATTTTACTTGATGATAATGGCTGATACTTACAGTTATCTATAAAAATCTCAATCTCACTAATCATTTCCTCGATACCTTTTTTTGCCATATTGTTTTTCCTCCTATTGATTACTTATCTATATTCATCTTATTCTTTAATGCGCTTGAAACATACTCCGGAACAAGTTCACTTACATCAACCCCATAACTTGCATATTCCTTTACAATGCTTGAACTAAGATACGAATATTCAATGTTGGTAGTCAAGAAAACCGTATCTATCTCCGGTGCAATCTTTCTGTTGCTTTGAGCCATCTGAAGTTCATATTCAAAATCAGTAACAGCACGAAGTCCTCTTACGATAACCTTTATGTCATTCTGTCTGGCAAATTCAACCAACAAGCCATCAAAGCTGACGGCCCTTGCGTTGGGGATATCCGAAATTACTTCATTCAACATATTAACACGTTCTTCCAAAGAAAACAATGGAGATTTTAAAGTATTATTTAAAACACCTATGATTACTTCATCAAACATCGCTGCTGACCTTTTAATAATATCCAAATGTCCTAAAGTAACAGGGTCAAAGCTTCCCGGATATATTGCTCTGCTCATATCTGTCTCCTATATAAAAAAGTATGTTTATTCGTCTTATATTTTTTTACCTTATACACTTCGAAACCAAGCTTATCCGCATATTCATAGTCTGTATTCAAATCAGATTCTATAATGATCGTGGTATCACTATCAATAACCGAAGAATTGGCAAGTCTCATTAAAACGCGCTGTTCGAGAAGTCTGCCATACGGGGGGTCCATAAATACAATATCAAATTGTACGCCATTTCTTTCCAGCCTGTCAATTGATGATACAGCATCTCCCGCTATCACTACCGCTTTCCTGTCCAAATGGGTAAACTTCAAATTTCTGTTAATACAATCCACAGCTTTTTTATTTTGTTCCACAAGATATGCGGAATCTGCACCTCTGCTTAGCGCTTCTATCGCAATTCCGCCGCTGCCACTAAATAAATCAAGAAAAGTACATCCTGCAAGTTCAGGATTTATCATGTTAAATAATGTTTCCTTGATTCTGTCAGTAGTCGGTCTTGTATCCATGGAATCAATTGTTTCAAGTTTTAAACTTCTGGCAGTACCTGCAATAACTCTCATATGACACCACCTTATTTTCCAAGCTTTTGTATGTAAAAAAACACATAGTATATTTTATATAAATCAAGCATTTTGTCAACTGAAACCTAATTAAAAATAATTAAATATTGTAATTCACTCATTTACCGCCTGTTGTCTTATATATATTGTTTTACAAAGCGCAAGCGGTTCGCAAAACAATATATATAAGACAACAGGCAGCAAACGAGTGAATGAATATATCCGTTTTACTTACCGCTGATTTTCTTTTTAATATATTGTCCGGTTTCAGAAAGTTCTTCATCACTCCAGCCACTTATTTTGTCGCAGGATGACTGAATAAGTGATGCGGTCTCTTCCTTGTTTGACAGACTCCATGACGCATAGCTGAGATTTTTGTCTGAAATAAGCTCAAACCATTTATCAGCCTCATCATAATCGATGGCTCCGTTTCCGGATGCATCACATATGCTGAACTCGCTGATGAAAACAGGAAGTCCTGCTTCAAGAGCAGTCTCGACTTTATTTCTGATTTCCTGTTTATGCGTTGCCGCATAAAAATGAACGGCATATATGATATTATCATATCCTGTTATAGGGTCTTCGGCAGCAATATCCACATCCTGAGACCATGTTGGTGTTCCTACTATTATAATTGCATCCTTATCGTACTCTCTTATGATAGGAATAATGGTCTCTGCATATGTCTTAACTTCCTGCCAACTCGTACCGCCATTTGGCTCGTTACATATCTCATATATAACATTCTCATAATCTTTATATTTTTCCGATACGGTTTTAAAAAATTCTTTTGAATCCTCTATATGAATATTTGGATTGTTATCGCTCAATATATGCCAGTCAACGATAACATACATACCCAGCTCTGTTGCAGCATTAACACCCGTATCAAGCAAATCAAGAATTTCTTTTTTGTCTCCACCGCTGCAATATCCATAGCTGTCTCCGGTATCGGTGTACATTGCAAGACGTATCAGATTTGCACCCCATTCATCTCTTAATGTTTTTAATGTTTCTGAATTGATGTAATCAGGAAACCATGTTATACCATGTGTACTACATCCCTTAAGCTGATATGCTTTTCCGTCTTTGTCCACAATCCCGGTCTCCTTAACGCTTAGCTTTCCATGATTAGAAACAGGTGTGCCATCCTCCGAAGATACAATTTCGGATTTATCCGTGGTCTCTTCTGTCGTTTTTTCTTCTTCCTTCTGTGTCTGTGCTTCCAAATCAGCTTTACTGTATTCATTTCCACCAATATACAATATGTAATCACTTACCGTCAGGTCTGCTATGGATATATTATAACCAAAATTAACATTACCCTTAGCCGGTATCTCTGTGTTATAATCAACCGGCGTAATCGTCAGCACATTTCCCGATATTTTTTTATCGCCGCTCCATATATTATCTATTGTTACATCTGCATTATAAATAATATCAAGTTTCCAATCTTTTACAGTTGTCTGTGTATTATTATATATCATAATATTTTCTGTAGCACATTTCTTGCCATTGCTTTCCCATGAGCTTGCCTGACTGATCTCTACTTTATAATCAGAATTGCTCTTCTCCTGTTCAGCTTTTTGCTCGGTTGATTTTTCTTCAGTCGTTTTTTCTTCCTCTGTCTGTTTTGTGTCCTCGTCTGATGTAGTCGTTTCATTTGAAGTTATTTCCGTATCATCAGAAGAATGATTCTCATCATTACTGTTTTTAATAAGAAATATCGACAAAATCACTATTACTATCAGTAATATACCTATTATGATACTCATTATAAGCGTTTTTTTATTTTTCATTTCTTTTCTCCTTTATCTTATATTGTTTATTACTTTACAGCATTTTAGTATAATTTTCAATTTATAGATATTATTTTCAGTGTATTATATTTTGAAAATCACATACTAAGAGTGTAACAAGAAACAAAAATTGTTGCAATAAAAAAAGGGGGATTTATCATGAGCAGAAATTCTAGCAGTGTTCCAGAAGCTAAAAGTGCTCTGGACAAATTCAAGTATGAGGTTGCAAACGAGCTTGGTGTACCATTAAAGAAGGGTTACAATGGTGACCTTACTGCATATCAGAATGGTTCTGTAGGCGGTTATATGGTAAAAAAGATGATTGAGGCTCAGGAAAAGGAAATGGCCGGTAAGTAATCATTACCAACGGAAATGAAGAAGAGTCAAACCAGCTGATAATTCAACTGATTTGGCTCTTCATCTCTTTGATTAATTTTCTATCTACCTGTCTGCCTCCATATCTTACAGAAGAATACAGTTTCGTCACCTCTTCAGCATCAACCAAATGACGCTCGTATAGTTCCCGCTTTATTTCATCACATGTTAAATAACGATTGATATCTTCTTCATACATATGACTTTTTACATAATCCTTATACATTTTTCTGAAATAATCTTCTTTGGAATGTATGATACTTTTTCTTTTTTGAATATTGATTTTCTCCTCCGCAACCGGAATATCCTGCAAACACTCTACCACATCATTATGGTATACTCTTGCCTCCAAAAGCTTTGCCAGTACAACTCTCAAAATTTTATATAACAAATATAACAACAATATAACAAGCAAAACGGCAAATAAGATAAAAAAGATTGTTCCGGTTTCATTCTCTGAAAAAGACGTGTTTACAGCCTCTTTTGTTTCCTCGTATATACCTGTCTGTCTTGCGCCGCCACTCAATAATTTGGATAGAATCGTCCAAAACAAAATCATGCACCCAAAAATAACTTTCAAAATCATCAGCGCAATATTTTCTATATATGAAAATCCGTCCTTATAATCAAATAAATTGCCTGCCAGCATCAAAACGATGATTCCCATGATGATAAAAGCAACAATTTTTGTATTTGCATTGATGATGGTTTTAATCGGAACGCCTGATACATCAGCAGTGCATCTGATATATTTTAGCACGCCCTCCAGATATATCATGACAAGTGTGATTGCCAACAATAAAACGACTGAATAGTGAACTCTGACCATCATATATTCACTTCCAACTGCCGCTCCAAATATGTAGAACAAAAAGCTAATCAGAATAGTCGGCCAAGGCACACCATCCATAGGCTTTAATACTGACATTCTTTTTGCATAAGCATACGATTCAGGCAACAGATAAGACAACACAATGATCATCAGGCTTACTCTTATAACAGCATGAAATGGAATTGCTGCCGTGACAACTGCCATAATCATATGACAAACACATAATATCAGATAGTTTGCAGCAGTTTCCCTAATCATGTAGGAACATATAAATATGACACCAAGAACCGGAAGCATAAAAATATCAGGCTGTTTTTTTGCAAATATAACCATGATAAACAAAAGCAATAAATATGCAAAGATTGTTTCATATGCACATTTTGCTGCTCTTCTTGCAAATTCAATTTTATGTTTCATTGAAAGCCACCTCCATACCATGAATATAGCTCCGTACATTTTCAAACCCTGATATATCAAAATAAGGGGTAATCATATGAACCGATATCCCATTTTCTGCAAGATAATCAAGCTTCAGCAATAAATCATCTTTATAATATGGAGAAAATATTATATATGTAATACTTTTGTCCATATTTGAAATCTCTTTATCAAGTATTTGAAAAAAGGAATCAAGTCCCTCATTGTTCCCAAGTCTTGCAAGATATTTGTCAATGAAGACCATGTGCTCAGACGTTGCTCCATAGTCTGTTTCTTCAATTTCACCTGTAATACAGTCCGGGGCATTTGCAGACACGGAAACAGGAAGCTTACGGTCAATAAAATACTCCGCCGTACTACCTGCCATTTCAATACACATCTCATTCAGATATTCAGGTTTTATCATATTATTGGTTTCATAATTGATAAGTATCTTTATCTTTTGCTCAGACGAGTAATGATATATATTTACCATCAGCTCACCTGTTTTTGCACTGCTCTTCCAGTTGATTCTTCTCATACTGTCTGAGGTGGTATATTCCCTTATTCCGCCAAACATATACGGGTCTTCCACTGTTCCATATCTCACAGGCAATTCACCATATACTGTACTAAATATCGCAGAAAGCTCCTCAACATATCTGCGTGAAGGAAATACATAAAAATAAGAGTCATTTTCTTTTACGGCAGCAAAACGCTTTGACATGAAAAAATCCATAGCAACAATATTGACACCGGAAATTCCATAATAACCTCTTTTACTCGTACGAAATGTCAGCCTCCTTGTTATCTTTTGATATGCTTGTACGGAGAATACATCATTTCTATGATAATAATCTGTAATATTTGAATTTTCCGTGTCAGAAAAAATAAATGTCCTTGATGTTTTGAATTTCACATGAAAAGCTGTAAGCGGCAATCTTTTTGCATTGCTGATGACCTCTGTAATACAAGCTGTTTCACCTGTTCTTACAAAGGGTCTGTCAAAAAAAATATCCACGTCAAGGCCTTCATTCCAATAACGTCTATAGATTTTCTGCTGAATAATAAATATGATGATACAGATTGAAACAGCAACAATAATTTCCATCTACTTCTCCCAGTTTTCCACAGGAACTTCCACCTTTGCAATAATTTCTTCCAAAGCAGTTTTCATTCTGTCAGTATCACGATATCCGCCTGCACCGGTTACTCTATGGGATAGAACAAAAGGCGCAAGATATTTTACATCATCAGGAGAAACATAATCTCTGCCTGAAACAGCGGCATAAGCCTGTGAAATTCTAAGTAATGACAAAATGCTTCTGTTACTTGCCCCTACCGCAAGCCTGCTTGCTGAATTTGTAGCCAAGGCAATGTCTGCCATATATTCCCTCACACAAGTATGGACAAAAACCTGCCTGATAAGCTTTCTCATTTTTAAAAATTCCTGTTTTGATATACAGCTCTTTATATTGTCTGCCGGATTATCTTCAATAAATCTATCGATAATCCCCAGTAATACCGCTTTATTACTTTCTGTCATCGATATTTTCATTGCAAATCTGTCAAGCTGTGCCTCAGGAAGCGGAAATGTACCTGTCGTTTCCATGCGGTTTTCAGTTGCAATAACAAAAAAAGGTTCCTCCAAAATATAAGAAACACCATCGATTGTAACCTGATGCTCTTCCATACATTCAAGCAGACTGGACTGCGTTCTTGGAGTTCCTCTGTTTATTTCATCAGCAAGTAAAATATTCGTAAATACAGGCCCTTTTACAAGCTGAAACTCCGAGGTTTTACGATTATAAATGTTCAGTCCCGTTATATCCGACGGCATAAGGTCAGGTGTAAACTGTACTCTTTTAAAGGTCATCTCCATACTATTTGCCATCGTCTTTGCCATCGTGGTTTTACCTGTACCGGGTCTGTCTTCGATAAGCAAATGTCCACCCGACAACATAGCTGTCACGACAAGCCTGATTGTTTCCTCCTGTCCTACCATAACACGGGAAATATTTTCAATTAATTTCCGGGCAAATATGCTTATATTTTTTATTTCCTTATCATCCTTCATAAAAAAATAATCCCCTTTTATCCAAAAAGTCTATCTGTCATATAACAAGCTATAATACCGGCTTATTAAAGTTCGTCTGATTGAGCGCATTTACCGGCAATCCGTTATGAGCCACAAGAGCACCATATTTCCTGTATATATCTGATGCCGCTTTCAGCATATCGGCATGATTATAAATATCGCCTATCTGAAAGTTCATTTCCCCACTCTGTCTGATTCCAAAGAAATCTCCCGGCCCGCGCCTTTTTAAATCCTCTCCTGCAATATAGAAGCCGTCGTTAGAATTTGTAAGCACCTCGAGCCTGTCCATTGTATCTTTGTCCTTTTTCCCACTGATAAAAATACAATATGATTGCAGCTTTCCTCTTCCGACTCTTCCCCGAAGCTGGTGAAGCTGAGCCAATCCAAACCTTTCAGCATTTTCCACCATCATAACCGTAGCATTCGGATTATTGATGCCTACCTCTATAACCGTTGTTGAAACAAGAATTTTAATATCTCCTGAAGAAAAATCATTCAATATACTGTTCTTTTCATCAGCATTCATTTTCCCATGAAGATATGATACGGAAATATTATTTCCAATCTGTTTTTTCAGCTCCTCCGTATATTCCACAACGCTTGCGACATCATCCATTGCTTCACTTGCAGAAACCATAGGACATACAATATATACCTGATGCCCTTTCTTTACCTCCGAGACAATAAATTTATAAGCTGTTTCCCTGTAACTTCCGTCAACGACACAATTTTTGATAGGAATACGTCCCGCAGGAAGCTGATTGATAACCGATATATCAAGGTCTCCATACATAATAATTGCCAAAGTCCTCGGTATAGGGGTTGCACTCATCACAAGTACATGTGGCAAAACGCCCTTAAGTGACAGCTTTTCACGCTGTCTGACACCAAATCTGTGCTGTTCATCCGTCACTACCAACCCCAGATTATCATACGACACCTTATCCTGAATCAGTGCATGCGTTCCTATGATAATATCTGTTTTATGTGTGGCAATATCGTCATATACAAGCCGCTTTTCTTTCATTGTCAGGGAACCCGACAACAGGGAAACATGGATGCCATATGGCTTAAACATATCAACAAAATCTTTATAATGCTGTGCCGCCAGTACCTCTGTAGGTGCCATAAGTGCCCCCTGATAACCTGCACACGCACATGCATATAGCGCAATTGCAGCAACAATGGTCTTTCCTGAACCGACATCCCCCTGCACAAGCCGGTTCATAACATACTCCGAAGACATATCCTTCATGATGTCACGTACCGCATCCATCTGTGCATCCGTCAGTTGATACGGTAGTGCCTCAATAAATGATGTAACCCTGCTATCCCATTCTATCGGAGTGGTATTCTCCTGATATTCATTTTGCTTTTTCAGCATGTTCATATTGCTTATGAAACTGTAAAATTCATCAAACGCAATTCTCTTGATGGATTTTTTCAATTCACATTCATTCTTTGGAAAATGGATTCCGTATATGGCTTCTTTTCTTTCCAAAATATCATATTCCCGTAATGCTTCGTCAGGCAGGTAATCATTTATTTTATCAATAACCGGCAATACATTTTTTACTGCCTTTTGTATGGTTTTGCTCGATATCCCTGATGTACATGTATATACCGGCTGCCATACATCAAGCATGGATTGATACTTCTCCTTCTCGTAATATTCAGGCTGCGTCATGGTCAGCATTCCGTTTTTGAAAGCAACCTCTCCTACAAATACAAAGGAATCTCCTATATGAAAATAATTGCGCAGAAAAGGACAATGAAACCACGTCAGTTTAATTGTCCCCGTAAAATCCTTTGCATATAATGTTGTAATTGTCAGTCCTCTGATTTTTTTCGTTTCAGGTCTGCTGTTTATGGTAGCATAAATAGCCTGTCTGCTACCGGAATTTAATTCTTCGATACAGGCAGGCTCTTCATAAGTAATATATGTTCTGGGATAATAATGAATCAAATCATCTATATTATTGATATTTAACCTTGAAAAGCTTTTTTCTGTCTTTTCTCCAATACCTTTAATACAGCTCAGTGAATCTGTCAGTTCCATATAAAACTCCTCTTATGCATATCATATCAACAAAATTTTATTCGGCTGACACGATATAATAATATATCGGCTGTCCACCATAATATATTTGTACATCTGTATCAGGAAATGCATCTGCCACTCTGTCAGCCAGTTTATTTGCATCATCTTCTGCGATTTCCTGTCCATAATAAATACTGATGATTTCACTATCCTCATCCACAGATGACTCTATAAGACTAAATGTAACATCGGCAATATCCTGACCTACTGAAACGAGTCCCTTGTCACCTATTCCTATAATATCTCCCTCTTTGATGGTTTTACCATCTATCGAAGTATCACGAACAGCATAGGTTACCTGTCCGCTCTTGATATTGGAGATCGTATCCTGCATATTTTCTTTGTTATCTTCAAGGCTCATGGTACTGTCAAAAGCTATCATTGCACTGATACCCTGAGGTGAATTTGCTGTTGCCATAACAATCACATTCTTGTCCTTAGACAGACTTGCTGCCTGATTTGCCGCAAGAATAATATTCTTATTATTCGGGAAAATGAAAATATTTTCTGCATTTACTTTTTCGATAGCATTGAGCATATCCTCTGTACTTGGATTCATCGTCTGACCACCCTCTATGATATAGTCGGCTCCAAGCTCCGTAAACAGTTCTTTCAGTCCGTCTCCCATGGAAACAGTAATAAATCCATATTCCTTCTTTGGCTCAACCTTTTTCTTATTCTTTTCGGCTTCCTGTCTTGCCGCTTCTTCGCGTTCAGCAGCCTTTATGACTTTTTCATGATGTTCAATACGCATATTGTCAACCTTCATATTTGACAAATATCCCAGAGTCAGTCCCTTTTCAAATGCCTGACCGGGATGATTGGTATGCACATGTATTTTTACAATATCATCCAGCGATACGCATACGATAGAATCACCTATCGACTCAAGAAAAGCTTTCAGCTCTTCCTCCTCTTTCTCACCGTATGGTTTCTCCAGATTTATGATAAACTCCGTACAATAACCAAATTTTATATCGTCCGTAGAGATTCCTGTACCGACAGAAGCATTTGCACCCGATAATGATTGATTTCCCGAAACATCTGACACTACGGCAACGGTTTTACCTGTTAATCCGTCAAATGCACCCTTTAAGAATTCCATAAGTCCCTGTCCGCCGGAATCAACGACTCCTGCTTCTTTTAGAACCGGCAATAAATCAGGTGTCGATTTCAACACTTCATCACCATGAGCAATTACATCCGTGCAGAAATTCTCCAAACTCATATCTGCATCTGCACATTCTCTTGCTTTTGTTGCAATTCCCTTTGCAACAGTCAGAATCGTACCCTCTTTTGGCTTCATAACTGCTTTATATGCCGTTTCTACAGCCTTCTGGAATGCATCAGCTATATCCTTTACACCAATTTCTTCTTTATCCTGTATTTTCTTGCTAAAACCTCTAAGAAGCTGTGATAATATAACACCTGAATTTCCTCTGGCACCTCTTAATGAACCTGTAGACATCGCTTTCGCTATAGCGGTCATATTCAATGGTGCAGCCTCGACCTCTCTGGTTGCCGACTGCATGGTAAGTGTCATATTCGTACCTGTATCCCCGTCAGGAACAGGAAATACATTTAATTCATTTATATAATCCTTATTATTATTAAGATTATTCGCACCGGCTATAAACGCCTTCTTCAGTGCAAGTGCATCTATAGTATTATTCACGACAAGCTCCTCCAATTAATCCAGAACCTTAACGTCTTCGACAAAGACATTAATCCGGCTCACTTTAAATGACGTAAAATCTTCTACTTTATATTTTACAGACTGCATCAGATTATCCGTAACAGCCTTTATGCTTACTCCATAGGCTACAACAATATGAAGCTCTATTACAATATCGTCATTTTCGTCAAATTTGACATTTACACCTTTTGAAACATTATCTCTTCTAAGCTGCTTCACAATGCCATCTTTAACACTTACGACTCCCATACCAACTATACCAAAACAATCTAAGGCAGTCAGTCCTGCAACCTGAGCAACTACGTTCTCATCAAGACTGACTTTTCCGATATCTCCATTTATATATTCTTTCATATAGGCAAACCCTCCTTTATATCCCGTTAATATATATTCTTTCATATAATTTGAAATTTTATTATATGTTTTACAATCAATCAACTCATGGCGCCATGCACCTCGCCTTCGGCTCGGTCACGGGCTTCGCCCTATGCCTGACAATATAAACAATTTTGTCTGCAAGCAGCCAACTTATCCATATTGTCAAGCGCATGGCTCATTGCTATCGCGTATATTATACCATACTCCGTACAAAAATAAATAAAAAGTTTTTTAATTTATGCTTGCATATAAAATCATAATCTGTTAGAATATGTTTTGTTGTGAACTTAAATGTTTAAATAAGTTTAATATATTGAAGGAGGTGCTATCATGGCAAAATGTTCAATTTGTGATAAAGGTGCTCATTTTGGAATTAAGGTGAGCCATTCTCATAGAAGATCAAATAAGATATGGAAATCAAATGTAAAGTCAGTTAAGGCTATAGTTGATGGTTCTCCAAAGAAGATTTACGTTTGTACATCATGTTTAAGATCTGGTAAGGTTGAGCGTGCTTAATAACCATATCCTATGAAAAAAAGACTGCAGATGCGGTCTTTTTTTCGTTTTAAGATATTTCCCTTTCATAGAGAGCGAAAAATGCATTTCTCTGAGAGAAGCACATATACCCATGCTCTCTATCTGCAAAATAGTATATATGCTACAAGCAGCAATATTACTATTATCAGAAATTCAATAAAGCCCTCTATGAAATATCCCAATATCATACCTGTTGCAAGGAAAAACAAAGCAAATCCACATATTCTCTTCAAAAAAATAACCACACATACAAATGTTGTTATACATTATATGCTGTGGTTATCCATAAAATACTACCTTATTCTTCTATTGGTTTGGAAGCTTCTTCAACAGCCTTATCTACAGCTTCCTCTTCTTCTGTTTTGTCCTTTTTAAACAGACCTACGATTTTATCAACGATTTCCGGAGCCATGTCCATAGCCTTTGTAACCGCATCCTGATTTTTAATATTTACAAGTCTTGTCTGTCCGTTCGATACAACCAGCACCGCTGAAGGACTAAGCTTTGCTCCTATACCACCGGCAGCATTATTTCCTTCCTGTTTATTAAATGCGCCCGCTGCCATACCGAAATTCACATCCAGTAAAGGAATAATAATCGAATCTCCTGCATATATAGGCTCACCGACAACGGATTTTGTTGAAACAAAACCATCCATTCCATTGAATAATGTACTAAGTGTTCCTTCAACATTCATATTAGCCATTCTTTTCTCCTCCTAATTTCTTAAATCGTTTTATTGTAATCATTACATTCTTATTTAATAGCACCTGAACACCATAAATAATCAAATTGATAAGCCTGATACGTCCCTTTACTGATAGATACCCTTCAAGTATTTTCTGCGAAAAATCCGGCGTTATATCGATTTTATCATAATAAAGCGGAAGCGCTATACTCAGATATCCAAGATGCTGCCCTGTTGTCGCAGGGTTCGCAGCTCCATATAAAAGCTCTCCTTTTATTCGTGTCGGAGCCAGATGCTTTAATATCTTTTTTAAGCATTTCTTTACCGCATTAACCGCTCCCTTTGTCTCACTTTTTCTTATAAAGCATTTATATTCATCCGCCTTTCTTTTCAAACCACGAAGCTTTTCCAATATAGCGGATATCTTGTTCTTCGTACCATTTACAACCTTGTCAAAGAATGTTCCGATTTTCTTAAAAATTCCCTGCTTTTTCCCGGCAGATTCCGTATCTTCCAGCAGAAACTCCATATCCTCCTGCTCTAATCCGTCATATGACAGATTATCCTCAAATTCTGAATCAATAACATCTTTATTTTTTTTGCGCTTTCCGACTTTCTTACCTTTCGGCTCTTCTTCCTGAATATTATTGCCATCCTCGTCGTCTGTTATACGATTCTGATTCGTCATCAGCGTTCCGCCAAAAGATTTCAGCTTATATTTTAAGCCTTCATCATCATATACTGCCTTAAAGCAAAGTACAAATCCCATAAAAGAAACCTTTATCTTTGCAAAAATGGATTCATGCTTTTGTACATATACCCTATATCTTACAGGAACCAAAAGTACAATTAGCAATATGGCAATCAGGAATCCAAGCAGTACCAAAACAGTTATGAGCAATATCTTCAGGATTAATAAAAGTATATGAAGCATATTCTCTCTCCTTCAGATACACATAATCCCCTATTTCACCTTATATAACAATATTTCCAAGCAGTATGCCGGCACAAAAGCCCGGCTTTTGCAGATTTATCCGGCATTTGAAAAATATGATTCCATATCAAAGCCGCCTGTTTTCTTATATACGTCATCGACAATGTCTCGCACCAGATAAACAGCCATCCGCCTTGTAGGAGCAATTCCTACAATATGTATACTGTCTTCCATATCTCTGTATAACTTCTGCTGAAATTCATTCATATTATATATCTCCAGCATCCCGTCATGAAACAATGGCAAAGTTACAACATAAACATTTGTACACAGCTTAAACTTTTTAATTTTTCTAATTATTCTTATTACACTGCGGTCAGGCATACACCCAACATATAACCGCTTATCGATTATCATTCAATCACCTGTTCTATTTATGCTTTCAAATAGGCTAAGCCAAACTTTTTACCCTAAGACTCCATAATCTGCTTTATTACGATATAGCTTGCTTTTATCTCGCTTCGATTGCTGCAATGATTTAAGGAATATTCAATATAATCCTTTATTTCCTGCTGACTGTTAAAGAACACCGGTATATTTGACAAAATCTTTGCCATAACAGCTCTGTTAAAAGTCATCTTGTTCTCCGAGAAAAGTTTTCCGAATTCATCTACAAGCTTATCCTTAACTGAAATAATATATTCAGAATCAGACGGCATTGTATCATAAATACTGATATTTTCAATATCTGCAAACAAACTTCCTGAAAGAAGCTTATCAAGTGTATCAATGGTTCTATATATTTCTTCAAGACCAAGTCTGGTCACATCTGCCGTATAAGAGGTACTGATATCATAAACCGCAGATTCAAGCATCAGCTTATGCTCGCCAGCCTCCTCCTGAAGTCCCTCTACGGACATCAGCAAATCATATGTATCTGCCGTAATCTCTTTATCTTCCGTAATCGCCTCATGAATTCCTGCTATAACCTTGATGGCACGCTTACATCCATCTGACAAATAATCTCTTACACTGCATGAAAGCATCATCGCATAAAGGTCATTGATCAATTCCATTATCATCATATAATCGGAAACCACATCATTTATAAAATCAGCACTGCCATCAAGTACGGTCATCAACTGCCTGTAGTCTTCGTAATTGAGATTTGAATAATCTGCGGTCTTAAGGACATTCAGGGCATCAAACAAATCCGTATACTCTGTTTCAAATCCCTCCGGCAATGAAAGTAATGCTGTACCCGATACCGTTTCGGCAAATTCATTTACCGAACCCTTTTCCAATCCATTATATATGGTAAGCGTCTGTCCAAGAATATCATAAAATTTGTTTTTTGTCATACGAAACGGAAGCTGTCCTATCATAGACTGAATCTTCGCATTTACAGTAACACTATCATTGTCTGAAAATATAAAATTAAAAATCTCCGCAGCAAAGGAATCTGCATCAAAATTTGCAAACTCTTCCTCAAAATCAGGATTCTCATTCTCCGGGAAATCATATTCTTTTCTGTTTAAAATGTATTCATATAATTCAAAGGCATCTGTATAGGAAGTAAGAACCTTCATTTTCCTGGTAACCCTGTCCCGCATTTCATTAATCAATGCCCTGTCTTCCTCCGTACATGCAGCAGCATCTCCAACTACATACGCTCCCGTCAGCTTGTTGATACCCATAATACATTCATAGATATACGGGTCATCTGCTATATCCTTGTCAGCAAGCATCTCCTTGACAGTAAAATAATTCAATGTAAACTTATGGCATGCATATTCAAAATCCGCTGTATATACCTTATCTGCAAATAATGGCAGATTCCTGTCAAGCTCCTTTTTTCTCTGAATATCCGTAATTATTTTCTTTTCCTCATTATACATTTTTAGTTCCCCGCTTACGTTCTCAAGTATTTCCCACTATACATGTGTATGTGTAAATAAATGTTCCTGACAATACTCTTTATTGCCCTTACACTTTGAGCAATATCTGAACTGCATATCCGGTGCTTCTTTATCCGTTATTCCACATACAGCACATTTATGTGTAACATTTTCTGTTTTATTTACTTTTACCTGCTTTTTGTAATCTCTTCGCCGTTTAATATGTTTTGGAGAAAATCTCCTGAAATTCTTTGTACTTAAATAGAAGATTGCAAAACTTAACAGTGAAAGCACAATGTTTGCACGCATCATAATTGTATCTGCTATTTTAAATTCATAAGCAGTAAATACCAAATAGATTATGGACAGCCACTTCATCTTAATCGGTATAATCATCGCATACAATACAGTCATATTCGGATAACATACAGCTATGGCAAGGAATATGGTAAGCATAATATAATAGGTAGAAACACAATATGGCGGTAAGGAAAATACGCTGCTATCAAAATCTACACCATATGAAACATATTGATCAACAACATCATAATCCATACCCAATGTAGTAAAATCACTGATATGAAGCATATAGTGGCATACAATATATGTCAGCATGGAGCCAACCATTGTAACAATCATACCGCCAAATATATAAATGTTATATAGAAATGCCCCCATGGTTTTCTCTAACTGGGTACCGATACTATAATAAAATATCAGTGCAACAACTACCCATAGACTTATTCCTCTCGGCGGAGTAATAACCCACGTCACAAGTCTCCATACCTGTCCTTTCATAACAAGTGACGGTACAAGAGTAAGATAGCTCAAAATATCCGGTGCAAACATATATAACAGATAGCCTATTACATATCCTATCATAATATAAAGCGATAAATTTCTGACAGCATATCTGCCAAATTTACGCTGCATTTTATTCATAAAACCATCCATCTATAAAAATCTCCTTTATAAATGTGTAAATACACTTTTAAAATTATATAATAGAAAGCAAAAGTTTACAACACATTAATTTATGAAGTTTTTTTATTTTAATACCCATGAAATTTTGACCGTACCATATTTCCATGATATATTTAAACAAACTCCAATATGGCTTAAAAATGAGGTATTCTCACTATCTGAGAGTAATTTATGGTTTGTGGTGTGTATTTCTCCCCCTCATTTTTGTAGAATTATTTTCGTAATTGATTACAATATCATTAAAGGAAGTACAAATTATGGAAAAGAAAACAATTGGCAGCTTTATTGCTGCATTACGAAAAGCAAATGGCATGACACAAAAAGAACTTGCCGACATGCTAAATGTTTCTGATAAGTCAGTCAGCCGTTGGGAGCGTGACGAAACCGCCCCTGACCTGACCTTAATTCCTATCATTGCAGATATCTTTCACGTTACATCGGATGAGCTACTGAGGGGTGAAAGAATAAACAACGAAGCCCAATCAGAGGATAAGATTCGAATCCGCTCAGAAAAGCAAATCCAAATAATTATTTCTAAGGAGATAACCAATTTTTCCGTAAAAAGCACGGTCTCTATAGGAATTGCCGCTATGGGACTGATGGCTGCCATTATATGTAATTTTGGATTTTATCGGGCATATATTGGCTTCTTTCTTGCCACCTGCCTCTATATTATTGCAGTCATATGTGAAACCATTTTTCTAAAGCTTTCATTTTCTTCTATCAATAATGAGGACTTTGATTATACAACAATAAGCAAAGGAAAATACAAAATGATTAACATAGCCAAACGAACATTTGTCGCTATTCTTGTATTATTTGCCATATGTATGCCACTTGTGATATTCCCATACGATGCCTATATGGGAATTTCCATTGATACATGGTTTTCATTTGGCATTTGCGTTGGACTGATTGCATTGCTTCTATGTGTTTTTGTATGTCATTATGTGGATATATATCTTAGAAAAAGAGACACTTATATACTATCAGAGCAGGAAAAAGCAATTGCAAAAAATAAAGATAACTATTTCAAAAAATGGATGAAACGCGGCAGTCTCACGATAATCATTACCATAATTTTGACAATCATTTATTTGTCAGTTACATCCGATAAAATGCTTGTAACCGGAAACACCTTCTACAATTATGATGATTTTAAAGCATATATGGAAATAGGAACAGACTACGACGATGAGTATACTACTTACTATGATGAGAATAACAACGAAATCTCCAAAGAAGAAGCACTCACGGAATATATTTATGATGTTGACGGAACAATCCTTTGCCAATACATGAATCTAAATCAGGATGTTGTTCAAATCAGTTATGGAACAAAGGACGGAGCTCTTCCAATAACGGTCTATACGGATGAAGATTTGCAAACGGATACCAACATCCGCAATTCCATTAACTTTATTTGGTTCATCATCTATGCAGCGGAAATAATTTTGTTTCTGATATGCTATCTGCGAAATATCAAAAAGATAGAAAATGCCTAAATAATAATCTTAAAAAAACCTGCCGCCTTAATAATAAAAATCTTAAAGCGTCAGGCTTTTTTAACTAATTTTTCACTACTCTTCAGCCAAAGGCATAATACCATAATCCTCACAGGTTCCCCTGATTACCATACCCTCAACAAGCGGCAGCCTATATAAATCAGGGTTCAATCTGAACAAATCATCAGGAGATGTTCCAAGATTCTTCATAAGCTCTTCAAAGGTATCTCCTGCCTTAACCGTATATGTGAGTTCCTGACAGCCCCCCTGTACAGGTACACAGATTTCCTCTCCCGGCTGCATGTTATATACATTTACATATGGGTTCGCCGAAATAATATCACTTAAATTTACATTATGCATTCTTGATATCTTATATAAGGTATCACCCTTTTTTACTACATGTATAATACCATTACACGATTTAAAATTCTGATTCATATATCCAAATCCTTAAATTGCTTTTACCACAATATATTCATTTTTCTTATAATTGTTCAAAAAATAAACCATATCGCCAAAATTTTCTTAGGTTAAGTTTTAATAAACTTATTGTTTTTTATGAAACCTTACTCTATAATAAAGTAGTTTCATAGACAATTATGTCATAGGAAATCGAAATATTGAGAATTCAAATAGAGAAATATATAGAATTGGAAGGTTTATTTTATGTACACATTAGGAATTGATATTGGTTCAACGACAGTTAAAGTTGCAGTATTAGACGAAAAGCATTCTATTCTCTTTTCCGACTATAAGAGGCACTATGCAAACATCAGGGAAACACTTAAGCTCCTTGTAGATGAAGCAAAAGAGCAGTTGGGTGATGTATCTGTTCATCCATGTATAACAGGATCAGGCGGACTTGCCCTTGCCCAACTTATCGGTGTGCCGTTTACACAGGAGGTAGTCTGTGTATCTGAGGCACTTCAGGATTATGCCCCTCACACAGATGTCGCTATAGAGCTTGGTGGTGAAGATGCAAAAATTATTTATTTTACAAATGGTATTGAGCAGCGTATGAATGGTGTATGCGCAGGTGGTACGGGTTCTTTCATCGACCAGATGGCTACATTGCTCCAAACTGACGCATCAGGTCTGAACGAATATGCAAAGGATTATGATACCATATACCCTATTGCTGCGCGATGCGGTGTATTTGCAAAAACCGATATACAGCCACTTATCAACGAAGGTGCAACCAAACCAAATCTTGCCGCTTCTATCTTTCAGGCAGTTGTTAATCAGACAATATCCGGTCTGGCATGTGGTAAACCGATTAAAGGAAATGTCGCTTTCCTTGGCGGTCCTCTCCACTTCCTTCCGGAGCTTAAAAATGCATTTATAAGAACACTGGATTTATCAGGTGATGCCATTATTGACCCTGCTCACTCACATCTGTTCGCGGCTGTTGGTGCAGCACTGAATGCAAAGGAAACTGTTACAAATACACTTTCCCAGCTTTCTGATACCCTTTCAAAAGAGCTTAAGCTGGCTGTTGATGTTGACAGACTTGCACCACTTTTTGAAGATGACGCTGCATACGAGGAATTTAAAAAGGAACATAATAAGTATACCGTTAAACGTGGCGATATTAAGAATTATAAAGGCAACTGCTTTATCGGTATAGACGCAGGCTCAACGACTACGAAGGTAGCGCTTGTCGGTACAAACGGCGAGCTTCTCTATGATTTTTACAGCAGTAATAACGGCAGTCCGCTCAACACCACCATCAGGGCTATTAAGGAAATATACGAGATACTTCCTGAAGGTGCTGTTATAGCAGGCTCCTGCTCAACAGGTTATGGTGAAGCGCTGATAAAGCAGGCTCTTATGCTTGATTTCGGCGAAGTAGAAACCATTGCACATTATACTGCCGCTGCGTTCTTCGACCCTGAGGTTGACTGTATCCTCGATATCGGCGGTCAGGATATGAAATGTATTAAAATAAAGAACAAGGTTGTCGATAATGTTATGCTGAATGAGGCATGTTCCTCCGGCTGCGGTTCATTTATTGAAACCTTTGCAAAATCCCTTAACTATGAAATTGCTGATTTTGCAAGAATTGCCGTTACAGCACAGAATCCGATTGACCTCGGTTCACGCTGTACCGTATTTATGAATTCCAAGGTTAAACAGGCACAAAAAGAAGGTGCATCCGTTGCTGATATATCAGCAGGTCTTGCATATTCTGTCATCAAAAATGCTCTGCTTAAGGTTATTAAGCTTACAGACCCGAAGGATTTAGGAAAGCATGTAGTCGTTCAGGGTGGTACATTCTACAATGATGCCGTATTAAAATCCTTTGAGGTTATATCAGGCAGAGAGGCGATACGTCCTGATATCTCAGGTATCATGGGCGCATTTGGTGCTGCCCTTATTGCAAAGAGTAAGTATAAGGAAGGCTTTAAAACCTCCATGCTCTCTATTGATGAGATCAGTAAGCTTACCTATGAAACCTCCATGACAAGATGTAAGGGATGTACAAATAACTGTCTGCTTACAATTAATAAATTCTCAAACGGCAGACGTTTCATTACCGGTAATCGTTGTGAAAAGGGAATCGGCCTTAAGAAAAATGCAGATAACATTCCGAATCTGTTTGAATATAAGCTGAACAAAATATTTGATTACACCCCACTTACACCTGATATGGCAAAGAGAGGTAAGATTGGTGTGCCAAGAGTTCTGAATATGTATGAAAACTATCCGTTCTGGTTCACCTTCCTTACAAAGCTGGGATTTTCTGTTGTACTTTCACCAAAGTCCTCAAGAGATATTTACAGCCTTGGTATCGAGTCTATTCCGAGCGAATCAGAATGTTATCCGGCAAAAATATCACACGGACATGTTATGTGGCTTTTAAAACAGGGACTTACATCTATCTTCTATCCTTGTGTGCCATACGAGATGAATGAGACACCGGATGCAAACAACCACTACAACTGTCCTATTGTTACCTCATATGCTGAAAACATCAAGAATAACATGGAGGAGCTTAAGGCGGATAACATTCAGTTTATAAGACCTTTCGTCGCTCTTGATAATGAAGAAGCCCTCGTAAAAAGACTTCATAGAGAACTGAAAAAGCATTATGATGTAACGATGGAGGAAATAGCCGGAGCTGTAAGAGCCGCTTATGAAGAGGCGGAAAGAGTAAAACAGGATATTCGGGATAAAGGTGAAGAAACCCTTAGATATATCAATGACAATGATATGCTTGGAATCGTAATTGCAGGCAGACCATATCATATTGACCCTGAAATCAATCATGGTCTTCCTGAGCTGATTAATTCTTACAAAATAGCTGTTTTAACAGAGGATTCCATAGCCCATTTAGGTCAGGTAGACAGACCACTGATTGTCTCCGACCAATGGATGTATCATTCAAGACTATATAAAGCCGCAAACTATGTTAAGACCTGTGACAACTTAGAGCTGATACAGCTTAACTCCTTTGGATGCGGTCTTGATGCTGTTACAACGGACTGTGTCAATGATATACTGACAAATTCAGGAAAGATATATACCGTTCTTAAGATTGATGAGGTAAGTAATCTGGGCGCTGCCAGAATCAGAATCCGATCTCTGATTAGTGCCGTAAATGTAAGACGGGAGCAGCACTATAAAACCTGCCCGTCTTCCAGTTCCATCAACAGAATAGAATTTACAAAGGATATGATGAAGGACTATACCGTTCTTGCACCACAGATGTCACCGATTCACTTTGATTTGCTGGCGCCTGCATTTGAATGTATGGGACTGAATATCGAGATTCTTCCTGACGCAACAAAGGAAACTATTGATGTAGGTCTGAAATATGTTAATAATGATGCCTGCTATCCGTCACTTATCGTTGTCGGTCAGCTTATGAGTGCCGTAACATCAGGAAAATATGACGTAAACAAGCTGGCGGTTATCATGAGCCAGACAGGCGGCGGATGTCGTGCCACCAACTATGTCGGCTTTATCAGACGTGCGCTTTCCAAAGCAGGCTATGGACAAATTCCTGTTATTGCATTATCCGCTCAGGGCTTTGAAAAAAACTCAGGCTTCCCGATAAACTACAAGATATTAAAGCGTGCCATGCAGGCGATTATCTATGGTGATGTATTTATGCGGTGTCTCTATCGGACAAGACCATACGAGAAGGAGCCGGGTTCTGCAAATGCCCTCCATGAGAAATGGAAGAAAATATGTCAGGACAGTCTTCGTGCTTCCGGAAGTACAGCACAATTTAAAAAGAATATTAAAGGAATTGTACATGACTTTGATACACTTCCACTACTTGATATTAAAAAGCCAAGAGTCGGCATTGTAGGCGAAATACTCGTAAAATTCCTTCCTTCAGCAAATAACCACCTTGTCGAGCTGCTTGAAAGTGAAGGAGCAGAAGCAGTTATGCCTGACTTACTCGATTTCTTCATGTACTGCTTCTACAACAACAACTATAAGCATGAATTCCTTGGCAAGACAAAGAAAAGTGCCGTTATCAGTAATGCAGGAATTGCATTCCTTGAGCATATGAGAAAGCCTGCAAAGGATGCTCTTGAAGCAAGCAATCGCTTTGAAGCACCTACCCATATCAGCAAGCTTGCCGAATATGCTAAACCGTTTGTTTCCATCGGTAATCAGACCGGTGAAGGCTGGTTCCTTACAGGTGAAATGATCGAGCTGATAAACAGCGGTGCTGCAAACATCGTATGCGCCCAGCCGTTTGCCTGTCTTCCAAACCACATAGTCGGTAAGGGTGTCATTAAGCACTTAAGAGAGGCATATCCTGATGCAAACATTGTTGCAGTCGACTACGATCCGGGTGCATCTGAGGTCAACCAGATAAACAGAATTAAGCTGATGCTGGCTGCGGCAAATAAGAAGATGAAATAATCAGTAATTCAATAATTCAAGCAAATAATAATATAGGCAGCCTGTTATTCTATATTGTTTTACGAAACCGCTATATGCTTTGTAAATCAATATGGAATAACAGGCTGCCCTTTGCTTTATCGTTTTACATCCTATTCCTTTTTGCCAAAAGCCCTCTTCTCTCTTATAAGATATTCATATATTCCCAAAAGTACAGAGCCTGCACCATAGCAAATAATATCCTTAACATCAAATACACCGCCAATCAGGGTACTGAGAAACCTGTTATCTGCAAGTCCTAATAGATCCACGATGTGAAACCATTGAAGTACCTCAACGATTACCGCAAATAGAAATACATATAGCGGAAGCAGTCTGATGCCATTCGGTATGAATATTCTCACAAATGTATATACCACTATGACTACAATCACATCACCAATATACGGCCTGACAAAATCATCATGTATGTATAATGCAATAAAAACCTCAACGGCAAGCAATATGATTGTAGCCGTCAAATATAATAATCTTTTTTTCATGCTTTTTCTCCCGTCTTTCATAAATAATTCTTTTTCCTGATTTAGCATTTGAACATCTTGGCATTTCTGTCCCATAGTGTCGAAATTCTTTATAATATATTTCAGCCATCACATTATAGTCATCTATATGCTTAATAAAATTATAACTAAATCATATTGATCTAGGAAAGTATCTTTTATAAATAACTACAATAATAAGAACAGCCAAAACAACTAACCCTATTTTCTTATATTTTTCAATATTCCTTTTCATATCGTTCATATCTATATTTGACATAAGCATAATACCAATGATCTGTAATTTTTTCTATTTTAATATGCCTTTTTCCATCATCGGGATACTTTAGATATGATGGTCTTTTATCCTTTACTGAATAAATAATAGAACCAAGTCCATCTGAGTCACAAAACGAAACAAAGGTATCATACACATAAACATCTTCAACGTTATAAATCATCGTTCCTCTCATAAAGGCTTCAATTCCTCTTCGACAAATTTTGGATTTATATTTGTCAAGCACAATTTCATAGCTATAATCAAAACAATATATTGTATCATCTTCAATAGCGGAATATGATATTATTCTATTATTATGTTTTTGATAATCTTCATAATATATCTCTGCCATCGTATTATACACATCTAGATTTTTAAGGAAGTCTTTTTCGTGGTATTTTGATACATGGCGGTTTCTATTAAAGATTATAATAACGATAATAGATAATAGAAGTATTAAAGCAATTATAACTATCAAATCGGTTTTATTATATTTACTATATTCTTTCATTCCAAGCTCCCCCTAAACGTCTTTTCAAATGTCATATAAGAGAAATATGGTTGATAATCTCCTCTGTAGAAATTGCAATATTGAAGAATATACCAGCTCCGAAATCCCTAAATATTTCCATATTCAAATTATTGTAAATAGACTCACTTATATGATTAACCTTCATTCTTTATACGATTTTATAAACCCTTATAATAAGCTTTATACCAATGGTCTGTTATTTTGATAATGTTTTTACTTCTTTTTCTCCTATCTCCTCCTGGATATGAAACATATGACGGCCACTTATCCTCTGCTGAATAAATAACAGATTCTTTATCATCTCCATCACAAAATGAAACAAATGTATCATATACATAGACAGAATATATCGCATTAATAAACTCATTCTTTCTAAAGTTTTCTAAAGCTTTTCTGAAAATCTCTTCATCCTCACTACTAATTCTAATATCGTAATTATAACTGTAACAATGTATCGTTCCTGACTCTATACATTCATAAGTCAATATAAGGTCAGTATTATTCTTTTTATAATCATCATAATATATTTCAGCCAGTCTGTTGCAGGCATCTACATTCTTAAGAAATTCCTTCTCTTCGTATTCTGATACATGAGGATGGTCTCTATAAATTTTTATAATCATGAACAATATCACAACAATGCTTACTGCTAATACATTTTTTATTTTAATCATTCTATGCTCCCCTTGATAGTTCTTTCAAATGTCATATAAGAAAAATACGGTTGATATGTTCCTCCATATAAATCATAATGCTGGAGAATATACCAACTCCGAAATCCCTGAATATACCTATATTCAAATAATTGCATTTCCTCTAGAACAATATTTCCCTCATTCAATCAAAAAATATTACAAATATAGTATTTTACCTATAATGCGTTAATATGTGCTTCATACCAATGGTCTGTTATTTTTGTTATAATAATTGATGCTTTACTAGAGCTTTCTGTACGTATGATATATGAGGGTTTTTTGTCTTTTGCCGAATAAATAATCCATTCTTTTCCGCCCTCACAAAATGAAACAAATGTATCATATACATAAACATCATAAAGACTACTTCTAGTCATATAAGCTACTAATTCTTTTAATGCAATCTGCCCAATTTCAACCTCCTCGTCACTAAGTTCAATATCATAGTTATAACTATAGCAATGTATAACATCCTCTTCAATAAGTGAATAGTGCAATATACTATCTGTATTATTTTTCTTATAATCTTCATAATATATCTCGGCCAACTTGTTATAAGCATCTAAATTTTTAAGGAATTCTTGCTCTTTATATTTTGAAACATGATGGTTTCTATTATAGATTATCATAATAATAACAGTTATTAGAACTATTAAAGCTATTACAACTATCAAATCTGTTTTATTATATTTACTATATTCTTTCACTCCATGCTCCCCCTAAAAGTTTTTTCAAATGTCATATAAGAGAAATACGGTTGATATGCTCCTCCATATAAATCATAATGCTGGAGAATATACCAACTCCGAAATCCCATGCATTTTCTTCATAGCAAATTGCGAACTGCATAATACCAGTGCTCTGTAATTTTCATAATAATAGGTTTTTTACTATCAGCTCCCGGATATGCAATATATGATGGTTTATTATCTTTTGCGGAATATATTACCGATTCTTTCCCATCTCCACCACAAAACGAAACAAATGTATCATATACATAAACATCGCAAATTTCATAAATAATATCCCCTTCTTTAAATGCATCCAATGCTATTTGAGCAATTTTAGTATCCTCTTCACTAAGCTTAATGTCAGAGTTGTAGTCATAACAATGTATAGTACCCTCTTCAATAATTGAATAATTCAATATTCTTGTACTATGCTTTTGATATTCCTCATAATATATCTCAGCCAACGTATTATAAGCATCTATATTTTCAAGGAACCTCTCCTTTTTATATTTTGATACATAATTGTTTTGGTAAATAACAATAATAATAAACAAAAGCGCTAAAACAATTATTACGACTTTTTTATATTTCTTCATTCTATACTCCCCTTAATTGTTCTTTCAAATGTCATATATGAGAAATATGGTTGATAATCTCCTCTATATAAATTACAATGCTGACGAATATACCAACTCTGAAATTCCTGAATTTTTCCGAATTTTATAAATATAAAGCCTGTGTCAATTATATCAGCCTCATCCAATCCAAAAATATCATAAACGGTAAACCTCAAAATATATTCATTATTCTTTCCGTTAAATTTGTAGCCAAATATTTCAAAGCGGTTTCCATATAAACATCCACACATTCATTATCGCTATTTTATTTATTAAGACCACCTGTTGTCACATGCTTAATACAAATGTTTAATTATCTTCCCTACCACAGCATTTCTATTTTTGCGCTTCGGATTATTAATATAAAACGGTCTTTTATCCTCTGTCTAGTAGGCAATTGAACAATACCCATATCTCATTTCGAATGAAACAAAAGTATCATACACTACAACAACATCTATCCTTTAAGACATATATATTTAATTTACCAAAACCACCCAGTATAATATACATAATACCAATGGTCTGTTATTTTTTCGACAATCACAGGCTTAAATCCATCATCTGGATAGTTTATATATGAAGGTCTTTTATCTTTCTCTGAGTAAACAATAGCACTTCTTCCATCTTCCATACAAAAGGATACAAACGTGTCATATGCAACTGCACCATCTGTATGGCGTCCAATCACTTCAAAATAAGCATTCCAAGCTTTCTGACAGCTTTCAATCTCCTCATCACTAAGCACAATTTCATTAGAATAATCATAACAATATATTTTTCCTGATTTAACATTTGAATATCTTTGTATTCCTGTCCCATAGTGTCGAAATTCTTTATAATATATTTCAGCCATTATATTACAATCATCCAAGTTTTTAAGGAATTTATCTCTTGTATTTTTTGAAACATGGCGATTTCTGTTAACAACTGTTATAACAAGAATAATTACTAATACTATTAATCCAATTCTTTTTAATCTCTTCATTCAACGCTCCCCTTAAATGTCTTTTCAAATGTCATATAAGAGAAATATGGTTTATAATCTCCCCTATATAAATTACAATGCTGGAGAATATACCAGCTTTGGAATCCTTGAAAATACCCATATTTAATAAACAATAAACCTGCTTTTTCAATATCTCCTTTTTCCAAACCAAAGATATCATAGAAGGTAAACTTCAGTGTATATTCATAATTCTTTCCGTCAAATTTATAGGACGTAATTTCAAATCGATTACCATATAAACTATCTACACAAACACCCAATCCGCTTAATGGTTCTGTATAATTAGGAGAATAGACAATAAATTTCATATAATTTACCATTATACTCTTATCACGTTTTTTAACATTATATTTTAAACCTGATATATCCCCATTATTTCTTTGAATATAACCATTAATTATATTTGCCACACTATTAGCATATGCGTCTGTATTTTCGTGTGAAGCAATATTTTTTGTTAGTACAGCATTAGAGTAATCACTTCCTGTTCCATCCATAAAATGATTTGCCATATCAACTGCTACATCCTCCATTTCCCCTGTAGAACATAATTTCATAAGCGACTTAAAAGAACCTCTATAATAATCTTCGTCCAAAAGGAAGAAATCTGTCCAGTTAATATTTTTCATCTCTCTAAGTCCATCAATAGTCATATCTCCATACCTGTAATCCTCATCTCTATCCTTCATGCTTAAACTTTTTTCTATATAATCTGTTTTCTCAGTTTCATAAATCAAAAACCCCGTATCTGCATCTAACGGTCCATCATCTGTTGAATCATCTATCCCATCAAAATCACTATCCGGTTCAATAGGATTGGAACGTAAGTATACATAAACACGGTTTGTCTTACTGTCATGTCTGATTTCAAATTCTTCGCCGTTCTTCTTGCCGTCTTTGTCATAATCATCATCTTTATTGAAATCCTCATAGGACACTCCGTCAAAGATATCGCATTGCGTACCAATCCGTAATGTACCGTCACAAAGAAGTCTTGTATAATAGTCGCTAATACCGTCATTGTTGGAGTCCGTCGTATAATCAATAATACCTGTCCTGAGTTCCTCATAAATCTCATAGAGCTGTGCTGTATCATCTGCATAGAAATATTCTCCGCCTGTTGCATCTGCAAGCGCTATAAGCAATCGTTCGTTTACTGCTCCGATACCTACCGTATGAATTTTAATATTATAATCCTGCGCAAATTTTGCAATCCATTCATATTTATAAGCTTCTATTGACGGTTCATCATGTCCGTCTGTTAAAAGAATAATTGCTTTATATCCAACATTAATGGGTGCGCTCTTAACTAATTCTTCAAAAGCCTTATCTATCCCTTCATACATACATGTTCCTGTTCGGCTGCACAGTATATTATTTAATTTCAATAACAATCTGTCATAATTCTGTGACAGGGGAGATGAAACACTTGCCGTCCTTGTAAACCGTACCAATGCAAGATTTGTTTCAATGCTGTTTGTTCTTACATTCTCAACGAAATTGCTGATAACTGCTTTTGCAGTATCAATTCTGACTCCCTGCATGCTCCCTGATGTATCAAGAACAAAAGCAATATTTAATCTGTCTATTTTAGACTCATTATCAGGCGCCATCATTTTCTGCCAAGCATTTTCATAAGTTGTTTTATTCAGCAACACATAGACAGAAAAATGTGTCGTTACGGCAGTTGCAACATTTCCCGTAACTGTAGTCGCCAGTTCCTCCAAAAGCTGTGTTTCTTCATTATAGTAATAAATCGTTGGAACAAACTCCTCGTCCTCCAAGTATTCCGAAGGGAAGGTAAAGGAAAGTGTCGCCTGCTCAAAACCTCCATCCACTTCAAACCGAAACGGACTTCCGATATATCCCGGTACAGTATCATCAAATAACAGAATATCATCATCTGCTTCTACAGACAAGCTTCTTACCTGACTGCCTGATAAATCCATTGAAACGGATGCCGCTACATTTTTGCCTGTAGCATTTGCCAAAACATGGAAAGAAGCATCATAAGTATTTGCATCAAATCCGTTTTCATACTCCCATTTATCATCAGCGCCATCTCCATCCGTATCCTTTTTATTTGGGTTGGTTAAATAAGAATATACTTCTTCATAATCATGTAGCTCGTCCCCGTCAGAATCAGCATATAACGGATGGGTACCAAGCTCATACTCTTCCTGATTGGTAAGTCCGTCATCGTCCAAATCCTCATCGCCATCCGGTATTTTGTTGCCGTCACTATCAGGTGCTGCCATATCTGTCAGACTGATTGCCAGCTCATAGAAATCATCAAGCCCGTCACCATCGGTATCTTTTTCATTAGGGTTTGAGCCAAGTTCCATTTCAGTTTCATCAGGTATGAAATCGCCATCTGTATCCTTAAGCTCTTTTTCACCTTCTGTATTTTCTTCTTCTGTATTTTCTTCTGTATTCTCTTTATCTTCTGTATTCTCTTCTTCCTCGGTATTTTCAGTATTCTCCGTATTTTCCGTATTCTCTTCCGTTCCCGTATCTTCTTCCTTTTCGGTATTTTCTGTATTCGCCAATATATCCGGTATTCCGTCACCGTTTTCATCAGGCAGGTATTCCCATTCCTCAGGCGGAATATTCAGTTTTTCTGAGGTATTTCCAACAAATTCTGCCATACTGCTGCTTGCATTGGCATTTACGCTTGGAGAATGTATAACAACCGTATCAGCTATAATCACAACATTATTGAGTGTCAGATTTTGTGCAGTTATATGTACCTCGCCAAACGGCGCATAGAGCAGACCGTTGATATTGACATTCTGGCTGTCAATATCAATATCTCCATACTTGGAAAAGATAATGGAATCATTTGTGTTTTTAACCTCTCCCTGTAATGTTATGTCCCCAAAAGCTTTTAATGCCGAGCTGATATTGATATTTCCAATCAATGTGGTATCTCCTTCAACCGCAAGAGGGTTTGTTATATGAATATTCATCTCTTCAAGCAGATAAGCTTCATGATGCGTTTCTACATTATTATCTGAGAAATACGATGTATCAATCTTATTGAAAATGTAAATCATGTTTTTACCGGCATGCTCATCACTCGTGCCATTTATATTTACGTTGCCTGTTGAAACCACAGTCCCATTGGTTGCCACATTTCCATTCAGGCAAAAATTATCTGCATCTACGGAAACCGCGCCTTCCTTATCTGATGCGGCAAATATTGTGTATGGATATGGTTCATCTTCTTCCTCGGCTGTTACTGAAATGCCATTTAATAATATTATTATCATTATAAAACTTAAAACACCTGAAAAAAACTTTGATTTACATACTTTTTTAACCATAAACTTATCCCCCTCTTTTTCTCTGAACATTGAACTAAAAAACCCTTAATCTTTATCCTTGGAATGCTACAATGATTTTTGTATTTGATGATTTTTAATAAGACCAAAGACATTGGCATTCTGCATCAAAAATACTAATTCTGAATTGATAAATTACTGAACTGTAAATAGTAAATACGCTCCTCCTCTCTCTATCATCATAATATTATTTCAAGCTTTATACGTTTGAACTTATACAATGGGTAACATGCCTTTTTTGCAAAAAATAATTTTTCATAATTCACTAAAAGTAATTAAAAATTTTAATAAAACTAAATACACAAACACAAAATACATAAACTTTATACACATAAACTCTATATACATAAATTTCTTTACATTAACATGTTCTTTAAATCATAATTTACTGAAATTATCTTATATCATAATATATTACATTATGTTCCTATCTTGATATTATGTCAAGGAAAAACTATCAGAATAAACACTGAGAAACAACATTTTAAAAACAACAAAAAGATTCATAGATATAAATAAGGCAGCCGATATACAGACATATGTATCAAATCATCATAATGCCACCTGTATATCGACTGCCCTCTCTTCATTGACTGCTGTAAATATAATATCGTATATTCTATTTTTTTATATCCTCATCGGAATTCCTCTATCCTGAAGGTAATTCTTCAAATCTGCAATTTCAAGCTCCTTATAGTGAAAAAGTGATGCGGCAAGTGCTGCATCTGCCTTACCTTCTGTAAGTGCATCATAAAAGTGTTCCTTTGCTCCTGCGCCACCTGAGGCAATCACGGGAACATTGACATTTTCAGATATGATTCTGGTTAGCTCTATATCATAACCTGCCTTCGTTCCATCACAATCCATACTGGTCAGAAGAATCTCGCCTGCTCCGAGTTCTACAGCCTTCATAGCCCATTCCACCGCATCGATACCGCAGTCAATCCTTCCGCCATGCTTATAAATGTTCCAGCCTGAGCCGTCTTCACGTCTCTTGGCATCTACTGCAAGAACGACACACTGACTGCCGAATTTGTCCGCCGCCTCGGCTATCAAATTCGGATTGTCTATTGCCGCCGAATTGACCGATACCTTATCGGCACCCTCACGGAGAATTGCCTTGAAATCATCTACGGTTCTGATACCTCCGCCTACGGTAAACGGTATAAATATCGTTTCGGCTACCCTTCTTACCATATCCACCACAATATTTCTCTGGTCTGATGACGCAGTTATATCAAGAAATACAAGCTCGTCTGCACCAGCCTTATCATAGGCTGCTCCTACCTGAACCGGGTCTCCTGCATCTATCAGATTTACAAAATTGATTCCTTTAACCACTCTTCCATTCTTCACATCCAGACATGGAATAATTCTCTTTGTATGCATTTTTATTCTCCTTATAGCTCAATAAAATTCTTCAGTATTTTCAGTCCTACCTCTGAACTTTTTTCAGGGTGAAACTGACATGCAAATACATTTCCATGCTCAACGGAAGCATGTATATCAACTCCGTAAAATGTAGATGCAGCGACATCCTCTTCATGCTCCGCCTTTAGATAATAGGAATGAACAAAATATACATATGGATTTTCCGGCAGTCCCTTAAACAGTCTGGCTTTTGGATTTATTTTAAGAGAATTCCATCCTATCTGTGGAATCTTCAACTCTGGATTATCCGGAATTCTGATAATTTTACCATCTAAAATTCCAAGTCCCGTCGTATCCGGCGACTCCTCACTCGTTTGAAAAAGAAGCTGCAAACCGAGGCAAATTCCAAGAAAAGGCGTTCCTTTATCTATTACATCATATATTACATTTTCAAGCTTATATTCACGAATTTTATTCATGGCATCACCGAAGTTACCAACCCCCGGAAGCACCACCCTGTCGCTGGCCATAATCATATCCCTGTCTCTTGTTATAACAGCTTCTTGTCCCAGATATGCAAATGCCTTTTCCACACTTTTTATATTTCCTGCATCATAATCAATAATAGATATCATCATTATCCCTAACCTTCCTGCTTACTGGATTCTAAGCTTTGTTCCCTTAGCACCACGCTTTGCTGCCTTTATTCTGGTAAATATAATCTCCGTATCATCAACGTAAAAGCTGTCCTTTGTACTGCCTGAATAGACGGATTCCACCGTATCACCATCAGAAAGTGAAATAAGCTTCACACCTCCTGCGCCCTTTCCCTTTTCAGGAATATCAGATACGGCAACTCTGATATAATAGCCCTTCTCGCTTTTGGCTATGATAAAATCATCCTCACTTACAACACCTATATATACCATTTCATCGCCCTGCTTTGATGCAGCAGCGGCTTTTCTGGTTATATCAAAATTACTTCCGTCTACAAGCTTTGCCATACCATTTTTGGTGGCAAATAACAGCCTGCTGTTTACAAACTGCTCTATACAACCCATATACAGGATATTCTCATCACCGTTCATATTACAGAATTCAAAGATCTGAATTCCCTTATCGGATAATCTGCCAATCAGACCGTTTCCACCCGACTTTGACTTACTTGTATTCTTCTTTGCCTGAAGCTTGATAATATCCTGCACCTTTACGGTATACACCTGATTATTATCCGCAAATACGGCAATACGCTCTACGTTCTGACATTTGAAGGCAAATCTGTAATCCTTTGTAATCTGTTCTATGTTCTTATCATAAACACTTCCGTCTACAACCTTGATATAATAGAAACGGTCAAGAAGTACAGCTACCTCCGTTGCAACAACCTCAGCCTTCTTGATTGCCACCTCGCCATAATATGCAATCTTTGTTTTTCTTGGAATTGCATATTTCTCTTTAATGGCAAGCATGTCTTCTATCATCTGGGTCATCATTGCCTCTTTGTCTGAGAGCAGTTTATTATATTTTTTAATCAGCTTCTCCGCATCTGCCAATTCCTTTTTCAACGCATGAATCTCAAGACCGATAAGCTTCTGAAGCCGCATTGCCAATATGGCATCTGCCTGCTTCTCTGTAAAACATAAAAACTTTGCATCTGCCTCAGAGCCTTTAAAACGGAATTTGATATTGGATGTATCACCATGCATCAGACATGCCTTTGCATCTGCCACCTTTGCACTTCCGCGAAGTATCTCGATAATCAAATCGATACAGTCAACAGCCGTCAAAAGTCCCGTCTTAATCTCACGGATATCCTCCTGCGCATCAAGCAGTTTTTTGTACTTCGTTGTATAAAGTCCATATTTAAAATTTGTATAAATGGAAAGAATCCTCTTTAGTCCCATGACCTCCGGTTTTCCATTATTAATACAATTTATATTTACACCAAATGTATCCTCAAGTCCAGCCTTCTTGTAAAGAATATTAATAATATTATTAATTTCCTCATCAGACGTTCCTTTTTTAACATCAATACAAAGACACTCCCCTGTCTTATCACCTCTGTCTGCGATATCGACAACAGCCGGAAGCTCCCTGTTTCTTGTAAGCTCGGCAACGGTATCAAGGAATTTTGCAGTTCCGCCTATCATGGTAAATGGTATCTCGGTTACACAAATACTCTTTCTGCCATGACCGATATCTCTTACTTCTACCTTACCGCGCACCTTTATCTTACCAAGACCGGTTTCATAAACCTTGAGCAGCTCCTCCTTGGATGCATTGATGATTCCGCCTGTAGCAAAATCAGGTCCCTGCATAACCTCCAGCAATTCCTCTAAAGGAACCTCCGGATTTTGCAAATACATAATTGTCGCATCGATTACTTCTCCCAGATTGTGCGATGGAATATTGGTCGCCATTCCTACGGCAATACCTGTAGAACCGCTTACCAAAATATTCGGAACCTGAAACGGAAGAAATGTAGGCTCTGTCTCCGTACCGTCAAAGTTTGGTACAAACTGGTCTTTAAAATACTGCAAATCCTTCATACAGACATCTTCTGTATATTTCGATATTCTTGCCTCAGTATAACGCATTGCGGCAGCTCCTGAGCCGTCAACGGAACCGAAGTTGCCATGTGGGTCTACAAGTGGTATCGGAAGCTTCCAATTTTGTGCAAGATTTACCAAACCTTCATATATGGAGCTGTCACCATGAGGATGATATTTACCCATGGTATCACCGACAATTCTTGCACACTTTCTATGCGGCTTGTCCGAGCCTGCCAGTCCGTCAAGAGAATACAGTATTCTTCGCTGTACGGGCTTCAGTCCATCCCTGATATCAGGAAGCGCTCTCTCCGTTATAACGCTCATCGAATAATCCACATAGGATTGTCCCATTTCGCTTTCATAATCAACATTCAATATTTTCTCCGCCATATTATCTCCTTTTAAAAAGCAGCCATCATGTTATATATCCAGAACAGCATCCATGCTGTGATTCTCTATATATTCTCTTCGTGGTGCTACCTCTGTTCCCATAAGCGTCTGTGTCAGCTGATTTGCCTCTATACGGCTGTTAATTGACACCTGCTTCAACAATCTCGTCTCCGGATTCATGGTCGTTTCATAGAGCTGGTCAGCATCCATTTCTCCAAGTCCCTTGTAACGCTGTATCGTAAACTTACTTGTATGTGTTTTACGATATTTTGCCAGCTCATCATCTGAATACAGATATTTGATATTCTTTCCCTCCCCGACTCTGTAGAGCGGCGGAATGGCAATATAAATATGTCCCTCATTAATTAAATCCGGGAAGAATCTGTAAAAGAAGGTTAACAGTAACGTTGCTATATGTGCTCCATCCACATCCGCATCCGTCATAATAATGATTTTGTCATAATTCAGCTTTGATATATCAAAATCATTTCCATATCCCTGCATAAAGCCACAGCCGAATGCATTGATAAGTGCCTTTATTTCGGCATTTTCAAGAACCTTTGTTACAGGCTTCTTTTCTACATTCAGTATCTTACCCCGAAGCGGCAGTATCGCCTGATATTTCCTGTTTCTGGCGGTCTTTGCCGAGCCGCCCGCAGAATCACCCTCTACTATGAAGATTTCACATTTAGAGGCATCATTTGACTCCTGCTTTGCAAGCTTGCCGTTTCCTTCAAAGGAAAATTTATTGATATTTATCTTGGATTTCTCAAGTGCCTTGCGCTTCGATAATGCCACGGCTCTGTCTGCGATGTCCTTTAGCACCTCATAATTTCTGTCAAAATAAACCGTGAGCTGTTCCTTTACGATATCGTCAACAGCCTTTGTAACATCAGTATTAGACAATTTTGTCTTTGTCTGCCCCTCAAACTGTGGGTCAGGATGCTTTATGGAAATAATAGCCTGCATACCGGAACGGATATCCGCACCACTGAGATTTGTATCCTTCTCTTTCAGAAGTCCCAGTTCATTTCTGGCATAGTTATTGATAAGCTTTGCAAATCCTGACTTAAATCCTGTTACATGCGTACCTCCCTCAGGGTTTGTAATATTATTGGTAAAACCGATAATATTCTCCTCGCCATCCTCTGTCATCAAAAATACGATATCAGCTTCTATTCCATCCTTCTCTCCCGATATGGCAACAACAGGTGAAGTATGTGTCAGACCTTCCGATATATCCTTTACAAATGCCGAAAGTCCTCCCGGCTGATGAAATACAATCGGCTCCTGCCCGTCTCTCTTGTTATGAAATGTTATCGTCAGCTCAGGATTGAGATAAGCCGTTTCCTTGATACGTTGTTTTATGGCATCTGCCTTAAATTTAACCGTTTCAAATATGGTATCATCAGGATATAACGTAACGGTTGTTCCCGTCCTCTTCTCTCTAAGCTTCGTCTTTGGCAGCAGACCATCCACCAGCTCGGTAACGGGAACACCATACTCATACTCATCATGGTGGAGATATCCGTCTTTTGCAACATCGACAATCAGCTTTTTGGATAGTGCATTTACAACAGCAGAACCAACACCATGAAGTCCGCCGCTTATTTTGTAGGTAGTGCTGTTAAACTTACCGCCTGCGTGAAGAACCGTATAAACAACACGTTCTGCCGGAATTCCCTCCGTCTCATGTATATCTACCGGAACACCTCGTCCGTCATCTGATACCGTTGCAGAGCCATCCTCATTGATACTGACAAATATATTGTTGCAATAACCCGCCAAATGCTCATCAACAGAGTTATCGATAAGCTCCTGTATCAAATGATTCAGACCGCTTCTTCCTGTATTACCGATATACATACCCGGTCTGAGTCTTACAGGCTCAAGCCCCTTTAATACTTCAATATTTTTTGCACTATATGACATCGTATTTCTCCATTCTCAAATATAGTTAATATTTTTACTTTATATGAATTTTATTCATGTACCATAAAGTAACAAAAAGAAACCTTTAAAATTATATCTTAAAAGTTTCTTTTTGAAAACAATTATTTTATCTTTTCATTTCCGGGTCAAATCTCTACTATAAGACAATCGCTCTCCGGTAGTGCTGCTATCCTCTAACGACTCTATCATATCAAGGTCAAAATAGAATACCACACCATCCTCAACATTATAAACACCATACATTTTATTATGAGCCTGCATGGAAGCTGCTACTATGGATAATCCTATACCGCTTCCGCCATATTCCCTTGTTCTTGCCTTATCCACCTTGTAGAATTTGATAAATACTTTATCCAGCTCCGAAATAGGAATCGTCGGACCTTCATCATAGACAAACACTCTGATATTTCCTGTAATGGTTCCTATTGATGGAATATGATACGGCTCTTTATATTCCGAACGGGCTGTCCAGACCTTAACCTTTCCGCCTTTTTTGCAGTAATGCAGTGCGTTTGTCAGATAATTTGTAAATACCTCTTCTATCATAAACTCATCAGCATATACAAATAAAGGCTCACTCTCATCATAGATGACATTGGTGTCATTTTGCTCTATGAGTATCGTGGAAGAATCGATAACATTCTTCATCAGTGCATTGATATCAAATATCTCAGGATTGATTTTATTATTTCCAAATTCTATCTCATTTAAATCAAGCAGCTGCTTTACCAGCTTGTTCATTTTTGCAGACTCGTCCATAATGACATCACAATAGAAATTTTTACTTTCTTCATCATCATTAATGTTATCACGAAGTCCCTCTGCATATCCCTGTATCAGTGCAATCGGTGTTTTCAATTCATGCGATACATGAGACAAAAATTCCTTTCTCATTTCATCAATCATTATCTTTTCATCGATATCCATCTTCAATCTTGAATTTGCCTCTTGCAGCTCACTTAAGGTATTTTTTAATCGGAACGAAAGCTCATTCATATAGGTTGCCAATTCACCGATTTCGTCATTTGATGGATTTTCAACCTTTGCTTCAAAGTCCAGCTTTGACATACGGGCTGCCACATTTGTAAGCTTTTTGATAGGACGGGCAAATATATTACTAAAAAAATACATCAGAATACAGAATATGACTGCAACTGCTACAAGCACGATAAAGAAAAATTTTATCGTCGTTCTGATGGTTGCATCCGTTCTTGATACAGATGTTCTGATAATAATGACAAATCCGTTATCTAAAAATCCAACGACATCAAAATAACTGGAATTTGTATTGTTATCCTTTGTAATCTGAATATTATAGTTTCTATGATGCTCTATTTCTTCACTGTATATCCGGGAATTTTTTGCATTTGCATTCTGACTTATCCCCAAAAACTCCGCAATAAATTCAAGATTCTCAAATACCGTTGACTCTTCATTTACCGATGTATATATCTTGTTATGAATATCATCAACAATGTATATCATCGCATCTGCTTCATTTGACACATCTGTTGTCAGCGTTTTTTCATCATAGTTCTTTTTATTGCTAAACTCTCTATTACATGAATTATATGTAGTTATCAGTTTATTTTTAATATCATTGTAATAATATCTCTTTATAAACAGCACAGAGAGTATGCATGATAATACAATCATAAATGCTATAATCGCCATCAGACACAGTGTAATTTTAGTCTTTATCGAGCCTTTCATCATCCACCTCAAATTTGTAACCCATACCCCAGACAGTCTTAATATAATCACCCTTGCTGCCCAGCTTGCTTCTCAGTTTCTTAACATGGGTATCGATTGTTCGGGCATCCCCAAAATAATCATAATTCCATACATTATTTAAAATCTTTTCTCTTGAAAGTGCCACACCTTTGTTCACAATGAAATATTGAAGCAGCTCAAACTCTTTAAAGCTTAACTCTACAGATTTGCCATCCACACTCACAAGATGCGCTGTCAAATCCATATTGATACCTCCGGCGCTTAATTGATCCTCAAGCAATGCATCTGAAGTTCTGCGAAGTATTGCTGATACCCTTGCTACCAGTATTTTAGGACTAAACGGCTTGGTTATATATTCATCAATACCAAGCTCAAATCCAAGGAGCTCGTCCCTCTCATCAGATTTAGCCGTAAGCATAATAACAGGAACCTGTGAATACTTCCTGATCTCTTTACAGGTCTCCCAACCATCCATTTTAGGCATCATGATATCCAAAATAATAAGAGAAATATCCTTATTATTCATAAAAATGTCGAGTGCTTCTTCTCCGTCGCCGGCTTCGAGAACAACATATCCCTCTTTTACCATAAAATCCTTTACAAGCTTTCGCATCCTGCTTTCATCATCTACAACAAGTATTTTTATATTATCCATAAAATTCTCCTATCCAACTTATTTCGTATATAGAAAATATAGCAATAAGATATGAAATAAATGTGAATAATAATAAAAAACAGTTACATTATTCTGTTTCCGCCCCCGCTGCCTCTGTATCTGAATCCTTCTCTGACGAATCATCATTCTTGGAAGCTGTTATATTACTGTTATTTTTAATTGTTATATTGTTTTCAGATGCCAGTTTTTCCACGGCAGTCAGATATTCCGCATATTTCCCCTCAGCCTGTTCAAGAAGCGCTGCCGCCTCATTCTGATAATCTGCATCCTCTTCCTTTAATGCCTCTGCCACCTGCCGAAGTGCCTGAAGCTGATAATCCATTGAGCTGTAATAAAGCTCCTTTATGGCAAGAACTTCATCAAACTCAACCTCAATGGCTTCAACACTTGTCATAAACTCTTCATATTTTGGAATAATCGTATTTTCAAGGTCTGCAAGAAGTGCTGCGGTATCAACTTCGCTTTCACCTGTAAAATATCCGTTATACGTATTCATTGCCTCTATTTCTTTCTTCTCCTCATCAGGAATCTCTGTTCCTACCAGCTCTATCAAATCATCTTTAACACTCTTTTGCTCATCATTCTTTTCCTTACCGCATGCTGTAAAGGATGCAAGTGCAACTATCATTGCAGTAAATAATAATATCTTACGTTTCATCTTTCATTCTCCTCTTTATTTTTTCTTTCTTTTTGTATCGGCATGGGCCTTTACATATTCCTCATACATATCGGGTCTGCGTTCTTTTGTTCGCATAATCGACTGCTCCAGACGCCATGCTTCAATGTTTTTATGATGTCCTGAAAGTAACACCTCAGGTACTTCCATTCCCATAAAATTTGCCGGTCTGGTATATTGCGGATATTCCAGCAGATTGTCATGGAATGTCTCTATTTCCGCACTATCATCATTATTCAGCACTCCCGGAACAAGTCTGGATACAGCATCAATAATTGCCATAGCCGGAAGTTCTCCTCCCGTCAATACAAAATCACCGATTGACATATAATCATCTACTATCATATCCAAAACACGCTCGTCTATACCTTCATAATGACCGCACAGCAAAATAATATCATCAAGCTTAGCCAGCTCGCCTGCTATCTTCTGATGAAAGGTTCTGCCCTGTGGTGTCATATAAATAACCACCGGCTTTCGCCCTATCTTCTCACAGACATATTGGTATGCCCGATACACCGGCTCTGCCTGCATAACCATACCTGCTCCGCCGCCATATGGATAGTCATCTACATGGCCATGCTTATCATTTGTAAAATCTCTTATATTGATTGCCTCGATATGAAGCAGTCCGGCTTCGATTGCCCTGCCTGTTATACTGGTTTTTAATCCATCCATAACCATATCCGGAAATAATGTCAGCACATAAAAATTCATAATCAATCTGCCTCTACCATATCAAAATCTTTTACCTTAACCCGCTTATTTTCAGTATCTATTTCATATACAAATTCCTTTACAACAGGAATCAGTTTCTCATCGCCGTTTTCCTTCTTCACAACAAATACATGATTTGCAGGAGTTTCCAAAACATCAGCAAGGATTCCCATATAATGATCATTCTGGTCAAAAACCGCTGCATCGATAACATCACATATGAAAAACTCCCCGTCTGAAAGTGTTACGGCATCTTCCCTATTCACCAATATGTCATACTGCCTGAACTTTTCTACAGCATTTATCGTATCGTATTCCTTAAATTTCAGAATAACCATATTTTTCATAAATTTACACGAAATACAATTTACCTCAAGTGTTTCCTTTCCATTCGTCAGGAAACATTTTTTAAGATTTTTAAATCTGTTTATATCATCTGTTGTAGGAAAAACCTTAAGTTCACCTTTTATTCCGTGAGTTGTGGTTACAACTCCTACACGTAATCTGTCTTCCATATTGTTCTCCCCTGCATAATAACATACAGGGGAGTGTATCACTCCCCCGCATAAGATCTTTGTATTTATTTAATATCTACAATTACCTTTTTATCACCCTTTGAAGCAGCTGCTTTTACAACTGTACGGATGGATTTTGCAATTCTGCCTTGCTTACCAATAACTTTGCCCATATCCTCAGGCGCAACGGTAAGCTCGATTTTTACGATATCATCTTCTTCAGTTTCTGTAACATTTATTTGCTCAGGATGATCTACTAGGGATTTTGCAATGATTTCTACTAAATCTTTCATTTTAATACCTCCCAAGTAATATTATTTCTCTATACCTGCCTGCTTAAATAACTTAGCAACTGTTTCAGTTGGCTGTGCACCTGTAGCAAGCCACTTCTTTGCAGCCTCTTCATCAATCTTAACGACTGAAGGCTCCTGATTTGGATCGTAAGTACCGATTTCCTCGATAAATCTACCATCTCTTGGTGATCTTGAATCTGCTACAATTACTCTGTAGAAAGGATGTTTCTTATAACCCATTCTTCTTAATCTGATTTTTACTGCCATTTTATTTGTTCCTCCTAAAAATATAAATTGTCGCAGCTGTTTATGACAGCTACGTGTTATCTTAAGCCAAACGGCAATTTGAAACCGCCCCGCTTCTTTCCACCCATCATACCCGACATCTGTTTCATCATTTTCTTAGACTGCTCAAACTGTTTCAGAAAACGATTTACTTCTGCAATCTGTACGCCGGCACCGTCTGCGATACGCTTCTTACGCGAAGGCGTTATGCTGTCCTGTAAGCTTCGCTCGCGTGGTGTCATAGACTGTATAATAGCCTTTGGTGTTTTCGCTGCGTTTTCATCTATTTCAACATTCTTCATCTGACTGGACATCCCCGGCATCATAGCCAGCAAATCCTGTATACCGCCCATCTTGTCAAGCTGGGCCATCTGATCAAGAAAATCATTGAAATCAAAAGTTGCTTTTCGGAACTTCTGTTCCATCTCTTTTGCTTTCTCTTCATCTATGGCATTTTGTGCCTTCTCAATAAGGGATTCTACATCACCCATACCAAGGATACGGCTTGCCATGCGGTCAGGATAAAAAGGCTCCAAATCCGTAAGCTTTTCACCCATACCTGAATATAAAATAGGCTTTCCTGTAACTGCCTTTATGGAAAGTGCAGCACCACCTCTGGTATCACCGTCAAGCTTCGTCAGGATAACACCGTCTATTCCTATTCTATCATTAAATGAAGTTGCAACATTTACGGCATCCTGACCTGTCATGGAATCAACCGTAAGGATTGTATATGCAACATCAATATTTGCTTTAATATCAGCCAGCTCCGTCATCATATCTTCATCTACATGAAGTCGTCCCGCTGTATCTAAAAACACAAGATTGATATTATTTTTTGCCGCATGTAAAAGTGCCGCTTTTGCAATATCAAGTGGTTTATGGCTGTCTCCCATTGCAAATACGGGAACACCAACCTTTTCGCCGTTTATCTGAAGCTGTTTTATTGCCGCAGGTCTGTATACGTCACAGGCAACAAGAAGCGGTTTCTTACCTTTATTCTTGTACTGATACGCAAGCTTAGCAACTGTAGTAGTCTTACCGGCACCCTGAAGACCGCACATCATTATAACGGTAATCTCATTGGAAGGACGAAGCTTAAGCTCTGTTATCTCTGAGCCCATCAGCTTATCCATCTCTTCCTTTACGATCTTTATAACCATGTGTCCCGGATTCAGTCCCTTAAGAACCTCCTCACCGACTGCCCTTTCACTGACTGACTTGATAAATGATTTTACTACTTTGAAGTTAACATCTGCCTCAAGCAATGCTCTTTTAACTTCTTTCATAGCTTCCTTTACGTCATCTTCAGTTAAGACACCCTTGCTTCTAAGCTTTTTAAATACATTCTGCAGCTTCTCTGACAAACTGTCAAATGCCATGAATATCTCCCTTTCTACGGATATAGCAACCTATATCATGTTCTACTCTGTCAAAAAACTACCATGCCTTCAATATATCAAACTCCATTATCTTTATCAGAAGTCATCGAGAATTGAATCGCTATATGCTTCTATCTCTTCTATCTTTTTATTAAGATTTTCATCTGAATTGATACTTTTAAGCTGATTGGCACATTCTTTAATCTTCTTTACCTGTTCTTTGGCTCTAAGGAATTTATCTACAAGTTTAAGCTTATCTTCGTATTCCTCCAGTTTTTTATCACAGCGTTTAATCATATCAAAAACGCCCTGTCTGCTTATGTTGTTCATTTTGGCGATTTCTGAATAAGACAAGTCATTGTTTACCACCTCTTCATATATGCTCTTCTGATGTTCTGTAAGCAGTTCACCATAAAAATCATATAACATTGACTGTCTGACTATCTTCTCCAAAAAATCACCACCTGTAAAGTATTTTTCCTTTATCAGATGATATGGTATAATAAAAAATACAGGCTGTCAAGTATTTTTTTTTGACAACCTGCATTTTTATCACAGTCATAATTGCGTACCAATTTGCTTTTATGCCATTTTATCAGCCATATCTGCCCTACTTTTTCTTAATGGTAGCTTTCGACGGTACTCCTTTTGATTTCAGGAGCTTCTTATATGTCTTAAGCTTTGACTTCGGTACTTTTATAACTGCTTTTTTATAAATTCCTTTAAAAGCCTTTGCGCCTACATTCTTTGATTTTAATTTTGTAGAAGAAATTGTAATTGTTTTCAGCTTTGAGCAGCCATAGAATGCCTGTTTTCCTATCTTTGTAACGGATGCAGGAATCGTAAGCTTCCTGATGGCTTTATTTTTCCTAAATGCCTTATTATTAATAGCAGTAACCTTAAAGCGCTTTCCTCCAATTTTTACGGTGCTCCTGATAACAACTTTTGCCTGCTTCTTTGTCGTTCCCATAAGCATAACCGTACCTTTACCGTTTGTGGCTGCATTTGTAATTTTATATTTATAATTACCAACCTTATAGACTTTGCCCTTCTTCACGGTAATATTGAAGGTCTTTGTCAGTGTACCTGCATAATTTCCTTTACCTGTAATGATAACAGAAGCCTTGCCGATATTTTTATTGTTTTTATAGGTTACTGTATAATCCGTACCGGACTTTAATATCTTGGATGCACAGGTTACGGAAACCGTCGGCTTCAGAGCGGAACCTGTATAGATAACTGATGATGTATATTTTACATTACCACCTGCTATACTCTGCTTATTGATGATAAAGCTCTTTGTCACACTACCACTATATTTATGAATTCCTGTTATTGTTACGCTTGCAGTTCCTGCATTTACATTATTCCGATAAGTAAGCTTATAATCTGTACCGGCTGTCAGTTTATTATTTTTATATGTAACAGATACAGCAGGGCAAACAGCCTTACCCGTATATGTGACTGATTTTATAGCACTTATCGATGTCTTCGAAATATCAACGACTTTCCATGTCCAAACTGCCTTCAGCGTTATATCTCCGTTAATATTTTCAATTCTTTGGTCTGTAGTGTAAACATTACTTCCGTCAGTCCAGCTAAGTGAATAATCCTCTTTTGAAGCAGCATAATCGAATCCGTCGGCATTCTTTATAATGATGTCTCCAAGATTCAGTGCACTTCCTGTTTTCATCTGATATGTCATTAAGGTATTTCCCATATCATCTGCAAATGTAACATTTACCGTACGAAGTTTATCTCCGTTTTTATCAACCGGCTCTGTTGAATAGATAGGATTTCCTGTGATGGCAACATCGCCGTCTATCACAATCTTTCCGCTCTCTGCCACACCAAAAGATATATCCGTTTCAGAAGGCGTTGTTACGGATATACTTCCTCCTGAAAGTGTTATTTCCTTTTCAGCTTCTATTGCAGGTCTTCCTTCGGGATTTCCTGCAACGGATGCCTGAACATTACCGCCGCTTATTTCTACGGAGCCTGCCAAAATACACTGATAATCAGAGCCGATATTAATATTGCCTGAAACAATCGTCAATTTCTCTATGACTTCTATGGCAGGCTTACCTGTGGAAGAAACATTCAGTACCCCATTCTTGTCATGAGAGGATAATATCAGTTCAGCTTCTGCGTTTGTCTTATCCTGATTCAAGGTAATTCCTGAGTGAATCTTATTTGTACCCTCTGTCTTTAGGTTTACGCTGCCACTATCAGACATACCAAGCTCAAGCTTATCAAGCTCTGCATTTTTTAAAGTAATATCTGATACACCATCTGCTGTTACAACAAGCTTACTATTACTGCCTGTAATAACATACGGCTGATTCTTGTTGCTAAGTGATATCGTAAGTACACCATCTTTTATATATGCATCTACCGTTGATACACCGTCTGAATCCTTCAGCGCTTCAATATAAGCACAGTCCGGCGATGTTATCTTACTGATATCTATTGTATATGGATCACGTACAAGTGTCGTAACCTCAAGAGCAGCACTAATCTTACCGCTGTTATGATTATCATCAGCCTTACTTCTTGCATATAAGTAATATGTTGTAAACTCATTCAGATTGGAAAATGTCCCCAAATCCTGCCATACGAGCTTGGATGCATCTGCATTTTTTTCAGTTGTTATGGCATACTCGATATTACTTGAACTGCCTGTTATATCTGCCGATAATGCAATTCCTGAATATGTTTTCATATTCACTTTAATCTGAACCGTAGTATCGGACAGTGCCTTAACAACAGTAAGTGAAACAGGAATATGAAAGCTTCCGCTGTCAGATGTTACCTCGATTGTATCATGATAGGTTCCTGCGTTTAGTGACTGCTTTGCCTTTACTGTAATTGTACCTGTTCCGCCTGATGATATATTTTGAGCAGGAACATTAGTCAGTTCAAATGATGAACCCTTATCGAGAGCAACCGTTACACCCTCTACTGTCTTTTCTCCGGTATTGGTAAGAATAACCGAAGCTTTTGCTGATTCTATATCACTATTTGTATAGCCATATACGAGCTGCGCCATATCTATTTTTTCTTTATCCGCTGTCAGTCTGCCTAACGCTTTTACCGTAACAGTACAATCAGCCGATACCCCTGAACCGTCCTTTGCCGTAGCTTTAACGGTTGCCGTACCCTTGCTAAGCGCAGTGATCTTACCATCCGACACGGATACTACATCTCTGTCTGAGCTGGACCAGGCAAGCGATTTATTTGCTGCATCCAAAGGCTTCACATCCGCTGTGATACGGTCTGACTCACCCACATAAAGTGTTATTGAAGTCTTATCAAAATCAATACGTTCAACCTTAACAACAGGTATCTCTGTACTTGGCTCCTCTGTTGTCGGCTCTTCCGAGGATGGATCCTCTGAGGTGTCCTCCTGCAATTTTCTAATCTCATTTGATATTTCCGACTTTGGAACAGTCTTTTGCACATTCTTTTCCGCATCTGTACCGTTATCTTTTATATACAGATAAAGACCTGCCGCTGCACCAACAAGACCTGCATTGTAGTCAAGTGCAACTTCATTTTGATTATAATCATTTGCCGTATCAATATATGATGAACTGGTATTAGACGGTCCGCCAACAAGAGCTCCTACCAGACTATGTGCCTGTTCTCTTGTACCTGCAACCGAACCCTCATATCCACTGGCAGCTCTATGATGCGGATATTTTACGGAATACTTGTTATAACCAATAACAAAGCAATGATGCCCTGCATTATTACCAAGCAAATATTTCATCTGACCGTTTGCCCAACTGCCATATTTATCCGAGTCATATATCAGTCCTGTCATCTGCAATGCACAGTTGTATCTGGCTGTACCCCAGCTTTCAATCTTAACATAATTATTATCACCGGCCTGGGTTTGCTCGCTTATTGTTTTTGTAACATAATCTTCAACATATTTTCTTTGTGATTCATTCGGTCCGTAAAGCATGGCTATCGATGAAACATCATCCCATGAAAGCACCCAGCCTACCCAGTTTTTAGATGCGTATACACTATTATAGGCAGATGCATAAGTGCTGTCTCCTGTAGCCTTATATAACCACGCAGCCGCCAGCGCATAATCATCCTCCCAGCTTTTTGAGTCATAAAAAGGCTTACCTGTTGCATTATCTATTTCTATCTTTACACAGGACTTACTTCCAAAACTATTTGCATAAGCAAATAATTTTTTGGCATATTGTAATGCTTTATCTGCATTCTTACTATCAGATGATTTAAAATTCATATAATAGATAGTAAGCGCTGCCGCTGTTTCACACACGATATCGGTAGCAGGAACGCTGCTGCTTGTAAACCATACCTGATTACTTCTGTCTGCCTGTTTCTCAGGCGCACCCCAATAACCATGGTCTGTATTTCCTGAACCGACCTGATAACAAAATGCCTTTACATTTCCATTCTCATCAAGAACCGTACATCTCTCAAAGTAATCTGTAAATCTATCCATAATTCTCTTGTAATGTGCGGTAAGTCCAAGCTCTGTAAATGCCGCCTTGAACTGATAATAGCTTATGCCAAGAGTGGATGCGGCATATGCCTGTGGAAGTCCGAATTTGGCATGATCTCCTGCATCATGATATCCACCACTCAAATCAATAATCTGACCATCGTAAGACACATACTGGTCACCTGTATGACAATTATCTCTCCATGAAAGCTCACTTTTTTCTTTTACATCCGTTCCGCACATATTTGCATCATAAAAATACAATGACTCCTGAAGAAGCTTTGCATAATTATATTCTATATCCGTAACAATATCCAAACTTCCATCCTCTGCCCCGCCTGAGCCTGATGCCAGCGAATTGATAAAATTGCTGAATGCTCCCTGCGATGAGCTGTAGTATACCGTTATTCCCGATATCACAGCGGTATTTGCCACGCCATTATAGGCTATCTTTGAATAGGACTGGCTGCTTCCCGCACTTACCGAGCCTGATTTCTTGGATGTATTCGGGTATATGTACAGCTTTCCTTTTGAATAGATACCGGCAAGTTCCGACCAGCTTGTGTTGTCTGCCACAGATGTTACGCTTCCCGATACATCTGCAACGGCTATCCAGTCACTTATATATGAGCTGCTGCCATTACTGATATTGATATCATATTCATAATATCCGTCTCCGGCATTACTTCCACTTCCTATGGTATAATCTGCTGTAACCTTACTGCTTACAGTACCTATTTCTTCAAGGCTTTCATTTCCCGTTCCTGATGAGCCGCCTGTGCCGCCTCCCGTGGACGAACCTGTGCCTGTAAGAACGGCAGAGGTAATCTGATAGGTTACTTCTCCCGTAACATTACAAACCAGCAGTCCAAATCTTTTCAGTTCATCTGAGGCAGTAGCCTTTGAAAGTGAGATTGTTACTGTGCCTTCGCCGGCATCACTTAAATTACTCCAGCCATCTGTAGTATATTTCCAGCTATCGCCATGAGCTATATAAGGCAATACTCCCGGTGTACCACCTGAATATGCGGTATACTTTGATACCTTATAGCCTATCTTAAGTTCAGTATATCCCGCATCAATCAATACCTGTACCGTTTTATACTCAGACGGGGCAGCAATATTGATATCTAACTGAGAAGTACCACCTGATTCCGTTACCGTTGCCGTGTACCTGCTTGTGTCCGGCTTCAAATCAAGACTGATAGAATCTGCCTCTGCCTTCCATACAGGAATACTGATACCTGATATTACGAGACATATCGTTAATACATAAGCAAGTATTCTATGGACTGTTTTTCCCTTTCCCATACTAATCATCCTTTTCCTCCCTTTACATTTTGAATAAAATCTACGATTATGGCAATATAAAATAAAACCACTTTCACGAATCCAATATATAGTAAAATTTTAGCACAGAAGCATCGAAATGAAAAGTGTTCATACTCTTATTTCAAAATTTTCTGTGCTAATTTGATATCTTGATTCATTTGATTTTTAAGTGCTTCTACACCGGCAAATTTCATTTCTGCCCGTATATATGAAATAAATTCAATTTTGATTGTTTTTCCGTAAATATCCGAGTCAAAATCAAATATATTTGTCTCAATGGTTATATTACCATTTTCATTTACCGTAGGATTATCTCCTATATTTGTTATTCCCCTGTAAAATCTGAATGAGTCATGGAACGTACCCATATCTGCATCTACAACCCTTATCCGTGTTGCATAAACGCCAGCCGGAGGATACAGCTTTCCTTTTTCAGGCAGTATGTTGGCTGTAGGTATTCCAATTCTTCTGCCAAGCTGTTTTCCTTTTCTTACACTCCCCGTTATGCTGTATGGTCTCCCCATAAGCTTTATTACATTTTCCATATTACCTGCTGCAATATGTCCGCGGATTAAAGTTGAACTGATGATCTGATGATCCTCTGATGTTCTTTTAGGCATGGCAATAACCTGATATCCATAATCATCAGCCATTTTTTTCAATAACCCTACATCCCCTTTCCTGTTTCTGCCAAATCTGAAATCCTCACCTACAACAATATATCCTGCATGAAGCATGGATACAAGGATATCTCTGACAAAAGCTTCCGGCTCCATAGCGGCAAATTTATCGTCAAATGGATATTCCAGTAATATATCAATATCAAATGATTCTATAATGGCTGCCTTTTCCTCGGATGTATATATATTTTTCATTGTATCAACATCAAATACACTATTTTCTCTATAATCAAATGTAAATACGATACTTGTATATCCTTCCTCGGAACATTTTAAAAGCTTGTCTATTAAAAGCATATGCCCGTCATGTATCCCATCAAACTTGCCAAGGGCAACAGCACTTTTCGTATTCATATTCAGTTCTATCTTCTTTGTACCTTTTATATGAACCATATCTATCTCTCGCAATATTTCCTATGATAAAAACATTTTAAACGGAACATACTGTCCTTTATCATTGTCATATGCATATAGTGCCTTAAATTCACCTTCTGCATCATACACCCGCACATTTTTACCATCAATAATTTCATTTTCCTCAAAATCCGAGGGTGCCAGCTTATTTCCGTTTAAAAGCAGTTTCATGGAAGTTTCATTTACATGAAGCGCAGGCAAATCCTTCATCAGCATGTCTGTAGGAATAATATGCTCCATCAGATTTCCTTCATCTCTCGCCCTCTCAAGCTCAGAAAGCTTAAGACTATCCTTTATGGCAAACCCCTTTACCTCGGTTCTGACAAGCTGCTCCATAACGGCACCACAGCCGAGCTGCTCTCCGATATCCCGGCAAAGACTTCTGATGTATGTGCCTTTCGAACAACTGACCCTGAAGGTTACTCTGGGAAGTGTTGTCTTCTCAATTTCTATACGATGTATCGTTACAGGTCTTTTTTCTCTTTGAACTTCGATTCCCTGTCTTGCCAGCTCATACAGCTTCTTACCATTTACCTTAATAGCCGAATACATCGGCGGAAGCTGCTGATAATCACCGACAAATGACATTATGGCTGATTTCACGGTTTCTTCATCAGGGATATTATTATTTTCCGTCAAAACTTTCCCTGTTATATCCTCGGTGTCGGTTGTTTTTCCAAGAAGCATAACACAGGTATAGCTTTTATTCTTCTCTGTCAACAAATCACACATCTTGGTGGCATTTCCCAGACATACCAAAAGCACACCTTCTGCCAGTGGATCAAGTGTGCCTGTATGACCTATCTTTTTCTGTTTTAATATTCCTCTAAGCTTTGCAACCACATCAAATGATGTATATCCCTGCTCTTTATATACATTTACAAATCCGTTTATCATAAAGCATCCTTATTTCAACGATTTGTCAGCTGCTATATATGTATTGTTTTACGAACCGCTTGCGCTTTGTAAAATACGTAATGGTACTAAACTCGCTTCGCTCGTTAAGTGCCAACGTATTTTAATATTCTTCAAACAATACATATATAGCAGCTGACAAATGGCTAACCGTAACACTACATTAACATTACCTTTTTTCATATAACCTTGCATATTCTTTACAGCTGTTTGCTGATATCCGCCACAACTGCATCCACTATGGCATCAGGCTCTCCGGTCATGGAGAAGCCAGCGGCTCTGATATGTCCGCCGCCACCATGACTGCATGCAATCTTGCTGACATCAACGATATTGTTGGAACGAAGCGATATCTTGTACTCATCCGTACCAAGCTGATACATGAAAAATGCTACCTCAACCCCCTCGGTAATACGGAGCTGGTCTACGATGCCGTCAGTATCAATACTTGATGCACCCACGCTGTCAAAATCATCAAACGTCAGCACACAATGAATAATCCTGCCGCCTGCATATAACATTGCCTTTGACAAAGCAATTCCAAGAAGCTTGTTCTGTGCAAAAGTCTTCTTATAAAATGTTTCATCGATTACAAAATGCGGTCTTGCTCCTTTTTCAATAAGCTGTCCTGCAACCGTCATAGCATTTCTAGTCGTATTGCTGTGTTTAAACACTCCTGTATCATGGACAATTCCCATATACAAAGCTTCCGCGGCAGCGCTGTTGATCCTGTCAGTATCCATCAGCTTAAACAAAGCTTCTGCGGAAGAACATGCTTCTACATCTACATAACACACATCACCAAACCCTTGATTGGATATATGATGGTCTACACACATAGTTCGTTTCGCCTCATTATGATACTGAATGAATACGCCCTGTCTCTCTGCATCTCCACAATCGACGGTTATGCAAAGGTCATATACCCTACCATCTGTTTCATGTTTTACAAGTTCTGCTCCGTTTAAAAACATAAAATCCTTGGAGAACTCCTCAAGATAAACCTGCACGGTTTTATTGTAATTACTTACTATATAGTTGTATAAGCCTATGGTAGAGCCTACACAATCACCATCCGGTCTGATATGACCTGTTATGGCGATTGTATTTGCAGCCTCTATCTCTTTGATAAAATCATTCATCTTCTTCTGACTCAGCTTCCTTATCTGTTATCTCTTTGATTGCTTCATCAATTTTTCTGGACATATTGACACCGTATTCGATAGACTGGTCCATTATAAATGTAATCTCAGGTGTATTTCTAAGATTAACGGAATGTGCCAGTTCCCTTCTTATAAAGCCCATTGCACTATTTAATCCTGCAAGAGTATCTGCTACAGACTCCGCATCCCCCAACACACTAATATACGCTTTACAATACTTAAGGTCAGGTGTTACAACCACATCTACAACAGAAGTCATGGGATTAATTCTCGGGTCCTTTATTTCTCTGCTGATGATACGTCCCAGTTCTCTTTGTACCTGCACATTAATTCTGTTATTTTTTACACTGTCTTTTCTCATATTATTTTCTTGGAACCTCTACCATCTGATATGCTTCAATCTGGTCTTCCTCTGCAATATCATTGAAGTTTTCAAGCACGATACCACATTCAAAACCGGATTTAACCTCTTTAACATCGTCCTTAAATCTCTTAAGGGATGCCAGTTTTCCTTCATATATAAGGTTGCCTTCACGTGTTATTCTGACACTGCAATTTCTGTTAATTGTACCGTCTAATACATATGAACCTGCTATCACACCTACGTTGGAAGCCTTATAGGTCTGTCTAACCTCTGCATGACCTATAATCTGCTCCTCAAATATAGGGTCAAGCATTCCCTTCATAGCTGACTCAATATCTTCAATAGCATTGTAAATAACCCTGTAAAGTCTTATATCTACGCCCTCTGAATCAGCGATATCTTTCGCTCTTGCATCAGGACGTATATTAAATCCTATAACAATGGCATTTGATGCAGATGCCAGAATAATATCTGACTCATTAATGGCACCAACACCTGCATGAATACACTTAACGGCAACTTCTTCATTAGAAAGCTTGCACAGGCTCTGCTTTACCGCCTCTACAGAACCCTGAACATCAGCCTTGATAATAATCTTAAGCTCCTTCACATTTCCAGCCTGAATCTGGCTATACAGGTCATCCAGTGACATTCTTGACTTTGTATCAGCAAGCATCTTCTGTCTGCCCTGTGAAATATAGGTCTCCGAAATCGCTCTTGCTTCCTTCTCATTGTCTACTGCCATAAATATTTCTCCGGCATCAGGCACTGTATCAAGACCAAGTATCTGTACCGGTGTAGAAGGCGTAGCCTCATTAACACGCTCACCCTTTGAGTTTGTCATGGCTCGAACCTTACCATGAGAAGAACCAACTGCAAGATAATCTCCTACATGGAGCGTTCCCTTCTGAACAAGCATGGTTGCTACAGAACCACGTCCTTTATCAAGCTCTGCTTCGATAACGATACCACGGGCCTTTCTGTTTGGATTTGCTTTAAGCTCCAATACCTCGGCTGTCAGAAGAATCATGTCAAGAAGATTATCAAGTCCTTCCTTAGTATGTGCAGAAACAGGGCAAAATACCGTTGAACCGCCCCAATCTTCCGGAATCAGTTCATATTCGGTAAGCTCCTGCTTAACACGTTCAATGTTAGCACTTTCTTTATCTATTTTGTTGATTGCTACAATAATTTCAATTCCGGCAGCCTTTGCATGATTGATAGCCTCAATTGTCTGTGGCATAACACCGTCATCAGCAGCGACAACAAGAATTGCGATATCCGTTGACTGTGCTCCTCTCATACGCATGGCTGTAAATGCTTCATGTCCCGGTGTATCAAGGAAGGTGATTGTCTGTCCGTTCACTTCTACAACGGATGCACCTATCGCCTGCGTAATTCCGCCTGCCTCGCCGGAAGTAACCTTTGTCTCCCTTATTGCATCAAGAAGTGAAGTCTTACCATGGTCTACATGACCCATTACACAGACAACAGGAGGTCTTGAAATCATATCCGATTCATTTTCCTCATCCTCTTTCAGCAGTTCCTCTATCACGTCAACCTTTTCTTCTTCTTCAGCAATACAGTTATATTCAAGCGCTATCTCAGATGCTGATTCAAAATCCAGCTCTGAATTAACATTAACCATCTTTCCTGATAAAAACAGCTTCTTAATCAGTGCATTTACAGGTGTCTTTATGATATCCGCAAGCTCCTTAATCGTAACAATCTCAGGAAGAGTAATGGTTCTGATGGTATCAATATCCTCCTCAGTCTGTGCCGGCTGCTGCTTTACCGGTTTATTACGAACATTTTTTGCCAATCTGCTGATATCTGCCTCTACTTCTTCAGGAGTTCTTCTATTACCTTTACGAGGTTTATTTTTATCCCTGTTATAGTTATCTCTGTTCTGACTCTTTAAATCCTTGCCCGGCATTTCCTTCGCATCAAAATCTTTGCGCTCATTCTTGTATGAGCTTCTTCTGCGCTGATTGTTATTATTGTCATCATCCTCATCTTTTGAAAATGCCATATTGTTTGGCTTATTTCCAAACTTATTATTTCTGTCGCCACCTGCAAACTTCGGTCTGTCACCGCCGAATTTTGGTCTGTCGCCGCTTGGTCTGTCACTGTTTGGTCTGTCACCGTTATTGTATCTCGGTCTGTCACCACCGGCAAATCTTTGTCTGTCGCTGTTTGGTCTGTCGCCATTATTATATCTTGGTCTGTCACCATTTGGTCTGTCACCGTTGTTATATCTTGGTCTGTCGCCATTTGGTCTGTCACCGTTCGGTCTGTCACCGCTGTTATATCTTGGTCTGTCACCATTACTGAATCTTACTCTGTCACTGTTCTGACGCTCTCCGCTATTGAAACGAACTCTGTCACCTGAAGGCCTTTCTCCACCTCTTTGTCTGTCACTATATCTTACCTTATCTTCTCTGACAAATTTAGAATGATTATCTGCTCTTTGCCCCTGCTTTGCAGACTGTTCATTTCTTGCTGCCGTTTTTGAAGCTTCTCTCTTTGGCTGCTGTTTCACAGACTCACTCTTTGACTGCTCTGCATTCTTTGAAACTTCCGGCTTTGGAGCTTCCGACTTAGCAGGCTCTGTCTTCTTTGGCATTTCCGGCTTAGCAGGCTCTGCCTTCTTTGGTATTTCCGGTTTAGCAGGCTCTGCCTTCTTTGCAGAATCCGCATTGACAGCATCAGCCTTTTTTGACGGCTCCGCCTTCTTTGCTCCATATATTCCCTTGACGTATGTTATCATATCATCATCAAGAGCCGACATATGACTTTTAACTTCTATCCCTTTTTTTGCAAGGGTTTCTATAATATCTTTATTTGCTATGTTTAATTCTTTTGATAATTCGTGTACTCGCATTTTTGCCAAATGTTACACCTCCACATTCTCTTTCACATTCATGTAATTTACTATCTGATTCGCAAATCCCTTATCCAACACGGCAACAGAGGTTCTCATCTCTTTGCCGATAAATTTCCCGAGGCTGTCCTTATCACCAAATTCAAAATAAGGTATTTTATAATAATTACATTTCTGGTTAAACAGTTTTTTTGTATTATTTGATGCATCCTGTGCCACCAGCACCAGATAAGCACTCTGATTCTTAACAGCTTTTTCAACAGAGAAACCACCGCTTACCAGTCTCCCTGATTTGGCACATAAAGAAAGCATAGAATAAATCTTCTTATTTTCCAATGTCTTCCAGCTCCTTATTTAGTTTTTCATAAACCTCCGCAGGAATACTCATCTTAAAAGATTTCTCTAAAGACTTACTCCTTATTGCCTTTTCCAGGCATTCTTTTTTCTTGCAGATATATGCCCCTCTGCCATTCATTTTACCTGTAGCATCTATCGCAAAATGATTCTCGTTATCCTTTACCACACGAATAAGTTCTCTTTTATCCCTTGCTTCGTGGCAGCCAAGGCACTGTCTAAGGGGTATTTTCTTTGCCATTACATCACTTCCTTAACTGTACCCAATTAATATCAGATTCGGATATTAATAAACAATAAACTGCATTTACTCTTCATCCATTCCTTCTTCATCAACAGGCTCATCATACGCATCATAATCCTCTTCATAGGATTCCTCTTCTGAGAAATATCCCATTTCTTCTGCCTGTGATTCACTCTTGATGTCAATCTTATATCCTGTCAGCTTCGCTGCAAGTCTTGCATTCTGTCCCTTCTTGCCGATGGCAAGTGATAACTGAAAATCAGGAACAACTACAAATGCACTCTTTTCATTGAGGTCAACATCAACAGCAATAACCTCCGACGGACTAAGAGCATTCTTTATGAATATAGCAGGGTTTTCATCCCAGCAAATAATATCAATCTTCTCACCATTTAAATCTTCAACTACCGCATTGACTCTGGCACCGTTCACACCTACACATGCACCTACCGGATCAACATTCTCATCATTCGACCACACTGCAATCTTTGAACGTGAACCTGCTTCACGGCATGAACTCTTTATTTCCACCGTACCATCCGCAATCTCGGTTACTTCCTTCTCAAACAATCTCTTGACAAGGTCAGGATGTGTTCTCGAAACGGTTATTCTCGGTCCTCTTGAACTCTTCTTTACTTCTGTAACATAGAGCTTTATTCTGTCTCCTCTGTTATAGGTCTCACCCGGAACCATCTCTGTATCTTTCAGTATGGCTTCGGTTTTGTCATCCAGACTTACATTTACATTATCACCGACACGTCTCTGAACAATACCCGTTACAATATCCTTCTCCTTCATATAGAAGTGATCATATATTGCATCTCTCTCACTCTCGTTAATTGCCTGAACAATAACATTTCTGGCACGCTGTGCTGCGATTCTTCCAAAATCCTTTGTCGTAATTTCAATATTTACAATATCCCCAAGCTCATATGACGGTTTTATCATCTTCGCCTGCTCAAGCGATATCTGGGTTGCCATTCTTTCAACCTCTTCCACGACTTCCTTTTGGGCATATACATGAAACTCTCCGGTTTCTCTATCCATAACTACATTGATATTCTCGTCTGTATCAAAATCCTTTTTGCATGCAGCCTTAAGAGAGCGTTCAATGGCATCAAGCAGTATGTCCTTACTGATATTCTTCTCCTTTTCTAATTGATTTAATGCTTCGATAATTTCTGACACCTTTTTATCCTCCTGATTTTAAAAAATAAATGCTAATCTTATCATTGAAATATCCTTTCTGGATATTTTTAATTCTTCTTCATCTTCCAATTTAATTGTGACGGAATTCTCATCATAGGCAGTAAGCTCACCTTCAAATTCTTTAGCACTGTTAATCTTTGTATATGTCTTTATTTCAACAACCTTACCAATACTTCTCCTAAAATCATTTTCCTTCTTAAGCGGTCTTGTAAGGCCCGGAGAGCTTACTTCAAGTATATAGGCATCACCTATATAATCCTCCACATCCAACAAATCCCCCAGTGCTCTGTTTACTGTTTCACAATCACCGATTGTTATTCCACCCTCTTTATCCGCATATATTCTGAGATAGTAATCGCTGCCTTCCTTTACATATTCAACATCCACCAGCTCCAGATTATTTGCTTCAATAATCGGCATAACAAGCTCGGTTGTCTTTGCCTCAATATCTGCTTTCTTCGTAGTAATACCACCCTTCTGAAATTCATCAGCATCTACAGAACCTGCCGCCGGCAGTTTCCTCCGAATGCTTTACAACAAAAATGAAGAGTGGGTCACAACCCACTCTCATCATGTAACTTATTTAACTGTCTAAAATATTATACCACTTCTTCCAATAAATGCAAGAAGTTTTTTCTAAAGTCCACATTTCTCCATTCTGTAATATTTATCAAGAATCTTATTCGCCTTCTTGTCATTCAGATTACATTTGTTGTTGATTGCAGTTTTTACCAGCTCATCAAGAGCGGCATCCCTTAAAGCAGCATCCTTTATATTGAGCGTTGCAAGCTCCGTATAGGCTGCCATCTTACGTGTAAGTGTTCCATATTCCGCAGGAATCATTCTGTCTAACATATTCTTTATCTGTTTGGAAACATTTGCGCTGTTTCCACCTGTTGTTATTCCTACCACCAAATCATCTCTGACAACCACACCCGGAAATAAGAAACTGGACAGTTCTTTGTTATCCGCAACATTTACAGGAATTCTTTTTTCGTTACAATATGTCCCTATTTTCGTATTTACCTCCTGATTTCTTGTAGCCGCCACTACGATATCGGCATTATCCAAAACCTCCAGAGTTATATTACCCTCACGGACATTAATTCCTCTTATCCCTTTAATTTCATCACATATACGGGGTGCAATCACGGCAATCCTGGCACCAAAATAAAGCAACGAATTTATTTTTTTAAGCGCAGTCTTTCCACCGCCCAGCACTAATACCTTCTTTGTCTCAAGGTTTACAAACATTGGAAAATATGGCATATCAATAACCTCCGAACATAAAATTATCTGAAATATAACATATCTGTAACCGCGTATTTCATGGAACCCGGTCATAATTGTTTATTCTTTTTCATATAATACATAGATTATAAAATAGGTTTATGAAAATGGCAAATGGAAATAACACGGGAAGACTAAAGATACAGATTACAAACAGCAATCTGTACATACCGATTTCAAATGCTGATATAGAAATATCTCTACAAGGTGCTCCCGATGAGGTAATAGAAAAAGTAACAACGGATGAAAACGGCATTACGGAAAACATTGAGCTTGAAGCACCGCCTTTAGAATACAGCATGTCACCCTCTGACAACCAGCCATATGCTGAATACAATCTTAAAATAACTGCCAGTGGCTTCGACCAGCGGCTTATTACAGGCGTTCAGATATTTGAAGATAATCAGGCTATACAACCTGTAGAACTTACACCTTCTATCAGTGATGAAGCAATCTATGATCCCACCGTTATTGATGCGCATACATTATGGGAACAATTTCCCCCTAAAATAGCTGAGGATGAAATAAAAACGGAAGCTGAAACAGGTGAAATCGTATTAAGCAGGGTTGTTATTCCTGAAACAATCGTCGTACATGATGGTGCACCCACAGACACTACAGCCAAAAATTACTATGTTCCATACAAAGAATATATTAAAAATGTAGCATCTAACGAAATATATGCAACCTGGCCCGATGCAGCGCTGCGTGCAAACATACTTGCTATCATGTCATTTACCTTAAACAGGGTATATACCGAATGGTATCGGGGAAAAGGATATGACTTCACGATTACAAGCAATACTGCCTTTGACCAGAAATGGATATATGGCAAAACAATATACGAAAGCATATCTCAGGTTGTTGATGAGCAATTTGCAAATTTTCTGTCAAGGCCCAATGTCAGTCAACCACTATTTACCCAATACTGCGACGGTAAAAGGGTCACATGTCCAAACTGGTTGAGCCAGTGGGGTTCAAAAGCACTTGCCGATGATGGTTTATCCGCCGTTGAAATCTTGAGATATTACTATGGAAACTCCATATTTGTCAACAATGCCGAAACCATCGCCGGTATCCCTTCCTCTTATCCGGGCTATAATCTGACTATTGGTTCTTCCGGTGACAAGGTACTGCAGCTTCAAAGGCAGTTAAACCGAATTGCACAGGATTACCCTGCTATCGCTACCATAGCTACTGACGGCATTTATGGTCAGGCTACGGCAAATGCCGTTTCAAGCTTCCAAAGAATATTCAATCTTCCCGTAACAGGTGTTACCGACTACAAAACATGGTATAAAATCTCACAAATCTATGTGGGTGTTACAAAGATTGCGGAAAATATATAATAAAAAACGAACAGGAACCCCGTTTGAATCAAACCGGATTCCTGTTCATTTTCTTAATATAGGCAACAAAAAAGGATACTGATAATCAGCATCCTTTCAGCAGTTCGTAGGGGAATCGAACCCCTGTTTTCGCCGTGAGAGGGCGACGTCTTAGCCGCTTGACCAACGAACCATATCTTTGCGACTTGTTTAATATAGCAGAAACAAAAGAGAAATGCAAGCACTTTTTTTAAAATTTTGTACTTTTTTCGTATTTTTGAAACAAGCCGCTATTTCACGCATTTTTTCAAAATTCTCCGTATTTCCTTTAAGGATTGCAGCATTCAGCAGGACTGTAGCCCTGTGATATTAAATCCTCCTTATCCCCTGTATATACAGACTTATTTTTATCACTTATTCTTCCTGCATTAGAGCAGTCTTCTCTATGAAACTTTTTACTGTTTGTATTTAATATATATGTACTGTCTTTTTTCGTATCGGCAGAATCGGATTTCAAGGTCTCATCTGCAGCACAATTCTTTCCTGTAGCATAATCAATCTCTACCCCTTGTTGGACATTATATACAAATACGCAAAACTGACAACCGTATCCATTATCTTCAACCGACCATGCTTCCATCAAAACGCCATAAGCCATTAAATCATTTTCGTCTTTATATATCGGCGTCACCCGATACAGAACATGGTTATACGGATTGTCATCTATATAGTCGGCAACCGTATTCTCAAAAGGAAGCATCCCTTCAACATTAAAATATCTTGTTCCCGCAATCAGATTTTTTTCATTTACAGTTTCTCCTGCAAGTTGATAGCCTATTAAATGGCAACGATTCAGCAGCCATTCGCCATCATACATGTTTTGACACCATCCGGAAGGAGTAACAGAGCTTAAAGAGTCCTCCCGCTCTTTTGTCGGCATAATTTCCTCGCAAATATTGGCATATGCCACGCCGCACCTGCCTAAATCATCCAAATCACGATACGTCTCGAAAGCATCCGTTCTCTTTTTTTCCTCCTCTGTGAAAAAAGGAATATCCTTGTTTACCTCTACATACGGAGTCCCCAGATAAGCAGGAAGCACATCAAACCAATCTGCAGTTTCCACTGTTTCTATTCTGCTGGATTTTGCAACCGATTCATTCAATTCCGCTGCAATAACTTCAGCATCTTCTTCTGTTGCAGCAGCTTCCCTGTCCTCTGTACCTGCTTCCGTCCCCGTATTTGTAATGCCTGAATCATGAAAATAGCCACAGCCTGTGCATAAACATATGAAAAGCAACAACAGGCATATCGAATTTGCAAGTTTTTTTCTTATCATTTGCCTTATCCTTCACGATTGTCTTTCTTATTTACAGGCTGAAAAATCAATGTCCGAATGATTATCAATTACAAATCTTTTAACAAATTTTGCAACAGTAATATATGATACTCTTCATCCTTTATGATTCTTTCCAGCACCGCATTTATAGAACCGTCATTTATCATTTTTATATGTGTCCTATATTGGTTAATTGCTGCTTTTTCTGACTCAATGTCAGCCATTATCATCTTTTTGGAATCATCCGGAATTGTCAAATACTCCGGTGTCCACATTTGCCGTCTTCCATCACGCCTTTTTGCTATAAAATCAATATTGCCGCCCAGTAAAAAAATCATTTGTCCCAGTTTCTGTAAATGTATCATCTCCGCAATTGCAATTCCCAAAATGGTCTGTGCAAGAGGACACATTTCACCGGACAAACGGTTTTCATTATTAATATACTGCGTAATTGCAGACATTTCAGATACTGCACCACAATAATCAATGCTGAGCAAATTGGCATAACCCTGATTTTTGCCTTCCACCTGAACCGGTGGATAAGGCAAATCCATCATAATCGGTTTCACATTCATAAAGCTGCATGTATTAACAATAGGCATTTCTTTTTCTTCCATCATAAATGCATCTCCAAATCCATTATTACACAATATAGTATTCAATGCTTCTTTATGATGTTCAATTTTCATATAACTTTGAGACTAGAATCCTGCATTTAACATTTTTCAGCCACACGGACTCTCCCGTTAAATAAAGTCAAATGTCAACTGGTTCGTATCAGGCATATCATCAAGAATCCCCAGTTCACTCAGCTTCTCAATAGCACTCTTTCCTATCTTCGCCCTTGATGCCAGTTCTTCCTTAGAGATAAACGTACCTTTCGATGCCGCCTCCTGTATCTGTTGTGCCGCTTTCGTTCCCATACCTTCTATAGACGCAAAGGACGGCATGATTTTTCCATCGATAATCTGAAACCGCTCGGCATCTGCCCTGTAGATATCGATTGGCATAAATTCAATGCCTCTCGCATACATCTCAAGAACAATCTTAAGGTCACGAAGCTTCTCCTCGTCCTTCGCTGAACGTCTGCTCTTATCGATTCTGGATATGGTTTCAATATAAAACAACACTTTCTCTTTGCCAAAGCACATCATCTCATAAGAAAATGCCGATGCTCTGATACTGAAAAATGCAGTATAGTATTGCATAGGATAATTTACCTTAAACCATGCTATGCGCCATGCCATCATAACGTATGCGGAAGCATGTGCCTTAGGAAACATGTATTTTATCTTCTCACAGGACCATATATACCAGTCCGGTATGCCATGGGCTGTCATTTCGTTCTTCCAGTCCTCCCATTTGCCGCATTTTCCCTTGGCTACATTTCCTTTACGGACATTCTCCATAATCTGGAATGCCATTCCCGGATCAAGTCCCATATGGATCAGGTATACCATGATATCATCACGACAGCATATAGCCGTGGATATCGTACATTTTCCCGATTTTATCAGCTCCTGTGCATTTCCCAGCCATACATCAGTACCGTGAGCAAGTCCTGCGATACGAACAAGGTCAGAAAAGCATGTTGGATTTGCATCAATTAACATCTGCATGGCAAATTCCGTACCGAACTCCGGAACGCCCAGACTTCCAAGCTGTATTCCGCCTATATCCTCAGGTGTGATACCCAGCGCCTCCGTATTATGGAATAATGACATCACAGCCTTGTCATCCAGCCTGATGGTAGTAGCATCAATTCCCGTCAAATCCTCCAGCCTTCTAATCATGGTCGGATCGTCGTGTCCCAGAATATCAAGCTTTAACAGATTGTGGTCTATGGAATGATACTCAAAATGCGATGTTATAATATCGGTGGTCATATCATTTGCCGGCTTCTGAATCGGCGTAAAGGAATAAATTTCCTCATGTCTCGGAAGAACAATCATACCACCCGGATGCTGTCCTGTGGTACGCTTTACACCGGTACAGCCTAGTGCCAGTCTCTCCAGCTCACAATTACGCTTCTTGACAATGGCATTTTCCTCCACATATTTCTCAATCTCCTTCGGAGTCATGTTGCCCGATGCCATAGCCTCCGCTCTAAGCCGGTCCTTTATCTCATCCTTAAAATAATTATACACATAGCCATAAGCCGTCTTTTCCGCTACCGTACCTACCGTACCGGCACGAAATGCCTTACCCTTGCCAAATAGCACCTCCGTATAGGCATGGGCTTTAGCCTGATATTCTCCCGAGAAATTCAAATCGATATCAGGCTCCTTATCTCCGTTAAAGCCAAGGAAGGTTTCAAACGGGATATCATGCCCTTCCTTTATAAGCGGCTCGCCACAATTAGGACAATTCATATCAGGCAAATCACAGCCCGACATACCCGAATGCTCCTTTACCAAATCCGAATCAAAATCAACGTAGTGGCACTTTGGACATATATAATGCGGTGATAACGGATTGACCTCCGTTATACCTGCCATCGTAGCTACAAATGAAGAACCGACGGAGCCTCTTGAACCTACCAGATAGCCGTGGTCATTGGAATCCCACACAAGCTTCTGGGCGATAATGTACATAACTGCAAATCCATTTGAAATAATGGAATTCAGCTCCCGCTCCAGTCTGTCTACAACGACCTTCGGAAGGTCCGGGCCATATACCTGATGCGCCTTATCATAACAAATCTTTGTCAGCGTTTCATCCGACTTATCGATAATCGGCGGTGCCTTATCAGGTCTTACAGGCTCGATATACTCTATCATATCGGCAATCAGATTCGTATTCGTAATCACAACCTCTTTTGCCTTCTCACTGCCCAAATATTCAAATTCCGCAAGCATTTCATCTGTCGTTCGGAAATAAAGCGGCGGCTGCATATTTGCATCATCAAAGCCCTTGCTCTTCATAATAATTGCTCTGTATATACTGTCCTCAGGATTTAAGAAATGCACATCACATGTAGCAACTACAGGCTTATGAAAGTTCTCACCCAGCTCCACAATCCTTCTGTTATAATTCTTTAAATCCTCATATGTACAAGGTCTGTCCTTACTCCTTGTCATAAATTCATTATTTCCAAGAGGCTGAATCTCCAAATAATCATAGAAATTTACAAGCCTTACGATTTCCTCATCAGGAGCATCATCTACCAAAGCACGAAACAGCTCACCGGCCTCGCATGCCGAACCGATAATAAGCCCTTCACGATATTTGTTAATCAGGCTCATCGGCATTCTTGGTCTTCTGTTAAAATATTTCACATGGGACTCCGATATCAGTCTGTAGAGATTCACACGTCCGATTTCATTTTTGGCAAGAATAATCCCATGATATGTCCTGCCCTTCCTGATTGTATCTACGGATGCCTGTCCCATCTTATTGATATCATCGATTCTTTCTATCCCTTTTTCCACCAGCATATCAAATAAATGCATAAACACCTTTGCAGTTGCCTCTGCATCATCAATCGCCCTGTGATGATGTTCATTTTTGACGTTAAATGCCTTGCACACCCTGTCCAAGGTATATTTTCCCAGTTCCGGAAGCAATACATGGCTGAGTGTCATGGTATCCAGGATTGTATTTGTAAATGTAAGACCTAAGTCATTTGCAAATTTTTTTACAAAGCCTGTATCAAAAGCCGCATTATGTGCCACAACAATTGCATCTTTGCAGAACTCTATAAACCGTGGAAGTATCACGTCTACAGTCGGCGCATCCATAACCATCTCATCATTGATAGAGGTGAGCTGCTCTATCTGATATGGAATCGGCACCTCAGGATTGATAAACTCGGAAAATCTCCCTGTTACCTCACCATCTTTAACCTTTACGGCACCGATTTCTATAATCTTGTTGTGTTTTGCACTCAGACCTGTGGTTTCTATATCAAATACAACATATTCCGTATGGATATCCTGATTACGGGAATTGATAATCAAATCCTTAAGATCGTCTACAAAATATCCCTCTACACCATATATAATCTTAAAACCATCCGAAAGACCTTTTGTATGGGCTGCAATAGGAAATGCCTGCACAACACCATGGTCTGTTATGGCAATCGCCTTATGCCCCCAGTCACTTGCCCTCTTCACGATTTCATTGATATCAACCACACTGTCCATTTCGCTCATAACAGTATGCATATGAAGCTCAACACGCTTCTCCAGGGCAGTATCTGTCCTTGGTACACGATAATCCGGTATATGCTTAATCCCTTTTACGGAGGATATATTGACTTCCTTTGCATAGGTATCATAAAGCGGAACACCCTTCACCCTATAGAAGCTTCCTATCTTAAGCTCATCTGCATATACCGGGGCATCCTCCTCGCTTGCAAAGACTTTAAATCCTATCGTATCTTCAAAATCCGTTATATAGCATGTAAATAAGGTCTTACCGTTACGCAGCTCCTTTGTATCCATATGAATCAGCTGTCCATGAATACACACCTCTCCGATACCGTCCTCAAGAGAAGCAATACTTACAAGCTCTCCTTCACACTCTCTGCCATAGAAAACTTCAGGGTCATATGAGGAACCACGTCTTTTCTTTGCCGCAAAGGCTTCAGGCTTTTTACTTGATTTTTCCGTCTTCGCTGTCTCTTTTTCCACAGAAACCGTTTTCTTAGAAACAGCCTTTGCAGTATCAACCGCTTTTCCATCTACAACAATCACTTCGCTGCTTCCCAGATTATTCAAAATGGCCTCTACTTCCAGCTTCATTTTCAGCTCATTTGCCTTTCGTAGTGTCTCCTTGTCCGAATCCGTATACTCAAAGCAGGTGTTAATATCCATGGAAAATCTGTTTTGAAACATATCCTCCATATAAGTCTTGATAGATGCCGCATGACTTCTTGCTATTTTTGTGTCCTCCATGGCAAGGGTAATAATTCCCTCATCATAAAACCACTCCGCTTTCTTCAAAAGCCTGTAGCCAACATGACTAAACTTTTCAACATCATACAAAATGCTATCCTTGTATACCTCAGTAATTGTCCTTGCATTATACTGGGAGGATAGCTCATAATGTTCCTGAATCACAACCTGAATATTTTTATTGCCAAACAAATGACGTTTCAGCAGCTCCTCTGCCGCCACAATATTCGGTCTGCTGATGATATGCTTAGAAGCGATATCTATCGTCAGACACTTCTTATGCTGCAGCATGGTAACCTTTGTGACATATACCTCAAGAAACAAGTCCTTAAGCTCTGTATCCATTTGTAAACCTTCAAAAACATTGAAGAATAATTCACTGTTTCCGTAATCCAATGCTACTCACTCCAGTTATCTAACTCTCTTTTCAGAACAGGAATAAAATCCTCTTCCTCTATTCTTCCTACAATCTCGCCTTTCTTTATCAAAAGACCGCAGCCTTTTCCACCGGCTATACCAAGGTCAGCCTCCTTTGCTTCCCCCGGTCCGTTTACAATACAGCCCATAACGGCAACCTTAATATTCAGATCATCATAATCAGCCACAAGCTGTTCTACTTTATCTGCAAGTCCGATAAGGTCAATCTCCGTTCTGCCGCATGTCGGACAGGATACCAGCTCAATGCCCCCTTTTCTGATTCCAAGTGTCTTCAATATTATCTTTGCCGTAATGATTTCTTGAACCGGGTCGCCTGTCAGTGATACCCTTATGGTATCACCAATGCCCTGACCAAGTATCAATCCCAGACCTACGGAAGATTTAATATTTCCTCTCAAAACAGTTCCTGCTTCCGTTATACCGACATGAAGCGGATAGTCCGTTTTATCAGCAATCAGCTCATGCGCCTTCACACACATCATAACATCGGAGGACTTTATACTGATAACCATATTATAATAATCACATTCCTCTATCATTCTGACCTTATCCAAGGCACTTTCAACAATCCCCTCTGCCGTAACGCCATTATATTTTTCGACAAGCTCTTTTTCAAGCGAGCCGCTGTTTACGCCGACACGTATCGGTATATTCTTTGCCTTGGCAGCTTCAACCACCTTCACAAGATTTTCTCTTCCGCCTATATTTCCGGGATTGATTCTTATCTTGTCTGCCCCATTTTCTATAGCCATGATGGCAAGCTTATAATCAAAATGGATATCAGCAACAAATGGAATATGAATCTGCTTCTTTATTTCAGGTATGGCAAGCGCTGCCGCCTCATCATTTACAGTACATCTGATGATGTCACACCCTGCTTCCTCCAGCTTTAAAATCTGTTCTACGGTTGCCTTGACATCGGATGTCTTTGTATTCGTCATCGACTGAATAAGAATTGGGTTTCCTCCACCGATAACCTTATCACCAATCTTTATAACCCTTGTATGATCTCTGTACATAGAATCTCCTTAAAAGAATACATTTTTTATATCATTGAACAATATCACTACCATCAGCGCCATTACCAGAATAAATCCTATAAGGGTAATGACATTCTCTTTCTCCTTTGGCACCTTTTTCCGTGTAACAAGCTCAATCAGCAGAAACAGGAATCTTCCGCCATCCAGACCTGGTATCGGAAGCAGGTTCATGACACCCAGATTCGCTGAGAGAAGCACAATATAATTCAGCCAGTTCAGAAGCAAATCAAGCATACTGCTTTTTGCCGCTTCATTAAATGTATTGTTCATACTCTTTGCCACACCGATAGGGCCTGATACCTCATCAGAGCTTACCTGTCTTGTCACAATCAGCTTTAAGCTTAAGAAAGTGGCTTTAACCCAGTATCTTGTCTCTAATGCCGCATATTTACACAGCTCACCGAAGCCTTCAGGAAGCTGGTAACCCACGCTGATAATACCTACCTTATATCCGTTTGGCGTTTCTGCCGGATATACGGTAGTTTCATATTCCGTGCCATCTTCTCTCTCAAGTGTCAGATTAATCGGTGAACCGTCACCATATATCTGAAGATATATCTGAAGCTCTCTAAAATTCTTTACATTGCTTCCCTCTATCTTGACAACCTTATCTCCTGCCTGAATACCTGCTTCTTCAGCCGGATAATTACCTTTGAAGGAATCTTTTATTTCCTGTACGGCAGCAGTATAATATTCAGCCTCATCTGTTTTTTCTTCGGCTTCTTCCGTCTTTCCTGCTGCTTCATATTCCTTTGCAAGTATCTCACATTCTTCCGCCTTTTGCTCATATTCTGCTATAAGCTCATCATTATACACAACACCGATATCTGCCGGGTCACTGCCGCAAAAATGTATAATAATCAAGGAAAAGAGAAACGCAATTACAAAATTCATGGCAGGGCCGGCAAGTATGGTTGCCATACGCGCCCAGACAGATTTCTTGTCGAAGGAATTTTCATCCGTTCCGTCGGTATGCTCTTCATCATCGTCGTGAAGCATCATACAATATCCGCCAAGCGGAATCAGTCTTAACGTATATTTTGTTTCTTTCTTTGTAAATGCAAACAGCTTTGGACCAAATCCCATGGAAAATTCCAAAACCGTAATATGATTAATCTTGGCAACAACAAAGTGCCCCAACTCATGGAAAAAAATAATAACGCCAAATACAAGTATAATCAGTATAATGTTCAATTTACCACCTGCTTTCTATATAGTCATAGACACATTTTTCTGTTTCAAGAATACTGTCTATATCCGGATTCTCAATAACACGATGTCTGTCCATACATTCTCTGATAATTTCGTAAATATCAAGAAAACGTATTTTTTCACTTAAAAATAGGCTTACCGCCTTTTCATTTGCCGCATTCAATACCGTCGGCATGGAACCACCCTTTTCAATAGCCTCATATGCAAACCGAAGTCCAAGAAATGTATCCATATCCGGCTTTTCTATGGCAATTGAGGTCAGCTTCTCAAAGTCAAGTCTGTCTCCCGCAAGATACCTTCTATCAGGATAAAACAAAGCATACTGAATAGGAAGCTTCATATCAGGTGTGCCAAGCTGTGCAATTACCGCCCCGTCTTTATACTCTACCATGGAATGTATGATACTCTGCGGCTGCACTACTACCTGTATATTCTCCGGCGGTACATGAAACAACCATTTCGCTTCAATTACCTCAAGTCCTTTATTTACCATGGTTGCCGAATCTATTGTAATTTTTCTTCCCATACTCCAGTTCGGATGCTTAAGTGCATCCGAAAGTGTAACATTTTTAAGAAATTCCCTGTCTTTTCCTCTGAACGGGCCTCCTGATGCAGTAAGAAGTATTTTGGCTATATCTCCATGCTTATTGCCCTGCAGCGACTGGAATATCGCCGAATGTTCACTGTCTACCGGAAGGATGGATACACCGCATTCTCCGGCAAGCGGCATAATAATATGACCTGCCGTAACAAGGGTTTCCTTATTTGCCAAAGCAATATCTTTACCGGCTTTAATCGCGGCAATCGTCGGTCTTATTCCTATCATACCCACAATTGCCGTAACCAATATATCCGAGGTCTTATATTCTGCGATTTGTATCAGTCCATCCATTCCCCATACAACCGTAATATCCATATCGGCCAATGCAAGCTTCAGCCTGCCGGCATCCTCTCTGCTCCATACGCCTACGATATCCGGTTTAAACTCTCTCGCCTGTTTTTCTATTAATTCTATGTTTGAACCACAGGATAATGCACATATATTGATATCTTTATTGGCTCTTGCGATTTCAAGTGTCTGTGTTCCTATAGAACCGGTAGAGCCGATAATCGCTACATTTTTCATATCATATCCCTTTCCGTTATGTAAACAGCCCCCATGTTGTATATATTGTTTGAAGGATATATACAACATGGGGGCATCCTCTTTCTAAAGCAAATAAACGATCAGATAATATACAATCGGTGCCGTGAATATTATACTGTCAAATCTATCCAATATACCGCCATGTCCCGGTATAAGCTTTCCGTAATCCTTAATATCATTATTTCTCTTGATTGCCGATGCTGCAAGGTCTCCTATAACGGCAGGTATGGCAGCTACCGCCCCGATAACGGCAAATATCAGCGGCGCCATATGAATATCAGCGACAAAATGCTGATATATCATTCCGAATATTGCACCCAGAATACCGGAACCTGCTATGCCGCCAACAAGTCCCTCTATACTCTTTTTAGGACTGAGCTTTGGTGACATCTTATGTTTGCCAATCGCTCTTCCTACCAGATATGCACATGTATCATTTCCCCATGAGCTTACAAATATAAGAAGAACAAGCACAAGTCCGTTTTTCATATCCCTGATTAAATAAACAAAGGAAAGCATTACACTTACATAGAAAAATGACATAAATGCCGCCATAATCTTCTTATCGTCATAAGCAGGATAAGTAAGAACATATACTGCAAGAACTGCCAGAAGATAAAGTACCATAAGTGGCATCAGAAAGCTGCTGTGTCCGGTATATAAGCATACATAATAAAGTATTGTTGCTATATAAGCCACAATACCGATACCCTTTTTATGAAGCTCATACACACGAAGCAGCTCCATTGTTCCGATGAAAGAAACACCACACATTACAAAGCATGTTACTGCTCCGCCAAAATAAAGTGTTATTGCAGCTATGATAACAAGAAAAACCGCACTAATCGCTCTTTGTTTAAACATACATCTACCTCACACCACCAAAGCGGCGTTCTCTTTTATTATAATATCTTACGGCATCTACCAAAGCATCCATATCAAAATCAGGCCAAAGTATATCCGTAAAATAAAATTCCGAATATGCTATCTGCCAAGGCAGAAAATTTGACGTTCTAAACTCCCCGCTTGTTCTGATTAACAAATCAGGGTCAGGCAGTTCTCTTGTATCCAGCCTTTTACTAATAAGCTCTTCCGTAATATCCTCAATATCAAGCTCATTATTTTTATAGTTCTCCGCAATACTTCTTACCGCTCTCGTCAATTCATCTCTTCCGCCATAATTGATTGCAACACTAAACTGAAGTCCCGTATTTTTCGCTGTCTCCTTCTCCAGATTATTTATCTTTTCGATAATATCCTCCGGAAGCCCGTCTCTTTTTCCAATAATACGGACTCTCATATTCTCTCTGTTTGAACGTTCTATACTGTCTACCAGATATTTTCGAAATATATTCATAATACCCGTTACTTCTTCAACAGAACGTTTCCAGTTTTCAGTTGAAAATGCATAAACCGTCAAATATTTGATTCCCAATTCATCCGCATTTTCACAAGCTCTTTCTATCGCTTTTGCTCCCTCTGCATGACCGAAATTCCGTGGCATCAAACGCTTTTTTGCCCATCTTCCGTTTCCATCCATAATGATGGCAACATGCTCCGGTATATTCAAAAGCTCACCGTTTATTTCACGTTCCATAATATCTCCAGACTATACCGTCATAATCTCTGCAGACTTTGAATCCACTGCCTTATCCACAAGATTTACATATTTGTCAGTAAGCTTCTGGATTTTATCCTCATAATCCTTCTGCTCATCCTCTGACATTTCTCCGCCTTTCAACTGCTTCTTAATGTTATCGTTTGCATCACGTCTGATATTCCTGATGGCAACCTTTGCACTTTCGCCCTTTTTCTTAATATCCTTTACAAGCTCTTTTCTTCTTTCCTCTGTCAGCTCAGGGAAATTCAAAATAACATTCTTTCCGTCATTATTCGGGGTAACACCAAGGTCGGAATTAAGGATTGCTTTTTCTATAGCCTTCACAAGAGATGCCTCCCAAGGAGAAATCATCAGCGTTCTGGCCTCCGGTACAGTAATATTTGCAAGCTGCTGCATCGGTGTAGGCGTACCATAATACTCTACCTTTATTTTATTGAGAATATTCGGATTGGCTCTGCCCGCTCTGATCGAAGCATACTCTCCTTCGAGATTATCAAGTGTTTTCTGCATTTTGTCCTCATACTGTGTTAACATATTATACCTCCTGATTATTGATATATACCGTTTACCTTTTATCTTTGAATTCTTTATTCACAAGCCTTCTGCTGTTATCAGGCAAATTTATACATTTACATATGTTCCTGTAAATTCACCTGTTAAAGCCTTGACAATACTGTTTTCACCGTTTAGTCCGAACAGCATCATAGGCATTTTATTTTCCATTGCAAGAACTGCTGAAGCAAGGTCTATAACTCCAAGCTTATTATCCACAATATCACTCATGTTGATGGAATCATACTTCTTTGCATTTGGATTTGTTTTAGGGTCGCTGTCATATACGCCGTCTATCGCCTTTGCAGATAAAATGACATCCGCCTCACATTCGATAGCCATAAGAACAGTTGCCATATCCGTTGAAAAATATGGATGACCTATGCCGCCGGCAAAGAATACAACCTCACCGTTTTTCATATATTCAATCGCTTTATCCTTATTAAAAAGCTCTGTCATATTGCCACATACAAACGGTGTCATGATATGTGTTTTTATTCCGCAGGTTCTGAAACAATCAGCCGTATAGATACAGTTCATAACCGTCGCAAGCATACCGATGGAATCCGCTTTCACACGGTCCATATTTTCAGATGTACGTCCACGCCAAAAATTTCCACCGCCAATGACAACACATAGCTCAATTCCCTTATCAACAATCTGTTTAACCTGATTCGAAACGTCCTTTACTGTTTTTTCATCAAAGCCCTGCTTCTTATCTCCTGCAAGAGCTTCACCACTCATCTTTAAAAGTACTCTTTTCGTTTCCATTTTGATACCTCATAAATATTGGGAAACAAAATGCTCCCTAAATTTTTCCTAGATAGTATATCACAATATACCGCTATTTTAAACTGAAATTTACAAAAACGACTATATAAAATGATAAGTCATTCCATATAGTCGTTTTTATGATTACTGTACTATTGAGTCAACATCATCTTCCACCTGGAAGGTTGTTAAATCCAGTGTGTTATAGGTGCCGCTGTCACTTACAACCTTTGCACTGATATCCTTAACGGTCTGCGTAGGAACATAGTCCATATCGTCATAGAGGAATCTGTGAAGTGCTATCACATTTGTCTCAAGGTCTGCCGCAACAATAACACTGCCCTTTCCTTCAAGTGTAGGTGATGTATAAGTAAACGGAAAACCTGTGGTAGTTGCAATCTCGTAATCAAAACAATCCTTTGCGAGTTCAATAATTTCGTCTTTTGAAAGACTTGATGAAATATCACCAACAACCACATCGATACAATCCATCAGTTTTGAAAGTCCTGCACTCTTGGCTGCTTCAATCATCTTCTGAATAACAAGTCTTTGTCTCCAGGTTCTTGTTATATCGCCTTGGTCTGTACTTCTGATACGCGCATAAGCTGTTGCCTGTACACCATCTAAATGAACAACACCCGTTTCATATACATAGTTGGACTGAATACCGTTTATTCTCATCTGTTCATCGATACACTGGTTCAGTTTGTCAAGCTCACTGGATTTAAGCTCTATATCAAGACCACCCAATGCATCGATTGCTTCCGTCAGGGCAGTAAAGTTTACTGACACATACTCTGAAATATTCAAATCCAGATTTTTATTCAGCATGTTTACAGCTCCCTGCGGTCCGCCATATGCATATGCATGTGTTGCCTTTTCATATGACTGATAATCATTTACAAGCTCAAGATAGGTATCTCTATAGATTGAAACAAGTTTTACCTGCTTGGTATCATTATTAATACAGCAAAGAATAATCGTATCGGAACGTACGCCTTCTTCCTCCATATCCGCACTTCTTGTATCAATACCAAACAGCGCTATCGTTTTGTATCCCTCCGTCATTTTCTTAACGGTTGCTTCGTCTATCTCGTTATTTACAATCGTTTCATCCAATTCCTTATGTTCTATCATACCAATGCGACTGCTTATATATTCATTTACAAATAAAACCACAATGATAATAATGACTATGATTTCAATTACAAATGCAATCAGCCACCATCTGTTTTTATGCTTCTTCGCACCTTTTTTATCTATATCATCCTGCCTGCTCATAACAATCTCCTATTATTCATGAATCTATACACAAATTTACAACACAAACAACGATATTCTACTACAAACCAACACTAAATTCAATTATTTTAACAGAAATATCATATTTTTTATAAATCGTTCAGAATAAACCTGTCAATAACCGGAACAAGTCCATCCTCATCATTGCTTAATGTGATATAGTCAGCATTATCTTTAACGACCTGCTGGGCATTTGCCATGGCAACACCTACTCCTGCATATTGTATCATGGTCAGGTCATTATATCCGTCTCCGCAGGCAATCAAATCCGCTACATCCATCCCCAGAATACCAAGTAACTTTTCAAGTGATGTCGCCTTATGTACATCAGGCGGCATAATTTCTACAAAAAACGGTTCTGAACGGAATATATTTACCTTATTGCCATATAGCCGCTTAAGCTCTTCTTCCACAGCGGCAGCCTTCTTGTCCTCTGCGGTCAATAAACACTTGTTAAGCGGAAAATCTATATACGCTCTGAAATCAGGAATCTGTCTGATTTCCATATGATTCAGTCTTGCTTCCATATCCATATAGTCATCTATCCGTGTACCGGTTATCACAACATCCCCCTCGTAGGTAACCATACCGATATCCATTTTCAGTGCATAATCATATATTTTTTTAGCAGTCTGATTATCAATATTTGCCTGATAAACAACTTCGCCGGTCTGATAATGAACGATACGTCCCCCGTTAAAAGCCAGTACATATCCGCCATATTTATCAAGCTGCAATAAATCCGCAATCTTTCTTATTCCGGGAAGCGGCCTTCCCGATGCAATTGCAACGATATGTCCGTGCTCCTGTATTTCCATTAATTTATCCAATGTTTTCTGCGATATTTCTTTTCTTGAATTTGTAAGCGTTCCGTCAATATCTAGCGCAAGTATTTTCTTCTTCATCCTTAGAACCTCTCTAAATTTATCTATGCACGCATCATTATGCTTCTGCTATGCATATTGATGCGTGAACTGTTACAATATAAACTAAAAAAATGCATTTGTCCATAGCTATCAATACCACTTGTGTGATATGATAGTTCAAAAGGGAAAAAGGACAATGCCATGGAAATTAATATTTATATCAATTGTAAAAAAACCGATTCTAAAATAAAATCAGCAATCGATGAATATAGAAAAAGATTATCACCCTATTGCCATTTGAATTTATTATGCTCAAAAAAGGCACCGTCATTCAGTCCACAAAAAAATACATATCATTCCGTAATCACTTCCGCTGACAGGAATGCAGAAACCATATCTTCTGAAGAATACGCTGCTTTGCTGAATCATATGATGGCAAACGGCATATCAAAAATCTGTTATTACATTGGCTATGCTTCCGAATATCCTGCCGATATGAACTTTTTTTCCATAACAGTACCACAAATGTCCTCACAGCTTACAGCGGTAGCACTGAGCGAACAATTATACAGGGCATATACAATCAACAATCATATTACATATCACAAATAAGCTTTATCTGCTCTGCCAGCATAACGCGCATAAGCTGGTGGGGATATGTCATTCTTGAAAAACTAAGCTTATAATCTGCCCGTTTGACACATCTGTCATCAAGTCCGAGTGAACCGCCTATTACAAATGTCACTTCTTTGCAGCCTTTGTCGGAAGCTTTATGAATGATATGCCGCAGCGTCTTTGTATCCGTCTGTTTTCCCTCAATACAAAGAGCAATAACATATTCGTCCTTTCCTATATTTGCAAGCAGTCTTTCTCCTTCGGCTTTTATCAGCTTTGCATAAATGGCATCACCTGCACTCCTTGAAATCGGTTCATCAGCCACCTGTCTGATGATTAATTGATTGCCATTACAAAGACTGTTTCCGTATTCCTCTATCAGTTCCGTATAATAACTTTCTTTTATTTTTCCTACACACGCTATGTTAAATATCATCTCTGACTCTGCCTCATCTGTTCAAATACCTTCTGTTCCTCTTCATCTGTTTTTTGCGTAAACATACTCAATATAATAATCGCAGCCAGACTAAAGAGAAAGGCAACTAAATCCGCACATACACCGGTAGCCTCGTACATTGTCATATTATTGATCATCGGTACAAACTTCCATATAAGATATACCAGCAAACCTGTTTCCATCCCGCGAAGCATACCCGTTTTTGTCGCACCCTTCCACATAAGAGCCATAATGCAAGGTGCTGCAAGGGCTCCTGCACATATCCCCCAGCCCACTATGATGACCTCTAATGAATTAAATTCCAAACAACCGGCACAAATGAATACTGCAATGCCTACCAGAACAATAACCGAAATGTTTATTATCATCTTTACATTATCGGAAAATGTTTTATGAAACGACGGTATCAGTCCACGAACATGCTCGGATACGGTTCTCATTAATGACTCCATGAGAATGATGACCGCCAGCAAATAAATCAGTAATATACCTATCCTTACAGGCTGTGCATATTCTTCACCAGACAATAACGATTGATACAGCATATTATAAAAGTCAGATGAATTTCCGATTTCCTCCAGTTTATCAGGATGGATAACCGGTGCCACAAGAAGTGCCACAATACTGGTACTTAATATTGCCAAGCCTTCAAATACAACTGCACATATCCCGCTTCTGTCAAGCCTCTTTACATCACGTATATTGATAACCTCTTTATACATAAGCGGCATACCGATACAGCCTATTCCTACTGCCAGCATCGAAATAACATCCGTTACCTCCACAAGCTTTCCCTTATAGTATAAAATATTCAGATATCTGCTGGTATCTGTAGGGATATTGGATTTTCTGTATAAATCAAGAAGCTCACTTGCATGATAAACCGAAAATACATACACGATGGTTGTAACGGCTACAGTAATAACAGCCACTAATATGATTGTTTTACAGATTCCTATGATTCCGCTATCCAATAATATGGTGGCAAGAACAAGTACTACCAAAAAAACGAAAAGACATAAATATCGGTTAATGTCTAAAATCTCTGATGTAATTTTAACAACCGTTTTCATTACGGAAACTAAAATGGCACCTAATGCAGCTATCCATATGAATGACGACAGATTTTTAAGACTTATCGAGCCATACCTTGCCGCAAAAAATTCCGATGCATTATATATCTTCTGATTCGAAAATGCTGCGTAGGAATTCATTCTTTTAGAAAGGAACAGCCACATAAAGACATTTCCGGCAAAGAGTCCTATCGATACAATACACTGTCCCGCTCCGAATAAAGCAATATGAACAGGCATCAAAAAAACAGACCATAGTATGATATCATTTGCTGATACCTGACCGGCTGTTACGATACCTCTTACATGATTTTGTTTTTTTTCTAATACTCGTTTTTCACTAAATACTGCCATACTTCCACCACGCTTTTCAAATTTACACAATCTTATCACATTTTCAATAATACTTCTACTGATTGATACACGATTATATGTGTATTTTTTTGAGATATAATGTCAAAATTGATAGAACTAATTATATTTGTATGCTATAATCTCTGTTGATGAAATATTTTACATAAATTTTATATTAATTTTACTTTCAATTCAGGAGGATTTTACCTTGGACTTATTTTCGATTCTCACATTACTCGGTGGTGTAGGTTTATTCCTTTATGGTATGAACCTGATGGGTGCATCATTAAAAAATCTGGCAGGCGGCAGTCTTGAAAAAATTCTTGAAAAGCTGACTACCGGAAAAAGCAAAGCCACAGGAGCTATTAAAGGATTTTCACTGGGAACAGCTGTAACAGCAATTATTCAGAGTTCAGCGGCTACCACAATTATGCTTATCGGATTTGTAAATGCCGGTATTATGAAGCTTAGTCAGGCGATTCCTGTCGTATTTGGCGCCAATTTAGGTAGTACAGCTACAGCACAGATATTGAGACTGGGTGATTTAGGTGAAAAGAATATTTTTATAAAACTGCTGAAGCCTTCATCCTTTGCCCCTATTCTGATCTGTATCGGTGCCTTTATCATTTTGTTTTCCAAGAAAAAGAAACAGAAAGATATTGCCGGAATTCTTGTAGGTCTTGGTGTATTATTTTTTGGTATGACTACCATGGAAGGTGTTTTTGCACCGCTCAAGGAATCCGCAAAATTCCAGGAACTGTTTACATCATTTAATAATCCGATATTGGGTATCTTTATCGGACTTGCTCTTACCGCCGTAATACAGAGCTCCTCTGCATCAGTCGGTATATTGCAGGCAATTTCTTCTACAGGAGTTGTTACATACGGAACTGCCATACCGATTATTATCGGTCAGAATATTGGAAAATGCATGACTATCCTTTTGGGAAGTATCGGTGCAAACAAGAAAGCAAAACGTGTTTCAATGTCATATCTTTTATTTAATATATTTGGAGCAGTTTTCTTTATTATCATGATATATGGGCTTCAGATGTTTATTGCTTTTCCATTTATGGAAAAGGTAATAAACCGTGGCGGTATCGCTGATTTACATTTGTTATTCAACCTGATAACAGGCGTAATCCTTCTGCCATTTTCAAGCTTTATGGCAAATATTACAGGTAAGATATTTAAGGATGACGGGGAATCTAAAATTGATAAAGAGCTTGCCACCCTTGATACCAGACTTCTTGATACCCCTAATATTGCTATCACACAATGTCGAAAGGTTATGTATTCCATGACAGATGCCATCAAGGAAAACTTTGATATAGGCTGCAGACTTCTTACTGAATACAATGAAACGGATGCTGCTGTTCTTCTTGAAAACGAAGAATTTATAGACAAATGTGAAAGTGCACTGAATTCATATCTGCTGAAGATAACCTCAAAAGCACTTACCAAACCTGACAGACGGCTGGCATCGGAGCTGTTAAACAGTATCAGTGATTTGGAGCGTATCGGAGACCACTGTGAGACGCTTCTGAATACGGCACGTAATATCGAGGATGAAAAGATTACTTTCTCTGAACAGGGAAGCAACGAAATTCATATCGCCCTCAGTGCAACTGCAAATATTATTGATACTACCTTTAACGCCTTTAAAAATGATGATTTGCAGGCAGTATCCCGAATAGAACCGCTTGCACAGACCATTAATGAGGTTAAAGAAATCATAAAAGACCATCATGTAATCCGACTGCAGACAGGTGAATGTGGCATAGCCGGCGGATTTGCACTGGTTGATATCCTTACAAGCCTTGAAAGAATCGGCAGTCATTGTTCGAATATTGCTCTCCACATAGCCAAGAAGCTGAGCACGGAGCATATTGACGAAATGCATGGACATATCTATACAAACGGATATAAAACCTCAGAGGAATATAAAGCACTTTACTGCTATTATGTTTCGCTCTACTCCACGCCTATTACCGAAGCATACGGAAATAAGATTCAGGAAATCGAAACAAAAATTACCGACAAGGTAAAAGAAACAAATGCAAACGATGAAAAAAACAAAGCGGATAAATCTGCATCAGAAAAGCATAAGTCTGATGTGAAAAATTCTGACGACGAAAATAAGTCCAAAACAGAAAAAATAAAAGAACACGTAAAAGAAAAAGTTAAGGATAAAGCAAAAGAGAAAGACAAAGAGAAATCCAAAAAGAATACAAAGAAAAAATAAATGATGATCCTGAAATAATAAATGGATAAAACAAAATGGATAAAACACAAAACAGGCTGTCCTATCGTGGACAGCCTAATCTTTTGTTTTCTAATCTTTTGTTTCAAATAATATCAAATAACCGTCTTTCATGGTTATATCAGCATAATCCGATAATATTGAATTGCTTACACCAAGACTTGTTCCGGATTCAAGACAGATATCCTCTCCGTCATATTCAAAGCCCTTCAGGGCTACATGATATACAGCTCCGTCATATGGCAGCAGAGATATATACGGATATTCGCTTTTAAACACTCTTGTATCCCTATTAATCATGGAAATTCTATTATGTGCATCTATAATATATGCTTCTATCTCCTTATCAACACATTTTTTCAGCAAACCGACATTGGAAATGACGTGGTCATATCTTGTTCCCGTAGCACCAAGCAAAATGATACGGGATGCATCATGCTCTATCGCATAGGTAATTGCATACTCTGTATCGGTATCATCCTTATGAGGATTTAGCGTAATGAAGTCACAGCACGTTTTATACATCCTTACAATCTTGTCATCTGCCGAATCGAAATCTCCCACAACAAGATTGGGTTGTATTCCCAGCATATGACATGCTTCAATGCCTTTATCTACAGCAATGATACCATCAAAGGAATATGCCGAAAGTGTATTCTGCATTACCTGCTGCTCCACCGTACCACCGGATATAATCAAATACGTCACTTTGTCGCTCCTCCTTCAATATCCGTAAGCCTGATTAGCTTCTATAATACATGTTTATATTTATAAAAATTTTACTGCCTTTCAGCTTTGTTACTCATACTTCTTGAACACATCAAGAAAAGATTTCACATTGGAAGCAGGCTCTCCGCTAAATATGGCAGAACCGGCAACAATTACATTTGCTCCTGCTTCTATAACCTCCGAAACATTTTTCAGATTAATGCCTCCGTCAACCTGTATGTCAATATCAAGACCTCTGTCTTCAATCATCTTTCTCATATCCTGTATCTTCCGGATGGATGACGGAATAAACGACTGTCCCGAAAATCCCGGATTAACACTCATAATCAGTACCATATCAAGCTCAGGAAGGATATAATCCAATACAGATAATGGTGTAGACGGATTCAGTGCAACGCCTGCCTTCATACCCAGCTCCTTAATTCTCATAACGGTTCTGTGCAAATGCTTACAGCTCTCTGCATGTACCGTTACAATATCAGCTCCGCATGCTTTATAATCGTCCAGATATCTGTCAGGCTCTTCTATCATCAAATGTACATCAAAAATCCTGTCTGTTGTCTTTCTGATGCACTTTATGACAGGCGGCCCAAAAGAAATATTGGGAACAAATGCGCCATCCATAACATCCAAATGGATATACTGTGCTCCCGCATAATCGATAGCCTGTACATTTTCGGCTATATTACTGAAATCTACCGACAATAATGATGGTGAAAGTATCAACATATTACCATTTCCTCTTTTCTCTTAAATCGTTATACAACATAACATAATTATCGTAACGTATTTTACTGATTTCGCCCTTTTCAACCGCTTCTTTTACAAGACAGCCCGGCTCACTGATGTGATTACACATATGAAACCTGCATTTTCCTGTATATACGGCAATCTCAGGGAAAAACTCCTTTAGCTCGTCACATTCTATGGAATCTATATACAAGGAACTAAAACCCGGCGTGTCCATAATATAGGTATCTTCTCTGATACATATCAGCTCCGAATGTCTGGTCGTATGCTTACCACGTCTGATTTTCTCGCTGATATCCCCCGTCTTGGCCATTGTGTCCGGTTTTATGGCATTTAACGTAGATGATTTTCCTACCCCCGAAGGTCCTGCAAATACTGTTGTCCTGCCTTGCAATATATCGTTAAGGGCTTCTACTCCAATGTCATTTCCTGCACTGATATAAATAACCTTGTATCCGCTTTTCTCATAGGATGCACATGCTTCTTTATATTTCTCAAAACCGGCTAAATCAATTTTATTAAAGCAAATCACCGTATCGACTTCCGCCTGCTCCATACTGACAAGAAATCTGTCTAACAAATTGAAATTCGGTTCCGGATCTGAAACCGCAAATATAATAACGGTCTGATTGACATTTGCCACAGCAGGTCTTATTAAAGAGTTAAATCTAGGCAATATCTCTGCGATATTACCTAGATTATTCATCTCATCAAGCACTTCAATTTTTACGTTATCCCCTACAAGAGGTTTTATTTTCTTATTACGAAAAATTCCTTTGGCACGGCACTCATATTCACGTCCATCTTCCGCATGAACATAATAGAAGCCACCAATGCCTTTCACAATCTTTCCATTCATATATGACTGCTACTCCTGTGCAAATGTTGCCGATATTCCACCGGTATTAAAGCTCGATGTTACATCGATTCCGTCACTGTCGGATATAACGATGCTAAATGAACCACTATTTGTTGTAAGTCCCGTTATAGCCTGTGCTCCGCTGATATCAAGCGGGAATGAATCCACACCTGCCGCACCGCTGTATATCGAGTACGATTTGCCATCTACAGTATAGGATATCTCTACCTTTACATTTCCAAAGGTATCAAAATCATAATCTATATTTGTTATGGAACCGGAGAAGGTTGCCGAATAAGTATGGCTTTCTTTGCCCTTGCTTATAACATATGATATCGTACTTCCTTCCTCAACCTGGGAATTTGCTTCGATATCCTGACTGATGACCTGACCTTCCGGCACTTCATCATCATAGTCATAAGATGGGTTTCCGACAAGCTTCGCCTCAGTTAATGCTGCTGCCGCATCTTCTTCTGACAGACCGACTAACTTCGGAACCGTAGCAGGAACCGACTCCTTACCGTTGCTTACGATAATCTTAACGGTTGTACCCCGTGCTACTTCTGAATTTGCTGCCGGCTCCTGTGATATGACATAGTCTTTTTCTACCGTATCATCATATTCATAGCCATGCGTTACCTCAAGACCTGCTTCGTTAAGAAGTGTTACTGCCTGTGCATCGGTATAATTACGCACATCCGGAACGATTGTCATTTCCTTTCCGGAGGAAATCGTGATTGTAATCTTTTCATCTGCGGCAATACTCTTTCCTTCCTCTATGCTCTGTTCGATTACATAGCCTTCTTCTACGGTATTGTCATTTCTCTCGACAAACACGTAGTTTGTAAAACCGTTTTTCTTCATCTGCTCTTCAGCAGCTGTTTTATAAAGACCGACAACATTGACCATCGGTATCATTTCTTCGTCCGATGTATTCTCTGAACTGTCTGTAGAAACTTCTGTCTTCGGCTTTTTGTCATCACCGCCGCTTCCAAATAAGTTCCAGCCTGCAATCTTACCAATAAGGAATATAATCAATATTGCCACAATGACTACAAGGGCAACACTGGATATCATAATAATCTTCTTCAGTTTCGGATCTAACTCATCGTCATCATCACTCATCTGTCTTGAAGCCGGTGTTGTCTCGATTTCTTCATCGTCATACTCATATTCATCATCCTCATCCTCAGGGAATAAATCATCTATGGCTGACGGCTTCATAACAGGCATATTGATACGTGACTCGGCTCTTGAATCAAGCGGCGTTACCTTTGGCTGTTCCGCAGCCGGTGTATTTAACTGTCTTCCCTGCTTGATAGCCTGCATCTCTTCCTGTGTCATCTTCACCGTCGGAGAATTTGTTACAACAGGAGGAACTACGATACAATCTATATTCGGGTTTTCTTTTACACGCTTTAAATCTGCAATCAGTGCATTTGCTGTCAGATATCTTCTCTCAGGCTTTTTCTGCGTACATTTTAAAATAACCTTTTCAAGACTTGTCGGTATATCAGGGTAATATTCCCTCGGAGATACCATCTCACCCTGTATATGCATCAGCGCAATGGCAACATTGTTTTCTCCTTCAAACGGTACATGTCCTGTAACCATTTCATACATGGTGATACCAAGCGAATAAATATCACTTCTTTCATCACTGTATCCGCCTCTTGCCTGCTCAGGTGAAATATAATGTACACTTCCCATCGCATTTGATGTCATTGTATTTGAAGATGCCGCCCTTGCAATACCAAAGTCAGTAACCTTCAGACTGCCGTTTTTTGATACTATAATATTTTGGGGTTTGATATCCCTGTGAATGGTATGGTTTTCATGGGCTACCTCAAGTCCCTGTGCAATCTGTATCGCAAAATCAATAGCCTGATTGGACTCTATTCTTCCATGCTTCTGTATATATTCTTTCAGTGTTATTCCTTCTACAAGCTCCATAACAATATAGTAAATACCGTTATCTTCTCCTACATCGTATACATTTACAATATTTGGATGAGAAAGTCCCGCTGCAGACTGAGCCTCAATTCTGAATTTTGTTACAAAATTTACATCTGAGCTAAACTCCGGCTTTAAAACCTTAATGGCTACAAATCTGTTCAGTACATGGCACTTTGCTTTATATACCTCCGACATACCACCCGAACCAACGGTTTCAATGATTTCATAACGATCACTTAACATCATTCCTGGATTAAGCATAATTTACTCCTCTCAATCTATAGCAGCAAGCACTACTGATATATTATCTTTTCCGCCGTAATAATTTGCCCTGTCTATCAGCTTATCTACTGCATCTTTCAGTACCTCACATTCTCCTACGATATCCTTGATTTCATCGTCTTCAATCATATTGGACAATCCGTCAGAGCAAAGAAGGAATTTATCTTCTGAAGTTAATTCAATTTCAAAAAAGTCAGGTACAACCTCCTCGGCAATACCCATCGCACGGGTAATAATATTCTTTTCAGGATGATTTCTGCCTTTATTTCGGTCAAGCTGTCCGGTTCTGATTAGCTCTTCTACCAATGAATGGTCCAATGTAACCTGCCTTATCGTATTATTGATAAGATAAAGTCTGCTGTCGCCGATATTTGCAACGTACATGGTTCCTTCGTCAACCACAGCCGCCACAAATGTCGTACCCATTCCGCTGTAATCCTCATTTTCCCTTGACATCTTCAGAACCTTGTCATTTGCATATATAATAGCCCTTTTCATTACCGAAACGGGATTGGAAATCGTACTTTCCTTTACATATTCGGTTACACTCTCAATTACTGTTCTTGATGCAACATCGCCTGCCTTATGTCCGCCCATTCCGTCTGCTACAATATAAAGATTTGGCAACGGTCCAATCGGCTCATCAGTAAAAAAAATGCAGTCCTGATTCATGGTACGTTTCTTACCTACATCTGTTTTTCCGCAAGATTTCATCTATATCCTCCTATCTAAAGAGAATTTTTTACTTCTTCATATTTACGTCGAAGCTGACCACAGGCAGCATCTATATCCCTGCCCATACTCCTTCTAATAGTAACATTTATTTGATTTTTTTCAAGTATATATTTGAATTTTTCAATTGAATCCTCGCTGGAACGACAATATTCGCGCTCTTTTATCGGATTAACGGGAATAAGGTTTACATGACAATTTTTTCCTTTTATCAGACCTGCGAGTCTGGCAGCATGCTCAGAACTGTCATTTTCACCCATTACAAGTGAATACTCAAATGTAACTCTTCTGCCTGTTTTCTCAAAATAATAATCACAGGCATCAAGGCACTCCTCTATCGTATATTGATTCGCTATTGGCATAAGCTTCTTTCTTGCCGCATCATCGGATGCATGAAGCGAAAGTGCGAATGTAATGGAAAGCTTTTCATCTGCCAGCTTTTTGATTTCCGGAACAAGTCCACAGCTTGATACGGTTATGTTTCTCTGGCTTATGTTCAGTCCCTGCTCACTGTTTAAAAGTCTTATAAATCTTATCAGGTTCTCATAATTATCAAGGGGTTCTCCTGTTCCCATAACCACGACATTGGATACACGTTCTCCTGTTATCTTCTGGATGCTGTATATCTGTGACAGCATCTCTCCCGCCGACAGGTTCCTGACAAGTCCTCCTATCGTGGAAGCACAGAAACGGCAGCCCATACGACAGCCTACCTGTGATGATATACATACGGAATTTCCATGCTTATATTTCATCAAAACACTCTCGATTACATTTCCGTCATATAATCGAAAGAGAAATTTATTTGTTCCGTCCTCTTTGGATATCAGTCTTGTGACCTGTGATATCCTTCTAAAATTTGTTCTCAGCTTTTCTCTTAAGGAAACCGGTATATTGGTCATTTCATCTACATCTGATATCAATTTTTGATGTATCCACCCATAGATCTGTTTTGCGCGAAACGCAGGCGCACTCATACTTTTTATGTTTGCAGTCAGTTCCTCTATCGTCATGGACGCAATATCAAGCTCAATATTATCTGTCATCGTTCTTTACCTTCTTACAAATCTGGCTATAAAAAAGCCGTCACTACTGTCTACTCCCTGGAGTAATGTCATATACCCCTTTTCCGCCTTATTATGAAGAACCTCAGGCATATATGGCACAAGTGAATCCAAAACAAAATGATGATTGTCCGTAAACCATTTGACATTGTCTTCATTTTCCTGTCTTGTTATGGTACAGGTAGAATATACGAGTACACCTCCCGGCTTAACATATCCTGACGCATTTTCCAGAATATGACGCTGCATTGCTGCCAGCTCCGCAATCTTCTCTTTCGTTACATTATATTTGATATCATTTTTTCTGCCCATGATACCGAGGCCTGAGCATGGCAAATCACATAAGACAACATCCATCTTCTCTGTCAGGTCTTCATCAGGTTTCAGCGCATCATAGACCATAATTTTTATATTGTGATAGCCCATCCGCTCTGCATTTTCTTCGATAAGCTCTGTCTTTTCATCACTGATATCCCTTGATAGGACAATTCCACTTTCTCCTGTAAGCTCTGCCGCATACATCGTCTTACCACCGGGAGCTGCACACACATCAAGCACAGTCTGCCCCTCTTTGATTCCCGCTGCCTTTACCGCCAGGCAGGAGCTTTCATCCTGTACTGCAAAAAAGCCGTCAAAGAAGCCCGGAATTTTTCTGACATAATCATAATTTTCTATAATCAGTGAGGTATCATTATATGCGCCGTTTTTAACCCGTATTCCGATATTTTCAAGCTGTTTTTTATATGCTTCTACAGATATACGGTTTGTATTTACCCTTATGGATGTACCTCTCTTCTCATATCCTGATTCCAGAATGGAAACTACGGTTTCCTCATCATATGTATGAAGCAGAACATCCGCAACTGCTTCAGAAATTGAATATTTCACGGAATAGTATTTCTCTAAACCGTCACTTCGCTCAGGAAAATGTACATCATCTTTCCTTCTGCAAATAGTTCTTAAAACACCGTTTACAAATCCTTTCAGTCCGTTCAGACCTCTTTTTGAAACAAGCTTCACACATTCATTACAGGTAGCCTCCTGCGGAATGGAATCCATATAATATATTTCATATACACCCATTCTAAGAACACATCTGATAAGCGGTTTGCACTTATGAACCTTTGTTTTTGAAAACTGATTAATGATATAGTCAAGTCTTATACGCTGTTCCGTAACACCTTCCGTCATACGGCTGATCAATGACCTGTCCTGCTTGCTCATAAACTGATTCGATGACAAGGCGGTATGAAGAGCCGTATTGGAATAAATATTGTGCCTGTCTATATCAAGCAATGTATCTAAAATGATTTCTCTGGGATTTTTCTGCATCATAATACCTGCCCAATCTCAAGTCTGTTTCCGGCAAGAAATGCTGCCGTATCCATAAGCTTTTTGCCTTCAGGCTGCAATTTTTTTATAACAAGTGCATTTTCTCCACAAGCAACAACAAAATTCTTTTTTGTCACTCTGATTATCATTCCCGGAACAATATCCACATCATCACCTGCTGCAAGATAGAGTTGGGGCTTTATCAGCTTTAATTCATCGTCATTCAACTCTAAGACATCAGCCTCATACACCTTTACATTTTTATCATTGATAAAGGTATACGCACATGGCCACGGCTGCAGACCTCTAATCAGCCTTTCCAGTTCTGCGGCACTCTTTGCAAAATCCAGTTTTCCCATATCCTTCGTCAGCATCGATGCATAACAGCTCAAGGAATCCTCCTGCGGTGTCCTGACCGCCGTACCTGCTTCAAGCAGCTTAAGCGTCGATATAATAAGCTTTGCACCTGCATCTGCCAGCTTATCATGGAGCGTAACACCTGTTTCTTTTTCATCGATTGGAACAATACACTTTTCAATCATATCGCCTGTATCAAGTCCCTTTGCCATATACATGGTAGTAACACCTGTTTCTTTTTCTCCGTCAATGATTGCCCATTCAATCGGTGCCGCCCCTCTGTATTTCGGAAGCAGGGATGCATGTATGTTAATGCAGCCCAATCTCGGAATATTCAAAATACGCTCGGGAAGAATCTGTCCGTATGCCGCTACTACAATTACATCCGGATTGAGCTTCCGAATAATGGCTTCATTTTCCTCTTCCCGCAATTTGACCGGCTGATATACAGGAATATCATACGCAAGTGCCTTTTCTTTTACAGGAGTCGGTACCATGTTTTTACCTCTTCCCTTCGGTTTATCCGGCTGGGTAAAACATGCCGTTACATGATGTCCTGCCTCTACTATGGCTTCAAATGCCTTAACCGCAAATTCCGGTGTACCCATATATATTATATTCATGCTCTCTCGCCTCCTGTATATGCTTAATACAATTTATTCTCTTACGAAACAATCTCCGTATGAATTGATACAACAAAATATTGGTACTATTCTACCTCATACAAACCGTCCTCTGCTTTGTCCTTATAAAGAATACCGTCCAGATGGTCTGTCTCATGACAAATGGCTCTTGCCAAAAGTCCTTCTGCTTCAACCGTTATTTCTTCCATTTCCCTGTTCAACGCTTTGCAGACAACATGCATAGGTCTTGTGACCTGTCCCACAAGTCCCGGAAGGCTAAGACAACCCTCATCGCCCGTCTGTTCACCTTCCTGAAATGTTATCTCAGGATTAATCAGCGCAAGCGGATTTCCGTCTCCCACATCTATTACGACAATTCTCTTTAATATCCCTACCTGCGGAGCCGCAAGTCCTACACCGTTTGCAGCATACATGGTTTCAAACATATCATCGATAAGCACCGATGTTCTATAGCTCATTTCCTTTACAGGCTTACATATTTTTCTTAATACACTGTCACCATCTAATCGAATGTTTCTTGTTGCCATTTCTTATCTCCTTAATACATATTTATCGGATTAAAATCAAATTGTATATGAACCATGTCATCCGTTTTTCCACTGACGTCATATAATTCTATATAATCCTTTATCTCAACCAGTTTATGATACCGGCTATGTTTGATATATAAAACCCTTCGAAAAATATCTTTTATCTTTGATATCTCAGGAACGGAAGGCCCCACCAGCCTTAAAGCATGATCCGCAGAAAATCTGCATTGAATCTCCTGCATCAGCCTGTCTGCAGTTTCATCAAGTAACTCCTCGGACTGTGAAACAAGAAGAAGTACCATCATATGATATTCCGGCGGATATTTCATCAGTGAGCGATAGGATTGCTCACAAGCATAAAAGCTTTTATAATCCTGTTTTGCGGCAGAGACGATAGCATAGTTATCCGGCTGATAGGTTTGAATCACAACCTTTCCCGGAAGTTCTCCTCTTCCCGCCCTTCCTGCTGCCTGCGTAAGCAAATCAAAGGTTCTCTCTCCTGCTCTGTAATCATTTGCAAACAGCGTCAAATCGGCAAGTACAATTCCCACCAGGGTTACCTTTGGAAAATCATGTCCCTTTACAATCATCTGTGTACCTATCAGAATATCGGCATCCCCATTTCCAAATGCCGCAAGAATCGTCTCGTGGGAATGCTTCTTTGTTGTCGTATCCTTATCCATACGAAGCGTTCTCGCACCTGGAAAAAGTTTATTGATTTCTTCCTCGACCTTCTGCGTACCCGTTCCATAGCCGCCGATAAGCTTTGAAGAACAGGAGGGACACGCATCCGGCTCCGATATAGTATACCCACAATAATGACAGATAAGCATTTTATTATTATGCTTTGTAAGCGATACATCACAATGGGGGCATCGAAGAACCTCACCGCAGCTTCTGCAGGATACAAAGCTGTTAAAACCTCTTTTATTGATAAACAGCATAATCTGTTCATGTCTGTCCAACCTCTCGCTGATATCCTGCGCCAGCTCATAACTGATTACGGAACGGTTGCCAAGTCTTAACTCCTGCCGCATATCAACGATACTACATTCAGCCAGGGGATTATTTCTGGCTCTTTTATGAAGCTGCCAAAGCTTATATTCTCCCGACAGAGCTTTTCTGTAGCTTTCTACCGAAGGTGTTGCCGAACCCAAAATTAAACTGGCACCCTCCAGCTCCGCTCTTTTGACAGCTACCTCTCTGGCATGATATTTCGGCGGATAATCACTTTTATAGCTGCTCTCATGTTCTTCGTCAATGATAATCAGTCCCAGCCTGCTAAATGGTGTAAAAAGTGCAGACCTTGGTCCGATAACCACATCCACTTCCCCGTTTTTTGCTCTGAGCATCTGGTCATATTTCTCACCACTGCTCAGCTTTGAATTCAAAATCGTAACTCGGTCTCCAAAATATCCTGTAAAGTATTTTACGGTCTGATATGTAAGCGCGATTTCCGGAATCAGAACAATTGCCTGTTTCCCCTGCTCTATAACGGTTTTTATCGCCCTGACATAAATCTCCGTCTTTCCGCTTCCTGTAATACCATGAAGCAGATATGTATGTCTGATACCTTCTGTTATATCCTTCTGAAAATCATCCACAATGCACTGCTGCTCTTGATTGAGTACAATCTCATCCTCATTTCCACCGTATTTTCGTGTCACAGCCCTGTAAACGCTTCTTGTCTCAATGGAAATCACGCCTTCTGACTCCATAGCCTTTAAGGTCTGAGACGATATATTCAGCTTAGCTGTAACAATATCCATCGGCAGCTTTTCTGTATCCGCCAGTTCTGATATAAGCCTGAGCTTCGCCTTCGCATTTTTCTTTTTATAAGCTTCTGCAAGTTCCGGAATACGGATTTTATCAGCCTTAAGAATGACATCCTTTCTTGCAACCGCTTTTACGGTTTTCTTTACAGGCATAACCGTTTTCAATGCGTTTATCATGGTTGAACCGTAATGCTCCTTCATCCACGCAGCAAGAGCAATCAGCCTGCCCGATACGGTGATTCCATCTTCCGCCATATCAAGAATTTCTTTTATTTTATCCGGTGCAAAACACGGAATATCCGATATTCCAATCACATATCCGGTTCTGATATGATTTCCTCTTCCAAAAGGTATCTGAACCATACTTCCTATGGTAATCAAATCCAGAAGCCTGTCAGGAATACTATATTGAAATGTCCTGTCTACATCCTCATGCGAAATATCGATTATTATATCCGCATATTTTTTCAACATCTTCTTCCTCCAAAACCTCTCTGATAAGGTCTCTTTCATCCATGTGATACTTTACACCACATATATCCTGATAATCCTCATGTCCCTTTCCCGCAAGGATGATTACATCGCCCTTCTCTGCATTCATAATCGCATAACGAATAGCCTCTTTTCTGTCAATGATCTCAATATACTTTCCGTCTGTCTTTGATATACCGATTTTTATATCATCTATGATAGCCTGTGGCTCTTCATTTCTTGGATTATCCGATGTAATAATGGTAAGGTCCGCCATATTGCCTGACACCTCACCCATCTCATAACGTCTGTCCTTTGACCTGTTTCCTCCGCATCCGAATAAACATACAAGTCTCTTTGGGTTATATTCCCTCAAGGTCATAAGAATACTGGACAAACTCATTGCATTATGGGCATAGTCAATCATAATTGTAAATTGATCCGATATCGGTATCAGCTCAACTCTTCCTTTCACTTTAATATCTGTCAGAATATTCTTTATCCTGTCAAATGGAACACCCATCTGGTCGGCTACGGCTATGGCAGCAAGAGAATTATAGATGCTGAAATTCCCCGGAAGATTTACCGATATTCTTCCCTGCTGAAGTCCTGACAGCTCATAGGTAATTCCCATATGCCCGTCTTTTTGATATAACTCGTGTCCGCCTGCTTTATATTCATAATCTCCGTTCATACCATACTTTATGATGCTGCATGTGGCATGTTCTGTCATGGTATCAACATTTGCATCATCACCATTGAATATACCTGTCTTGCAAAGCGTAAACAGCCTGCTCTTCCACATGGCATATTCTTCAAATGAGCTATGCTCATTGGGACCGATATGGTCTTTTGACAGATTTGAGAAAATCCCATAGTCAAACTTTACCCCTGCGATTCTGTCCAACATCAGTCCCTGCGAGGATACCTCCATTACAACACTGTCCAATCCGTTATCGACCATATCCTTTAGGGTTTTATGTATAATAATGGATTCCGGTGTCGTATTATTCGCTGATATACATCTCACACCGTCCAATATCTCTATGGTACCTACAAGTCCTGTCTTATGTCCTGCGCTCATAAGCATTTCCCGAATCATATATGTTGTTGTAGTCTTTCCCTTTGTACCTGTTATGCCTATAACAGTCAATTTATCGGAAGGATTCCCATAAAAATTACTGCTGACAATACCCATAGCCGTTCTTGTGCTGGACACCTTTATGATAAGAACATCCTTTACCGGTTCAACATCCTTTTCTACCACTACGCACACAGCACCTTTTTCTATTACATTCCGTATATATGAATGTCCGTCAGAATTTGCACCGCATATACAAAAGAATAGTCCGCCTGCTTCGACCTTTCTCGAATCATTATAGATCTGATGAACGTCTATATCGGTATTCCCACAGAGAATCTCATATTCCAATCCGTTGAACAAGGCTTCTGCTTTCATACTGTTTCAACTCCCTCTATTTGCTACGAATCTGCTTTTATAAGAAAGAAGAGGCTGCGCAAACTATGCAACAACCCCTGTCCCTCTTAGTTCTCTTCTTCGTCATCGCCTACAATTTTAACCTTGCCATTATACAATTCTTCTACTGCAACTGATAAAGGCTTGTTACTTGTTGTATCAATCAATGGTTCCTGTCCACCAATTATCTCTCTGGCGCGTTTTGCAGTTGCAAGAACGATTGAATATCTGCTGTTTACAACAGGATGTTCTCCCTGTTCAACGTCTGAATTAACAACTGCCATTAAATCTGTGTATGATGGATGTAACATAATATGAAATCCCCTTTCTTATTGAAATCACTATCTAATTGTATTTAAATCCGTTTCAATTCATCCTTTATATTCTGAATAAATTGAAGATTATTATTGCATCTGCATGCATAACTCTCTATAACAGAATTTACTTTAGATACACACATATCTAAATCGTCATTTATAACGATATAATCATATTTGTCCATATCTGCCGCTTCTTCTGTCGCTTTTTTTAGACGTTTGATTATAGTCGCTTCGTTTTCAGTACCTCTTCCTGCCAGTCTGTCCTTCAGGCTCCGGATACTTGGTGCTGCTATGAATATCAGAAGTGCATCAGGATATTGTTCTTTGATATGCATAGCACCCATTACTTCTATCTCAAGAATGATATCCCTGCCCTGATTAAGGCTTTCTTCCACATACTTTTTCGGTGTTCCGTAGTAATTTTCTACATACTGTGTCCACTCAATAAATCCACCATAATCGATAAGATTTTCAAATTCGCCTCTGTCCATGAAAAAATACTCTCTTCCATGAACTTCTCCCTCTCTTGGAGCTCTTGTTGTAGCGGATATGGATAAATCATATCCATAGTCTGATACAAGTCTCTTTACAACCGTACCTTTTCCCACACCGGAAAAACCGGATATAACAATTAATGAACCCTTTTTCATCATACGCCTTACTCCAAATTCTGTATCTGTTCTCGTACTTTTTCAATATCCGTTTTAAGCTCAATCGCTTTATTGGAAACATCAAGAGAATTTGCCTTGGACAAAATGGTATTTGCCTCCCTGTTCATCTCCTGCGCTATAAAGTCCAGCTTACGGCCGACACTGCCTCCGGCCTCCAATATCTTTTTGGTACTGTCTATATGACTCTTTAATCTTACTGTTTCTTCATCTACACAGATCTTGTCGGCATAGATAACTACCTCTGTAGCAATTCTGTTCTCATCTATAGCCATATTTCCAAGCAGCTCCGTTATCTTGTCCGTCAATTTCTGTCTGTATTCCGCTACAAGCATCGGTGAAAGTTCCTCAATATAATCTACTGCCAAAAGCATATTGTCAAGCTTTTCTATAATATTATTTTTGAGATTTTCACCTTCAATATCTCTTGATTTTACAAATTTCTGCGCTGCCTCATCCAAAGCTGATTTGATAAGCTCCCAAAGCTCCTCTTCATCCACACTCTGTTCCTCCAATGTAAATACATCGGTAAACCCTCCGAGTACAGAAGGAATAATCTGGTTCTCCATACCAAACTCATCAGCCATCTCATTAAAATATTTCATATAAAGAGCAGCAAGCTCCCTGTTGTATTTTACATGAACCTTATTTTCCGTGTAATCCTCATATGTAATAAATACATCAACCTTACCGCGCTCAATATATTTCTTCAGATATGTTCTGATAGTAGTCTCCAGAAAGCTTATCTTCTTAGGCATCTTGATACTGATATCACAAAATCTGTGATTGACTGCCTTCATCTCTACTACTATCTTTCGTTCCTCTGTCACAACCTCGCTGCGACCAAAGCCCGTCATACTCTTTATCATGTAACTTCTCCTTTGAAGCTTTTGTTGTTCAATAGATCTGCAATCCTCAAATACGCACAACTACAGATACTATATTATACTTCAACCCCATATAAAAATCAAATATTTTATTCCTCTTTAATATCTCGGATATCTGGCTCCGCCACCATAGAATAATTCGTATGGTAAATGACAAAACCAGGTTTTGCGGCAGCAGGCTTTTTCAGATTTCTTCTCTCGGTATAGTCAATCTCTACCTTGGGATTTGTCCTGCCTGACGAATAATAAGCTGCCAGTCTTCCCGCCTCTTCATATGTGCTGTCAGGAAGCTCCTCATCACCCATCCGCTTCACAATGACATGAGAACCCGGCATCTTCTTCGCATGAAACCACAGATCTCCTCCATTGGCAAATTTGAATGTCAGTTCATCATTCTGCAAATTATTCTTTCCTACATACATGTGATAGCCGTCTGAAGATATATAATGGAGCGGTTTATCCTTCAGCTTCTTCCGCTCGCCCTTTTTACCGTATTTCCCCTTTATATAACCGCACATGATCAGTTCTTCCTTGACCTGTGACAGAGAATTTTCATCTATGGACATGTCAAGAAATGTCTGAATTGATTTCAGGTGAAGAAGCTCCTCCGCAGTCTCTACCGTCAACTTGGACAGTGCCTCATATGTTCTCTTCTGCTTGTTATACCGTTCAAAATACTTTTTCGCATTATCCATAACAGGAATAACAGGGTCAAGCGGTATGGTTATCTCTTCATTTGTATAATAATTCAGTGCCTGAAAACTCTTTTCTCCCTGTTTCACACGATACCCGTAGGTATTAATCAGTTCACCGTAAACCCTATATTTCTCCCTGTCCTTTGTATCGTCGAGCTGCTTTATCTGCAAATCATATTTTTTACTTGTTCTCTCTATCGCAGTGGCGACTATTTTTCTCAAATCAGCAGACTTCTGTCTGATTCTCGTTACGGCACTCCTTTTATAGAAATATTCATCTAAAACTGATGAAATATCCTCCTTAAACCGCAGCTCCTTATCCTGATACATTGTAAGCTTAACCGATGAAAATTCAATCGGCGTATATCCGTCAAAAACGATAAGCGGTGTATATCTCTCATTCTTAATATCTTCTATCAGACAAACAAGGCTCTGATACAAATTGTCCCTGCTCACAGCATCTAAAGCATCAACCGATACGGCTCCGTCAATCCCCGCCCTATAAGCCAGCTCACCTGCGGCAAGAGGACTGAAGCCTACTATTGAAGTATATAATGCCTTTGTAACATTACAAGGTTTTGTCATAATCACACTGTCAAAGTATTCCCTATCCACAAGGAACGGACTTATCTTATCTCCTGATGGCGGATAAGCATATTGTCTTCCCGGCAGTACCTCTCTGACAGAGCTTACCATATGGGATATATGCTTTATACTGTCGATGATCATCCCCGACTCATCTGCAAATATAATATTGCTGTGTTTTCCCATTATCTCGATAATCAGCTTCTTCCTGCACAAATCACCTAATTCATTCAAATGCTCTATCGTTATTTCAACGATTCGTTCAAAATTCGGCTGACAGATATCAACGATACGTCCATTATTGATATGCTTCCGAAGCAGCATACAAAAATTCGGAGCCGTCATCGGGTTTTCTTTTGACAACTGCATAAGATATATCAAAGGCAGACTTGCATCCGCCGACAACAGAAGCCGATAGCTATCCCTGTTGTTTTTAATGACAATATTCAGCTCATCCTTTTCCGGCTGATAAATCTTATATATTCTTCCGTCTATCAATTTCTTTTTTAAATCACTTACAACATTGGAAATGACAATACCATCAAAAGCCATAAAAGTTCTCCTTCAATCTGTTGATATATCGTAAAAAAGGCAGAAAATGTAGCAACATCCTCTGCCTTATATACCTCATGACAATATGCCAAACATGTACATTCCGTTCATGTAAACAACTGCTCCGGACATTATAATGAATGATAAAGGTCATTATAAATATTAGCGGAATTATTCCACGAATAATCCACCCGCATGCCTCTCTCCTGAATACCGTACCAGGCTTCTTTATTGTTATAATATACTTCCTTCGCATAATTGATGGCATTTAACAACTCGTATGCATCATAATTTGAGAAGGAGAAACCGGTTCCGCTGTTCTCAAACTGATTATAAGCTTCTACCGTATCATTCAGTCCTCCTGTTTCTCTTACGACAGGTACAGTACCATATCGAAGTGCCATAAGCTGTGTAAGTCCGCAAGGCTCAAATCTTGACGGCACAAGCATGACATCACAGCCTGCATACATCTTATGTGAACGTTCATCCGAATAATAAATATTTGCTGATACTTTTGCAGGATGTATGCCCTGATAATATCTGAACATATTTTCGTATTTGCTGTCACCTGTACCAAGTACGATAAACTGAACACCGTCACAGCATATATCATTCATAATTCTGTCAACAAGGTCAAGACCCTTCTGGTCAGTCAGTCTTGATATAATACCGATTACAAACTGGTTTTCGTCCTGTGGAAGTCCGCATTCCTTCTGAAGCTCAAGCTTATTGATTTTCTTAAGCTCACGGAAATTGTCTATGCTGTAATTCTTATATATCTGTGGGTCAGTTGCAGGATTCCACACTTCATAATCAATACCGTTCACAATACCCCACAAAGACTGCCATCTTGCACTCAGCAAGCCGTCAAGACCTTCACCATAATACGGGGTCTGGATTTCTCTTGCATAGGTATTACTAACGGTTGTTATCTTATCCGCATATACAAGACCACCCTTAAGCATAGCCGCATCCTTCTTGATCTCAAGCTTATCCGGTGTAAATACATAACCTGGAAGTCCGGAATATTCCTGTATCGTCTTAATATCCCATTTTCCCTGGAACTGAAGGTTATGTATCGTCATAACCGATTTCATTCCGCTAAAGAAAGGATTTCCTGCAAATAATGTCTTAAGATATACCGGTACAAGACCTGCCTGCCAGTCATGGCAATGCAGTATGTCAGGCTGGAATCCAATCGCAGGAAGGATACAAAGCGCTGCCTTTGAAAAATAACAGAACTTCTCAATATCCCATTTAACATCACCGTATGGTGTAAATCCGTTGAAATAATACTCGTTATCAATGAAATAAACTTTGACACCTTCATATTCCATATACATAACACCAACATACTCGTTCTTATAACCGATATCCATATAAAAATGTGTCAGGTAATGCATCTTTTCTCTGTATTTGTTTGGAATACAGAGGTAATTTGGAATAATAACCCTTACATCATACTCATTTTTATCAAAAATCTTAGGGAGCGTACCAACAACATCTGCCAGACCACCTGTTTTAATAAATGGTACACACTCTGAAGCGATATAAGCAACTTTCTTCATAATTTAATGTCCTCCCACAATATTCTTACCATGTTTGCGCTGCACTTCGTTTGCACTCGCTAAGTGTTCAACATTTCACCGTGCCAACTAAGCTCATTTCATTCGCTAAGGTGTCCGGTATATGTTCTCACTAAGCTCGTGCCGCACTTCGTTTGCACTCGCTAAGTGTTCAACATTTCACCGTGCCAACTAAGCTCATTTCATTCGCTAAGGTGTCCGGTATATGTTCTCACTAAGCTCGTACTGCACTTCGTTTGCACTCGCTAAGTGTTCACATTATATCATAAGACGGCTTATAATTCAATAAAATCAGACACCTTGTCTATATATTTTAAACCTTCTACATAAGGGGGCTGTTGACAAGCCACCGTATTAAATATAGAATCATTTATACACAGCCTCTCAAAACAGAAGGCAAATTTTATAAAATATATAAGGAGATATCATTATGGCAAAAAAATATGATGACTTTGACGATGAAGAAATAGAGATGATGAATCTTGTACTGGATGACGGCACCGAGCTGGAATGTGAAATCCTTTCCATCTTCCCTGTAAACGACAATACCTACATCGCTCTTTATCCGGTAGAAACACCTGAGGGCTATGACGACGATGAAGTTCTGTTATACCGATATAAGGAATTAGACGGTGACGAAATAGAACTTACATCGCTTGACAATGATGAAGAATTTGAAACCGTAGCTGATGCATTTGACGAAATACTTGATGAAATGGAGTTTAACGCTATGCCGGATGCAAATGATTAATCACTCTCCGGCACAGAAATAAGACCGTTTCCCAAAGAATATTCTATACTGAGTGTTTTCACAACTCCTGTTTCGTCAAACATGACACCGATTCTCTTATCGTCCACAAATGTTATGGTGCCAACACCATATCTTTTGTGGACAATTTTATTTCCAACCTTCAGCACATCATAATCGATTATCATTTCATGGACAAACCGTGATACATCTGCCGTCTTCCCATATATCACTCTCGGTGTATAAATATAAAGTCCATATCTGGCACGGGTTACCGCTACATAAAAGATTCGTCTCTCCTCTTCCAGTTCCGATTCCGTCACGGATTTTTTATGCGGCGTTATCCCTTCTGCCGCATTTAAAATAAATACCTGATCAAATTCCAACCCCTTTGCACTATGCATTGTTGTAATTGTCACCGCATCCTTATCTTTATCCCATTTCCGTTTTTGCTCATTTATCGTTTCCGTATATTCTTTGATATAGGAAAACCAGTTCTCATAGCTGTCAAATTCTCTGGCACTTTCCATCAAATCATCCAATATATCCAAATAATCGGCTTTATCAATTCCCCTATAATCAGCATACTCTTTGATATAATCGTCATATCCGCATGCACGCCGTATGTAATTCACTGCCGCATATGGTTTCAGATTTTTGATACGTGCCAAGTCATTTTCAAATATATTAATATTATTTTGAATTCTTCGATTATCCTTATAAAATTCTCTAAGTGCATCAAAATTTACTTCTTCTCCCCACAAAGCATCTCTCCCTATATATCTGTTCGGTCTGTTTATAACAGACAAAAAACGTTTTCTGCTCCTATCACCTAATGACAGATATATATAATCAAATATATTTCGGGATACAAAATGGGTAAAAATATTCTGAACAGAATCATTTGCTTTAAACGGTATATTATACTCCATTAATTTTGATGCAAGTCCTCTTGACTCCATATTTGTTCTATGAAGTACGGCTATCTGTGAAAACGGAATCCCCTTTTTACTGATATCCATAATCCGTGCAATAATATCAGCATACTCCTCCTTCTGGTCACTTACCGGAATAACATGTATCCGTTCCCTCTTTTCTCCGCTAAATGCAGATACAATCTTTTTATCAAACCTTTTTGTATTATGTCTGATTATTCTGTCGGCACAACATACAATATCCTGACTGCATCTGTAGTTGACACTTAAATATATCATATCCATATCCTTATAATCACTTTTCAGTTCCTTCATAATATCCGGACTTGCCCCACGAAAACTATACACAGACTGATCATCATCTCCGACTACGAATATATTTCGACGTTTTCCTGCCAATAGCTTTACAATTTCATATTGCAGCCTGTTGATATCCTGAAATTCATCTACCAATATATATTTAAAAATATCCTGCCATTTTTTCAATATATCAGGTCTGTTCACAAATAACTCATATGTATCAATAAGCATATCGTCAAAATCCAGCTTATTGTTTTCTATAAGGTACTTATTATATGACCTGTATAAGATGTCAAAATCCTCATTCTTCATATTTTTACTGGTATAGTTCTTTGATATACTATTTTCACATTTTACAAAACTGATTTCCGAAATTATATTTTTTAAGAAATCCTCCTGACTATCATAATTAAAATGATTCTCTTGTATTATTTTCCGAATCAAGTCATACTTATCCCCCTCAGTAATGATGTCTGAACCACTATACTGATATGCCGCCCTCAATATACGAAAGAAAACCGAATGAAACGTACCGAAACAAACCCCATGTGAATATGGCATCAGTGTTTCAAATCTGCTGTGCATTTCTTCTGCCGCAGCTCTCGTATATGTAATGACAAGAATATTTTCCGGCTTTACATGATGATTTTCAATCAGGTTTTGAACCCTGTGTGTAATGACCGTGGTTTTGCCGGAACCGGGGCCGGCAACCACCAACAGGGGGCCGTTATAATGACTTATGGCTTTTATTTGATTGTCATCAAATCTATTCATCATTCATTTGCCTTTCTCTTACAAAACGTGCCCCAACGGGCACACCTAAAAAAACGGCTCGGAAAAATTCCAAGCCGTCTTATCGTTATATTATTTTCCACAGCACTTCTTATACTTCAGTCCTGAACCGCAAGGGCATGGATCGTTACGCCCTACCTTAGGCGGTTTAATCAGTGTTTTGGATTTCTTTTCTGTCTTATACAACTCATCTCTCTTTTCCTTCGGGAAAATGTCATCCCACTGAGGAAGTGTATACAGCCACTCTGCATTACATCCTACCATATTCATATACAGCTTCTCGTAATCAATGCAAAGAGTTACTTCTGAGTCCTCTGTAATTTCATCAACGTTATTTGGGGTAATAAGGCTATCCTCAATACCATCAAGGAAACCAACCATAGTCTGCAGACTAACCTCATACTCTTCGGCAAGACCTTTTACTGTTCCTTTTACAGGGTCTGCCTTTGGATTGGAGAGAATCTTCTCATATATTCCCTTTTCAGCCTGAAAATACTCAAACCAAAACTTCTTTCCCTCCGGTGTTCTGTCATCCAAACCATAAGCGTAATCACGCCACTCTGTTAATAAACTCATCTTATCTACCTCGTGTATATTTTTAAAACTTTATAGAGTATACCAAATAATATATTTTTTTTCAACTATCAACAACTTATCATTTCTCAGATTCATCCTTAAGCTCTTCGCCCTTTTTCCGCAGCACTCTGGTTATCAGGCTTACAGCATAACATAAAACCGGTACAATCACGCATAAAAACAGCATGCCGGTAAAATATTCACTTCCCATAATGCCCAATATGCATGTCACGGCATATATCGCTATAAGCAACACTACCAGAATAAGAGCCATAATTCTTTTAAAAATTTTCATATTATTCTATATCTCTCTTTATCTTATTAAAATACGCTTTGATATCCTTTTCGTAGCCATTATCTGAAGGCTCATAAAACACTCTGCCAACCATTTCATCAGGCAAATATTGCTGTTTGACATAATGATTCGGATAGTTGTGAGCATATTGATATCCTGTATGCCCCAGCTTTGCAGCTCCTCCATAATGTGCATCTCTCAAATGAACCGGTACCTGACCTGTATCCTCATTCTTTACGGCAGCAGAAGCAGCAAAGATTGCATTTACAACAGAATTACTTTTCGGTGCACACGCCACATAGATAGCAGCATGAGCCAAAATAATCTGTGCCTCAGGCATGCCGACTCTTTCTACCGCCTGAGCACATGCAGTTGCAACACATATGGCATTGGGGTCAGCATTTCCCACATCCTCACATGCACATATCATAATTCTGCGTGCTATAAATGTTATACTCTCTCCGCCATACAGCATCTTGGCAAGATAAAATACCGCTGCATCAGGGTCAGAACCTCTCATACTTTTGATAAATGCGGAAATAATATCATAATGATTATCTCCATCCTTATCATACCTGATCGCTCTCTTCTGGATACATTCCTCCGCAACGGAAAGCGTAATATGCACCCTGCCATCTGCTTCATCCCGTTCTGTAGAAAGGATACCAAGCTCTATGGCATTCAAAGCACTTCTGGCATCTCCGCCTGCCATATCACTTAAAAAGTCCACAGCATCATCGTCTATACAAGCATTAAAGGCTCCCATGCCTTTCTGGTCATAAACAGCCTTTAATATGAGTGTTTTTATATTCTCTTTTGATAACGGCTTAAGCTGAAATATATTTGACCGTGATATAAGAGCACTATTTACTTCAAAATAGGGATTTTCTGTAGTAGCACCTATTAAAATTACGGTTCCATCCTCCACAAACGGAAGTAAATAATCCTGCTGGGATTTATTGAATCTATGAATCTCATCAATAAATAATATGGTCTTTCTCCCGTACATTCCACGAATATCCTTCGCCTCAGATATAACCTGCTCCATATCCTTTTTACCGGCTGTTGTGGCATTCAGTTGTCTGAACTCAGCCTTTGTTGTATGCGCTATAACCATTGCAAGCGTAGTCTTACCTGTTCCGGGTGGTCCGTAAAATATAAGCGAGCTTATCTTATCAGCTTTAATCGCCCTATATAACAGCTTATCCTGTCCTATGATATGCTCCTGCCCTACTACTTCCTCAAGACTTTCGGGTCTGAGCCTTTTTGCAAGCGGAGAATCATCATCCTGATAATTCTCCCTCATATAACTGAACAAGTCCATCTCCATACCTTATCTATATGATATCCAGCTTTTTAAGCATATCATTAAATTTCATAATATCTATCGGCTTACAAATGTAATCATCATAGTCATCACTTGCCAGATTACTATCAAAGCTTGCTTCATCCAGCGCACTTGTCATAATAACCTTCGACCTCAGCATCCTTGATACACCATGCTTTCTCTCAGCACTTCTTATGGATGCAAGAACCTTATATCCGTCAATCTTTGGCATCATAATATCAAGACACACCAAATCAATACGCTCACCCCGTTCAAGGCAATTTACAAACTCATCCACTGCAGCAATACCATCCGGTGTAATAACAACTTCACCAAATTTACTTAAATACTTTGATAAAAACTTTGCATTTGCTACATCATCCTCAGCAATTAAAATCCTCATGACACATATCCTCCTCAACTACAACCTCAACATCTTTTCAAAGCGATTTAACATTTCTTTTATCTCAATGCGGAAACTCTTGTTAGAATATTTTGTTCTTCTTTCTATCAAACCTTCTGTAAATATTCCGTTAAATATAAGAGTTAATTCCTTCGGAGAGAAAACCGTTCTAATCTCTTTGTTTTCAATTGCACTTTCAAATAAAGCACAAACAAAATCATTTCTCTTTAATATACATTCAGAGATAATCTCTCTGGTCTCACTAAGATGTAATAATTCTTCATAGTGAAGCATAATTGCACCCATACCTATATAGTTATCATAATATGTAGCATATGTATCCGCATAAAACTTTACTTTTTCCATATAAGATACATCCATATGTTCCACTGTTCTCTGAATATTAACATCAAAAGCTGCATACTGTGATACAACCTCTGTGAGTACTTCATCAATTCCTCCAAAGTACTTATATATCAATGTCTCAGAAATATTTTCTATTCGTGCAAGATTTTTGGTTGTAAGAGCATGCAATCCTAAATCTCCAATTAGCTCAATAGCCGATGCAACTATCTTGTCTCTTCTGGAAATATAACTTTCTGCCAAATCGCAATCCTCCCAACACATTTAGTCTTAAACCACAAAACACTACTCTAATTCTATGTCATGAACCCTTTTTTGTCAATGAACAATATCCAGCGTTTTCCTTTTATAATCATAATAATATAGATTATCAGAAAGCACTTCCGTACAATGTACCACCGTATGATTTGCCTCTTTTACCAGCTCCTTTAACATTTCAGTATTCTCTGCACACTCTGCCGAAATAAACAGCATCTCATGTACACTGGACGGCATTATGTACATATCAGATCCTATTTTATCGAAACAGCGCTCAAGTGCACCCGGATACAATATGGCAGAAGCACCGTTTATGCCAATCGTATTTGTAATTACAAACAACTGTCCATTTTCGCTTTGTACATTTTGATACCCGCCATAATCGTATATGCGGTTTAACATATCAAACAGGTTTTCGATACAAAGTGGGAAAATGCGCATTGTATTTTCCATGGATAATTGGAACAGAGCCTGTATATTGATATTCCATCTTTTCATATCTCTATTTGAAATAAGCACCGATGAAATTCCGTTTTCGTCTACATTTACAACCCATCTGAAAGTAATGGCAAGGTCAAGATATGGCAAATGTGGTATTTCTTTCAGACTTGTTTCATTTCTGCTTCTGTTTACCAGTCTGAATATGATTTTATCCTTCGCCTTTTCAAAATTACAATATGTATCAATATCCGCATCCAATTCATACATCCGTTCATCAAAAGAACTATAAATCTCCTCCATAATTCCATCAAGGTTACCTGTTTCCTCATATTGCCGATAATAATCTTCCATATAAACGGTAGGACTTATCGTGTAATTTTCCCGGCAAACTGTTACTGCGGTAAGCACGAACCCATTGTTTTTTGTTATATTCTTTTTTAAAACCCTGACATTTTCGCCCCTTTCCTCAAATGTCCTTGAAAGACATTTGCATACATAATCTGAAAATTCTTCGTATTTCATTAAAAACATTATTCTCCTTCAATCACGAAATTAACGAAACGTTTCGATATATTCATCTTATGCGAAAAAAACTTACAAAGTCAATGATTTCTCCTCGCTAAAAAATAGAATCCTGCGCTAATTTGTGGAATCCAAATCATGGACATTTAAAACCAATTTAATTACAACTATTTTTCATATGAATGCTATTCATAATAAATAAAAAACAGCATATATCAGAATTTTCAGTTATCATCATGCAGATATACTGTCCAATCCAATACATGCTGTTTATCCATTTTTATAATTTTGTATATTCTTTCAGAAAGCTCACAAATGCCGCCATCTCCTCATCTGTTCCTATGGAGATACGAAGATAATTATTGATTCTGGGTGCATCAAAATATCTTACATATATTTTCGCTTTCTTTGCCGCCTCAAATATTTCCTTTGCAGGTATCCTTTCATGTGTGGCAAATACAAAATTTGCTGATGAAGGCAGACAGGAAAATCCAAGAGACTTTATATCTTCTACAAATTTTTCACGTGTATGAATAACCTTCTCTACCGTCTTTCTGAAATATTCTTCATCTTTTACCGATTCCGCGCCCATTATTATAGACGGTCTGTTCATGGTATATGAATTATAGGAATATTTCACATCATTCAGCGCCTTAATCAGTTCAGAATTACTGATGGCATATCCGATTCTAAGTCCTGCCATAGACCTTGACTTTGAAAAAGTCCTGACCACCACCAAATTGTCATATTGGTCTATCAAAGGCAATGCTGTTTCACCGCCAAAATCAATATATGCTTCGTCCACGATAACGATTGATGACAGATTGTTCTTTATAATCTCTTCTATATTGTCAAGAGGCTCATAAATTCCTGTCGGCGCATTGGGATTCGGAAATACGATTCCACCATTTTCCTTATCATAATCTTCCTTTACCAGTCTGAAGTTCTCATCAAGAGCAGGTCTTTCATATGGAATTCTAAAAAGCTCCGCCCATACATCATAAAACGAATATGTAATATCCGGAAAAAGTATCGGTTTCTCCGAATTAAAAAAAGTCATAAAGGACATAGCCAGCACATCATCCGAACCGACACCCACAAACACCTGAGAAGAATCCACTCCGTGATACCTCGCCAGTTCATCAACGAGTAGTGATGCCGTCGGATCCGGATACAATCTTAACATGTCCATATTTTCATTTATCACTTTTACCCTTGGTGACGGTCCATAAGGGTTTTCATTTGTATTTAACTTTATGATGCCGGTATCCTTTGGCTGTTCTCCCGGAACATAAGGTGTTACACGGCGTATATTTTCTCTCCAAGCTGTCATTTTATAGGCCTCCATTATATTCATTGTATGATACCATGTGGGTCAAGCTTAACTTCGTTTCACTATGTACCCACACTATCCCAACTATACCACAATGAAAATTAACGTGCAACCTGAATGGGCTTGCCTGAACCCTACACACGTCTTAATGCTATTCGTATATTCATATAGCCTTCTTTATTTTCTGCCATGACTTCACCTTCCATAAGATGTACCAGTTGTCTGCAGATATATAAGCCCAGTCCGCTTCCCGGCTGTTTTCCTACATTACTGCCTCTGAAAAAGCTTTCAAACATCATGGACATTTCCTTATCGGAAATGATTTCTCCCGAATTCATGATATTGATGATAAATTCTTCATCACTGTTTTCACATTCCATCCATATACGCTTCCCGTCGCCATATTTGATGGCATTTTCAACTACATTCTGTATAACCTCTATAAGCCTTTCCCTGTCAGCCCACACCATAATGTTGTTATATTTCTTTATTTCAAAATCAATCATGGTAAGCTTCATTTTATCTGTATAATAAGCGTCTATTTCTGACAACACATCTTTGATATAGATTTCAACATTCTCAACTTCAAAATGAAGGAAATCCTCCTTGGAAGCAGAAACAATATCCGATACATATTTTTCTATCTCATCTGCCTTACTGTCTATCTGCTCTGCAATCTGAATTTTCTTCTCTTCATCCTTATAAAGATTGCGGCTTAATGCTTTCGAATACAGCTTTATGGTACTGAGCGGTGTCTTGATATCGTGGGATAAGGACAGTAGTAAAAGCTTCTTTTCCTTATGAAGTGCCAATTCCCGCACCTTACTTTCCTCTATATTCTCACGAAGTAAATTCATCCCCCACAAATATTTTCCAAAATATCTGTTTTTCTCTTCGTCAAGCGGTATGGTCAGCTTCCCCTTTGCCAGCTCATACGGCAGCTGTTCCATCCTGTGAAACGGCATAAGGATACGATTTCTTATATAAAGTAAAGTTAAAATAACTGCCGCAAACGATACGACTATCACAAGATTAACGATTATCCTGTCGTTACTATGATTTCTTTTTTTATCTTCATAGCTTATCTTATAGATAGACCTGTCAGTCACAAATATCTCATATGTATCATCAGAAGCATCCACCAGACGGGCAAGTCCGTCTTTATCCTCTGTTCTGTCAAGTCCGGTTATCCCCTCGTAACTGCTTACGCCTGTATATGCAATCAGCCCCGTCAAATCAGACGGAGCCATATCATATGCTGCCTCATATTCCCTTATAGCATGTTCTATTCTGTTTATGGATATCCTGTAGCTGTTATCTGTATGATTTTCATTGTTCCCTGCCATATAGATATTAACGCTCAAAAGCAAAGCAACAAACAAAAGTGTCATACGGACAATGATTCTATTGATTTTCTTCATATCCTATTCATATCTGTAGCCGATTCCCCATACCGTCTGTATGTGAACAGGCTTTTTAGAATCCTCCTCCAGTTTGTCACGAAGATATTTGATATGGACATTTAAGGTCTGGGGCTCGCTGTCACTTTCAAAGCCCCATATCTTGTTAAACAAATCTTCCTTCTTAAGTGCCTTTCCCTTATTCTCCATCATGTATAGTAACAAGTCAAATTCCTTGGCACGCATAGCCACCTCTTCTCCCTTAAGATAAACCTTACGGGAATTTTTATCCAGCCGGATATCTCCGTCTATGATCTCATCAGTGGCATATCTCCGTTTCATGATTCCGTGAATTTTTGCAATCAGCAAATCAATATCAAAAGGCTTTTCAATATAATCATCAGCACCAAGAATCAGACCATTCAATTTGTCATCCTTATTTGTTCTTGCACTAATGATAATAATCGGCGTATTGGCGTTCTGTCTGATTCTTTTGCACAGAGAAAAACCGTCTATCCCCGGAAGCATGATATCCAGTATCAGAAGCTTTGCCCCTTCAGAAGCATATATTTCAAGAGCCTCCTCGCCTGAAGCGGCATGATACACATCATACCCTTCGGCAGCAAGAAAATCATGCAGCATCTCTCCTATCTCAACCATGTCCTCAACAACTAATATATCTGCCATATATTCTCCTTCTAAATCATTCTGATATAACCACCTATAGCATTTCTGATTGCGGTCACATCATTTTACAGTTTTTTACCAGCCCATATCAATCAGCCAATGATTTAACTGATTCTCCCTGTCACGCACATTGCTGCTTTCCTTCATTGACGGAAGCGTAAGTTCTCCTTCTATTTTACCATCAAGTATATAAAGGATTCTAGTACATTTTGCTGCCACCTTCATATCGTGTGTAACCAGCATAATGGTTGTACCCTCCTCATTAATACGTACCATTTCCTTCATTACATCCTCTGAGGAGCTTCTGTTTAAAGCGCCTGTCGGCTCATCAGCAAATAATATATCAGGATTGTTGATGATGCTTCTGCAAATACATGCTCTTTGCAACTGTCCTCCTGATACCTCAGTGATATCATTTTTAGCAATATCGGTTATGGAAAGCTTCCTCATAAGTTTAGCTCCATACGAGTCAATTTTTTCCCGTTCTGTCTTACCTTTATGCAGTTGATATGCCGGAAGAACAATATTGTCCATAATATTCAGATTCTTTAACATATGCATTTGCTGGAATATAAAACCCATACGGGCAAGCCGCATATTTGCCATATCCTTCTCAGAAAGTCCGGTAAGCTCCGTATCCTTTATATACACCTTTCCCGCTGTCGGTCTGTCCATACCCGATACACTATACAGAAGTGTAGATTTTCCTGAGCCGGAAGGCCCCATAACTGCCACCATCTCTCCCTCTTCAATAGTAAATGATATATTTTTCAGTACATTATTCTGCCTTTTATTTACGATATAGGTCTTACATAAATCCTCTACTCTCAGTGCCTGTGCCATTGTTTTATTCCTCCTATTCCTCTCCTCTGATATCATGAACCGTTACCTTCCTTACCTTAAGCATGGTAAGAATACAAATGATTACTGTTGCAATAAATACAATCAAGGGATACATAAAATATACCTCAAAAGGCTTAACCTCAAATTCTATATGAGGTGCTCCCATGATTTTAAATATCTGACCTGATGTAATTCTTGAAAATGGGGTTCCGGTTATACATCCAATCAGCATACCGGCAAATAATACAACCGCAATTCGTTTGGTCTGCCATGCCATGACATTTCTGTTTGTAAATCCCATTGTCTTTAACATTCCCATCGTTCCCTTTTCTCTGATTAAAAACATCTTTTGCATAAGAACAACGACAAGAATATCGACTAATATCACAATGACAAGAATCAGTAATTTTAGTGAGTCAAGCTGCCCTGATATCCCACCTATCATATCATTAATAAATTCTCTCATGCTCTTCACATTTGCATTTATTAATACAGAAGCGGCTTTTTCTCTATATTGCTCCTTCATATCACTGTCATACCCATCTCCAAAGGATACCTGTATACCAAACGTTCCATTGATAGCCATATTATCCAGCTCTGCATCCTGATGAAACCGAATCGCTTCACCCAGATTATTCATGGTTTGATAGAGTGCCGATACGATATACTCCTTTTTCTCCCCATTCATTGTTATATAAACCGTATCTCCAACCTTTGCATCTATCGCCTCTGCCGTGGCATAACCAAGAGCTACCTCATTCTCATACATCGGTGCTGTACCTTCTTCATATGCGTAGCCTGTTGTATCTGTATGAATCCCTTGAAAAGCCGCAGAATTAAACGCTTTATCACCCTTGGTAATCTGAAATCTGAGCATGACCTCCATAAATATCTTCTCAACAGGAATATCTGCCTCTACAAGCTTGTTCTTATATCTCACCATACCTTCTTCCATGGCATTGATATCTTTTGTGATAATCCATTCATCCATTTCATCGCTTATTATCCATATGTCACATGACTGCGTTGAGAAAGTACCTGCTATACTGTCCGAATTCAGCGTATTAATTGTATTGATCGGCATAGCAAGAAGCCATATTCCAACGATACCTGTTATAAAAAGTGCCACATACTTTCTGATTTCACTTAAAACATCGGTACATGCCATAAAGGTTGTCGGCTTCAGTTTAGAACCTTTCAGCTTAAGAATCCCCTTTTTACGGAAGCGTTCTCCATTATTGCCGCTTCTGATTGCATCCATTGGTGTAAGCTTCTTTACTTTTTTGGTACTTCCATAGGCTAACAGCACAATAATAACTGCAACAGCGATGCTGGCGGCAAGCTCTATCAGCATACTGCTTTTATCTCCTATTGTAACAATATTTTTTGCAACTTTTTTTAGCAGTAATCTTGCAAATGGTATCGATATTGCAAATCCTATAGCCGAACCGACAACTGCTATGGCAAAATACTTGACGACATACATCCTTCTAATATCACTATTTTTAATACCGATTGCCTTCATAATACCAATTTCTTTATATTCTTCGTTTATTGTAAAGACAATAACGAACTTCATCATAACCGCCGATATTATAATCAGACAAACAGATAGCATCAGAAGCACACCTGCCACTATCATATCCATAATATATGTTAATTTCAGGGTATTCTGATCACAGCTAAAAATCTGATAGATATCCGCTTTATTGTAATCGTTTTTAAATTCTTTCAGATTATTTGTTTTTATGGAATACATCTTTCCATAAGCAAAACTGCTGTCTGATAGAATCTCTGCAAAATCCTCCTCACTAAAGATACATCTGTGGTTTCCCATCATTTCAGCACCAAGAGATGCATCCTTGAAATACCCTTTTATTACAAATTCCTTTTGAAATTCTTTTAAATCAGTAATCGTTATTTTATCTCCTGCCTTCAAATCATTCGCATCCATATACGAATAAGGTATATAAATCGTTCCATTTTCCATGGATGTTATTTCCCTGTTTTCACTATCAAAAAATTTCTGCTGATTAATTTTGAAGCAGGATAAAATCACGGTATTATCTATTTGTACCTCTTCTCTACCTTCAATTTCAAAATCCTTGTTTGTCAGATACATATTCTCATCAATACTATATCCATCAACCCATTTGTTACTGTCCAGAAATTTCTCTACATTCTCATCATTTGAAGTATCAGCGTTCTTATCACCTCTTAAGGTTAAGATTATGTAATCATCAAGCCCTGACTGTTCAAAGAAATAATCAGTGCCATTCATAACTGCCACCATGTTACTGATACTTGTAGCGATAAACGTAACCGCCAAAATAACAAATAACAGAATGATGATATTCATTGACTTTTTCTGCTTTAAATTTTTGATAAGCATCCTGAAAAACATGTTATTTATCTCCTTTCGCAGGCTCGGTATTTGTAAAATTCCTGCCCTTTCATGTTCTATGATGACAATTTAGCATATGAATTATTAAAAAATCTTTAACTAGTATATCTAACATCAACCGAATGTTTTTGAGTTAACCGGACAGCTGTTATATGGATATTCACTTAAGCCTAAAAACATATTGGGAAATAGTAGCATTTCCTCTTCGCTTCTCCTAGTAATAGTATTTACATACACACCTATCGTTCCTTTATCTACATAATTCTTTATCATTCGGCTCTGTAACGCTAAATATTGAATACAGAAAAAGGCTCCAATATATTTTACTATACTGGAACCTTTTTCATCATTTCTGAATTATATAATATTCTTTATATATGTTCAATTCCTCAGTCTTTTTTACTTTCTGAATCGTTACAAATTCATTTTAAAATGACAACAGACCTACGGAACGAAGGAGCAGAATCAATAACAAAATCGGTGTAACAAATTTAATCATGATTACATAAAGTGTCTTTCTGCCGAATTTATATCCGCCTTCTGTTACCTCGTCTATAACGGTTTTCGGTTTCACTACCCATCCAATCAGTATACAGGTAAGCAATGCAACAAGCGGCATCAGACAGTTGTTACTGATATAGTCCATGATATCAAGAATCTGTCCTGTTGAGCCATTTGGAAGCTTTACCTCGAAATACAGCTTATTGTAACCGAGGCAAACAACGATTCCGGCTATCAGTGCATAAAGCGTAATAATTACTACACTCATTTTTCTTCCCAATTTGAACTTATCCATGATTCCTGATACGATTGCTTCCATAACCGAAACGGAAGAGGTAATTGCTGCAAATGAAACCATAAGGAAAAATACAATTCCTATCACTACGCCCATACTACCCATCGCATCAAAAATCTTTGGCAGGGATACAAACATCAGTCCCGGTCCCTGAGCCATACCCTCCTTACCCATAAAAACGAATACGGCAGGTACAATCATAAGTCCGGCAAGAAGTGCTACAACAGTATCAAAAATTTCTATCTGATTAATGGACTTCATCAGATTCGTTTCCTTTGGAACATAGGAACCGTAGGCAACCATAATACCCATGGCTACACTAATTGAGAAAAACAACTGCCCCAAAGCATCCATTATTACGATAAACCAATCGTTCAAATCCATGCCGGAAAAATCGGGTATCAGATAAATCTTAAGTCCGTCCAAACCTGTTCTTACTGTTCCGTCTGCATCCGTATGTGATATCGTAAGAGAATAAATGGATATTCCGATAATCAATAACAAAAGTATCGGCATAAGAAATTTGCTGAGTTTTTCAATACCTTTATCAACTCCGCAAAAAACGACTACTGCCGTTATAAACAGGAAAATCAGCATAAACACCATTGGACTTATATCGGAGGCTATAAATCCTGTAAAATAATCATCCTCTGCTGTCCCTTTACTATTATTTGTGGCAAATACAGAAAAATACTTCAGCACCCATCCGCCTATTGCACAATAATATGGCAATATAATAATCGGAACGAGCCATGCAAAGAAACCTATTCCTTTCCATTTTGGATGTATCTTTCCATACGCCGTCAGCGGTCCCTGTCCTGTCTTTCTTCCAATGGCAATCTCCGTAGTAAGCATTGCAAAACCAAAGGTAAGAGCCAGTATGATATAGCAAAAAATAAATACGCCTCCATTATCCTTTGCCGCAAGATATGGAAATCTCCATACGTTTCCAAGTCCTACCGCACTTCCGGCGGCTGCCAGAACAAATCCGATTCCTCCTGTAAATTTTCCCCGATTCTTCTGTTCTTTCATATTTCCTCCCTAATACACCTAAAAAGGTGCTCCCATGTTCTGAGCGCACCTTATTTTTTATCTACTATAATAAATAGATACGGAACTTTCGTCAAGCATTTATTTTTCCAGTTTATTTTCTTCCATTACATAAACTATTATATCCACCAGCCATATTATAGAAACACAAATCACCGGCATAATGCCTGTATGGAAGCTAAGTCCGACAATATAAGTCACCAACCATAATATCATACATGTAATATTTATGGCTTTATGTGCCTTAAATGAAGCCTTATACATGATATATTTCTGTGCTTCATCGCAGCTGTCAGTCCATTTTTTATAAAAATCAAAAGAGAACAAATTACCCTTCTTCTCAGGATTAATAAGCTTAATATATTTGAGTGCCTTCGCCTGAATAAACAGGGTAAATATCAAATCAAATAACAGACACACCATAATTATAATTGCAATTATTTTCTTCATTCCTGATGAAACGATATCCCGTTCCAAAAGCAAACCATTCATGGCAAATAGCCCAAAGGATAATGTTGTAGCAATGGTACTACAATTTACAAGACTGGAAAATCCCTTTTCTATATTTTCAATATAATCCTCATTCTCTCCATCCCAAGCCTTTGCCTTTTTTATAAGCCGTGCAAGAATCGGAGTACAAACCGTTATAAGCACCAAAATCAGAATAACATATACTACAGGAAGTGTATGAATAAGTATCGTATATATTGCATTTTTTATATCTTCCATTGATGCTCTAATTTCAAATCTTTTTATTGCCCTTCCTGTAAAAAATCCAGCCACCATGCAAATTGCCATTGTTACAATAAATATCGGTATGTATTTCTTATTCTCCTTTTTGTTCTGGTTATTTCTCGCTTGTATATATTCCTTATCCATTACTTTTCCTCCACATATTCAAATATATCTTCAACCTTTGCATCACATACTTTTGCTATTTTGAGTGCCAGCGTAACTGATGGAGAATAATCCCCCCGCTCAATCTGACTGATCGTCTGTCTCGAAGTCCCCACCAAAGCACCCATCTGCTGCTGGTTTACACCAAGCTTTGCCCTATATTCTTTTAGACGATTCATTAATGGCATTATGCTCGCTCTCCTTTTCCTCAAGTTTTACAGTGGTAGATGGAACAAATGCATATCCAAAGGTTAATCCGAACAGTATGCCAATACTTATCCCAAGTGGAATGTTATCAAAAAGAATCCCATATCCAATACCTATAGCAATGGCAAAAAGGAACGTAGGAACAAATGTATTTCCAACCTTTACTTTCTTTTTCTCATAAATCTTATCACCCAAAATAATATTTTCTATGTCATAGAGCGCAGCCAGTTCCTTCAGTTCTGCAAGCACACACTTCTCCATCTCCTCCTGTAAATGCCCGCACTCCTCTATAATATAATGGTATCGAAGTTCATAGTTTCTCTTTACCTTATTCTCCTTATTCTTCTCATCCTTCTCCACATTTACCAGCGGTACATTACATATGATATAACATGCCACCATTTTCTTTTTCTTATAAAATGCATATACACGGCCTTCATTCTTACTGTCATCAAATGCCGCAAGCATCTGTTTCCGTAAAATATCAGCCGATACCATTCCATCCAAAACTTCTTCAAAATTCATCTTTTCTATCTTACGTTTGGTAAAGTTCTTAATTTCAATACCTTTTAAATAACCTAACATAGGACTCTCCTCCAATTTAATATTGATATCATCTCATTATAATACAAAATTGACAACTTTCCTTGTCAAAACCTACATTATCATTGACAACTTTCCTTGTCAATACTTTTTGACAACTTTTCTTGTCATAACAAAAACAGTTCAGGCAACAATAAGCTGCTATATATTGTTTTACAAAGTGCAAGTGGTTCGTAAAACAATATATAGCAGCTTATTGTTGCCTGAATAATTACATTCATTTCATTTTTTCATTCTTCCCATCCATAAATTCAACTGCATGCTTTCTCATCCAGATTGGAAACATATTTCTTTGGCATTTCGCATTTTCACGCTGCTTAATTCCTATCGTTTCAAAAAAGGTACTCCACAAATTCCTATATTCATCAGCATATTGTTCTGTCTGTTTAAGCCGTAAAAGCTCCTCCTCAGACAAATCCGTCAGATACATCTCTCCGTCAGCAGGATGTATGACTGCATACTTTCTATTATCATCTATGATCATAAAATGCTCTGATGGCATTCTGTCTGCAAAATGTGTAGCTGCCATATAAATAATATCGCATTTCGGCTCCCAATGACATACATACACCTTATTATCTATAGAATTAAACCTGATAAATTCCCGTGAATAATGTATTTCATTACCGACCTTCCGTTTGTATTCCATCATACGGATAACAGACGGCTCCGTTAGCATTGTCGTTACTTTCGCACCCTCCCGAAATCCAATATTCAAAAATCTGTATATATCATCCAAGGTATCTTCATAATAAAGTGTTGCATAGTAAACATATATATAAGCACCATAGGATATACTTCTTATAATAGAACGGACAACCTTTTTCGTTTTTTCTTCATCAGCTTCTATATGGACATATTCATCAGCAAATGAATATTGTATAACAGGCTCCCTCATAAGCTTGACATTCCCATGCCCATGTTTTAATGCATATTCCCACGCATCGTAGATGCATGTCATCATATCCTCAAAACGATTTTTACATGTAAATACTCTCATAATCTCCTACGAAACACCAAAATCATCAAACAACGACATCTGCCTGTACTGCTCGGTATGCGTAACCTGCCAGTTTTCCTTTGCATTTACGGCTGTAAGCTGACGTGTAATATAATTCTCTTCTATAGGTGTCTTGAACATCATATGTCCGCCACATGTAATAAAATAATGTGCCCGTTTTAAAACGACACCCATCTTCTTTAAGCTGTCATAATTTAAACTTCCATATCTTCTTGCCTGCATAATTCTCTTAGCCGACCTCGGTCCTATTCCCGGAACACGCAGAATCATATCATACGATGCCGTCTGCACTTCGATTGGGAATATATCAAGATGGCGGAGCGCCCAGTCACACTTTGGGTCAAGCTGTACATTAAAGTCAGGCTTATCCTCCGACAACAGTTCATCCGCCTGAAACCCATAAAACCGAAGCAGCCAGTCAGCCTGATAAAGTCTGTGTTCCCGAAGCAATGGCGGTGCCGTATCAAGGGAAGGCAGAGCCGAATCTTCATTGATAGGGATATATGCCGAGTAAAATACACGCTTCAAGTCAAAGGATTGGTATAGTTTCTGTGTTGTCTGTAATAAAGTATAGTCACTTTCCCCCGATGCACCGATAATCATCTGTGTACTCTGTCCTGCCGGAGCAAACTGCCTTATATGGTTCGTGCTACCATACATGCTAAGTTCTTTCATTCCTGACAAATCAAGCACGCCACTGTTATCTGATGTCACGATACCGTTTTTGTCCGTATTGGAAATGTTGTTTTCAGATACATCGGATAGATGATTTTTCACTATTTTATCATTATCGTCTCTCTCTATGCCGCCGTTTCCCACTGCAAATATACTGCCACGCAAATATTGATTTCCCCAGCTTCGTTCCATATGTGCCGATTTTCCAAGTGCAAGTCTGTTTTCTGCAATGGTATTGCTTACCTTCGCCATCGGATTGATAATCGACTGAAAGCTTTTATTCGGTGCCAGCTTCTTAAGACTTGCCTCTGTAGGCAGTTCCAGATTTACACTGATTCTGTCCGCAAAAAGACCTGCCATGGCAAGTAATTCATCTGATGCTCCCGGAATGGTCTTCACGTGAATATAGCCGTTAAATTGATACTTCCCCCGCAAAAGTGCAAGAGCCTCACACATCTTCTCCATGGTATAAGTCGGATTTTTAAGAACCCCTGAGCTTAAAAAAAGTCCCTCAATATAATTTCTCTTATAAAATTCTATTGTCAGCTCACAGATTTCCTCAGGTGTAAATGTAGCTCTCGGAACATCATTTGAAACACGGTTGATGCAATACCTGCAATCATACACACAATGATTTGTCATTAATATCTTAAGAAGCGATATGCATCTTCCATCTGCCGCAAAGCTATGACATATTCCACACGCTCTGGCATTTCCCAACATTCCTTTCCCGCCTTTTCTATCCACTCCGCTGGATGTACATGCTACGTCATATTTTGCCGCATCAGCTAATATATGCAATTTTTCCTGTACTGATAATCCTGCCTGCAATTCGAACATATGTTTATTATGCAAACATTTGTTCTGTTTGGCAAGTAGTAAATTTAAAAATAAGTAAATTTAAGAATTCAGATTTTTCCTCATTTCTTTCTTAAGCTTTTCCTGTCTTTTAATTTCCAACCATCTCGCCCTGCTTTCCTCCAGTGTCGACGGAACATCTGCATCTCCAAATATATGGGGATGTCTGCGAATCATCTTATCCGATACGGTCTGTATGACATCCGCCAGATTAAACGCCCCTGCATCCTCTGCAAGGCCCGCATGAAATACGATCTGCAACAGCAAATCGCCCAGCTCCTCACACAGATTGTCATTATCCTTATGATTGATTGCATCCAGCACCTCTTCCGTTTCATCCGTCAGGCATTTCCGAAGTGATTCGTGTGTCTGCTTTCTATCCCACGAACAGCCATATTCCGGATTCCGTAGTATTGCTACGATCTCTTCCAAATCCCTTAAATCATGTTTTTCATTCTCGATATAGGTTTTACCATTATATATTCTCATTTCAACTCCTGTCCTTCTTTTGAAACGCTTACCTTTATTCAGTTCCCATTTAAAATGATTACTCATTCAAGCTTCATTTTCCAATTACAACGCCTAATAATAAATTGAATATATCCCTGTTATATACAAAATAAGAATTACCAATGATATGGCAGCAAATAAAAATGTCAAAATAGAAAATATCCTCTTTCGTGTACTCAAACCCTGTATTGCAAAATAAATTTCTATAAACAAAATAAAAAAGCCCCACATCCAGCCAAATAAGGACATCAACATGCCTGCAACAGAAAAATAAAAGCCCCACATAGCCTGATTTTCTTTGCTTTTATTATTAATATCTGAAAATTTGTTCTGATATGTACCTGCATAACCGCTCTGCATAGTCTCTTGAGGCTGATAATATGGGGTACTATTCATATGATTATATTGCATGTCGTCATATCTGGTATCAGGATACTGCACATTCTGATTATACCCCTGATACTGTGCATTATATCGGGCATTTTCATTGACTCTGGTAATCTCTGCTATTAACGGCTCCAGCATATTCCGATATGCCTGTTTTGGAACAGAACCAAGATATTTATCATCTAACGGCCACGGTTTTTTCGTATTATGAATATATGCATAGAGATACAGTACATTTCCGTTAAAATAATACTCCAGAAATCTCTTTCCTGCTATCGGGTCTGAATTCATGAAATATTTTAACCCGTTTTTTTCTACAAATTTAAAATTATTGGCATATAAAAAATCATTTAAAATACGATATATTTCCCTTACATCTGCCACGCATTCAAATACATAACAGCTTTTTTCTCCTTTTTTACCCATGCTTCCTCCTAAAACATATTTATTTATAATATAGCTATATGCATACCACCTATTGAAGGCTGCATCGTTACCATACTATCATTACTTTTGTGCCAGATTTTGAATCCACACATCCTTTTTAACCAAAATATATGCAATCGTCATCTTAATTACTTCCAAGCCCTGACAAATCAAATATATCCATACGACGGGAAGTGATGTATGATATGCCAGCAGCAGTCCTGTCGGAACCACTATCATCCATGCAAAAACACTGTCAAACAAAAATGTTATTATCGTCTTTCCGCCTGAACGAAGTGTAAAATAAGAGGCGTGCGTATAAGCACATACAGGCATCAGACAAGCCATAATCAGAATAAACTGTGTGGCAAGATGACGAACCTCATCTGTTGTCTTATACATATGTGGGAAAAATGGCGCCGTTACAGCCATAATAGTCGCAATTCCTATACAAATAAGAACAGCAAACACGCGCATCTTCCTTGCAGAATCCTTCGCCTCGGCAAGCTTTCCCGCTCCGAGAAGCTGTCCTACAATAATTGCAATTGCATCTCCAAATGCGATAAACACGATATTAAATACATTATTAATCGTGTTACAGATATTAATTCCCGCTACTGCTGCCAGTCCCCTTAAGGAATAACAATGAGCAAGCATCGTAACGGAAGCCGACCACAGGAATTCATTTACAAGCAAAGGCAACCCCTTCAGCACAACATTTTTTACAATACCGGCAGGTATCCGGAATCTACTGAATATGCCAAATAAAAATGGAAATCTCTCCTTATGCTTTACACACCATATAACAACAATCATACATTCAACGATACGGGAAATAACCGTTGCTATGGCAGCACCCGTTACCCCTAATGCAGGCATACCGAATTTGCCGAATATCAATATGTAATTCAGCGTAAGATTTACAGCTACCGCTGCTATTCCCGCTTTCATCGGAAGTATGGTCTCACCCGTCTCACGCAGTGTACTGGTATAGCACTGGCCGAGAACAAATGGTATTAAGCCAAGCAGCATAACTGCCAGATATTCCTTTGCATATCCCATGGTAGCATCCAAATCTCCCGTTATGCTGCCATCATGCAGGAACAGCTCAATAAGCGGAGTTTGCAGGAAATAGATAATACCAGTTCCTGCAAGAAGCAGAATCGCACCAATAAGAAATTTCATCCTGATTACATTTTTTATATTCTCATTATCACGGCTTCCAAAATATTGTGCTACAAATATGCCCGCACCTGAAAATCCGCCAAATATACTTAAATAGAATACAAACATCAGCTGGTTCACAATCGCCACACCTGACATTTGGTCTGTACCGATTCTTCCAACCATCAGATTATCAAGCAGATTAATAACATTTGTAAATCCGTTTTGCACCATAATCGGTACTGCAACAGTCAACACCATTTTATAAAATGCTTTATCGCCAAAGTATTTACTCTTCATAATATTGATTTATCCTCACATCTCAAAATAACTTTATATATAATCGCATTTTTATCTTATTTTGTAAACCCTTATATATGCAAATTTCCATTTGCCGGATTATCCAGAACCTTTCCATCCTCTGCAAATCTTGAACCGTGGCAGGCACAATCCCATGTATGCTCTGCGCCGTTCCATTTCAATGCACAACCTAAATGAGGACAGCGTTTTTGCGTGGGAATCAGCATATTTGCTGTTGTCTCAAAAATATTTGCGGCAAGCTGCGGCTTTAACATGCTTCTGGAAGGTAAAAATACATCTGCATACTCGTTTTTATCCCCTGTCACATAATCACATAAAAGGCCTGCTGCAACCATACTTCCCGTCATTCCCCATTTATTAAATCCTGTCGCCGTATAAAGCTCATGTGTCCGTGCTGAATATCTGCCTATATACGGCACCTTGTCAAGGCTCATACAGTCCTGTGCCGCCCATGCAAACAACTCCCGTGCATCAGAATAATGTTCCCGTACAAATGCCCTCAACGTTTCCCAGTTTCCTCCCTTCTTACCTGTTCTGTGTGCACCACCGCCCAACAAAAGCACGTCTTTATAATTTCTAAAGGATAATCCCTTCTTATCCTCACTCACATACATACCATTTACCTGCATTTTTTCACTGTTTTCCATACCTTTTAATGCCAATACATAAGAACGATGCTGATACAGCTTCAGAAAATAGCTTCCATGCTTATTGATAAAAGGAAAATGCGTTGTTACAATCACCTTATCCGCCACAATTTTTCCATTTGAAGTGATTGCCGTATTGCCCTGCATCTCATTGACAAACGTACCCTCATAAATATTCAAATCCTTTGCTATATTGGCAAGAAATTTGAGCGGATGAAACTGCGCCTGTTCCGGACAGCATACTGCACCTGCCGTACAAATTGGTATATCAGGTGTCTCACACCATCTGGCCGGATATCCAAGCTTACCCAAGGCATCCATTTCCTTTTCCAGCTTTTTTCTATTGTCCACAGAATATACATAATTGTCCTTCTTTTCAAAATCACAATCGATATTCCTGCAAATCAGTTCGTATTGCTTCAGTGCCTGCTCATTTGCCTGCAAATACAGTCCTGCTTTCTCCATACCAAAGCTATGCAGCAGCTTATCATAAATCAGTCCATGCTGTAATGTAATTTTTGCGGTTGTATGACCTGTCGTACCACTGCAAATTCTGTTCTTTTCAACCAAAATATACGAAATTCCTCTCTGCTGCAAAAAATATGCGGTAAGAATTCCCGTAATACCGCCGCCTATTATCAATACATCCGTCTTTTGATTTCCTTTTAATGCCGGGAATTTCGGTAGTGCAATTTCATTTTGCCAAATTGATTTCATGATTTAATCTCCTGTTTCAAATTTTTCAAGGTATCAATTTTGATATTTTTCCATACTAAAATTATCTTTTACATAATGAAATTCTTTTATGTACCTTCTGACTATTATATTTTCCTATTGATTCTCATCAGCATTTGTCACACGTCTTAGGCAAATGCATAAAATATAAAAAATATGTATTCCCGGGGTTATAAAATGAAGATATATCCGGAACCGACATTTCAAAAAAATATTCTTGCATTATTTAATTTACAGAATCCTGCCGCATGTGCACAGATTATTGGAAACAAACTGGCACCTAAGCTGCATGGTATGGCATACTTCTATTCGGTACCACAGGGCGGTCTGTTGATAGAGGTCGAAGTCTTTGGACTTCCAAAACTGAATTCCATAAACAGCAGCTTCTACGGTATGCATATCCACGAAAACGGTAATTGCAGGCCTCCTTTTGACAAAACAGGTGACCACTATAATCCTAAAAAACGCCCACATCCTGAACATGCCGGCGATTTACCACCGCTTTTAGGAAATTCGGGGTATGCCTATGCTGCTTTCTACACAGACAGATTGGATGCTGATGATATTATAGGAAGGTCACTGATTATTCATTCCAATCCTGATGATTTCACGACCCAGCCTTCCGGAAATTCCGGAAATAAAATAGGCTGTGGTATTATATTCCAGCCATAAGAACCTATGGATGCATGGCAATCAAAAAAAATGCACATATAAATATGTGCATTTTTTTGATTTTATTATGTATACGGATTACTACCCACGATAATTTGTCTTAAAACCTTCATTTACATTCGGTCTGTAAGCATTCGGAAACTCAATATCCGTCTGAATATCCAAAATTGCTTTCTGCACCTGTTTAAACACCGCTTCTGCATTTTCAATATCAATAATGCCTAAATGAGGGGACTTGGTATTTCCGCTTCCACGTGACGGTAAACAAATCATAATATCCCCTACACGAAGAATCCTGTCAATCAATCCGACATGAAGATGTACATCCGTAATTTCTTTATAATATATATTCTGGTATTCATATCCGATAAAGCCGCTTCGGATTATAATTCTCTTGTCCGTAACGGCATATTCCGTATTTTTCCATCTTGCTCCCGCTGTTATGATATTCCCCAGCCATATCCATACAGGCATCAGATGAATGACAAAAAATCCAATCAAAGCAAACGTCATACCTCCCATTTGCCCCTGTATACCCGTTTTTAAAAAAGTAACTATAAATGTACCGTCAAACAAAAGCCAAATCAGGGCAAACGGCATCATCGTCATGGAACGGTTCAATACATACGCATTCTTCTTCGGCTTACCGGACCAGATAATTGTTTCGTCAGGCATCAACAGACTGCTAAATTCACTTTTAGAAATATTATTGTAATCATATTGGTATTTGTTCATATTTCTCTTTTATTCCTCCTTCATTTTCTTATAATTTATCGCTAATTGTGCCAATAAGACTACCAATAAGACTACTGTTATAATTATCTTTTTGTATGTCCATAAAGGTAAGAACCATATTACTGCAAGGAATAACACAACAAATGGAATTGTCCATAATGTCCTTTTAAATCTTCCTTCGGCATCAAGCTCAAAATAAAGTTTCACATTTTTTACCTCCTCCGCATATTCATGTTAAATTATATCTTATATATATAAAAAATGCTACTTTATTTTGTTTCCGTACTGTTATTCTGAGCTGCCTGATTTACTGCCTGTTTATTTCCTGGTTTACTCCCGTTTTTCTGTCTGGTTTACTTCCTGTTTTACCTCCTGTTTTTCTGCCTGATTTACTGCCTGATTTACTGCCTGTTTTACTATCTGCTCTTCTGCTTTTTTTCTCTTTCCGCCTTTTTTAACTCTTATTTTTCTCAATAATCTCCAAACGATGAAAACAATAACTGCAAAAACGATAATTCCATAGATATTCATAACAATCCAGAATAAAAATTCCTCCATGGCTTCTAAAAATCCATTCCATGAATCCTTACAGGTGTTTTTGAATCTGTCAAAAAATGTATCCGTTTTCTCAGGTTCTTCCTCGTACTCCGATACCTCTTTAATCGTAATATTGATATAGGAATAGGCTACATCATTTTCAATATTCGTAATGCCTGATTTCAGATTGGCTATCTGGATTTGGATATCAAATAATTCATTCTCTATCATCAACGCATATTCATCATCTGTGGCATTTTCGAGCAGTTTCAGATATCTGCTATATTCCGTCTCATAAATCTCCAACTGTGACTGATAGGTGCTGTACTGCTGTGTCACATTAGAGACATTAGAATTTCTGCTTCTGACGTCACCAAGGTTCGTTGCCGAATTCATAACCGCATCATAGGCATTGCTTGGCACTCTTACTGTGGCAGTATACAGATTATGCTTACTTGCTTCATCAATGGCATAATAACTGTTGCCGGAGTAGTTATCCGTATATGATTCCGACTCGATAAATCCCCCCTTTTCATTAATAAGTGCCTTAAAATTGCTGACAGAGGTATTAAAATCCAATGTATCAACGCGCAACTCACCACGGTAAACAAGCATTTCCTTACTTATTTTACCCATTCCGTTATCTTTCGCCTGTGTCGCTCCCGTCGTATCTCCATCTGTATAGCTTCCTTCTTCTGCAGCTGCCGCCGTTGCTTCCTCCGTTGCTAATTCAACGCTATCATCTGAATAGCTATTACTAAATCCTCCTGCTGATTCCTGAACTGCCTCATTCACATCCATGTCTGATTCAAAGCTGTTATAAGTAGCCTCTTTTTGGTCGATATTTACATCTTCTGATTTATTGCTTCCACACCCTGTACACAGAAGCATCAAACCGACTGCAAATAAACTTAATATTTTCTTTTTCATAATATGTCTCCCTTCTATTTAGAATATTTTTCTAGTTTACGGTACATGGAAAACGCCACGACCATCTTTTGTCTGATATATACCATACGAAACAGATTTCGTTTTTTATGGCATTAAAAAAGAATTTATATGAATAATCATAAAAAATTTAATTTTTTTATAAAAAATACTGTGTATTTTCTTCGATATACCTTATAATGTAAATTAAAAATAAAAACCAAGGAGATTTATTATGCCAAAAAGAGAAGACATCAACAAAGTACTGATAATTGGTTCAGGGCCAATTATTATCGGACAGGCATGCGAATTTGACTATTCAGGAACACAGGCATGCAAAGCACTCCGAAAACTTGGATATGAAATCGTTTTAGTAAACTCAAATCCTGCAACAATTATGACAGACCCTGAGATTGCAGATGTCACATACATCGAGCCGTTAAATGTCAATCGTTTAGAGCAGATTATTGCAAAGGAAAGGCCTGATGCACTTCTGCCAAATCTGGGCGGTCAGTCCGGACTGAACCTATGTGCAGAGCTTGCAAAAAATGGTATTCTCGATAAATATGAGGTTAAAGTTATCGGTGTTCAGGTAGATGCGATTGAGCGTGGTGAAGACCGTATCGAATTTAAAAAATCCATGAATGAAATCGGCATTGAAATGGCACGAAGCGAAGTTGCCTATAGTGTCGAAGAAGCACTTGATATTGCTGACAAGCTTGGATATCCCGTTGTACTTCGCCCGGCTTATACCATGGGCGGTGCCGGCGGCGGTCTTGTCTACAACAAGGACGAATTAAAGACCGTCTGTGCGAGAGGACTTCAGGCAAGTCTGGTAGGACAGGTTCTCGTTGAGGAATCGATTCTCGGCTGGGAAGAATTGGAGCTTGAAGTTGTACGTGATGCAGAAGGCAATATGATTACGGTCTGCTTCATTGAGAACATTGACCCGCTTGGAACACATACGGGAGATTCCTTCTGTTCTGCACCGATGCTTACGATTTCCGAAGAAGTACAGGCAAAGCTTCAGGAACAGGCATACCGTATTGTAGATTCCGTTCAGGTAATCGGTGGTACAAACGTACAGTTTGCCCACGACCCTGTTACTGACCGTATTGTCGTTATTGAAATCAACCCAAGAACCTCCCGTTCTTCTGCCCTCGCATCAAAAGCAACCGGTTTCCCGATTGCGCTTGTTTCAGCAATGCTTGCGGCAGGGCTTACCTTAAAAGATATTGAATGTGGCAAATACGGCACGCTGGACAAATATGTGCCTGACGGTGACTATGTTGTTATTAAATTCGCCCGTTGGGCATTTGAAAAATTCAAGGGTGTCGAAGATAAGCTCGGTACACAGATGCGTGCTGTCGGCGAAGTAATGAGTATCGGTAAAACCTATAAAGAAGCTTTCCAGAAGGCTATCAGAAGCCTTGAAACAGGCAGATACGGTCTTGGATATGCAAAGGATTTCAATTCAAAATCAAAGGAAGAATTACTCCGCATGCTGGCACACCCTTCAAGTGAGCGCCATTTCATTATGTATGAAGCACTCAGAAAAGGTGCAACCGTCGATGAAATCTTTGATATTACAAAAGTAAAAGCTTACTTTATTGAGCAGATGAAGGAGCTTGTTGAGGAAGAAGAAGCACTTGCAAAAAATAAAGGCTCTCTTCCATCTGATGAACAGCTCATTTCAGCTAAGAAAAACGGTTTTTCAGATAAATATTTAAGCCAGATTTTAGATATTCCTGAAGCCGATATCCGAAATAAACGTATCGCACTTGGTGTTGAAGAAGCCTGGGAGGGTGTTCATGTAAGCGGAACGCCTGACAGCGCATATTATTATTCAACATACAATGCAGAGGATAAGAGTCCTGTAAATACAGACAGACCAAAGATTATGATTCTCGGTGGCGGACCAAACAGAATCGGACAGGGTATCGAATTTGACTACTGCTGTGTTCATGCTGCATTGGCATTAAAGAAACTTGGTTTTGAGACAATTATTGTCAACTGTAATCCGGAGACCGTATCAACCGACTACGATACATCCGATAAGCTTTACTTCGAACCGCTTACTCTTGAGGATGTCCTCAGTATCTATAATAAAGAAAAACCACTTGGTGTGATTGCACAGTTTGGCGGTCAGACGCCACTGAATCTTGCATCCGAGCTTGAGAAAAACGGGGTAAGAATTCTGGGTACGTCTCCTGCCGTTATCGACCTTGCAGAAGACCGTGATTTATTCCGTGCCATGATGGACAAACTGGAAATCCCTATGCCGGAAGCAGGTATGGCAACTACCGTAGAAGAAGCACTCAGCATCGCTGCCAAAATCGGTTATCCTGTTATGGTTCGTCCATCCTACGTTCTGGGTGGTCGTGGCATGGAGGTTGTCTATGATGACGAAAGTATGGAAGGCTACATGAAAGCCGCTGTCGGTGTCACACCTGACCGTCCAATCCTCATAGACCGTTTCTTAAATCATGCACTTGAGTGTGAAGCAGATGCCATCAGCGACGGCACGCATGCATTTGTTCCTGCCGTTATGGAACATATTGAGCTTGCAGGTGTTCATTCAGGAGATTCTGCATGTATTATTCCTTCTGTCCATATTTCAGAAGAAAATGTTAAGACTATCAAGGAATACACAAAGAAGATTGCAGAAGAAATGCATGTCAAAGGTTTAATGAATATGCAGTATGCCATTGAAAACGGAAAGGTTTATGTACTTGAAGCAAATCCTCGTGCATCCCGTACAGTACCGCTCGTTTCCAAGGTTTGTAATATACGTATGGTACCGCTTGCTACAGATATCATTACTTCTGATATCACAGGCCGCCCATCTCCTGTACCGTCACTGAAGGAGCAGGAAATTCCATACTACGGTGTCAAGGAAGCAGTGTTCCCATTTAATATGTTCCCTGAAGTAGACCCGATTCTCGGTCCTGAAATGCGTTCAACAGGTGAGGTTCTCGGTCTGTCAACATATTATGGCGAAGCCTTCTACAAGGCTCAGGAAGCAACACAGACAAGGCTTCCTCTTAGCGGAACGGTACTGATATCCGTAAACCGCAAGGATAAACCTGAAGTCGTTGAAATTGCCAAATTATTTAATGAAGCAGGCTTTAAGATTTTAGCTACGGGAAAGACTCATGAGATTATTACCGAAGCGGGAATTCATGCAGAGCTTGTAAAGAAGCTCTATGAAGGTCGTCCAAATATACTGGATATGATTACCAACGGTAATATTGATTTAATAATCAATTCACCTGTTGGCAAGGACAGTGTACATGATGACAGTTATCTTCGAAAGGCTGCAATTAAAGCAAAGATTCCATATATGACTACGATTGCTGCTGCCAGAGCAACCGTCAAAGGCATCTTATATGTACAAAATCATGGCAATGGCGATGTGCAATCACTTCAACAGATACACAGTCAAATCAAAGACAAGGAGTAAATAAAATAATTTCAGATATGACTCTATAGGGAACTGCCGCCGGCAACATCCTATGGATACATGATAACAATAAAGCACATATACCCTTCAACCGGTATATGTGCTTTGTTCTGTTTCCCCATCTCTAAGCTTCTCAAATTCCTCAACAGAGACAGGCTTTGAAAAATAGTAGCCCTGCGACACGGCACAACCATTGTCATATAGGAAATCTGCCATATCTCTTGTCTCTACACCCTCTGCAACAATATTCAGACCCAAATCATTTGTCATGGATATTACATGAGAAACTATCGTTTTTCCCTGCTCACTATCCAAACACTCATCCAAGAAAAAACGATCCATTTTAAGCACATCAAACGGTGTATCCTTGAGCATACTGAGTGATGAATAACCTGAGCCAAAATCGTCCATCATCAGAACAAATCCTGCCGCTTTAAATTTATTGATATATTCCAGTGTCTCCGTACTTTCTGTCGTCTCCGTAATCTCAAGCTGGAACAGTTCGATAGGAATCTGATATTGTTCAATTAAATTTTTTATGTATTGAACAATATCTATTTTTTGGAGATAGCTTCTTGAAATATTCACAGATATCGGCAATGGCTCTTTCCCTTCATCCAGCCATTTCCTAAGAAGCTTGCAAATGCTCTCCCACATAAAATAATCGAGTTTTAAAATAAAACCGTTTTTCTCAAATACAGGAATAAACTCTTCAGGAGATTTATAGTTTCCATCCTTATCTATCCATCGTACGAGTGCTTCCGCTCCCACAATCTTTGCCCTGCATTTGTCATACGAATACTTTGGCTGTAAATATACATGGAACTCGCCGTTTTTGAGTGCCTCCTCTTCTACCTCCTCGATTGCACCTGCACGCTTAACATTGTCCATCAAGGTGTCCTCATAAAAAACAGCCTTATTTAAAATGGCACTCTTACTCTGTACTCTGGCAAGACCTGCTTCATCACCATGTTTACGATAAGCTGTTGATGTACCGGGTGCGATACTGATTCCATACGACATACTAAATCTGATATCACCATATCTATGAAGCCTTGCATCCAACATTTCAATAAACTCAAGAATCTCCTCCCGACTATTAAAATATGTAACGATTTCATACAAATCAGCAGTCAGTCTGCAATGTAGATGCTCCTTATCACACATTACATCAAGCGTTTCCGAAATATACCGCAATATATCATCCCCGACATCACTGCCGTATTTCTCATTGATATATCTGAATTTACGAATATCAAACTGTATATATGCATATTTCCTATCCGGATTAGCTGCCTGGAATTTGGCAATTCTGTTTATAAATATTGACGGATTCTTATCATTGCTGAAGGAATCAAGAATTTCCTTGTTCTCCAATTCTTTTTTTCTAAGTGGCTTTAAAAGACCTACATATGCGGTTATTAACCCCTCACAATTGGTATCAACATAGCACAAAACAGACACAAAAACATGCTGTCCGTCTCTGTTCATAATACTAAATTGTGCCTCCAGTTCATCCATATAAATCGGCTCTTTTGTACCCTGTAGAATCCGCTCGTAGAGATTAATTATCTTTCCTCTATCCTTTTGGGCTACATACGAGCCTGTATACAATTCCTTTAGTAAGTCACAATTTTCCCTCATAAGCGAATCCGGCAAAATATCATTATCTTCTATAATGAAATGATTTTCCTCTAAATCAGCAAAAAAATGCACGGTATCTAAATGAGCTTTTCTAATTTTCATAATTCTGTCCGATGAATATATATCCATATCTCTGTCTCCATTTTTATCATAAAAATACAGGCAACAACTTGTCAAATATACTGACCTTTATCAATATTTTACAAGTATTATATCAGAAACAGACAGACTCCTCAATCGAATTTATGCTATATAACCCAAAGAAAAACAATCGGCATGACTCTTTTGTCACGCCGATTGCTTTTCTTTGTACGATGCTTCAATTAATAATTCTCACAGCTTATTTCAAAATAGCTCTGCGGATGATTGCATGTAGGACATACCTCAGGTGCCTTTGTTCCGACAACGATGTGTCCACAATTACGACACTCCCATACCTTTACCTCACTCTTTTCAAATACGGATGCAGTCTCTACATTCTTTAACAATGCACGATATCGTTCCTCATGGTGCTTCTCAATCGCAGCGACAAGACGGAATTTCTTAGCTAATTCAGGGAAGCCTTCCTGTTCAGCCGTCTTGGCAAATTCGTCATACATATCTGTCCACTCATAATTCTCTCCCGCAGCAGCAGCTTCAAGATTTGCCGCTGTATCTCCAATACCGTTTAATTCCTTAAACCACATCTTTGCATGTTCTTTTTCGTTATCTGCCGTCTTTAAGAATAAAGAAGCAATCTGCTCATAACCTTCCTTCTTTGCTACAGACGCAAAATAAGTATATTTATTTCTGGCCTGTGATTCTCCTGCAAAAGCAGCCTCAAGGTTCTTCTCTGTCTGTGTTCCTGCATACTTATTACTCTTTACTGAATCATTTAATGTTGCCATATTATTTCCTCCTAAAATTAAAATCATTTATTCTTTCAGCTTCAACTCTTTTTTCAGCTATTTATATTCATTTTTTCCTATGGAATCAGCCCTGCAATCCGGACAAAGATAAATAACTTTTAAATCATATGAGATGATCCCTTCTCCCAACTGCTGCTCCAAATTTTTCGTAAAATCCGTAAAATTAAAATCTGACAATCTGCCACACCTGCGGCAAATAAGATGGTCATGTCTCTGTATTTTATCATAACGCTCCGGAGAACCCTCTACGGATAATTTTCTAACCAGCCCTTCCTCGTAAAGCGTATTCAAATTATTGTATACCGTAGCTAACACGACACCGGGATACGTTTTTTTCAATTCAAAATATATCTGTTCCGCTGTCATATGCTCATGCGACTGATTAATCAGCTCCAATATACCATTTGCATATTTCCTCATATCCACCTCCTATTTTTAGAATTAATCTAATTCTAATATGAATATATACCATTGTCAAGTCTTTTCTTCTCTTCCTCAAGCTCAGCTTTGATTTCATCTATCCGCTTCATAATATTGTCAATAACATCTATCTCATCTTTTGCACGTTTTTGATTTTCTCCTCCTTAATAGACATAAAAAACACAAGTAATGCGGCATCTGATTTACTGTTTCCATATTTACCGTAATCAGATTTACGTGCCTAGCACTACTTGTGTCGTTTATGTATCTTTATTTATTTTCCGAGAAATAATTTATCACAATTTTTCTAAAAAAATCAAGTTCTTTCCGATAGTTTTTCCAGTTTCAACAGTCAGATTGTCTTTATATTCTTAAATTATACTATTTCATATAATTCACTACCAGAATGGCGATTCCTAAGACTGCAAGTACAACACCCGTGGCTCTGTTTAAAGTGATAGCACTTGCCTTATTTGCAAATTTTGCAGCAATCCTCGCCCATAATAATGTTGAAGCAACGCAGAACAGCAAACACCACAAATCAGGAAACCCTCCAATAACAAAATGGCTCACTGCTCCTGTAAATGCAGTAAATGACATAATAAACACACTTGTTCCGACTGCCGTCTTCAACTCATATCCCAAAACACTTGTTAAAATAAGCAGCATCATCATGCCTCCGCCGGCACCAATAAATCCGCAAATAAAACCAACGATAATACCGCTTATAATGGATTGTATGATTCGCTTTTTTCTACTCACTGATTCCATTGCTTCTTTTGTTGTCATAACAGGTTTTACAATAAATTTAATACCAAGCAGCAGCGTCATGAATACAGAAAAACTCCCCATCGTGGTATTCGGAACAAGGCTTGCTAAAAAGCTGCCGAAGAGCGTAAATACCAGAACTGTTATCATCATAATAATACCGTTTCGTATATCGATATTTTTATTTTTTCCATAAGTATATGCACTTATGGCACTCGCCAAGACATCACTGGCAAGCGCTATACCAACAGCCTCATATGCCGGAATACCCAGAAATGTAATCAACATCGGACTTATTACAGCAGCGGCACTCATCCCTGCAAATCCTGTTCCAAGGCCTGCTCCTATTCCGGCAATAAAACAAATCATAAATTGATACATGCTTCTGCTTTCTCCTTTAACCGTAAATTTCTAATCTTCTGCCTATCATGATCCCCTTCACATCCGTTCCGTGACCGATATCTCCTGTTACTGCTATCGGCAAATCAGATCTTACAAAGCTTCTGATTAATGTTTTCATGTCAGGAATACATTGATCTGTTTCCATCTGTGTAAAAGTTCCGAGCAAAATACCTGCCACCTTATCAAATGCTCCCATTTGCTTTAACTGACATAAATATGTCTCCATTTGCGCAACAGCTCCGCTATAGCTCTCCAGCAATAGTATTTTGTCAGTGAAATCCGGCATATATTCTGTTCCTGCAAGCTTCAAAAAACATCTGATATTTCCGCCGACTACAATCCCGTGCATTTCCTTCTGCTGAATAAAGTCACATTTGATATCAAACAAGGCATTTTTGTCTGCTATTACCGTATTGATAAAATCTTCAAGCTGTCTTTCACCATGTTGATATAGAAGATTTCTTATTTGATACAATACCGATATTTTTCCCGTTTTCGTATAGATTGCATTGAGAACGGTTGTCAAATCACTATATCCCCAAAACAATTTGGAACTGTCCGCAATCACATCATAATCAAGATACGGCAAAATACCGTTTGCAATATCTCCTCCTGATATATCGAATATTCCTTTTATTTCATCATCTCTATAGAAATCCATGAGTGCCTTTGCCCGTTCCTTTGCAAAGCCGCTAAATACACCCTCCTGCTCATAAATGAAGTCACTGAATACAGGCTGCAAACCAATGGAAAATAACACATTTTCCAAGTCTTTTATTCTATAGGCATATTCTTTTTTCTGTCCGTTTGAGCAACAGACAATCCCTATCTTTGAACCTCTCTCAATCATGCGTATAACTCTTTTACTTTCATTCTCATTATTCAATACGCATATTATTATACATATTTTTCATATTATTTGCAAAAATCATAACCAATTCTTAAAAACCTACAATCAGACCACCCTTCTCAGCATAATAGCTGCACAATCCTCTTGTTGGCATTATTGTAACATCTTCATTATGCCATATCTCTTGTATGGCGGTTTTCAGATTTTCGGCAAATTTCCTATTATGGCAATGACTGATTACAACCATTCCCTGAGAAAATCCCCGTTCTTTCATATCATTTAATATGACTTCCAATGCCTTTTTGCTGCCTCTGACTTTTTTCTTTATTTTAATTGTTCCCTGCTCGCTTCCGATTCCTATCCCCCAAAATCCGAGCTTATTTGCAATAAACCCGGACAGTTTATTCATTCTTCCGCTTTTTATCAGATTGTTAAATGAAGAAAGTGCAAAAACCACATGTGTATGATTCATATATTGCTTTAAAGCATCAACTACCGTATCAAAATCATCTTCTGATACAATAAAACTACATAATTTCCGAACAAGTAATGTAATCTCCGCTCCGGCAGAATAGGAATCAATCACTGCAATTCTTTTATCAGGATATTTATCCATTATCATATTTCGTGCAACACAAGCACTTCTATAGCTGCCTGAAAGCTTACCGGATATCGTAATCGCAATCGAAATATCCGCCTTTTTAAACTGCTTATACCATGTATGCGGAGAGGGACAGGATGTATGACCTGCCTTATCACTCATCTCCATGGAATCAATAAGCTCCTTTGTATTAAGGCTGCTATCGTCAAGAAAATCCTTATTACCGACGTTTATCACAAATGGTACACTTGAAAAACTCACGCTTTCATTCGGAACTTCCAAATCAAATAAATCACAACTTGAATCAGTAACAATATTCCATTTCATATATAATTCCTCTCTTTGATTGATATATGTTAGTGTTATGATTTACACAGAATTATATTCTTCATATGAAAGCAAAATTATAATTAAAATCATTCAGAACCTTCAGTACGCCAAATTCCGGCAACTCTTGCAATCGGATAACAAAATCGTTAAAATAAAAGAAATCATAATGGAGGAACCTATGCAAAGCAATCAGTTGAAACAAATTGTAATACCCCTTTTAGACTGGTATCATACGAATAAAAGAGACTTACCATGGCGAAAAAATACGGACCCTTACCGTGTGTGGGTATCGGAAATCATGCTACAACAGACACGGGTGGAAACAGTCATTCCCTATTATGAGCGTTTCATGGAACACTATCCTACAATTCCCACACTCGCCGCTTGTACTGATGAGGAGCTTCTAAAGCTGTGGGAAGGACTGGGCTACTATTCCCGTGCAAGAAATTTAAAGAAAGCAGCGCAAGTCATCTGCACCGAATATCAAGGATGCTTTCCCACACAATACAAAGATATCCTTGCGTTGCCGGGCATCGGTGCATATACGGCAGGTGCCATTTCTTCCATTTCTTTTGAACAGGCAAAAGCTGCTGTCGATGGAAATGTACTGCGTGTCATCACAAGATTAACCGAAAATGGCCAGGATATCATGGATACCGGCTTCCGAAAGCAAATTACAGAAGAGCTGGAAAAAATCTATCCAACCCGGCAACGGGGTGATTTTACACAAAGCCTGATGGAACTGGGTGCTGTTATCTGTGTTCCAAATGGTCTGCCAAAATGTTCGGAATGTCCGCTGCATATTTTATGCGGTGCCTGTCAAAATGGTACACAGCTACAATATCCGGTAAAAAAGCAAAAGACAGCACGAAAAGTTGAAGAAATAACGGTTTTGGTTCTGCAATACCAGGACAAAATTGCTGTCAGGAAACGAGAAAAAAAAGGAATTTTGTCTGACATGTGGGAACTGCCAAATTGGAGCGGTTTTTTTACGGACACACAGATTTTAAAGCAGCTTGTCCGAATACAGCCTCAATTTGACATACAAAAAAACATCATCTGCAAAAAAGAACGGCTGGAACATATTTTTACCCATATTGAATGGCATATGGAATGCCTGCTGATTGCATGCGATACAGAATATGAACTTGATAGCGTCGTTTGGGTAACACACGAAGAGCTTGCAGAAAAAATAGCTCTTCCGACAGCGTTCAGAAAAGTTTATGAGAGAATGAGGTAATTCTTCAAAATATATTAAAATGATTGACACAGATGTTAATTTAATGATATATCAGATTTATACAACTATCAATGTGGAGGTGCACTATGGATTTATCAAAAGAATGGTATAGAAGTGAATTTATCAGTCAGGAAACAATTGAATCCCACAGAGAGTTGGAGAACGAACTGGCTTTTTATAAGGCTGTCCAAAAAGGAGATATTGCCTATATTGAGGAAAATATCCGAAAAAAAGACTTTACCAATCCGGAGGGTATGGGAAAACTTTCGGAAGACCCATTAAGAAACCTCCGATATCACTTTATTGTTACAAGCTCCATGATTGCCAGATACTGTACTCTGGGAGGTATGGAGCAGGAGAAAGCCTACTCCATGAGCGACTTCTATATTTTAAAAATGGATAAGTGCAAAACCATTGCTGAAATAGCAAAGCTCCATGATGCACTGTGTCTGGACGCATGCCGACAGATGAACACCATCCATAAAAGCCATATTTTATCCAAACCGATTGTGCTCTGTCTGGAGTACATCTACAGCCACATTCATTACCGCATCACAATCAAAGAACTGGCTGACCATTTATCCCTGTCCGAAAGTTATCTTTCACGACTATTTCACAAAGAAATGGGAATCACGGTCAGCCAGTATATTACTGATTTAAAAATTGAAAAAGCGAAAAATCTTCTCCAATATTCGGAGTACAGCATTGTGGAAATTGCAAACTATCTGTCCTTTTCCTCACAAAGCCATTTTGTTCAGGTGTTCCGAAAATGTACCGGAATCACTCCTCACAAATATCGCTCACAGCATTTCCGCTCAAGCTGGGAGCTGTCACAATAACATGCATCTTAAGCGCATCCCCTGGAGGGTTCTTGTCATAAAGCCTTTTCCCAACTTACATGCAAGCATGACGTTGGAAAAGACTTTTGACACTGTAATCCTACATGACAAGGACAACCTCTGTGTTATCTGTAAGCATCTCCTCCGGAATATAATCACCTTCCATAAGCTTTCCGTTTACAGAAAGGCTCTCGCATCCGTTCTCTTTATGCTCCGGATTTTCTACAACAATGTGAAGATGTTTTCCACGGAAATCCTTTTCTATCTCAAAGCGCTCCCATTCCTTTGGAATAGAAGGGCTGATATGGAGTCCGTAAAAGTCAGGGCGCATACCCATAATTCCTTCAACACACCCTACCATAACTGTGGACGCTGTTCCTGTAAGCCAGTGTACATGGGAACGTCCGAAATATGGACTTGCTTTTCCCTCTGTAAACTGTCCATAGCAGTATGGCTCCAGCACTCTGACATCCGCTCTGTCATTCTGGGCTGCCGGTGCATTTTCCATGAAATATGTAAATGCCCTGTCTCCCTTTCCTCTTAATGCCTCTGCCAAAATAATCCATCCCTGTGACTGAGAAAAGATACCGGAATTTTCTTTACTTCCCTGATTATAAATAACAGCAAGCGCGCCTTCAAAGGCATGTGCATGGTATGGCGGATCCATCAGAATTGCACCATACTCTGTGTTTAAGCGGTTGTATACGTTGTCCATGGCAAGCTCTGCCTGCTTATCTGAGGCATATCCGCTGATGACACTCCAGCTCTGTGGATTGAGCCACATATTTGCCTCCACATCATCACGATTTCCGATAACCTCTCCCGCCTCTGTATATCCACGGATAAAGCGGTCCTCGTTCCAGCAGAATTCTTCAATTCGCTGTCCGAGCTTTTCCTGAATCTCATCAAGGTATTTCATATATTCCTCATCCTTCTTGTATTCTGCAAATTTTCTCAGAACCGTCATGGCATAGTAGAACTGGAAAGCCACAAAGGAGGACTCTCCATCTGCTCCAAGGCGAAGGCAGTCATTCCAGTCTGCATAAAGTCCTGCAGGCATGCCGTGAATACCCAGATGGTTCATTGAAAAGTCTATGGCACGTTTTAAATGCTCATAAACGGTACCCCCATCCTTATTTGCAAACGGAATAACCTCGTCAACAAAGGCAAGATTTCCGGATTCTGAAATATATTTATAAACTGTCGGGAACAGCCACAATGCATCATCTGCACGATATGCCGGATGACCTGTTTCTTTTCTATATGATTCATCATCCGGTGTGTCCTCATGTCCTGCATTGTGATTGAATTTTACAAGTGGAAGTCCACCGCCATTGTCAACCTGTGCCGAAAGCATAAATCTTATCTTTTCTACCGCCATTTCCGGCGCCAGATGAATCACGCCCTGTATATCCTGAACAGTGTCACGATACCCATAACCATTCCGAAGTCCACAGTAGAAAAAGGATGCAGCTCTTGACCAGATAAATGTCATAAAGCAGTTGTAAGCATTCCATGTATTGATCATGGTGTTAAACTCACTGCTTGGTGTTTTAACCTGAAAATGAGAAAGCTTTCCATGCCAGAAGGTAATCAGCTCTTGAATCTTCTCATCACATACCTTCTTTGTATCCTGATAAAGAGATAAAATCTCTGCAGCCTCACTGTCATATTTCATTCCAAGCACAAATGCAATCTGTTTTTCTTCACCGGGCTTTAGGTGCAGAACGGTTGACAGTCCGCCACAGCTGTTCCTGTTATAGTTCATCTCACCGCTTAGCGCTCCGCTTTCTACTCCAATCGGATTTCCATAGCTTCTGTATCTGCCGATAAATTTATCCTTGTCACCACAGTATGAAGAAACAGGCGCACCTGCAAGACCAAAAAATCTCTCGATAACAACCTTGTCATCAACATCATTTCCTGCTTCCAGTGCATCAAGATTTCCATGCACCTGCTGGCAAATACGATTCTCATGAAAGACTGTTCTTGTGATAAACTGTGAATACTGCAAATTTACCTGATCCTGCTCGTAATTGTTGTTATTGGTAAACTCTGCATACCCTGTAATTGTCAAATCGCGTTCACGGTCAGACTCATTTACCACCTTCAGATTCCAGACCTCGTAGGAACAGTCTAGAGGGACAAAATAACGTGCCTCCGATTTTATTCCGCTGTACCCTGCAAGCATTCTCGTATATGCAGTTCCATGACAGCATTTGCTCTCGTAGGTGTCAAGATTTTTTCCCACCGGCTGCCATGATGCTGACCAGTAATCCTTACTTTCATTATCACGAATATAAATATAGCGGCCCGGCTGGTCAAAATTATTAAATACATATCTTAGAATACGTCCGTTTGCGCCTGATTTTGCAAAGCTGTATCCACCTGCGTTATTCGAAATAATTGCCCCATACTCAGGAGAACCCAGGTAGTTTGCCCAAGGCGCCGGCGTATCCGGTCTTGTAATTACATATTCTCTTTTCTCATCATCAAAATATCCGTACTGCATATGAACCTCCCTATACAAGTTTTATCTGAATTTTCGGAACTTTTTCTGTTTCTTCAAGGAATGAGCGGGAAATTTCAGCCTGTCTTCCATCCTGCGAAACAGTAATCCATGAAACATTTTCATCGACGGAAATACGATATTCTCCATAATCCTTTCTGTCAGGATTGTGATATTCAATCTCAAGCTCTTTTCCTGCGTAAGTTAAACGCATGGAGGCGATTCCCGCCTCATCAAACTGTTCCTTCACAAGCTTTGGTTCGAGAACCAGATTTCCAAGCTCGCCTCTGATACCAAATGCCTCCGTGATAACGGTCATCATATACCAGCTTGCCGCACCTGTAAGATAAGAATACATTCCTCTTCCCTCATTGTTGAAATACTCCGGTATTCCAGGGAAAAGCTTACTTGTCTCAAAATTCAGGGAAACATCAGCCAGCGTCTTTAAGGTCTCATATCCTTCTTTTACCATCCCATTTTTATAAAGCGCATTTGCAAACATGACTGTCATATGGGAAAATACTGCACCGTTTTCCTTTTCACCATAGGCAAATCCAAACATACGACCCATGTCATATTTTTCTTCTTCAAAATCCGTATTGATACGGTATCCGCCAATAGCTGCCTCATAGAGATATTTTTTGGCACTCCTGCTTACGGAAAGCATCTGTTCCGGCGTAGCTGTTTTACTCATCAGTGCAAATACCTGTCCTGTGAGCATCATACGAACCTGATTTCCAAATACGCCCTCTGCCTTATTTCCATGATTATCATAATAACTGTTAAACCAGCCATCTCCATTGCTGTCTGTTACCCATTCGGTTTTTCTGATGTGCTCCATCATCCATGCAGCTTTCTTCTCAAGATTTTCTGCCAGCTCCATGATATCAACGGAAACCTTCTCACCACTTATATCATGGCGGCAACGAACAACAAACTGCTCCAGTGCTTTATGCTTTCCTTCAATGCTGTCATAGAGCTTTTCATCTGATGCTCCGGCAATAAAATCTGCCAGCTCCTTAAGAATCATAACCTGTTCCCTGCCACATTTCTCCTTCAGCATACGGGCACAGTAAGCAAGCTGCTGCAAATTGCCGGCATATGCGCATGTAAAGGCAACGCTCTCACCACGTTCCTCTGCCATGTCAAGAGCATCATTCCAGTCAGCCCCGCGAAGTCTTATATGATTGTGCTCGCCAACTTCATAGAAGGAGCAGAGATTCTGCAAAAGCAGATGCTCAAGAACAGTACCCTTGTAGACCTCTCCCTTTTCATCCTTCTGCCAGCAGCCATATTCCTTATTCCAGTCCTCATCAATGGCAGTGCCACGTTCAACCTGTCTGTCCTTAAAATATGCTGCCTCCTGATTTAAAATATCAAGGTCGCCTGTCTGGTCAATATAAAATTTTGTCGTCATAAACGGCCATACGCCATGGTCCATCCACACACGGGTAATATTATTTCTGTCTGCAACAAATTCACCCTGTTTTTCTCCAATAATCGTAGCATTTGTTCCGTCAATTCTGACTCCTGCATAATTGTCAAGAATCATCTGTCTGACACCGCCCGGATTCATCATCAGAAGTGCAAGGCAATCCTGCCACAAATCTCTCCATCCGCGGCCGCCCTTTCCATAATCATGATATGGAAGGAACGAGCATCCAAACACACGCCTTAAAAATGGCTGGAAGCTGACCCAACGCATATAATTATCAAAATTTTTGTCTCCTGTATGGTAAAATACATTTACCTGTTCCTGCCAGTATTCCTTCACCTGTTTGAGTTGCTGCTCCACAAGCTCCTTTGTCTGAAGTGCGCTTAAAGCGTCATTTACCTCTTCTTCACGTTCCGTTGCTCCGATGATTACTGTGAAACAGGCTTCCTCTCCTGCTGCAAGCGCCTGCTTTTCAAAGCAGATACCTCCAAGTGCCTCTTTGCCTGATGCTGCTTCTCCTGCTGCCTTTGGGCATCTGTTTTCCAAAAGTGCTCTTGGTCTTGTAAAGGTTCCACCCTCTCCAAGGAAATCCTCTACCACAGGATAAAAGCCCGCCGGTTTCTTTCCTGTACCTGTAATTCCACAAACAAAATATGTAATCCTGTTTTTCTGATGTCCTCTCTCATCAAAGGAAAGCGTCGGTCTGACAAAAACACCATGCTCTGTGGTTTTAATACGATGTAACAGTGATGTCACATGCCTGTGGTCACGGATATTGTCAGCACTTCTTCCGTATATTGGAACTGCTGCAACAGGAGTAAATGTCACCGTCTCATCTCCTGTATTTTTAATCGTTACCGCCATGACCTCTACATTACAATCCTGTGGAACAAAGGACTCCACAACTGCCTGAAGCGGATAATGTTTTGATTTTCTGGTTATGCTGTGCCACATCAGCCCTGCCGTCATAGAACTTTCGTCCTGCATATCCGTAAATTTATCCGCTTCCTGTTCTGCCGACTGACCCACTGCTGACCAGATGCCTTCTCCTTCAACGACACACCAGAAATTTCTGGTAGAACGATTGTTATGCAAATTCTCCACGGAAACAGGCTCCAGAATAAATGTATTCTGGTTTATCTTGCTGTCCCCTCCAAGATTTGGTGTTACTACGCTCTTAATCCCCTTTTCACCGGCAACCGGAAAATATAAATAGCTGTAATTTTCCGGAGTAGAAAGTGTGAAGGTGCCCTGCTCGTCTAAAAATTTAACTGTATTCATATAACCCTCCTGTTGTATTATTTGTAACTGTTCAGAGCCAAGCGATTTATAGATAAAAATGCGAATCAAGCTTGCTTAAATGAGCATTTTTTATCTGTAAATCATTTGACGGATACGCCACACCGAGAAAATGGAACATTTTCGAGGTTGGCTCTGAACAGTTACAATTATTGATAGATTCATCATATTCTTTTATCGCAAAGCAATATATCAGAATGTTGATATAAAATACATAATATTGTCATAAGCAGAAAGATTACCTTTACAGGACTGGGTGGAGGAACATTTCTACTCATATCTTTCATCGATAACACGTTTTGTTTTCTTTTCACTTCTAGGAAGTACACCAACCTCTACCACCTTTACAAGTGGTGTAAAGCCAATACGGCTCTTTACTTTGTCTGCAATAGCCTTCGATAAGTCGTTAAAATCTACGCTTCCGTTTGTCTCAACGTAAATTCTCATAGTGTCCTTTCCATCCAGATGAGATATTCTAATCTGGTATTCGCTGGATAATTCCGGAAATTCCTTCAAAACCTCTTCAATCTGGCTAGGGAAAACATTTACTCCCTTAATTTTTATCATATCATCCGTTCTTCCCATAATAACATCAAGTCTTGGATGCTTACATCCACACGGGCATTCTCCCGGAATAATCCTTGACAGATCATGTGTACGGTAACGTATCAGCGGAGCCCCCTCTTTAACAAGGGTAGAAATAACGATTTCTCCCATTTCTCCATCCGGTACCGGCTTTAGGGTTACAGGATCAACGATTTCTATATAAATATAGTCATCCCAATAATGCATTCCCGTATCATATTTACAATTGATTCCGATACCCGGACCATATATTTCCGTAAGACCATAAATATCATATAATTCGATTCCAAGCTCTGACGAAATACGCTTACGCATCTTTTCTCCCCATCTCTCGGAACCAATCACACCCTTCTTAAGATGTATTTTATCATGAATCCCGCGTTTCTCTATCTCCTCTGCCAATAGAAGTGCATATGATGATGTTGCACAAAGAACCGTTGATTTCATATCCATCATCATCTTAAGCTGTTTTTCGGTATTACCGGGTCCCATCGGAATCACCATAGCACCAAGCTTTTCTGCACCATTCTGGAATCCTATTCCTGCTGTCCATAAACCATAACCCGGTGTAATCTGAATCCTGTCTTCATTCGTTATCCCCGCCATCTCATAGCACCGCTTAAACATAATGGCCCAATCATCTACATCCTTCGCTGTATAAGGTATAATAACCGGAAGGCCTGTCGTTCCTGATGATGAATGTATCCTTACAATATCTTTTTCAGGAGCTGTCATCAGTCCCAATGGATATGCATCCCGTAAATCTTTTTTCTCTGAAAATGGAAGCCTCTCAAATTCCTCTTGAGTGCTGATGCTTGTTATTCCCGCCTGCTCAAGCTTTTTACCATAGAAGCTGCCTGCATTTACAAGTGCTTCAATCTGTTTATTTACCTGACTAATCTGCAATTCTGAAATGATCATAATTCGTATCTCCTTGTTTTTTATTTGCACAACCTTTTATCTATGAAGCTCCACGTAATCAAGTGCCTTGAAATTCAAATCGAGCAGCTTCTCAGGCAACCTTTTCATAAGAGCATTTCTTATATCCTCCTTGCTAAGTCCTATAACGCCTGTGGATACTGCTGCACCAAGAAGCAACACATTAAGTACCTTTGAGGAACCCAGCTCCTCACATGCTTTGTCCGTATCAATAACAATCGTATTATCAACGTTTCTCTTTATATATTCTATCATACTCTCCCCATTATAGCAGGAATCTGTCAATGACGAAGTTACAGGCATAATCGCTCTGCTGCTTACAACGACAGTTCCATTCCTTTTTAAATATGGAAGCATCCTGACTGTTTCTCCCGGTTCAAAACCAAGTATGATATCCGCAGTATTTTGGGCTATCATGGGTGAATAAACATTCTCACCCATTCTTAAATGGCTGAATACACTTCCTCCACGTTGAGCCATACCAATGGTCTCTGCACTCATTACAGGGATTCCTTTTTCCATTGCTGCGGCGGCAATAAGCTTTGAGGCAAGAACCGTTCCCTGACCGCCTACACCACAAAGAACAATATTCTTATTCATGCGACTGCCCCCCTTCTGCCTTTCCGCCTTCTATTGCCTGTACCGGACAAAGTTGACTGCATAATGTACATCCCGTACATAAGCTCTCATCTATTGCCACCTTTCCGTTTTCTATAAACAGGGCAGGACAGCCTATTTCTTTTATACATTTTCGGCAGTTTATACACTTCTCAGTATTGATATGCATACAGCCTGATGCCTTAACAATCGCTATACACGGAGCTTTAAATATAATTGCTTTCACGCCTGATTCATCCGCTACTCTTTTTACTGTTTCCACCGCCTGACTGTATTCAAACGGATTAACCGTTTCAACCGTTGTAAGTCCTATTCCTTTCAGCACTGATACGATGTCTATCTTTGCAACAATCTCACCCATCATTGTATGTCCCGTTCCCGGATGAGGCTGGTGTCCCGTCATTGCTGTAGTAGAATTATCAAGTATTATTAAAGTCATATCAGCCTGATTATACACTGCATTTATTACACTCGGAATAGCCGACGCAAAAAACGTGGAATCACCTACAAATGCAAAACAAGCTGTATCCTTCTCAATATGCCCTACTCCCTGTGCAATTCCAAGTCCTGCTCCCATACACAGACATGTATCTACCATATCAAGTGGCATCGCATTTCCCAATGTATAACAGCCTATATCACCACAGAAAATAGTCTTTTTGCCTTTCATTGCCTGCTTTACCGCATAGAAAGACGCCCTGTGAGGACAACCTGCACATAATACAGGTGGTCTCACCGGAAGCTCGGGAGGTAAATCAGCAGAATCCATAGCAGCAGAATCCAACTCCTTTACAATCGCCTCTTCTGTTTCTCCCACAAAAGCCTTGATGCTTGCCATTACACTATCTATCGTGTTTTCACCGGCATTTGCAACATGATGGGTCAGCTTACCATATATCTTAACTGGAAGCTGATATTTTCCTGCAATATAAGTAAGTGCTCTTTCGATAACCGGATCCAGCTCCTCTATACATAACACTTCATCCAAACCTTCAAGAAATCTTAAAGCCGCCTTTTCAGGAAACGGATGGGGAGTTGCCACCTTAAAGAGCTTAAGCATATTTTCGCATCCCATGGCTTCCATAGTATATGTAAAGCTTATGCCTCCTGTTGCAATACCGCGTCTGCTACCTTCCTGCTTGCCCTTTGCCGGAAAAATCTTATTTTTCCCATATTCGGAAAAATCCTCAGCCAATTTTACATTTCTTTCTTCTATTTTTTTATGGTTGGAATAAGACAATCTTGGAAATATAACCCATCTTTTTGAATCTTTTACAAATCCCTCAGGAGCTATTTTTCTATATTCATTTTCATCCTTTATTTCAATTGAGGCATATCCGTGACACACTCTGGTAGTAGGTCTTAAAAAAACCGGTGTATGATATTTTTCCGAATAATCGAATGCTTCCTGAACCATCTCATATGCTTCCTGTGCTGAAACCGGATCAAAGCATGGCAGCTTGGAAAATATTGAAAACTGCCTTGTATCCTGCTCTGTCTGCGAAGAAATCGGACCCGGATCATCGGCCACCAGAATGACCATTCCGCCTTTTACTCCTATGTATTCCAGACTCATCAACGGGTCAGCCGCTACATTTAGACCAACCTGTTTCATCGTAACCATAACACGGGCGCCTGCATATGCCGCTCCGGCAGCGACTTCCATGGCAACCTTTTCATTTACCGACCACTCAACGTAACAATCATTTGTCCTCTTCTTTGCAACCGTTTCAAGAACCTCTGTTGAAGGTGTTCCCGGATATCCGGATATCAGATTAACACCTGCGGCAATAGCACCCATTGCAATTGCTTCATTTCCCATTAAAAATTCTGTATGCATTATTTCTCTCCTGTTTTTAGTCTGTCTATCAAGCAAACTTATTTTATCACACCTGTTGATAAATATCTATCATGAATCCTGTATTTATTGCCACCCAATCCTGAAAAAATAATACCCCTATGATGATTGGATACCCCGAACAGAATTTTTCCCTGCACATCCGGTGCCTGATTATAAAAAAACTCCCCATACTAATCAGCATTAATATGGGGAGTTCAAATTTTTATCTAAGCAAAATCCTTAACTATCGAAATAGTCTGACGATTCATTACTTGTTTGCAATAGCAGCCTGTGCAGCAGCAAGTCTTGCGATTGGTACACGGAATGGTGAACATGATACATAATCAAGACCAATCTTGTGGCAGAACTCAACTGATGAAGGATCTCCACCATGCTCTCCACAAATACCAATGTGAAGCTTTGGATTAACCGGCTTACCAAGCTTGATAGCTGTCTCCATAAGCTTACCAACACCTGTCTGGTCAAGCTTTGCAAATGGATCGTTCTCGAAAATCTTTGTGTCATAGTAAGCATCAAGGAACTTACCAGCATCATCTCTTGAGAAACCGAATGTCATCTGTGTAAGGTCGTTTGTACCGAAGCAGAAGAAGTCAGCCTCAGCAGCAATCTCATCTGCTGTAAGAGCAGCTCTTGGAATCTCAATCATTGTACCAACTTCGTACTCAAGATCGATACCAGCAGCAGCGATTTCAGCATCAGCAGTCTCTACTACAACCTTCTTAACAAACTTAAGCTCTTTGATTTCACATACAAGCGGAATCATGATTTCAGGCTTAACTGCCCAATCCGGATGAGCCTTCTTTACATTGATAGCTGCACGGATAACAGCCTTTGTCTGCATCTTAGCAATCTCAGGATATGTTACAGCAAGACGACATCCTCTGTGACCCATCATTGGGTTGAACTCATGGAGTCCATCGATGATTGTCTTAATTTCTTCTACTGTCTTGCCCTGTGCATCTGCAAGCTTCTTAATATCAGCTTCCTCTGTAGGAACAAACTCATGAAGAGGTGGGTCAAGGAATCTGATTGTAACCGGATTACCCTCAAGTGCCTCGTAAAGTGCCTCAAAGTCTCCCTGCTGATATGGAAGAATCTTCTCAAGTGCAGCTTCTCTCTCTTCAACTGTATCAGAACAAATCATCTCACGGAATGCAGCAATTCTGTCTTCCTCGAAGAACATATGCTCTGTACGGCAAAGACCGATACCTTCAGCACCAAGCTCACGAGCCTTCTTAGCATCAGCCGGTGTATCAGCATTTGTTCTAACCTTAAGTGTTCTGTATTTATCTGCCCAAGCCATAACTCTGCCGAAGGTACCTGCGATTGTTGCATCAACAGTCTTGATAATTCCTTCGTAGATGTTACCTGTTGAACCGTCGATTGAAATATAATCTCCTTCAACGAATGTCTTGCCTGCAAGTGTAAACTTCTTGTTAGCCTCGTCCATAGCGATATCTCCACAACCTGATACACAGCATGTACCCATACCACGTGCAACAACTGCTGCATGAGATGTCATACCACCACGAACTGTAAGGATACCCTGAGCAGCCTTCATACCTGTGATATCTTCTGGAGATGTCTCAAGTCTTACAAGAACAACCTTCTCTCCTCTGTCAGCCCATACAACTGCATCCTCAGCAGAGAATACAACCTTACCACATGCAGCACCCGGTGAAGCACCAAGACCTTTTCCAAGTGGTGTAGCAGCCTTAAGCTCTGCTGCATCGAACTGTGGATGAAGAAGTGTATCAAGGTTTCTAGGGTCGATCATAGCTACTGCTTCTTCTTCTGTTCTCATGCCCTCATCAACAAGGTCACATGCGATCTGAAGAGCTGCCTGAGCTGTTCTCTTACCATTTCTTGTCTGAAGCATATAAAGCTTACCATGCTCTACAGTAAACTCCATATCCTGCATGTCTCTATAGTGATTCTCAAGTGTCTTACATACTTCATTGAACTGGGCAAATGCCTCTGGGAACTTCTGCTCCATCTCTGAAATGTGCATTGGTGTACGAACACCAGCAACTACGTCCTCGCCCTGTGCATTTGTAAGGAACTCACCAAATAAGCCCTTAGCACCTGTAGCAGGATCTCTTGTGAAAGCAACACCGGTACCACAGTCATCACCCATGTTACCGAATGCCATTGACTGTACGTTAACTGCTGTTCCCCATGAATATGGGATATCGTTATCTCTTCTGTATACGTTAGCTCTAGGGTTGTCCCATGAACGGAATACGGCTTTAACAGCACCCATAAGCTGTTCCTTAGGATCTGAAGGGAAATCCTCTCCGATCTTAGCCTTATATTCAGCCTTGAACTGTCCTGCAAGCTCTTTTAAGTCTTCTGCTGTAAGCTCTACGTCAAATGTTACACCCTTCTTAGCCTTCATTTCGTCGATAAGCTCTTCAAAATACTTCTTACCAACTTCCATTACTACATCTGAATACATCTGAATAAATCTTCTGTAGCAGTCCCAAGCCCAACGTGGGTTACCTGACATATTTGCAATTACTTCAACAACTTCCTCATTCAAACCAAGGTTAAGAATGGTATCCATCATACCAGGCATTGATGCTCTTGCACCTGAACGAACTGATACAAGAAGCGGATTCTCCTTGTCTCCGAACTTCTTACCTGTAATCTCCTCCATCTTAACAATATACTCATTAATTTCAGCCATAATCTCTGGATTAATCTCACGGCCGTCCTCATAATACTGTGTACAAGCCTCTGTTGAAATTGTGAATCCCTGAGGAACCGGAAGACCGATGTTGGTCATCTCTGCAAGGTTGGCACCCTTACCACCGAGAAGCTCTCTCATGTTAGCATTACCTTCTGAGAAAAGGTAACAATACTTCTTTGCCATTCGTCTATACCTCCTAAGTAATAAAGTAATATTTTTGCAGGTGAAAATACCAAATTTTCACACTACGCTGTGTCAATTATATCATAGACGCCTATATTATTAAACTATTTTTTTGATAAAAATTAATATTTTTTGAACTGTTTTTTGTCCAAATGATAAGTCGATTTTTTTAGACAAAAAACGGTCAAAATATAGTATGAAAACTTAAAAAATCAAAAACAGACATAGACCATATCTCGGTTTATGTCTGTTTTCTGGATATTATGCTTCAATCGATTTTTTAATGATTTCTAAGCCCTTTATCAGCAGCTCGTCAGGTATGGTAAGTGCAGGCATCAGCTTAACAACATTGTTGTCACGTCCTGCTCTTTCAATAACCAGTCCGTTTTCAAAACATCTGTCTGCAATAGCAAGTGCGGTTTTTCCATCGGCAACCTCAATACCCCAGATCAGACCAATACCTCTTACCTTAGCAGTATCACTTGCTATCTTATTCTCAAGATAATCCTTAACAATGGCTTCCTTACGCTGAACCTCTGCCTCAATATGGTTATCCAGCATATACTCAAGTCCTGCCTTGGCTGCTACCATGGACAGCTGGTTTCCACGGAAGGTTCCGTTATGCTCACCCGGTGTCCAGATATCATACTCAGGCTTAAATAATGTAAGTGCAAATGGCATACCGTATCCGCCTATTGACTTGGACAGAATGAACATATCAGGCTCAATACCCGCTCTCTCAAATGAGAAGAATGTACCTGTTCTTGCACATCCAACCTGAATATCATCTACTACCATAATGATATCATTCTTTGTACAAAATTCTCTGAGTGCTTTCAGATATTCGTTTGATAATACCTGCACACCGCCTTCTGCCTGTACCGTTTCCACAAACAGAGCAGCCGGCTTCTCAACAGCAGAATGGTCATCATCAAGAAGTGTCTGCATATATTTTATCGTATCAAGCTCAGGAAACATATAAGGTGCAGGAATATGGTATACATCTGTAAGTGAAACACCCGCACCGCCGCGGCTTCCCGCATCACTTGTAAGTGCAAGTGAGCCAAGTGTCATACCATGAAAACATCCCATGAATGCCCATACCATATTTCTCTTCTTGACCTTACGTGCCAGCTTAAGTGCTGCCTCTACTGCATTTGTTCCTGTAGGTCCCGGAAACATAATCTTATAATCAAGATTTCTTGCCTTTAAAACCTTCTCCTGAAAGTAATCAAGGAATTCTTCCTTCGGAACCGTCATCATATCAAGTGAGTGAATAATCCCGTCACTCATAAGGTAATCTACCAGCTTTTGCTTTATATAGTCATTGTTATGACCATAGTTTACTGCTCCTGCTCCATTGAAAAAGTCAATATACTCCTTACCGTTTATATCTGTAAGGATAGAACCCTTTGCCTTTGTGAAAATCTCCGGAAAACTTCTACAGTAAGACCTGACCTCTGATTCATAAGCCGTAAATATCTCTTTGCCCTGCATTTTATCTGCCTCCTGTTAATAATAACAAATGTTATTTATTTAGTATTCGTTACTTTCTGTTCTAATATTCAAACTTCTTCTCGAAGTAAGCCTTAAGGTCTTCTATTTTGATTCTTTCCTGCTCCATGGTATCTCTGTCACGAACCGTAACAGCACCGTCCTCCTCCGAGTCGAAATCATAGGTTACACAGAATGGCGTACCTATCTCATCCTGTCTTCTATACCGCTTTCCGATATTACCTCTGTCATCATATTCACAATTATAATATTTTGACAGCTCTGCATAGATTTTCTCTGCACCATCAGCCAATTTCTTGCTAAGTGGAAGCACACCGATTTTCACAGGTGCTAATGCAGGATGGAAATGAAGTACCGTACGAACATCCGGCTTCTCTTCCGTTCCGATATTCTCTTCATCATATGCCGCACAAAGGAAGGCAAGCGTCACACGGTCAGCACCAAGTGAAGGCTCTATAACATATGGTATATATTTTTCCTTCTTTTCATCATCAAAATATTCCATCGGCTCACCAGATGTATTCTGATGCTGCGTAAGGTCATAATCCGTTCTGTCGGCAATTCCCCACAGCTCACCCCATCCAAACGGGAATAAGAATTCAATATCGGTTGTTCCCTTTGAATAAAAGCACAGCTCTTCCGGTGAATGGTCACGGGCTCTCATTTCTTCGTCTTTAATGCCAAGCTCCTTGAGCCAGTTGATACAGAAGCTTCTCCAATACTCAAACCACTCAAGGTCTGTTCCCGGCTCACAGAAGAACTCAAGCTCCATCTGCTCAAACTCTCTCGTTCTGAAAGTAAAGTTACCCGGTGTAATCTCATTTCTGAACGATTTACCGATCTGTCCAATACCAAAAGGAATCTTCTTTCTGGAGGTTCTCTGAACATTCTTAAAGTTTACAAATATACCCTGTGCCGTCTCAGGTCTTAAATAAACGGTATTCTTTGCATCCTCCGTTACACCCTGGAAGGTCTTGAACATCAGATTGAACTGTCTGATACCTGTAAAGTTATGCTTACCGCAGCTTGGGCAGCAAATATTATTTTCTTCCACATACTGCTCCATCTGTTCATTTGTCCAGCCGTCTATGGAACCCTCTATAGCAATTCCTTTCTCAGCCATATAATCTTCTATTAACTTATCTGCACGGAATCTTTCATGACATTCCTTACAATCCATAAGCGGGTCTGCAAATCCTCCCAAATGACCTGATGCAACCCATGTCTGCGGATTCATAAGTATAGCGCAGTCAACACCTACATTATATGGGTTCTCTTGAATAAACTTCTTCCACCATGCCTTTTTCACATTATTCTTAAGTTCAACACCAAGATTTCCATAGTCCCAGGTATTTGCAAGTCCGCCGTATATCTCTGAACCCGGATAAACAAATCCTCTGTTTTTAGCAAGTGCAACTATTTTGTCCAATGTCTTTTCCATATTTGTCCTCCAATATCTTGTAATATATTCCTATTCTATTACTATTCGACTTATTGTATATCCATTCATTGTATTTTTCAAGTCAGAGAATTAATTATTTGCAGAGAATTAAACTTTTTATCAATATAGATATCTGCAAATTCCCTGTAAATATCTGTCAATTCCCGTATGATCCCATCTGAAACCTTAAAATTATATAAGTTTCCCAAATGGGCACCGTTGATATATTGCAATGTATATAATGCCTGCTCTGATATATGTACAGGATGTACACCTTTATCCACACAATTCTTGCACAAGACGCCGCCTGACCGTGCGTCAAATACATTTGACAGCTTATCATTTCCGCATATAGGACATCCGAAGCTTTGTATGCCCTGTCCGAACACATCCATTATTTTAATCTCATAGACAAGCCTTACAAGCGGTACAGGCACAAGTCCCTTCTTCAACGCATTCAAACTCACAAATAACAGATTCAGATAATCCGTTGCTCTGTCTCCTTCATGGGTAAAATATGCCATCATCTCACAAAAGTATGAGCCATAGCAATATTTGTCCATATCAAAGGTCAGTTCATGGAAGTATTCCTTTACATTGACACTTTTTAGTGTGTATGCATTTCTTCCTTCATATAGAGTAAATTCCCCCATGACAAAAATCTGGCACTTTGAAATAAGCTGATTTGTCGTTTTTCTTACGCCCTTCGCAAACGCTGTTATCTTGCCACGTTCTTTTGTCAGAATGACAAGTCTTCTGTCATACTCACCTACAAGACCTGTCGCTAAAACTATTCCATTTAAAACAACTTCATCTCTCATAGCTCCACCTGAATTATGTGTCCATATGATATCCGTAATTCTTTAATAATGTATCCGTATCACGCCAGTCCTTCTTGACCTTTACCCACAGCTTCAAATTAACCTGTATGTCCAGCAGCCTTTCTATTCCGTATCGGGAATGGGTACCTATCTTTTTCAGCATAGCACCCTGCTTTCCAATGATGATCCCCTTATGCGAGCCTCTCTCACAGATTATCGTCGCATCGATATCCATTATTTTTCCGTTTGGTCTTTCTTTCATGGAATCTATCACTACGGCAATTCCATGCGGTATTTCCTTATCAAGCTGGCGAAGAGCCTGCTCCCTTATCAGCTCAGAAACAATCTGTCTCTCCGGCTGGTCTGTTATGGTATCCTCATCATAAAACTGTGGTCCATAAGGAAGATACTGATACAACGTCTTAATTAATTCCTCCTTGTTGCTGCCCTTCAGTGCCGACACAGGTACAATCTCAGCAGAATCCAGTACCTCCCGATATGTGGATATTGCCTTTACCACGTCTTCTTTTTCTACTGCATCAATTTTATTGATTACGATAATAATTGGTGTTTTTACACGCTTTAGCTGTTCTATAATATAACGCTCTCCTGCACCTATAAATGTAGTTGCTTCCACAATCCACATAACGACATCCACTTCGTTTAAAGTACCCTCTGCCACTTTCAGCATATATTCGCCCAGCTTATTTTTCGCTCTGTTGATACCCGGTGTATCAAGAAAAACAATTTGTCCCTCATCACTTGTATATACTGTCTGTATTCTATTTCTCGTTGTCTGTGCCTTACTGCTTGTTATGGCAATTTTCTGTCCAATCAGACTGTTCATCAGTGTTGATTTACCGACATTGGGTCTTCCTATAATTGCCACAAAGCCAGATTTATAATGATCCCTCATGTATTACCTCGTTCTAAAATATGCTCAATATATTCTCGAAGTTTTCTCTGTTTTCTTCTATTTTGTCCTCACCGCCTATGGCACATATAATTCCGCTGTCTGTCACCGACTTAATAATCGGTGCAAGACTTCTTATTTTTTCAGGATTTGTAGCAAGTATCTGGTCACGCTCCTGCTGAATCATCTCATCCGTAACACCTGCCATATAACACAGGAAACAATAGCTTCCTTCTGCCGACGGTGTCATAGGTGCATCCAGCTTCGCAATTGCTCCTATCAAATATTTTGTCATATCCCTTTCATCCGGATTAAATGTCTCCACATATTGATATGCATTTTTATATACCTCATAAGTCTCCATCAGATTCGGGTCTCTGTATGATGTCATATAGCTTATTCCTGAACGGGCAAATGTACACATAGCACCGTATGCGCCGCCCTTAACACGTACATTTTCCCAGAGATATCCGTATGAGAATATCACCTGTAAAACATTCAGTGCCGCATCATATTCATAACCTGCTTTCACAAAGTCTCCTGCTATAGCCACATATTGAACCTGACTTGTCGTTTTAAAGCCCTCATTTTTAACCGACAGCTCATAGTCCGCATCCCCACGGCAGGTCTTATGATTTGAAAGAATATCTACAAAGCCGTCTATATCCTTCTCTATTTTTTTCAGGCTGTCAAAATCCCCTGTATAGGATATGGTAAGTCTGCTCTTTTCCAGTATGAAATCCAACACAGCACTCAGCTTTTTGGCAAGCTCTTCTGCCTTTTCATCAAATGCTGCATCTATATCCAGAAGAAACTCATAATAACCTACACCCTCTGACATATCCTTAAACACAAGTGACTTGTCAATATATGACATTGCTCTGTTTGCAGTGGATATATGTCCTGAAGCTGCCAGCTCCGATTTCATTCCTGCCTTTTCTTCTGAAATTATTTCTTTCAGTCTCTTTCTGTCACCTGTCTTTGAGAATTTGAGAATTTCCTCCACCAGCTCTATTGCTTTCCCCAGCTTGTCATACATAGCCTTTGTCCTTACAGAGAAATATGTCATAATGCTCTTATCCACATTATTAAAAGCTCCTGTAGAAAATGCAATTCCGCCTGTATGGAAATTAATTTCATTTGAAAGCTCTCCATAGCTGTGCTTTTCCGTATCAACATATTTGAAAATAGCTGTCAGCAAAGATGCATATGGAATAAGCTTTTCTTCAAGGTCATTTATCTTAAAGAAAAATTCCAGATAACCGATTCCATTTGTAAATATATCATGGTGCACGGCAGGTACCCCTGCCATCTCTATTCTCCTGTTCTTAAGCAGCTTTGCTTTCTTATCGATATCAGAGATATTCAGCAGTGGAACCTTCTCCATATCCTCTGCAGGAGACGGCTCCTCCTGATATTTTTTCAGCGTCTTTGTATCAGCCACAAGCTGACAAAGCTCCTCATGATTTAAAGTTGCCTTGTATGCAGCCAGCTTTTCCTTTTCTGCCTGCTCCTCTTCCTTATCAAGTCCCTTTTTCGGCTTCATTACAATGATTGCTCCAAAGCTGTTCTCTAACAGTCTGTTCCTGATAAGCTCCTCAAAATAATCGGTCTTAAGCTCCTCCTTAAGCTCCGTATATATATCATTCATCTTGAAATACGACAGTGCTTCTCCGTCATAAAGCCAGCTTTTAAATGCATCAAGCCCTAACATAAGACCTTTCGGGTATCTGCCGAAATTTGCCTCCTTATGTTTGAACTCGAAGTTATTAATAGCCGCTTCTACAGACCTTTTATCCAGCTTCTCCAAAGCCTGTTTCAAAGTATCTTCTATTGTCTTTACAAACAAATCCTTATCTGACTCATTTTCATTTTTTGCGATAACGGAAAATGAGGTCTGCTGTATTCCGCCATCAAATGATGAAAATACATCCTCACCGATACCTGCATCGATAATTGCTTTTTTCAGTGGTGCTCCCGGTGCATCCATAAGGGCATATTCAAGTATTGCCATAGCTGTAGCCTGCTTTTTGTCAAGACTGCTTCCTATAACCTTGCTGTATGCCAGATATGTGTTATTCTCTTCAGTTTCATTTTCAGATATGGAATAATATGTTTCTATCTGTTTCATGTTGTCAAATGGAGTCTGCATGGCAATACGAGAATCTACTTCTTTATATGCAAAATGTGACAGATATTCCCTATCTATATATTCCAGCTTATCCGCCATATCACAGTCCCCATACAGATATATATAGCTGTTGGACGGATGATAATAGGTCTGATGAAACGCTTGAAAACGCTCCTGTGTCAATGTCGGTATTGCCTTGGGATCTCCTCCTGACTCCTTGCCATATGGTGTATCAGGAAGCAGTGACATCTCTATAACCCTGTATAACTGTTGCTCCGCTGATGAAAATACACCTTTCATCTCATTATATACAACGCCGTTATATTTTAACTCACCATCCACCGAATCAAGCTCATAGTGCCATCCCTCCTGCCGCATAATCTCAGGATGGATATATATGTTGGGATAAAATACGGCATCCAGATATACCTGCATCAGATTTTCAAAATCCTGATTATTACAGCTTGCTATAGGATATACGGTTTTGTCCGAATAGGTCATGGCATTTAAGAAAGTATTTAGAGAACCTTTCGCCAGTTCAACAAACGGGTCTTTCACCGGATATTTCTTTGAACCACAAAGCACAGAATGTTCAAGAATGTGCGGGATTCCGGAATCATCATTCGGAGGTGTCCGAAAACCTATTGTAAATACCTTGTTGGCATCGTCATTTTCAATGATAAGCACACGGGCTTTTGTTTTCAAATGCTCCAATACATAACCCTTACCGTTTACCTCCGGTATATCCTCAGAGGTAATTATCCTGTAATTTTGAAGCTCCTCTAATCTACTCACTTTTTCTATCTCCTTTACTTATAACTATTGAAATCAAAGCTGTATGGTAACAGCTCATTTAAAGTCACTATTTTATATTCATCCGGTGACACAGCCATAATAATATATGTATCATCATCCCCAAATTCTGCAATAACCTGTCTGCATATTCCACATGGAGAAGTATAGACCGTTTTCTCAAATTTCATACCAGCCACCACCGCTACTGCCTTAATATTTCTATGTCCTTCGCTGACAGCTTTATATATAGCGGTTCTCTCCGCACAATTTGCAGCACCATATGAGGAATTTTCAACATTACAACCTGAATAAATCTGTCCGTTTTCCGTATATACAGCCGCGCCTACCATAAAGGAGGAATATGGTGCATACGACTTTTCCCTTGCATCTAAAGCAGCTGTTATCAATCTTTTTATGATTTCCTGTTCTAACATATCTTTTCTTCCCATCAGGCTTGAAGCCTTTATACAAACATTATAATTTAACAAACATAACTATAAATTAAATGAAAGGTAATTTCAACCAAAACAAATAAATAAAAGAAAATTTATCATCATTAATTTTGACAAAATAAATACCACATTTTATTCAAATAACTTCACAATAAGCAAAAAAATATCAACGAAATTAAAAAAGAATTCAATTTTAATTTCCGTTGATATTTTCTATTTAATATATTCTATTTTCTTGTACTATAAACATAACATCATCATAGACTGGATTTCAGCCCATATTGATGCACTAAATACAATAATGCAAATTGTAGGGACAAGTGATACTATGCTGCAAACCAAGCCTGCAACAGCCATTCCTTTTCCCGGCTGCTTCTTTGCAAGAGAAACTCCGCCAAGAATCAGACCGACGATTGCGCATGGAATTGAAATATAATAAATACAACATGAAAATACAAGTGCTACAATACCTAACACCATAGAAGCTATTGCAAGACCTGCTCCCCCATTCGAATTATTCATAGGCTGCGGATACCCCTGCTGTGGATAATCCATCTGCGGATAACCTTGCTGGGTAAATCCCTGTTGTGAATAACCCTGACCGAAATAACCTTGCTGGGTATAATCCTGACCGGAATAGCCTTGCTGCGAATAACCCTGCTGCATGTTGTCAAAATTGTTCTGCTGATCCATCATAACCACCTCATCAATAATATTTGCTTACGCTTGTATAATTATCCCATAAGTGTCGTACCATGTCAATAAAACGGTCTGATAATGTTAATCGTATTTTTAGAAAATTTATAATTTATTTTTAAATGAATATTTTATCCGAAAGTCACTATACACTTTTTTATATCTTCTACTATATATTCCTACGCTTCGCTGCATGCCCTTGTAGTTTATCAAACCTTGCTCTTTATGGCGAGTACGCCTATCTCGTTTCCGCTTCGCTGATTCCATGGTGTAAAAAACGAACAGTGCGGCGAGCGAAAGTATCTCGCCTACGCTTCGCTGCTTGCCCTTGTAGTTTATCAAACCTTGCTCTTTATGGCGAGTACGCCTATCTCGTTTCCGCTTCGCTAAAACTCGATAGGCGTACTCGCCATATGCAAGAAAAAAGAAGTACACAGAAATTCAAGCAAGCTTGCTTTCTGTGTACTTCTTTTTTCTTGCGCAAGGTTCGATAAACTACATCATTCCCATGCCGCCGCCCATACCGCCTGCCGGCATCTGTGGGAGGTCTTCTTTGATTTCTGCAACTACTGACTCTGTTGTAAGGAGTGTGGATGCTACAGATGTTGCGTTCTGTAATGCACTTCTTGTTACCTTAACAGGGTCGATAATTCCTGCTTCAACCATATTTACATATTCTTCTTTATATGCATCAAAGCCTACACCAACTTCTGATTCTTTAATCTTATTGATAATTACAGAGCCTTCCAGTCCTGCATTTGCAGCAATATGATAAAGTGGTGCTTCCATAGCCTTCAGGACTACCTTTGCACCTGTCTTCTCGTCACCTTCAAGTGAATCAACAAGCTCTGCAACCTTCTTTGCTGCATGGATATATGCTGAACCACCGCCGGAGATAATACCTTCCTCAACGGCTGCTCTGGTAGAATTAAGCGCATCCTCCATACGAAGCTTTGCTTCCTTCATTTCTGTTTCTGTAGCTGCACCAACTCTGATAACGGCTACACCGCCTGCTAATTTTGCAAGTCTCTCCTGAAGCTTCTCTCTGTCAAATTCTGATGTTGTCTCTTCAAGCTGTGACTTAATTACGTTTACTCTTGCATCAATATCTTCTTTTGCTCCGGCTCCATCTACAATTACAGTATTTTCCTTTGTAATCTTAGCACTCTTTGCACGACCAAGGTCATCAAGTGTTGTTTCCTTCAGGTCATAACCAAGTTCCTCGGAAATAACCTTACCACCTGTAAGAATAGCGATATCCTGAAGCATTTCCTTTCTTCTGTCACCATAACCAGGAGCCTTTACACCAACTACCTGGAATGTTCCACGAAGCTTATTAACAATCAGTGTTGTAAGAGCTTCGCCTTCAATATCCTCAGCAATAATCAGAAGCTTTGCACCGCTCTGCACAATCTGCTCAAGAACCGGAAGAATCTCCTGAATATTTGAAATCTTCTTATCTGTAATAAGAATATACGGATTGTCAAGCTCTGCAACCATCTTCTCCATATCTGTTGACATGTAAGCTGATACATAACCTCTGTCAAACTGCATACCTTCAACAAGGTCAAGCTCAGTCTTCATGGACTTGGATTCCTCAATCGTAATAACACCGTCGTTTGAAACCTTCTCCATGGCATCTGCTACCATCTGTCCAACCTCATCATCACCGGCTGAAATAGATGCAACTCTTGCGATCTGCTCCTTACCGTTTATGGCCTGACTCATATCTGAAATCGCCTCAACAGCTTTATCACAAGCTTTCTTCATACCCTTTCTCAGGATAATAGGATTTGCACCTGCCGCAAGATTCTTCATACCTTCATTGATCATAGCCTGCGCAAGAACAGTAGCTGTTGTTGTACCATCACCTGCTACATCATTTGTCTTGGTAGCTACTTCCTTAACAATCTGAGCACCCATGTTTTCAAATGCATCCTCAAGCTCAATATCCTTTGCAATCGTCACACCATCATTTGTAATTAGCGGTGCACCAAAAGACTTTCCAAGAACTACATTTCTTCCTTTCGGTCCAAGTGTGACTCTTACTGTATCTGCTAACTGATTTACGCCTGCCTCAAGTGCCTTTCTCGCTTCAGCACCATACTTTATTTCCTTTGCCATTTTTATTACCTCCAAGTTTTAAATATAAAATGCTATTATCCGATTACTGCTCAACTACAGCAAGGATGCTTTCCTGCTTAATCACTATGTATTCTTCATCGCCAAGCTTTACTTCCGAACCTGCAAACTTCTGATAAATAACCTTATCGCCTACCTTAACATCCATCGGAACAGTCTTTCCATCAACTACAATACCAGGACCGACTTCAATAACCTCTGCATACTGAGGCTTTTCCTTTGCCTGACCAGGTAATACAATACCTGACTTCGTTGTTTCTTCAGCAACTGCCTGCTTTAATACGACTCTGTCTCCAAGTGGTTTTAATTTCATGATATATATTCCTCCTAATCTTTATAATTTCTATTTTTTCTAGCACTCACTTCTTTCGAGTGCTAACACAAGTATTATTCTATCCAATTTCAAGAAAAAATCAACCCCTAATTTTATAAAATAACTATAAATTCAATGAAAGGAATTTTTGTATTCCAAATTTGCAATACTACTTAAATAAATTTGTTCTTGCGTAGTCGAACAAATACTGCTGTGCATAACCGGAAAAAGCTCCGAACTTATGATTTGCAAATGTCTCTATATCACATTTTTTTGTATCTTTACCGCCAAAATACATCTGCTCCATAATACGCTTCATCCAAACATCTACAGGAAATGCCTCTCTTCTTCCAAGACCGAACAACAGCACACAATTTGCCACTTTTTCACCTACGCCCTTAATTGTCATAAGCAGTTCTCTGGCATCTTCAATACCCAGCCTGTCCAACTTCTCCTTGGTTACAGTTCCATCATAAACCGCTTTGCAGGCACTTTTGATATAAGGTGCCCGAAAGCCTACTTTACATTCCCGCAATTCTTCCTCGGAAACCGAATTCAAGGTTTCCACATCAGGAAAACTGTAAAATATCCCGCCATTATATCCTATGATTTCTTTTCCGAATTTATGAGATATATTTTTTACACACTGCTTTATCTGAGGTATCTGCTTGTTCTGAGAAATAATAAAAGAAATAAGCGTTTCAAAAAAATCCTGATTCAGTAGTCTAATCCCCTGCTTGTCATTGATAGCCGGAAGTAATAAACTGTCAGCTTCAGCAATCTGATTTTTTATATTTCCATAATCATTTTCCATATCAAAATATATGCGCCATATATTTTCATAATCCTCCAGATTTGTTGCATATAAAATCAGACTGTTATCCACCTGTTTGATATGGAGAACCCTGTCAAATGCAAGAATATCATATTCCTCATGAGCTGTTTTGTCGAAATGAAAACACTGACCGCATTCCAGTATCTGTGACAACACAAAATCCTGCACTTCTTCAATTATGATATTATTATCTTTTGCATAAACCTTCATATTTCTATGTCCTGCCCTAATATTTGTGTTTGATAGACGCCAGATAGTATTGTATAATAATAGGGTAACATTTTCAATATGGCATACAATGGAAAGCTTAGAAACCGTTTCTATTTGAAACCGGCGTCACTTATAAAAGACGCTTATATTATATGGAGGAAATATATGGCTGAACAATTATATACAATACCTGTAAATGACGCATTTGACACTGACTGTGAATGTCCGCTCTGCCAGATGCAAAGAAACCTTGAAGCAAATGCCATTGAATACACCATGGGTCCCAGCTATATGGAGGATGATAACCGTGCCATGACCGACAAGCTGGGTTTTTGTACACATCATATGCGTATGCTCTATGCGGAAAAGAACCGTCTCGGACTTGCTCTTATGATGAAAACCCATACCGATAAAACAATCAAGGATTTAAAGGAACTTGCCGCCAAAGGTCCGGCGCCGAAAGCAGGACTATTCGGCAAGGGTGATTCCCAATCACCCGTAACCAAATACATAAGCAATCTGGAATCAACCTGTTTTATCTGTAACAAAATGGGAAATACTTTTGACCGTTATGTTGATACGATCTTCCATATGTGGAAAAAGGATAAAGACTTTATTGCCAAATTCAAAAGTTGCAAAGGTTTTTGTACATATCATTATGGAATTCTCTATGACTATGGCAGCAAGAAGCTGTCCAAAGAACAATACAGCGAATTTCTGAATATTTTAAATGATGTATACTTTACCAATATGGAGCGTGTAAACGGAGACATCGGCTGGTTTATTGACAAATTCGACTACCGATTCAAAAATGAGCCTTGGAAAAATTCCAAGGATGCACTTCCAAGAGGAATCGTAAAAACCAATCACACCATTATTGAATAAAAATACCCGATACGTCATCTCTCCCCATATGACTGTATCGGGTATTTCATATATTATAAAGTATAATATCCTCCTACTTACAACTTCATCTTTTGCTTAATCTCTTCTATCGTTAATGATAGGGTATCCAAAGTTTCTATTATAGACTTCATTTTTATTTTTTCTTCATCATCGATAATTCCATCTTTCATAATTTCAACCAATTCATCACATATTTCATTCATATCCTGGGCAGAAGCAAGAAATTTTATTACAATCTGCGCCAAATCTAAATCAGAATTTAACTCTCCCTGATCTCGCAAAAGATAATCAATAGACACATGAAAAAAATCACTTAATGCAATAATCTTATCTGTTTCCGGCAGCGTAGTACCTTGCTCCCACTTTGAAACAGCCTGTCTGCTTACATTAATTTTTTCCGCCAAAAGCTCCTGTGAATATCCTCCTTTTGTTCTTAAATTAAGCAGTTTTTCTGCAAACTTCATCCTTTCACACCTCCGAAGCCATTATACCAGTTATCATTACCAATTAAAACCAACTGGACTACTCATTTTGCGCAACTTTAAGTTGCAGAAATATCACCTTTTGCTATGCTTCCAATACATTTTCATTCCGAATGATCACTTCATCCAAATGTCCGCTATACTTCTCCAAATATTCCCTATAATTTGTAAGCAGTCCCTTGTATATTACATTCAGCTTCGTACATCTGCGAAAATCTTCAGGTCTGGCAAGTCCCGGCTCTTTATCCAATATATCTACTCCCGCTCTCTTAAGCACCGTAGCAACAAATTGTGAACAAAAATAATTATACTTGCGTTCTACCGCCTTGTTAATCATAACGCCGAATATCCCTTTATAATTATATTTGTATTTTTCAGGATACGCCTTAAACTTATTGAGCTCCTCAATAATTTTTTCACGCTGCTCTACTGTTACCGGCAGTTCAAATACTACACAACGCGTCTTAACATCTCTTCCAAATATTCCCGATTCTATATCCTCTGAAATAAATCCACAGTTAAACGGATTATGCATCCCCTTACGGGCAAAGCTATACATCTCTCTAAGTTCTATATCCAGTGCCAGTGACGTATGAGCATATGGCTCCTTTGTCCATTTCTTAATAAAATACGAAGGCATAGTCGAGGTTTTTGATATTAAAATGTATACACTTCTTCCATCATTTGTTTCCATAATCATACAACCTTTATCGCTATATTATGTTATTTTCCCGGTTTATACGAACTCTTAAGTGACACAATTCTATTATATACCGGATGTTCAGGTGTAGAATCCTTTGAATCTACACAGAAGAAACCATTTCTGAGGAACTGGAATGCTTCTCCCGCCTGTGCCTCTTCAAACGCTTTCTCCAATTTACAATTTTGCTTTATAATAAGTGAGTTCGGGTTTATATTAAGACTTCCGTCCTCATTCAATTTTCCCTTCTCCTCATCAACTATATTTTCATATAATCTGACTTCTGCATCAATTGCACTTTCAGCCGATACCCAGTGAATCGTTCCTTTCACCTTGCGTCCTTCAAATCCTGAGCCGCTTCTTGTTTCAGGGTCATAGGTACAATGCACCGTTGTTATATCGCCATTTTCATCTTTCTCAAAGCCGACGCATTTAACAAAATAAGCATTCTTAAGACGAACCTCATTATCAGGAAATAATCGAAAATATTTCTTAGGAGGAATTTCCATGAAATCCTCACGCTCTATATAAAGATATTTACTGAATGCTACCTTTCTGCTGCCTAATGCTTCATTCTCCTGATTATTCTCTACGTCAAGATATTCAACCTGACCTTCAGGATAATTATCAATCACAAGCTTGATAGGGTCAACAACAGCCATATATCTTTTTGCAGACAGCTTCAAATCATCACGTACACAATACTCCAGCATAGCATAATCAACAGAGCTGTTGCTCTTGGAGATACCAACCAGCTCCATAAACTTCTTGATTGCTGAAGGTGTAAAGCCTCTTCTTCTAAGTGCTGCTATAGACACAAGTCTTGGGTCATCCCAACCGTCAACGATCTTGTCTTCCACCAGTTTTTTGATATATCTTTTACCGGTGATTACATTCGTCAGATAGAGCTTTGCAAATTCTATCTGCTTTGGTGGATTTTCATATTCCAGCTCATTTACCACCCAGTCATAAAGTGGTCTGTGGTCTTCAAACTCCAACGTACATATGGAATGTGTTACCCCTTCAATCGCATCTTCTATCGGATGTGCAAAATCGTACATCGGATAAATGCACCATTTGTCCCCTGTATTGTGATGTGTCATCCTTGCAACACGATATATAACAGGGTCTCTCATGTTGATATTTGGAGATGCCATATCTATCTTGGCACGAAGCACCTTACTTCCGTCAGGATATTCCCCGTTCTTCATTCCCTCAAACAGTGCAAGATTCTCCTCTATACTCCTGTCTCTATAAGGACTGTTTTTACCCGGCGAGGTCAAAGTACCTCTGTATTCCCTGATTTCATCCGCTGAAAGGTCACACACATATGCCTTTCCTTTTTTTATCAGCTTCACTGCTGCCTCATACATCTGCTCAAAATAATTTGATGCAAAGAATACTCTATCCTCGAAATTTGCCCCTAACCACTTGACATCATCCAAAATCGACTGTACAAATTCCGTTTTCTCCTTGGTAGGGTTTGTATCATCAAATCTCAGATTAAACTGACCGCCATATTCTTCCGCAAGCCCTGCATTCAATAATATCGACTTAGCATGTCCTATATGAAGATATCCGTTTGGCTCAGGTGGGAAACGTGTAACAACCTTCGCTACCTTCCCCTCCTCGATATCCTTGTCAATAATCTGCTCAATAAAATTCTTACTTATGATTTCTTCAGCCATCCCACTCTATGCCTCCTCTGTTTGATTGACCTTGTTTAGTTTATCATATTTTTATACATAGTGCTATATGTAAATATAGCTAAGAACGTATTTTGTTTCTATTCACGCATCCGTAAACCATGATACATAAATGAAAAATAGGTTTTCCATGAACGATACATAGAAAACCTATTAATGCTAAAGAGCTACTAACGGGAGTCGGACCCGTGACCTCCACATTACCAATGTGGCGCTCTACCACCTGAGCTATAGTAGCCGGATAAATTCCACAGACAAATATATAGTAAAATATTCATTTTGTCAAGGATTCAAAGTTTATAAAACATCATTTCAATTTTTTTCTTATCCTTTGTATTGCATTATCAATGGATTTCGGCGTTTTATTGATTCTCTCTCCTATTGTTTCATAGGAATCACCTGTTAAATATTCAGCCAGTACCAGCTTCTCATATTTACTGAGTCTTGTTTCAATCATGTCATAAACAGATTCCCGTTTCATTCTGTCTATCAGTATTTCCTCCGGCTCAGAATTACTATCTGCCATCAGTTCATCTACAAGCTCCGTATCCGAATCACCGTCTGAAACATATAACGATACATACGAATTCAGCGGAGAATGCTTCTTTCTGTTTGAAGATTTTACCGCCGTAACCATTTGCCGTCTTACACACACGCAGGCAAATGTGGCAAAAGAAGCCCCCTTATTATCACGGTAATCCCTAATGGCCTTGATAAGCCCTATCATACCCTCCTGTATCAGGTCTTCATCTTCAGCCCCTATAATATAGAGCTTTCTGCTTTCCTTTTTTACCAGAGGCATATATTTTTTTATCAAATATTCCATGGCATCATTGTCTTCACTGATTCGGATACGTGCCAGTATATCCTCATCTGACATTTCTTTGTACATGAAACCCTCTCTTTACATTCTCTGTCTGACTACCTCATATGCAAGCACACCTGCTGCCACAGAGGCATTTAATGAGTCGATATCCCCCTTCATAGGAATTGAAACGATATAATCACACTTTTCTTTTACAAGCCTGCTTACACCACTTCCCTCATTTCCGATTACCAGACCCATAGGCCCTGTCAGATTGCAACGATACATCAGTTCGCCATCCATATCCGCACAGGCAAACCACATTCCTCTGGTCTTAAGCTCTTCTATGGTCTTGCTGATATTTGTCACCTTAACAACAGGCGTATAGCTTATTGCGCCTGCCGAAGCTTTTACAACGGTAGCCGTTATTCCCGATGCTCTGCGCTTTGGAATGATAACACCATGAGCGCCTGCAAGATTTGCAGTTCGAATGATTGCCCCCAAATTGTGCGGGTCCTCTATCTCATCCAGTATCAATACAAATGGTGCTTCTCCCCTGCTGTCGGCAAGGGCAAATATATCGTCAAGCTCTGCATACTTATATGCTGCCGCATGGGCTATAACACCCTGATGTTTGCCCGTCTCAGACATTTGGTTCAATTTGTCCTTAGATACATAATTGATGATTGTATCCTGCTTTTTTGCTTCTCTTACGATAGAATTGATACTGCCGTCTCTGCAACCATCCAAAATATACAATTTATCGATTGTCTTACCTGAACGGAACGCTTCAAGCACAGCATTTCTGCCCTCTATTTTAAAGATCTCTTCCTGCGCCGCCACACTCACGTTTTCCTTTTTATTTTCCATGATTTCTCCTTACATCAAATGATGCTATACCATATGATTTCCCTATTCCGGATAATATTGTCACACATCTGTTTCAAACACATGCTTCACGATTGTAAACAATCTGTCATAATTCTTTTTCAAATATAAATATCCTATCAGACTTTCAAAGCCTGTTGCAATACGATATTGTCCAACCGTTGCATTTTTTGCCGTAGAATGTGTCTTTGTATTCCTGCCCCGCTTATAAATCCACTCTTCCTCTTCTGTAAGCAGATTATTTTCCAACAAATATTCCATATACTTTGCCTGCGACTCTGCCTTTACATACCGGCTGACTTCTTTGTGATACTTATATGCCTGTCTATTATTTTCTGTAACAACAACCGTTTTTACAAGCAAATCAAATACACTATCTCCAATATAAGCCAGTGAAAGCGGCGAATAGTCATTCGGCTCTGTATACTTTACACCTAATATATCAGAAAAATAACTGTCTAAGCTCTTTTCCATTTTACTCCTTCTCTTGTATCCTCAAGGATGATACCCATATCACTTAACATATTTCTTATTTCATCGGCTCTGGCAAAATTCTTTGCCTTTCTTGCTTCCTGTCTCTCCTGAATCAGTGCTTCAATGTCAGAGTCCAGCAGCTCTTCTTCCTGTTCCGTAATAATGCCAAGCACATCACACAGCTTCTCTATTGTAGCAAGTGCCATATCTATGGTTTTCTTCGGTGTCTCTGCTGTTATATTGATATTTGTATATTTTATAAGCTCAAATATAACGGATATCGCATCAGCTGTATTCAGGTCATCATCCATAGCCGCTTCAAATCTTGTCACATAAGCTTCAAGCTCTTTATTGACAGTCATATCTTCTCCTATCAAATCTGTAGCTGTAATGCTGTGAAGCTTCTCTACGGCAGTCAGGATTCTAGCCAGACCGTTCTTGGACGCCTCCACCAAATCAGATGAGAAATTGAGTGGACTTCTATAGTGAGCTGACAGCATAAAAAATCGGATTACCTGTAACGGATACTTATCGGCTATCTCCCTAACCGTAAAGAAGTTACCAAGTGACTTGGACATCTTCTCATTATTGATTTTGAGAAATCCGTTATGCATCCAGTATCTGGCAAATTCTGTTCCATTGGCTGCTTCCGACTGTGCAATCTCATTCTCATGATGTGGGAATATCAGGTCTTCTCCACCGGCATGAATATCAATTACGTCACCTATATATTTCTTGGACATCACAGAACACTCCAAATGCCATCCCGGTCTGCCTTCTCCCCATGGTGAATCCCATGACGGCTCGCCCTCCTTCTTTGGCTTCCAGAGAACGAAATCAAGGGAATCTTCCTTTTCATTTTCCCCTGATACAAGCAAATCTCTGTTTCCTGAGCGAAGGTCATCTATATTCTTCTTGGAAAGCTTTCCGTAATCACTAAATTTTCTTGTTCTGAAATAGACAGTTCCGTTTACTTCATAGGCATAACCCTTTTCAATAAGCACCTTTACCATCTCTATCATATCAGGAATTTCCTCTGTTGCCTTTGGATGAGTCGTTGCCTCCCTGACATTCATGGCCGCCATATCTTTTTTTGCCTCTTCAATGTATCGCTCGGAAATAACCTTTGAATCTACATTCTGTTCATTTGCACGCTTAATAATCTTGTCATCTACATCTGTAAAGTTTGACACATAGTTGACTTCATAGCCCTTATACTCCAGATATCTTCTCAGTGTATCAAAAACGATCATCGGTCTGGCATTGCCTATATGGATATAATCATATACGGTAGGGCCGCATACATAGATACCGACCTTTCCTTCGTTGATTGGGACAAATTCATCCTTTGTTCTTGTTAATGTGTTAAATATTTTCATATCTGCTTCCTTTCTACTTGTTTATCATAGCCGCAAGGCTTTCTATCATCTCACGCATCCGCTCATTTTCAGCCTTTAAGCTATTGATATCATTCAGCACAGGATCAGGAAGATGTACCTGGTCCATATCGGAGCGCGGAATTTTTACATCGTTCATTTTTACAACTCTTCCCGGTACACCTACTACGGTTGAGTTTGGCGGTACCTCTGATAGTACGACGGAATTTGCTCCTATCTTGGAATTCTCTCCAACCGTAAAGGAACCGATTACCTTTGCGCCCACTCCTACCATAACATTATCTTCAAGGGTAGGATGACGTTTTCCCTGCTCCTTACCCGTACCGCCAAGGGTTACGCACTGATAAATCGTTACGTTATTTCCTATAATCGTAGTTTCTCCGATTACCACACCATGTCCATGGTCTATAAAGAAGCCTTCGCCTATGGTTGCACCCGGATGGATTTCTATTCCGGTCTTTCTTGCCGCCCTCTGGGAAATCCTTCTGGCTCTGTAGTATTTTCCCTTCTCGTACAGTCTGTGTGCTTTTCTGTATTGATATATAGCCCAAAAACTTGGATAAAGTAATACCTCTTTATTTGTTTTGATGGCAGGGTCGCGCTCCTTGATAACAGCCGCCTGCTCCTTAAAATATTGATAAAATGACATATCTGTTTCCTTATATTTTTTTAGATAAAACGGTGGCTCACAGCGTTCTTTATTGTATCCGTAATTTCTTCATGATTTCCCATTACAACAAAAAAGCCCCGTCTCTGACAGTTGCCAGAGACGAAGCAATCACTCCGCGGTTCCACTCTATTTGGATGACTCCCACTCAACAGGTTAACGCCCTTCTACGTGCCAACATACTCTCCGATTCACCCACACTTCAGCATGACTAAATCGATTTTCCGCCAGCCGGCTCCCGAATGCACTTCGCATAACTCTCCGATAAACCTGCTTACAGCCGATGACAGGTTCTCTCTGAAATCCTCCGAATTACCTACTCTCTTCGTTCTTCGCCTTTATCTACTTTAGTATATGAGCCACTTTTTAATTTGTCAACACGGAATTTTTATTCCTATACATTTGTTCCCGGAATGAAGTATACCATTAATGCACAGGCTGTCAATGAAGCGGTATTTGCCGCCAAAGCATATAAAACACTTTTCCACATCGGAATCTTTTTATTACTTATACGTCTCATAATGATACAATATATGACAGCCTCTATCATAAACATTACAAATACATGGCGTATATAATGATAATATAATCTGATCCACCATAACTCTCCCCAGCTATAGCGATTCATACTGAACTGCAGCCGCACATTTAATATGAGCTGCGTAATACTATTTACGATGGCAACAGCTCCAATAACCTTCTTTTCCCGAAATCCAAACAAATATGCAATCACAAGCTCTATTAGTATCGTTATGACAATACGGAAAATCAAAACAATTAACTCATATGCATAATGATGACCTTCAAACACCGAAAGTAACTGTTTACAATATGCCAGCAGCAGCGCCCCGCCTATAAATGAAGTAATATTGGCAGCCAAAGCATATAAAATACTCTTCCATACCGGAATTCTCTTATCACTCAGCCGGTTCAAAAGCAAGCTGTATACGACCGCCTCAATCAAAAATACAATAAATTCATAGCACACATAGTTCAGTATAATCAATCCTCCGCCATATTTGTAAATTTCAATATTCAGCAGCAGATTCAGAATTACCTGCGTAATTATATTAACGATTGTAATGGCTGCTATAACCCTTTTTCCGCTAAATCCAAACAAAAATGCAATGCCAAGCTCTATCAGTATTGTTAACACAATTCGGAAAATCAAAGCAATGATCTCATTTGTATAATCATAGCTTTCCTTCGCTACAATCAAACATGGTGTTTCGTCACTTAAGCCGATTTCAACGCCTGACATATCCACAGTATAATAACTGCGAAATGCATAATACTGATAAATTTCACTTGTAACAAATACATTTTTATCAGGATAATATAGAAGTATTTTAAATGAGGACGGCGAATCAGCCTCCCAATTTATTGTCTTGGTTTCACTGCATAGCCAAAATTTCTGTAAAAAGTAATAGCCATCTGCATCCTCATAATCCACAAATGCCTTCCATATTTTATAATCCATGCTCCCCTCTTCGTAGGGTATCGTTTCTCCATCCCATACTGTATTATAGTGACTTGTTTCGTTGGAAACTGAAAGTAATGTACCATAACATAGCTCGTCACCCATATTTTCAAAGGTAACAGTTATAGACGGTTTCGGTCCAACATCGGCTTTTGCTTTCATCGGAAATATCATAATAACCGTAACAATACACAATATCATACTAATCATATTTCTTTTCATTTTTTTCTTCCTTCTCCCATAACCATATAATCGTTTAAAAAGTTATTACTTCCCTTATATGCCTGTTATTCATCATTGTTTTAAGTCCGTTATGCTAAACATATTATTCTTTCATTTTATAAGAAGACTCCTCCACAATTTCACAATCAGGATAGAGGGACAGGATATATTCCTTTTCCTCTTCTGTTAGCCTTATATGTAAATCCAGCATCTGCAAGTCCTCAAAGCCTGCTAATTCTTCTATGCTGTCGTATTTTATACTCTTCATATCCCCCTCAAGCTCATTGAGCTCCGGAAATACCCTTACAATATCCTTTATCGATATTTCTTCTCCGTCAAATTTTATCTGTATCGTATCACAGTTATTCGTACATGTGACACGAATCAGCTCTCCCCGATAACTTTTTTGAAAGAAAAACACTAACGGATACGAAGCATATTCATTTCCCAGACATTCTCTGATTGTTGGCGCTAAAGCCTTGTATATCTCTGCTATGTTCTCAAGTACACTCTCATCCATAGAGCCTTCCTTTATTTCGAAATGTATCATTATCTCTTTCGAATTATAGCTGGCATCAAACATCGGCGAATGCTCCTCGTCATATATTCCGGCACCATCAAACGTCCATTTTTCACTATAAATTTCTTCATAAGAAGTCCATATAGCCTTGTTCATCTCAGCCTCTTCCGGATAAGTTTCTATATCTCCAAAAAGTCCATAGTTTTCATCAATGATTACCAGTACAAGCATCAGAACAGCCAAAATGGCAGCTATGATTCCCGATACAGCCAAGATTTTTTTTGTTCTTTTTTTCAATCAGCTTCCTCCCCTTTACTTATTGATATATAACATATTGGTTGCGATTCTGTCCCATGCTGCATACTGATTCTTAAATAAAAGATATTCACTATAGTTTATATAATAACTTTCCCCCCACGAGGACACATGCAGCCATACATCGTTTTTAACATTATCAAAAATTACTCCCGTCACCGTAACATAATGATGATGGAATATCTTACCTGATTCCGCAAAATCATGACTATATATATTATCATCAAGATTCGTGTTTTGGTACATTTGAGGACATAAGGCTTCCCAATCATCTTTCGGATATAATTCTTTATATTTCTTTTGTATCTTATTTGCAGATAATATTACCGGCATATCACCTTGAATTGTTTCCGTTATTTTCGGCAATATATCTCTTCCTGAGGCAGTCCATAAAGCCATTAAACGCAACGAATTATTCCAGCTATATACTCTGATTGCCGACGAAATCTCTACGCCAAGCAATCTTGCATCTGTTATAGGTAAATATTTTCCTTCCATGTATGTAACATAATCAATATAGGACTCATAATTATAATTGCCATTTGTATTCTTTGTTACCATATTGGTTTCTTTTGTAGCATACTTTCCACCTGACTTTGACAGATAAAGCAATAGGTCACAGGCAGCTATCAAGCCGCCGCCATACTCATCGATTGACGCATCAATACTTTCAAACCACCCCTGGTCGCCACCATATGAGCCATTACCATCAACATCCACCGACACATAATCATGCTTCAACTGATAAATATCCATATCATTATGTCTTGGACTGGTTTTATAGGTCTTTACCTCCTCATAATCCGAATAGCTGTCTCCATCCGTATCCGCCATCGTAGGATTTGACTCCATGAAGAAATAATAGCTGTTTTCAGGTACATTGATCAGGATTCCCGTTGTAGGTGTCTTATGGCGTATGGCAGGATTTACCTCTTCTCCATCTGATAAGCCGTCTCCGTCCGTGTCGGGATTGTTCGGGTCCGTATAGACAACAAGACCATTCTGATTAATCATACCCATCTTCTCCACCACATCCGGTATGCCGTCTCCATCCGTATCCGTCTCACGCTCATATGTCATTCCAAATGCCGAAAGCAGCCCCTCCAAATCATCGACATATGGAAGCCTGTAAAACAGTCCGCCCGTATGGTCCGCGATCTGCATCAGCGGTAATGCCTCCGCATAGCTTCCAAGGGCTACGGTATATATCTTTATCTTCTTCTGCCTTGCAAAATCCAGTACATCCTCCGGTATCGTTTTCTTACAGCCGGATACAATGATGATACGTCGTTCCACCTTTTCCGTATTCGTTTCCTGACTAAGCAGGCTTGCGATTATTCTTTCTATCAGCAATCCGTTTTCATACTCACTGATTTCTTTATCATCATATGTCCAACTGTCCTGACACCATGTATCTGAGGTGTTTAACCTTGCCTTCAGTATTTCTTTATTTTTACTGAAATCCCATACCATGCTGCCTCCGCCTTTACAGGAAAAGGCGACTGACATCTTGCCGTTTTCTCCCATTCCGTCTATGAATGTTTCTCCAAGCTGTATACACATCGGAACATAGGCGGCATGATACTCTGTCTGTCCGTTCTCAAGGATATTGACCTCTGTTCCGATTCCGTTCTTATCCCGCAGTGCCGATGGAACGGTCATGTCAAAGAGCAGTGTCGTACAGTATACCGTGTCATCCTCTTTTTCCTCTGTTTTGTAATCATACTCCCTGCTCCATGCCTCTGCCCACTTCTTTGCGTCTGTCAGCACATATTTGCTGAAATGGGTGGTCTTGGTGCTTACCGTTCCTGCTGCTTCATCATGGGTGGTTTCCAGCTCTCTGAATTCTCCCTTTTCTTCATCATACCATAAAAACAGCAAATCCTTAAATTCTGTCTTTCCAAGCTCCAATTTATCTACCTGAAAGGTCAGGGTTGCCGTTTCAAATGTTCCTGCCACTTCTATTTCAAATGGCTCTCCCACAAGTCCGACGACATTGGAGCAGTCCACATCCTTATCCATTATGCTTTCTACTGTTGCTGCGCGTTCAAGACTGCCTGCCATCTCGGTTTCTATCATGACCTGCTTTATGATACATTCCGTATTCTCCACATCGTATATGTATTTCTGTGCCAGCACCTCTTTCCCGTCCGGGATTCCGTTTCCGTCCGTATCGGGATTTGCAGGGTCAAAGCCAAGTGGCTCCTCGTCTCCGTCATATAGTCCGTCTCCGTCCGTATCAGCCTTTAACGGGTCTGTCCCATAGGCATTGGCTTCTTCTCCGTCAGGAAGTCCGTCCTCATCCGTATCTTCTTCCCATGGGCTTGTTCCATATGTATTTTCTTCCTGATTGGTCAGTCCGTCTCCGTCAAAATCCTCCGCTGCGTCACTGATTCCGTTCTGATCCGTATCGACAAGAAGGGGGGAGGTTCCAAGGATGACAAATTCATCATAATCATTTAGTCCGTCTCCGTCCGTATCAGCCGAAGCTTTATCACTTCCGATAAGCTCCTCCAGCTCGTCAGGCAGTCCGTCCCCGTCTGTATCGGGATAGGTCCCCCAGTTGTCATAGTCTTCCAGGATGGCTTCATATCTGCTGTATTGATCTTCCGTACTGCCTTCCTCGGAGCTGCCCTCCTCTGAGCTATTTTCTTCTGAACTATTTTCTTCGGAGCTGCCCTCTTCCGTGCTGCTGTCCTCCGGGATATCCTTCCCCTCCAGATAATGTTTCTCATCCTCAGGAATGTTTAGTGTCTCGGATTTTATGCCCACAAATGCGCCCATTTTGCTGCTGTAGTTGGCATTGACACTTGGGCAGGTTATGGTTACTTTCTCCGCTATGATGATGACATTGTTCAGGGAGAGATTTTGTGCCGTTATTTCTACACTTCCAAAGGGAGCATAGATGAGTCCGTTTAGGTTTACGTTGGTGGTGTTAATTGTGATATCTCCGTATTTTGAAAAGATAATGGAATCGCCGGTGTTTTTTACCTCACCGCTTATCGTGATACGCTCTAATGCTTTCATTGCCGTACTTAAGTTTATATTTCCCTCAA
>JAGBHU010000045.1 GCA_017935345.1 Coprococcus sp.
GTTGGCATTGACACTTGGGCAGGTTATGGTTACTTTCTCCGCTATGATGATGACATTGTTCAGGGAGAGATTCTGTGCCGTTATTTCTACACTTCCAAAGGGAGCGTAGATGAGTCCGCTTAGGTTTACGTTGGTGGTGTTGATTGTGATATCTCCGTATTTTGAAAAGATAATGGAATCGCCGGTGTTTTTTACCTCACCGCTTATCGTGATATGCTCTAATGCTTTCATTGCCGTACTTAGGTTTATATTTCCCTCAAGACTGACTGCTCCTGATACCTGCATTGGGGTGGTGATATTGATGTTCTGCTCTTTTAAGGTATAGTCCTCTTCATAGGCATCGTATTGTGACTGATGAAAATAGGTATCTTCTATTTTCTGAAAGATGTACATTCTGCTTCTGTCTGCCTGCTCTGTTTTTGTTCCGTTGATGTTCATTTCACCTGAGGATACGATTGTTCCGTTGGTGGCAATGCTGCCGTTTAGGCAGAAGTTATCGGCATTTACCATAATGGCTCCTTCTGCATCGGAGGAAGCGAATATCGTATAGGGATATTTTTCCTCTTCTGCTGCTGCTCTCGGCGGTACGGTTATCAACATGCCAAAACACATCACCGTTGCCAATATGACTGCACATGTTTTTTTTGTTTTGGTTATCCATCTCATAAAAAAGCCTCCTTATATTGAAATTTCTCTTTTGTTATCATGTGGATACAATTTAGTGGATACAAAAACCGGTATAAACTAAATCGTACCCCCTATTAATTTTATCGTATAAAGTTCGATAGACTTAAAAAAACTTTTAAGCGGTCAAAAATCGGCGGTGAACGGTCAAAAAGTAACCATTTCTATTTATACACAGACATGATATAATATGAACAATTCATAAATATAGGCAACACGAAGCTGCACAAGCACTACAAATGAAAGGAGGCATTATGATTCATATTACCATAACCGATATCAAAAGCTTTGTCAGAAAGCTTCTTATGGAGGAGGTATTTGATACCTTTCTTTTAGTTGAAGCAAATGTCAAAAGCAATGTAAACTATCATATCAGCGGCAGAATCAACAAAGATTTTTTTGATAATGATGAGCTTGAAGAAATGAGCTGTACCGACTATGCTACATGGCACACTATAAGACCACATGTATTGAATGTGATAAAAGGAAAAAAACAGCCTCTAAGCTTCAAAATTGTATTTATTTTATCAAATCCAAATATTGAACGAATCATAGAAAAAAATAATCTGCCATTATCAGTAGATGACGTAGCCAATCTTGCTCTGAATATATATTTTGACGGAAACAATATGACAGCTACTACAATTGCCTCATTAAAAAGCTTCTCTCTTGATAAAACACTTGAAAATCTCTGGGACAAAAATGTACTGGCATTTTTCAGGCACAATGAGATACCTGTTGAAATCATTTAAGAAATGAGACTATCAATACGGATATGCGTATAGAAAACTTCATGATATGGGCTTTTGAACATTTGCAAATGGAAAGAAATTCTAAAATATTTATTAATTATTAGCACTCATGGCATTTGAGTGCTAATTTTCTCTTGACTTTCAATTTCTTGTGTTTTATTATGATGTAGCACCCCTACAGAATGCATAGCAACTGACAGGTGTATATCAATTTTCACAAGACGGATTTACATATCTGTTTCTATAAAGCTAATAATTTCATTTAAAGGAGATGTACAAAACAATGAAAAAAGGTAATTTATCAATCAACAGTGAAAACATTTTCCCTGTCATTAAAAAATGGTTATATTCCGACCATGACATTTTCGTGAGAGAGCTTATTTCAAATGGCTGCGATGCCGTAACAAAGCTGAAAAAGCTTTCACTCATGGGTGAGTTTGACGAACCTGACACCCCATATAGAATTGACGTTATCACCAGCTCGGAGGACAAGACAATCCAATTTATCGATAACGGTATTGGTATGACGGCTGACGAAGTAGAAAAATATATCAATCAGATTGCATTTTCCGGTGCTGAAGCATTTTTGGAACAGTACAAGGATAAAGCAACCGAAGAACAAATAATCGGTCATTTCGGTTTAGGCTTCTATTCCGCATTTATGGTTGCCGATAAGGTTACGATTGAAACAAAATCCTATAAGGATGATGAGGATGCTGTACTTTGGGAATGTGAAGACGGACTTGAATTCTCCATGAAGAAAAGCGTTAAGGCGGACAGAGGAACTATCATTACACTCTACCTTAACGAAGACAGCTACGAATTCTCAAATGAATATCGTGTAAAAGAAGTTATCGACAAATACTGCTCCTTTATGCCTGTAGAAATCTACTATACAAATGCCGATGCTCCTGTGGAAGACCCAAAAGAAGCAACCGTAGATGTCAAAGCATCTGAAGATGAAAAAACGGAAGCTGATGATACGGAAAAAAATACCCCAAAGCCACTGAATAATACTACCCCGCTTTGGAGCAAACATCCAAATGACTGTACCGATGAAGAATATAAGGAATTCTATCACAAGGTATTCCATGACTATAAAGAACCTTTATTCTGGATACATCTGAACATGGATTATCCGTTTAACCTAAAAGGTATTCTGTATTTCCCGAAGATTAATACACAGTATGACAATCTCGAAGGAACAATCAAGCTGTATAACAATCAGGTATTTGTAGCGGACAATATCAAAGAGGTTATTCCTGAATTCCTTATGCTGCTGAAAGGTACCATTGACTGCCCTGACCTTCCGCTCAATGTATCAAGAAGTGCACTTCAGAATGATGGATTTGTTAAAAAGATATCGGATTACATTTCCAAGAAGGTTGCAGACAAATTATCCGGTATGTATAAGGTTCACAGAGAAGATTATGAAAAATACTGGGACGATATCAATCCTTTCATCAAATTTGGCTGCTTAAAAGACGAAAAGTTCCTTGATAAAATGAAAGATTACTGTATATACAAGAACCTTGAAGGAAAATACCTTACATTGCCTGAATATCTTGAAGCAGGAAAAGAAAAATATGAAAATAAGGTATTTTATGTTACGGACGAGCTGGCTCAGTCGCAATATATCAATATGTTCAAGGAGGAAGGCATTGATGCGCTTATGATGACACAGACAATAGACAGCCCATTCATTACGCTTCTTGAGCAGAAAAACGAAAACGTACATTTTTACAGAATCGATGCTGAGCTTTCAGACAATTTCGTAAATGACAGCCTGTCAGAGGAAACAACAAAGGAATATACCGACAAGCTTACTGAAATCTTCAAAAAGGCACTTGATATGGAAAATCTTACAGTCAAGGTTGAGGCACTAAAAAATGAAGCGACCTCTTCCATGCTGACACTTTCCGAAGAATCAAGACGTATGCAGGAAATGATGAAAATGTACGGCATGGCCGGTATGGGCATGGATCCATCCATGTTTGGCGGTCAGGGTGAAACCCTCATACTGAACGCGAACAACAATCTTGTAAAGTATGTTCTGGATAATCCTGACAAGGAAAATACAGCAACCATCTGCTGTCAGCTCTATGATTTGGCAGTCATTGCCAACCGTCCGCTTTCAGCAGATGCCATGACAAAATTTATTGCAAGAAGCAATGAAATTCTTAGTATTTTAGCAAAATAAAATCATATACCCATCAAATAAAAATCCCATATGGAGACTGACAATTTCAATCTCCATATGGGATTTTTTCATTACCTGAACTTTCCTTGATTCTGCCTGAATCTTACAAATTAAGCTAAGAGGTCATGGTATGAATTTCCAAACAATCCGCACTTACCCTGCATGGTAAAAATAAAATTTCTACCCCTGCCTTTTTTGCTTTCTCCAAAGCTATACCAAATTCCGGATGTGTCGCTGTATTTGCCCGCACCTCACAGACTCCTTCCATCTGTATTACAAATGCAAGCATGGCATGATATCCTTCCTTTACCGCTTCGCTAAGCGCGTGCAGATGCTTAATTCCCCGCTCCGTCGGTGCATCAGGAAAATATCCTATTCCGTCTATTTCCAACGTACAACCCTTAACCTCCATTAAAAAACGCTCATCATTGCGCTCCATATAAAAATCCATTCGGGAATTACCGTATGTATATTCTGCTCTTATATTCGTATAATCCTGTTTCAACAGCCATTCCTGAACTACCTTATTCGGTGCCTGACTATCTATATTGACAAATCCAAGTCCCTTTTTGTATACACCTACTAAATCATATTTTGTCTTACGATTCGGATTGTCGGCACATTCCAAAATAACATCCGCATCCGGCAACAGGAGTTCCCTGCAACGCCCTGTATTCTTGACATGTACGGTTTCCAATTTGTCTTCAATCCAGACCTTTGCAATAAAGCGATTCGGTCTGCTATGAAATTTTCCGCAAACTGTATGATTATATTTCATGCTGATACCTTGCCGTATTCAATCTTTTGTCTTGGGATGTAATATTCTTTTCTCAAAATTCCCTTTTTACTTCGCCAGTATTTCAATTCCCTTTTCCGTCATCAAGAGGGTATACTCCCACTGTGCTGACGGCGAACCGTCCTCTGTATAAATCGTCCATCCGTCATCGGCATCCTGATATACATCAGGTGCACCAAGATTAATCATCGGTTCTATCGTAAAGGTCATTCCCGGTGCTATCACATAATCTTTTCCCGGCTGACCAATATGACTTACATACGGGTCCTCATGCATTTCAATCCCTACACCATGTCCGCCTATTTCACGGACTACGGAGTATCCCTGCTCCCTGGCAAATTTATTGATGGCATAACCAATATCACCTATCGTGCAGTACGGCTTACAAACTGCCACCCCTATATCCAGTGCCTTCTTTGTATCTTCAACAAGCTTCTTCCATGCAGGCTCTACATCCCCAAGCATAAACATTCTGGAAGAATCGCCGTAATATCCGTTGTACATCGTAGTACAATCAATATTTACAATATCTCCATCCTGTAAAATCTGTTCCTTACTTGGAATTCCATGGCATACCACATCATTTACCGATATACACACACTCTTTGGATATCCCTCATATCCAAGACATGCCGGAACTGCATTGATAGATTTTGTATACTCATAGATAAGCGTATCAAGCTCCTCTGTAGATACCCCGATTTTTACATAAGGTGTTATATAATCCAGAACCATTGTATTGATACGGGATGCCTCTCTGATTCCTTCAATCTGCTCAGGCGTTTTTATCATCTTTCTTGTAGGTATTTTATACCCTTTCAATCTCATTTCCTCAAGCTTATCATCCATTACCAGATGGCAGGATTTATACTTTTTTCCACTGCCACACCAACAAACATCATTTCTTCCAAGCTTCATCATATTTCCTCACTTCTATATAACCAATACACATTATTTTATATTTCTGCATCATACTGACAGCTTACAGGTAATCCGTTGCAAATCCTGTATAACACATTCCGTATAATACATACTGTATAATTCTTTATCATATGTACTATAATACGAATTTAAAAAAATTACTACCTATTTATGATTTGTTGATAAATATTTTTCAATATATTGATAATAGTTCAGCTCCGTAATATTATCAGCCGCCGTAAATTTATTGGCAACATAAGCCTTCATATTTTCCACCTGTCCATCTGAAATGACTGCCCTGTCCCGAACCTCAATATTCTCCGTATTTGCATCATAAAAGAAATCATCTGTAATAAAGCTCCGGTTTGCAAACATCACAAGTCCCTTTGAATCAGCCAAAATATCCTGTCCTATCATCAGTCTGGAATCATAGTCCAGTCCCATTAAATTTGAAACAGTCGGGAGAATATCAATGCTGCTGCACACCTTGTCAATCTCTACAGGCTCCTCCATTGATGCCGACCATATGATAAGGCGGCTCTTATATGCTTCAAAATTGTCTTCCAGCTCATAACCTGCCAGCTCATCAAGAATCTCCATATTGTCATACGGAACATGGTCGCCTGCCAATACAATCAGTGTATTATCCAGCAAATCATGTGTTTCCAATTCATCCAGAAGCTCCGTAACTGCTGCTTCCAGCTCATATTGAGCAGCAAGATATGCCTTTGTCTCCTCTGTATAATTCAAGTTTGAGACTATATTCCAATTCTTTCTGCTGATATAATTTGTATCATAGCTGTATAATACATGACCACTTACCGTCAGATAATATACATGAAACGGCTGCTGATTGATCCACTCATTTACCGTGTCCTGTACCATGATAAGGTCTGACTGCGGCCATGGAACCTGACCATATTCATCATGCTGCTCGGGAAGGCCCGAACCGTTTGCCCGCCAGTCATAACCTAACGCCGGATGGGTGATATCCCTGTCATAATATGTATAATCATTATTATGATAACCTATTGAAGTATAGCCTTTCCTGTTAAGCTGATTGGCAAGTGAAAATATCATACCATTTTCATTTTTTCCTGCCCGGTACATACTCAGATATCCACCGTTTTTTGTCGGACTACCCATAAGATTTGCATATTCACCACCTAATGTCGAGCCATACCATAGCGGCTGATAATAATTATGAAACACAAAACCCTCATCTGCCAGCTTTGAAAGATTCGGAAAAAGTCCTGATTCCAACGCATAACCGGAAAATCCTTCTGCCGTAATAAAGATGAGATTATAGCCTTCAAACATTCCTGTATACTCATTTTTCTTAGTCGGCTCCAGACTTTGGAAATAATCACTCAGCGAGCTTATTCCCTCATTTCCTGCTTCCTCGTTTATCTCATCGAAATCAATCTCCAAAACATTAGGTGATGTATCAATCGGAGCTGCACATTCGTCGGTCTCATTATCTGCGGTTTTTTCATCGGCACTTTCTCCTGCAATTTCTATGATACTACCTACCATAGTCTCTATGGCATTTTCCGTAGCATTTCCGGCCCCATTCGATGTATCATCATCCGTATGAACCACCTGAAAGCCCAAGTCGCCTCCGTCTCTTCCTATTTTCCCTGCAACTGCCTCACGCATATCTATTATAAACGCCTCATAAACCCCCAGTTTTTCTACAGCCATATCAACAGAAGTATACTGTTTGTAGATTTGATATGCACTATATAATGTATTTTTATCTGTTTTCATCATCATGATATTGAAACTATATATGATGACAACAACGACTGCCAGACCTATATTCATCCACCACTTACGCGGTTTGTAATCTACTATTTTACGGGAAAAAATAATGATAAATAAAACGGGTAAAAGCATCATAATGAACAACCATAGATTTTCTTTTACATTTTGAATAACTGTCTCATAGTTATCTGCTGCCTGATTTCCATATTTTATGGTTCCTGCAACGGAAAGGTAATTGTTAAAAACCTCATGATAAATAAGCTGTGCGATGAACAATATTCCTGTAAACAGAGTAAAAACCACAGCCAGTATCTTATTGACAATGGCAGGAAACGAATTTGTCAAAATGCTGATAAATCCACCTGTTGTCAAGGAAAATAGAATTATGTAAACTATATTGATATCCCGAAATCCAAAATAATACCCATGAAACAACAGCTCATAAAACAATATCATGGCAGTAAATAGTATCGTCGTATTAAAAGGCATACGAAAAAAGAAGCCTTTTTTCTTCTTTTTATCTGTCACATCCTTAATGACATAGGCTTCTTCCATTTCCAGTTCAAGCACAACCGGCTCATTGATATCCGTCAAATCACTCTTTTCCACAAATGGTACCTCCGGTTCTTTTTGATTCACCGGAGGTACATTAATGGTTTCTATATTTTTAATGTATGGATTTTCTTCATTGATACCCATTCGTTACTCTCTCTAATCAATACGCATGCGACATTATGTCAACTTGGCTTGTTTTTATTTCACGCCATACTGTTCATAATAAGCATCAATAGCCGCCTTCAAAGTATCATCGATGATTACTCTGCCTTTATATTCCTTGTTATAAAGATGCTCAACTACTTCCGCCATTGTTACGATGGCAGTTGTTTTAATTCCATAATTCTCTTCTATCTCTGCAAGGGCACTCTTTTTTCCCTGTCCTCTCTCCATTCTGTCTACAGATACAACAAGTCCTACAACATCCACAGCTCCCTGTGCCTTTATAATAGGCAGCGTTTCCTGTATCGATGTTCCGGCAGTTGTCACATCTTCAATAATGACAACCTTATCACCATCCTCTATAGGACTTCCAAGAAGAATTCCCTTATCACCGTGGTCCTTAACTTCTTTTCTGTTTGAACAATATTTGATATCTTCATCATACATCTCGGCAATAGACATGGTTGTCGCAACCGTAAGCGGAATTCCTTTATATGCAGGTCCGAATAAAACATCAAAATCAAGACCAAATTCGGCATTGATAGCCTCTGCATAATATTCCCCAAGTCTCTTAAGCTGCGCTCCGGTTCTATAAAATCCGGTATTTACAAAAAATGGCGTTTTTCTCCCGCTTTTTGTTACGAAATCACCAAATTTTAATACATTACAGTCAATCATAAATTCGATAAATTCCTTCTTATACTCTTCCATATCTCTCATATCCTCCGTCACACTAAATTAGGAACATTTTAACATAAATCCCCTATGTCCGCAATCCATTTTGAAGCTATGCATTTTCACAAATTGAAGCTATGTCTTTTCACAAATTGACAAAAAGAACCGGAAGATTTCTCCGGTTCTTTTTACTTCGATGAATCAACGAATCAACAATATTCCCGCTCTATTTCACGCAGCCTATCAGCTCATGAATATCACTGATGGCATTTTTATCCATATATGCCTCTATTCCGTCGATTATTTGAACAGTCGCATACGGATTATTAAAATTCGCAGTACCCACAGCCACAGCCGTTGCACCTGCCATCATCATCTCAAGCGCACTTTCTGTATCATACACACCGCCCATTCCTATGATAGGAAGCTTTATGGCATTTGCTACCTGATATACCATACGGACAGCAATCGGATGTATCGCAGGGCCTGACACCCCTGCCGTTTTATTCGCAACAGCAAATGTTCTTCTATTTACATCTATCTTCATACCGGTAAGTGTATTGATGAGTGATACCGCATCAGCACCTGCTGCCTCAGCAGCCCTCGCCATCTCTGCAATATCCGTAACATTTGGACTAAGCTTCATGATAACAGGCTGCTTTGCCACTGCCTTTACCGCCTTTGTGATACCAAAAAGAGCATCCGGATTCTGTCCAAATGCGATTCCGCCTTCCTTTACATTTGGGCATGACACGTTAATTTCCAGCAAATCCACATCGCAATCCCCCAGCTTCTCCACACAGTCCACATAATCAGCTTCGGATTTACCGCATACATTTACAATAATTTTCGTATCATATTTTTTTAAAAAAGGAATATCCCTGTTTTTAAAAACCTCGATTCCCGGATTTTGAAGACCGATTGCATTCATCATGCCGCCATAAGTTTCCGCAATACGGGGAGTAGGATTTCCGGCCCACGGAATATTCGCAACACCCTTCGTCGTAACGGCTCCCAATCTGTTTAAATCAACAAACTCACTATACTCCATACCTGAGCCAAAAGTTCCTGATGCAACTGTAATCGGATTCTTAAGCTCCACACCTGCTATATTTACGGCCATATTCATTACAGTTCCACCTCCTCGGCATAAAATACAGGTCCATCTTTGCATATTCGCTTATTATGTACCTGAGAATGTTCATCAATCTCTTTCGTCTGACAGATACATGCAAGACAGGCACCTACCCCACAAGCCATTTTCTCTTCCATGGAAATCTGACAAAGTATTCCCTTCTCCATGGCATATGCCTTGATTCCTCTAAGCATAGGAGTAGGTCCACAGGCATATATGATATCGCCCTCTATTCCATACTCAACGATGGCATCTATTACATTTCCCTTCACGCCATGCATACCATCCTCTGATGACAGATACACATTTCCATAAGGCTCAAATTCCTCGTTCAGGAAAATCTCATCTCTATAACCAAGCACTATGGACTTCTCACAGGAAAGCTCCTTTGCAAGCTGAAGCATAGGGGGAATCCCGATTCCTCCACCGATAAGAATCGCCTTTTTATCCTGCTTGTCAAAGCCGTTTCCAAGTGGTCCCAATATATCAACCAAATCTCCTGCTTCAAGCTTTGAAAATTCTGCTGTTCCAAAGCCTACAACTCTGTATACCAATCTGAGTGTTCCTGCCTCTTTATTGATATCACACAGGCTGATAGGTCTTGGAAGCATTTTACTTCCATCCTTTGAATAAACCGATATAAACTGACCTGCTACTGCCTGCTTTGCAATTTCATCAGCCATAAGCACAAGACTGTACACATCCGTTGCGATGCACTCCTGACTGATTACCTGTGCCGTCATCTTTACCTTTCCCATACGAATCCTCCAAATGCTATCAAAATTCAAAAAAGTTTTCTAACGCTCCATTAATATCTTCAATCATATCGATAACAGCCTGTCTTGAAGCATCTGCATAATTTTCTGCCCCAAACCGTGCATATTTCTCCTGCTTATACGCTGCTATGATTCCTCTTGAAGAATTTACAATGGCACCGAGTCTGTCCTCGTTAAAATAATGAACCAGGTCAGCCGCCTTTCCACCCTGGGCACCGTATCCCGGAACAAGAATAAATGATTTCGGCATAATATCACGAAGTACCTTACCCATTTCAGGATATGTAGCACCTACAACTGCACCTACTGCTGAATAGCCTGACTGACCGATAACATCAGCTCCCCATTTATCTACCATCTCACCGACAATCTCGTAAAGCGGCTTACCGTCTACCAATCTGTCCTGAAACTCTCCTGATGACGGATTTGAAGTTTTTACAAGTACAAATATCCCTTTACCTTCTTCTTTACAAACATCTACAAATGGTTTCACGCCATCCGTACCAAGATAAGGATTTACCGTTACAAAATCCTCATCAAAACCCGCATATGTCTTAGAACCGACTGCTACTTTTCCAAGATGTCCTACCGCATAAGCTGTAGAGGTAGAGCCTATATCTCCACGCTTAATATCGCCTATGACCACCAAATCCTTGGATTTACAATAATCAACTGTTTTCTGAAAAGCCTTCAGTCCTTCTATCCCAAACTGCTCATACATGGCTATCTGCGGCTTTACAGCAGGAATCAGGTCATATGTTGCATCAACAATCCCCTTGTTATACTGCCATATCGCTTCCGCAGCCCCTTCCAAGGTCTCTCCATACGCTTCAAATGCCTTTTTCTGTATATGCTCAGGCACATAAGCAAGCATTGGGTCAAGTCCTACTACGATTGGTGCATTTGTTTCCTTTATTTTTGATACAAGCTTGTCTATCATTTTTCTACTCCCTTTACTGTTTTTTATTCCTATCCATTTCCTGACCGGAAATAATATTATCTTCAGCTACGCATGATATACTGTATTTACAATTCACTATATACAATATTTCCGCTGCAAATGGTAGTAACCACCTTGCCTTGAAGCTGCTTTCCGATATAAGGTGTATTTTTGCTTTTTGAATACATATCGTCTGCATTCACCACCCACGCTCTATCAGCATCAAATATAACAATGTCTGCAACAGCACCCTTTGCAATGTATCCTCGTTTGTCGGCAATTCCGATAACCCTTGCAGGATTATAGCTCATCTTCTTTGCCATATCAAGAATACTCAAAAGTCCTGTCTTTACAAGTGCCGTATATGTCAGTGCAGCACTTGTTTCAAGTCCTGTTATACCAAATGGTGCATTGACAAAATCCTTTGCTTTCTCCTCTGCACTATGTGGCGCATGGTCCGTAGAAATACACTCCATCGTTCCGTCTATCAGTCCCTTTATAAGAGCCTGAACATCCCGCTCTGTTCTAAGCGGCGGATTCATCTTATAATTTGCATCCACCTTATCAATATCAGAATCACACATGGTAAAATGATGCGGGCATACCTCTGCTGTAACAGCATATCCCAGCTTCTTTGCCATTCTTACAAGTTCAACTGAAGCCTCTGTCGAACAATGGCACAGATGCAGCTTTGCACCTGTTTCGCCTGCAAGAAATATATCTCTTGCCGTAATCACATCTTCTACTGCATTACTGATACCGGGAACATGATATTTCTCTGAAGCCGCCCCCTGATTCAGTACCCCTTTGTTTACCAGATTTTTATCTTCACAATGAGCCATAATAACAGCTCCAAGCTCTGATGCTGTCTGCATGGCTTTCCTGTACAGATTAATATCCATAACGCTTTTACCGTCCTCACTAAAGGACACGGCTCCTGCCTCATACATCGCCTTCATATCCACAAGCTCGTCATTATTCATGCCCTTTGTAATAGCTGACACCTGTCTCACATTGATAAGCGCCTTTTTCTCCGCCTTATTCTCAACATATTGAAGCGTCTCTATACTGTCTACGGCAGGATTTGTATTCGGCATGGCACAAACAGTTGTGACGCCGCCATGTGCCGCCGCGCTTGCGCCTGTTTCTATATCCTCTTTGTAAGTCTGTCCGGGGTCTCTGAAATGCACATGCAAATCTACAAATCCCGGCATAACATATGCCCCACCTGCATCCACCAGCTTTACTTCACCTGATATACCATTTTCCTGTTTTACTGTTTTGGCATATTCCAATGATATATCTTCTGCGACGTCACAAATCAGCTCTCCTGAAATCAGCACATCTGACTTTCCCACACTGTCATCAGCAGGATTGACTACTATCCCGTTTTTAATCAGTATTATATCGTTTCCTTTTTTCATTTAAAATCTCCTGTCCTTCTGTCTAACCTTCACAATAATAGCTTCCCAATATATGAAACTCCTCTGTTTCATTCTTAAGCTGAAACACCAGTGCCTGTATCTCTTTTACCAGAAGATTGCCGCTTAATTCTATATAAAATCTATAATTCCAATTTTCCTTTCTGTCCGGTGCTGAATGAATCTCCATCAGGTTCACGCCATAATCAGCTATCATCGACAACACGCTGCTCAGGCTTCCGCTTTTATTCTTGCAAACAAACATCACCTTAAGACGGTTATGATTTTCTTTTACCACCAGCCTGTCTGCAAATGTAACCACCTTCTTATGATGTCCGTTCTCTTCTACAATACTGCATCTGTATATATAGAGTCTGCTGTTCGTAAGCATCTCATGGAGTGCATCCGATACACCATAGCTGATATCTTCCAAAACACCCATACCCGCATCGGCTTCACCATTTTCTATAAGCTCCATGACCTGCTGATAATCGTCGACTGCTATAACGCAATCCTTAGAATAATCCTGACAAATATAAAGCTCCGGCTTCACCATTGCTATATTGGAAATCTCCGGTTCTTCTGTTTCATAATCAATACCAAGACAATTCCGAAGCTCCAATGTACGTCCATACTGATACTTCCGGCTTATTTCCATAATTCGTTTAATCAGGGCTGTATACTCCATCTTGATATTATCATCTACATCTCCCGTAAGATTGGAGATTATCGTTTCCTCTCTGTCAGGCTTATAGATGGCATCTTCCGTCTCTGCTTTCACTCTGGCTACATTATCAGCCAGCAGCATACGTTCCTGAAACAAAGCCTTGATTTCTTTATCTACTTTATCAATATTAAGTCTTACCTCTTCTAATGTCATAATGCTCTCCAATTCATATATCATTCCAATTTATCTATAACCCCTATCAATATATCATTATTCCGTCATTTATTCAACGCAATATATACCGGATAATCATGATTTGTACTTTCAGTCATTAAAAGTTGAAAAATAATAAAAACAAAAATAATCCTACCAACAGAACAGCCGTTATAAATACTGCCGTTATACGCCATCCGGGGTTTCGTATAGCCCGTCCTCCAAGCATACACAGGAATACACCACACATATCAATCCCCACATCCGGTATACTTCCATGCCTGCCCGGCACAAACAACTGATGAAATTCATCTGTACACGCAAACAAAAAACATATGACAAATGACAACAAATATTGATATATTGCCTTTGAATCAAGACTTATTTTTTGAACCGCCAACAAAACAAATCCGAACAATATACCATACTCCGCCACATGTGCGAGCTTCCTTATTAATGTTTCAAGAGCATCCATAAACCTTATTTCTTCAGACGGGGTATCATTTCTGAGATTTTCTATAAGTCCGCCGATTTTTTCCGTAATTCCGCCGCTTAACGAAGATGAACCTTGTCCATCCCTTGCTGACATATAAAATATAAATACCATCCATAAAATAACAGGTATCATATAAAGAAATCTTTTATGATCCCTTTTTTGTTGTTTTCCTCTATTTGACATGGAGCCACAGTACACCTCCTCCTACTTGGCAACGCCCATTATATCACGTCGCTTGTCGGCTCCGTGTTGTTTTTCGCCTTATGTCGATGTCCGCAAGCGCACATCGCCGCAAGGCTCATTATATCATATTTTTCTTCTTTTAGACATAATTTCCATTTATTGTGCTTGCAAAAAATATCTATATCATGTAAAAATATATATATGTAAATTTTATAAAAATTTTATAAGGAGACAGAGAAATGGCAAGACAAAGAAAACAAGGCAATCCTATTCTAAGTGCAATCATTTTTGCAGTAATCGGTGTAATCTTTTTATTTATGGGACTGAAAGAACTGATATCCATAAATGGAAATTTACTTGATTTTAACACCGCATCAAAATCTGAATTAACAGAGGGTACATATGTAGAGGGTACATTTACATACGGCTACGGTGCATACTGTGAAAATGTAGAAACAAGATATGGTGTTGTAAAGAGAACGACCGGTTACTACTATCTTCAGGATGTATGTGAACAAAGCCCTGAGGGTCAGGCATATTTCATTGGTGTACAGGTTTCAAAAAGCCAGTCAGATGAATTTGACAATCTGTGCTACTCTGATACACCTTCCCCTGTAACCATCAAGGGTAAAATCAAAACGCAGACCAGTAAAATAGCAGGCTTTATGGATGACTACATCTATGATATGTATTCATATTCCTATGACCTTACTGCTGATGATGCAACACAGTTAAAAAATGAAACGCTGCATCTTTATATTGACATTATTACTCCTTCAGATTATCTGATACCGATTGTAATCGGTGCAGTAATGCTGCTTATTGCAGTAATCATATTTATTACCGCGCTGAAAAAGAAGAAGAGAGATTCTTCCTACAGCCAGACATATGGTTCGGCAACATATAATCAACCGGGAGGAACAACATATAATCAGCCGGGCGGAAACGGTTACGATGCAGGCACATTTAATAATAACAATAATTATAATGCAGGCAGCTTTAATGGATTTACTCCTGAGGGTACCAATCCACAAAATAATACCGCATACACAGACCCGTTCTTTCATGCAGGCGAAGAAGCTACTGTTGCATTAAATGACCCTAGCGAATCTGCTACTGTTGCACTGGATGACACAAGCAGCTTTAATCTTAAAAACTAACAAAAAATTCATATAACAATAAAAAAGCTGTTGTTCCATAGACGGTACTCATCTATGGAGCAGCAGCTTTTCTCTTATAGCTATTTTATAATTCTAAATTTTATTACACGTACATTACCGGCTTTATCCCATACCTTCAGAACATATTTACCCTTTCTTGTTACCTTTTTACCTGACTTAATTCTTTTTCCATTCAAAGTCGCCTTTTTTATACCGGAGGCTTTATCATAATATTTGATAGTGACCTTTTTCTTATATCTTTTATTATTTTTTACTCCCTTTACAGTAGGCTTTGTCGTATCAATGCCTGAAACCTTATCCTTATTGGAATATAAGTTTACCGTTGAATCACCTTCAGGGAAAGAGTAACTGCTTGTCGTCGTATATGAGGCAGATATCTTCACATAACATTTTGTAGATAAGGTAAACTTCGCATACGCAATCGGTGCCGGGTCCTTTCCTTCAGACTCCTCCCAACTGTATGATTTCTGATATGCTATACATTTTGCTTCGGCAGCTTCAAATGTTTTTCCGTAGGATACCTGTTACCAGTAAATATTTTTTCAATCTCATCAATTTATTTCCTCTCTTTCATCACACTTTTATTCCCTAAGAATCATATATACTACTCAATATTAAAACCTATATGTATCACATCCTTCCTCATCATTCAAAATGGAAACTGCATTACAATGCATTTATCTTCCGTTTCTTTCACGCTGCTACATATAGTAAACCAATAACAGACACTTATTTCAGCCAACTAAACTTATCATTTATACTCCCCTGGGTTGCACATAAAATTATGATTCTTTTTGTAAAAAGGCATCAACAATTTCTATCCACTTCTCAGGCTCATAGATTGCCTTATAGCAATGAGAATCAAAATATCTCATGGCATTGAGAACAAAAGAATATGCAAAGATGATAAAATCAGTTATAATTCAGAATATATGGCAGATAATAGTTGTTACAATGGAGGTAGCGCAATGTATAAAAATATTGAAAAGCAGGTAAGCTTGAAGCTAAAGGATTTAGTCGATTATCAAAAAGGACAGGTAGTCAGCAAAACACTCGTACAGAATGAACAGGTAAGTATGACAATTTTTTCTTTTGATAAGGGAGAAGAAATTTCTACTCATGCAGCGGGTGGAGATGCAATGGTAACTGTACTGGAGGGTATTGGCAGGTTTACCGTAGGCGGCGAACAGTTTATATTGCAGGAGGGGGATACGCTTGTAATGCCGAAAGATATTCCACATGCAGTATATGGAGAAGAACAATTCAAAATGCAGCTGATTGTATCCTTCTAGTTTTTCCATATAAAAAAGGGATGGTGGTTTCCATCCCTTTTATTTTTATTCGTCTGCAATTTCATTCAAATCATCAAACTTGTTCTGGTTTGTACGATTGTAATCATCAACTGTTTCTGAGCTTTTCTCATATCTGTCAATCAACTGTGCCCCATAGCTCTCTTCTGTCGTATTTTCCTTATCTTCTCCACAGGCAGTCAATAACAATAAAATCAGAACAATCGGTAATAATTTCAGTTTTCTCATGTTGTTCCCCTGTTTCCCTTTCAAACAAATTATTTTATTTATAATTGAATATTACCATATTATGATAAATGATACAATGCATATTTATATCTAAGATAAACGAAAGTTACTATCAGTTCTCTTCATATAGCTCCCTTGAAAACGGTCTGTATTCTTGAATCTTACATCAGGAATTTTAGTTGATTGCAAAAAATACAGAGTATACCAAATTGCAATCCGGCATACTCTGTATTTTTATAAACAATTCATTCTATAAAATTTTTGATTAACCAAAATATCTCTTAAGTAATCCCTCGAAAGCCTTACCATGTCTGGCCTCATCTCTTGCCATCTCATGTACGGTATCATGAATTGCATCAAGATTGAGCGCCTTTGCACGCTTTGCAAGGTCTGTCTTGCCTGCTGTTGCGCCGTTCTCTGCTTCCACTCTCATTTCAAGATTCTTCTTTGTTGAGTCTGTAACAACCTCTCCAAGAAGCTCTGCAAACTTAGCTGCATGCTCAGCCTCTTCATAAGCTGCCTTCTCCCAATATAAACCAATTTCAGGATATCCTTCTCTATGAGCAACACGTGCCATAGCAAGATACATACCAACCTCTGAGCACTCGCCCTGGAAATTAGCTCTTAAATCCTCAATAATATCCTCCGGTGCTCCCTGAGCAACACCAACAACATGCTCTGCTGCCCATGTCATATCAGCACCCTGCTCTACGAACTTGTCAGCAGGTGCCTTACATACAGGACACTGCTCAGGAGCAGCATCTCCTTCATATACATATCCACATACGCTACATACAAATTTTGCCATTTTTTTATCCTCCATCATATTAATCATTTTCGTAATCAAATTACTCAAATATATTTTATCTTAAATTCAAAATATGTCAACACTACCCGGACAAGTTCCCATTAATTTCATCGATGTTCACCAACAAAAAATAGTGCTAACGTTCCCGGACCGGAATGTGCTCCAATAACCGTTCCTACATATGATATAACGATATTCTCCGTTCCGAATTTCTCTCTGATGATATCTGCCAGCTTCTCTGCATCCTCTATACAATCACCGTGACTGATAAAGACATCCTGTGTTTCGGGATGAACAGCAAGAGCCTCCATACGCTTTGCAAGCTCCGTTACGGATGTCTTTCTGCCTCTTACCTTGCTCACATTGATCAATCTGCCCTCATCATCCACATGTAAAATCGGCTTGATATTCAACATTGTACCAAGTGTAGCTGTTACACCCGATACTCTTCCGCCTCTCTTTAGGAAAAATAAATCATCAACCGTAAACCAATGACAAAGTTTCAGTTTTATATCTTCGATATATGCTGCCGTCTCCTCAAGCGTTTTTCCGGCATTTCTACATTTACATGCTTTATATACGAGAAGTCCCTGACCCATCGAGGCAGCAAGCGTATCAATAGATATCATTTTTCTGTCTGTATATTGCTCAAGCAATTCATTTCCTGTCATGGCAACCGTCTGATAGGTACTGCTGAGATTCGAAGAAAATCCCAAATAGAGTATATCCTGTCCTTGTTTGAATATCTCCTCAATCATGGAAGCTGCCACATCTGCATTTACTGCCGATGTCTTTATATTCTGGTTATTCCTAAGCTTTGCATAGAAATCCTTTACATCCAGCTCATCATTTTTATAGACACCTTCGCCTTCTATAACAATATCAAGCTGCATAACTTTGATATCCAGCTCCTCTACCATACTCTGTGGCAAGTCACAGGATGAATCAGTAATGATAGAATATTTATTCATGGTATTCCCTCCATCTGCCTGTCAGGCATTAATTTCCCAGAGCTGCCTTTTTTAGCAGATATTCATAATCCGCAATCGGTATCGGCTTACTATAATAATAGCCCTGTATGTAATGACATCCCCACTCTTTTAAGTATTCCTTCTGCTCAAAGGTCTCTACGCCCTCAGCAAGGCTCTTGATACCAAGATGATTTGCAATCGTGAGAATATCTTTAGCCATCAGCATATCCTTGTTGTTGACTTCTCCAACAGCTATACCATCTATAAAACTTTTATCTATCTTTATAATATCAAGCGGCATATCTTTAAGCAAACCAAGACATGAATAACCGGTACCAAAATCATCCATAGATATTTTAAAGCCCTGTGCTTTTATATCGTTCAATACCCCGATAAGATAACTCATATCACTGAATTCCGCACTCTCTGTAATCTCAAAATCAATCAGTTCATGCGGTACACCGTATTCATCTACGATATCGCATAGTATATAGATTAAGTCCGGTCTTGCAATCTGATGTCTGGACAGATTTACCGAAATAGGAAACAACGGTAACCCCAGAACCTTCCATTCCGCAAATTTCTTACATACCTGACGAAGTACATATCTGTCTATAATGTCAATCGTTCCGTCACTCTCAAACTGAGGTACAAAGTATTGTGGCGAAAGGATATCCCCGCCTTTATAGAACCATCTGATTAATGCCTCTGCACCTGTAAGCTTATCATTCTGTGGATTGTATTTCGGCTGAAGATATACCACCAAATCTTCATTTTCTATTGCATACGGCAATTCCACCTTATACTTCTGTGCCATAACATATCTGTGCTTCATTTCCTCTGTATAAAGCTTAAGCTCGGTCACATTATTTTTTATACACAGATTCTGTGCCATCGCTGCCATATCTTCTATACGCATATCCGTATTGATCGTCTCATTTTCATCATAAGCAACGATTCCACAGCTATAAAATAATTTATATTTATGGTTAGACGGCAATTCACCCAATTCTTCAAACAGACTGTACAAATGATTGTAAAGCTTTTCTTCCGGCATATCCTTTATAATCATGGCAAAATTGTCCTTCTCACATTTTGCCGCATACAAAATCCAATCCTTATGACCTAATACGTCACATATATGTCTGAATAATTCTCTGGCTACTTCCCTGCCAAATATATTATTGACAAGCTTAAAACTCTTAATATCAAATTTTGCAAAAACAAATCTGTCCAGACCTATATACTCACACTGCTCCAACTTTGCTTTAAGCCATGTCCAGTTATAAAATCCTGTTGTCGAATCACGATAAGCGAGCTCATACAAATCTCTCTTTGACATATTATCCAGTGTAAGCATTTCTTCGGTCTTTGTCTTCTTCGACCATACCGGTATTTCTACCTTCAGACTATTCGCACTCTCCATATAGCATACATAAGGAAGCTTATGATTTGAAACAACATGAAGCTTCTCATTTTCAATATACAGCTTTGCATATGAATATGCATTTGCCATAAGACGCGGAATATCCTCCATCAATGCTACATCAAAGCCGCTTATATCAACGACATCAAAACCGGGAATCGTTACACTTACACAGTCAGCAGGCAGCTTATCCATATCACTGTAGCCAAGCTCTAATCCGCCACACAGTCTCGAGTAACCTGATTCCGTCATTTTTTCAGGCATATAAAATAACGCCCTGTTGCTAAGAGGCCTGTAAATAGAGTCAAATCTGATATGCCAGTCATAGCCGTTTTCATTACAAAACTCTTCATAACCATTTGCTGCAACAGTTCTTAAAACATACAATTTTCTTTTCGGCTTGTACGCCTTTTCCCAATGAAGTTCCATAATCTAACCTCTATATATATCTAACATTTATCATTATAATGATTTTATTATAGCACAAAAGCATAGTCCTTGGAAGGTACAAAGACAAAAAAGCCTTGTAAATCACATTAAATAGCAAATCAAATTTAATCGTAATCTACAAAGCTTTTCCTGTATATTCCTTAATCGACATATTGTACTCATCTGTTTAGTGACAACCATTGCAATTCTTACAATTTCCACCACATTGAATGGACTTTCCTGCCTTTTTATCCTTAACCATACTCCTTACGGCAAAGAAGCAAATAACAAGAATTATCAAAATAACGATAGCAGTACTGATTGTCGTTCCCATAAACATCGCCCTTTCATAAAAGAATTGGTTAGCTATATCTAACCTTTCACAGGTAAGTATAGACTAACCAATTCTTTTTGTCAATACTGCTGTTGATAAAATATTACTCTATCACTAAATCTACATAACTGATAATAAAATCCGCAGCATCATCTATCGTCATTCCGCTTATATTCAGGCACATGTCATATGCTTCAGCCATTCCCCAGCTCTTTTCTGAATATGCATCATGATATTCTTTTCTTTGCTTATCCATACGTGTAATTGTAATCTTTGCCTCACGCTCGGAAAGCTTATCTGCCTCGATAACCCTGTGTAATCTGTCCTCCATATTTGCACAGATAAAAATGGATACAAGTCCCTTTTCGCCAGCAAGAGCCGAATCTGCACATCTGCCGACAACAACAAAGGATTCGCCTGCTTCCGCCTTCTTTCTTAAGTAAGCAAACTGCATATTTGCCATTGCCTCCTCTAAAGAATTGGAATGCTCGCCAAGTCTTCTGGAAAACCATACGTTTCTGGGTTTTTCATCAAATTTCTTCAATTTTTCATAATCACGATTAATCTTTTCCGCAATCTCCTGCAAAATATTTTTATCATACAATGAAATATGAAGCTTCTCTGCAATTCTTTGAGCTACAATATGTCCGCAGCTTCCGTACTGACGGCCAATTGAAATAATAACCTGTTTATCCACTTTACGCCTCCCATTACTTTATACTAGCAGTAAACAACAAATATAAACAACATAGATATTGTTACAATAATGATGGTGGCCGGAGCTACTGCTTTACAGTATCTGCCCCATCCAATCGGATGACCGCTCTTCGCTGAAACCGAAGTGCCTACAACATTTGCTGACGCACCAATCGGGGTTGCGCTTCCACCAATATCCGTTCCCATTGACAATGTCCATGCAAGCGTATCAAGATTTGCACCTGTTGATGCTGAAAGACTGTTTATAATCGGTATCATCGTTGCCGCAAATGGAATATTATCCACAAAAGCAGAGGCAAAGGCGGATACCCAAAGAATAATGGCTACCATAACCTTAATATTACCGCCGCTTACGTCTCCAATAAATCCGGCAATCTTTTCAAGAATACCTGTCTGTTCAAGTCCGCCTACTACCATAAACAAGCCTATAAAAAACAGCAATGTTTTATAATCAACCTTCTTCAAAAGCTCCGATATATATCTGGCAAAGCATATCAATGTAAGAAGTGCAATAAACACACCGATGAACGCTACGGTAAGTCCTGTTATGGCATGTGTCACGAGCAAGACTACGGCACATGCAAAAATGATGCAGCTCATTACAAAATACTTTACATCTGTAATAGCAGACTTAGGCTCAGGAAGTGTTGAATAATCAACCGTACCTGTCGTCCTTGTAAGCACCTTTCTATATACAAAATAAAAGTAAAATATGATTACAACAAGTGAAATCCCTGCCATAAGACCTGTATGTGTAAGGAAATCAAAAAATGAATATCCAAGCGACGTTCCAATGATTATATTTGGCGGATCCCCACACATAGTCGCCGAACCACCCAGATTTGCACAAAATATTTCTGACAAAATCATGGGTACAGGGTCAAATTTCAACAGTTTTGCAAGCTCCACGGTAACTGCTGCCAAAAATAAAATAACTGTAATACTGTCAATAAACATCGCCAGTATTGCCGACAAAATCATAAATGAAATAAAAAGCGGTATCGGCTTGTAATTTACAAGCTTTGCAAGCCTCATACATAACCATCTGAAGAAGCCTGCCTTTGCCATACCTTCAACCATAACCATCATACCTGCAATAAATATAATGGTCGCCCAGTTAATACCTGAAGTTGACTCCTCCGCATTTCCTGAAACATACCAAAATTCCTTTGTAAAAATACTTTTTACATTTAGGGTTTCTATAATTGCATCGGTACTGTGCATACATAATCCAAATACCACCCCTAATGTCAAAATACCACATGCAAGCGTTACCCATTGCCTTTCTATCTTATCTAAAACAATAAGAATAAACATAGCAATAAAGATCATCAACGCAACGATCTGAGTTATTGTCATTTTCTCTGCCTCCTATATTTTGCAACCTGTCATATCGTAACAGGGCAGTTATTTGCCACCGTCTATAATAGCACTTTGAAGATTTCAAAAACAGAGTAAATTTAAATAATTTTTACATATTTTTTTGTCAACTTTTAGATATTTCATCAAAATTGTACTTACATAATTTTAAACCGCTAAAGCCTTAAAATTGATAGTAAATATACTAATATGTATCTGATGCAGGATATTTATCTAAAAAAGCTTCAGCATATTTTGTTGCATTATATCTTGAGAAATTAAATCCCCTTATTGCACCGTATTTTTCATTTTTCCGAATGATATCTGTTAGATATATCTCAATGTTTACATCTCCTCGTAAAAACCTGTCAGCCTCAATTACATCCCCCGCTTTATAATTATTTTCCTCCAAATATTCACATACCGCAGGAACCGCATCATCACAAAGTCTCATCACATATTCTAAATCCACTTCTCTGTCATGTGTCTGATTCAGATTATAATTTGCAATAATATTGGCCGGTCTTGAATATGCATATAGGATGAGCATAGCCATAATGGCAAGGAATATATAATTAAACAGTGGAAATACATCAGAAAATATCCTTATCACAACGCCCACCATTAACACAGCCGTCAGTGCCAGCATAAACAACACAATGAATCTCGCATACGTAAGATCATACTCTTTAATATACATAACCATACGGACTACTGAAGACGCAATCATAATATATGTACATACGCTCATTACCGTAAGGATAACCTTAAGCACCGTACTCTTCTTAAATAATTTTATACAAAGAAGTACGATGACAAGATTTAATATTGCTACAAACAGCAACTGAAAAAATCCATGTCTGGCGTACTGTGCATATGACATTCCGTCAGGCAGTTTCATATTATTGATAAACAGATACAGTATCTGTATTACCGAGAAAATCAAATAAAACACGGTAAGCACACCTGTAATTGTGATACCGATTACAGGCTCACAGCCTATGTTTTTCCCGTTCAGATAATCAAAATCCCTTTTTGGCATTTTTACCACCATGCCATATACAAACAAGAATATAATAAAAGCAAAAATTGCCCAGAATACAACATCCGGAGAAAACAAAAATCTTCCAAATATGGATTCTATAACGGATGCAAACACTTCATCCGCTTCTGCAAGAAGCTTCAGTACAAATACCAAAATCGGAATTACGATTACAATACCAAGAAATACATAGATACCCTTATGTCCTTTTTTTCCATTATTCTTCTTTAATGCACTATAATCAATAAAAGCTTCTCCGATATAAATAAATGGTGAAATCAGCACATCCCAAAACACTATAAATGCCTTGAGAAGTCCCCATCTTTTCACATTGTTAAAATAACTCAGAAGTCCAAATATCTCAAGCACCAGTATTCCGGAATTGCATATAAATATGATTCCTTTATCTGCCGTAAGACACTCTGCCACTCCAAAGAGTATCATTCCCACGAAATATATAATTAATCTGTTCTGTTTTGCAAGTGCTGCCGACGTTGTTATTTCCCCGTCATTTTTTCGTGCCATCTGTTTTTCATATCGTACAAGCGAAAAACTGATAAAACCTATCGAGATGAAGGAAAGTGCCGATGTAATGATACCTGACCAGTTCCTATAAAGGCAGATAGCACATATAATTGCATAAATCATAACCGGAACACCCATCAGGGCATATCGTGTTGCAGATTCATCCGGATGCTTGATTTGCGGCTTCTGATAATACTGATACGGCATCACCTGTCTTGGTGGCATATTCTGCTGCGGCATCACCTGTCTTGGCGGCACATTCTGCTGTGGCATCATCTGTCTTGGCGGCATATTCTGCTGTGGCATCATCTGTCTTGGTGACATATTCTGCTGCGGCATCACCTGTCTTGGCGACACATTCTGCTGCGGCATCATCTGTCTTGGCGGCACATTCTGCTGCGGCATCATCTGTCTTGGTGGAATCCCCTGATTTTGTATAGGTGTTGACGGATATCCTCCCTGATTTGGCATAGCCTGCTGCTGCCCTCTCTGATTCGGATTTCCATACACCGGCGATATATTAGGGTTAGATGCATTCTGATTTGCTGCCATCTGTTGCATCTGCTCCGGTTCGTTCCCATTTTCCGGTCCATTCCTGTTTTCCGGTCCATTCCTGTTTTCCGATTCATTCCTATTGATGTTGTTTTCTTGTGTATTTTCATTATCCATAAAATATAACCTCCATACTTTTACTCAAGTGACTTCTCTATATACTTCCTTATTTTATCACAGGATGCACCAAATGTTGCCATCTCTTCATCCGTAATAGGGTACTCAATAATCTGTTCTATACCGTTTCTTCCAATAATGGCAGGAACTCCTGCCATTATATCACATTGTCCGTACTCACCGTTTAACAGTGCAGACACCGGCAGAACCCTATGCTCATCGTATAGAATTGCCTTACACAAATCAGCCAATGCCATTCCAATTCCAAATTCCGTTGAACCTTTACCGACTATGATTTCTGTTCCCATCTGATGTGTTCTGCTAAGAAGTTCATCAAGTGTTATCCTTCCAAATCTTTCAGGATTTTCCGCTATCAATTCAGTTAACGCCTTACCAACGATTCTGATTTGAGACATAGGAATTGATGAGGACTCACCATGCTCTCCCATTGCAAAGCAGGTAATACTCTTCATATCGATGTTTGCCAATTCGCTTATAGTCCTCTTCAGTCTGGCAGAATCTAACATGGTTCCTGTTCCAAATATCTTTGTTGCCGGATAATGATATTTCACTCTTAAATAATTCGCTATTACATCACATGGATTTGAAATGGATATAATGATGCCATCAAACGTGGTCTGTTTCATATTTTCGATAACATTATCCATAATTACTGCCGTAGCGTCTAACAAATCCATTCTTGTCTGCCCTGGCTTTCTGCTCATACCTACGGCATTTACCAGAATGTCAGCATCATCTAACTCCGAATAATCTCCGGCATGTACATGTACATGTCTATGTGTAAAACAAGTGCCGTCAGCGATATCTTTAGCCTGTGCAACTGCTCTTTCACGATTGATATCTATTAATACGATTTCGTCACAAATACCAAGATTTGCTATACTTAAGGCACATATTGAACCAACGTGCCCCGCTCCTAAAATAACGATTTTACTCATATTTTCTCCTATTACAATTTATGATTGAAATTACCGATTTCCCCTAAAATATATCATATATAACCATATACATCAAATGAAATATATTTAATGAGGTTACTGAACGCCAAAATGTATCATGAAATATTATTTGACATTCTTAAAAAAATCATGTATAAATAATTTCATAAATATAATATTGTCCCGCCACTGGGTGGAGGAATGTAAAGCATTCGTTTGTTCATCGTTAAGTCTTAGAAGATGAACCAACGAATTTTTTTATTATAGAAGGAATTTTTTTAGAATAAGAGGAGTTTTATTTTATGGAACACGTGAAAAAAACTACACATTTAACCAAATTTGAATTAACCTTATGGCTGTCATCCTGCTGTGCCATCATACTCATTTTTATATTGAACAGCCATCGTGACGTTCTCACTTTAACTGCATCTCTTATAGGTGTAACCGCTCTGATATATGTTGCAAAGGGCAGACCTGTCGGGCAGATACTGACTGTTATTTTCAGCATCTTCTATGCCGTCATATCCTATCGATTTCATTACTATGGAGAGATGATTACCTACCTCGGAATGACCGCTCCCATAGCCGCCATGTCAGTTATTACATGGATCAAAAATCCATATCGAGACGGCGAAAAAGAAGTAAAAGTAGCAACCATGTCATTTGCTGCTACTTTCATTCTTTTTTTGACCTCATCAATCGTCACTCTGATATTTTATTATATATTGAAATATTTTAATACGCCTAATCTCGTTATGAGTACCATATCCATAACCACCAGTTTCCTTGCTTCGGCATTGATGCTGTTTCGCTCACCATATTATGCAATAGCCTATGCCTGTAATGATATCGTTCTGATAATACTATGGATTCTGGCAGCCACCAGCGATATCCGTTATCTTCCCATGATAATTTGTTTCATCATATTCCTTGTCAATGATATTTATGGATTTATCAACTGGCAATCGATGAAAAAAATGCAATCATCAGGATTATAACCATTCTCTTATGCCATCTTCTGCAAAAATTCTCTTGTTCTGGGGTTCTTCGGATTATCAATAACCTGTTCCGGTGTTCCCTCCTCCACAATAACTCCGCCATCCATAAAGATAACCCTGTCAGCTACCTTCCTTGCAAAATCAATTTCATGGGTTACGATGATCATCGTCATCTTTTCCTCGGCAAGACTCTTTAATACCTTTAAAACCTCTGCTGTAATTTCCGGGTCAAGTGCTGATGTAGGCTCATCAAAAAATACCATTTTAGGCTTCATCGCAAGTGCTCTGGCTATTGCAACACGCTGCTGCTGACCGCCTGACAACTGACAAGGATAATAATCCTCCCTGTCCTCAAGTCCCACTTTCTTCAAAAGCACTCTCGCCTCTGCAAATACCTCCTCTGCAGCTCTCTTTTGTACATGAATCGGTGCATCCGTAATATTCTTAATAACAGAATAATGCGGAAAAAGATTAAAATTCTGGAAAACAAGTCCAAAATTATTTTTCAGATAATGCAACTCCTGTTTTGGAACATATTGCGTTTCACCCTTTGTCTGAACCGTTGCAGACTGCCCGCAGTATGACAATGTTCCCTCATCCATTTTTTCTAATAATGTAGCACAGCGAAGCAATGTAGATTTTCCCGAACCGGAAGAACCTATGATTGCTACTACCTCGCCTTCTTCTACCTCCATATTGATATCCTTAAGCACCTGTAAATCTCCAAAGCTCTTTTTCACATGCTTCATCTCAAGTAATTTCATTCACATTCTCCATTCCGCTAACCAATTAGCCTAATTTACATCAACCGACATCTTCAATCGTATGCATGGCAACAACAAAATCTTAATACTGATAGTACGACAATTTCTTTTCAATTTTTTCCATTCCCCACGCTACTATGAAGTTAAATACATAATAGAAAACTCCTGCTACAAATATAGGCATGATACTTGCATCTGCTGCTGCAATCTGCTTTGCCATCGTAAACATCTCTGTAAATGCCAGAGCAAACGCAAGTGAAGTATCCTTTACAAGTGTTATGACTTCATTTGTTACAGGCGGCATAACTCTCTTAACCATCTGAGGGAATATAATCTTGCAGAATGTCTGAGTTCTTGTATACCCCATAACATCTGCTGCTTCGTACTGTCCTCTTGGTATGGATTCAATACCTGAACGATATATCTCAGCAAAATATGCTGCATAGTTCAGTGAGAAACCAATAATAACGGCTATAAATCGATATGAATATGTCAGTTTTAATCCAAATACATAGTATGGACCAAAATATACTACAAGAAGCTGCAGCATAAGCGGTGTTCCCCTCAGGATTGATATGTACAGCTTTGCAATGAATTGTAATACCTTTATTTTCGACATTCTGACAAAGCATACAAGAAGTCCGAGAGGCATGGCAAATACTAATGTCAGCACAAAGATCAGTAATGTAGCCAGTATCCCTTTTCCAAGCTGACCGACGATATCTGCCAGTTTCTTAAAGAAATGTTCACTTTCTTTTACAGGCTGTTCCGATTTTATAACATCATCCGAGCCGGCTTCACCCAGACATACAGAGTCCTCAAGTCCCCATTCTACAGCAATTTTCTCAAATGTTCCATCCTTGAGCATAGCCTGAATCGTCTCTTCTACCTGATCCCTAAGCTCCGTATTTCCCAAACGGAAGCCGATACCATACTGCTCCTCTGAAACATATTCCTCCAGCATAACAAACTTGTTTCCTCTGGACTCAATTTCATATTTTGCTACACCGATATCCATACAAATCGCATCCACAGAGCCGGCTTCCAAATTCATAAATGCACTATTATAATCGCCTACCTGCTGTAGTGATTTAAAGCTTTCGGCAAGCTGCTTGTTTTCCTCACTTGCACCTTCCCCTTCAAATGCTGATAATGCTGATGACGCCGCCTGCACTACAACGACCTTATCCTTAAGCTCAGAAAGTTTTGTTATTCCTGAATCACTTCTTACAACAACTACCTGTGAATTATTGATATAGGCAGAAGACCATGTATACTCCGTCTCATGTCCTGTCATTGTAAATCCATTCCATATACAATCTATAGACCCTGAAGATATCTCCATATCCTTTGAATCCCAGTCAATAGGCTGTTTTACAAGAGTCCATCCGTTTCTTTTACAAACCTCTTCTGCAAGGCTTAAGTCAAAGCCCACATACTCTCCATTATCATCTTTATATCCGTATGGCGGAAATTCTGCATCAAAGCCTACGGTAAATGTATTATCCTGCTTCTTTCCACATGCAGCAAATACACCAGCCACCATAGCCATAAGCAGCAATATGATAATCGGCTTAACCATATTTTTTCTGATCGTTTCTCTTTTGTTAATCATCCCTCTGTCCTCTCTAATACATTTTTGTAATAAAATGTCACATTTGGTTTTATTATACATTACAATTTATATGTCAGACAAGTATTTTACCCGGTATTTCAGATATTCTGTTTTCGGTAAATTTGAATGATATTTGTCTGTTATTTTATCCGAAATCAATCTGCCATCTCATATTGCAGCATTTCATATTTTAATCTGCTGCCTTCTGATATATTATCGGGAAGCATTGTCCTTGCCACCAATTTCAAATCATCACTTTCAATATCTAATCTTTTCAAATTTGCATAATCTCCGTCTATACTGATTACTTCATAATACCATGTTTCCATATATATCATTCGCCTCCATTCCTTCTATAATTGTATTAAGTGCATATAACGTATCCCGTTATTGCCTTTTCATTTTCTTTAAAAGCTGAATTGCGATATCCGGTCTGTCCGTAATAATGCCGTCTATATTCTTTCTAAGCAATCTCCGAATTGACTTTTCTTTGTTGACAGTCCACGGATATACTTCCAAATTCCGTTTCTTCATGCGGAACAAAAATCCCCACGTCATCATCTTATAATAAGGAGATACAAAATCACAACCGAGCTTTAAGGTACTTCCTTCTGCAAAATATTCTCTTACTCTCTCGGCTATCGATGCTTCTTCCTTCCCCACCAGCAGTCCTGTTTTTATATTTTTATCTATCTTTTTTATATTTTCAACGACTTTTCTGTTAAAAGACTTCATGCTATATTCATGATATGAATACCTGCTCTTTACCGCTTCTATCACACGCTCCTCATATCCGGCTTCCTTAAGCTCTATATCCAGATGTATTTTTCCCCTGCATTTATCAAGCACCTGTTCCAATGTCGGAACATGATAATTCATCGTACCGGCAATTTTATTTAATTGCTGATATGTCAGCTCCTTCAATCGTTTTCCATTGATATTATCATCGTGAAAAACTACCATTATATTATCTTTTGTAGTTCTTATATCAAACTCAACCATATCGGCGCCAATTTGTATGGCTATGTCAAATGCTTCCAATGTATTCTCATGCTTTGCCAATGCACTTGCACCACGATGGGCAATTACCTTTACTTTTCTACTCATACAAACTCCATATCAATCTGTTTTTATGAAAAGAGCCAATCAGACTGGCCCAATCTGATTGGCTCTCTACAAATCCAATAATATATAACTTGCCTTACGGCTTGCTTTCGCTAAAACTTGCCAGCCTTAGCAGCTTCCTCAATACTTACGGCTACAGCAACTGTCATACCTACCATTGGGTTGTTACCGGCACCGATAAGACCCATCATCTCAACGTGTGCAGGAACTGATGATGAACCGGCGAACTGCGCGTCACTATGCATACGTCCAAGTGTATCTGTCATACCGTATGAAGCAGGACCTGCTGCCATATTATCTGGATGAAGTGTACGACCTGTACCACCACCTGATGCAACAGAGAAATATTTTTTACCCTGCTCGATACATTCCTTCTTATATGTACCTGCTACCGGATGCTGGAAACGTGTTGGGTTTGTTGAGTTACCTGTGATCGATACGTCAACACCTTCCTTGTGCATGATGGCAACACCTTCAGGTACTGAATTAGCACCGTAGCAGTTAACCTTTGCACGAAGTCCCTCTGAGTAAGACTTACGGAATACTTCCTTTACTTCATTTGTATATGGGTCATACTCTGTCTCAACAAATGTGAAACCGTTAATTCTTGCGATAATCTGAGCTGCATCCTTACCAAGACCGTTAAGGATAACTCTAAGAGGCTCTTTACGAACCTTGTTAGCCTTCTCCGCAATACCGATAGCACCCTCAGCAGCAGCGAATGATTCGTGACCTGCTAAGAAAGCAAAACACTTTGTCTCCTCCTCAAGGAGCATCTTACCAAGGTTACCATGTCCAAGACCAACCTTACGTGTGTCGGCAACAGAACCAGGAATACAGAATGCCTGAAGTCCCTCACCGATTGCTGCAGCAGCATCAGCAGCTCTCTTACAACCCTTCTTGATTGCGATTGCAGCACCAACTGTGTATGCCCAGCAAGCGTTCTCAAAACAGATTGGCTGAATACCCTTAATCTGGTTATATACATCTAAACCAGCGTCTTTCGTAATCTTCTCTGCCTCTTCAATAGAAGCGATACCATAGCTATTTAAAACGCCGTTGATTTTATCAATTCTTCTCTCATATGATTCAAATAAAGCCATTTTCGTTACCTCCTTCTATTATTTAGCAATCTCTTTGTCAGTTCTAGGGTCAATAATCTTAACTGCATCTGCAACACGGCCATACTGTCCGCAAGACTTCTCATATGCTGTGTTCGGGTCATCACCCTTCTTGATGAAGTCAGTCATCTTACCAAGATTTACAAACTGGTAACCGATAATCAAATCATCTGCATCAAGTGCGATACCTGTTACATAACCCTCTGCCATCTCAAGGTATCTAGGACCCTTCTTAAGAGTACCGTACATTGTACCAACCTGTGAACGAAGTCCCTTACCAAGATCCTCAAGACCTGCACCGACAGGAAGACCATCCTCTGAGAATGCACTCTGTGTACGTCCATAAACAATCTGAAGGAATAACTCTCTCATAGCTGTATTAATCGCATCACAAACAAGGTCTGTGTTCAGTGCTTCCATAACTGTAAGACCCGGAAGAATCTCAGCAGACATAGCAGCTGAATGTGTCATACCTGAACATCCAATTGTCTCTACCAATGCTTCCTGAATAATACCCTCTTTAACATTAAGAGTCAGTTTGCAGGCACCCTGCTGTGGTGCACACCAGCCAATACCATGTGTTAAACCGGAAATGTCCTTAACTTCTTTTGCCTGAACCCATTTTGCTTCCTCAGGTATTGGTGCACATCCATGATGTACGCCCTGAGCAACTGGGCACATGTTTTCAACTTCCTGTGAATAAATCATTGTTTATCTCCTTTCAAATATAAAAATCTAAAAAGCGGTTTAGAAAATTTTTGAAATTCAAACCATCAGACATATTTTCTCATAAAATAACAATTAAGTCCATAGCTTATTCAAAAAAATTATTGTATACTGAATAATATTATTTAGGGAGGTATACCAGCAATGAAACTGATAGATATGCACGTACATACAACAACATCCGACGGTTCCTTCACTCCATCCGAAGTATGCAGGCTGGCTGTCAAAAAAGACCTTGCTGCCATAGCTATCACCGACCATGACACCGTAGACGGTATAGCCGAGGCATTCACTTATGTAAAGAAAACCGCCAGTCCGCTTGAAGTAATACCCGGTATCGAATTATCCTCCATATATAACGGAACGGAAATTCACATACTTGGTTTCTATATGGATTACACAAATCCGGAACTGAATAAACGTCTTGACGAAGTAAAACTTGCACGTCTCAATAGAAATCTTGCAATGTGCAGCTTATTCCAAAAAGACGGAATCGATATGACAATGGAAAAGCTTCAGGCAGGACATCCCGATACCGTCATAACAAGAGCACACTTTGCCCGTGTTCTCATGGAAGAAGGTATCTGCAAAACCAAAGACCAGGCGTTTCAAAAATATCTCAATCCAAACTGTAAATATTACATACCTGTTCCTGATATGAGCAGTGAAGAAGCAATCGAATTAATTGCTGCCTACGGAAAAGCATCTTTTATAGCCCATCCGCTTCTCTATCATATGAGTGACAGTAAAATAGAGGAAATGATAGCTTACTTTGCAACAAAAGGATTAACAGGTGTAGAAATCTACCACTCGACAACAAATTCCTATGACAGCAGCAAGCTTCGCCGCATTGCAGCCAAATACAATCTCCTGACCTCAGGAGGCAGTGACTTTCATGGAGTGATCAAACCCGATATCAGCATCGGCTCAGGCAGAGGCGACCTCCGTGTCACGCTTCAGCATCTTACAAATCTCAAAGAATACTGTGGCATAAAATAACAGAAGGTGGACAATTCGCGGATAGAAATATATCAGCTTAAGTGTCCACCTTCTACTATATTACTTCTCTACTGCGTTATCCTGCTTTTCAAGCTCGGCTATTGCATTTTTGTGCATCGGAATACGGCAGTTTCTGTTATTTCCAAATTCTACGATAATGGTTGTATCGTCTACAATATCAAGAATCGTTCCATAGAAACCGCTTGTTGTCATGATGTTGTCACCCGGTGCCATCTGATTATGCATTTCCTCCGTCTTTGCCCGCTGTTTCTTCTGCGGTCTAATCATCATAAAGTAAATAATTGCTACAAAAATAGCTATATAAATAACCGTAAATAAAATTGTTCCTGAACCTCCGCCGGTACCTGCACCTCCATTAGCGCCATTTAAAACCATACTTAATGTATTCATGTAATTGTTCTCCTTTAATCATTTATTGTTAAACGGTCTATCATGGATTTTTTATAGTCTTTAAAAGAGCCTTCCTCAATAGCCTGTCTAATCTCTTTCATCATATTATTATAAAAATACAAATTATGCAAGACGCAAATTCTCATACCCAGCATTTCATTTGCTTTCAGAAGATGCCTGATATATGCTCTGCTATAATGCTTACACGCAGGACACTGACAGCCTTCCTCAATCGGTCTGTCATCCAACTCAAATTTTGCATTCTTAAGATTTAACTTTCCGTTTTTTGTATATACATGAGCATGACGGCCATTTCTTGACGGATATACGCAGTCAAAAAAGTCTACTCCCCTGTCAACCGCCTCCAGAATATTTACAGGAGTTCCTACTCCCATAAGGTATGTTGGTTTATTTTCAGGAAGATGCGGTACTGTTACATCCAGAATATGATACATCTCCTCTGCTGTCTCCCCGACTGCCAGACCGCCTATGGCATAACCATCAAGGTCAAATTCGCTTATCCGCTTTGCATGCTCTATACGGATATCATCATATATTGCCCCCTGATTGATACCAAACAGCATCTGACTTTTATTAATGGTATCATCCAGACTGTTCAGTCTTGCCATCTCTGTTTTACAACGCTCCAGCCATCTTGTGGTTCTGGCAACGGAATTTTCTACATATTTTCTGTCGGCAAGAGCAGGAATACACTCATCAAATGCCATTGCTATCGTCGATGCCAGATTTGACTGAATCTGCATACTCTCTTCCGGCCCCATAAATATCTTGCGGCCATCAACATGAGAATGAAAAGAAACGCCTTCTTCTTTTATTTTTCTTAATCCTGCAAGAGAAAATACCTGAAACCCGCCTGAATCAGTCAAGATCGGTCTGTCCCAATACATAAACTTATGTAAACCGCCCAGTTTTTTTACGATTTCATCCCCAGGTCTTACATGAAGATGATATGTATTTGAAAGCTGAACCTGACATCCGATTTCCTTTAAATCCGTTGTTGCTACTGCCCCCTTGATAGCCGCAGCAGTTCCTACATTCATAAATACAGGTGTTTCAACCGTTCCGTGTACCGTCTCAAAGGTTGCCCGTTTTGCTCTGCCATCCTTGCAAATAATCTTATACATTTTTGATACTCCTTCTGAACTGTATCAAATGTTATATCATTCTGATACAAAATCTACTAAAAATATATAATGCCCTAAATTACTGATATTTGCAAGTAAATAATAAAAATGGGAAATGTATACTCCTCTTACACATTCCCCATTTCTTATACAAATTCTGCCCTGTATTTTTACTATTGTTTCTTCTGAAGTGTTGCAGTTACCGTTTCTTTTTCATAGTTACCGTTATGATTCCTATAATATTCTATTTTCACTTCATCTCCTGCAGAATGACTGACCACCAAATCATGCAGCGTTTCCATATCTGCTACCTCTGTTCCGTCAAAACTGAATATAACATCGCCTGACTGAAGTCCGCATTCTTCCGCTGCCGAACCGGCTTCTACAGAATTGATATATATTCCCTTCGGCATACCCAGAAGCTCTGAGTATTCATCTGTAATCGTCTGAGCTGATATACCCAAAAATGCTTCTCCGGACTGGGTCTGGTTCGGCGTCTCATCATCCGATTCGATAAGGTCATTTATAATATCCTGTATATCCGTTATCGGAAGTGCATATCCCATACCCTCAACCTTACTGTCAACATACTTAGCAGTATTCATTCCGATTAACTCACCATTCATATTTACAAGTGCGCCACCGCTATTTCCCGGATTGATAGCTGCATCCGTCTGAAGAACCTTTACTGTACCATCTGAAACACTAAGCTCTCTTTCAAGTGCACTGATATAACCAACTGTAACAGACTGTCCATAGCCAAGAGCATTTCCGATTGCTATGCATGGGTCTCCAACTCTGAGGGATTCGGATGAGCCTATCTGTATTTCCTTTATCTGCTCTAATGTATCCTGCGCGATATCCTCCAACCTGACAAGTACAATCGCTGTATCATGCTGTTCATCATAACCTTTAACTGTCGCTTCGGCAGTCTTATCGTCTATGAATGATACGGAAAGCTCCTTCGCATCCTCAACGACATGAAAATTTGTAACTACATATAAATATTTATCATCTTTGCCGATAATAATACCGGAACCTGCTCCGGGTGTTTCCGACTGATAGGAGTTAAACCAGTAATCATATGTGGTTACATATGTTCCTGTTATCGAAACAATAGACGGCATAACCTTTTCTGCTACATCTGCCACATCATAATATACAGTATCCTTTGTCTCCCCTGATGCCGCCTCTAAATATGGCTTGTCTGACGCATCAGCTTCTGTATTGCCGTTAACTGCAGCATTCGCCTCAGTGGTCTTCTCTGTAGTCTGTTCATTATTATTTCTTCTGCTTGTCAGCCTGTCCGCTGTCAGCTTAATGCCCCAAAAGGCAACTCCTGCAACCAGACCAAACACCAAAGCTGCTGCCGAAACCTGCAAAAGTCTTATTCCAAAACCTGTTTTTTTATTGGTCTTATGTCTGTCTTTTTGATTGCTGTCAGATGATTGACTGTTCTCAGATTTCTGCCCCGTCTTATTGAGTTCTTCAGCTTTTTTTGAAATATCCTGTTCCATATTCTGACTTGCTTGTTCCATACGCTGACTTGCATACCATGCAGCCATTCCGTTTACATTATTGTTCTGGTGTCCGTAACCGCTGTTTCCCTGATATGCTCCGTAATGATGATATGCTCCATAGCCCTGCTGTCCTCCATAACTATTCTGTGCCGCGTAATCTGACGGTGTTCCATAACCCCGTTGTGTTTCATAACTCTGTTGCGTTTCGTAATTCGGCTGGGTTCCATAGCTCTGTTGTGTCTCGTAATCCGGCTGCGTTCCATAGCTCTGTTGCGTTTCATAATCCGGCTGCGTTCCATAGCTCTGTTGCGTTTCGTAATCCGACTGTGTTCCATAGCTCTGTTGCGTTTCGTAATCCGGCTGCTGACCATATTTTTGTGAAATCCCGTCATTCGTTAATTCATCTCTATTATTGTCATCCATAATCTGTACTTCCTTTCATATATTATATTTGTAATCAACTTGCAAATTTGCGATATCTCTTCTTTACAGTAACTAATATAATAATCAAATGTGACATAAATGTGTTTTAAATGTTTAAAAAATTTGAACTGTAACCGCCTTGTTTAAACTGCAATATTACTATATAATTCAGAATAAACAAATAAAATACCGTAAACGAATGAAATGCAGCACAGAATAAAATAAATACAAATCAGAGAGGAACAATTATGTTTAGAATATGGGGCAAATTGATTCAGGAAAACAGATTAATAAAAGATACCGTTATCTGTATAGATAACCCTGAAATGACAAGAACAAAAAAGGTATATAAGGCACTGTCTGATATTTGCTATGAATTTAATCTTGCACAGCCCGTATGGTTGAAGAAAAATCAGGATGACTTTATTATGCATGCAAGAACGCGCTTTACCTCCGATAATTTTATTGAAGCTATAGACTTTGACTATCTTGATTTTCAGGTGATAGAGGAGGAATACTGATTATGTTTATTATCAAAAACATCAGTAAAAGCTACGGCAGTAAAAGTATCTTATCTGATATTTCCTTTGAAGTAAAATCAGGTATATGTATCGGATTACTTGGCATCAACGGTTCAGGAAAATCTACACTTTTAAATATACTTGCAGGCTGTATAAAACCGGATTCAGGGAATTACTATTTTGATGGCGAAGGCAAATTGAGCTATCTCCCACAGGAAAATCCATTAATGGATGATTTGACAGCACTTGACAATATGAAGCTTTGGTACAAGGGCTCTTCAAGAAATATGATGAGCGATAAAAATAAGCTTATATTTTCACAACTGGGTGTAGAGTCATTCCTGAAAAAAAAGGTCAAAACACTTTCAGGCGGTATGAAAAAAAGACTCAGTCTCGCAATCGCTTTAATGAATGAGCCTGATATCCTGCTTCTTGATGAACCGCTTTCCGCCCTTGACATGTTATGTAAACAAGGCATTATAATATGTCTGCAGGGATTTCTCGCAGACGGAGGCAGTATTATCATAGCAACCCATGAAACGGCAGCTCTCGATATCTGTCACAAAATATATTCATTAAAAGGCGGTACACTCCATTTAGTGTATGACATAAAAAACGGAGACAAGAAGCTTACTGAAGAAGAATTTTGCCGTATACTGTTATCATAAAAAGTGCTTTTTAATACGGCTTTTTTAACATTATTTATAAAGAAACGGGGAACTGCCATGTTTGCAAAGCTCATCATATCAGATTTCAAAAGAATACGTCAGCTTATGATTCCATTTGCCATACTATTTGCCGCACTTCTTTTGATTATGATTACCCTTGTGCGAAACGCAGATAAACTCGTATATCAAAATAAATCTGAAACTGTAAATATCGGTATTATTATGCAGGCTGATTCCGAATATTCCAATTCCGCTTATAACATGATATCAAATATGGACAGCTACAAAAGCATATGCAATTTTATAGATATCGAATCAAGAGATGAAGGTATGGAATTGCTTGATAACGGTTCGGTCAATGCACTTATTATTGTTCCGGACAATATCGTGAGCAGCATTATGGATGGGACAAATACACCTGTCGAGGTAATATATCCGGAAGACGGCAGCTTACAAACATTCATATTAAATGAATTATTTGTATCGACATCCTCTCTGTTAGGCACATCACAGGCTGCGATTTATTCCGTACTCTCACTTTGCAGAGAGCTTGATATTTCAGAGAATGACTTTCAACAGGCAAGTGCCGCCATAAACAATCTGTTCTTAAATCATGTTCTGTCGCGAACGGATTTATTCAAATCGGAAACGCTGAATGTAACAGGAAGCTATACGGTTATAGAACACTATACTGCTGCTCTCATATTCCTGTTACTGTCATTGTGCAGCATCATGTTTATGTCATTCTTCAGGTCGCACAATCAGGCTGTTGTAAACCTTCTGAAGGCAAATGGCATAAACAGATTCCAGACAGCACTTAGTCAGTTCTTATCTGTATGGAGTGTTTTATATCTGTTTTATCTCGTTATATACATTCTGTTGGGAACCGTATCGAAGCTTCACGGCTTCTTTTCCGTTTCCATAAATATCAAAGGATTGGTACTTGGCATATTATTATCTGCCATGATAGCGATAACAGCTGCTATCGTCAGTAGGCTTCCGGTTTCGCTGGCAGGCTGCTCTTTATTACTTTTTCTGCTTATATTGATGACAGCCTATACCGGCGGCCTCATAGTACCTGAATTACTGTTACCTAAAATATTCAAAAATATATGTCCGTATACACCGGGTAATACCATTTTGCGTTTTATATGCGAATGTATTTATCAATAAATGCAAGGATATCGGTTCCTTTTATGAACCGGAATACAGACACAGGGGGAAAATATGATTTCTTATATAAGAGCACTGGAAATATTGATAAAAAGAGCATTATGTAAACCATTTACAGCGATACTTGTGCTGCTGATACCCCTTTCGGCAATTTTGATTCAATTGATACCGCAAAATGATATGTCCACTACGATAGAAACAGGTATCTATATTGAAAATCCGGACAGCTACACGGATGCCCTTACTGATAAACTAACAAAAGAAAAAGAAGGTTTTGTATTTGTAATATGTGAAAGTAAAAAGGAGCTTATTAATAAAGTTTCTTCAGGCATATTGGATTGTGGTTTTGCTCTTCCTGACGGATATGCTGATACATTCATAAACGGCAAAACAAACGACAAACTGACAATGTATACATCTCCTTCCTCCATGTTTCAATATATTGCCATGGAAAAACTATATGGCTGTATGCTGGAAATTTATGCTCCATTCATAACCAGTCAATATCTGTCAGAGAATTTTGATGGAGCCTATGATGATGATATCGCGAAACGATTTCAAACATATTTGAATGATAATTCTGTTTTTACAATCAATCTCACGGGAAATCATCATTTTACTGCATCAAAACAGAAGCTAAACACATTTCCTATATACGAACTGACAGGACTGCTCATATTTATCTGTAGTCTGTTTGGTGTGCTGAATTACCTGCGGGATGAAAGCAGACATTCCTACGATAGTCTGTCTAACGAGAAAAAACACATATACTGCATCATAAATATAGCTGCCGAGGTTTTACCGGCAGCCATAATTGGTTACATCACGCTAATGATATATGATTCTTCCATAAATGCATTCAAGCTCTTGCTTCACATGCTTTTATATATGCTCATTTGTATATTATACAGCTTATTATACAGACTGCTTTTCAGAAAGTATACAGTATATCAGGCAGTCCTGCCTATCATCATCACACTGGCACTGCTGCTCACTCCGACATTTATCAATGTAACCGAATATATACCAGCCCTAAAGTATCTGTCCATGCTCTTCGCACCATATTTCTTCTAAAGAGCAACGAATATTCAGCAGAATTTATCCCCCATCTGCTCAATGACAGCTCTGGCTGACGTAGCTTCTATAATCTGTTTTTCCATATAGCCATAAGAATTTACAGGGATATATGCCTCAAATACTACAACACTTGTATATTCCGTATTCTCTACATGAATGTTATTAGAATTCAGCAAATACTGGATTTTTCCTGAATCGTTATAGCTGGTAGTTATTTTAACTACCTTCACAAGCTCCATGGTCTTAATTCCGGCATCATCAAGAGCCAGCTTCGCAGCCTCGGTATATGCCCTTACCAAACCTCCGGTTCCAAGCAGCGTTCCACCAAAATACCTTGTAACGACGATACAGATATCAACAACATTCTGTCCCGTTATAACCTCAAGTATCGGTTTTCCCGCCGTTCCCTGCGGCTCCCCGTCATCGGAAAATCGATATAAAGTATTTTCATTTCCTATGGCAAATGCAAAACAATGATGTCTGGCATCATAATGCTTTTTCTTAATTGATTCTATCAATGCATATGCTTCTTCTTCGCTTTTTACCGGAACTGCATACCCTATAAATCTTGATTTTTTTTCTACTATTTCATCCTGTCCGGAGTTCACAATCGTATTATATGCTTCTATCATTTTTTCTCCGAATTATTACTAAGAAGCTTGCTAAGCTCATCCATAAATGTATTAACGTCTTTAAATTCTCTATATACAGACGCAAATCTGACATAGGCAACCTGGTCCAAATCTTTTATTTTATCCATTACAATCTCACCTATGGTTGTACTCTCTATCTCCTTTACTTCCAAATTAAAAATTGCATTTTCTATTTCATCAATACATTTTGTAAGCTTCTCAAATGGAACCGGTCTCTTATGACATGATTTAATAACACCGGACTCAATCTTTGCCCTGTCATAGGTTTCTCTGTTCTTATCCTTTTTTATAACAATAAGCGGTATCGTTTCTACTTTTTCATAAGTAGTAAATCTTCTGCCGCACGCATCACACTGCCTTCTTCTTCTAATAGAACTACCGTCATCGGCAGGTCTTGAATCTATCACTCTTGTATCATCTTTTCCGCAAAACTGGCATCTCATATTGCTGCTCCTCCATTTTGTGTATCTTTTCTTGCGATGAACGTGCTTCACAACTATTCGTTATCGCCATTTGCCTCCCTCAATGAACAGGCTCGCCTGTCCCTACACGCTAACATCATTATATCATCTATCATACTTTTTGTGAACATCCGTACAAATATCCACCAAAACAATATCCGGTCCTATACATTTTATATTGCAAAAGTCTATACAAAACTCTCCCACAGAACCAAAACACCAAAATAATTTGCCCTGTTCCGGAACAATGATTGCTTTGATACAACCTGTACATGGATCAAATTCAATATCCGCCACATAACCAAGTCTTCTGCAATCCTTACAGTTTATTACTTCCTTTTCTTTCAGATCACAAAACCTCATATATTTACTCCGCATTTATTTTTATAAATATATGTGCCGTTTTTTCAGAAAAGAAGTTATTTGCTGTTGAAATTCAGATACATGATGCATCTTATACTGTTATGTTATAATCTTCACAGGACATTTCTGCTTACATACACCGCAGTTATTACATTTCTCCGCATCTATATGTGCAAGATTCTTATCCATGGTGATTGCTGAAGCTTCACAGTTCTTTGCACATAACGAACATCCTATACAACCTGCACTACACGCCGCCTTAACATCAAGTCCCCTGTCATGGGAATTACATCTGACCAAATGCTCCGCATCATAAGGTACCAGTTCTATCAGATTTCTGGGACATGCTTCTATACACTTACCACAAGCTTTGCATTTATCCTTATTGATGACTGCTATCCCATCTATAATATCAATTGCGTCAAATTCACATACCGCCTTGCAGGAGCCATATCCTGTACAGCCATATGTACACGCCTTGGGGCCGCCATTTGGATTATTCTGCGCAAGTACACAGCTCTTTGGCCCTACATATTCATATACATCCTTTGCTTTTTCACAGTCTCCTGCACATTTGACAAATGCAACATACCGAGCCGTCTCCGTATTTTCTATACCAAGAGCCTTACTGATAGCCTCAGCGACAGCCTCTCCGCCTACCGGACACGCTGACGGCGGCATTTCCCCCTTTGCTATGGCAGCAGCCAGACCATCACAGCCGGGAAAACCGCAGCCACCACAATTATTTCCGGGGAGCAGTTCCCTTACGGCAACCTCCTTTGGGTCAACCTCCACCTTAAACTTTTCTCCTGCAACACCCAGAAGGATACCTATTACTATTCCGACACCACATACTACAGCAGCCGCTATCATTATCTCTGTCATATAAGCACCTCCTATATCAAACCTGAAAAACCAAAGAATGCAATCGCCATCAGTCCTGATGTAATCAGTACAATCGGGGTTCCCTTAAAGGACTCCGGTATAGGGCTGTATTCCAGTTTTTCTCTGATTCCTGCAAGAATTACAATGGCTATGGTAAATCCAAATGCAGAGCCAAATCCATTTACGATACTCTGAAATATGGTATATCCTTCCTGAACATTTGAAATCGCAATACCAAGCACGGCACAGTTTGTCGTAATAAGTGGAAGATAAACACCCAATGACTCATAGAGGGATTTTACCTTCTTTTTCAGAAACATCTCAACAAACTGAACCAGTGCTGCTATTACAAGAATGAAAACGATTGTATTCAAATACTCAAGTCCAAATCGTTCAAGAATTCCATAATAGATGATACTGGTTGCGGCAGATGCAATCGTCATAACAAATATAACCGCGGCGCCCATACCTGTTGCAGTATTGACACTCTTTGATACACCAAGGAAAGGACAAAGTCCGAGGAACTGACTGAGTATTACATTATTTACAAGTGCTGCTCCGATTGCCAATAATAAAATATCCATTAGCGTTTACCTCCCTTTCCCTTTTTCCTTTTTCTCACTTTCTTATTTTTCTTAGCCAAATTATTGTTATGATGATTGATATCTTCCTGTTTGGTATCTTTATCTCCGATATCTTGATTCCCGGCGTCTTCTGTCACAGGTTCTTCCGTCTTTATTTTCTCCGGTTCCGGAAGCTCTATCGGCTTTACCTTACCCGGATTTAATTGATTATATTTTGCTATCTTGCTCATAATAGCCTTAATCTGAATTCCATCCTCCGGCTCTTCTTCCTGTTCAGCCGTAATAGCTGCTGCCTCCTCAGCTACAGTTTCCTCTTCCGGCTTGGCTGCTGCTTCTTCTGCCTGTTCCGTCACAGCTTCCTCTCCCGGCTCGACTGCTGCTTCTTCTGCCTGTTCTGTCACAGCTTCTTCCGTTGTCTTAAAAGCGGCTTTTTCGTTAACCTGATTATGAACCTTATTCTCCGACGGAGTGACATTTTCCGTTTTCACCCCAACTGCTTTCTCTTTCTGTCCGTCAGACGCCTCTGTCTTAGAAGCAGAAGCTTCTGCCTGCTCTATTGTCCCTGCGGCAAGGAATTTTCCTGCACACATTGTATTGGAACAGCCTGCACATGACTCAGGCTTACAGGATGAAACAACGGTCTCACCTGTTGCTGCCACAGCCGCCTTCTTTGCATTTCTCTTGTTGATAAATGCAACCAGAAAAGCCAGCACAAAGAATGCTCCGGGAGCAAGTACAAATATTGTAATCGGTGTATAAAGACCGAACACATTTCCTATTGCCTTCACAATGCCCGACTGTCCCTGCAATAAATTTCCGTCACCCAGAATCTGATACCCAAATATACACCCCTTACCGATTAACTCTCGAAAAGCACCGATTACGGTAAGTCCTATAGTGAAACCAAGACCCATACCAAGACCATCAAATATAGACGGAAGTGGTTTGTTTTTCGATGCATAGCTTTCTGCCCGGCCAAGAATAATACAATTTACCACGATAAGCGGTATGTATATACCAAGACTGGCATTTAGTGATGGGAGGTATGCTTCCATCAAAAACTGTATGACCGTAACAAATGAAGCAATAATTACGATAAATGACGGTATTCTGACTTTGTCAGGAATAACCTTTCTCAGTAAGGATATGACAAAATTACTCATTACAAGAATACATGTTGTCGCAAGCCCCATTCCTGCACCATTAATCGCTGCCGAGGTAACTGCAAGCGTCGGACACATACCAAGCATTTGAACAAATGTCGGATTTTCTTTTACAATACCGTTATATAAACGCTCTGTACACTGATTCATATCTAGTTACCTCCCTTCAAATAGTTTACATAACTCAGACCGGCATTCACCGCATTTACAACACCGTCTGTCGTTATGGTTGCACCACTTAAGGCATCTATTTCATTGTCAGCCGAAGCTCCCTGCTTCGTGTATTCAAATGTCTCTACCTTCTTACCTGCAAATTGTGACTTAAAGCTGTCCGTATCAGCCTCCATACCAAGACCTGCCGTCTCGCTGAGTGACAGGAAGGATATTCCATTTGTTACACCTTCATTTGTCACACCCATGGCAAGCTGCATATATCCGTCATAGCACTCATGGGAATTAACCACCAATACATAACCTATCGCATTTCCGGTCTTATCCTTTGCAATGACGATTTCTTCTATATCACATTTATACCCCTGCCCGCTAAGATACTCAGCCGCTTCCGCTTCATCAAAATCAAGTACCGTAAAGCTGTCGGCATCAGCATATACTTCCTTATATGCCGCTTCCTTTGCCTTCTGATTTGCATCAGCTATCGGCTGCTTTGTAATCTTATGAACATATGCAAGTGCAAATCCGGCAATAATCGTAATTACAAATATGGCAATCGTTGCTATTACAATAGATTTTACATTCATTCTGCTCTTTTTACCGGAATTTTCTTCTCCTGCCATCAGCTCAGCACCTTTACCAAATGCCTTTGGCTGGGTACATCTCTCAATAAGCGGAACAAGCAGATTTGAAAATATAATCGCATATGATACACCCTCTGCCGAACCTCCGTATATTCTGAACAGGAATGTAAGGATACCAAGAATTACACCAAATACAATTTTGCCATTTGGTGTTATCGGGGATGTAACATAATCCGTTGCCATAAAGAAAGCTCCCAGCATCAGACCACCGCCACATAAATGTGCCGCCAGATAGGATAAATCAAAGCCTCTTCCTGCTGACAGTGCGTATATCATAATACATACTGCAAATGTTCCTATATATGTAAGCGGAATCGTCAGCTTAATAATCTTTCTTGCCACCAGATAAACCGCTCCTGCCAGTATACATATAACAGAGGTTTCTCCTATCGTTCCTGCTATATTTCCAAAGAACATATCCGAAACATTGACTGTGCCGCCGCTCTTTAATATTGCAAGCGGTGTAGCCGTAGTTATTCCGTCATATGTAAAGCTTGTCATCTGTCCTGCAAATGATATCAGCAAAAAGCATCTTGCTCCCAGTGCAGGATTCATAAAGTTATAGCCAAGACCGCCAAAGAGCTGTTTTACGATAATGATGGCAAATGCACTTCCCAGTATTGCCATCCATACAGGAACCTCCGGTGACAGATTCAGTGCCAAAAGTAAACCTGTAACCACAGCACTCAAATCATGAATCGTTGTTTTTCTTTTTAGTACGGTTTGGGCAGCCCATTCAAAAAATACACATGAAACGATACATGTTAACATGAGTATCAATGCATCAAACCCAAAGTTTACGATTCCAAATATGGCGGCCGGAAGTAATGCAATAATGACATCCAGCATGATTCCTGTTGTTGTCTTTTTATCTCTTACATGAGGAGATGATGAAATCTTAAATACATTTTCCATTTACCTGTCCTCCCCTATTTCTTCTTATTTGCCAAAATCAATTTTCTGGTTCCTGCTATCGTCTGTGTCAGATGTCTCTTTGCAGGACAAATATATGAACAGCAGCCACATTCACAGCACTCCATACCGTCATGCTTTAAGAAGCTGTCTATGTCGCCATGCTCAGCATATTTCGCAAGCAATGACGGAACGACACGTCCCGGACACACGTCTACACATCTTCCGCATCTGATACAATTTGTCGGTTCCAAAGCCGCAACCTCATCATGACTCATACAGAGAAGAGCCGAAACCCCTTTTGTAGAAGGCACATCCAGCGAATAGACAGCCTTTCCCATCATAGGGCCTCCTACTACTATTTTCTCAGGCATAATACCATCCTTAAAGCCTCCTGCTGCCGCTATCAGCTCCTGAAGATTGGTTCCGATTCTGACAAGCAGATTACATGGTTTTTCAATGGCATCTCCCGTAACTGTTACCACTCTTTTAATGAGCGGCTTTCCTTCTATTACCGCCTCATATATGGCATGTATGGTATCTACATTATGTACAATACAGCCTGCATCTGCCGGTAACATCTTTGAATTAACATATCTTCCGGTATTTGCATAGATAAGCTGACGTTCTGCTCCCTGTGGGTATTTCGTCTTTATGGCATTTACCGTTATCTTATCATTGTCCTTTAATTTCTCAGTCAAAAGCTTGATTGCTTCAGGCTTATTATCCTCTATCGCAATAATTCCCTTTGCATTGTCAAAGAGATTGACGCATATCTGGAGTCCAAGAATGATTTTATCCGCCTCCTCCATCATTCGTCTGTAATCAGAGGTAAGATACGGCTCACATTCCGCTCCGTTTACAATAATATAGTCTATATCATCCTCATTTTTCGGTGAAAGCTTTACATTTGCAGGGAATCCTGCACCACCTAAACCGACAATTCCTGCCTCTTTGATGATATCCTTTATATCCTCTCTATATAAAGTGGACAAATCCATTACATTTTCAGAGAAATCCACTTCCTCAAACTGACCGTCATTTTCCACCACAATAGAAGTTACCTTCGTACCGCCGGACGTCAGTCTCGGCTCGATTGCTTTTACGGTTCCCGAAATTGAGGAATGAATATTTGCCGACACAAAACCACTTGCTTCAGCAATCTTCTGTCCTACTAAAACCCTATCCCCCTTCTTAACAACAGGGACGGCAGGTGCACCGATATGCTGATTTAAAGGATAGACACAATCTCCTTTTGGAAGATACTCTTTAATCGGCTTCTCCATCGTAAGCTCTTTGCCTTCATACGGATGAATACCACCTGAAAAAGTTAACAAACCCATCTATATACCTCTTTTCTGATTTATTGTAGATGTACTCTCAAGGTATTCTATATTGTTTTACGAACCGCTTGCGCTTTGTAAAATACGTAGTGGTACTAAGCTTCCTAAAGGACTAGCTTCGCGTCGCATACTCCGTATTCGCTAAGTGCCAACGTATTTTAATATTCTTCAAACAATATAGAATACCTTGAAACTGATATAGTAATAAACATAAAATTGCTATATTGATTAACAACCTATTATCAATAAAATTTATTATTTATAAAACCATTCTTTATAATAATACTTATGGAGACTAAAAACAACCAAAATGTAGTATAAATATTATAATATAAAGTATTTCGACTACATGATATTGATTTGTAAAGCATATATCCTATGACAGTGTATCAGATTTGTTTTACGCTTTTGGATATTATGGCGGCGACCAAGCCGACGATGATACCGGTTATGGTGCCTGATATGAAAAGTACGGGAGCATAGCCCATAATATTTTGATTTTCCATAATAACTGCTGCCAAAATAAGCTGACCTATATTATGTGCCACTCCTCCGCAAATACTGACTCCCGTTATACCAAATATCCCTGTCATATGTATCAGTTTCATTACAAGGATACTGAGTGCTGCCCCTGCAAGACTGTATGCCATAACGGACAGATTGCTAAACAGCAAAGCCGACAGACACACTCTAAGAAGTGATACGCATACTGCATCTTTGAACCCCAGTTGAATCAGTACAACTATGGTTACTATATTCGCCAGTCCCAATTTTATTCCGGGTACGGCAATATTGACGGGAATAAATGTTTCCATATAAGAAAATATAAGTGCAACCGCAATAAACATTCCGAGGATAGCAATATGCTTAGCATGACTGATATCGGAGGATTTACCGGTATTCTGTTTTTTTCTGCCTGATTTCTTTTTACTGTCTGCCATGATTCCTGACCGTTTCCTTTTCCTATCTTTTCACTACTTATCATTTCTCTTTCTTTTTCTATGCTATCCGTATGCCCGCTCTATCGCACATCATATTTCTTCTCTTCTCCACCCGATATCTGGATAACCAGCTTATGAGGAATACAAACGATATTCTCACCATTTTTTGATATGCGTCCCATTTTTGCACATAACTTATCAGGACAATCTGCCTCACTGACATATGCCTGTCCATCTTCTATTATCAAAATATTTGTACCTGAAGAGGTTTCTATTTTATATGTTCCTGAATCTGAAAGCTTTTGTCTTTGCAGCAGCTTTCCATCTGCAAATACCTCTACATAGCTGCCGTTTTTTCTGAATATACCCAGGCAAATTAACATGACTATCCCTACAGCAATAAAAAAAACAGCGAGCATGATATCACTTTTTTTAATCATTCTATCACCTTGTAATCATCACTCTCTAATAGAAAGCAATCCTTAAGTCCGTCTGTCACATAAACATTTTTATTTTCATCGATCAATACTGCCTCCGCTCCATAGCTTTCAAGTAATGCCATAGCACCTTCCCTTCCAAGTAAAATCGACAATGTTGAAAGTCCGTCACTGATCAATCCGTTATCACACACGATGGTTGCTGATATAAGTCCTTCATTTGCAGGATAACCTGTAACAGGATTCAGTATATGATGATATCTTGTTCCGTCTATCTCAAAATATTTCTCATAATCACCGGAGGTTGAAACAAATATGCCATTCGTTCCTGCCTCTAATTGAAGCACCCCCATTACAGCTTCTGTCTCACTTCGTGGATTCCGAATCCCAAGCTTATAGCTGCTGTTATCAGGCTTACTGCCATAGATAACGATACTTCCGCCTATGGCAATGCACGCACCTGTCACATTACTTTTTCGCAAATACGCATACACCTTATCACAGCCTATCCCCTTGCCTACCGAGCCTAAATCTATAGACATGTCAGACTGATTGATTGTAATGGCAGCATGCTCGCTTTCTTTCGTTTCAAGAGTTATGTCAACCAATCCCATATCCACATTTTTCAATACCGCTTCAATCTCATCACGATCAGGAACCGTACTTTTTCCATCCTCAATCCCCCAGAGCGCAGCAAGCGGTCTTATCGTCGCATCCAAAAGTCCGTTACCGTTTTCATATAGCTCCTTTACTTTATCTATATACCCTGCAAGTTCATCGCTTACCGCATATGGAACTCCCGCTTTGTATTCATGATTGAGCTTCCATACCTCCGAATCCACACTTCTCCAAGAGATAACATCCTTTTCCAGGCTGTTCAGCAATTCTTTTATATCCTCTGTACATTGTTCACCGTCACTGCCATATACCGTAATCGTAAGTACGGTACCCATGCAAAAATCTGTATTGCGATATTCCATTTCTCCGGATTTCTTTCTTCCACTGACTATTATAATGCAGACAACCATGACTATCATCAGGCAAATTATAACAGCTGCCATATAACCATTTTGCTTTCTGTTCTTATCCATAAATATCTCCTATGCGGTAAAAGTATATCAATGGTATCCCTTTTCTTATATGATAAAAAAGGCTGTTACAATCTGCAACAGCCTCATAGCCATATTATCTAACCTCTGTACAATGACAATATATCCTCTGTATTGAAATACTTTGATGCCAAATCTTTATATATGACATTCTCTGTCATAACGTAAACAAATACATCGCCCTGCCCCTTTATTCCGTCAAGAGCAGACGGCTCTATGGATATCGACATATTTTCCATACGAAGGGCAAGCGTAAAGCCCTCTGAAGTATATGTGTTAAATGAGTTCATAACCCCCAGCCATACATCTTTTCCCAGCTTCATTGATTTTATCGTTACGCTGTTTCCTCTCGGTATCGATAAATATACATCTGCTGTCATATCACTTCCCACAGATAAACTGATTTCTGCTCCATCCACCTTTGTAGATATACTATTCAGTATGGAAACAGCCTCATTCGGCATACAGATGGCAGTCTTTGTACCGTCACATACCTCCCTGCTGCCGATATACTTCTTATCAAGTATATTGATACACTTCACTATCTTGTTATCATTGAGTGGATTTGGCATAATACTGCTTACTTTATAGTATTCTTCATTTTCTACCATTTCACAAAACAGCAGACTCTTTACATCATAAAACTTAGCAAGTAACGCAGGCTTATAATCCATATACTTAATAGCCGCTTTTATTTCATTGATATCTCTTGAATCCATATTATACTCCTAATCAAATTTATCAGACCGTCTGACAAGCCAATCAATATGTACCTTCATTTTTCACAATGTGATTTTATAATATAGCACTATCAAAGTCAAGCCGAAGGTCACTTTACATACTCATCACAAACCATCTCACGAAGACTGTATCGAAAAGATTTTTCATATTCTATATCTTCATTGATGCTATGGCTTACTTCCTCAAAAAAGCTGTGGTTGATATCCTCCATCGAGAAAATAACAGGATAATTGCTGTTCATCCCCCAGTACATAACTGCACCGTCTATCGCTTCTTTGCCAAATTCCTCCTGAAAAATACGTTTACACTCAGAATCACCAAATGCCACATGGCTCAGTCCGTTCAATGTCTTTGAAAGCATGTCAGCCCTGATAATATAGCCGTCACAATCTATCGCCCATTCCGGAATCACATCAGGCTTTATCATCACAATAATCGGAAGATTTCTGTTTTCGTTCTTAATCAGCTGTGTCAGGCTCCGGTAATCCATGATACTGATTCCCGTATTATCATTTACCTGTATATCTCCGTCTATAAAGCCTATCTGGTAAAAAATATCCTTCATAAATTTCGGTCTGCTGTATCTCCGTTCTCTGGAATAGATTGTTTCACATGTATTTCTTGCGCTTAACAATAATCTGCCGTCTATATGCATCAGCTCTGCCGTTGTATGCCATATCACTCCCGGTTCATCATTACTAATCTGCTGGACATCCATAATAAATGACCTGCCGTCATAATTGATCCTCAGCTTATATCCGATTGTTTCATAACCTATATTTGCCATTTTCTCAGGCATCTGGTTAAATACGGTTTTCATATGCTGATATGCCCAGTCATATATTATCGTACAGGCCTTTTCATACCCCTCTGCAGGAATATATACATTCTGGGAGAATACATTATCCGACACCAACGGTTTGATTTCCTGCTTGATTTCTTTATTTGAAACCCTGACAAACTGCTCTTTATCAAGAAGCTTTGATATGTATTCATCATGGATTCGCTCCTTATTTATAAGATATATTACCCTGTCCGGAGTCAATTCCTTATGATATTTTTTATTTAATAATATATTGACCAGTTCTCTTTTTGTAACATTGTGAAATCGTTTTACAATATCGGGATTGTTATCAAAATATTCCCGAAGTTCCGGTTTCAAATGGTCCTGTGTTATACGCAGCCGGTATTTACTCCGTATCGCATTTTCCCAATTTTTTTCCTCCAGTTGAGCCTTACAGATACTGTCAAATATTTGAACGATAGACCAGTCACACAACTCCAGATTTGCGATAATACTATTCATAACCCTGGAGAGCTTCTCCTGTCCTGTCCACAAATCATCCTCTCCGTCTTCGTCACCCAGCTTATATTTGTACCGCATCTCATGCTCTATTTCATGCCAGCCCTCAAACAAAATAGTTCTAAGCTGAACCTCAAAAGTCTGGTCAAACGGCTGCTCCCATATCATTGATGAAATATTCCTCAAATATTTGCTTGGTATCTTAAATACACCGTTACATTTCTGTGCCTCAAACCGATTCTCTCCATTTTCAGATTTAGACCAGTTATCAAGCTTAAACGTATCCTCGAGTATACTTTCACAGATACCGATATCCTCGGAATAGAACAGATTGATACGAATACCTATCAAATCCTGTATTTTCTTGCCTCCGCCATCAGACGAATATTTACCCTTCGCTAATTTATTTTTAATCGAGCTCTCCGTCTTGACTCTCGACATACTATGGAAATATATGCCTGCATTATTCAGTTTTGTCGATAATGCCTGTTGTATTGCAAGCCTAACATGATTTAGTTCTTCCACATCTCTGTCAGACAAATATCTGACTTCACCCTCACCATAATTCAAAGTTACCATCATACCTTTCTAATTAATTTAAACCCCTATTTTATAGTATACCATATTTCTAAAAGATTTGACCTAAAATATGCTAAATTATTTTATTCCTATTGCATTAAAAATATCCTTCATGATATAACATACTACGGAGGTAAAACCATGATACTTGATTGTCAGAATATTAAAAAAGCATATGGCACCAACATCATACTGGATGATATCTCATTTCATCTGGAAGATAAGGAGAAAATGGCTATCGTCGGTATAAACGGTGCGGGAAAAACAACGCTTCTCCGTATTATTATGGGTGACGAAACAGCCGATTCAGGACAGGTTGTTGTTGCAAAAGATAAAACAATAGGCTATCTGTCCCAGCATCAGGATACAAACTTCCATTCAACCGTATATCAGGTTATGCTGGATGCCGTAAAGCCAATTATTGATTTACAGAATCAGATCCGGCAGCTGGAGCTTGATATGCAACAGCTTCATGGAAAAGAACTGGACAAAGCATTGGAGCTTTACAATCGTTATACACACGAATTTGAATATAAAAACGGATATGCCTGTGAAAGTGAAATTATCGGGGTATTAAAGGGATTGGGATTTGACAAATGTGACTTTGACCGCCATACTGACACGTTGTCAGGGGGACAGAGAACAAGACTGTCATTAGGAAGGCTTCTTCTTACAAAACCGGATATCATCATACTGGATGAGCCGACCAATCATCTCGACATGAATTCCATATCATGGCTGGAGGATTATTTATCTACATATAAAGGCAGTATTATCATTGTGTCCCATGACCGGTATTTTCTGGATAAAATAGCGACAAAGGTTGTTGAACTGTACCAGACGCACAGCCATATTTATAATGGTAACTACTCCTATTATGCTACGAAGCGTGCAGAAATCAGGGCAAATCTGATGAAAGCATATCTGAATCAGCAGCAGGAAATAAAACATCAGGAAGCCGTCATAGAAAAGCTGCGGCAATTTAACCGTGAAAAATCCATCAGAAGGGCAGAAAGCCGCCAAAAGCAGCTTGACCGTATTGAACGACTTGACAAACCGACAGAAATAAATGCCGAAATGCGCCTTATGCTTGAGCCGGAAACCGTAAGTGGAGAAGATGTATTAACCATAAAAGACCTTTCAAAGTCATTTGGCGATAATCTCCTATTTTCACGGCTTAACATCTCCATCAAGCGTGGTGAGCATGTCGCATTGATCGGCGGAAACGGTACAGGAAAGACCACAATCCTTAAAATCATCAATAAGCTTACTGCCAAGGATGACGGTGTTGTAACCTTAGGCGCAAGAGTAAAAATCGGCTATTATGACCAGGAGCATCAGGTTCTTAATATGTCAAACAATATATTTCAGGAAATCAGTGATGCTTATCCAAATTTGTCAAATACAAGAATCCGTAATGTTCTTGCCGCATTTTTGTTTACGGGAGATGACGTTTTCAAGCAAATTTCCGATTTGAGTGGTGGTGAGCGTGGTCGTGTATCTCTTGCAAAGCTGATGCTGTCATCAGCCAATTTCCTTATTCTCGATGAGCCGACAAACCATCTGGATATCATTTCAAAGGAAATCCTGGAAAATGCCATAAGCAATTATAGCGGTACTGTCCTCTATGTATCACATGACAGATATTTTATTAACAAAACCGCCACACGCATATTGGAGCTTAAGGACAAGCAGCTATACAATTATATAGGAAACTATGATTATTACGATACACATCGGTTCAGCTCTGATGAAAATAAGCCGGCATTTACAAAGGTAACTGATGCTGCTCAGACGAACGCTCCGATTCAGTCAGAGTCAGTGGCAAAGCTGGCATGGAAGGAAAGCAAGGCAGAAGCTGCCAGATTACGCAAAAAAGCAAATGATTTGAAAAAGGTAGAGGCACAGATAGAAACGCTTGAAGACAGACTTGCAGCGATTGATGAGGAGTTCTCCATTCCTGAAAATGCCACAAATGTGGAACTGCTGACAGCGCTTACAAAAGAACGTCAGGAGACTGAAGACAGCCTCAATGAATTATATGAGAAATGGGAAGCGTTATCGTATCAATAAAATACACCACAAATATCAGTTCTCCGATATTTGTGGTGCATTTTATTAAAAAGCATTTTAATTTATATTAGTTATTAAACATTTTTATAATCTTTGTTGCAATTTCATCTGAGCCTACATCATAACATGTATTGCTGATATATACCTCACTACTTGCTCCCATTCCTCCATGAATACACCAATGGGTTTCATCATTACCGTCATTAACATATGGTCCCCATGCTCTTATGGATTCCTGAGCCTTTTCCTCTGAAACGCCAAGACTGACAAGATAGGCTTTTACATCATCGGCAGTATCAAACTGCCCGATATATATTGCGATATGCTCATAATCTCCATTTGCATAATAAGCGATTACATCACCCGGTGCAAGATTATCATAAGAGAAATCCTCTATAACGCCGTTTAACGTATATTCCTTCCTGTCCTGCCATGCTTTACCATCTGACAAAACAGCCTCGGCTGTGATATCACTATTGATCCATGCTGAACAGTTGCTGGCAGAATTGATAACAATGCCGCCTTCATCATAACCATTATATTGAACCGTATTCTTTATGGCGACATCATCTCCGCCTGCATACTGAAGCGCTTGTGTCACAAATACATTGCATGGAACACCGGTCTCTCCCAGAAGATTGTTCATCACTCTCTTCATCCATAAATCATAGTCACAATTCATATTGCCACAGAAAATCTTTGAATATGCAATGCCATATTTATCAAATTTGTATATATAGTCACCCTTTGTTTTGGATGTATTGGTAACACACATACCATTGACATCGCTATAGTAATAAACTTTCTTACCGTTTATTTTCGCAGTCTTATAGCCTGCAGATGATTTATTTAAACCATATCCTGTTTTATATATCGAACACTTTTTAGCTGTATCATAATATACATACTTGTATACCCTGCCTGACTTACTGATATATGCAGCCTTTCTTGCAGTAAGTGTATACCATCCGTTTGTTCTTACCGTTTTCCCCTTCTTATCAAGGCAATAATAATTTCCATTTACTTCTACAACGGCTCTTTTAGTCTTCTTCCATGTTGAGCCATCATACTTCCAATAGGTTCCCTGATATGACTTTTGAGCATAGTTTGACCTGTAATACTTAACAGCTACAACACCCTTTTCATTTGTCTTCATGTAAGTGTTTTCAAACTTTGGAACCCATACATTTCTTGCATATTTCCATTTGCCGTTTTCATTAAAGTAATATTTATATGTACTTTTGGAAACTGTCAGCCTGTTAATGACAACACCCTTCTTGACATAGTAATAAGTCTTATTATTGTCCTGATACCATTTCGTACCTGTATATCTTACACCATTACCTTTAAAAAGATAATATGTACCGTTTATCTCATATATGCCTTTGCCCACAAACTTCCATTTGCCGTTTACAAGCTGCTTAAATTTATTCTTATTTTTTCCCTTATATGCATCCGTATAAAAAATCTTAGAGCATATACCTTCTTCGTTGTAGTATTTAAGCATATTCTTCATGGAAAGCCATGTATTCGTCACTGCCTTTCCATTATCCTGAAAATAGTAATAATATCTTCCAACCTTTTTCTCGGTATTATTCAATTTTATTCCGTTTATATAGTAATAATGGCTGCCCTTAATCGTAAACAATCCGTTTGCCAGTTCTCCTGTCTTGTCAAATCTGTATGATACCGCATCAATGGTTACAGCCTTTCCTTTAACCATATTGCATGTCGTACCCGTATATTGAAAACAGTTTTTGCCGTCAAATACAAGACCGACATGACCGTCAACGACCTTTATCTGCTTATCCTGAACCTGATACCAGCCATCGGCATTTATCAGTCGTCCTTCCTGAAACAAATCATAATGACCTGCTCTTGCTACAATATCCGTAGCCAGTTTACCCTCCGTATAATAAAGTCCTGCATACCATCCTGTCACGCGAACAGAATAATCTTCATTATAGTGAAAGCTTGTCATTCTTGTTGTATATTCCGCCTTCTTATCGGCTATGACGAGAGAAATCTTCTGTGTCTTTTCATTATATTTCTTTGATTTCAGCTTTATAAAGCTGCTGTCATGATATGTTCCTCTATACTTACTGCTTCCGTCTGCCACAACAAGATAGAACTTTTCTTCATATGTTAATAAACAATATGTAACCTCTGTACTTGAATCTACAACCGAACCTATGAAATAGTCTTCATCCTGTGCATATTCCAAATCAAAGGAACCATTGCTTGTATTTGAAAACTTATGCTTCTTTGTGTTTATTTTCAATTCAGATTCTACTGCCGCATCAAAAACAGTTGCGATGATAAACGTATCATCATCAACACCAACAGCAATATCATCATTATCACAATCTGCATTCAGTCCTTCATCATCAATATCGTTATTCTCAATAACCGAAGCGTTTTCATCATCTATCTCACTTGCTGACACTCCGATAACATTTGTCATTAAAAGTACAACTATCATAATCAGTGAAATAAAATGCTTTAAAAACCTTTTCATAAAATCCTCCTAAAACTGTAACAATGTTTTTAAAAACATCTTCTATTTGTTACAATTCTTTTACAATTTGAGTCCATTTTTATTAACAACAGGCTTAGTATACCGTATTATGTAACATAAGTCAAATATTTTTGTAACAATTCTTAACTATTTACGAATAACTGTTAAGATTTACCAATTAAAACAGATGGGATTTGTATGTTTCAGGCATAAAAAACCGACAGCCTTCCGTTGTGTTCTCTGTAACAATTACAGTAGACACACCAGACTGCTGTCGGCCATCATAATACAATGTCTTCTTTATATTAGTCCGTATTTACAAGTGTGATGCTATCCAGTTTTCCATCTGTAAAAGAAAGCTCAAGTGAACTGTCATATGATTTTCCAGTAACGTAATAATCCATTTCTTTACGGTCTATATCCGTACTGTCACTTTCATAATAGTAATCCGGTTCTCCCATCAATGTCTTTACCTCATCAATTGTCATACCAAACGTGACACCATTACATAACGTCACATCAGGATTTACGTCACGATAATCCAGCACCTCAAAAGAAAATCCGTAAATCTCGCAGTCCTTCAGCTCCTTATCGGCATCTGTAAAATTCTTAAAACGTACATAGAATTGCTCTTCGGCTTCATTTTCCGCAGTTACACTTGTTGTATACATATTGCTCTCCAGCTTCTCGCTCTTATATTCCTCATCAATCATAAACCCTGCTGCCTCAACATCTGCAAGTGTCATAGGAAATGTATAAATCTCTCCGTCCAAGGCAAATTCCAGTGTTTTCCAATCATTTGAAGAAAAAGCGAAATCTGTTTTTGGTGTATTCTTTTTATCTGTACCACTTGTATTACCGTCTGTATCTTCTTTGGTGGTATCTTCTTCCGTTGTTGTTTCTTCCGTTGTCTCCTCCTCGGTAGTAACTTCCTCCGTTGTTACTTCTTCCGATGTTGTAATCGCCTCTGTTGTCGCCTCTGTCGTTACCTTGCTTTTTCTTCTGTCCTCCGTGTCATTATTACTGCACGCAGCCAATCCGCACATAATACCAATCAATATTGCTGATGTGGCAAATTTCTTTAATCTTTTCATTTTCATTTCTCCTTTAAACAAAAATAATGTACATGAAACAAATTCCAGTCAAATACCAAATGTATTAAGAAATATACATCCTGTCCTAATACAAACAACTGCCGTTTATTTCATGTACATTATTGTAAAGAATCTCTGAATATAGCAAGCGAAAATTAGTTGCAACTCCGGCAACTAATGGTGGCAAAGGCTCAAAATCCTTATTTCATCAAACTCATATCCGGCTTATTCTGACAGATTCATTACATCCAGATAGAAATTGCAGTCCATAGCGGTCTCATTTTCATATGAATATCCATGGATTGAATAGATATCACCATTCTTCATATCACAATATGCCACAAAATTATAATCATATCTCTTTTTACGCTTAGAACATCTCATAACGGAATATGTATAATAGTAAAAAGTCCTTCCGTTTACCTCTGTCTGCCCTTCCGTAATGATTCTTGAAAATCCTGCAAGAGAATGCTTATCCGCCTTCTCCTTTGCAGTTTGCCATGTATAATTTGATGTAGCCAAATTTATATAAATCTTTTCTTTCTCTGACAGATATGTTTTACCTGTAATATTATCGGAAACAAGATAACACTCTTCCGGAAGATTATATGCGACTTCCAACGTTCCATCCGCATATTGCAACGAGTCATGCGACAAATACTCATTTTCTGAACTAATGCTTTCATCAGGGAGCCAACCGGTTCCTACCGCATCATCCTTTTCGTCTGTAGGAGCCGCGTTGTCAATGATCTGCTCTACCTCGCCGAACGCCTCATTATATAATAATGTACGGGCTTTCTCATCAAGATTATCCACATCGATACCGTCATATCTTATACATACAAAAAATCTTCTGTCATTATCGGCAGGTGTTAAATATACCTCAAAATACGATTGGCTATATTCCGCCCCTCTTTCGCCCTCCATACTTAGTATATAATGTATATATTCACGTTCTTCAGGTTCCATGTGTTCGGGTTCACACTCTATCCTGTATCCTGAAGCAATCAGATTCTCAATCTTCTCCTCCCTGTTGTCCCAGAAATCATCACATGTATCATCTTCAACATCAATCTGAATCAGATATTCGTCCTTTAATCTGATATTCAGACAGCCGCTTTCATGAATATATGCTATGCACTCTGTGTTCAGATTAAATTTTATGCCCTTAAATACAATTTCAAACCCGTTTTCTTCGCCAGTTTCTTTCACATCATTGGGCGGTACCTCATTATCGGCAAATGATATCACGCCCATAAACCAAAGTCCCATAAACACCGAAACCACAGAAAGGAAACAAGCTAATACAATACCTGCTGCCTTATTCATCATAAACCCTACTTTCCTTTTCACTCTCATCCTCTACCAATATGTGCCATTTATTTTCCTTGCGTACCCTGCGTATTTCCATACAAAGCAATATAAGGATACAGAAAAACAACAGCATCAAAATCCCCGGTACTACCAGTGTCGGAACATAATAGTCCAAATAGATTGACTGCTGGTCAGCATCGGTATAGCATTCTATATAATCACCATCCCTGATACCATCCATATCCAGCCATACCGTTTCCAGCACCTTACGATATTCTTCATCCGTAAAACTAATATCTGCCTTGGTATATTGCTGATATACCCTTTCCACCCTTGCATTTGCCACATGTTCATTATTCTTATCCCATTCATTATTCGAAAGCACCATAATAAAAACCGTACAACAAAATAAGAACAACATTCCCGCAAGCATGGCACATATACTGAGACGCCATGTACCGGCACCGCCACGCATTTTCTTTAAAGATGTCATATTTACTCTTTGAATTACCGGTTTATTTTCCGTCTCATTATTATCGTTGGATTCCAATTCATCCTGAGTTGCCGAATGATCTGATACCAATACTTCTCTTCCACGGATCAGCTCATCTATACTCACACCAAACATTTCACAAATGTCCATCAGCTTATCCAAATCCGGATATGCTTTATCGAGTTCCCATTTGGATACTGCCTGCCGGCTCACACCGATTTTTGCGGCAAACTCCTCCTGACTCATATTTGCCGCTTTACGATATTCTAAAATTCTAGCCCCTATTAATACCATGATTATATTTTCACTCCTATATTTCAATACTTCTATAGATACTCAAGAATTAAGTCTACACCATCTCTTAAGCTCTTAATATATACTTTTTCATATATTCTCAGGTAGAAATATTATAGCAAATAGAAAAGTTAATGACAATTCCAATGCTGAATTTGCAGAATACTATTTTTTGTCAAAACACAGAGTTCCATTTATTTATAGAAACACAGCTTCCAACAGAACAAAATACCGCAGTTTTTCAATCTGCGGTATTTTTATTTTAAAAAGTAATTTGCCATGTAATATTGCGTATATGATATTTTATTTTTGCCTTTTTACAATGGAGATTGTTCCCAATCCCACAAGCGACATGAATAATAATCCCATAACCAAATATAGATGTACAGTATCTCCAGTCTTTGGTGAATTATTGTTTACTATGGCTTCTGTGGTCACATCTTCTGTTGGCTGCTCCTCTGTGGTCGCATCTTCTGTCGGTTGCTCCTCCGTGGTCGCATCTTCTGTCGGCTGCTCCTCCGTGGTCGCATCTTCTGTTGGTTGTTCCTCCGTGGTCACATCTTCTGTCGGCTGCTCCAATTTAGGAATAGCCCGTGTCTCTTTTTCACCACAGCTTGAACATACTCTTTCTTCCTCACCCTCAGCATCTACGGTAGCTTGTATGGATACAGTCCAGTCCCCAAAGCTATGCGCCAAAACCGGTATTGTCTTCGTATCTAATATCTTTTTACATACAGTACAGCCAATTTCTTTGCTTCCTGTTTCCTTACATGTTGCTTCTTTTACAATCGTTCCTTCTCCGGCGGTATGTCCCGTTGCAGAAATTGTCTCCGTTTCCATAATTATATTACATTTAGTACATCTTTTTTCTTTTTCGCCTGTTTCTTCGCAGGTAGCTTCTTTTATGATTGTCCATTCTCCGGCAGTATGTCCCGTTGCAGGAACAGAATTCTTTTCACAAACCTCATTACATACAGTACACCGCTTTTCCTTGGTGCCATCCGTATTACACGTAGGCTGCTTTGTAACGACTTCACTGACTTTTGAATGGCTACACGAGGTTGTTACACTGTTCTTAGACAAAACAGGTACATCATCAAAAGTGTATTTGCGAGGATCAACTGCGTATCCATAGCCATTAAAATAAAACTTGCAGTCCGGCTTTAATACAGTAAAGGTCGCAATAAGAAGCGTTCCACTCTTTGTCAGATAAGTATCATCATCCTTCTCCCAATATATTCCGTCATTTTCCTTCTTTAATACAGGATTTGAATAAACACTGCCATTACTATAGGATTCCAGCTTCATCGCATCATCATTATAGGCTAACCTGAACATAAGCATATCATAACAAGCTCCTGTTTTTTGATCATAAGGGGCATTAAAATCAACACACACCGTAATCGTTTCTCCAACATCTACCTGTGTTTTACTACATGTTATTGTAAGTATCGTCCCTGAATCAGTTGCAGCAGCCTCAACTGTCGGATAATCAGCAATACCGGTATTGCTGATTACCATTATGAACAACATCACAATAGACAAGACAGCCTTAACAATTTTTTGTTTTTTACTTTTCCTTTTCAAAATATTTTCTCCTCTCTATACTTTAGATGTAACAAAATGCGGGATTAGTGCGTTACACAACTAAGCACACATATTATTCGCTAAATATCTTAAAGCCTGAATATGGAACAATACAACAAACCGCAGGTTGCTTTTTGTCAACCTGCGGTTATAATGTAACTAAATTTTATTATTATTCACTAAATCTAAATCAAAATTGTAGGCAATTAATTGTTTTTATGGTTCTTCAATCATCATAAATTTCTTATATGTATCTGCTTCAAGTGCCTCCGGACTTACTTCTGAAAACGCAGAAACACGATATATTGCACCATTCTCCAAATCTGTGGCTGCTTCAAAATGATATTTTTCAATCTGCTCACCCATATTCTTATATTCTTCCGTATATATATAGTAATAGAAGGTTTTACCATTTACTTCTATGCTTTTTACAGCCGCCTTTGAATTTGTCCATATATTTGTTCCCTTGGTCATCAGCCGCTTGGCATCCATATTAGAACGAATATAATCATCAACCACCGCTGATGCCGTTATATTTCTATTTGTATCACGATATGTCTTCATGCTGTAATAATTTGGTTTTATTTCATGTGCAATCAAATAAAAATCATCCTCAATCCGATACGACACAAGCGTCTTCTCTTCTTTATTATATAATGAATCCTCTGCTACAAATTCTTCAGAAAGCACCATATTGATTTCAGAATACATCTCATCCGCTATATACGTTGTTCCCGATGGTGTATTTGCCTTATCCGTTGGTCTCGCTCCGGCTAAAAGAGAATCCGCAATGAGAATATATGACTCATATTCCCTTATAAGCTCTTCTTCGGACTGAAATCGAATCTGGTCAATGCCAAGCAAACGCACCATTATTTGAAAAGAATGTTCTTGATCTGCTGCCTTAAATGCCAGTAAAACATTTTCTCCCTCATCTTCATATACACAATATACATAAGAATTTCCACCAACGGCTATTTCATCAAATGGTTTTTTCAAATGAAACCAACTGTCAATATCAGAATTCAGGGAATCAATATCATTTATAGTTAAATCATAACTACCGTCTACTACCGATATCCCCATATCAAACGTACCCTTGTCAGAATATGATAAACCTACTTCATCATTAACATATGCCATATTTTTGTTTGGAATGGAAATTTCAAATCCATCGATGACCACAACACCCATATAATCAGTATTGGAAGCAGTATTTTTTATTGATACTTCATGCTTCTTCAATATCATAAATCCGGTTAATGTTACAATTACCCCTGTTACGAATGCTATAACAACTATAAATATAGCTTTATTCCTTTTCATTCTTTTTAAGCTCCCTTATCAATAAACCCAAAATAAGCAGTAATATGATGACAATTGAAATAAGCATAATAATCGTACTGATATCATAATTAACCGATATCTTACCCGTATCATTATTGATATAACAATATATGTAATCACCGCCTCTTACTCCATTTGTATCCAGCAGCACAGTCCTTGCATCTGACAATCCGTCCTCATTATAGCCACTCACTTCAGCTAAAGAATACTGTTTATATACTTTATCCACCTTAACAAGTGTCTTCTCACTATCCGATTTGTCCCATATCTGGCATAACATACAATGAACTATGATTACTGCCAATCCTGCCAATAGAATACTGACCAATGTGATACTGACCTTTAACCCTATCCGTCTGGTCCTTCGTTTCGACTCCGGCTTTATTGCCGTTTCTGAATTTATCATCGCATCCGGAGCTATTGCCATTTCTGATTTTATCGCCGTCTCCGGTTCTGTCTGTTCTATCGCTTCCGGCTGCGTTGAAATCATAATGCCATTTTCTGATATCGTGTTTTCTTCCTGTGAAGAAGATACTGAAATTTCATCATGATTTACCAATGCAGAAGTCCCTTCCGTTCCTTTCAACAAATAATCGACACTTACCTGAAATAATTCCGACATCTTTAAAAGCTTATAGACATCGGGCAAAGTCTTATCCAACTCCCACTTTGATACAGCCTGTCTGCTTACATCCATATACTCAGCGAACTCCTCCTGTGTCATGTTATGTTTAATCCTTAATTTTAATAATTGTTCACCTATCAATGTGTTGCCCTCACTACTTTCATTCTCTTAAGTTTTGTCCCGTAGTTTTTCATTATATTATTATATAATAATATAACTGGCACAATCCTTCCATTTGGAATTTTATCCATTCTGTACGGTTGCGTCTATAACCCAGTAGTTTCTATCACGCAACCCTAAGTCGCATTGGCATTTTTCTTCACTTTTTTCTAGTCAAAAACAGTAATTTCTCTGTTTTAGAAAAGAAAAACCTTGAAAAGCTGTTATACAACATTTCAAGGCTTATTTCAAGCAGGGGATGAGAGAATCGAACTCCCACCAAAGGTTTTGGAGACCCCTATCATACCATTTGACCAATCCCCTATATATACTGTTTTGTGCGTCTTTATCTTGCTAATGATGTCATAAATAAGACATCATTCAGACCTTCAGACCACTTCTTAATTATATACATAACCGAAGATTTGTCAATACTATTTTTTATGCCTTTCGATTCAATTCACGCCAACAACCGCGTTAAGCAATTTTTTCCCGCCTGTTCACAAACTTCTCAAAATCGTTTCTCATATATAAATAATTTTCCTTCTGATTTCGAATATAAGTATGATTCCTTTTAAAGAAATCTATCATCCATGGTTTCATATATTCGTCCTGTTCCTCTTTGCAAATATAAGCTATGAGCATCAGCATGGAAGGATTGTTTTGTGCCTCACATAAACTTGATTCTCTGTTTATCCCGTTAAAATAATCCTCTTTCATCATGTCGAAGAGTTCAATGTCCTCCTCATTCACTTCTGAATCAATATTGTTTTTTATAAACTCCAATACATCGATATCCTTACATTCACTCCTTATATTAAAATAATCATACATGCGTTTTACCAACCCGTTTATCTTATCGATAACATTTTTCTTGTCCTTCGTGTTTCTCGACTTATAGATATTATAAATAAATGCATCGTTTTGGCTTTCTTCACTTTGTAATCTTTCATCAAATGCTCTCATAAACTCAATAAACTTTACATCCGGTATGTCTAAACTGATAAATTTGTCAAAGACAGCTAACCAGATATGTGTATTTGTTGTATTAAACAACTTTTTGACCGAGTTATCTGCTACCCTTGAAAGTCTGTCCAGATTTTCTGTAAGATGTTCAAATTGCTTATCTGTTGCATTTGCATCTACAAATTTGAAAGTCTCAACCGGGTCTTTTTTCCAATCATCTGCAAAATTCATAGCCATAATTGTCTTTGCCACAACTTCATCCAACGTACCCTTCTTCCTATTTCCACTACTACAATCAATATTATCCTTAAAGAATGGATGTTGCTCGGAAATGGTTTTTATATTTTTTGAAATTCTATTTGTTACATTCGTTATGCCGTACTGTGACTTGCTCATAGCAACATGATTATTATAATTACGCATATGATAATCAATTATTTCTGATGTACAATTAAAAAATCTGGTAACTGTGACATTAAAATTATCAAATCTCTTCTGCAAAAACTTTGGCAAATCCTTATAATATTTTCCTGCAATACTGAACGTATCAATCACAAACCTCGTATTTCCTTCTTCATCTTCAACAGGCTTCTTATACTTGATATTGACAAACTCTGCACCTTTTGCTTTAACCGGAATTCGATTTTCTTTAAATTCTTCAGCATAGGTCAATCTTTGTAATCCATCAATTAAATAAGATACTTTTTCTCCATCTTCCACTTTCTCACAAATTATAATTTCCGGTATGGGCTGGTTATTTAAAATCCTTGAATAAAATTTGTTTATCTGTTCCTCATTCCACTGAAAAGGCTGCCTTTGGGAAATATAATTACGGTCAATGTACCCCATGGCTAAATCTTCCAATAAGGAGCCAAGAGGATTTTTATCTGTTCTATAGCTGTCAGTTGTATCCATATCCATAACATCATCCATATTTAATTCACATTCTTCTTTCATACGTATATCCTCCGTTTTTCTATATTGTTCTCTTTTGTTGCTCTTATTAAATAAGGAAATCATCTTATTCTGTTTTATTGACTTCATATTGTCTTCATATTCCTTATTACTTAGTTGAAGCTTTTCTTTTATTTCAGAAACAGATATTTCCTCCATCTTCATTTCTACTATCTGTCTCTGAATCCTGCTAAGACCAGACAGATATTTCTCTACCTTCTCATCACGGAAATCATTTCTTTCCTCCTCCAACACGAAATTGATATCAAAATCTGATTGAAGCGTATCGGCAATCGTACATTTATCATCATCAAATAATGGCTCATCGATGGAAACCGAATTCCTGTCAATCATACGCTTTTGCCTGTTTCTTGCCGTTATTTCTGTCTTAACCTTGTTGGACAAACAGGAGTATAGAAACACCTCAAAGGTCTGTTTCCCGTTATATCTTCTTATAACATCTATAAAAACTTCATTTGCTATGGAATAGAAATCGTGATAATCCTTATCCGATATCCCGCCAAATTGAAACAAAATCTTATCCACAATCGCACGAAGTCTTTTCGCATTGTTTGCATAATATGTATTTAATACATTTTCCATTATTAACACCCCCATCTGAATAAATGTACAAAATAACATAGTATTCATAAATTCATAAGAAATCTTCTTATATAAATCCATGTTTATATCCAGAGACCTGTCAAACAGTTCTCAAATACCATGTGCTATATTCGTTTTTATTTTTATCTTTTGCGGTAAAAACAGTATAGAACATATGTTCGTTTTTGTCAACTTCTATTTATTCGCTTTTTCAAGGTACTTTCAGTATATCTGAAAATATGTACAAAAATTTTGCCATGGATATTCCTTATAAAGAGAGAACGTATATATGAAAAAAAGTCAATACATAATGCAATACGCAATCCTGAATTTTTCAGGACAATCATTTAAAAAAGGAGAAATACAGGTTAGGGACAAGTTGGTTTTTGCTTGAAATAAGTATAACTACAATTACCCCAATGAACATGGAACAAAAAAATACAGAAACGGAGGATTTAGTACGAATGACAAACAAATTTTACAAAACAGAAACCTTTGATAAGAAGCATAATCACTTTGGAGGGAAAATCTATCTTTCGGATTTTAATACCGATTATAGAGGGAAAAAAAGTACGAACGGCTCTTCTATAGCTTCCCGTATCGCATCAGACTTTCGTAGAGAGGAGGAATTAAAACGTGTACAATAAGCAAATATACATACCGTCTATAGATGCCAAAGACATTTATTTATCATCCCATTATATTGAAGATAATCCTGATGGCTATAACCTAAAATTAAAGGATGGACAGTACAATCTGAGGAAATTTACGAACAGTCTGGATGATAGTCTGGACTTAACCGAATTATTGAACATCTATTACAAGAAGTACAGACGAAAAGATTTTTCCTTTAGAATAAAAAAACACCAATACACAACAAATGTAATCAATCTTACATTCAAGTATTCTGTTAAAGAATGGAACCAAATGAGCAAAAATATCTTTGTGAAATTCGGTTATGATTACAGAGCTCTTGTATTTGAAGATTGTATTGCAAAAAATGAAACAGGTGAAATTGTTGGTATCCAAGTTGGAGAAAATCTCCACTCTCCCATTGAAGAACTACCAAATTACTTTTCTATTGTAGATATAGAAACGAAAAACGAAAATGGTGTGTCAACCACAACGACAGTTCAGAAACAGTACAAAAAGGTCAAAGAACCTAAAACCTTAAAAACAAATGCAGAGCTGCGAAAAGAATTATACAGACATGGCTTTATCTGCAATGGTGTTCAATATTGCAGAATGAAAAGGTCATCCGGTTCTGCCCGTGTTGGCAAGTGTTTATTTATAAATGAAGAATTATTGAAGCCTCTCCTTAAATTCAGTTCAGGTAATATTACAATTCAAGAAGGGGAAGAAGTCGATTTAGCCGCATATGAAAGCTATATATCACTGCCATCAAGCAGCATTATTGGTACGATTCCGATTGCACCGGAAAATATTTTACTGATTGATGACTATGAAAGTGTCTTTCGGGAGGATGTCATTGAAACACATAATGAGAATGGATGGCTTACCACTTCTGAAAAAAATTGTGAAATATCAAACAGTATATGGGATGGTCAATCTCTTATTGATATTTCGTTAATAGGTGATTACTCCTGCTATGGCATGATTTTGCTAAGAAATCTGATGTTTAAATCCTGTTGCTTTAATTGTAATATTCAGAAATGGTTTCAAGACAACAACATTACTGATATCTCCCAATTAAACGGAAAAACAAGGGCAAAGCGAATTGAGGATATCAAATTGATTACAACCCCTAGCAGTATCAAGTACCTGAAATTTGATACACTCGATAATTGGCTGGATCATCTCTATCCTGAATTTGGAGTCGTAAAGCATGATAAAAAAACACATTTCTTTGGCGGCAAATTAGTCCAGACCCATTATCAGCTAATAAATACCCTACAGTTATCTCAGGATGAAGTTCGGGAATTTCTACAGGAGTCCTTGGATTTCGCCCAATTATTAAGGGATAATCCCGCCGTTGTAAGACACTATATTAAATATCCCGATATAGATGAGCTCGACGCAATGGCAAAACCAATGCTGGATAAGAATGATGTGGTATATAACCTGATGTGTATAAATGATAATTTTACAAAGACAAAATATTATCAGGAATTTTTGGTTGATTTGCTTCGCTCCTATTACAAAAACCTAAAAAACGGTCATGTTTATGTAAACGGAAACTATGCTACCCTTTTAGGAAATCCAATAGAAATGTTACAACAATCTATCGGAACTTTTCAAGGAGAAAGCCAGATTGGTGTTGGCAATATTCATAATATACGATTTGGCTATCATAAAACCTTACTCGGTTCCAGAAGTCCTCATGTAACCATGGGTAATATCTGGTTAGCATATAATAAGGAAAATATACAGATTGACCGCTATTTCAATCTGACTGATGAAATCGTCTGTATTAATTCCATCGGGGAAAATGTATTGCAAAGACTTTCCGGTGCAGACTTTGACTCAGACACCGTCCTATTGACGGATAATGAAATTCTGATAAGAGCTGCCAAGCGAAATTATCATGTGTTCAAAACACCTACCTCTTTTGTAGCTGCAAAGAAGGTAAAGCGATATTATACTCCTGAAGAGCAGGCAGATTTGGATATTAAAATATCCGTAAATAAGATTGGCGAAATCATCAATTTATCCCAGGAGCTTAATTCGCTGCTATGGGACAAAATGTATCATGGAAGCTCCTATGACAGCATAAAGGATTTGTATTATGATATTTGCCAATTAGATGTAATGTCCGGTATTGAGATTGACAAAGCAAAGAAGGAATTTGATATTGATAATCATAAAGAGCTTACCAAGATGAGGAAAAAATATCAAGAAGAGCTTAGTGACGAATATAATAGGAAGAAAATGCCACACTTTTTCTCTCATATATCCAGGCAAAAGGGATATTACAATCCGGAAAAAAAGAATTATTGCAAATACGATACATCTATGGATTATTTGCAGACGGTTGTTAACGGATTTCGAATTAAACATCCATATAAAAAGGAATGGCTGCCATTTGTTGCTATTTTGGATAAGACACTGTATCGGACATCCGGTGTAAACCAAAAGCAAATAAATCGAATATACAGTATTGTTAAGAAATATATAGCAGAGCGAAAAAGTATTTTTAGCTTGGAACTAGATAAGGATGATACAAATGAGCGGGTACAATTACTTTACAGCAATTTAATTTCCGATATTGAAAAGGAGACGATAGGATTTTCTACATTATACAGACTGCTCAGTTCCTTAGAGGAAAAAGAAAATTCACAGATAAAAAATACATTATTAAAAGTATTATACCTATGCGGAAATGAAAGCTTTAATAATGCCATTATCAATTCTTCGTCCGAGATTGAACAGTTAGAACCTGACGGAGATGATATAAATCTGTTCGGTATCGGATACAAAATTACAAAAAAACGGGTTCATTCGGAAATTGAAACTTTATTTTGAAACTCATATGAAGGTCAAATTAAAGTTACATAGGATAAGGAGGAATAACAATAGACGAAAATAAAAAATATTATAATCAAAAATGTGTTATTTCTGAAATTCATAAAAAAACAGGATGCTCTACTGATGATATTTCAAAAATCCTGAATTCATTAGGAGATGTGGTAAAGGATAAATGTAGTGACGGTAATCATTATGTCGAAATCAAATTATTTCCCGGACTAAAAGTATCCTCAAAATTGATACCACCGGAGCAATCCAAATCCAATCTGAATATTTCCAAATTGGATTTTGTTTTAAGATTAAATGCTACATTCAGCGACTATTTCAAAAAAGAAATCAGAAGCTTACATAATAGAACACACCTACAATGAGCTATTATTGAAATGTAACATAATTTATTATTCTCAGAGATTATCATAATCTCTCCTATTCTATTTTCTTTTTACTCTCTTCTTTCCACAGGTGGCAATGCTTTCTATTATGAAGGTATTGTCACTTGTGTTTCTATATATTTATTTTAAAAACGATAGGAGGTTCCATATGTCTGAAAAATATTATGATGCATTATCTGATATGAGCAGAATAAAAGAAAATCTCATAGGTGTTTTTGAAGCAACACCTGATATAACAAGACTGATTGTACACTGTTTCGATACGCCGTATATTGAAGGAAGCATATCGGATAATAAAAGTGCAATTTTTATAGATACATCTCTTATAAAATCAGATAACCGGCATATCAAAGAAGTCGGCATAGACATTTTTATTATTTGTCATAAAGACTTTATAAAATTGTCTGAAGAAGAAACAAATTACTATCATTCAATCGGTATCTATGGAAACAGACTGGATAGTGCAATTCAGGCTGTCAATGCCGCCATAAACAAGAAATCCACAATGGATATCATAAAAGGGACATATTCCATTGGGGATTTGACCTTTGCTGAAAAAGAGCCTATTAAACAGTATGCTTCCGGAACAGATTTCTATGGAAAATGTCTGTCCTATACATACCAATCGTTTTATAACCGAAAAAATTATATAAAGTAGGTGGCATTTTGAAGTTAAGTTATTTTGAATTACTATCACCGGCTCCCGTTAATATTGAAAATGTAGGTGGGATTATTTCTCCTACATTAAAAGATATCTCTTCTATCGGTATAAACACATACCAATATTACTTAACGATTTTGCAAATGGATTTGAAAACGTACTTTACCTTAATAGGACAAACAGCAGAATTTGAGCAACTGTCAGATGAAGATAAATCGAAGTTAAACATCTTCGATTTATTAACTATCAATACACAATCCGTCAATTTGCTGCAAAATATATTCAATTTCTTTTTGAAGGAAGACGTCATTTATTCCACGGAGCACAAGATATTTTTCGTGCAAAATGAGGATGAAGTAATTGGTACAATTGCAAAAGAACACTACCCTGAAATTTGTGACTTAATTTGTCAACGCAACCGCATTAAATCCAACCAAGAAGAAGATTTATCAAAAGTAAAAAGCAAAAAAGCATTAGAGATCATGAAAAAACTGAAAAAAGGAAGGGCTGAAAAGTCGAAGCAAACAAGCGCAGATCAGAAGATGGAATTAGGTAATATTATTTCTGCTGTCGCGAATAAAAGTCAATCTCTTAATATCATAAATATCTGGGATTTGACCGTATATCAGGTTTGGGACTGCTTTTCAAGACTTTCTAATAACAGTATATATGATATTCAATCCATGAGTGTTGCTGCATGGGGAAATAAGGATAATTTCTTTGATGCAACTACATGGTTTAAAAGAATAGATACAATTGACTAAAGAAATGGAGGAAATTATTATGTCAAACCCAAATATGGCTAACCGCGAGGTATGCGATCTTATTTTCGTAGATTATTCTACAAAGAAACCGTTTTTAAATTTAGACTTTGCTAATGTTTCTACAACAGAGCTTACAGGTGAATCAGTATTTGCCTATGGTGGAAAGGGACACCCTAAGCGTGTTCAGTTCGCCGGAGAAAGAGGCGGTACGCTTACTATTGAAACACAGATTCAGACCGTTAAGTTATGGCAGATGATTACAGGCGGCGAAATCAAGAATACTGCTAAGTTTGTAACAAGAGTTGAAGCTGCTGTAGATGCCGGTTCTGACAATAGCACTATTATTACATTAACAGATACACCTGTTAAAGGTAGCGTTGTTGTATATGCAGATGGTGATGATTGCGGTAAGGAATTAGAATGTACCGTCAACGATAAGATAATTACACTTGATGCCACGTCCGCTCTTAAGAAGGATGACAAGGTAATTGTTTATTATATGAAGGAAGTATCTGCGGGTGTTCAGAGCATCAACATCAAGTCTACAAGCTTCCCTAAGAACTTTACTGTATACGGCGATACTGTTATGAAGACTGAGGATGACGAGGTATTACCATACAAGCTCACAGCTTACAAGGTTGCTCCTCAGAGTAATATGTCACTCAGCTTCTCAAACTCAGGTGACCCTGGCACAATTACAATCACTTGTGACCTCATGGCTGACAGTGATGACAATATGCTTGATTTAACACTGATTGAGGAAACTGTAACTCAGTAAAATATAGCATAATCAGGCAAAATAATTTGCAGGATATTTCTGAATGATTGTATTGTAGTTTATATAAAATTCTATATGGAGATAGCATTTTACAATACACATTGTAAATTGTTATCTCCATTTTTTTACATTAAAAAGATTGAAGGTGAGATTACTTTGAGAATAAAATTAGAAACACTACAAGATGCTTTTGAATGTTACGGTAAGGATAATCTGATACCGATTGACCTTTTAAAACAGATAATCTTCTATACTTCCAAAGGTGTTCAACCCGTATACATCTGTGAATCAGAAAAGGAAAATAGAACAGGTCAAATCGTATGTTGGTTTTTAAAATCTGAAACCCAATGGGTCTATCAAAAATGGAAAGAATCCAGACCTGAAAAAACAGATTAATATACGAATAAACATTTCAGAAAGCGCTTCATATATTAACTATAAGAAATTTAGTTTAGAACCAGAATTTTCAGGTTCTTTTTTATAGCTATAAAAGGAGATGAATCAAATGAGTTATACAAATAGTTCATTAATATCGTATACCAAAATCAGCCCTAATAGGACTTCCCCAAGAAACCATGTAATTGATACCATTACCATTCATTGTATGGCAGGAAATATGACCCTTGAAGCCTGCGGCAGTCTGTTTGCCAATCCTGCAGCACAGGCATCCTCCAACTATGGTATTGACAGTAATGGCCGAATTGCAATGTATGTTGAAGAAAAAGACCGCTCCTGGTGTTCTTCCAATGCCGCAAATGATAACCGTGCAATCACCATCGAGGTTGCAAATGACGGCGGAGCAAATACCGGATGGCATGTATCTGATAAAGCCATGGCATCCTTAATAACGCTAATCGCAGATATTTGTAAACGAAATAATATCAAAGAATTAAAATGGAAAGCAGACAAATCCCTAATCGGTCAGGTAGACAAACAAAATATGACTGTCCATCGTTGGTTTTCGGCAAAATCCTGTCCGGGTGATTATTTGTACAATAAATACCCTTATATTGTAAAAGAAGTAAACAAAAAGCTGGGTACAGACTCCAATCCTGCTGCCCCAACAAATCCGACTACCCCCGAAAAGCCGACTGTCCCTACAAAACCAACTACTCCTGATAAACCGACCACTCCGGCAAAATATACCCAGATAGATTTTATAAAGGATGTCCAGAAAGCTATCGGTGCAAAGGTTGATGGTATTGCAGGAAATGAAACATTAGCCAAAACCGTTACGGTTTCCATGTCCATCAATAATACACATAAAGTCGTACTGCCAATTCAGAAATACTTGAATTCCCTGACCTTTAACTGCGGAACAGCCGACGGAATTGCAGGTCCGATATTCGACAATGCCGTAAAGAAATTTCAACAGTCAAACAGTTGCATTTCCGATGGAGAAATTACAGCCGGCGAGAAAACATGGAAAGTCCTTCTGGGATTGTTGTATTAGGAGGTAATGCCATGAAAGAAATATTGCAAAATATTGACTGGTCACAGGTAATCTATACGGTATGGACCGTTGTCCTGTTACCTGTTCTCACGTATGTCGGAACACAAATCAATCAATATGAAAAATCAAAAAAGATTGATAAATATACAGAGATATTGCATAAATGTGTTGTGGCTGCCGTTAAGGATGTATACGAATGTATCGTAAAAGATGTAAAAGGTACTGAAAGCTGGACGGCGGAAAAGAAAAATGAAGTAAGGGAAATTGCAAAAAACAAAACGCTCTACGCTCTTCCGAACGCTGCATACCGAATACTCACGACAGCCAATAAGAATTTTGATGAATATCTCGATTCATTAATCGGTACTGCCTTATATGATTTAAAAAATAAGAAATAAAAAGGTGGTAACTGCGATATGGATGAAATCTTAGAATTAACAAAAATTGATTTCATTTCTCTATTACTATCAATTTTTGTTATATTAATCGGAATGAAATCAGCTGTTACGATATTTGAATGGGTAATCAAACAATTCGGTCTTGAAACAAAATGGATGCGTAAAAAACGAGAAGAACATGAGCTGTTATTGCAGACAAGACAATGCTTAGAGGTACTACAGAAAAAGCACGAAGAATCTGTCAGGCAATCCATCCGCCATGACGAAATGATTAAAAATGACATCTCTTCTCTTACGGAAACGGTCAACGGAATCGTCATAACACTTGATACAATGCAGCAAAAAAACAATGAAACAAAATTAAAAGAACTGAAAGACAGTCTCATCAGGTATTACAACAAATATAAAAATACAGGCGAATGGTCTCGGTTAGAGAAGGATGCGTTTTGGGATTTATTTAATGACTATGAGAACAGAGGCGGCGACGGATACATTCATTCTATTGTAGAACCGGTTATGCGGGAACTAAAAGAAATTGATTAAATAACATTACATCACTTTTATTTTACAATTTATTTACGAAGGAGAGACTTTTATGAAAATGAATCTATCTGAAATTATAAAATTAAATAGTTTAATAAAGACAATTATTGACAATACCGATTTAAAAATCGATTCACTCTTAAAATTTAAGCTGTTAGGCATTATGAAAATCTTGGAGATACCTGTCGGCAATTTTGAAAAAATAAGAAACGAAAAAATCTATGAATATGGAAATACAAATGAGAACGGTAATGTCGAAATTTCCAAAGACGATACAGAAGCAATGGACAAGTTTATGAGTGATATCAATAAGCTGTTAAGCACAGACATTGAGGTAAACCTTCCAAAGCTTAAAACAACAGATGTATTTGATAAATGTCTGCCGGCAGATTACCTTGTTGGTTTGTATTCAATTATTGAGGAGTAACCATTGAAACAGACATAAACAGAAAACGGAGGGAAAATTATGTTTACATATTTTAAGATGAAGAAAAATGAGAATAGAATAAAAGCAATGTTCTACGGAATGATTGTAGGATTTATCGATAATCAAAAAGAGATTATTGACATCATACAAAAAATGTATGCAGCCTTAAAGGATATACCTGCTGATCAATTTAAAGATGAATTTATATCCAAATTGGCTGAAATTGCTACTGAACATCCTACAAAGGAGGAATGATATAGATGAGTAATGCAATTAATACATTACTGAACACCTTACTCGGCACTACAGGTATCAGTAATGCCGATATCACAAAATTAGAGAAGGCTATAACGGAATACATCGAATTATCCGAGTTGAAGGATATTAACACCCTTGTGACCGAAATCAGCAAAGCGAATAATCGGTTGTCAAAATCACAACTGGAAAAGCTAGTCGATAACTCCTATAATGTCGCCGACAAATATGGCAAGAAGGCAACTGAATATCTGTCAGGTGTCCAGAAAGCATCTGATGCAGGCTATCGCGATGCCGAAGGGATTGCCGAATTGTCCGTAGCTGCCCAAAGCGCAGGAAACATGACGGCAGATTTGGCAAATCAGCTCATCATCACAACTGACAAAGCTTACAAAATGAACGGCTCTGTCTCAGAACTCACGAAGGTATTAGACGGAATGAGTAACATATCAGGCAACAATGCCATAAATATGACAGAGCTGTCGAAAGGTATGTCGGCTTTAAGCTCTACTGCTGCTACTTTTGGTGTTGATGCAAACGAAGCCACAGCAGCTCTTGCTACTATGATTGCCGCTACCAGAGAAAGCGGTACGGAAACTGCGGATGCTTTTCGAACTATCCTATTTAATATCAGTCAGGTAACAGATGCAGAGTCAGGAATTACAACAGAAGGTCTTTCAAGGTACGAAGCTGCCTGCAAGGCATTAAATGTATCCTTGAGTGAAACCAAAAACGGTATAACGTCACTGCGTGACCCAATGGAGGTATTAAAGGAATTATCCGTCAGCTACAATCAGTTGGAGAAAACGGATACACGTCGTACAAACCTGTTGGATTCTCTTGGTGGAGAGCTTCCTGCCATAGAATTAGATGCCCTTCTCAGCGGTTGGGATACCTACGAAGCAATGTTACAGCAATACGATAGTGGCGCAGGTTCACTGGCCACTACAGCAGCGAAAACAGCAGATTCGTGGGAAGGCTCTATGAACAGACTGTCTAATACGTGGACTAATACTGTTGGCAATATAGCTAATTCGGATGTAATTATTACCACAATTAATGGTTTAAATAATTTACTTTCTGTTGTGAATAATGTAACAGATAAACTTAATATATTGCAAATTGCAATACCAGCACTATATACAGCAATTAGTGCAAAAAAAAGCGGTGGTTTGATAAGATTGATTTACTTAATCAATAACTCTCCTTTCCTAGCTACCGTAGAATTTAACAGTGATGTGTACGATCTTTGTACTTATGCACAAAGAAAGGATTCTAATAGTTAAACAGCAGAGAATGGCTGGCACTTAATCGTGGCTATAGGTCGCAAGGCATAATAGCAAGGATTGCATATGCATTCCTTTCAGCACCTATGAAAAATAACATAGGTCGAGGAAGACTCCATTCAACTATTTTAAACACCAAACCATAGAACGAAAGGCTATGGTGGCAAATGTGAAAACATACGGTATGGTAACAGATTTGAAATAGGGAGTCAGATATTCGCAGCAGACAGTTCTAAACAAGATATATTCTTGCATGGACTACGTTCATCGAGCATAAGGGCTGGACGGTTATTATATAATCGCTAATGTGTGCTCAGGGGAGAACGAGAAACGCACTCGAAATATTAGTAGACGTTGAACTACTTTGCGTTGTATTTATTATATTGTGAGAGGTATAATAAATATTTCAATATAAAATGATAGGGTAACTGGATTAAACAAAAATTCTAGTGTAATTAGAAATATTTATAGTTTTAGCATTGATAACGATATTAAATATGCCTCAATAGATATCGAAAATGGTACAATTGAGATTTGTAATTATCGTGGCAAACATCAAGATGAGTATACATATGATAACATTCCACAAAATAAGCAAGATAAGACCGGGAAACATGATATAAAAGTATGAAACTGCAATTGCAATTTAAAGTGCTTTTTACTATAATACATTGGTTTATTAAGCCATCTAACTCATATACACAAATTTATACCTTTTACATAGACATAAGGTGCTATATTTATCGTACAGTACCTTATTTGTGTGCAAAATAATACACAATTATTATCAGAAAGGAGTTGATACTAATGACTTAAAATGTACCTCCGCAACTGTTACATTTAAAAGATTTATTGATTTTTTTGCTTAGTAATCCTAAGCCAAGCACAGACACCGCTCTCTCACCACTACCAATTTTTCTAACATTGGTAGATTTGCAAAAGGGACAGGTAACTTTATTACTATTCTCCTGTTTCTGTATATTAGAAGTAGAATGAGTATAAGCACGAGCCTTCTCTTTATCAATAGGTGGAAATGGTTTAAAAGGTTCATTAGATTTACGTATATTTGTATAAAACTCTACATCTTCTTTTGAATTATATCTGGCATATTTATCAATTCTAAATCCAACCCAAAAATCACCGTTTTCCATTGAGCAATACATTTGAAAGTATCCCTCATCAAATCCTATACTATTTTTAATAGTTTTTAATAACTGTTGTTCATACTCATCTTTTTCTTGTTCAGACAATTCAGTATATTTTAATGCCGTCATATCATCTTCTAGTAAAATGGCATCACAAATACCACAATTAAAAGAATTTCTGTCAATATCATATTCATCAATTATGTGTCCGCAATGTGCACAATAACGCATTATACATTACACCTCTCTCACACTTATAATGTATAATTTTATCATAAGATTAGATAAAATGGAAGAATCGTTAGGAAAAATAATTTCAGATAACATCGGTCTTACTGAGGCGTTAGGTGGAGCAAAAAATGCAACACTTAATTTTGATACAAAAGTTAATAAAAAAGAAGTCAATAAACTAAAAGCAGAAATAAAAGCTTTAGATGGTGATGAAGTTAGAATTCGTGCTGCTGTTGACAGATCATCTCTTAAAAATATAGACGGATTAGCAGATTATGCGGTACAGAGAGCTAAAGATGGTAAAGATATCAGTCTTGGGGGAGTAAAAGAGTTAGCTTTTAAAAACATAGCCGACCAAGCACACGGTTTCACAGGCGTTAGTGCTGCCATCAAGGAATACAACTCTCTCACTGACATAGCATCCAAAACTAAACTGGCAGAAACCATAAATGGTACGAACTCATCTTTGGGTAAATATCTGACTGGTTTAAATGGTGCTAATACTAATATTGGAAATTATGCAAAGTCTCTTGCAAAAGCTACTGCTAAAACATTTGCTTTACAGGCTGCTACTACTGCTATGAATATGGCAATGGGTGGACTAATATCTGCCGGTATAACTTTCCTTATTTCAGGAATATCAAAAATAGTTGATGGCTTAATTACAACAGAAAAAGAACTTGAAGAGCAAAGACAAGCAATTATATCAGCAGGTGAAACAGCAAGACAGACGATAGACCAAATTGAGTCTGACCTTGAATCACATACTTCTACTGTCAAAGAAGTAAAAGACAGATATATAGAACTTTCTCAAGGCGTTAATAATCTTGGCAAAGCAAACCAAAATCAAGGTTCTTTATCAAGTGATGAATATGCTGAATTTCTTGATATAAGTAATCAATTAACTGATGCATTTCCAACTTTAAAAACAGGTGTACTTAGTACAGGTGACGCATTAACATCATTAAATGGTGATGCACAAACTATTACTTCTACATTACAAGATTTATTAGATACTGAACGTGCATTAGCTGCCCAAAAAATCGCTGATACTTTTGGAGCTAGATGGGAAGCGTATAGAGTTAATAGTACGGATGCTATTACTAAACATAATGAATATGGACAAAAGCTTGAAGACCTAGATAATATATATAAGCTATTGCAACAATTAGATAGTGAACAATATTATCAGTTTTCGGATGAACAAAATGAGATTCTCACTTCATTATTTGAAAAAGTGGGAATATATAACTATGATGGAACAAATTTACATCTCTTAGCACCAGAATTGACCGATGATGTAGTATCAAAAATCGGTGAGTTTGTAGAAGAGTATAGATCTGAATATAATTATCAGCTTGAATTACTTTCTACAGATATACAAAATCAAAACAGAGATTTTAGCCAAGGTATAATCAGCTCCTTATATAGTTTTCAATCGTACAGGAATTTGGGAAATGATACAAAATATGGTTCACAATTACAATCAATTATTAATAATGCTTTAAATAGCTTCCATTACGATGATTATAAAGGTATGTCTGATAAGCAATTATCAAAGTATTTACAAACAAACATTATAGATGCAGTAGCCAAAATAGATGACAATAAAGTAAAACAAGCATTAATAGATTTATACGATGGTACATTGTCCTATAGTAATTTTCTTGAAGCTTGGAAAAAAGTTACAAACTATGATAATTTAAATGGCTCTATAGATTTTAGTGGTTGGTTAAAATTTGACGATTTCGATATTGTAGAAACGGATGAACAAGCGAAACAGCGATTAATTGATGTCTTTGGTGGCGACAATATATCTCAAACAGATGAAAATATATTGACAAGATTTGTTGATAATCTTGAACCTGAAGAGTTAGATATCCTGGAAAAACTTCCATTAGACAAAAACTCAATTAAGAAGGGTGCGGAGCAATTTGTTGCAGATTTAAGTAATGATATTCAGGAAGAATTAAATCAGAAAGAAAATGCTGCTACTCCACTGGTTTCTCACATAGATTTAGCTACAAATGTAGAATCTATGACTACAGCCTTTGATGACCTTTATAAAGCGCTCGATGATTATAAAGAAAATGGATTACAAGATATGGATGTATCAAATCTTGTTAATCTAAATAAAGAGGAAACCTTTGGTAATATTAATGGCTCTACTGCTGCATATGAGAAGTTCTTATCGGTTATGCACAATGTTAACTCTACGTCTGATGATGTTCAAGATGCTTTTGACGAATTAGCAAGTGCTTATATATATCATTCTAAACTTGCTGAACAAATCACCGAAGATAACGAAGATTATATCGCATCACAATTAGAAAAGAATGGAGTTATTAATTCCGAAGAAGTAGCACATCAAATGCTTATTAATAAGCTTGGAATTGAACAAGGGGCAATCAATGAATGTATTAATGCACAATTATCATTAAATGGACAGAGAATTACATCAGCAAATGCATCTGAACTTCTTCAAAGTGCAACATATTCTGAAATAGATGCATTAATTGGAGAAGCAAATCAAGCTGGTATTACCGCAACCGCTCTTGCAAACTATGTATTAGATAAAATAGATGCAAATAATACATCTATCACAACAGATGGTGATATAGCAAATCTACTTGCCCTGTGCGAAGGTTTGGATGGTGCTATTAAATTAATTAAAGCTTTTCAAGATGCTAAAAATGCTGCTCTTACTTTGGAAAAAAGTGGAAACTATACTGCTGCTACTGAAGCTAATAAAGCGGCAGAAGGATACAAATTACAAATCAAAGCATTAATTAATTCTGGTACAAAAGTAAATTCTAATGCTTATGGTAATAACAGCAGTAAAAGAAATCCATCTGGAAGTCCTTCTAGCAAAGATACTTTCTCGCAAACCTTTGACTGGCTTGAACGCAGACTTAACAAACTTACAACCCAAACTGAGCGTTGGGCAGCCATCATTGAAAATGCAACAGATGCCAAGCGACTGAATACCTATTACAAAAAGCTGCAATCCGGCTACTCTTCTCTCGCAAAAACATATTCTACAGCGGCAAATTACTATTTAAAACGGGCTGAAAATGTTGGTTTAGAAAAAAACTATCAGAATAAAGTTAAAAACGGAACAATTAATCTGGAAGAAATAAACGACGAGAAACTTGCAAATAAGATTTCAACATATCAGGATTATTGGGATAAATATCAAGATTATCTTGATAGCTATATTGAAACACAGGAAAAGCTTGCTAATATCCCACTTGAAAAGGCAGCCTCAAAAATAGAATTATTATCAGATGCCTTCGATTTACTGGATGCACAGTTGGACAATATTTCAGTAAAGAACTATAAAAATGCAAATACCAATCTTGACAAACAGATACAAAATGTCAAACAGCAGTTAGATGCCAATAAAGAAGCCCGGACTGCTACCAAAGCAAATTATCGGAACGCAAAATCTACTGTCCAAAAGAAAGCAAATCTGGGTGCTGATGATTTGGCAGGAAACAAAAACAAGCAAGCGGCATCCAAGAAGGCAATTCAAAATGTCGTTGGGAAAGGAAACGAAATTAATCTTTCTCTTTACAAAGAAGGCTCTTCCGGATACAAAGCTGCTGTCAAATATAATGCTGCCTTAAAGGCACAGAAGGATGCAGTCAATGCTGCCGCTCTCTCCCAAGAGGAATATACCAAAACCCTTCGAGAAAATGCAAAAGCAAAATTTGATAACATAAGCAACTACTACTCCAGTAGAATCGGACTGCGTGATAATGAGATATCCGCCATTGACAACAAGATTTCCGAACTTGAAGCTGCCGGAAAAAATGTCAATAAAAGCTATTACGAAGAACAAAAGAAGATTAACAATAGAAAACTTAACTTCTACAAGGATGAAAAAAGTGCATTAGAAGAAAGCCTTAAAAACATACCAAAATATACGGACGAATGGTATGATGCCAAGGATGCAATTCAAGAATGTGAAGATAACATCTCTGATTGTGTAGAGGAAACATATAAGCTAAACAACGCCATCAATGAACTTCTCTTTGATATGTATGATGATATGGCTGATAGAATTGACCGTATTATTTCAGAACAGGAATTCTTGCAGAGTTTATTTACCCATGAAAAGATGACTGATACTGATACAGGTACTTTTACCGATGCAGGTCTGGCAAAACTTGGTTCATTATCTGCCAGTTATTTTGCCGCAGAGAGAAAGGTTCGTAATGATTCTGGGTTATTAAATGATTTACAAGATGTAAAATCAAACGGTAAACAGTCTGATGGAACATATAAGTTAGGTGAATGGACATTTAACTCCCTTGATGATTTGCAGGCAAAGATAGATGAGACATATACCACATGGCAAAATGATATCAAAGATACCTATAACTATGAATCCGATATTGCTGATTTAATGAAGGAAAAATATAATGCAGAACTGGATATGCTCCAAGAGCTTATTGATGCGAAAAAAGAGGCTTTAAATGCAGAAAAAGATTTGCATGATTATAAAATACAGATTTCTGAAAAGACTAAGGATATTTCTACTATTCGAAAACAGATAGCTGCATATTCGGGTGACTCTTCCGAGGAAGGACTTGCCAAGTTACAAAAGTTACAGGTAGAACTTTCTAAAAAAGAAAAAGACTTGAGTGAAACTGAATACGAGCGATATATATCCGACCAGGAAGATATGCTGGATAAATTGTATGATGAGTATGAAGAACTTGTAACAAAGAGGCTGGATGATTTTATGGGACTTGTTCATGAAGGATTTAATACAGTCAATACAAAGATGACTACCATCGATTCTTATTTATCAAAAATAGCTTCTGAAAACGGATATATTGAAGAATTCAAAAAACTATTTGAGGAAAATGATATTGGGAAATCTGTAGCGAAGACTACCGAAGATATTGAAAAAGATACTAGGAAAAACAGCGGAACAGAGGGTGCTCCTCCTCCACCACTAACAGCAGATCCTCTTCCTTCAAAGCCGAAAGAAGATAAAAAAGATCCTCCAAAGTCGAAAGAAACACCTTCTCTTGTCGGAATTAAGGACACATTAACTTTAGATAATGCTAGTTCCAGAAAATTTGTTAAAAACTATATCAAAAAGAATGCAAGAAAGGCATCAAAGGAACGAAGCGAATATGGTGCGGTCAATCAGGCAATTTATGATAACAAAGCCAAAGCCTATGATGGTAAAGGTAAGGTACTATCCTCTTCTGCTTTAAAAGGCTTAGCCAGGGAGCTTCAAATCAAATATGATAATTCCGGCAAAAAAGGAACACTCTATAAGAAGCTAAAATCCATCAAGTTTCCGGGATTTTCCAAAGGCGGCATTGTATCAGTTGATGATGTCAGAAATCAGGTTATAAACAATGGCGACACAGGTCTTGTCAGCGTACACAATGGAGAAGGCATCCTGACACCGCTTCAGACTACATTATTTGGTGAGCTTACCGAAAAATTACCAGAATTAAATCAGGCACTAAACCTTATGGGTAATATGGTTGACTTACCTTCTTTACCTACTCTGTCTGATATCCCAACTGTAAAAAGCAATACGACGATTGGCGATATGGTATTTAATATTGATTTGCCAAATGTTACAAATCCTGAAGAATTTGTTAAGGCTATTCAAAACGAACCAAAGGTTCAAAAAGCACTAAGAGCTGTAACCACCGACAGACTGACCGGTAACGGCAGATTATCCGTCAGAAATATTATTTAGCATTAAAAAATCGAAATAACAAATGAATATGAAAGATTCAAAAGGAGTAATGACATGTTTGCTAACAAAAAAATAAATACAGAAACCATAGAGATTCTCACAAGAGAAAACAAAAGATTAAAACGGGAGAATCATCAATTACATATGTCTTTGGACGAATTACAGCGATATAAGGATGAGTACAAAGCCTTAATTGCCGAAATGACAAATCTAAAATCAGAGTATAAAGAAAAAATAAACGAGCTTTATATATTAGAAGGTGAATACAGAAAAGAATTAGATACCCTAAATAGAAATACGAGGTGATGCTTAAATGTTTGCAACAGATTTTATATTCGATAATAAACGTGCAAGCGATTTTAATTTAATGATAGGTTCCTTTAATAACGGAATTGAAACTGCCTCCGGTGGTGAAATTGAATTTTCTGTTATAAAAGCACCGAATCAGGATAAATATGATTTTTATGGAGCGGCAATCAACTCGGTATTGACATGGAATTTTTCTCTGCTTAAAAATCCGTGTTATACCGATGATGCCGACGAACTGTACTTTACTCAAGATGAAGAACGTCAGATTGCAAAATGGCTGTTAAAGCAGGACGGCTACAAGTATTTCCGTTTTGAACAGGCGGGATATGAGAATATCTTTTACAAGGTGCAAATAAATATGTCTCCATATCAAATAGGCGGACGGACAGCAGGCTTCGATTTAACCGTTACCTCTGACTGTGGCTATGGCTATTCACAAGAATTTACTCACAATTTTACGCTGAATAAAGAAAATCCCATAAATCTGTCTATCAATAGTGATATAAACAGCTATATCCTGCCTCATATCACTTTAAACGGAAATGGGAGCTTTTATATCAGCAACAATAGTGATTTGTCCCAGAATATATCTAATGCGAAATCTACACAATTATCAAATGTTACAGGCACTGTTACAATGGATTCTGACAAGGATATAATTACAGGTATCTCCTCTCCCAACGATTTTAGCTGGTATTTTTTACGCCTTGTAAATGGTGTCAACGAAATAGCAACCGATTCTGCGGATAACATAGAGCTTAAAATTACATACAGGGAGCCAAGGAGGGTGATTGTATAATGCAGAAGCAGCCATATAATATTATTAAAATTGATAAATATACAAATAAAATTCAGATGCCCAATCTCCTGCTAATGACACGTTCCTTTGATGTAATTGGGAAAATATCAAATTATTCTAACTGGAACATATCATTAGTTGGAAATGGTATGGATGAAATCTCCTTTGAAGTAAATAAATATATCAATGGGGTACTATGTCCGATTTGGAATGACTTGATAGATTTAAAAATTGTTGATGTAATGGGATTTGGCAGATTCGAAATATCTGTTAATTATACCGATAATACTCAGACAGTAAAATCGGTACATGGTATCTCATTAGAAACAGAACTTGCACAGATTCCTTTGTATGAGTTCCATGTAAATGATGATGACGCTATGACAATGGAAAAAACGAACTATAATAAGGACGATTTTGATGAGTATGGTAATTTTATACCAACAGTGTTTTACCGTGAGATTCTTCTTGATGATACTCCCGAAGAAGCCAAAAAAAAGCGAAAACACTCTCTTCTACACCGTGTTCTTGCAGACAAAGCACCGCATTGGCATATTGGTTCTATCACGTCACACATTACATTTTCAGAAGATGAACAGCCGGAAAGCGTCGAAACATTCCAAAGAACATACACCTGTGACGGTACCAGTATATATGACTTCCTGACAGGTGAAGTTGCCAAAGAAAGCAATGTTATCTTTACCTTTGATACAATCAACAGAGAAATAAACTGCTATAGCTTATGTGACTGTATAGACCAGGAAACAGGTAAAATATTGGCTAAAGGCATCGGCGAAGATACCAACATACTGGTCTCTAAAAATAAATTGGCAAATGAAATCACCATCTCCTCTAATAAAGAGAACGTAAAAAACTGCTTCCGCATTGAGGGCGGCGATGATGTAATTACAGATATGGTTCGTGTTGTAAATATGAATGGAACTAATTACATATATCAGTTTGCCGATTTCCAGTATAATGACATGCCTGAAGCGTTAAAAAGTAAGATTCAAGCATATCAGAAAATTATGTCCTCTCAGGAGGTTCAAGACAAATACTACGGCAATGGTGATATGTCTGATTTTATAAATGGTACACTTACATTGTTTGTTACATCTGAAACCGAAGCAGCTACTGTTTTAAATATCTGTAAAAACAATAAAATTGTAACAAATAATACAAAAATATCTGATTATGCTGATACCCCATACTGGTATATTGTTACATCAAATAATGCTAAAGAACTATACCTCTCTAAAACACAAAAAAGTCCATATAAAAGTGTCGAAAATACTTTTAACACAATGGGTATTTATACAAGATTATGTGAAAAGTATGATGAATTATCATATTTTGAATCCTCTATGATGCCGGAGGTTTTCATATCTGAAACTACCGCAGAAGAACAATATAATATAGTGGTTGATGAATTAACGAAGTCTGATATGACTGTTGGTGTTTCCTCACTAAATAATTATAATGACAATTTATTTGCTGGCATTTCAAATAATATAGAAGCTATGGCTAATATATTGATAGATGCCAGGTATAACGCAGAAGTAATTAAAGATTCTGCTTCATTTGGCAAGAATGAAAAAGACGAGTATATTTGGACAGGTAATATCCAGATTACAAGAGCAGCAGATGATACAGACTGCTATCCTAAAAATAATACAGAGGCTTATCAAAATACAATCCATGTAAAAGTTTCCGATGATGAATTAACATTTACAAAACAGAAAATTGAAAAAGCATTATCAAAAGGCTCTATGCTGGATATTGATTTTGATATAGACACTATATGGAATGACGCTGAACTGGCATTAGAGAAAAAGTCTGAAAAAATCAGAGAATATTTCAATCTATATTCCTTAACTCGTCTAAAATCCTTTTATGATGGTTACAACTCCTGTCTGAGTATATTAATGTCATTACCGGATACCTCATCTGTCCGTCAGGAACTATATAATAAATACTGTCATATCATGCAAATAATATCGAATCCGCCTACCACTGAGAATCCAAACCCTGTTCCTGGTGTATTAGACATCAGAAAGGCACAAGTAAAATCGCTTAATACTGAAATCGAAAATATTACAAAAGAACAGAAAGCATTTCCTGATAAATATAATTTAAATCTTCATGAATATCTTGGCGATGATTTATATATTGAATTCTGTAAATATCGCAGGGAAGATTCCTATACAAACAATAATTATATTTCTGATGGTTTATCTACATCCGAATGTCTCGTCAAAGCAAAAGAACTGGTAGAAGCTACTACCAAAGAAGCAAAAAAGGCTTGTGTTTTACAAAGAACTGTCTCAACCTCTCTCAACAATCTGTTTGCACTTCCGGAATTTGAACAGCTCTATGATAAATTTGCCCTGTTTAATTACATCAGAATCCGTACTGAAGATGAAATATTGAAGCTCCGGTTAATCGGTGTAGAATTTAACGGAGACTCGGTAAGTGATATCAATGTTACATTTTCAGAACAAATTGAATCGATTGACGGCAAAACAGATGACTTAACCAGTATCATTCAGCAGGCAGGAAATATGGCTACAAGCTTCCCTTCTACTGCCCTTCAGGCTAAAAAAGGTGCGGAGGCAAATAATACCGTATCGGAAATATACAATGTCGGTTTAAACGCTTCCAAAGCTATGTTAACGAACAATGACAGTAATGAGGTTACCGTCACTTCATCAGGAATTATATGTAAGCGTATGGATGATGAAGGCTATTACGGAGACAAGCAGTTAAGGCTAACCGGAAACATGCTCGCCTTTACCAAAGATGCATGGAAAAATGTTTCCCTTGCGATAGGTGAAACTACCTTTACAAATCCTATTACAAATGAAACCGAAAATGCCTATGGAATTATTGCTGAGAATATAGTTGGAAAATTAATCGCCAGTGAAAATATGTATATTGGAAATAAAGATGGTTCTGTACAGATTACAGGAGAAGGAATCACTATATCTAACGGAGTGATAAAGTCGGCTAATTATTCTCCAGATAAAAAAACTGGAAGTATTATAGATTTAACAGATGGTAATTTTAGCTTTGCTGGGGATAAACTTGTATGGAATGGTGAAAATTTAAGTATTTCTGGAGATCTTTCTGGTTCAAGTGGTGTATTTAAAGGCGAAGTTATTATAGAAAATGGGAATGATGGATTAAGAGTAAGATATGGAAATGATAACTCTATAAAATTTGTTGATGTGCAACCAAGAGGTATACGATTTTGGGATGCTGATGATAAATATATCAAAAGCATTAGTTCAGTAACCAATGATATTTGTATTGGTTGTGGCGCAGATACAGATCCTGATAATTATCCAACTGTTTCTCGCTGTCATTTCTCGTTAAACGGATACACAATTATAAGTGGTGAGGAACTATTTTTAAGTGGAAGAACAAGTATAACCGCAACCCGTGAGATTTCTATATCATCTGATAAAAGATTAAAGACTAACATATCTTCTATTAATAGTAAGTTAATAGATGCTTATATGAATGTCAATCCAGTTTGTTTTAATTGGAAAGATAATGACAGTAAAATTCAATTAGGAGTTATTGCACAAAATGTGATTCAAGCTTTTAGGAATAATGGGTTAGATTATACTCAATATGGAATTATAGAAACTAACAACATGAAAAATGAAAAAGAATCTTATTCAATAGTATATAATCATTTAAACATTTTAACAATGAAACTCGTTCAAAATCATGAACAACAAATTAAGGAATTAAATAAAGAAATCGATTACTTAAAATCAGAAATATCACAATACAAATCAATGCTCTTAAAGGAGGTTTGATAAAATAATGGAAAATATACAAGAAATAACTTTGGATATTATGAATAACCATATATTCAATTACATCTATTCAAAGCAATATGACCAAGGAAGAATCATAAAATTTAAAATTGTTGAAAATGGGAAATCATTTGATATTACAAATGTTACTGCAATTTTTCAAGCAAAAAAACCTGACAATACAGTAATTTATAATAGTTGTAATAAAGATATCAAAAAAAATATACTTATTATTGATTTGAACGAACAGCTAACTGTGTTATCTGGCACATTTCCATATCAAATACAACTAGTACAAGATAATATGGTATTAACAACTGTTACAGGTAAAATTAAAATCAGTCCATCTGTTGTTAAACCGGATGATATCATAAGCACCAGCGAATTTAATGCACTAAACGATGCTCTAATACAAGTCAATAAAGGCTTTGCTTTTTATATTGAGGAAGTAAAACGATATGAAACAGAAATAAAAGAATTCGCTACTGTTAAAGTATCTGTGGACGAGCCTCAAGAAGAAAGTGTTGCTCTTTGGATTAATCCTGCCAGTGATGAAACTATAAATCTTCCTGAAATTAAAGATGATATTATATCCCAAGAAGATACATGGTCGTCATTAAAAATAAATACAGAAATAAATGATTTAAAAAAATCTGTCAATGATGGAAAGAGCCTCATTGCATCTGCCATTACTGAAAAAGGTGTTGAGACTGCAGCAGATGAGACATTTGAAAATATGGCAGAGCATATTAGAAGTATATCTGTTGGTGGAGAAAGTAAGATTGGGGGTGCATTATGAAAGAATTAAATTCACATCTAATAAAGATTAAGAATCCAAATAACGGACAATTTGAAGAATTTAGTGCTGTTAGTAATCCAATGAAACCTGAAATTGATGGTCTTTTAAGTATAGTAGATATAGCAGATAAAAATATAACTTTACATTCTATCAACAAAGATGCAGAACTAAATCCTAATCATTTAAAGATAAATGCAGAAGGTAGTGGAACAACTACATTACAAAATTCATTCTTAACCTTTTTTAATAAAAATATGACGGGAATTTATGGTATTGATAATCTAAAGATAAGTGAATCAGGTAAAGGTATTGAAGCCAATATTGATGGTATATATATTGGATATGAAGTTCAAGGTGATGAAAGAACATATATCAAAGATACTTCGGCTCACTTTGCAGGTACTGTTTCCGTAAAAGATAATATTATATTAGAATCTACAGGAGATTCATTTAAAACAATACTTGATGATATTAAAAATTTAAAAAAATCTGTGAGTGATGGCAAGGTAATGCTTGCAGATGCCATCACTGGCAAAGGCGTTGAAACTGCAAGCGATTGTACTTTTACCGAAATGGCAGAAAATATAAAAAATATACAAACTGATGTAGCAGGTAATTACCAGACAGACTGGAACTTTAATATAGCTACAGATACAGCTATATTCGGTATACCTGTATACACATATGCATAAAGGAGGATTAATCAATGTTAGATTATGTGAAATATATAGATATAGAATACGATGCCGATAGTACAACTAGAGCAAACAGTTTGAAAACAACATTAATAAGATGTGCAGAGCTGATGGGAATGACCGCAGAGGACATATCAGAAAGCTCTAATGTAATAAGATTAAAAATAATACACAGTCTTTGCCCTGAAGATTATATGGTGTGGTACTGTTCTAATCCAGGGGAAATTAGTCCAAGGGTAAATTTTTACATAGAATTAGACAAGGATACATCTACCTCAACAAACGTGAATGATAAGCTTGGGGACATGCAATTTCAGAATTATCAGAATTTTACATATTATAGATACAGATTTTATTGTGTACAAAGCAAAGACGGAAAAAATGTAGCTTGGGGATATGCGAATATAGAAAATTCATCAATGAGTTTAAACTATGGATTGATGATTGGTAAAGACTTAAATAATGATACAGTTAAAGGAATGTATTTTACTAAGCAATTTATATATTACTATGAAAACACTAATAATAGATTGAGTTACGAGATTGCAAATACAAACACTACAAACCTTGCTTCGTTAGTAATGAATAAAGCATGCGTTCCATCTATAGGCTTTTTAGCGGACTCAGCTTATTTTCCATTGATGGCATATCCTTCAATTACACCATATGATGTATCTATGAACGGGAAAATTTATTTGTTTGCATCAACAGATGGTACCGCAAATGGCAGAATCGCATTTGAAGTAGAAAATAATAAAATTAATTAATAAAATCAAAACACTACTCTTCAATACCATTCATAACACAGTTAAAATCAAATGATGTAAATAATATTTTATAACCTTAATCGGGCTGTTACAAAATTTTTGTGGCAGCCCGATTTTTTCCTACTCAATCAAATAATAATATTCTAGTATCATATATTATATATCAATAATTATAATTTAAGCAAAAAAATAAGCACTACATCAGTGCTTATTTCCTTAATACATATTCATGTACCTTCAGAATTTCATACAGAAAGCATCTCTGCCATCTTCTACCTTCGTTTTTCATATCTCTTGCAATTCTTCTTACCTCTTAGGATAAGTCTTCGACCTATTAGTACTTGTCAGCTACATGCGTTACCGCACTTCCA
>JAGBHU010000046.1 GCA_017935345.1 Coprococcus sp.
GAGTACAATGGTTGGAATGCTCATCACTCCAAACGCCTGTGATAATTCACCCTCCTCATCCACATTTACTTTACCGACTTTTGCTTTTCCTTCGTACTCCTCTGCCAGCTGTTCAATAATTGGTCCCATCATCCGGCATGGACCACACCAAGGTGCCCAAAAATCAATCAGTACCGGGATATTGGATTTCATCACTTCATTTTCAAAATTTTCTCTTGTTATTTTTAATTCAGCCATTTGTTAGCCCTCCTATTTTTTAATTTCAGTAATCATTCCTGATTTCTAACTTCATTATACACATTAGGAGTTTGCTCTTCTGTGACTAAGTCTCATTAATTTATAATTTTTTTCAAACCTTCAAAATCTTTTATAAGAATCGCACCTCTGTTAAGCTCTATTAACTCATCTGATGCAAATTGTTTCAACATTCTAGCCACTACCTCTCTTGCGGAATTGACTTCTTTTGCAATAGCTTCCTGTGTCATTTGAATCTTATTTTCGCCGGTTTTTTCATAAACAGACAGTAAAAATCTTGCCATTCTCACATCAAATCTTGCAAACAATATTTCCTGCATCACCCAAACCACGTCAGAGAATCTCTTCGTCGCAAGTTCATAGGCAAAACATCTCACATAGATATTACTATCCATCAGTTTTTGAACCATTCCGGAATGAATCGCCAAAATCTCTGTCTCTTCTTCTGCATATAGCTGTACATCCAGTGATATTCCTGTAATCACGCAGGACGCTGACATAATGCAGCATTCTCCACTTCCGATATGAAACAAAGTAATCTCTCGTCCTTCTTCATTTGTGACATAAACTCTGATAGAACCCTTTTGTACATAAATCATTCCAAGACACGCATCTGTCATTCCGTAAATATAGGAATCTTTTTTGTAAACGCGTAAAATAGCACCACTTAACAGCTGTGCTTTTTCCTCATCCACAAGATTATTCCAAAAAGGTATTTGCTTTATTACTTCATTAATATCCATCATTCATCCCATCCAGCATCAACATAGATTAATGACAGTTATTTCCACAACCATGACTGCCACAGGTATGTCCACCTTCTCCATGCTCATGGTCATGATGGTCACAACGTACATCCGGATTATATCCAAGTGTTCCATTAATCAAAGCAAGAACTGCTTCATCTGCATTACCGGACACTCCACCATAAAGCTTGATGCCAGCTTCCGCAAGAGCCATCTGTGCTCCGCCTCCGATTCCACCACAAATCAGAACCTCAATGCCTGAATCCGAAAGCAAGCCCGCCAGTGCTCCATGACCGCTTCCATTTGAATCAATAACCTCTGCTTTTACAATCTCACCATTTTCTACTTCATATACCTTAAACTGTTCTGTATGTCCAAAGTGCTGAAAAATTTCTCCGTTTTCATAAGTTACTGCTATCTTCATATCTTTCTGTCCCTTCGCTATTATATTTTTTTCTGAATTTTCTGCATATCTCCGGCATGGTCTTTCACAACAAGCTTTATGTTTTCCGCTACAGATTCTATAATTTCCGCCGGATATCACTAATTGTTTTCCATTCACAATACAGTCCGAAATTTTATATCTTGCTCTTTCATATATTTCTGTGACTGTCGTGCGTGAAATATCCATAACTGCAGCGCATTGTTCATGATTCTGTTTTTCAAAGTCTACAAGCCTTATCACTTCATATTCATCGACAGAAAGAACCACACTTTCAGGATTTGTAACTCCTTCCGGTTCAAAACAGGAATATTCCGGTTCACTACAGACCCTTCTGCATCTTTTAGGTCTTGGCATTATATCACCTCTTGTTTCCGACATATGTTGATTATAGCATAATATTTTATGTTTTTCAAATTTTATAGTATCATATTAATAAGCGAAAAGTTGTCGTACTCTCAATTCAATACGACAACTCCTTACCACAAAGTCTCTACATCACTATTTCAAAATAAGCCTTTATCATCTCAAACTCCGAATCTGTTCCTTGGGGTATCAAACAGAAAACGATTTCTTCTCCACCTTCTCCAATTCATCCAACAATGCCGGTTTTCTTGGATATCTCTGCTTCAATTCCTCAATTAACGACTTAGCAGTATCATTACCCTTCCATTTTATCAGCTGTGCAATATTCTTCGTTATCTTCTTATATTCTCGTCTATCCTTTGCCCGAGCGCAACTCTCACTTATATCCTTATAACACAACTCATATATCTGCTCCGGATATTCCTTCACCAAATATTTCCCATAATAAAACAAATCATACGGATTCTTCATTACATCTTCAAGCAATCTCTTCTTTTCATTTTCAGAAATAAGAATACTACGATAGCAAACAGTTCGCTTGCCATTCTTTAATTCATCCAATAAGCTCTCGTAATTCTCATTCCATGCACCGCGCTCATTATAAATCTGTTTCAAAACATCCCAGAACTTCTCATTTCCCATTAATAGCAGCTTTTTTGCCTGTGCGATTTGCTTTTCCGTATTGTTTGCTGTCTTGTATATGTCATATAGCATGTTATTCCAATCTTCCGGATCACCACTATGATAATGCCATGTATTTTCCGCATTTGCTTTCTCTAAACAAAGTTTCTCTGCTTCATCATAATTCTTCTCTTCCATAGCATCATTGATAGCGATAATACGGAGTTCATTTATCGAAATATTCTGATATAGTTCCTTCTGCGTATTCTTTTTGCCATATAAATGTCGATGTAAAAGATATCTTACAATCAAATCTTCTTTTTTCGTGTATTCCGGGAAATAATCCTCCTGTGAATTTTCCAACAGGGTATCCAAAATCTTTTCAAGTTTCTTTGCGCTCTTTTCATCGCATAGGCAAATCCCACTTTTCAGCAGTTCATAACGCCAGTCAGTCCAACCATCAAACACACTCTTTTTTGCCTCTTTTATAATCAATGCAAGTGCTTGATCACGCATTTGTTTGTCCTGTTTTCCGATTTCTTTTGTGCATTTTTCTATTAATTCGTATGTACACATGATAACATCAGTAAGCATTCCCGAACTACTATCTGCATGAGATGCTAACTTAACACCAGATACCAAAATATATGTAGCCGCCTCAAGTGCAACCATATAACCACGCATTTCTAAAGTCTCAGCACACATATCAAGGCAGTCATGCATATCCATACAAATATTATCGCAGTTGCTCCAACCAATGTATCCGCGATGGGTGTTAAATTTAATTGATGCAGCGATTGTATTTTTCACTATTGGTATAATATCTTCTGTGGGTATCATAGCAGCACCTCTTTCTTTTATTCAACAATATCAATCTTATGTTTTTCACACCATTGCCTTGCTATTTTTTCATAGGCTTCATCACGATATTGGTACCACTGTTTCTCCAGATTCAAGTCATACAATTTATCCTTAAATCTTCTAAAAGCGCCTCTTCCCTGGATTGCCCTTGCCAATACATCCTGATTCTTTCCCGCCGGAAGCTCGTATATGAACTCTTCCATTATTCGATACTCGTTGATATCGTATTGTCCCGGTAACGGTATATAATCCTCGACAAATCCCTCTTTGATATCTTCGAAAAGTTCCGGATTGTCCTCACCATCTACCATTCCGTCAAACAGCATCAGAACTTTTTCGCTTTGGGTATCATAATAATATTCTGTTTCCATACCGGCAAATTCCATTGCCTCGATTATGTCTTCTAATTTCACTTTCATCTTTTATCCTTTTTCATGTTCCTTTTAATCTGTTCCCCAACCTGGGGAACATTTTACCATCCATTTGTATTATTCTCTAAAATATACTTTATTCTTTGTTTTTCCGTAACTTTTAAGAATATTTAATTTTGCAGCCTTCGATAACAGTCGACTTGATGTCTTTATTTCCACTTTCAATAATTTTGCTGCAATAGAGCTATTTATTTCTTTATTTGTATCGAGATAGTGCAAAATAATCTGCATTCTTGTCCTTTCCAATTCGGACATCGATTCGGACATTGATTCGGACATTGATTCAGACATTGTCTCATTTCCTTCAAAATCTTGAGGGACATCGTAGTTCAGGTTCGGCATTACTACAGTAAACTGATATCTGTCTGAGCGGAATGATGGTTTTTTGCTCTCATTATAATTTATTTGAAATTCATATCCACTGATAATCTTTCCAAATCCACTACCTTTACGTTCCATATATCCAAGCCGATTAAATACATCAGCAAGAACCGGATTTCTTCTGGTTGAAGGGACTGTAAGAGGATCTCTGTCCTGAATCATGGAACCATCCGGCATTCCTCCAGGAGAATAGATTTCCATTCTGTCATCATATATGTCAATATGCACTTCACTTCCATTTACCAACCATCAGTTTCAGAATCACCGACGCCGAACGCAAGGAAATTGAAGCCCGTATTCTTGCAAGCGGTATGAAAAAGCAAGACTACTTTGTCCGTTCCTGCATCTACAACCGCATCTGTGTTGTTGGCAAGAGAGAAACCATATATCCCCTGGTGCAGACTGTTAATGCACTATATCTGCAATTACTTGAAATGCAGAAGGCATTTACATCAACCAGCACCTCTGATATGCTTCCTTCTTCAGATGAAATCAAAGAATTGCAGACAGAATACACCACTATGCTTACAGCTATTATCGACCTCTTGGATGGTGCCAAATATCTGTGGGAAGGAGACCGCCATGAACAATAATCTTGATTTCCAATTTGGTATGTATGAGCCTGCCACAGACTCCATCATTGTTAATGCCGGCGAGAACTCCGTTCTTATTATCCGTTGCAAGGAATGTAATTCCTCCGTTACCTTTGATAACCCGAATGATGTTGTTTATCTTTACCGGCTGGCAGAGGAAACACCTCTGCTGTATGCAAAACTGGCATTGAAGAAAAGCGGATTGCAGGATTATGTGGATGCTATGAGTGAATTTAATTGATTTTCCTCAAGTTGGGAAAGCATTCTATTTGGGTTAGTCTCAAATCAGTCTCACCAGTCTCATGAATATTTTGAGACCAGTGAGACTAAGATTTACCATTTCTCCACCATATATTTCACAGCCTCTTTTAAATCATCGCCAAATTCTTCCAAATCATCCAACGATATAGCGCCATCCAATTCCTTTTAACATCCCAATTCAATCTTCCAACCTTTACATTCAAATCAATGAATCCGAAATTCATCTAACAGTACAGCCGCCTTTTCATTTCTTATTTCTGTCAATGCTAATAGTATGTCCTCATACGCATTAATCAGCTTTTCATCTTTTTTTATCTCATCACTATAGAATATAAAGGATTTTAAGATAATCATATCAACTATCACTTGTGAATCTTTTACCTCTTTTGCAAACTGTTCTTTATTATTTCTAATAGCTTTTGTAAAACATGAACTAATAGATACCAAAATTTCAGGTAAAAGTTCATTAATATTAAGCAAATATATTGTGTATAGAACATCCACCAGATGATTAGAGCCATACTTTTCAATTTGCGCATTCAAGAAGCACTTATCTTTATAACTATATTCTGCCTTTACTTTGTTTACATCCCACCTACTATATCTTCCTTTACAAAGAAACAATCTCTTTTCAAGAATATTTCTTACATAGTCTTCTGGTATATTATTTACATAAGTTTCAAGAATTCGAATCTTCTTCTCAATGTCATCTCTCTTGCCCTTTTCCCTAAATCCATCAACATATGCCGCCAAAAAGCCACTAAGAGCATCTTCATAAAAATCCACTGTATCTCTAGTAAATATCGAAAAATCAGTATCTTTAAACAAAATATCATAAACAGCTTCTGGTTTTCGTCCTATTATATTCAATTCTCTTTGAAAAAAGGAAGATACTTTATGTTCTTGAAACAAGTCAATTATTTCATGTGCTCGCATTTTTTTACAGTTTTTATGCCAAATTTGAATCATACATTGCACAATCGATCTAATTACTATGACAAATCTCTCATCATCTGTATCCAAACCGCAACATGCAATGTTACAGAGAATGTCTATATCGTAATTACTGATATCAAACTCTGAAAAATCTACACTCTTACCATCATATAAATAATCTTGAATTATCTGAGATTTTTTATTTTGATATTCATTTCCTTTATTATCTCGAATCCAATGATCCACTCCATGTAATTTGGGAACCATATTAGGAATGAATTCATACTCAGTATCATTACGATTTTCTTTTATAAATGCAGCATTAAATTTCTGATGATTCATCTCATCTTTGGCAAGCATAATAATTGTATTAAAAATACAACTTGCATACCTTTTATTTTGAGACAAAAAATACTTTGATAATTCTGCCATCTGGCTAATTAATCCAGAATTATCGTCATTAATTATACTTTCTAATATCATTAACAAGAGCTGCTGTTTAAGATCGTTATTTATATCTTGATTCAATTGTTCCCACAACGCAATTACCATATTAACTTCAGCTACATAGGATTGATTTAAAAATATTTTCTTTACACGCTTAATCCATTCCTCAACTAGTTTATTTCGCTGTTCATCCGTAACATCTGGCATTATCAAAACTGAAGCAATCAATGTGACAAGTACTGATTCAAACTGCATTTCAATACGATAATCACCTTTCATCTTTTCACAAAGAGTATTAATTACTGAAACAATTTGACCAACATCCGCTTTTTTTTCATTAATATCATTTATAAGACGATTTAATGTTTCATTCATATTCAATATTGGTGCATTTGCATCTTCATTGTCTTTTACAATCTTTTGTGCTTCTCCCTTGATCTGCGGTTCAATCATTATCGTATTTCCATCTATTTTTGTCACAGCAGCATTGCGAAAATCCATTTTTTGAATCTGCAAATTCTCATTAGGATGAGTTTTTTCATCGTAAATAGAATATAAGTAATCTAAAATAACATGACATCTATTTTTTATTGCATCATCTCCATAAAGATATGAATTAGCAAAATATTGTTGTAAATTACATGCACACTTCTCATCTTTCTCATATCGTCTGGTTATTTCGGGAACTCCCATCGATAGCATTATCTGTTTTTCCAACAGTTCTTTTGTCGGATTAGACATAAATTCACCACTACGATGAATATCATAATATATTAATTCCATACTTGATGCTAATTCTATTGCATACCCCGGCATTTCTTTTTGATAATTCATCCCAATAGCCTCAATAATAGACAAAAGCAATACATTGTTTGCCTTTTCATATATAGTTTTTTTAACATATTCTGCCAAACCCTTAATATATGCACCATCAAAAGAATTTCTCATAGTATTAATAACTGTCTTCTTTATTACAAAAACAATGTCTGTCAATACCACCGGAAGGTTATGTTCCATAATATCTGCCATCCACAACCATCCATTACCCCAATACACTTTTTTCTTGTTTTCTTTCGGAAAATAAATTTCTATATTTGTTATCTCATCTGGCTTATTCTCTGCAAACGTCCGTACTGCATTATTAACAAATGATATTGCCCACTCAAGTCCTTTTATGAAGTTAAATCTCATAACATACCAGAGAAAAGTGTTATTATATACGCCATTTTCATTATTATCGAAGTGATCTGCATTGTCAGATAAACCATACGCTCTTACATTATTGTGGTCATATCCATTATACGCAAAATGCTTTCTTGACACTCTTTGTCCCCATAACGTTTCCGCTGTTCTACACGCTAATTCTGGCAATTCCATAGCAAAAGAAATAGGACATTTTTTCACAACTGCCTCTAGAATCTCTTCAGCAATACTGTCCCTTCTACTAGTTCCAGAACAATATTCTTCTATCATATTTTCAACAAATTCTCTCAGCCATGACTTAGATGCTTTTGACATTTTTGCAACTATAAGAAAAAGCTGTACAATCTCTTCATCATGTTGATAATATGATTTTTCCTCTTTACTCTTTTCTATTAGCTTGTCAATATATCCAATTATTATTTCACATGCTTTTTCTTCAGTCTCCGTAGTTTTATAAGAACAATTTGCATAATCATCACACAGCTTAATAATAGAAGATCTATTATCTTCTAAACTTATTCGTTCCTCAAAAACTATTCCAATTAAATATTCACGTGCAGCTCCAATCGGTGTTACATTCATTATTAATGTTGGTGACTGATTTATTTTCGCCTCAAATGCATATAAGTTTGTTATATCTATCAAATCTGCAATCGCTTTTTCATCAAGCAACTCCCGAAATTCCTCAAAAAACAATCCACAATATTTTGATTTAACTATCCCAATCTCTGTTTGTTTTTTCCAATTTACTTCAATACTATTATCGGTTAACAGTGTATATACAAATTTCTCGCGAGCCTCCTGTACAAATAACTTATTAGATATCCAAATCTGATATCTCCTATATATGCAACGTCCGATTTTCTCTATTTTAGCAAAAAAATTATTATATAATCCGCGACACGCATCGAACGCCTTATCTATATATCTTTCAAAACAAATATCTTCAAAAATATCATATTTCAAGCGTATCTTATTCTTGCTCTCAACAATAATTCCTTCCGATTTCAGTGCCTCTAGAATATTGCTATCTACAATATCACGATCAACACCAACAACAAAACTACTAGCGCGTTCAAAAACAATACGTTCAACAGTTTCTCTAATATCGCTTTGTGAAACACCGTATTTTCTACATTTATCCTTTAAGCAGACAATTCTATCCCATATTAGATTTCTAAAATCATTCTCATCATTAATATTTTCTTTTACAAACCCTCCCGATATAATTAAATTGAGATAAAATGGCACACGTAATAAATCCGAATATGTTTTATTCTGATTCAAGGACAAAATAATTGGATATTTTTGTGCAACCTTATCAATCTCATCTTTCGTTAAATCCGGAATCTCATATGTTTTGATTCTATATTTTGTATTTATCTTCATAAACGCAGAACTATCAGTGGTTCTACACGAAGTGATAACATATACATTGTTGTATTTATCTGCAAGCCTATATATCTCCTGTAATAATGGAAATGCATTATCACCGCAATCAGCAATAAATTCTATAGCATCAATAAAAATATATAGTGGTTTATTTTCTAACCACAGGATCGCATCCTCTATATCGCAATCCCACAAATCATTTACTTTCTTTCCAGTGGATAAATTCTCTGCTCTTGTTACTAATACATATTCTTTTCCCTTTAATAGTTTTTTACATACAACTGATTTACCTGAACCAGCATTTCCTTGTATCGATACTAATTTTTCTCGTCCTACCTGTATCGTTTCTATAATTTCTGACCTGTCAATTTCATATTCGCCGTTAATAAGCTCTTCGATATTTCCAAGTTCAATTTCTTTACTTATTTCAATCGCATGCAAAAACTTCTTAATATTTTCCTTACGAGGTTGTTCTTCTATCACCTCCAGCTTATCCATCATCTTGGAGAAATCCGATGATAACGTATTATGTAGTGTTCTTTCGCCGCTCGACATAAGAGACTTCGTATACCCATTATATGCGTATAAAATATCCTCAATAATCTGAGTCATTTGCTTCTTTTCCTCATTCCCTATACGCAGCTCTCTATTCTGCTCAAAAAAACCCCTGGTGATTTCTTGGATTTCTTCCTCTGAAAAAATATGATCCTTATATTTATCTCCCATGTCAGTTTTAAATCTATCGAGGCAAGCCTGAACTAAAGGATCATCTGAATCCCAATTATTAATGTCAATCTCTTTTCTCTTCAATTTGTCTTTTATAAGTAACACCCAGCTTCTTCCTGCCTCTTCTAAAGTAACAAAAGAGCTAAGCAATCCAATTGCTGTCGCCAAATCCATTTACAAATCACCTTCTCCCAATTCTTGTATTCGCTTCCTACTTTCATCTATACAATATCGCCATTTCCTCAATAACTATCATGTCTTCATCACACATCATGCCTGATGTTTTTTAATACCTATATTAAATTCAATAATGCCTGCACTTGTTCGTAAGCATCTCTCTTGGTCATTTCTATACTTTCTTCATCCTCTAAATCCATAAAATCCGCCACATCTTTTGGACCGGCATGATTTTCAGAAGCAAATTTACCTGCTAACTTATCTTTCGCTTCTATTACAATATTTTTATCCCTTACAGGTTCAAATTCTTTTGCCAGCTCTCTTACTCCACCAATATAATGCTTGATGATAAAGTAAATATCATAAGCATCCTTTGCTTTTCCTCTGCCCATTGCTGCCGTTTTCATTATTATATAAGGAACTACAGCTACAACACTGACATTCGCAACATCTGTTGCTCCATCCGGGCGTTCTGCCTCCACACTAATCTTCTGTGCCGGGAATTCAAATGCAAAATTACCGCCTGTGGCCTTTAATGCCTTAATGCCCTGCACATGCTGGCTTCTTCTCTTCGGTTGGGTACCACCGTACATTCCTGCTAAAATATCTACATCTACATCATAAGATATTCCGTCCACTATCACTGTCTTTACAAAGGAAAAGTATTTTTCCGGATGCTCCTTGTATCCGTTTTTCTGAAGTATCCTCGACATATTCTGATAGCCTTCATCCTGCAAAGTCAGATGATTAATCATAATATCTACATCCACACTTCCCACATGACCTTCTTCCGGAAACATTAAATCCGGAACCCAACCTCCTACCACGCGGATTTCATCTTCATATTCCTGAAAAATATTAACCAGCTCTACCAGAACTCTATGTGCAGCCCTCTTCTGACCTTCCGAATAGTCTACGCTGCTTTTCAAGTCTTCATCTCTTATCATCTAAGAATCTCCTTCCGCAAAACCGCTTCCGCCATTTCTTCTCCCCTGCCCTTTATCTGCATACAATCCAAATATATTTGCAGAGGGGATACTACTGCGGACTCGTCAATCACCCTGTAATCCTTGATATAAGAATCATTTTCTAATGGAAAAATAACCACATTTGAACCACTGTTTACTTCTTTCAAGTCCAAATATCGGATTGCTTCCTGAATATCCTCCGGTGCGATATAAACATGTACCTTATTGTAACGCACCACCGGCGTATAACGCACTCCACCGGACAATCCGGTAAGATAAGAATCAATTCCCATATCTGTCTTTAATTTTTTCAATCGCTCCTCAATAACAGATATATTATCTAAACTATAGCAAGCGTAGGATGTTATTTCTTTTTTACCATAATCCCTGCTCCATTCCGACAGGAGCGATTCCGGATTGATAACCTTATAACCATCCGGAAGTTTTTCTACCCATGCATTTTCCACCAGAACTTTCATCAGTTTGGATACCTGTCCAATACTGCAACTTACCTTTTCCGATAGATATTTAAGTTTCCATATTTTAGTTACATCCACAAACAACTCACGCAAAATACAGGAAGACACCACGGAAGTCCTTTCAAATATGGACACAGACCTTTGCTCTTTGGGTCTTGGATTCTTATTTCCCTTTTCAGACAAATAAATCGAATGACCTACAAACCAACAGTTTCCGGCATAGTCAAAATAACCCATTCCGTTATCTTCGCATATTTGTGCGGTTCTCTCTGAAATATATGGAGCAACCAAAATGCTAACTCCCCGGCTTTTATCCTGCTTTTCAATCAATTCCATAATCGTGGACGGAAATACCCTATTCAAGAAGCAGGCATTTATATGAAACTCATACCCATCATCCATCTCCACAGATGCAATAAAACCATCTTCTGTCCTATGGACAACTTCATACTTCTGAATATTTGGAAGTCTTAAAAACTTATTCTCTACACATTCTAATCCAATTCTATCTAATTTCACTCATATCACCACTTTCATTCCTGTAGTGAAACTTATTATATCAGTGAAATCCAGTCGAGTCAACTAAGTCTTTCTCCAGCAGATAATTTGTCAATCTTAATTACCAGTTCGGTATGTATGAACCTGCTGCAGACACCATCATTATAAATACCAGTGAGAACTCCGTTCTTATTATCTGTTGTAATGAATGCATTTATGTTTTGTTCCAGTTAGCGTAATCAGAATAATGCCTATCCTGCTCTTGGAATACATATTTCATTTATCTTTACTTCTTCCCAATCATCAATACCTACAGTAATATTTATCATATCAACTAATTTTTTGCCTTTTCAAATACTATTAGGAGGCTCTTCTTAACATTCTTCAGAAGACTTTTCCTTTATCATAATATTCTTCTGAAATAGGTCATTTATACATCTCTGAATCTTTACATCTGGAATACCATATTTTTTTAATTGCATTCCATACACTAAATATTCCATAAATACCAAATCAAGTAATGAATTTCCAATAAATTCCTGATCTAAATTCCCATGAGAAAAGTTATTTCGTTGCTTTGCTAATCTCTTTCCAATCGCATCACCATCAAATACCTCATCACTAAATCCGTACAATTGCTTTCCAAACACCTCCATTACAGTCATCATTTTTTCTATTGCACCAGTTATCTTTTCTGAAAGAAAAACTTTTTTACCCTTTTTCTTCTGTTTAGCCAGTTCTGGAAACAGCCTCTTTAATTCCCATTCAAATGCTGCAATAGTCAAGATGAAATCCGCAGCATTTTTATGTCTTCCTTTTTGATAAGTTTCTGGTAGATGTCGAATATATAGTTTTCCTGATGCAATATCATTTAGTATATCTCCTTCGAAACCTCCTATATCCCTTTGACGAATATAATGCCCCTTCTTTAGACATTCAACATCCGATACAGACTTGTCAGAAGTAATATTCAATTCTGCAAACCCTTCGTGTTTTCCACCTTCATATGGAGCACACAGTTCAATCTTTGAGAAAGTGACATTTTGACTATAGCACAAATATTGAATAAATTGTTTCGCTATTCTCCAGAGTTTAATAATCAAACTATAATCATCTGTTGGTTCAAAATCAAATGTTAATGAAGAATTTAGTTTTAACGGTGATTCTCCAACACCAGTTGATATACCTCGCGAGATTCCAAAGTGGATTTTCACCAAATGATGATCAACGTAAAAGCTCTGTTCTGCTGTTGTAGTTTCATCAAAGCTATTCGTCTGAATAGTTAGGATCCCCCTCTCGAAGTATTCTTCTTTATAAGTATAAGTAAATGCTTGTCCAATGGGATGAATGCAATTAATTTCTGGTCCACAAAAATTAATTCTATCAATAGTTTCTCTATCATATCTGCATAAAACATATCCAATAACTTCAATTACAAGAACAGAATTGTATCTTCCAATACCTGCTCCTTGTCGTGTAATAAAAATAATTTTTCGTCCATCCTCATTACATCGTCCCATCAAATACGCTTCTTCCATTACAGGCAAATCCCCAAAGGTATATACTCCTGGGGAAATTTCTTCGCTAAACCAATCATAATAAATTTCTCTACGTTTTTCTTCTGGCGGAATAAGGCGTAACTCTTTCTTATCAAACATGAAACTAAATGAAATACCTTTATATTCTAACATTCCAGTATATACATCAAATTCTTTCGCCATATACCTTCCTCCCAATCCTTTAAGCCGATTACATTGTTATTTACGACCTACCAAATCATTTCTTCCTATACTCCACCGAACTTTCCGCCACCATACTCAGCTCATATTCTGACATCTAACACACAAAAGTCTTTTTTCTTGAATCTCGCGTACAAAACTCTATCAACTAAATCATGACCCTCTGCTTCATTTCCTGATTCAAGAACAACTTTACAAAAAATGTTTCATTCCATTCATAACACTTCGCAGCCATACTATGAAAATCTTTCTTGAAAAGCCACATAAATATCAAAGCCATGCCCTATAATAAATTTTGTATATCAACACCCTCTTTCACTTATTTATAGCCCCAACTACTTGTTAACCCACTATATCCTTGTAAATTATTCCGCAACTTGGGAATTAATTTTTACAGTTATCCTGTTACATATTACTCTTTATCCGTAATTTCCCAGTGTCCACTGAACCCACGCCCAACATAACATACATTATCCATTTCTTTTATATGACGCTTGATTGTTTTAGAGCTTACGCCCAATGCAATTGCCATTTTCTCTGTACTAATTTTATTGTCTTTACGAATCAAGTCCAGAATCTGCATATCCAGTTTGTCTTGAGGGACATCTTGAGGGACATCTTGAGGGACATCTTGAGGGACATTGTAGTTCAAATTCGGCATCACAACAGTAAACTGATATCTATCTGAACGAAATGTTGGTCTTTTACCCTCACTATAATTAATTTGAAATTCATATCCACTAATAATCTTTCCAAATCCACTACCTTTACGTTCCATGTATCCAAGCCTATTGAACACATCCGCAAGAACCGGATTTCTTCTGGTAGAAGGTACTGTAAGCGGATCTCTGTCCTGAATCATGGAACCATCCGGCATTCCTCCCGGAGAATAGATTTCCATTCTGTCATCATATATGTCAATATGGACTTCACTTCCATTGACCAGATAATCACGATGTGCCAGGGCATTTACAAGTGCTTCGTGATAGCTTCGCTCTACATACTCCGGCATTTCTTCTCTTGAATTTGCGGTTTTACGCCATTTCATTTTGCAATTACGTTTGATAAATGCTTCCCCATTTTCAATCAGGGAAATAACACTGCCTGAATACTCTGCATCATCCAATGCATCGACTGCACCACCACTTTTATTCAATCCATTCCATCTTGTACAAAACAACCTTGAACAACGAATAGGACTTTCATCGGCAAGTAACGCTCCTGCATTGGTCAAGTTTCCCTGTTCATTTACCAGTCCAAAAGAAATCAAATCTTTATCGTCAAAACTGTTTCCGGTCCACTTCTTATATCTTTCCTTAAGCTTTGAAAAAGCATAATCTTCCGCCTTATAGGTAGAATTCTGCGAATCATAGGAAGTATTCTTTCCTCTGAGGACAAGACGCTTTAATTCCGTTGCGGTTGCCTTTACACTTTCATTTCCAATTCGAACATAGGCTTCCAGCACTCCATCTCCCGAATAATAATATGGTGTTTCGTCTCCTTTATATACTTCAAGGATGACCAAAATTTTTCCATCATCCGTTTTATGGAATCTCAGCTTAAATTCCGGAATCGGAGTTAATCTTGATTTTATCATTTCACTTATTTTTTCTGCATCCCCTTCCGGATCATTAAGTCCAACAACCTGTCCATCATTGGAAATGCCATAAATTAAAGCTCCACCAAATGTATTTGCAAACGCACTTACACTTTTACACCAGCTTTTTGGTTTCTTTTCCTCCAGTGCCAGCTTTTTATCATATTCAGTTGCTTCACCGATTAATTCTTTTATATCCATAATAAACATCCACTTTCTACTTTAGTTATAGTTTTTACACAATTAATGTTCTAATACAACTTATCTATTTTTACCATCATTTCCATCCCTTTCATTCATCAAGCTGATTTCCACTGCACATCTTATATACAATATACAATTCTTACAAATCAAATCAGTAAGTCTGCGTATATGATTCCACGCAAGTTTTCATCATCAATGTTCCAAATTGTTTCTCCAACGTTTCAATATACTCTTTCTTTATATACAACTCAGTACCACTATATAATGGAATCGCATTCCCAGGATACTCGCTGTCGCCTTTGTAACTCGATGACCATTTTTTCATAATAAAGACAATATCATTTTCCTGATTAACTGCAATATATCTTCCATTCAAAAAATCAAATTCAATATGAACATTAAGTAATTTAGAAACTGTCATTCCTGGCCACAAATAACCTTCATCTTCTAATTCTAAATCCAGTGTTCTTCTAAAATCAATCAGTGCTCCCAAATTACTTGAAATTACACAGCATTCTCCATTTTCAATTGATGAAACTAAACATTGCTGGAATGGAATCTGATTTTCTTCATCATCTTCTCCTACAATTCCTTGATATGCATATACCCAAGACACCTGATGATAATCAATTTGTTTTCTTATCTCAGAACTTCCGACTAGAATATATTCAGCCTCATTATTTTTTATAAAAGGCTCGCACGAATTACTCTTATCATATAGATGATTTTGGGGTGGAATTTCACGGCACTTGAATAATTTATACATCCCTTGGTAGTCAGGTATCAGCCGAAACAAATTCTGCGGAATCAACTCTGGTTTTCTGTCACGATAAGCTTTTTCAATGATTACATGGAGCGCATATTGAATTACATATGATTTGTACACGGTATTTGTTTCAGGCATCTTACTTCCCCCACCAACAAAATCGCGTATTTTATCATTCAATCTACTTGATGCATGTAGCCTTTCGTACAATTCTACATAGTCAATACCACAAGTATCGACCACCTGCATAATTGGATCTCGATATACTGAATTCTTAGCGTATTCATCGGTTCCTTCTCGAGCCTCTTCTTTCCCAAGATCATATAGTTGTTCAGCTAAGTAAAACTCCATATCTTCTTGTTCCAAATAATCTGGTGAATGTTTATCTGCACACTTTAAAAGATAGCTCTTATATATTGTAAATTCCGAAAATATGACGTCCAAAAGCAAATTTCTGGTTGGATAAACAGCATTAATTGCATTTATCATTCGATCAACATTCAAATCTTTCAAACGATATCCATAACATCTTACTAAATCTGCAATTGCTATTTGTGTCACAAGATTATACTGTTCATAATGTTCTAGACAAAATACTATTGCTTCTGTAAATTCTGAATAATTCTCTTCTTCAGCAGCATTTGCCAAATAAGCATAAGTTGCCAGAAACGATTCCTTACCTCCATCAATAAACCGCATTAATAAGCAATTACGCAGTCCTAACAGTTCATCTGTTTCTTCCAAAACATTATCAATAGGATAATGATCAAGATTCGGGAAACGAAGTTTCATAATATCAAATGCATTTCTCCAAATCGTAATAATGCTGTCCTTATCATACCCAAACGCAAAAAGTGCATCCAAAAGACCTTTTGTAATTCTGCCCGAATGCGAAATAATAACTTCAGGTAATTCACTATAAAATGTGTTACAGGCTATATCAGAACTAAGTCGTATACTATTGAGAAATTCATCCTTATCAATTAACGAACTTCCCCATTCATATGAGTAAAGGTACATCAACATATGAATTTCTGACATTTCTTTATCGTCAAGTTCCAACTGCTCAATGATTTGTAGAACAGTATCCTTACGTTTCTTACTATACCCCCACCCACCGTATTCAGTAATTATAAATCTCAGTATCTCAAGTAGAGTGTCCTTATCATTCTGATAATTTCTAAGGAATCTACAGATATCTTGTACATCTCGCTCAATTAAATCATGTGTTTCAAACCATTTCTTTGCATCCTCTGTAGTTAAGGCTTCAAAACGTGTTTGATTACCTTCAAAAACATCCACTGTTTTCTTAACTTCTTTGTTTTCCATATCGTTGGCTTTTTTTATATGGAAATATTCTATATACTGTGAAACATCAAATCCTGATGACTCAACTGTTAATAAAAATTCTTTAATGCTTCCATCTTTCCACGAATCATTGTCCGACCAAGGACTATCAAGGATATTGAATCTTGAAACAACATTGATAACAAGTTCATTCATACGGCACTTGATTAGTAATCTTTCATCATCGTCTGCTCCTGTGCACATCTGCTCTAGTGTTCTGAATACAGATGTGGATGCTTCAATTATTCTTGGGCTTGTATCATTTGGAAGCGACTCAATCAGTCCAATCACAATATCTAAACAGTTCAAATCATTGCTATACTTTTTTATAGCAGAACGTAGCATGCCCTCCACAACCCAGCTTTTTCCGAACTTGATTTGTAACCCCGACAGGAATGCAAGTGCATAGTTCGAGTCTGTCTTGAGCAATTTATCAAACCAGCGATTTAGAAAGTGCTTTGTTTCTCTTCCATCAGTATGATTCCAAAGAGCCATTGTCATTTTTGTTATTGTATCACGTTCCTCTTCTGGATTTCCTGCAACAGCTTCAAAAAAAATGTTATAAGAATCCATAATTTGCAACAGAATAATATCCTTGTGATATCCATATGCAACAAGATAACGTATACATACATCAAAATGCTCTAAAGCCTCAGACTGATTATACTTTGAAATAAGGCTAACAAAACGTAACTTTGCTGCAGCTATACAATCATATACCTCATTTTTTTCTATTTTCTCCTGAGTCCTTAATAAATAAGGTTTTACGATCTCATAATTATCAATTGTCAGAAAACGAGATATTAAACCCAAAAATTCAGCATCAGTTAATGGACCTCCCATACTATGATTCAAACTTGTTCCAGTCTCATCATCAAGCCGTTCGAGAATCCCCAGTGCTTTCTCCAGATCCTCTACTGTCCCATTTTTGACAATCAGCTCTACCGCCCGTTCATATGACCTTGTTAATTCATTCTGTAGAAAATACAAATCACAAGTACGTGGTTCTCCTTTGAAAACTTCCGTATCCTGTAGCAATAGTTCCAAATTAGTAAGTGCTGTTTCACAGATTGTTTTAGAATCCATTTGTGCTGTGTGTGCACACAATTCTGACATCTTGATAGAATATATTATCCAATTATAGAACCAGTTAATATTTTCACAATCCTCACAGACTTTCTCTATTACTTTCCTATCCCCCTCCACAGCCAGATAATATATTTGTGAGAAAAATTCTTTAAAAATCCTTATATCTTTTTCTCCTGGCATCCTCAATGTTTTGATTTTTTCCCAGTTTCCAATTGTAACCTCAAAGGAAACTTCACTTTGCGGATAATATCCAGTCTCAATATACGAAAGAAAGTTTTTCCAATTAATCAGTTGTTGCTCCTCCGCAATTGAAACAATTTCATCAAATTCTATATAGTCCTGTAGCTCATCATACGCAATCTCAATACATTGGTTTCTTATTGAAACCTTTTCTTTTTCTATTGCCTCCATAATTTTAGGAATGATACTAACTCCTTGTTCATCAAGATAATATCTATAATAGTATTTAAGTTCCTCAATCTTATACTGTTTAGCCTCTGTATCTAAATACAGTTCCCACCAAGGTGTAATACCAGCTTTCGAAGAAATATAACACGCAATTCGGCCTATATTCATATCAAAGGTTGGTTTTCCATCAATTTGCATTAATTGATTTAGTTTAGAAGCACCCTTTATATCACATATTGCTTGGAAGTATTCTTCTCCAGTACTATCGAATTCGTTCATATCATCGAGCATTGCCAACAACTCACCTGCTGTTACCAACGCAACTAAATTTCTAATTCTACCCGCACTTCGGATAATACAATTCAAGTTCATTCTTATTCGTTTTCGAGAATAACCCTCTGAGACTGATTTAAGAACAAATTCTTTCTCAATCAATTCAATATTTTCGACATCCCTCTTGATTTTATACAGCAATTCAGTAAGATAATAAAATGACTTGTCAAATTCAAAAAATGGTTTCTTCTGTAACCAATCAGCAAGAATACCATAGACATTTCTCTCTAAATCCACTTTTTTATCTTTTAATGAAGCTAAAACAAACCGGCGGAAACTTTCATGATAGATTGAAAAGCCACCGCTTAGTGTATTTTCTATCAATAATGGATGAAGCACCGATATATCTTGTTCTACAAATTCTCCATCTCCTGTAATCTCCATTAAATCATTTAAACCAAGATAGAAATCTGCCCCACAAAGTGCATTAACCGTGCGGTTATTATGAACTTTTGTATACAAATAGGAATAATATTTAGACAGACTGATATCGTAGTCAGGTATTTCGTCTATTAATTCTTTATTCACATCTAAGTTTCGTAATTGGCGCAAGATATAACTAAGGTATAGAGCATTTCCCTGAGATTTCTTAAGTAGATATTCACTTATTGATGAAATATCATCATCTTCAATAGTATCATCACTAATTTGAAAAGTCTCCATCAAGGATTTTACTTGTTCTATTCCCCATGGCTCAATCTCAAATACACTGTAGTTCTTGCTTTTAAACTTCTCTATTTCATCTATTGGCTGCGATGATATTATTACATAGCAGTTATCAGGAAAATCGATTTCCAACAGTTCCGAAATGATTTCAATTTCAGAGTGGGAAATAAAATCTTTATTTAGCTCATATTCTCTAGCTATATGATCTAGACCATCTACCACTAAATAGAATTCTTCTTCAATGAAACAAAGCAAATTTTCAAGCTCTGCTTTATTAGCACCATAAACTGTATTTTTATGTACAACTAGCTCGGGGCATTGTTCCACAATCTGCGAAACTAGATTTCCATATAAGGAAGTGACACGTATTCTCTCAAGGCTATTTGTATCCTGTAAAGACTGGAAACAATTATAATGTATAACTTTACTATCTTCGCTCGTAAGTTTATCTATGTATTCATCAACAAGCCAAGACTTTCCAGATCCAGGATTGCCTGAAATAATGACACGTTTTGAATCATGAATTACTCTGTGTAACTTTTCAATTTCATCACCAAGTATAATCTGATGCGTTGAATCCACCGGAAATCTTTGATCGAATTTCCCGTAATCCATTATTAATCCAAGGCGCCCCACTAATATATTTGTATAAAGTCTGTTTCCTATCGCTCTAGAATGTTTTACTTCCGTTGCAAGTTTATAAATAATATCCTCTACGTTGAGAGCATCATTTGGATATATTCCTACCCCCAATTTCTCAGTTTGCCGAATAATAACATTTTCTAGAGCTCCAGGATTCTTTAAATCCAGACTTGCTTTAGGCATTTCTAAAATAATCGTGAGCTCATTACAAAAAGCTAAAAAGGCTTCTCTATCAATAAGTCCTGACTTAATCGCCGTATTAAACTTTCTCCAACTTTTTGGTGGTAATTTTTCTGCTGGCCAAAACACGTCACCGTCAAACGAATATGCAACAACCGAAAAAGGCAGAGATTGTTCTTGAATAGGTTTCAAAAACTCTGTAATTGGATCATCATCAGTAGGCCTGTTCCACGCAAGACATAACTTTATTTGAGTATCATTTTCGGATTCTTTTCTCATTTTCCAAGAAGCGAAAAGATCACATAACGCAGTATCATGTCCATTGCCATTTGCCAAGTCATCTTTAGTAAGTTTATGGGAGCTTTCTTCATCAGAATACTTAATTTGAAATTCAGTGTTGCCATTAGACATCTTCAACTTTAAATCGTCAAATTTATCTCCGCTGAAATCCTTACGATCGATAATCAGTTCAGCATCTATCTGTTGAACCATCAGTTGTAGAATTATTGAAACAGTAAAATAATCCTGATATTCATATCCTTCATGGATTGGACTCTGCATTTTATGACCTCCTCACATAAACACTAAGTAATTCAACTTATTAATTCTTCCCCTGCCATCAAATCACTTATATCTATCTTAATTTTTATCTCATGCATCCACCGACTTTAATTCCTATACTATTCTTAATATAAAGCTAATTCATCTGTGTAGTATTATCAAATCAATATGGCGGTGGGGAATGACCCCCACTTTACAATCGCCCACGCATGGTTGCAGGTTACGCCATCTTGCCGCCCTCATAGCTTTATAGCCATGCACATACAGTGAGGGGGAATTTAATATTAATCCTTCCTTAACGCCTTATATAACTCTGCTGCCATTGCATCCTGAACCTTCTGATAAAAATCCGGATCGTTAAACAGTTTAGCAAAAGAATCGTTATTATCTAAGAAACATTGTGTCACAATATCCCTGAATTTATCCGGGAACAGTGACTTCACAAACATTTCAGTACTGTTGTCCTTAGCATACTTCTTGAATTTCTTCACCTCGGTATCCTTCATAAACATCTGATAAATACCTTCAATGATTACTCTATCCGCATCAGTGAAATTACCACTAAAGCGTTCATTAACTTTGTCAATGATGCTCTGCAAAGTATCCTTTTTCTTACTATTCTTCTTTGGTGCCGCACTTCCACCTGGTACAAATACTGGTGGCTTTTCATCCAATACGATTGCTCCTGCAAAAGTCTCAGTAAGTGAAGCATACTCCAAACGAATCTTATCATCAATATCAACAAAATCTACCACATCAGGTCTAGGAAGCAATTTTACAAGATGCGTGGTGTACTGATATTCATGAAACAACTCAGGATCGTGCAAACGCACCAGCTGTGTAACATATGAATAAATACGGTTAAATCTTCGTATATAATCTCTTGATGCTTCTCTGTCATCCTCATCTAAATCCTTATATCTCTGGATGACCGGACGGAACATACCTGCTAATCTCCCCAATGCTGCCGCATCCTGATTTTTACCCACATTAGAAACCATAAACTTATTGAACACATCCACATCATCATAATTATAAATCATATAATCATGAATCTTATTTCTAATATCGTATGCTGCGTTTATATCCGTATCGCCTTCCATAGTAGTATCTTCATAATACGGAAGAAATGCTCCCTTAATATCTTCCTCTGTATTTTCAAAATCCAATACAAAAGTGCTATTCTTCCCTGATGTTGTACGATTCAAACGAGAAAGTGTCTGTACTGCGGTAACATCATGGAGCTTTTTGTCAACATACATCGTATGGAGCAATGGTTCATCAAATCCGGTCTGATACTTATTCGCCACCACCAGAATATTGTACTGGCTACTGTGGAACGCCTTACGAAACTTCTTGTCTGTGGTAATGTACTTTCCGTTTTCATCCACATTCATAGTAGCCTCTGTAAATGGTTTCTCACTCGGATAATCCTCAAGGGTTACTTCCCCGGAAAAAGCAATCATAACATCGCTGCCTGCACATTCCGCCTCATGCTCCTTTATATAATTCTTAATGGCAAGATAATAACGAACAGCATTCGCACGGCTATCTGCAACAACCATCGCCTTTCCTTTTCCATTTATCTGATATCGGCAATTTTCAAGGAAGTTCGTCATTATCATTTCTGTCTTCTGAGCAATCGTATAACCATGTTTCTTGTAGTACTTAAATAATGCACGGGATGTCGGTCCCTCAATCAGTTCCGGATTATCTTCTGATACTTTTATGAGTTTGAAAGCTTCTTTTACTGTTGTATAATTTGCTAACACATCGAGAATATACCCTTCTTCGATTGCCTGTCTCATAGAATAGACATGGAACGGTGCTCTAACAGATTCACCATTCTCATTTACTCCAACAACAGTTCCAAAAGTCTCTATCGTCTGTTGCTTTGGCGTTGCTGTAAATGCAAAGAATGACTGATTATCATGCCTTCCCTGGCCAATAACCGCATTGATATACTCGTCAGTCAAATCTACTTCTTCTTCCTCAATTCCTGCTTCTTCTGCATATTCCTTAATTGCAGCACCTATATCTATCAGGCTGCGTCTAAGAGTCTTAGCACTCTCTCCATTCTGGCCCTGATGTGCTTCGTCAATAATTACCGCAAATTTACGTCCACGGAATTTCTCCATGTCCTTTTTAGCAAAAAGGAATTTCTGAATCGTACAGATAATAATACGCTTCTTATCATTGATAGCTTCAGCAAGGCTTCTTGAATTTTTCTTATCATCAATGGCTTCTACCAAACCAACCTGATGTTCAAAACTGTTAATGGTATCCTGCAACTGACCATCTAATACCACACGGTTTGTAACTACAATGACAGAGTCAAACAATCCCTTATTATCTGCATCGTGTACAGATGCTAATCTATAAGCAATCCATGCGATAGAATTAGACTTGCCGGAACCTGCCGAATGCTGAATCAGATAATTGTTCCCAACACCATTTACTTTCACATCAGCCATAATTTTCTTTATAACATCATACTGATGATAACGAGGGAAAATCATCTTTTCCCTTGTCACCATCTTAGTAACACCATTCTTAACCACTTCTTCCTTTTCTTTCACGAAAGAAATGAAACGGTGAATCAAGTCAAGCATACTGTCTCTTTGAAGTACTTCTTCCCACAGATAACTTGTATCATATCCACTTGGATTCCGTGGATTTCCTGCTCCTCCGGTTACACCGGCTCCATTGGAACCCTGATTAAATGGCAGGAAATGAGTATTCCCGTCCGCCAACTGGGTAGTCATCCAAGCCTCATATAAATCAACCGCAAAATAAACCAAAAATCTATGATTTAATCTGAAAGCAAACTCCTTAGAGCTACGATCATCCTTAAACTGCTTGATTGCACAGTGGTAATCCTGACCTGTCAGCTGATTTTTCAGTTCCAAAGCCACCACCGGAATACCATTGACAGAAAGAACCATGTCTATAGTATTGGTATTAGCAGTACTATAGCGGAACTGACGGGTACAACCAAGTATATTCGCCTCATAGCGTTCCGCTGCCAAAGAACTGTTTTCTGATTCCGGCTTAAAATAGCACACCTTCAACTTACAACCCATATCCTCTATTCCATTGCGAAGAACATATAATAATCCTTGATTGGATATAGTGGTCTCTAAGCGATGATATAACTTCTCCGATGCATTTGCACCATAGTACTTTACATACTTCGCCCACTCCTTCGGCTGTGTCTTTTCAATAAACTCACAAAGCACATCCATATAGATGCACTTAGCTACATCATGCTGGCGGTTATGTACCCAATTACCATCTGCGTCCTGCCCACAGAACTGGGTATATCCACCTTCTGGTGAGATAAGAAATGATTCTATATCTCGTTCAAATCTCTTTTCGCTTTTATCCACTATGACACCTCCTTCTTACCTGTGACATATTCGTAAATAAGGGAACGCTTGTATTGTTCCAATTTTTCAATCTTAGATTGTTTAATAGCAATTAAGCGGTCAATTTGAGCACATTTTTTATCCAGAAAATCGGCGATTGCAATTTGCTCATTATGTGGTGGTATCAATACTGTCATTGCCCTTAACAAACCTTGCCCTAAACTCGCTCGTGTTACTAAATTCATTTCTTTTACAAGATAGCGACGAATATGTTCTCCTCTAAAATAGTACTTAGCGTATTGCGTAGTTAACGCATCATTAAAAGGTCTTAATCTAATTAAGAAACCTGCGAATGTTGCATTCTCTATTGTTTCTGTGCACACAGAGGAAAAACCCACTTCTTCTATCGTTTCAGATGTTCGAGTAAAGAAAATGTCTCCCTTTTTCACTGAGTAATTCTCTCTTTCTATTTCCGTTGATTCTACCAATCCAGCAACCTCAGATGGCAATTCCATATTTTTATATACATCTCCATAGCTCACAAATGGATATCCATTTCCAAAATATTCCCCACCTTTAGATATGCCATTTTGAGTATTACCAATATATTTCACACGTAACTTTTCCCAATGTTTCGGCATTTCTCCAATCCAATCTATGCAACTATCCTTCATCGGCACAGTAGGGTCAATTCCCTTTGTGACAACCTCTGTAATCAAGCTCTGCTTATAAGCTTTCAGCTTTTCAATCTGTTTCTGCACATTTGCGATAAGAGTTTCGACCTGTGCCAACTTCTCATCCAGAAAAAACGCAATTTTTTGTTGTTCTTTCATTGGTGGTAAAACAGTAGGTACTGCACCTAATTGTTCCTCCGTTAAGGAATGTCTCAAATTCTTCGCAAGATGCAGTAGTTCCTTGGTATTGTCAAGGTTTAGATAATAATAGTAATAATAGCTTGCATCAGCAATCGTACCCAATTTGAATTGACTGTAAGCGGGACTACATACACCATCATTCTTAATCAATCCTATACAACGCGGGGTGACATCAATGTCAAACAGGCACATCAACAGATTTCCAGCTTCCACGAATTGGTATCCATCAAAAGTAGCGGGCATTTTGCCTGATGGATTATCCAAATCTCTTACAATTACCCCTCTCATCGTAAGTGAAAGAACATCCTCACCTGTATATTGAGTTCTTATATTCTTAACTTTTTTCATCAAGTGTTTATTGGCAATAATTTCCCAATCATCCGGTATTTCGCCAATCCATTCAACTCCACTATCTTTCATCTCACGCATTTCCAAACAACTCCTTCATCAAAATTGTTTCTTCTGCTTCCAGTGCCTTTATCTCCTCAAATATAGAATCAGAAGAAGCAGGTGCCTCAAATTTATAGAATAATCTTGTAAATGGCACTTCATACCCTTCCTTATTCTTTGATGAATCAATATAAGCATTCGGATTATATGGCAGCACATTCTTTTCCATATATGCAACTATATCTTCACTCAGAGGAATGATTTCAGTATCTGTAGCACCTTTTACTGGCTGTTTCTTTCCTTTCTTCAAGATTGGTTTACCATCTTCATCAACCTGTGCCGTTTCCACAGTAACCTTTGTAAATCCAAAGAACTCTTTATCATACACCTTCGACTCCACTACCAATCCGTTATCCTCATAGGTTTCATTCTCAAAGCCTTCATACGCCTTGAGAATAAGCTCAATGCATGCATCGTCAAGGTCAACTCTCTTAGAACCGATATTCTTACGACGTTTCACATAACATTTGCTGGCATCAATAAGCTGCACCTTGCCACTACGATTCATATCCTTACCCTTGGTCAAAATCCAAATATATGTAGAGATACCCGTATTGTAGAACAAGTCTGTAGGCAACTGTACAATAGCCTCTACCAAATCTTCTCCAATCACATATTTACGAATTTCAGAAGCACCACTTCCGGCATCCCCGGTAAACAAAGAAGAACCATTTTGAATAATAGCCATTCTACCGGAGCCTTCTTTTAACTTTTTCACGCCATTAAGCATAAACAGCATCTGTCCATCTGAAATCGCAGGAACTCCAGGACCGAAACGTCCTTCATAACCACGCTTTGCTTCTTTTTCAACAGCTTCTTTTTCACGTTTCCAGTCAATGCCGAAAGGTGGATTGGAAATAATGTAGTCAAACTCATACCCTTCAAAAGCATCATCGCTCAATGTATCACCATATTTCATACCGGATTCATTTTTACCTTTAATAAGCATATCCGCTTTAGCAATTGCATAAGTTTCAGGATTGAACTCCTGTCCAAAACAGGCTAAATTTGCTTTACTACTAATCTCTTTTAATCGTTCTGTCAGGCACCCCAACATCTGTGATGTACCCATAGCCATATCATAAGCAGTCTTAGTACATCCATTTTCCATAATTTCTGTCTTTTCAGGAGCTACCAGCAACTCTGTCATAAGATAGATAATATCCCTGCTTGTAAAGTGTGCTCCGGCTTGCTCATCATAAGACTCTGAGAACTTACGAATTAATTCTTCAAAAATATAACCCATATCCGCAGAAGTAATCTTATCCGGTGACATATCAGCCTTTGCAGAATTAAACTCTTGAATTGTTACAAAGAGCACTCCGCCTTTTACCATCAACTTAACTGTATTATCGAAATCGAAATTCTCTATAATATCTTTCACATTATCAGAAAATCCTTGCAGATATTCTTCAAAATTATCCTCTATATTATCTGGGTCAGCAATCAATTTGGCAAAATCAAAATTGCTTGTATTATAAAAATCTCGTTTTGCGACTGTACGAAGAATACCATCACGGGCAGCGCCTTCCACATGCTGTTCATCAAGCTTCTTTGCCATCTCTACTACAGCATCCTTGGTTTCTTTTAATGCATCATCAAAGCGTTTCAAAACCGTCATAGGCAAAATAACTTTGCCATATTCGTGTGGCTTGAATAAGCCTACCAGATGTGTTGCTATTTCCCAAATCAGATTGGCTTTCGCCTGTATATTTGCGTTAGTCTGCTTTTGCAGTTCATTCATTGACATATTATCAGTCTCCTCCATTTATTTAATATCTTCTGGTACATATACGCATTTCAACACTGACATAATCTCATCCTCTAATACCGAGAGTTCCTCAATAGTTAATACCATCCTATCCCTCCTCGTATATAGACTTCAATTCTGCTGTTGCTCTTGCAAGCTTATGTTTTAAAATCTTTACTTCATCCATCTTAGCCAAGTATTTTTCAGCCACCTCATTTTGTACAGATATATCCGGACAAGGTATCATAATCTTTTTCAACCCATCTACCGGAATATTCGGTAATGTAGCCCCTACTGTAACACGGGATAAAGCAATCGTCCCATTCTCGCTTTCCAAGTACGCTTTTATAAAGTAAGGATTTACTTTTGTTTCATCCAATTCAATCACATAAAGATTTCCGTTAGCCAAAATCTTTCTTCCTTCCTCAACTGAGGCTACTGCGATTTTAACTGGAGCTCCATTCTTTGAAATAACAAGACTATTATTCTTTATACAGTACTTCTCCATTTTCTTATCCATTGATTTGAGAAACGGAAGTTCATCACTAATAATTCCATCCTGAATATTAGCAAGCATCAGATATTGATAATCTGTAGGTTCTTCTGAAACCATTTCATCAAGCTCATTAGCTTTTACCTGTGCGCCTCTTGTTACATTTACAATCAAATCTTCAAAAGGAACACCATCTTCAACTTCAATCTCAACCTCCAAAAAGCGAGAAGGGTTAATCGCATAATCCTGTTCTTGAATTTCTTCGATAGTAACGCTCTTTGCATTATCTGTATCTTCATTAAACATATTTACGATGCTTTCAATCGCTTCATCAGATAACAGATTTTGTCTCCTACCGACTGCTGCCATTGCACTGGCATCAATCATTCGGATAGATTTATTCCCTTTGCTTAACACAAGCAGTGATGTAGGTATTGAAGTAGATGTATACAAATTGCCAGGCAGTGAGATGACAGCTTCAATCCACCCAAACCTTACAAACTTCTCACGGATACTTTTACTAATTCCTCCATTCCATGTTGTTCCGTTAGTTGTTACAACTACTGCTTTTCCATCCTCTTCCAAATGCTTCATAACATTCAAAATAAAAAGCCAATCAGCATTTGCAACTTTCTTGATTTCCGGAATAACTGATTCGAATTCCTGCATCTTTTCTTTTCCAAGATTAAACACTTTCATGCTCCATGGATAGTCACAGAAAATCTTATCAAATTTCTTTGCAGCACTCATTTCCAAAACATTTCCCTGCTCAATAATAACTTGTTCTGAAATAAGCTGTAATCTTATAGTTGAAATCTCCTTGCAATGTGTATTTATCTCAATTCCATAATACGTTGAATCAGGCGAAGTCTCTATTGCTTCCATAAGAAAATTACCGGTTCCACTGCAAAAATCTGCAACATTATCATTCTCAATATTTAAAATTCTTGTGGCAAGTTTCGCTACACTATCCGGTGTTTCCATCTCTGCACCATATCTTCCGTTTGAAGTAGGCATCCATAACAAGGTTGCTACCAAAGTTTCTGTTGTATAGGAAACACCTAAATCAATCGCTACAGACCAAGCATCTTTAACAGCTTCTCTTACAAATAATGCCTGCTCCACAGGTAATTCTTTATCTACATATTCGATAAGCTCTTCTACATTCTCAATTCCATTATCAGCTACCAAATATGCCAAATATGCCATTCCAAACAATTGAGTCGGCATCAATGTGTTGCTGCCTTTCATTCTGGCTGCTATATCATAAGTTACTTTTTCGACACTTGCAAATTCTTCTTCTCTGAGTTCTTCTAAAGTGATATTTAACATATTTGACCTCCTTTGGTTTTTTATAACCAAATCTTTATGTATGTACTATACCACCTCTCCTTTTGGTTGTCAATAACCAAATTTAGGTTTTTTATAACCAAATTAATTCTTATAACTTATATAGACTTTTCAAATTTCGGTTCCTATTTTACTTAAATATCTCGAAGGTATAAATTCTCTTGCATATGACAATTCAGGTGCTACAGCATCTACCATAGCACCCAACTCCTTCCCCTCACCGATTATTCCTGTTATTCTTAGACTTCTTTTCTCGCATTCCTTCCTCATAAATCTTATCAAACATCTCATACCGTTCCTGATGTGTCATATCAACACCCAGCTTATCAAGCACCTGATTAAACATTCTAATCCCGGCAAAGTACTCCATGTCTCCAAAATCAAATGCTTCGGATAACACATCAACCGGATACTCTGCAAACCTCTCTGCATCAATCCCCATCATATCCATCTTTTCTATTATCTGTTCCATTTGCTCTTGGAGAAGCTCTTCTGCCTTCTGTTTCTCATAATAATCGGTTAAAAGTTTTGCTTCCTCATAGACCGAATCAAAATCTGTACTTAGCCCCACAGAATTAAAATAATCCTTCACCATCTCGAAAGCAGAATCTGTTCCCTTGGTATCAAACGGATAACAGCAAACCTTTTCAGCCACGCTCATCCTCATATAAGCTTCTTTATCAGATGGCAGCTTCACAACTTCATCCTCTCGGACATCAACCTTTACAAAGTCAGATTTCGCATTTGCAGGCGTTGATATCACTTCATCCGACACCGTATCAAGCATCTCAACATCCGAAACAATAATTCCATCCTTACACACCATCTCTTCCTCAACATCCCTTGTTTCAGCCACCTGCTTGAATGCCATTTCTGTAACCACTTCATTCTCCGATACCATAATTACATCCGCTTTCAGTATCTCATCCAAAGCAGTTTCCCCAACTTCTGCAACCTCCTGTACCCGATATGGATTTTCCGGCACTTCGTCTTGCTCAACCTCTGCCAAATCCACCATATCATCCACAGGTATCTTATACTCCAATTCAGCTTCTGCCAGACTTCCATCCCTTTCCAGACACCGCTCCACTGCTTTCAGTTTCCTACGGTTCTCCTTCTTCTGGAATTTAATCTGTTCCAGCTTTTCATGGTATTCCGGTTCAGATGCCTCAAAGGCCGCCACATCTTCTTCCGTCTTACATGCCCGCTTCTGCTTTCCGTGCTCCTTATACAAGTCCTGCTGTACCTTACAGAGTTCCTCATCCACCCGCTGCAGCCGCTGCTTCAATCGGAACAATTCCACATACGACTTCACATCATACTTGACCACCACCAGATACTCTTCCTGCAGCTCATGCATTTTCCGTATCTGCTCATACAGATAAGCGGATTTATAAGTAAATCGCTTATTCTCTACCAGCCGCAGGCGATACATTCTTGCATAGCACTTTCTCTGGTATGGAGTAAGCACGGCTTTTCTTACCGGAAGCAATGATGCAGTTCGATTGACCGGAGTTGTAAGACTTGCATCTCCGTATTTGAACATAGCTTCCAAGCTCTCTCTGCTCAAATCTTCTGATATGGTATCCAGTCTCTTAAACCGCTTCATTCCCGGAACCTTTACTGCGATATGCTTGCCCTGCTTCACCTCGAACCCTAGCTTTTCCAGAAGAAAAATGAAATGCTCCATGCTTTCTGCACTGATGGCACAAAACATGACGTCCTGCCTGATCCATTCCGAAAATGTCTTTTCACGCTCCCACTGTGGTCTTGACATATTCGTAGGCTCCTTGCTGTATTCAGCAGGAGTAATATGAAGTCCGTATTCTTCACAGAGTTTGTTGGTAATGGGCTGGAATTTGTATTTCCAGTCACCGTCCCGACACTGAAACTTATATCCGGTCACCATATTTACACTGTTGATTACGATGTGGGCATGCAGGTGTTCCCTGTCCGTATGGACAGCCACCACCGCCTCATATTCCCCACAAAATGCCTCTTTGGCAAACCGCATTGCTATGTCATACATCATCTCCGGTGTTCCTTCGCCCGGTTTTAAGGATATGACGAAATGATATCCCTGCCTTCCGCCGGTCTTACCAAACATCTGCTTGGTTGCCTTCATCTGCTGATAAGCCATATCCAGCAGGCAGTTAATACCGCCCGCCAGATTGGCTGTGCCAAGTTTTTTCGGCTGTAAAATATAGTTGATGGAATGCTCCAGATGAATGTCTATGCGAGCCTTACTGCTTGCTTTCATATGCATCATCTTGGTTATTGCCACCTGTTCACCACCTCCTGCAATAAATCTTTTATCTGTTCAATCAGATGATTTCCCGTCCGCATGGTGCTGTCAAATACATATCCGCATCCGTTTGCGGTTCTCGTCATCTGATTGTAGTTGTTGCAAAGACCGGAAATCTGACTGATCAGATTCCGTCTGTCATAAGCAAGCCTTGTATCTACCCTGCCACCATGAACAATCAGATATCTCACATAATCTGATATTTTCATGTTGTTGGCTTTTGCATCATACTCCGCCTGCTCCCGTTCCTCATCCGACAACCGGATGGTGAAATTCTTCCTTGGTTCTATCAATTGTCCTCTTCGTCCTATAAGCAATCCCTTCTTTCGTTTTTTTCTTATCCGTCATCAGAAGTTTCCTTTCCCTGCCCGGTTTCTGAAACTTGTGCAGATAGAATTTGCCAGATACGTAAAACGCCATGCGTTTTACAAAATCTGGTTAGGGAGACCAAAATCTCCCTAAAACCCTCTCAATATATGCCCCTTACGGGGCAGGTATCGGTAATACACTGTGTACTACATGATTTCTCCTGTATTACAACAGGTATTACCATAAAATAATCCGTATCACACCCGGTATTACTTTTCCGTTCTTTGTATTACCGGGTGTATTAACATCTCATGCCCTGCCTTCTACAAATCTGACATAAAAGACATCGCATACGCCGATATGGTCTCGTCGAAATCTTCCGAATCTCCTTCAAAACATCCGACCGTTTCATCGTTCCCCTCCGGCATTATTGCTGTCATTCCATGCGGTATCGGTTTGTCTCTTTCAGACTGTATTCCGGCTATCTGTTCCACTTCTTCCTTAACAATAAGCTTCACTGCATTGATAATCCGATCCGCTTCCCCAGTCATTGCATTTTGGATTACATCCATCCGGGTATTCATCTCAACAACAAGATGCTTCTCTCTCTCATCCTGCTTTATGCCATGAATCATTCTTATCATCGCACTTTTTATGCACTTGCTCTTATCTCCAAAACAGGCTTCTAAGGCATCTCCGGTCAAGAAATTCCAGATTTCCGTATCCTCTTCCCTGTTCAGATTCAGACGAAAGCTGATTGTCACACTGTCACCACGTACCATACTGCCTCCTTTCCGGTAGATGCTGATGCAGCATCTACTGATTATAAGTTTCTAATCCTTTCCTAATCGGATTGGACTTTTTCTTTTGCCTGATAGTTGCTCTCCTCGGCTACTTTACAGGCTTTTTGTGTCAGGTCATCTCCCGAATTGTAGTAATCTGCATATCCGTAAATCTTCTGCTCGAAGTATTTACGGGGACATTTCCCACGCATGGTGTAATACCCCATCGCATCCAGCTCGGCATTGTATGCCTTAATAACTGCATATGCTTTTGTCATACCTACTCCGAGAATCTGACTGACTTCCTTTGCATCGATAAATGCTTCCTTTGTAGTTATCATACGACTCCTCCTTTCTGTTAAATTTGCATTCCCGATACGGATTAAAACCTTTTTCTAAATCATCCAAGTTTTAATCCGCACTTTTAGTTCGTGTTTAATCATAATACATCTTTCAAAATGTGTCAATAGATTTTTATAAAAATACGCACTTGCAATTCGTTTTTGCTTATGGTATAGTATTTTTAACATAATAATTCAGTTGTTTTTCGATACGGATTTCGCATTTTTATGCAAAACACGAATCAGAACAGCCGAGCAATATCAATTATAGAAGGAAGGTGAAGATATGGCGATGTCAGATGACCAGCGTTTTGCCATGTATACCGCAGAAGAAATCGGTAATGCAATTAAGAAACGCCGCAGACAGTTGAAGATAACGCAGAAGGAATTTGCCCAAAGACTTGATAAGTCGGAACGTACCATTCAAAAGTACGAGTCCGGAGAAATCACCATGAAGATTGATTTAATCAAGCAGATAGCTGATGAACTGGATATTCCATGGCAGGAACTGTTAGAAGCCAAAGCAGATAAGATAGGCATTATGGCTGTAGAGGATAATACCCCGGCTTATCGCTTCCATACATTATCCGATGTGATTAAAGCATTATTTACCATAACAGAAATTAAAGATATTTCCTTCCGGCTCTCCTGTGCCAAACCGCCTGAAAGTCCGGAATGGACTTCCGCACTTATGGTTGATGGCAAAGGAAACGGAACCTATAACGCAGACTTCTGTCTCTTTATGGAAAACTGGATGAATAAGCTTGCCGCTCTGCAAAGCGGCTCCATCAGTCAGGAACAATTTGATACATGGAAGAGAGAAACTTTGGAATACTACTCCGACAGCTTTTTCTCCGATTTCACTTCACAGATAGCCAAGGACAGAAAAGCCAAAGGGTCGAAAAAGAAATCTGGTATATCAAGCATTCAGATTGTTTCAACTCTTGAAGAAGAGACCAATGAATAGCGAATAAAAAAATCGGCACCAGACCTTCTGCAAAAGGAATGATACCGAAATTTTATAAGTGATTCAACCAAAAGGCTTTATAATCACCCTAGACAAGTAGATTATATCATAGCCTTTGGAAAAATGCACTTAAAACTTGGATTTTCAAGTCCGGTGCGATACATACCGCAGCATGCGGATTACACATTTTAACAAAGGAGATGATGTTTATGCCAGCTTACAAAGATAAAAAGACTGGTAACTGGTTCTGCAAGTTCTACTATACGGACTGGCAGGGCAACAACCGACAAAAGTGGAAACGAGGCTTCGCCACCAAAAAGGAAGCCTTAGCATTTGAAAGGGAATTTCTTGAGAAGCAGTCCGCTAACCCGGATATGACTTTTCAGAGTCTCTACCAACTTTATATGGAAGATATGACCGCCCGGTTAAAGGAGTCAACCATCCTGACCAAGAAGCACATTTGCGAGACTCACATTCTCCCCTTCTTCGGGAAAAAGCCCATCAATGAGATCAAGGCTTCCGATGTGAGAAGATGGCAGAATCAGCTGATGAATTCCCCAAAGGGATATTCCAAGACTTATTTGAAAACCATCAACAATCAGCTCACCTGCATGATTAACTACGCAAAACGTTTCTACGATTTGAACACCAATCCATGCGGACAGGCGGGAAGCATCGGTCAGTCCCAGGCAGATGAAATGGACTACTGGACTTACGATGAGTATATCGCTTTCCGTGAAGGCATTAAGGACAAGCCTCTGTCCTATATCTGCTTTCAGGTGCTCTACTGGACCGGAATGCGTGAAGGTGAACTTCTGGCACTGACTGCTGCCGATATCAACCTTGTTGCAAAACAGATTGATATCAACAAAACCTATCAACGTCTTCACGGAGAGGACATCATTACCACTCCCAAGACAAAGAAAAGTAAGCGTAAAGTTCCCATTCCGGATTTTCTGTGTCAGGAGCTGCAGGAGTATATGAATTCCCGTTATATGCTTTCTCCGGATGAAAGGCTCTTCCCGGTCACCAAATCCTATCTCTCCCATGAGATGGAACGGGGATGCAAGGCAACCGGTGTGAAAAAGATACGAATTCACGACGTCCGTCACTCGCACGCCAGTTTACTCATCAATCAGGGCTGTGATGCACTTATCCTTGCAGACAGACTTGGACACGAAAAGGTATCCACAACACTGAATACCTACTCCCACCTGTTTCCACATAAACAGCAGGAGCTGGTGAACAATCTGGAACAGCTTGCAGCCAATGTACCGGTTACACCAACACCGGAGCCGCCGATTGGAAATCCACTGCTTGAAACCATGGGCATTTCCTATGATGATGGCATGGCAAACAGTTCAGTCGCTCCGGAGACAGCATACGCCGACACAGATCTTCCATATGGACCAGTGCCTAAAGAAACGGCATCCGGAAAGGTTATCCCGATGCCACAAAGAAAAGCTATCTAAGAAGTAAAACGATGCGAAACAGAGTAGTTGCGGTTAGTAGCAATTTAGTAGCAGAGCAAAAGAAAAAGTCCGGGAACGCACTGTTTATAAGGCTTCCCAGACTTGTGGCTACTATTCGAACTCAATCGTTCCAGGTGGCTTACTGGTCAAATCATACATGACCCTGTTAACCCCCTTGACCTCATTAATAATCCGCGTCATAACCTTTTGAAGCACCTCAAACGGGATTTCTGCACAATCCGCCGTCATGAAGTCGCTTGTGCAGACTGCACGAAGTGCAACAGCATAGTCGTAGGTTCTGTCATCACCCATAACACCGACGGAACGCATATTGGTGAGAGCTGCAAAGTATTGTCCGAGTCCCTTATCAAGACCTGCCTTCGCAATTTCTTCACGGTAAATATAATCCGCATCCTGAACCATACGAACCTTCTCAGCTGTTACTTCGCCTACTATTCGGATACCAAGTCCCGGTCCCGGGAATGGCTGACGGTATACAAGATATTCCGGGATACCAAGCTCCAGTCCGGCGCGGCGCACCTCATCCTTAAACAAAAGGCGGAGTGGTTCAACGATTTCTTTAAAATCTACATAATCCGGAAGTCCTCCTACATTGTGGTGTGACTTGATGGTTGCGGATTTGCCAAGACCTGACTCAATTACATCAGGATAGATCGTTCCCTGCACCAAGAAATCTACCGCACCTATCTTCTTGGCCTCCTCCTCAAATACCCTGATGAACTCCTCGCCTATGATCTTTCGCTTTTCCTCAGGCTCGGTTACACCTGCCAGCTTTTCATAGAATCTGTCCTGTGCATTTACACGGATGAAATTGAGGTCATAAGCACCATTCGGGCCAAATACTGCCTCTACCTCATCACCTTCATTCTTACGAAGAAGTCCTTGGTCTACAAATACACATGTGAGCTGCTTTCCTACTGCCTTAGACAGAAGAACTGCGGCAACGGATGAATCTACGCCACCTGACAGCGCACACAATACCTTGCCGTCTCCGATTTTCTCACGAAGATTCTTGATAGTATCATCTACAAATGAGTCCATTCTCCAGTCACCGGCACAGCCACATACATCTATAACAAATGCCTTCAGCATTTTCATACCTTCCTGTGTATGCATGACCTCAGGATGGAACTGTGTTGCATACAATTTCTTCTCAGGGCACTCCATAGCTGCCACAGGGCATACAGGCGTCGTTGCACATACTTTAAAACCTTCCGGTGCTTCTGCGATATAATCTGTATGGCTCATCCAGCAAATTGTCTTTTCTTCAACATCGGCAAATAATACAGAATTCTTATCTATATCAACCTCTGTTCTGCCATATTCGCTAACCGGAGCTGTAGCAACCTTGCCGCCCAGCAAATGTGCCATAAGCTGGGAACCGTAACAAATACCTAAAATAGGAATACCCAGCTCAAATATCTCCTTGCTGTAACTTGGAGCTTCCTCTTTATATACACTATTGGGACCACCGGTAAAGATGATACCCTTCGGATTCATTTCTTTGATTTTTTCAATCGGAAGTGTATATGGATGTACTTCCGCATATACATTACACTCTCTAACACGTCTTGCAATTAACTGATTGTACTGACCGCCAAAGTCCAGCACTATAACCAATTCCTTATTCATCTGTCTCTCCTTGATTCAATAATACAGGCAATCATTGCCCGGACTTTCGTATAACACTTTCTCAGTATAACACAATATGCAGCACTTTTGTGCGGCATATTTAAACTTTTTACAATTATCACGAAACTAAAATCTATATTAATCCCATCTATGTTAAATTTCCCCAAATTCAAAAATGCCATCGGTATTCTTGCTGAAAAATATGGAATAGCTTTGTTGCCATATTCCTACCCTCATTCCTGCAACTCCGCTGGTGGATATATCAATTCATCTTATTGCTTATCACATTCCTTTTTTCAATCTGCATGTCAAAGAAAATGGATTCTAAAGTTAAAATAAAAAGGCATTGATAAATGCAAAACAAATTGTCTCCTCAGCTTTCAATATTGTCTGTCTTTTTCTCTTTTCCATAATCTCACTTGACAAACAGGTCTACATGCTGTAGACTCAAATTATTCTACAACATGTAGACCTACCCAAAAAATAATTTTCAATAAATTGTAAATACGGAAAATAATGAAAGAACAGCTAACCGGAGTGTAGAGAACAGCTCCAAATAAAATACTAAAAATAATAACCAGGAGGTAACGTTTATGATTGATTATCAGATGGGTGCAATTGAATCCCACTTTGCAGATATTATTTGGGAGAATGAGCCTATTTCTTCTACGGAATTATCCAAACGAAGCGAGGAAATACTGAATTGGAAGAAATCGACTACATATACCGTATTAAAACGCCTTTGTGATAAGGGCATCTTTCAGAACAACAAGGGTACGGTAACTTCGCTTATTTCCCGCGATGAATTTTACTCCGCCAGAAGTGAAATGTTTGTAGCGGAAACCTTTGACGGCTCTCTTCCGGCATTTTTAACCGCTTTTACAAAAAGGAAGAAATTGACAGCAGAGGAGATTGCACACCTGCGCCGTATCGTTGCAGAATATGAGGAGGAATAATTATGGAATCTTTATTTTTGAAACTTCTTAATATGAGCATAACGGCAAGCTGGCTTGTACTTGCTGTTATTGTTGTTCGTCTGCTGCTGAGGAAAGCACCGAAATCAATTTCCTGTCTTCTTTGGATACTGGTCGCAGTCAGACTGATTTGTCCTTTTTCATTTGAAAGCATATTGAGCCTGATTCCAAGTGCAGAAACAATCCCACCGCAAATTATTGATTCGAAAACGCCGACAATAAACAGTGGAATCTCCATTCTTAACAACACGATCAATCCGATTATCTCCGACTCCCTTGCACCAAATAACGGAGACAGCGTCAATCCCTTACAGGTAATAAGCGGCATTGCTTCAATTATTTGGATAATCGGATTTGTCTGTATGGTGCTTTATGCCGCTGTCAGTTTCATTCGTTTGCACAGGAAAACAAGAGAGGGTGTAGAAATTCAAAAAGGTATATGGCTCTGTGACCGTATCGACACTCCATTTATTCTCGGTCTGACACGTCCCCGTATTTTCCTGCCATCAACAATCCAAAAAGATGACATGAAATATGTACTCGCCCACGAAAAAGCTCACCTGAAGCGGTACGACCACATCTGGAAACCTCTTGGATTTGCATTGCTAGCTGTTTACTGGTTTAATCCGATTATATGGGCGGCTTATATCCTGCTCTGTCGGGATATTGAACTTGCCTGTGATGAAAAAGTCATCCGGGATTTGGGATTTAAAATCAAGAAACCTTATTCAAATGCCCTGATCAATTGCAGCGTTACCCGCAATATGGTTTCCGCCTGTCCATTAGCCTTTGGCGAAACTTCCGTCAAAAAAAGAATAAAATCCGTTCTGAACTATAAAAGGCCTGCATTTTGGATTACGATTTGTGCCATTGTGACAAGCATTGTTGTAGCAGTATGCTTTTTAACAAATCCACCTTCTAAACAGAAGTCACTTGAACTTGATACAGAACTTGACGCATTTATCTCACAGGTGATTATGACAGAAAATAAAACAGCACATACATCAGAGAATTTCCCCTGTGAAAATCATAAAATTCTTGATATCGAACCAGAAGGAAATAGAACTATTCTATATTCTTGGGTTTTGTATTGCGAATATAAAGATGCTTCACTTGAAATTGAAAGTGGCTCACATATTCCATCCGTTATTACAGTAGAAGAAAGTGATAGTGGCAAATATCGTTTGGTTGAATATTGGATACCAAGAGACGGAACCAACTACGAAACAGATATTAAAACAAAATTTCCCCGTCATTTATGGGAAGAAGCATTGGATTCTCAATTGCATATAGAGGAGCAATCGAAAGTCTGTGAATTGACAGCACGGAAACATTTTTCAAATATTGGAGAATTAAACAAAACAGATAATCTCTTTGATAACCTTGGAATGAGATACTTTGCCTCGCCATCTGCCGGGTTAAACAAAACAGATAATCTCTTTGATAACACCAATGAGGTTCTGCTTGGCTTTACAGAATCGGCTGATCCCACAACGCCTACCATTTTACTAAGAAAAGATAATACCTTCTCGTTCACCTGGTCAGCTTTTAGCAGCTATTTTGCAGTTGGGACATACCAAATGAATGACGATGCATTAATTTTAACTACTGATGATAATAAAAATGTATATACCTTCCAAAAAGTTGATACCGGTTATGCATTTGACGCAGGGAAATCCTCACCAATTCCTCAATACAAATATTCGGAAAATGCTGCCCCGCAATCTCCGGTACCTGACGGCGCAATCTTTCAGCAGCTTAATACAGAAAGCTCCTATTAATTAAAAAGTACAGAACTTTCTTATAAATCAAAAAGCGGCAGAGCCTGTTACAATTACACTCTGCCGCCAATCTATTCTTTTCTCAAAACAACTGCTTCTCTGAATTGACTCCCTTTATCTCTCCAAAGCAACTGCTTCTCCAAGTCGACTTCTTTTATCTCTTCAAAGCAACTGCTTTCCTGAATTGACTCCCTTTATCTCTCCAAAGCAACACCTTCTCTGAGTTGCCCTCTTTTATCTCTCCAAAACAACTACTCCTCCGTGTTGCCCTCATCTTCACTTGAAGCATCTTCTTCCGTAGAAGCTGTCGTATCCTCACTCGTCGGCTGCATCATACTCATTCCCAAATCATTCATGAGTACATCAAGCCCCTTCTGATACTGGGTGTCCTTTGTGCCCTTAAAATCATCAGCCGTATAATCCTCAGGAAGTTTTACCTCAATATCAGGAGCTACTCCTTTTTCATGAATGTCGTTACCATTTGGCGTAAAATACTTGGATATTGTCAACTTTACTGCCGAACCATCCTCAAGTGGAATTACACTCTGAACAATCCCTTTACCGTAGGTATTCTCCCCTACCAAAGTAGCTGCCTCATAATCCTTGAGTGATGCAGAAAGTATCTCTGATGCGCTGGCACTTTCACCGTTTACCAGTACCACCATAGGCATATCAAGATACTCTTCGCCTGTCGACTTATATTCGCTAAGGACTGTTCCGTTCTTATCCTTCTGATATACAATCATACCTTCCGGAAGAAGAAAATCGCATATGTCTACAACCGTAGAAAGCATACCACCCGGATTATCTCTGACATCAATCATAAGTGCTTCCATGCCCTGTGACTTCAAATCTGCCACAGCATCTCTAAACAGCTCATCCGTATTGGCAATAAACTGAGTAATTTGGATATAACCAATCCTATTCTCCACCAATTCATATGAAACGGTTTTATTCTCCACAACCTGTCTTGTAATGGTTACATCATGGTATTTTCTGTCTTCCATTCTGTATACCTTCAGCGTAACATCCGTTCCCGGCTCACCTCTGATAAGCGTAACAAGATAATCCAAATCATCCGATGACTGTATCTCATAATCATCGATCTGAACAATATAATCGCCCGGAAGTAAATCCACCTTCTCGGCAGGTGAACCGTCCAATATAGAAACTGCAACAATGGCACCTGTCTCAGGGTCTGACCTTACGGTAACACCGATGCCTGCATATTCCCCGGATTCGTCCTCCTGCAGCTTGGCAAATTCCTCCGCTGTATAATATTTTGCGTAAGGGTCATCCAGTGCCTCTACCATACCCGCATATAAACCATTTTTCAAATCCTCATCCGAAGTTTCAAAATAGTAATATGCATCAATGATGGCTTCTATCTTTGCAACGCGCTCCAATACATCATTATCAACTACAGAACCATTATATATCAAATCGTACTTTTCTTCGTCCTTATCCGATTTATCGTCCGAATCATTGTATTTGCCGCTTGAATTATCCTTAAGTCTCTTTAACTCGCAGCCTGTAAATCCCATGCACATGATGCATGCCATCGTCACAATACAAAATCTTTTTATCAATTTCTTCATTTTTCACAAAACTCCTTAAAACAAAGAATAGCCCCGTAGGGCAATTCTCTGATAATTTCTATTTATAAATAATCACGTGGATTTACATATGTTCCATTTATTCTCACACCAAAATGGCAATGTGTACCTGTTGATATTCCTGTGCTTCCTGCTTTTGCAATAACCTGACCTTTTTCTACAGACTGTCCAACACCAACCACGAGCTGTGAGTTATGCATGTAAACCGTACAGACACCATTTCCATGGTCTATCATAACATAGTTTCCGCAGCCACTATTATATTCTGATATAATAACCGTTCCTGCCTCAGCTGCAACAATGTCAGTACCATATTCACAGCCTATATCCAAGCCCTGATGATACGTACTTGCTCCTGCCGTCGGCGCATCACGATATCCAAATTCACATGTTACAACGGACCAGCCTGCCACAGGCCACATAAACACACCACTATACGCTGACGGATCATAAATTGTCTGACCTGAACCTGACTGGCTCGCCATGGCAGCAGCCTGCATCTCAGCGATCTTCTGCTCAGCGGCCTCTCTCTCAGCGGCAAATTTCGAAACCAATGCCTCCTGTGCAACAATATCACCATCATACTTTGTGATTTCAGTATTCTTTGTATCAATAACATCCTGAAGATTAACCCGCTGTGTCTCCAAATCCGTTTTGACGGATTCTACATCACGCAGGTCAGCCTCAAGCGTCTCTTCATATTCTTTAATCGCCTGCTTTGTTGCTATAAGCGTATTGAGCTGTTCCTGGTCATAAGCGGAAAGCTGTTCCACATATTCCGACTTATTCAGCATATCTGTAAATGATGCGGAAGATAAAAGTGTATCAATATACTCTACCTCGCCATTCTCATAAAGATACTGTATTCTTTTCTCCATTGCCGCATACTGATTATCCTCTGCTACCTGTGCATCGGCAAGCTTAAGCTGTGTTTCATCTATTTCCTTCTGAAGCTCCTCTGCCTCCGCCTCTTTGTCGGTTATCTGAGTCTGAATAGCTGTAATCTCACTATCCAGCTGCTGAACATATTGAATCAACTCATTCTGCTCTGCTTCAAGCGAATCCAATACCTCCTGTGCATTATCCTCATTTTCCTGAGCTTCATCTCTTTTATCCTTTTCATCCTGAATGCTGGATGCATATACGGTTCCCAAAGAACAACCCATAACAAGTGCCATAATAATTGCTACCTTTGGAAGTTTCTTACCTACTCTAAATTGTCTTTTCTTCAATTGGATCACCCCTATACTTTCAAATGCTTACGTGTTGTTACTAAACTGCCAAACAGACCTACACCGATACCAAGTACAAGTCCTACAGGAATCATTGTTTTGAACAGCTCTTCCTGACTTACAAATGCAAATATACTTGTAATGACCTTAAACCGTCCTACTACATATGCGAGTATTTTCTCATACATCTCATAGAGAAGAACAAGCGGTATCGCTGAACCGACTGCTCCGATAATGATACCTTCTATAATGAATGGTGCTCTTACAAAAAAGTTTGTCGCACCAATCAGCTTCATAATACCAATTTCCTCTTTTCTGACTGTAATACCTATCGTAATGGTATTGCTAATCAGGAATATAGATACCAGCATCAGTATCACTACGATACCTACCGATGCATAACCCACCAACGAAGAAAGTGTCGACAAACCATCTGCCGTGACATCAGAACTCTTAACTGAACGTACTCCCTGTAAATCCTTTGCATATGCAACAAATTCAGCCTGTTTTGATACATCCTTCAAAGTCACTGAATAGGAAGCGGAATTCCGAAGCGGATTCTCATCTCCAAATGCTTCCATTGCTGCTTCAGGATCATCATAATTCTGCTCACAGAAGTTTTTCAAAGCTTCCTCCGGCGAAATATAATCCATTGTATTAACATAATCAAGCACTCTTATCTGTTCACCTATCAGCTGTACCGATTCCTCTGGTAAATCCTCCTCAAAAAATACTGATATTGTTATTGTATTCTCAAGCTCCTTCATTCCTGACTGGAAGTTTACTACTACTGCATATATAATACCAAACAAAAACAGACATGATATAATTGTACCAAGTGACGCAAGTGAGAATAAAATATTTCTTCTGATATTTGAAAATCCCTGTCTCAGGATATAAAAGAATGTACTAATCTTCATCTATATATCCTCCCTGCTTTTCATCACTTATAATGACACCCTTCTTAAGCGTAATTACCCTTTTTTTCATTTCATTAACAATTTCCTTGTTATGGGTAACCACAACAACCGTCGTTCCCCGCTTATTGATATCCTCCAAAAGATTCATGATATCTATCGAATTCTTTGGGTCCAGATTACCTGTCGGCTCATCGGCAAGAATAATATCAGGATTATTAACCAACGCTCTTGCCATGGCAACTCGCTGCTGCTCACCACCCGACAACTCTCTTGGATATGATTTATATTTATCCGCAAGGCCTACCAGTGTAAGCATTGCAGGAACCCTTCTTCTTATAAATCTCGCAGGAGTCTGAATCACTCTCTGTGCAAATGCAACATTTTCATATATCGTTCTGTCCTTCAAAAGACGGAAGTTCTGGAATACAACTCCTATTCTACGTCTTACCTTCGGAATCATATTCTTCTTAATGGTACTGTAATCGTATCCGGCAACTCTTATTTTACCTTCTGTCGGATTCAACTCCTTCAGCAGAAGCTTAAACAAAGTAGTCTTTCCTGAACCACTGCTGCCGACGATAAATACAAATTCACCTTTTTCTATATTCAAATTCACATCCTTCAGTGCTGTCATACCACCAGGATAAGTCATAGTAACGTTTTCTAACTCTATCATACCGTATCATATCCCCTTTATCTTTATGCGCTCCATAATTATACTACAGATGCCGCAGTCTGTATGTGTTTTGTTTGTGAAATATTTATCAACTCTTTGGTAATTCTGCAAAAAAATACAAACTGCAATTCTATAAACTTCTATCCATATAGACAGGGAAAACTTCTATTTCCAATTTTTTGCATCAAATCCAGTAACAAAATTGTAACAATTCTGTAATATTGTGTCAAGTCCCATCTGCAAAATTAAGAAATAATTTATTGCTATTCATTTGATTGTATGGCTGCATAACTATCGGCAGCTAACAATAGTAACAAAACCATACGCACAGCTGCCGTAGTAACATCGCCTTTATCCCGTATATTAATAATCAAGTGACTCCATATACTTCATGTATTTAACAACCATCAGTGCAATCTTAAATGTAATGGCATCTTCAAATACTCTCAAATCAAGTCCCGTACTCTTCTGAAGCTTGTCCAATCTGTATACAAGCGTATTTCTATGAATGTACAGCTGTCTTGAAGTCTCTGATACATTCAGGCTGTTTTCAAAGAATTTGTTAATGGTTGTCAGCGTTTCCTCATCAAACTCATCAGGGCTTTTACCATCAAAAATCTCCCTGATAAACATCTTACAAAGCGGAAGTGGAAGCTGATAAATCAAACGTCCGATTCCAAGATTACTGTAAGCGATAATATTTGTATTTCCATAGAAAATCTTTCCTACATCAAGCGCCATCTTGGCCTCCTTGTAAGAACGTGATACTTCTTTGATTTCATTTACAATCGTACCAAATGAAACATGAACGGATGACATAGCCTCCGTATTCAGCATATCAACAATAACCTTGGCGATCTTGTTCATATCCTCATAGGTCTCATTGGACTTAACTTCTTTTACAAGAATAATATTCTTCTCATCTACTGCCGTAATAAAATCCTTTGTCTTGGTAGAAAAAATATTTCTTACTGTCTCTAAGGCATTTGTATCCTTCTCGTTCTTTGTCTCAATAATAAATACAATTCTTCTCACATCCGTATCGATATGAAGTTTCTTCGCTCTGTTATAAATATCAACTAACAACAGATTATCAAGAAGAAGATTCTTAATAAAGTTGTCCTTATCAAATCTCTCCTTGTATGCCACAAGCAAATTCTGTATCTGGAAAGCCGCTATCTTTCCTACCATATAGGTATCGTCTGTCTCGCCCTTCGCCATAAGAATATGCTCTAACTGATTTTCATCAAATACTTTAAAAAACTGATAACCCCTTACCACCTGACTTTCTGCCGGTGAATCAACAAAAGCAAGTACTGCATCCTCGCAATCCTCAATATTCTTTAACGTAGATGCAAGAAGCTTTCCCTCCGTATCCATTACACATAAATCTGTTCTTGTGATGCTCTTTAATCCATCAATCGTATCCTGAAGTATCTGGTTTGATATCATTATTTTCACTCCTTAAGTTTATACAAAATACACTACTTACCTATTTTAAAGCATAATTGAAAAAAATAAAAGGGAAAATGCAGAATTTTCTACATTTTCCCTCTAAACATATTTCAGAACATCTCTTAGTTCACTAAGATTTCCTCTGTCTCCTTATCGAAGATATGAATCTTGCTTAAGTCAAATGCAAACTGTACCGTATCACCAGGTCTTGCTGTTGTACGGGCATTAACTCTTGCTGTAATATCAAACTGGTCAATTGTGAAGTATAAGTAAACTTCAGCACCTAACATTTCGTAGATATTAATTCTTGCATCGATTACACTCTCAGGTGATGACTCGATGAATAACTGCTCATCATGAATATCCTCAGGACGGATACCAAGTACAACTTCCTTATCAATTGCATCAAGAGCAATAAGTCTCTCAGCCTTGCTGTCAGGAACCTTAATGGAGTGTGAACCAAACATAAGTAATACGTCAGAACCGGACTTAACAACCTTACAGTCAATGAAGTTCATAGGTGGCATACCCATGAAACCTGCAACGAATAAGTTACATGGCTTATCATATAAGTTCTGTGGTGTATCAACCTGCTGAATAATACCATCCTTCATAACTACGATTCTTGTACCAAGTGTCATAGCCTCTGTCTGGTCATGTGTAACATAGATGATTGTTGTCTGAAGTCTCTGATGTAACTTGGAAATCTCAACACGCATCTGTACACGAAGCTTTGCATCAAGGTTTGAAAGCGGCTCATCCATAAGGAATACCTTTGGCTCACGAACGATTGCACGGCCCATAGCAACTCTCTGTCTCTGTCCACCTGACAAAGCCTTTGGCTTTCTGTCAAGCAGATGCTCAATATCAAGAATCTTAGCTGCCTCATGAACAGCCTTGTCAATTTTCTCCTTTGGTACCTTTCTAAGCTTCAGACCAAATGCCATGTTATCATAAACTGACATATGTGGATACAGAGCGTAGTTCTGGAATACCATCGCAATATCTCTGTCCTTAGGCTCTACATCATTTACAAGTCTGTCGCCTATCCATAACTCACCTGAGCTGATGTCCTCAAGACCTGCAACCATTCTAAGTGTTGTTGACTTACCACAACCGGATGGTCCAACGAAGATGATAAACTCCTTGTCTTCAATTTCAAGGTTGAAATCCTTAACAGCATTAAATCCGTTCGGATATACCTTGTAAATGTTCTTAAGTGATAAACTTGCCATTTCTTAATTACCTCCGCAATTTATATTCTCTTTTTTGTTCAATCTAAAACATATTGGTATTTTACATCAAATATCCTTTTCATTCTATATGATTATTGCCCAAAAAAATTTTTTATCTTTTGTTTGTTTTGTATACGGACTCAAAAAAACTAACAAAATGACGGTTTTCGCATCATTTTACAGGCTCTTATTGCGTTATTTTTGTGAAACCTTCACCAAAAACGTCAGTAATTTGGCAAATTATCAAAAACGATTTGTCATCAATTTCCCTTATTTTATCCTTAAGTTCCACTAATTGCCTACTTGACAAAACGGAAATTATCATTACCCGGTCTTTATTTTTATAACCTCCTTTGGCATTTAAAATCGTAACCCCCCGATGGATGTTGTTTATAATATAATCTTTTATTTCGCCGCTGCGCTCCGAAATCAGATAAATCATCTTTCCTTGCCTTAATCCCTGTATGATACGGTCCGCTACCTTGGTGGAAATAAAAATTACCACGATTGCATATAAAATATTTTCAACACCAAAGACGACAGCACCTGCAAGCACGATTGTAATGTCTATTACTGCCAATATAACAGGCGTGCTGATATCCCTGCGGAATTTTCCCACAATCAATGCCAGCAGGTCTGCCCCTCCTGATGAAGCCTTATACCGAAAAAGAATTCCATAGGAAATACCATACAGCATACCACCCAGCAGCATATTTACCAAGGTATCATTTGTAAGTATCGGAAATACCGGCAATGTTGCCATGAAAATTGTTGATAAAATTGTTGTATAAACAGTACGCTTCATACTTGTACGGTCCAAAACCTTTACACCCGCTATAAACAAAGGAATGTTACAGGCAAGATTTGTTATCCATACCGGCACTTTCCCCAAAGACAATGCCTCAATAATAATTCCAAGCCCCGTAATGCCTCCCGAGACAATCTGTTCCTCATTGAAAACCGATTCTACCCCTACAGACATAATAAACGCCCCGACAGCAAGCAAAAAATATTCCGTCACAATATCCTTTTTACTTTTCATGCCATCCTCCCAATTCAAAAATGCCACCGACATTCCTGTCGGAGGCTATATCAGAAAAAACGGACCCGCATCTGATATTCTCTTTGTATATTCTTTCCTGTTTATCGGAAAGTCATACCTAAAAACGAAAAACACCCATGTAATGTATATACACTACATGGGTGTTTTCAAAAATAATATTTTTTATTGTACATCCGATGTTCCGACCACTATCACAATATCATAGTTTTCAAGCGTTACGTCATAATCTGCCGCATTCAGGTCACTTATCTTGCCCATGGTTGGTGAATTAAATTTCTCTGCCAGTCCTGAGCCGTCATATGTTCCTGATACGCATATCTGTGTGGTTGAATTAACGCCCGTTATATAGTTACCCACTTCCACAGATGTATAACCATCTGCCTCAAGAACACTCTTCCATGTACCTGCAACGCCCTGAGTACCTGTAGAGTTAATGACAGCTATCTTTGCAGACTTAATATCCGATGATGTTCCTTCAGCATCACCGCTGCCGTCTTCAGATGTATTCGCTTCACTGCCATCTTCAGAACCTGAACCCCCGCTACCGCCATTTCCATTAAAAGTCGGGTCATCCGGGTCTATTTCTTCTGTAGAAAGCTCTGTAACTTTTTTTGTCTCCTCTGTTTTCTTTTCATTCTTTTTATTTTTATTTACGGTTTTAATCAACAGAGCAAGCATAATAACAATACATACCGCCAATATAATAACTGCTGCCCTGAGCATTGTTTCCATAAACAACTTAAACATTTTCTTACCCATCTTATGTGGCCTCCATATCATATAAAAATCATTTTGAGTATACCAAAGGTATTTTTTATTTTCAATACATATTTATCATGATATACTTGTTTTCATAAATATATATCAGTTTTTAAGGAGGATTCTATTTTGAGCACAGCTATCATAACCGGTGCATCAAGAGGAATCGGCAGAGAACTTGCACTACATCTTGCCGATTGCTACGACAACATAGCCATAACATCATACAGACATACGGATAAACTGCACGAGGTAGCCGCTTTGATTGAAAAAAAAGGCTGCAAATGCTATGCCGATTCCGGAGATGCCGGCAATTATGATTTTATAAGTCATTTTATCTCACATACCGCAGAAGCCTTTGGGGATCATATTGATTTACTGGTAAACAACGCAGGAATATCCTATGTGGGACTGATAACGGATATGACGGACAAGGACTTTGACACCATAATGAAAACAAATATCTATTCGGTATTTCATACATGCAACCGGGTTGTTCCTTATATGGTACGGCAAAAATCAGGAAAAATCCTAAATATATCTTCTGTCTGGGGAAATACAGGAGCGTCCTGTGAGGTTGCCTATTCCGCATCCAAAGGAGCTGTCAATGCATTTACAAAGGCACTTGCCAAAGAGCTTGCCCCAAGCGGAATATGCGTAAATGCCATCGCATATGGCGCTATTGATACCGAAATGAATCAGCATCTTTCGGCAGAGGACAGACAACTTCTTATCAATGAAATTCCCGCAGGGAAGATGGCAACTGCAACGGAAGCTGCCATCTTTGCCGCTCATATTTGTCAGGCTTCTTCCTATTTAAACGGACAGATCATCACATTTGACGGTGCATGGCAATAACAAACAAAATATTTTCAGGTAGAAGGCACATGGATTATGTGCTAAATTGTCAAATAAATTATGTGCCAAACTACTAAATATATGTTGATAATTTGTTTGTTTTGCTTTAAAATATAGATACAATATGTTTTAAAAATGTTTATGGGGATAACTTAGATGACACTTAAATTTCTAAACAGCAAAAAAAAGATGGGTAAAGGCAACTCCGTAACAAAAGGAACTGTAAACCCAAACGGTCATGTAGAGATTGTTTCCAAGAATTTCACCATGACAACAAATCCAAACACAAAAAAAACGAAATCCGAAGATGCCTCAACAGTAACCGGTTCTGCTACATGGATATGTTGGGGATGCGGTCACACCAATACGGATGATGTATGCTCGGTATGCGGCAAAAAAAGAACAAAATAAAAGGAATAATCAAACATCCTTGATTATTCCTTTTATTTTTATTCTTAAAAGCTTAGTCCTGCCAAATTGATAAGCACACCCCACATTATGCTGACGGCATAAAGCGTTACAAGCACCTTCATATTCTCTTTTAATCGGCCCTTGTTCATTCTAAAGAGCACCATAAGACCTACCCCTGCACTGACAAGAAGACCTGACATCATTGCTCCCGCATTCAGCACCCCTTCCAGATATAGCTGCGTTATGATAACAGACGCCGCACAATTTGGTATTAATCCTACAAGAGCTGCTGCCGCCTCACCAAGAACAGGAACACTGGAAAATACATTCTGTATACTCTCCTCACCAATCACACCAATCACGATATTGATGGCAAATGAGATCACAACGATAAACAAAGCAATCTTTACCGTATGCTTTATTGAGGATTTTATAATGCCATCCTGACAGTTGCAATGTTCATTTTCACAAACTCCATGTATACTCTTTTCTCCCGTTTTACCATGATGATGCTTATTGCCTGCATACATATGATTTGATTGCTGTTCCGCAATATGATTCTCATCAGAATGTACATGCTCCTGCATGCGGTTCACAGAATATTTTGTCTTGCTGCCTATCAGTTTTTTGACACCCTTATTTGCCATATCAACAGCATATCCTGTTACAATCGCTATGATTGCTTTTGTCAAAAGTATCTTAATGATAACAGTCGTAGGCACGGAATGAGACAAAAATATAGGAAGCATTTCATCAGAGGTAGACATAAAAACCGCCAGCAATACGCCTACCGTAATCACTCCGCCACTATACAGATTTGCTGCCGCCAGAGAAAAGCCGCATTGCGGAACAACACCCAGCAAGCCTCCCACAAACGGTCCGTATATGCCGGAAGACTCCATTGTTTTCATTTGTTTATCCTCTGTCTTACGTTCAAGCCATTCCATCAGGAGATACGTAACCAATAGAAACGGCACAAGCTTGATACAGTCTAAGAGTGCATCAAGACCGGAATCCATAATTAATTTCATGCTTTACCTTTTTCCTTTTTCTTATTTAATAATTTGCGAAATAACCCTACAATCAATCCTACCCCAAATGCAAGTATGCATCCTTTATAAATTTATTAAAACAAATAATATATTATACAAATTCCGAAAAAAATCAACTACAAAATATCCTGCCTATTGATTATCCTATTACTTTCTTAATACCCTTCGACTTACTGTCTTACTTTATTTTTTACTAATTTACCGCTTCTTTTGCTGAAATAATACCATTTACCATCTATTTTACGCCAGCCTGTTAACATCTTTCCACGTTTTGAGAAATAGTAAACAGCCTTTACACCGTTTCTTTTCAGTGTTTTCTTCCCTACAAATGCTTTATGGTTTTTTCCGAAATAATACCGGTATCCATTTATTTTCACCCATCCGGTAACTGCCTTTCCGTTTTTCTTAAAATAATAGGTTCCTTTTTTCGAACCGGATTTTACGGTATAAAAGCCTTTTCCAGCCTGTCCGTTCTTTTTAAAATAATATAGCTGTCCATTTATCTTTTTCCATCCTGTGGCATAGCTGCCATCCTTTTTTATATAATAATATCTGCCGTCCTTTACCATCCAATGCGAATTCAAATACCTTACGGTTTTACCCATGGCTCTGTATGATACCTTGCCGTTTTTCTTTTCAAGTCCAAAATATTTTGCAACTGCTGTTGCATCTGCTTTACCAAGCTTCTTAATCTTTGCATCTGTACTTAAACACCGCATATAGTCACTATAATTATCGATAAAACAATGTTCTATTACAACAGACGGAATACCATACATAATCGGTTCTCTGATTAACTGATAATAATCTGCCCTGCTGCCATTTGGATATGTGGTATCGTATGCCAAGCGCTTCAGCAAGCCTTGGTTTCGCACCCCTGTAGCTCTGTTTAATTCTTCCAGTATAACTTCACCAAGCCCCTCCTCCAGCTTCGCCAATTCAAAGCGGTACTGTCCGGATGATACAATAACACATGCACCGCCTGAATAAGCCATCGCATCACCATCTGCATTACTGTGAAGACTAATCATAATATCCGCATCATATTCAACAGCCTTTGCCACACGTCCGCTGATATCCCACTCTGTTTCATTGTCCGTTCTTGTCAAAACAGCCTTAACACCCTTATATGTATCAAGCTCTTTTTTCATCGCCTGAGCAATCTTCAGATTTGTTTCACGTTCTGTCACGACTACCCCGTTATATCTGCCTACCGCACCGGAATCACTCCCGCTATGCCCTGCATCTATCGCAACTATGATTTCATCTTCCTCTTCTTCCGCTGCATATGCTTTAGCATTCGGGCAGAAGGCAACCATATAAACAAAAGCAAGCATTCCGATTAAGAGACCATACCATTTTTTCAAGTATCATCTCCCCCTTTCCAATTATCATAGTTATAACGTAACATATTTGTAACATTCTTTCAATATCATATACTTGCTCCGCAACGCTTCTTTCTTACACAAGAAACAGTATTTCTTAAATACACAAAAGGCTCCGGAACCTGTCCGAAGCCTTGATTATTTTATATTTATTCTGTCTAGCAGACACCCTGAGCAAGCATAGCCTCTACAACCTTCTCGAATCCGGCAATATTGGCACCTGCAACATAGTCACCCTCTACACCGTAACGCTTAGCAGCATCGTCGATGTTATGGTAAATTGTAACCATGATATTCTGGAGCTTTGCGTCTACCTCTTCAAACGTCCATGAAAGTCTCTCGCTGTTCTGGCTCATCTCAAGAGCTGATGTAGCAACACCACCTGCATTTGCAGCCTTACCGCCAACGAACCATACACCGTTCTCCTGAAGATACTTTGTAGCATCAAGAGTAGTAGGCATGTTAGCACCTTCGCATACAGCCTTACAGCCATTTGCAACTAACTGCTTTGCATCATCAAGAAGAAGCTCATTCTGTGTAGCACATGGAAGAGCAATATCACACTTAATCTGCCATACGCCACGGCCCTCATGGTACTGAGCGCTTGGTCTTGCAGCAGCATACTCTGTAAGACGTGCTCTCTTAACTTCCTTAACTTCCTTCAGAAGTGCAACATCAATTCCTTCCGGATCATAAATCCAGCCTGTTGAATCAGAACATGTTACACACTTAGCACCCAGCTGATGAGCCTTCTGAATTGCATAAATAGCAACATTACCTGCACCTGATACACATACCGTCTTACCTTCCATGCTCTCGCCATGACACTTCAGTAATTCCTGTGTAAGGTATAATAAGCCGTATCCGGTAGCTTCTGTACGAACAAGTGAACCACCATATGTAAGTCCCTTACCTGTAAGAACACCCTCATACATTCCACGAATTCTCTTGTACTGTCCGAACATGAAACCAATCTCTCTCGCACCTGTTCCGATATCACCGGCAGGTACATCGACATCAGCTCCGATATATTTGCAAAGCTCTGTCATAAAGCTCTGACAGAATGCCATAATCTCTCTGTCTGACTTGCCCTTAGGGTCGAAGTCTGAACCACCCTTACCGCCGCCGATAGGAAGTGTTGTAAGTGAGTTCTTGAAAATCTGCTCAAAACCAAGGAACTTGATAATACCAAGGTTTACTGACGGATGAAGTCTTAATCCTCCCTTGTATGGTCCAATCGCATTATTGAACTGTACACGGAAGCCTCTATTTACCTGAACCTGTCCCTTATCATCCACCCAAGGAACTCTGAACATGAACTGTCTGTCAGGCTCTGTAATTCTCTCAAGAATAGCGTTCTTTCTGTATAATTCCTCATTTGCATCGATACATGGTCTTAAAGAATCAAGTACCTCTGTTACTGCCTGTAAAAACTCAGGCTGGTCTGCATTTTTCTTCTGTACTATCTCAAGTACCTCGTCAACATATGACATAACAAAACTCCTCCTAGAACTTTTAATATTTAATTGCATGGCGCAATCACTGCTGTTATTATAGTATATCAGCTTTAGAATGTAAAGCAAAAAAACTTAAAAAATCCAAGCAAAAGTCAACTTTCGCTTGGATTTTCTTTGTTTTTTATTATTCAGACTTAATTTTCCCCGTTTTCAAGTTTGGAAACCCATTCTCCGCTGTCCACACGCCAATATTTACACCGATGCTTCACGCATGTTGAAAACACAATCTGGGTTTTTGTTTTTCCAAATCGCTGTAAATCTCCCACAAACTTGTCCAGCTCAGCAGTCGTCCTAAAACGAACCTCTATGAGCATAGCATAATCTCCTGTCACACAGTTACACTCGACAACATTCAATATACTGTCTATATATGGATAAAATTCCTCCTTTTGTTCCGGTGAAACCTCAAGATTTATAAATGCTTTGATATAATGTCCCATAGCCTCGGGATTTAGCCTTGTCGTAAATCCCTCCAGCACACCTTCTTCAAGCATCTTGTCAATTCTCGCACCCACTGCCGTCGGTGACATGGAAACCTCCGCTGCCATATCCTTGAGCGACATTCTGGCATTTTCCTGAAGCATCATTAATATTTTCTCATCAATATCATCCAATCTGTAATATATAAGCTCCCGCTTTTCCATAATCGTATCTCCTTTTCCAACTTATTTTCCCTTGCGTTTTCTAACACATTCTGCAAGAAGGTACTCTATCTGACTGTTGATAGAGCGGTAGTCTTCCTCCGCCCATCTTGCCAAATCCTCCCACAGAGACGGTGCAAGGCGAAGAAGAATTTGCTTCTTAGCTTTTTCCTTTTCCTTTGCCGCTTTTTCCTTTGCCTTGACCTCCTGCTCCAAAGCTTCTATTCTGGCAAGCCGCTCAGCTAATTTTTTTTCTTTTTCTTCTATATTATTATCTAATATATTATCTGCGTTTTCTGCCATTATTTTCACCTTCATCTACATATCACAAATCCTAATAATCTTTGCCCTGTAAAGTTTAATAAATGCTGCCGCTGTTCACGATCGGCTGTGCTTCCTTATTGCCGCAAAGAACCACAAGAAGATTACTTACCATGGCAGCTTTTCTCTCTTCATCCAGAACGACAACTCCGTCCTCACCAAGCTGGTCGATTGCCATCTTTACCATACCGACAGCTCCTTCTACAATCTTCTGACGTGCCGCTATCACTGCCGTAGCCTGCTGTCTCTGCAACATAGCCGCTGCAATCTCATCAGAATAAGCAAGATCGGTAATACGAACCTCTGAAATCTCAATACCGGCTTCCTCCACTCTTTCCTGGAGCTCAACCTTCATACGCTGTGCAATCTCCTGACTGCTGCCACGAAGTGTTTTCTCGTCCGGATCTTCCTCCATGGTATCATATGGATATAATCTTGCGTTATTTCTTATTACGGCATCGCACTGTGTAGAAAGAAATTTATAATAATCATCAACATTGAAGACCGCTTTTGTAGGATTTACCACCCTCCAGATAACCGCGGTTCCGATAATGACAGGATTACCCAATGCGTCATTGACTTTCTGCTTTCTGTTATTCAGGGTAATTGTTTTCGTTGATATTTTTTTATCCATTTTTGCCTGTGTCTCTGCTTTCTCCGAATCAACACCGGTTGCAAACATTCCTGAAACAGTATCTAAGACACCGGCTGCCGACGGATTATAACAGGCAGAAAATGGATTAATATAATAAAATCCCGCTTTCCTGATCGTGCCGTAATACTTACCAAACAGGGTATACACAGCGGCTTCATTCGGGTGAACAATCTTCAGTCCTCCAAACATAATGGAAAACACCACCATCAGAATAACGGATACCACAAGCAGGCTAACACCTGCCGCTACATTTGTTACACATAAGATACCGCCCACAATACAGCCTGCAATTGTAAGCAGCACACCAAGAATTAAACCCAGTAAAATACCGGCTCCATTTGCTTTCTCAATCAATATCTCCTCATCATTCTCATATTTTTTATTCATACGATTTCCCTCACTTTCCATATATGTATGATATCATTTTAATATCACTATAATATGCATTTTTTCGCAATATGTCAAGAAAAAATCTCCGATAAATGATTTATAATAAATCATTTATCGGAGATTTTATCTGTTATTAATAAACGTAAAGCCCCTATAGTCCTTCAAATTGCGTTATCCACTCCGCAATATGAGTAAAGGAAAGCATCAATTCTCCATGATAAATTCCAACAGGTACTTTCTCTCCCAAGCCACGAATAATCGGCGTAATCTCCTCTGACTCATCATAAATCATCAATCGCTTGTCATAAGGGTCCACAATCCAATATTCCCGCACTCCGGCCTCAATATATTTATAGGACTTTAGTACATAATCTTTTTTTCTTGTTGATGGCGATACAATCTCCAAAACAAAATCCGGTGCGCCATAAATCCCCCATTTCTTCAGTTTGTCTTTATCACATAGAATCACCACATCCGGCTGCAGCATGGTTTTCTCATCACAATCCAACTGCACATCTACAGGAGAAACAAACGGCAGACAGTTCCCCCCCTTATCTATGATAAAGTTTGAAATCTGCCGGTGCAGCTCTCCCGCAATTCTCTGGTGGAGCGTGGTAGGCGCCGCCATATCGTAAAAACAACCATCAATCAGCTCTACCCGCCGTTCCTCCGGCAATGCATGATAATCCTCAATGGTATACATTCCTTCTCTCCCTGCCGAATAAGAAGATGCCTCTCTAACCATACATGGATCAGCAAATAACCGTTCCAATGCCTGTAAGGTATCATAACGGGGATTGGTTGTCTCCCCGGAAAATATCTTCTGGACTGTACCAAGCGGAACCCCCGATAAATCAGCGATTTTGGCATAGGAATATCCCATTTCTCTCTTGCGTTGTTTCATTTCTTCTATCGTCATAAAACCGCCTCCTGTAATCAACCAAAACAATCTTACATTTTAGCTGCCTACTAATACTATATAGGATTATTTTTCATTAGTCAACCGCTTTATATCCATTTATATCCCGTTTTATATCCGTTTTTATTCCTTTTTATATCCATATAAGATATTATCGAAAAATATATTTTTTGCAATTTATCAATTCATTTCCGCCTTGATCTGCCTGTATATTCCTTCCGCATCAAGCCCGTATTTATGAATGAGCTCTTTTGCCGGTCCTGATTCGCCAAACCTGTCTCTTATACCGATTCTTCTAAGCTTGGCAGGACATTTTTCTGCAAGTGTTTCTGCAACAGCACTTCCCAGACCTCCGATAATCGAATGTTCTTCAACCGTAAATACTCTTTTCGTCTTTGCTGCCGTAGCTATCACAAGTTCCTCATCCAAAGGCTTTATTGTATGTATATTAATAACCTCTGCCGATATGCCGTCTTTCTCCAGCATTTCTGCTGCCTTCAGGCTTTCCGAAACACAGAGTCCGGTAGCAATCATCGAGATATCCTTGCCTTCTTTAAGCAAAACACCCTTTCCTATTTCAAACTGATATGTATCCCCATCATTGATAACAGGAAGTGCCAGCCTGCCAAATCTCAGATACACAGGTCCTTCATGTTCATATGCAGCCTTGACGGCAGCTCTTGCCTCTACATCATCACTTGGGTTAATAACCACCATTCCCGGTATTTCTCTCATAAGTGCCAAATCTTCACAACACTGGTGGGTGGCTCCGTCTTCTCCTACTGAAATACCTGCATGTGTCGCACCGATTTTTACGTTTAAATGAGGATAACCGATACTGTTTCTCACCTGTTCAAATGCACGGCCTGCAGCAAACATGGCAAATGAACTCATAAAAGGTACATATCCGCATGTAGCAAGTCCCGCTGCAATTCCTGCCATATTGGACTCTGCAATTCCACAATCAATATGGCGCTCCGGATATTCTTTCTTAAAAATCGCAGTCTTTGTGGCAGCTGCAAGATCTGCATCCAAAACCACCAGATTATCATGCTCAGCAGCCAGTTCAACCAAAGCATTGCCGTAACTGTCTCTGGTTGCTATTAATTTATTCTCTTTCATATCGAAGCAGCCTCCTTTTCCAGTTCTTCCATGGCAAGCCTGTACTCCTCATCATTTGGTGCTTTACCATGCCAGCCCACATTATTCTCCATAAAAGAAATGCCTTTTCCTTTAATTGTACGAGCAATAATTGCAGAAGGCTGTCCCTTATAAGATGCAGCTTCCTGAAAAGCTTTCTCGATCTCATCAAAGTCATTTCCATTGATGTTTATTACATGAAAATTAAATGCTTCAAATTTTTTATCGATCGGATAAGGCGAACAGACATCCTCTATTCTTCCGTCTATCTGTAAATTATTATTATCAACAATCACACAGAGATTATCAAGCTTTCTGTGTCCGGCAAACATTGCAGCCTCCCAAATCTGTCCCTCCTGCAGCTCACCGTCTCCACACAGACAATATGTTCTGTAATCTCTTCCCTGAAGCTTTGCAGCAAGTGCCATTCCGACAGCAGCAGAAAGTCCCTGTCCAAGTGAACCTGAAGACATATCCACACCCGGAATATGTTTTTTATCAGGATGTCCCTGCAGATAGGAGCCAATATGTCTGAGTGTCTTTAAATCCTCTGTAGGGAAAAATCCCCTTAACGCAAGAGCGCTGTAATATCCCGGAGCAGTATGTCCTTTGGAAAGAACAAATCTGTCACGATTTTCATCATCAGGTTCATCAGGATTGATATTCATTTCTTCGAAATAGAGATATGTAAAAATATCTGCTGCCGAAAGTGAACCGCCCGGATGTCCGCTTTTTGCGTGGTACACTGCTGTAACAATGCCTTTGCGAACCTCAACTGCTTTCTTTTTAAGTTCTGATTTATTCATTATTTTCTTCCTTTACTGAATTTTGTATTTATTCAAGTTACCTTATATTAAGGAGGGCAGACATAAAATACCGATATCTCCGGCACTCTATGTCTGCTCGTTTGTGAAACTTATTGAATCCTATAATGATTTAAGGTAATCATTTTGAAATTTCTCAATGCCCTTTGTTGTAAGCGGGTGAGAAATCATTGTTTTAATGACACCGTATGGAATCGTAGCAATATCTGCACCCGCCAGTGCACACTGCATTACATGAACAGGATTTCTGATTGATGCCGCAATAATTTCTGTTTCAATTCCATAGTTGTCAAATATGGTGACAATATTTTCTACAAGCTCTATACCAGGCTGTCCGATATCATCAAGTCTTCCCAGAAATGGTGATACATAAGTTGCACCTGCTCTTGCCGCAAGAAGTGCCTGATTTGCTGAAAAAATAAGTGTTACATTTGTCTTTATCCCCTCGGACGAAAGCTGCTTTACTGCCTTTAAACCGTCTTCTGTCATAGGAATCTTAACCACCATGTTCGGATGAATTTTAGCGATTGCTCTTCCTTCCTTTATCATTCCTTCATAATCTACGGTAGTTGCTTTTACCTCACCACTGATCGGTCCATCCACAATGGCTGCAATCTGTGCAATCACTTCACCAAAATCCCTGCCTTCTTTTGCAATAAGAGAAGGATTTGTGGTAACTCCACAGATAACACCCAGATCATTTGCCTCTTTAATTTCCTCAACATTTGCTGTATCAATAAAAAATTTCATATTCGTCCTCCGCATTCCATATTTTTAACCGGATTTTTATTCTTCATAAAGTGCCGTTACAGCCGGATAGATTTTTTTAAACTTTTTATAACGGCTCTCATATTTTTCTACAAGTTCCTCGTCAGGGTAAACCACGTCAATAATTTTTACAAGCTTATCACAGGCAGCTTCTACACTCGGATATTCACCACATCCTACCGCCGCAAGTATGGCTGCTCCAAAACCGGGACCTTCTTCATTTTCAACAATTTCCAGCTTTAAATTTAAAACGGATGCCATTATTTTTCTCCAAAGCGGGCTCTTTGCACCGCCTCCGCAAATTTTAGAACTGTCAATTTTTATTCCGAGACTTTTTGCAACTTCAAGAGAATCGCGAAGTGCAAATGCAACTCCCTCAAGAACCGCCTGTGTCATGTCCTCTCTGGTGGTATCCATTGACATACCAAAGAATACTGCTCTCGCCGACGGATTATTATATGGAGACCTTTCTCCCATAAGATAAGGAAGGAAAAATACAGAATTTTCTCCCAGTTTATTGATCCCTGCCTGCTCGGTCTGATAATCAGAGGTCTTTAATATATCGTTCATCCACCACATATTGCAGGATGCCGCAGAAAGCATACAGCCCATAAGATGATATCCGCCATCGGCATGTGCAAATGAATGAAGCGCATTATTTTTATCAACCCTGAAGTTCTTGCCCGATATAAAAATCGTTCCGCTTGTTCCGATGGAAAGATTACATTTTCCTTCGCCCACTGTTCCCGTGCCAATGGCTGCCGCTGCATTATCACCCGCGCCGGCTATAATCTTTACATCAGGGCTTAATCCCAGCTCCTTTGCGAGCTGTTCCTTTAACGTCCCGACAATCTCATAACTTTCATAAAGCTTCGGAAGCATCTTTTCCGATATATTACATATAGAAAGCATTTCTTCCGACCATCTGCGGTTTTTTACATCCAGAAGCAGCATACCGGAAGCATCAGAATAATCCGTACTGAACGCACCTGACATACGGTAAACCAGATAATCCTTTGGAAGCATAATTTTTTGAACCTTTTCCCATAAATCAGGCTCATTTTTCTGCATCCATAATATTTTTGGTGCAGTAAATCCCGCAAAAGCAATATTTGCCGTATATGCTGAAAGTTTTTCCTTACCTATGACGGTATTGAAATATTCTGTTTCCTTTGTCGTCCTTCCGTCATTCCACAAAATCGCAGGACGGATTACATGATCCTCTTTATCCAATGTTACAAGACCATGCATCTGACCGCCAAAGCTTATTCCTCTGACTTTTTCTCTATCTTCTCCATCCAAAAGCTCTTTCAGTCCTTGCACAGACTGCTTAAACCAATCTTCAGGATTTTGTTCGGACCAGCCTGTATGAGGAAATGCAAGGCTGTAACTTTTCGATACAATTTTCTTTATCTGACCGTCAGCATCCATAAGCAGAAGCTTTACTGCCGACGTACCAAGATCAATACCTATGTATAACATATATGCCTCCTTAAAACGGATTTTCGCCTATATACCTCTCACTCTTTGGCTGATTGTAATCTATTTCTGATACATCCACACCAAGCATCTTAAAGAAATCATATAAAAGCTTTCCATAATGTCCAAATGCCACAGCGCCATGATGCGGATAATTCTTTTCAATAAGAACATAACGATAAAACCGTTTCATCTCAGGGATTGCAAACACTCCAATCGAGCCAAATGATCTGCTTGCTACCGGAAGCACCTCTCCCTGTGCTACATATGCCCGAAGCTTACAGTCGGATGTGCTTTGAAGTCTGAAAAATGTAATATCTCCCGGCTTTATGTCTCCCTCCAGGGTTCCGTTTGTTACCTCTTCAGGAAGTGAACGTGCCATAATCATCTGATTTCTCATCTCACAGAAGGCAAGCTTTTTTGAAGAAGTATTTCCACAGTGGAATCCCATGAATGTATCTGTCTGTTCATAATTGAATTTGCCATTGATATCTTCCTCATAAATATCCTTTGGAACTGTATTGTTTATATCCAGAAGCGTTACAACATCATCTGATATAACCGTTCCTATAAACTCTGAAAGAGCTCCGTAAATATCGACCTCACATGAAACAGGTATTCCCATACCTGTAAGTCTTGAGTTTACATAACATGGAACAAATCCAAACTGTGTCTGGAATGCAGGCCAGCACTTTCCTGCTATTGCCACAAATTCTCTCGAACCCTTATGTCCTTCCACCCAGTCCAACAGTGTAAGCTCATACTGGGCCAGTTTTTCAAGTATCTCAGGCTTCTTATTTCCTGTACCAAGTTCATTTTCCATATCAGAAATAACCTCAGGAATTCTGGAATCTCCTGCATGGTTATTAAAGCTCTCAAAAAGATCAAGCTCTGAATTTTCCTCAATCTCAATTCCCATATTGTAAAGCTGCTGAATAGGCGCATTACATGCAAGGAAATTGGTTGGGCGTGGTCCGAAAGAAATAATCTTTAAATTCTGCACTGCATATAATGCCTTTGCAATCGGTAAAAATTCATGTATCATATCAGCACACTCTTCGGCTGTTCCGACAGGATACTCCGGAATATATGCTCTTACACCCCTTAAATGCAGATTATAGCTTGCATTCAGCATTCCGCAGAACGCATCTCCTCTGCCCTGAACAAGTCCTCCATCTGCGGATGTTTCTTCCGCAGCAGCAATAAACATCTTAGGACCATCGAATTTTTTTGCAAGCATTGTTTCTGAAATCTCCGGTCCGAAGTTTCCGAGATATACACAGAGTGCATTACATCCTGCATTCTTTATATCCTCCAAAGCCTGCATCATATGAATTTCACTCTCGACAATGCAGACAGGGCATTCATAAATCTCTGTCTCATCATATTTTTCCTTATATGCCTGAACCAGATTATTTCTCCTTGTAACGGAAAGTGATTCAGGGAAGCAGTCACGGCTGACTGCCACAATACCTATTTTTATTTTTGGTGTGTTATTCATACAACATCCTCCTTGCATAATTTTAAATCATATAAATATAGGCTATATGCCTTATTTTTTATTTAACACATTTATTTTTCGACTAAACAGAAAGATTTTTCCCTTTCAGTCCTATGAAGGTCCCCTCCGGAAGTCCTCCTTCTTCATGTCCGATAAGCCACTTATTCACTGCTGTCATAAGCTTATCCTCTCCCTTGCCATGTTTTTCTGAAAGTGGATAATTGGTTCCCTTTGGCAAAACTACAACCACCTTAAATCCATTATGATTCACGTTACAAGGTGCATAATGTAATGATGTTGCATATATTTCAACACCCATACCTTTTGGCAGGAAAAATGCTTCCATTCTGGAAGTATCATATGTAAAATCTTCTTCTACATCCTGAAGCATCCCAAGAATCAGGATTGCGTCTGTCACAGCAATATTTAATTCCGAATTCCTGTGATACTCTACTGCGTTTAAAAAATTATTATTTCCATTGCAGTAACCGACCTGTACAGGCATTTCACCAAAAGCCTTTTTCTTAAATTCTTCAGCAATATCAAGCTTTTCAAGTATTTCTACAGAAGGCTCATAAACAACATCATTTGGAAACGGCATATCTTTCATCGCTTCCATAAGCTCTGAATAATCATATCCTGTCAGTATTCTTCCGTACTTTTTAAATCTTGAATCCTCAATACTTATTACTTCCACAAACATTCCTCCTTAAAATAATCATCAATTATTGCTTTTTTTATTTAATTTATGTATATTATAATAATGATGTCAGATTTGATTCAATTTTTAACTCTGATACATCACACTTTATTTTCGTGTTTAACAAAGGAGATATTTTTATGATACCTGAATTAGATGGAACAAGAGAAATCGTTGCATTTCAGGAATGTCCTTCACTTCTTTTTTACAGAAATGTTGAATTTGAGGAATATCCGAAGCATTGGCATACTTCAATTGAAATTATCATGCCCATAGAAAATAATTATCCTGTCATATGCAACGGCACCACCTATAATTTAAATATCGGTGACATCCTTATCGTTGCACCAGGCGTCATTCACAGCATGCCTGCTACCAAAGGTACCAGATATGTATTTCTGGTTAATTTTTCAAATTCCATATCCTCGAAAGCATTTGATTCAATCCTTTCACTGATTCAGCCGGCAATTATCATATCTCCTGAGTATTTTCCTTCCATTTATCAGCGCTGTTATAATTGCGTTGTAAACAGTGCTGACGAATATTTTGGGACTGAGCCTTTCAAAGAAGTCTCTATATACAGTGAGATTATGACACTCTTTGTTTTGATTGGCCGCTCCTATACCACCCAGAACGAAATGTTTTCAGATACACCTCCTGCCAAGCAGCAGGAATACATGAATAAATTCATGTCACTTTGTGAATATATTAACAAAAACTGTACTGAAAAACTTACCGTTGATGATGCCGCACAGATGATAGGCTTCTCAAAATTTCATTTTTCAAGATTGTTTAAGAAGTTTACGGGTAACACCTTTTACAGCTATGTCAACGAAAGGCGAATATCACATGCCACCCTGCTTCTTTTAGATCCCGAAAACAGCATCACAGATGTTGCAATCAATTCCGGTTTTAATTCAATATCTTCTTTTATAAGAATATTTAAAATTAACAAAGGCTGTACACCTACGGAATTCCGCAAAATACATCATTCCGGAAGCGAAATAACAAATGACAGCGAGCCATAAGATGTGTCTTTATTCCAGATGTGAATAAGACGCATCTTATTTGCCCGGCTGCGTCATCAGAATGAAATTTCCTTTATCTCAAACATCCCCGTACCGGAAAACTTGAGATAAATCGGTACAATTCCATCCTCAAATAACACATCTGCAGTGATTTCAGTCCAGTCACATTTATTTTTTATATGAAATTCTCCCAAGACCTTACCGTTCTTTTCCGTAGTAACTGCAAGTGTTCCTTCTGCATTTCCACGGTATAATATTTTTAGTTCCTGATTTCCTTTCATCTCAAAATACTTATAACCGATTAATGTTCCGTCTGAAATTTCACTTACAAACCTGTCCTCTCCTTCATGGTTAACATTTGGAAAGCTGTCTGTATAAATTTTATTGCAGCCATGTGGCATTTTGCCGTTCGATAAATTGCAGCAGATTACCGCCGGATATGAACCGCTTGCAACAAGGGGTCCACCATTTAATCCACAGGAGGTTATTTCCACCTGCTTAATTGTTCCATCTGCTTCAATCTTAATTTTTTCCGCACATGCCTGACGGCTGTAATCAGACTTGTGCGTGAGTCTGTGATAAAATACATACCATTCTCCGTTTATGTATTCTATGCTTCCATGTGTAGTTCCCGTCATATTCAGTTTATCTTCAAGAGTTCTACCATTGATGCCGACATCTCCGTTTGATACGATAGTTCCGCCAAAGGTAAAATCCCTGTCCGGATAATCACTTGTGGCATAACAGAGTTCATGATTCTGTACTGACGAATAGATAAAATAATATTTATCATCAATCTTCCTCATGGAGCTTGCTTCAAAAAACGGATGCTCTTCAAAGGAAGTTCCCTTTACTTTATATGGAATGAGATGTTTCGCAGGCTCCTTAAGCGTCAGCATGTCATCCTCCAGCTCCATTACAATGGAACCCATAACACTGTCTTTCTTCGCCTTCTCAATAATAACTTCCCTGCTTCTGTTAAACATCTTCATTTCTTCCTGAATCAGTTCTTCATTTTCAAAAAAGCCTTCTTCTTCCTCAAATCCATACCATGTTCCTGTGTATAAAAAGATTCGTCCGTTATCATTTATCAAGCCGGGATCAAAGCACACGTAATCCTGTGCAGGCTCTCCGTTTTTATTTCTTACATATCCGAGATATTCATATTTTCCGGCAGGAGTATCACAAACCGCAACCTGAATAGGGCCGAAATATCCTCCGTTTCCAAATGGTCCGGACATACAATAATAAAGGTAATAACGCCCGTCATTGCCCTTTACGACATCAGGCGCATACATATATTTTCTTTCATTATAATCCGGGTCCTGCTCAGCACGGTAGATTACACCCTCACATCTCCAGTCCTTAAGATTATTTACAGGTGCGGAATAAACTGTATAATCAAGCATACAGAAGGTTTCTCCGCCTTCCTTATCATGTGAGCCATAAATATATACTCTGTCTCCAAAGACATGTGGTTCTCCATCAGGAATACATTCGTAAATTGGCAAAAACGGATTAAATACCTGTTTATTTCTGATATTAGCCATAAATCTATCTCCTAAACTATAATTTTTCATCAAAGTAATCTATAACAATTTTCAGCAAGTCACCTTCCCTTGCACTTTTCGGAACTCCCATATACATATTCGCATTATCAACAGGTGCATAGGAAAGAAGAAATCCATTCTCCAGCATAAGCTTCATTTCATTTTCAGGAGCAATTACCAAATCGATTACATCGCAGCCGATTTTGGCGGCAAAAGCCTGCGAACCATACGGATCAGAAACACTTATGGCCTGTATACTTACGCTTTTACCCGTTTTCTCTTCAATTTCATTTTCGTATGTCAGGCATTCCTCCTGCGTAACTTTATCGCTATAAATAAGTACGCAGACATCTCCTGTTTCTCCAGACAGAAAAATTGATTTTATTAAAATCCCCATAACAATTAAAACACCTAAAACCGCTATGAACGGCAGACTGTAATAATCAAAAAGCCATCTTAACTTCTGCCTGAAGGTCATTTCTTTAAATTCTTCTTTCGCCATATCAGGCTATGCACCTGCCTTTTCCTCTTTTTCTTCTAACCCTGTAAATATACTGCCAATAATCATGGCTATAAAGTATCCCGAAAAACTGAATCCATACAAAAACCAAAACCATACAAAATAATTCGAGGTCATCATAAGTACAACCGGTAAAAAGCTTATGATCAAAATGCATACAGTCTTTGGAAAGAATGCAAATATTAATAAAGCGGCATTCCTTGCAGCATTTTTCACATCTGTCTTATATCTGGACAGTATGGCAAAAAAGTATTGTAAAAACACAATCACAAATATCAGAATAAGACCGATACTGATACCTGCAGGTATAAACAGCCCTCCCAATTTATCTAATGCCCCCTGATATATCAGATATGCATTACTTAAAAGAACGACAAGTACACAAAATGCAAGCATCCATACCGGTGTTGCTTTTTTCAGGCTGCCCTTAAATTCTTTAAAGAATACTGAGGTCACCGTTCCTTCTTCTCCTACTGCCATTTTGATTAAAACTCTGTACATTGCAGTAAATGCCGCCCCTGCCGTTACGACAGGGAGTGCACATATCAGTGTTAAAATATTTAACCATACGAGGTCCGTTACTTTTCCAACAAAGCGGAAGAAAGGATTTTCCATGCTGAAAATATACATATTACTCCTTTACACCTCCCAATGCTACACCGGCAATAATGTACTTAGAAAGCAGGAAGTAAACTATAAAGATTGGAAGTACCGTGAGTGTAAGCCCGAGATAAACCGAACCATACTCTGTTTTGTAAATATCTCCCTTCAGCAGACTTACCATGATAGGCATCGTATACTTATCCTGTCTTGTAAGAAGTATCATCGGTAAAAACAGGTTGTTCCAGCTTGCCACAAATGAGAATATTGCCTGTGTCGCTATCGCCGGCTTCATGATAGGAAGCACAATCCTGTTAAACGTATAAAACTCTCCGGAACCGTCAATTCGCGCCGAGTTAATGATATCCAGATGCAATGACGGTATCATAAACTGTCTCATAAAGAACACACATGTCGGCGCTGCTATTGCCGGAAGTATGAGCGGCAGAAAATTGTTCGTCAAATGAATCTTATAAACAAACTGATAAAATCCTATACTTACAAGCTGTGACGGAATCATCATTACAGCCATTATAAATGTAAAAAACGGCTTTCTAAGCTTCCATTCATAAACCACAATCGCGTATGCCGTAAGTGTTGAGAAATAAACCGTACAGAGAGTTGAACATACCGAAATAATCATGGAGTTCATAAATCCCACCATAGGATTAAAGCTCTTACCTGTTAATATCTTAAAATTGTCTATAAGATATTTTGACGGTATCAGAGATAAAGCATGTTGCTGAATCTCCGTTGTACTTCTTGTGGCATTTACTACCATTATTAAAAACGGCATAATGCTAAGGAGTGCAAGAATAATGCACAAAATATAAATTAAAAATTTGGAAACACGAGGTCTTTTACCCTTTTTTAATTGTGCCGACACTGCTATGGCTGTCATTTTAGTATCCACTGCTTTATTCTTTTTTTTCTGCACTGGGTTTCCTTTTTTATTTTTCTTTGCCATTATCTACACACCCACTTTCTTAGCCTTCTGTTTCATCTCTTTTTTTGCCTTCTTCATCTGCTTTCTTTCCGCTACTTCTGAACGGTCTCGAAGGAGATAGAATACAATAACCGAAAGGATTGCAATGATAACAAACATAATCATACTTGCAGCAGATGCACGGTTATACATATAACTGCCGCTGAATGCCTGGTTATATATAAAGCAGCTTGTTGTAAGAGTAGCGTTGTCAGGTCCGCTCTTTGCAACGAGAAGCTGTGGAATGTCAAACATCTGAAGACCACCAATTAAGCTTGTAACAAGCGTATATACAAGGATTGTTCTTAAATTCGGCAGCGTTACATAAAGGAATTTCTGCCATCCCGAAGCTCCGTCAATATCGGCAGCCTCATAGATATCCGGATTAATGCCAAGGATACCTGAAATCAGTATAATCATCGTATTTCCATACCACATCCAGAACTGGATAAAGGATACAACACCTCTTGCCACTGACTTATCCTGCATGAAAAAGTATGGTTTATCAAGTATTCCAAGTGATACCAGTAAATCATTAATCGGTCCCATAGGATATCCAAACAGCGAGCCAAAAAGGAGCGCTACTGTCGCAGCAGTGATAATATTAGGCATATAAAATACTACCTTGAAAAAGCCCTGTCCCTTAATCTTGTGCCTTTTACTTGTAAAGATAGCAGCAAGAAAGAGTGCCAGAAGAATCTGAGGTAAGAAATTCCATAACCAGAGTCTGAACGTATTACCAAGTGCCGTTTTAAACGACTGTGATTCTAAAATTGTTTTGTAATTCTGGAACGGATCATCCAGAAAATTAAAAGAAACTGCACCTAACCCCTTTAAATCCGTAAAACCTATGATAATAGTATATATAATCGGATAAAGAGTAAATAATGCAAATGTAACTACAAACGGAATGCTGAATATATAACCATATTTTGCATATGATATTTTCTTGTTCCTTCTCTTTTTCATATACCATTCCTCCAATGGTTAAGCTCATTTTATAAAAATGGAGGACGATGAAAACGCTTCACCGCCTCCCATAAATCTGTTATTTCTTCAATTACTTATTACTTTACGACTATATCTATATTGTCCTTAATGTTCTGCTTAAAGGCTTCAATAGCTTCTTCCTTGGATTTCTCACCTGAGGTATAAGTTCTTACAGCATCTCTCCAATACTGATTGATTGTTTCATCGTACTGTGTTAAGTTCTTACCATTTGCATAATCATTTGCAGGAACAAAATAATCAAACATGTTCTGTCCGCCGAGGAAATCAAGTGAACCGTCTGAAATCGTCATTACAGCACCTGATGCAACAGCATCCTTTGTTCCGCCTTCGCCATTAAGTGTTCCATTTGCCCACATATACTGAAGTCCGTCTTCGCCATAGTTCAGTGTAATCCACTCAATAATTTCGCCTACAGCTTCCTTCTTTTCAGAATTGTTGTTTGCAAGTAACCATGTACCACCCCAGAAGAAACCAATTGGTGGATCACATACTGCCCAGTCACCATATGTACCCTGTCCTACTGCCTCGCCACCACAGTTCGGAGCAATTGTGTAGTTAATCAGCCATGCAGGTCCGAAGAAACCAAAGATTTCCTTTTCGCCTTCGCCCTTCATATCTGCAAACCATGCATCCTGCCAATCCTGCGTATCGTTTGTGTAGCCATTGTCTTTCAGCTTCTTGGAAAGATCCATGAATTCTTCTCTCTTTGGATCGATGTAAAGCTCACCGTCCACGATCCAGCCCTTATCTGAGCTGTTCTCAACTGCATGCCAAAGATCTCCATCACCGGAAATAATTCCATATCCCTTGCCCTTTAATGTCTCAGCAGTTTCAAAGAACTTATCCCATGAACCTGAGCCACCGCCGATCAGCTTGCTGATTTCAGCAGGATCATCTGTTCCAAATACATCTTTAGCGATTGATCTTCTGTAAATAAAGCAACCGCCTGTTGCCTGATATCCTAATGCAACAACATCTCCATTTGGATTTGTTCCTATATCAACTGAATACTGAGCAATCTGTGCATCTTTAATTGCAGTGTCAACATCAATACCAAGATCTGCATAAGGAGCAGCATATGAACTTGCATCTCCCTGTGTATACTTCAGTACGAATGCCGCCTCAGCGCAATACATGTCCGGTGCATCCGCTCCTCCTGAAGCAAGCGCCTGATCAAGTGCCGGCTGATAAGCTCCGTCCGTGGTTGCTATGATTGTCGTTTCGACATCATATTCAAAGTCCGGATGCGTTTCTAAGAACTTATCTACCATTCCGGGTACCTCATCGGTAAATGCCCATAAATTGATTGTTCCTTTCTTTTCTCCTGATGATGAAGTGTCCTTTTCGGTATCACTTGTGTCCTTCTGAGTTTCAGATGAGTTTCCTCCACTCTCACTACTGCTGCCACCTGACTTGCCATCTCCGCAACCGGTTAAGCACCCTGCCATCATAGCCATGCAAAGGCTGACTGCCATTACTTTCTTGGTTATTTTTTTCCAATTTTTTCTCATAAATGAACCTCCTATTTTTACTTATATAGTAATTAAATAGTATTCCAATTTTGTACGAATATCTATACAATTATTGCTTTTTGATTATCAAAAATTGCTTTTTTGTTTTCATTTTCTTTTGTACTTTTTAATCAAAATTTATCAAATTCTTTTGTATGATTAGCAAAAACCTCTAATTTTTACATAATTTTAATTGCATTTTATTTACTGTTTTATATATAAAAAGCATTTTTTATTCATTTGCAACCTGCTTTATTGTCAATTCAATCACAGAAATGACAACGATATCTTTTTTACTTATAAAAAGAAGCCTGAAAGATATTCCGCTTCACAAAATAGCTTTGTACCTTTCAGGCTCATTTTTCATCTATATGATTCCTCGGATATATATTTACTAATACGACAAAATCCGAACCACATATCTAATTATCTTCATTTTCTATTTATGACTTTTAATATATTCGTCGATACCCTGTGCCGCAGCCTTTCCTGCACCCATGGCAAGAATAACCGTTGCTGCACCTGTTACGGCATCACCACCTGCATAAACACCTTCCTTGGTCGTCTTACCGTTTGCCTCATCAGCCACGATACACTTCCACTTGTTTGTTTCAAGTCCTTCCGTCGTAGATGAAATAAGTGGGTTTGGTGAAGTACCAAGTGACATCACAACGACATCAACTTCCATTGTGTATTCGGAATCAGGAATTACAACAGGACGTCTTCTTCCGGACTCATCAGGCTCACCAAGCTCCATCTTCACACATTTCATACCGCATACCCAACCGTTTTCATCAGCCAAAATCTCTGTAGGATTGGTCAAAAGGTCAAATATAATACCCTCCTCCTTCGCATGATGAACTTCCTCAACTCTTGCCGGAAGTTCCTCCTCGGAACGTCTGTATACGATATGTGTCTCTGCACCAAGTCTGAGTGCTGTTCTTGCAGCATCCATGGCAACATTACCGCCGCCGACTACAGCAACTTTCCTGCCTGCCATAATCGGTGTATTGGAGCCATCTTCATATGCTTTCATAAGGTTACTTCTCGTCAGGTACTCATTAGCAGAAAATACACCGTTTGAATTCTCACCGGGAATACCCATAAACTTAGGAAGGCCTGCTCCCGAACCGATAAATACGGCATCAAAGCCTTCATCCTCAATCAACGAATCAATCGTAACGGACTTGCCTACCACTACATTGGTCTCAATCTTTACACCGAGTGCTGTTACATTTTCAATTTCCTTCTTAACCACCGCAGCCTTTGGCAGACGGAATTCAGGAATACCATACACCAATACACCGCCCGGCTCATGCAGCGCTTCAAATATTGTTACATCATAACCCATCTTTGCCAAATCTCCGGCACAGGTCAGACCCGAAGGGCCTGAACCGATTACAGCCACCTTATAACCGTTCTTCTCTTTGGCAGGCTCAGGCTTAATACCGTTTTCTCTTGCCCAGTCAGCCACAAAACGCTCCAGCTTACCAATCGATACAGGGTCGCCCTTGATACCTCTGATACATTTTCCCTCACACTGTGTCTCCTGAGGGCATACACGTCCGCAGACTGCCGGAAGTGCCGACGATTTGCTGATAATATTAAAAGCTTCTGCGAAGTTACCCTCTTTCACCTGCGCAATAAATGCAGGAATATCAATTGCGACAGGACAGCCTCCCACACATGGTTTATTCTTACAGTTTATACATCTTGCAGCCTCTGCCATTGCTTCCTCTGCACTATACCCATAACAAACTTCTTCAAAGTTTTTTGCTCTCTTCTCTGCTTCCTGTTCACGAACAGGTACCTTTGTCATTACGTCCATTATTTGTCACCTCCACAATTTCCGCATCCTCCGTGGTGGGTTGCTCCTTCTTTTGCAGCCAGATAAGCTCTGCCCTCTGCTGTCTTGTAAATCTGCTGACGCTTCATAGCCTCGTCAAAGTTTACTTTGTGTCCGTCAAACTCAGGACCGTCTACACAGGCGAATTTCACTTCATCGCCTACGGTAACACGACATGCTCCACACATACCCGTACCGTCTACCATAATCGGATTCAGGCTGACAACAGTCGGAATCTCAAGCTCCTTTGTAAGCTTACAGACAAACTTCATCATAATCATCGGTCCAATCGCTATACAAACATCATATTGATTTCCGGCATCCACAAGCTTCTGAATTTCATTTGTAACAACACCCTTGCTTCCATATGAACCATCGTCCGTTGTTATGTAAAGATTTCCGGCAACAGCCTTCATCTGTTCCTCAAGGATAATCAAATCCTTTGTTCTGCCGCCGATGATTACATCAGCAGACACGCCCTGCTCATGCAGCCATTTTACCTGTGGGTATACCGGAGCCGTTCCGACACCACCTGCAACAAATAATATCTTTTTATTCTTAAGTGTATCAATATCCTCATTCACAAGCTCGGAAGGGCAGCCAAGCGGTCCCACAAAATCGGTAAATGAATCTCCTGTCTTCAGACTGCTCATCATCTCGGTAGCCGCACCTACCACCTGAAATACGATTGTAATCGTTCCCTTTTCTCTTGAATAATCACAGATTGTAAGCGGTATTCTCTCTCCGTCCTCAGAATCTCTTACAATTACAAACTGTCCCGGCAGACATGTTTTTGCTACTCTTGGTGCTTCAACATCCATGAGATAGATACTGTCTGTCAATGATTCTACTTTCAAAATATTATACACGTTGTTATCCGTCCTTTCTCTGACCCCCGGATATGGAGGAGTATAGTAAATAAATCCTGTTAAGTATAACACTAAAAGGTCCTATCTGGCAATCGCCTAATAGAACCTTTTTCGAAAAAACTGTTTCCAATTACAAGTATGCTGCTACTTCTTTTTCTGCTTCAAAAGCCGTTCCTGTTTTCTCCGTTTCTCTGCTTCCATATAAAGCAGTCTTTTCATATTGTTGATTCGAAGCTCCTCTGCCTTGGCAGAAGTCAGCTCCTCCGCCACTCTTGCCTGTGCATCCTGATTGTGGAAATTTAAAAACTTCTCAAAAACTCCCGGATAGGAAAATGTTTTCTCCAGATTTTGCGTGTAAAATACAATCTTAATATGTGTTCCGTCACATTCCAAAACATTACCTTCACCAAATTTCACATGATTTACTTTTTCATTCTCAAACATACCATCTTCCTCTCAATACTCTTACCTACGTCCTACATCCTAATTATTGCCAAATATTTGCAATATCAATCATCAGAAAACAAAACCATCGCTTGTGAACGTCTAAAATCTTCATGCTCCCTGGCAAAAAAGAACCGTCTCAACATAAATGTAGAACGGTTCATTTTTATTTCAATATTATATTAACAAATTTTTTTAATGAAAATCCAGTTGTTTTTTTATGATTTCTGAATTTCGTCAATTTATGCTACATATGTCCTGCAAATTTATCTATTTTTACCCAAGTATCATTTTACATTTGCCTTTAACAATGCAGCAACCTCTTCTTCCGTAGACAAAGCCAATGCCTGTTCTGCCAGTTTATCCGCTTCTGCCTTAGACCATTTGGAAATGGTACTTCTTGTTGACAGGACAGATGATGCACTTACACTATATTCTCCAAGTCCAAAGGATATCAGAAGTGGAATTAAAAGTGTATCCGCAGCAGCCTCACCACACATACCAACCATGATACCCGCCTTGTTTCCTGCTTCAATAATATTTTTCATGGAACGAAGTACGGCAGGATGATATGCGGAATACAGATATGCAACCTTGGCATTTCCTCTGTCAACAGCCATCGTATACTGTGTCAAATCATTCGTTCCGATACTGAAGAAATCCGCTTCCCCTGCAAGCAAATCCGCAATCAGGCTTGCCGCAGGTGTCTCCATCATAACACCTACTTGTATATCCTTATTATAAGCAATTCCTGCTTTGTCTAATTCCTGCTTCAACTCGCCTACAAGCTGTTTTACTTTTCTTATTTCTTCAACACCTGTTACAAGCGGAACCATAATCTTAATGTCTCCGTATGCACTGGCACGAAGCAGCGCTCTCAGCTGTACCTTGTATGATTCTTCATTTGCCAGGCAATATCTGACAGCCCTGAAGCCCAAAAACGGATTTTCCTCTTTTTCCAGCCCTAAATACGGAATATCCTTGTCACCACCCACATCAAGTGTACGGATGATAACCTCTCTGCCGTTCATAATCTCGGCAGCTTTTTTATATGCCTCAAATTGCTGTTCCTCTGAAGGAAGCGAATCAGCACCCATAAACAAAAATTCTGTACGGAACAGACCAACGCCCTCTCCGTCTCCGGAAACAACAGCCTCGGCATCTTCCGGCTTTCCGATATTTCCATAGAGATGCACCTTCGCACCGTCTGCCGTAACCGTCTCCCTGCCTACAAACACCTTAAGACCAGCTTTTTCCTCCAGATAAATTTCTTTCTTCTTCTGATATTCTGTTATTTCTTCATCCGAAGGTTCTATAATGCAATTTCCCTCACAGCCATCCACAGCAAGAACCATGCCGTCCGATACCATGGAAAGAACATTGTCAACACTTAAAACCGCCGGAATCTCAAGTGCTCTGGCAAGTATTGCAGAATGCGAGGTTTTTCCTCCAAGCTCCGTCACAATACCTGCTACGTTTTCCTTTACGATTCCTGCCGTCATGGACGGTGTGAGGTCTTTTGCCACCAAAACCGTACCTGCAGGTACTTCACTAATATTGATATCAGGTGTTCCTGTTAAAATTTTAAGAAGACGAACCCTGATATCTCCTATATCGGTTGCTCTCTGTTTAGTCAGCTCATCATCCACCTGTGAAAACATCGTAATAAACATGTCACACACGCTGTCCACTGCTGCCTCTGCGCAGTTTCCGGAGTTTATCATTCCCTTTATCTCATCCTGCATAAAAGGGTCAGAAAGCATTAAGATATGACCTTCTAAAATCTCCGCGTTATGTTCGCCCACACGCTCTCTCATGGCATCTGCCATGCCCTGCGTCTTTTCTACAAATACCCGGACCGCATCCTCAAATCTCTTGATTTCAGATTCTGTATCCGTTATTTCTACTGATACGTATTCTGGCTTTCCTTCACTTATAATGACAGCCCTGCCTACACCATAGCCTGCCGAACCACCTATACCTTTTAACATATAATCATTCACCCCTCGTACACAAATCCTGCCACCGAAAAATATCGGTTAAAGACCTTTCAAACAAATCAACGGGTTTACTATTCTCCCAAGCCGGATTCAATCAATGATACCGCCTGATTCAGTGCTTCCTGTTCATCTGAACCGGAACACTCCACTGTAAGCTCCGTACCACATTTGATGCAAGCCGCAATAATATGCATCACACTCTTTGCATTGATTTTCTTTCCCTGCACATCCAAGAAAATATCTGATTCAAACTTTGTCATTTCCTTTGCAAACATTCCTGCCGGTCTCATATGAAGTCCCTGTGCATTAACGATTTTTACTGTTTTTGATACCATAATTCATTCTCCTTCTACATACTATATTTGCCTCTATACAGGCTGCTTATATTTTTAATATTCATTCCGCCGCTTTCCGGCTGTCTTTTATAACTTCTGTCTCCACTATATCAGACGGACAGTCCATCTGATATAGTTTTGAACAAATTTTTTATTTACATTCATTTATGCCACATTTTTCTTAATCAGTCCGAGCATGATTGCCGTAATTGCCGAACCAACCAGCCATGAGACAATATATAACAACGGATTTCCCACAGTTGCAAATACGAACAATCCTCCATGCGGTGCCATCAGCGTACATTTAAATGCTGCTGAAAGTCCGCCTGCCACACCTGCACCTACCAGCGTACACGGAATGACATGTAATGGGTCTGCTGCCGCAAATGGTATAGCACCCTCTGTGATGAAGGAACAACCCATAACGATATTGGATACCGCCGAGCCTCTCTCAGCCTCTGTAAACTTCTTTGGAAACAGTTTGCAGGCAACTGCAATACCAATCGGAGGCACCATACCACCTACCATAATCGCTGCCATCGCTATATAACAAGCCTGAACTGCCGTATCACTCTGTGATGCACCGTTTGCAACAAGGTCTGCCGCTGTAGCCAGCATACCTGTACCAAATACATAAGCCGCTTTATTAATCGGGCCACCCATATCAATCGCCATCATGGCACCGAGTATCAGACCTAACAAGGTAAGAAGATTCTTATCTGCCAGTGAAGAAAGCATATTGCTCAGGCCTGTATTAATTAATCCGATAATCGGATTAAAAATAAATACCATAAGAATACCGATGAGTAAAATACCGACAAGCGGATAAATCAGAGTCGGTTTGATTCCCTCTAAGGATTTCGGGAACTTTGAGCAAAGCTTCTTTAAGAACAGTACAATAAATCCTGCCAGGAAACCTGCTACAATACCACCTAAAAATCCTGATACCGTATTTCCTCCGCCTTCGCCTACAAACGCAAACTTTGATACGAAAGACTGGAAGCCGCCCAGTTCCTCATTTGCCCATACATAACTTAATACTGCCGCATTACCTGACGATGCCAGAAGTCCGCCTGTAAAGCCGACTGCAAGACCCGGTCTGTCTGCAATAGAATAAGCAATGTATCCTGCCAGAACAGGCACCATAAGTCCCATCGCCTTATCACCTACAAATTTGAAGAAGGCTGAAAGCGGTGTACATGTACCAAAGTTTCCTCCGCCTGTTGAACCATAGCCGCAAATCGTATCAATCAGAAATGCCAGTGCAATCATAATACCGCCGCCGATAACGAACGGAAGCATATGGGATACACCACTCATCAAATGCTTATAAACCTGACTTCCTACGCTGCCGCCGGATGCAGTTTCTTCCTTTTTACCGCCTTCCTCATGGTACACAGGTACCTTGCCATCTACAATCTTTTGAATCAGCTCTTCCGGCTTATGAATACCGTCTGCCACCTTGGTAAACAGAACCGGTTTCCCGTCAAATCGCGCCGTCTCTACATTCTTATCCGCCGCTATAATAATACCGTCACAATTTGCAATCTCTTCTGCAGTCAGTCTGTTCTTCACACCGCCTGAACCGTTTGTCTCTGCCTTCAACGGATAACCCAGCTCTTCGCCCTTTTTCTCAAGTGCCTCGGCTGCCATAAATGTATGGGCTATGCCTGTAGGACATGCCGTAACCGCAAGAACGCGATATCCCTTTTTCTCAGGCTCTGCCGATTTTTCCTCCGCGCCGAATTTCTCATCTTCGTATTTATCACATATCTTCAAAAATTCGTCCTTGTTCTTTGCTGCCAAAAGCTCTGCACGGAAGCCTTCATCCATCAGAAGCATACTCAATCTGGATAAAACCTCCAAATGAACATCTCCGCCTTTTTCCGGTGCTGCAATCATAAAGAACAGATTGGATGGAGCTCCATCTAACGCATCATAATCTACACCGTTTGGAACTACCATCGCAGCAAGTCCCGGTCTTTTTACCGCTGCATTTTTAGAATGAGGAATTGCAATTCCTTCTCCGATAGCGGTTGAACCTTCTGATTCACGCTTTAATATTCCTTCCTTAAAAGCAGCCTTATCCGTGATATTTCCCGACTTTTTATGCAGCTCAACCATATAATCTATTGCTGCATCTTTGGAATCCAGAGAAACATTCAGTGCGATTCCTTCTTTTTTCAAAAGCTCTGTAATTCTCATATGCACTTCCTCCTTATAAATCTTTATATAGTTCTTCTACCTTATCCCGTGAAGCCAGCCCTTCCGAAAATGCCGTAGCACTTCCTGTGGCGGTTCCAAATTTCAATGCTTCAAGGTAGTTATGGTCTTTAAAATAACTTGCAATAAATCCTGCTACCATTGAGTCTCCTGCTCCCACAGAATTAATTACCGTTCCGGACGGCACCCCCATTCTGTACCGTTCTCCTGTTTCCGTTACAAGCATCGAGCCGTCTCCTGCCATGGATACAAGCACGTTTCTTGCGCCAAGCTCCTGAAGTTTTCTTGCATATACTTCAATTTCTTCATCCGATTTCAACGTTACACCAAACATCTCCGAAAGCTCATGGTTATTTGGCTTAATCAGAAACGGATGATATTTCAGAACATTAAGCAGCAAATCCTTTGTAGCATCCACTACAATATCAACCTTCTTATCTGCCAGACTTTCCATAATGGTTTCATAGATATCCGATGGCAAAGCCGCAGGAATCGTACCTGCAAGCACAAGACAATCACCATCTTCTATCTGAGAAAGCTTCTCAAACATCCGGTTCAGCTCTGCTTCCCCAATAGCCGGACCCTGACCATTGATTTCTGTTTCTTCACCTGCCTTGATTTTGACATTGATTCGGCTCATTCCTTCCCTTAAAGAAATGAAATCGGTTGTTACGCCCAAGGCTTTCACACCTTCCTCTATGGCACGACCTGTAAAACCTGCCACGTAACCAAGGGCTATGGAATCTACCCCCAGATTCTTCAATACGGTAGATACATTGATTCCTTTTCCGCCATAGAAAACAGCCTCGCTGCTGCTTCTGTTTACCGAACCCAGTTCCAGATTCTCCATCCTTATCACATAATCAAGTGCCGGATTGAAGGTTACTGTGTAAATCATACTTACCATACCTCCTTTATAATTGTTGCGTCCTTATATTTATCATTTCTAATTTTATCCGTTATAATACAGGCTTTTTCAATTCCTGAAAAAGTAACTGCCGTTACTTTGCCAAATTTGCTGCTATCCGCCAGAATAATTCCTGTGTAGGAACGGGACAATGCTTCCATCTTAACCATTGCCTCTTCCACATCAATGGTGGTAAATCCATAATCCAGATGAATTCCATTCGTTCCCAAAAAACATTTGGAAAAGTTATATTTCTTCATATTATTCACTGCATCTGCACCTACAATCGCCTCTGTAACAGGCTTTGCCAAACCGCCTATCATATAGGTTCTCAGCTTCTTATTCATTAAAAGCTGAGCCTGTGGAATTCCATTTGTCACAAATGTTGCTTTGGAATCTTCAATAAACTCAATCAGCCACTGCGTAGTAGTTCCTGCATCGATAAAGACAAAATCCTCATCATTTATCATGGTAGATGCATATCTTGCAATTGCTTTTTTCTCTTCCACATTCATCTGCTTTTTAACGGATACGGCTACTTCACTTGTAATAAATTCCTGTTCAATGGCTGTTGCACCGCCATGTACTTTATTTAGCTTTCCCTGCTTATCCAGTGTATTCAAATCCCGGCGAATGGTCGATTCCGATGCCCCTACCAGTTCTGTCAATTCTGTAACCGTAATTGCATTTTTGTCTTTTAAAGCCTCTAAAATGGCTGCAAATCTTTCTTCTGTCAGCATATAATATCTCCTTAAAAAATCATTTGAATTTGTTTTTAATTCCATTATACAGCCAACTTCATCCAAATTCAATCACTTTCAATCATTTCTTGTGACTATATTAGCACGGCAATCAGCCATTGTCAATCATATTTTTGGATTATTTTGATTTTTTTTGACTGTTTGTGATTTTTTCCAATTTCTGACTGCAATAAAAAAACCAGAACAGCTCCATTGATAAAACAGAACTGTTCCGGTCTGAATTTACTATTTAAGATATCTGTCTTTATGAACGATAATCTCCATTAATTTTTACATAATCATATGTCAAATCACAGCCCCATGCCTTTGCTTCTGAAGCACCCTGATTTAACTCTATCTGAATATAAATCTCATCTGCACTTAAAACCGCTGCGGCCTGCTCCTCCGAAAAATCAATCCCTGCACCGTTTCTGCATACCGCCACAATACCCTTTTCCGATTTTAAATCCACATCTACTTTTCCAATATCAAATTCTGCCTCGGCATAGCCTATGGCACATAAAATACGTCCCCAATTGGCATCCTCCCCAAACATGGCACATTTAAAAAGAGGAGAACGTATAACGCTTTTTGCAACAATAACAGCGGTTTCCTTATCCGGTGCGGAAGCTACGGTACATTCAAGCATTTTGCTTGCTCCTTCTCCATCACTCGCCAGCATCATCGTCATATTTTCCATTACAATATAAAGCGCCTGCTTGAAATTCTCATAATCGGCATTTTCCGTACAGATTTCATCGTTTCCTGCCAAGCCGTTTGCCATAACACTTACCATATCGTTCGTAGAGGTGTCTCCGTCAATACTCAGGCAGTTATACGTTACCTTTACAATATCACTTAATGCCTTCTGTATCATAGCCGTGGAAATTGCCACATCTGTTGTTACAAAGTTCAGAGTTGTTGCCATATTCGGATGAATCATTCCGCTTCCCTTTGCCATACCTCCCAAATGACAGGTTCTGCCGCCAAGCAGGAATTCCACAGCCACTTCTTTTTGTATGGTATCTGTCGTCATGATGGCATTTGCAGCCTTACCGTTTCCCGTTTCGGATAAGCCATCTGTAAGCTCCTGCATAAAAGCTTCAAATGGTTCAATAGGAAGCACCTGCCCGATTACACCTGTAGATGCATTGATTACAAGACTTGTATCGATACCCAGACAGTCTGCCGCCAGCCTGGAAATTGTTTCTGCCTTTTCGATGCCGTCTGCATTGCAGGTATTGGCATTTTTAGAATTCACAACCACAGCCTGCGCCTTGCCACCCGATTTCATAAGATGTTCTTTTGTAACTGTAATCGGCGCACCCTTTACCTTGTTTTGCGTATAAACAGCCGCCGCATTACAGACTGCTTTGCTGTATATCATCCCTAAATCGTTTTTTTCCTTATCAGGGTTCAGCCCGCAGTTCAAGCCGTTTGCCAGAAACCCCTGTGCGGCACAGACACCACCCTCAATATAATTGTAGCCTTCGTATATTTTCTTTGTCATCATGCTATCTCCTCTTCATTACCGTACCTCTTCCAGAAAGCGGTTCAGTCTTGCCTCCGTTCTGTCTTTGCCGATTACATTCATAATCGTAAATAAGTCCGGCGAATTCTTTTTACCTGTTACAGCCACTCTTACGATCGTACAGATATCTGTAATAGAACCTTTATAGCCATCAGGATTCTTTTTGTATTCCTTGACATTCGGACAATAACCAAGTTGCTCTCCCAGCAGTTTCATCTGTCCGAACCAGTTATCGGAATCCAAAAACAAATCTTTCTGATATGCCTTTATAACCTCTTCAAGCTGCTCCTTCGTATACTTTTCGTCAAGCTCATAGGAAAGAGCCAGCTCTTCCTCCGGAACATAGAGATAGCCGAACAGCTCCGTTAAATCGGACCATTTCGCCACATCCTTACGGACTTTATTTCCTGATATCTTCCATAAATCAATCGTCTTCAAAAAGTCATCTTTCTTTGCCGATGCAAATTCATACAACTTCTTATTATAAATTTCCGCCCATACCAAAATCTTCTCATAACACTGCTCCGAGGTAAATGTGGAAACCATCTCTTTACTGACATCCGTAAGCTTCACCATATCAAATAAAGCACCTGATACCGGCATCTTGGAAAGTGACAAAGTGAAATCGTCTATCGTTTTGTCCGGATTTGCCATATGCCATTCCTCATAATTGGAATTTGCAATCGTCATCAGATACTCCAAAACACTCTCCGACGGATAGCCCTGCTCCAGATAAAATCCAACGGCAGCCTCAGGGTCTTTCCGTTTGGACAACTTTCTCTTTCCGTTTCCTTCCGCCTTCATAATCGGTGAAATATGCACATACTCAGGAAGTTCAAATCCGCACAGCTCAAAAAGCTGCTTATGGAGCGGATAAGAGGCAAGCCACTCATCACCTCTGATGACAAGATTTGTTCTCATAAAATGGTCATCTACTGCATGTGCAAAATGGTATGTCGGAATTCCGTCTGATTTCAACAATACAACATCCATGATATTTTCCGGCATATCAATATTTCCACGGATTGGGTCTGTATAGCGGACATACGCTCCTGCCGTTCCCGGCGACTTAAGCCTGACAACATATGGCATGCCTGCATGAATCTTCTCTTCAATCTCTTCATAGGTCAGGTTTCTCGCTACAGCGTATTTCCCATAATAGCCCAAATCCTCCTTCGCTTCCTCCTGCTTTCTTCTGATTTCATCCAGCTCCTCGGCAGTACAGAAACAAGGGTATGCAAGCCCCTTTTTCATCAATTCTTTTACACAAATCTGATAAATTTCTTTTCTCTCACTCTGCTTATACGGTGCGTAAATGGTTTCGCCGCCCGCAAAAGGGCCTTCATCAAACTCAAGGTCAAATTCCTTTAGCGATCTTATAATTTCACCTACGCCATCTTCTACCTCCCGCTTTTTATCCGTATCTTCTATTCTGAGATAAAAAACGCCGCCGCTCTGCTTTGCTATCTTTCTGGAAATCATAGCTGCATATAATCCACCGATATGCATATAGCCTGTCGGACTTGGTGCAAATCTTGTAACTTTTGCCCCCTCCGGCAGTGTTCTCTCAGGGAATCGCTCTTCAAGCTCCGCTACTGTTCCTTTTATGTTTGGGAAAATTAATTCTGCCAATTTACCGTAATCCATGTTATTTTCACCTTTCTAAGTTTCCTTCCGCCAACTCGCAAATCTCTTTCTTTCGCTCTTCCGATAAAGGTATCGGCTCATAAAGCGGTTTACTGAGATAAAAGCCCTGCAATAAATCCACACCGCATTGTATGACAACCTTCATCTCGTCATATGTTTCAATACCTTCAGCAAGCACTATTATATTACTACGTTTTGCAATATTTACAATATCCTGTATGATACTGCTTCTGCTTGTGTCTTGATCACATCCGCTGATTAATAAATAATCAATTTTTATCAAATCAGGCTGAAGCTCAAGCAGCGCATATTCACTGTTATAACCTGTTCCAAAATCATCCAATGCCAATATGCCGTCCCATCTTGATATCAATTCCTTTTTCTTGTTGATGAACTCATCATTGACCTGTTCACTTTCCAGTATTTCCAGCACAATATGCTGCAGGCACTCTCCACAGGTTTCTTCAAGATAGGCAACACTCTCGTCATCAATCATATTATTTGGTATGGTATTTAAAAATATCCTCGCTTCTCTTCCGATAGTTCCCTTATCTACCTGCCGCTTATATTCCTTCAGTCCATAAAGCCATGTCAGACGCTCCACTTCATTCAATTTCGCATCGGCTTTTGCAATACGCATAAATTCCTTCGGTGTATTCAACATCTCGGATACCGGACGCATCAGTGCTTCATAACCATATATTTCTCCCGTCTTTGCAGAAATAATACTCTGAAACGCATATCGGATACTGCCCTCATCAATAATACGATTCAGCTCCTCTATTCCTGTCACAAGTACGGCATCATTTTGATATGCTTTTCTGTCAAACTCTCCGATATTTCCTTTTGTTGAATGCTTTATGGTATACATGGCAAAATCAGCATATTTGATAAGCAAATCACTATCTGTTGCGTCCTGTGGATACCATGCAATACCGCCACTGGCACGCATCTTGTAACGTGACCCATCGGGAAGCACACAATAGCTTTCACGCAGCTTCTCCTGCAGCCGGTTCTTGACATCACGTATTTCATCCTGACTATTATAGCCATAACAGAACAAAATAAATTCATCTCCGGACAAACGTGCAACGATACATTTTCCTGACTCAAACAAACGAAAAACACCTGCCGCAGCTCTAATGTAATCATCTCCGAAATCATGTCCATATGTATCATTAACATATTTCAGATTATCCAAATCAAACATAAAACACGCTGCTGTCTTGAGCCTTTCCTTTGCAGAGAACAATCTGCCAAGCTTATAATAAAATGCACGACGATTTAAAAGTCCTGTAGTAATATCATAATCCCGTTCATATTCTATTTTCTTCATTTCCATAATTGCATCCGTGATATCCTGCGCAAGTCCGATCACCGAAGTTGAATCCCTGTACATATTTAAACGTACCCATTTTGACTCGTCCTTTTTTTCATCGGTGTATTCCAGTTTAATACTATCATTCTCTATATCATCATCCGTAAATATTCGACTGCTTTTTATCCGTTCCTTTGCATCTACCTGATGAATCATACTCCAGAACTGATCGGCTGACATTGTAATATCGCCTTCTCCCTGTATATCGAAATCGAATAAATGGTTCAGGCTTTCTCCTACAAAGAACTTATCTTCCAATAAATCATACATGAAAACGCCTATACCGCTGCCTGCCATACTGATAATCCGCGACAGACGGGAAGCATTCTCCATAACTCTAGCCTGCAAATCCCTTACCGATATGGCAAGCTCATCAATCTCAATAATACCGGAAGAAGCAAATTGCACTAATTCTTTTGCATCTCTATTACTATTCAGTGTATGTATCATCTTTTTAACAGGAGAATTAATCATACCACTGATAATAATTGACAGGATAATACTGACTATCAGCGAACAGATAAGCGACACCACAAGTGTTTTAATAATCGTCAGATATGCGCTGAGTACCTTTTCCCGGTCTGCAACGCTAATTAATACCCATCTCTGATACTTAAAGGGCGAACCCTTTTTATACAGATTAATATCCTGAATACTTCCGATACAGTCCGTTTTCGTAGAATCGGAAAAATTATACATATTATATTTTCCCATTTTCCCCTGACTGATTTCTGTTCCGTCTTCTACCAGCCTTTTATAAGCCGGACCGGAATGCATTATCATACTGTATCTGCCATTGTCATCATAATCAACGGCAATGATATAACAGGCACTTTCATTCATAAAATCCTTTGAAGGCATATTTTGCTGAACGGTTTTCTCCAAAAGACCGATTCCGACAACTCCATATACACACCCGTCATCAGAAATCAACGGAATCGTATACTTAAAGCTTTCCTGTGCTGAACGTGATATTTTGGAGAATTTCGTCCAATGACCGAGCTGGTCAAGAGATAATTTAGGATTATTTTTTCCCGCTTCCATAGTCTCATAATAGAAATCAAAATCTTCCTTATTTGTCATATCAATATATAAAGACCACTCATAATCAAGTGCAAGTCCCAAATTGCGCGAAATTTCCGAGCTTCCCATTTCAATAAAAATGTCACGATTATCTGAATTACTATTTTCATTTACATCCGTATCTCTAAGGTAAAGACCAGTTTTATTTTCAGAGCCGTTTTCATTATACAAACCGTCTGAATTAAGAATAATAAAGGCATCATTAATAGAGTCTTTCCGTATCAGTCCAATAAGACTATAGGCAGACTCTTTCACAATCTTCTTATCCAATTCCTTATCTGTGCCAATGTCAGCCGCTGTTTTCCCCTCTTTGACAAGGATTCCGGAAACAATAGCATTAATCTCCTCTACCGTATCCTTCGTATTCAGCATAGCCTGATTCAAGCTTCCCTCTACATAATTCTTCCTATTCTCAGTCTTTTCTGATATAGAATTGTAAGAATTCATCTTCAGATAAGAAAACTCACCGCTAACTACCAGAACGATTAAAAATATAAGCATTTGCAGAATAACCAGGCAAATCATCGGAACAAAAATTTTCCTTAGAAGAGGTGCCCCACTCTTGGAAGACACCACCGTATGATTATTATTTTCCATTCCATCACTCCTGATGTAATCCTATATAAAACTGATTCTATTCCAATACCGAAAGAAAACCGGTTTCAAAATCCGTATACCACTTATCAAATGCCGCATCATCAGTATACGATGCAAGCACCTTTTCTCTGTCCTCTCCTGCAGCAATTCTGCTCCATGCCTCTTCATAAGCTGCCACTGCCGTATCCTGCATTGTATTACCGATATAATCTCTAAGCTGTGCTGACTTATCAAATGCAGGACTGGTATATAAATTACACGTATTGATTTCATTAATCGCCGTTTCAATCGTTCTTCTCATGGTATCATCAATCTCTAAACCTGTCTCGGCACTTACAGACTGAACCATCTCAAAATCATTTGCTGTCTTTTTTACAGGAAGATATCCTGAGTTAATGGAAAACTGAATATTACGCTCTGTCTCCGTAAACCATTTCAAGAATACGGCACTTGCATATTCTTCTTTTTCAGTTGATTTCACAACGGACATACCTGCCCCCTGCTGTACAACATAGGAATCACATCCTTCAAAGTCAGGAACAGGCAATACCACATTATCAATAGCATATGTATATTCATCATTGATTGTAACCTCAGTCGGATAATAAATTGCTCCCGAAGTCGAACAAATCAAGGCAATAATCGAACCGATCTTGGCATCATCACTACGATATCTGTTTTCGGCGGTATAGTAACCCTTGACATAAGGGACATAATAATTATCCCATAATCTTCGCATTGTTTCTTTATCAACGCCTGTTTTTACAGCTCCATCCGCATCCGTTTCAGAAAAAGCTACTCCTAACTGTTTCGCACCGATATTCATATAATTGGCAATGGAGTCCCTTCCAAAAAATGCCTTACCATCGTTTTTCACATCGGGCGTCAATCCATCTGTATAGTTATAGTAAAGCTCCGCAACCGCTGCAAGTCCTTCCCATGTAGACATATCCTCATATGATGCACCTGTCGCATCCGCAAATTTCTGCCAGTCAGTCTGATTAATCATCATAATCTCTGTACTCTTTGCAGTCGGAAAAATCTTGAGCGTCTTTCCGTTGTCAAAAGAACCCTCTTCAATATATTCATCTACATATTCTGCAAGCTCTTCGTCCGTAAAATATTTTTTCAAATCCGCCACATATCCAAGCTCATCTATAATATAAGCCGTCTCAGCATATGTTGCGAATATATCAGGCATATCTTCCGCCCCCGGGTCTTTTTCTGCCGAAGCCCTAATGCTGTCTGCCAGTTCATTAATGGAATTCTTTGAAATTGCTTCTACAATAATTCCCTTTTCCACACCAACCGTGTTGTTGAACTCCGCTACCATCTCATCGAACTGCGTCTGCTGCACACCGTTATAATAATGCCATATAATGATTGAAACCGGTGAGTCCTTATCCAGCAAATCCTCATATTGATTACCCTTTTTGCAACCCGAAAGTGACATAAGCAACAATATTCCAACCAATAGAACACATATCAATTTACATTTTTTCACGCTATTTGCTCCTCCCATTTTACAGTTAACAACTACTGTTAATTTTAATGTAAAACAGAGGCTTTGTAAAGACTAATCTCTATAAAGGAGATAGCTGTACATATCAGCATATTCATGTTTATTCTGTTTGATAAAATCGATGGCTTCCCTTGGATGCTGATTAAGCATACCTGTTAACATATAAGGTACGTCATAACCCCATACGGCATCTCCCTTTGCCTTCAGTGGAATCATATATTTTTCTATAAATTTCAGTATATGATATAAATTATATTTTGGATTACGAAGGAAGCCAAGAAGCAACTCAAGTGCACAGTTACCTGCCCCTCTTCCCATACAGCTTACAGTCGCATCCAGCATAGATGCACCGTTTATCATCGCTTCTACGGTATTTGCATAAGCAAGCTTCATATTGTCATGGGCATGAATACCAATCTTCTTGCCATATTTCTCTCCAACAGCAACATACTTTTCCGTAAGCTTTTTAATCTGTTCCGGATATAATGAGCCATAGCTGTCTACAATATAAATTCCGTCAACATTGCTTTTCCCAAGCATTTCAAGAGCCACATCGATATCAGATTCCTGGTCCTTTGATATCGCCATGATATTACAGGTTGTCTCATATCCCTTGGCATGAGCATCCTCTATCATCTCAATGGCCGCGGGCATCGTATTAATATATGTGGCAACTCTTATCAAATCTATAACACTTTCTGATTTGTCCAAGATATCCTTCTTGTAATCGCATCGTCCCACATCTGCCATAACGGATATTTTAAGGTCTGTATTATTTTCTCCGACTATACTCCTGATATCTGCCTCATCACAGAACTTCCATTTTCCGAATTTATTTATATCAAACATTTCCTTGGAAGCCTTATAGCCGAACTCCATATAATCTACCCCTGCTTTGAGATTCGCTTCATAAAGGGCTCTTACAAACTCATCGGTAAAATAAAAATCATTAACCAGTCCCCCGTCACGAATTGTTGCATCCAGTACCTGTATGTCAGGTCTGTAGGTAATCATATCTCCGCCTATCATAATTTCTTCCTCCTTCATTTTTATATTTGTATTATGATATTATATTTGCTAAACACGCCACGCTATTTTACACTTTAACGCGTTGGTGTGAGTTAGCATGTTCTATAGTATACCATAGCCTTTCATATTTGCAAGTGTTTTCATTGAAATAATTGAAATAACGTGATACTATCAAATAGGCTGTTTATTACAATAATATGTAATGTTCAGTACGAATTCGAATCAAAATATTTAGGAGTATCGCAATTATGCAGCTTGCAGACAAAAGTATTAAAGTAGAAGAAAATCTGGTTTACGGCGGAGACAAATTTGACAGAAGCTCTGAACACTCACACGGAGACCTGCTTGCCTTGATAGATTTTAAACGAAGCAGAATCAAACTTCATAAGGCTGAATTTCAAGGAACAATCAATGCAATGGAAAAAAATACCAAACTTTCAGGAGCTGCCATTTCAATTACTGTCGGATTTATTATCCTATTAATTTGTCTTTTCTTTTGGGCTACTTCAAGCGGTCCATTTGGTATTGCGTTCTGCGGCATCTGCGTTATCGGTGTATTCTGTCTGATACGATCAGAAATCATCAATATTATAAAATATCTGATCCATACGAAAGGTATTTGTATGGAATATGCTGAAAAACATAATATCATACCCGCAGGCAAAGCACTTATTTACTGTGCACAAGTAATGGCACACCTTAACATCTGCGAACAGGAAATTGAAAAAATAGAAACTGCCATAAATAGCGGCACAGATGTTGATATGGATGATTTGTACAACAAGCTTTCAGCGATTGACGTTGAGCCAAAAACAATTTATGAAACAACATTATAAATAGCAGCAAGGAGAACATTATGTGGATTGCAGACGGTTGGAAGGACTATGAAATCATTGATTGCTCTGATGGAGAAAAGCTGGAGCGATGGGGCAAATATATATTACTGCGTCCTGACCCTCAGGTGCTCTGGAGCACACCAAAGAAAAACAAAAACTGGAATAAACTTAACGGACACTATCACCGCAGTAATAAAGGCGGCGGTGAATGGGAATTTTTCAATCTGCCGCAGCAGTGGTCCATTAACTATAGAGATTTAACCTTTAACCTTAAGCCATTCAGTTTTAAGCATACAGGGCTTTTCCCTGAACAGGCCGCTAACTGGGACTGGTTTCAGGAGCTGATTCAGAAATCACCAAAAAAGAATATTAAAATACTGAACCTGTTTGCTTATACAGGAGGTGCCACATGTGCGGCAGCAAAGGCAGGAGCCGCAGTTACACATGTCGATGCCTCTAAGGGGATGGTAACATGGGCAAAGGAAAATGCCGTATCCTCAGGACTTGCCGACGCCCCTATCCGATGGATTGTCGATGACTGTGTAAAATTTGTAGAACGGGAAATCAGACGTGGCAATCAATATGATGCCATCATCATGGACCCTCCATCTTATGGCAGAGGCCCCAAAGGAGAGATTTGGAAAATAGAAGAAAAAATACATCCATTTATCAAGCTGTGCAGCCAGATATTATGTGACGAACCACTTTTCTTCCTTGTAAATTCATATACAACAGGTTTGCAGCCGGCAGTGCTGACATATATGATTTCTACAGAAATTAAAGCACGCTTCGGTGGAACCGTTGTTTCAGACGAAATAGGTCTGCCTTGTACCGAATCCGGTCTTGTGCTTCCCTGCGGCGCATCGGGAAGATGGCAGAACTAAAGAGGATGGCCTCGAACTATCATTTTAAAAACAATAGTTCAGGGTCATCCTCTTTAGTTTTATAATAATCGCAGGTCACAAATATGATATAACACTTTTTCTATATATTCATCAATATTATAATCCATCATTATCAGGTTTTATGATATGAATGCTATTTATAGAAATAACATATGCCAAGGGAAAACGATAAATTGACGATTATTTGTACATTAACGCAAATGTGTTTTAGCATTTTAGTGTTATAAACTCTAAATGTTGCTTTTTGTTTATATTCCTGTGTCGGATGCTTTAGAGTATATAACTCTAATCCTTTTATATTTGTAATTGCAAAATGCTGCTTCTCCTGCCGCCATTTCTGCCAGCATTACCTGTGCATATGTCAGAGCATATACAGCTCCTACAAAGTAGGCCAGTCCTGCCATTCCGGCTCCTAATATATACCCGCTAAACAGTACCTTTAATACCTCATCTTCCGTACCTCCCATCAGGGTTGCCGCTGTAGCATTGATGATACTGTTCAGTATTCCGATACAGTTCAGTTCTACCACATGA
>JAGBHU010000005.1 GCA_017935345.1 Coprococcus sp.
ATTGTGAAAAATGCTATGGAACATTCGCCAAAAGAAGGGGATATCACAATAGATAGTGGTGTGAATCCGATGTATGATTGGATTGCTGTAACAGATAGTGGGATAGGACTAAGGAAAGAGCAGTATGCTACACTATTTAAACGGTTTGAAAATTCGACCACTGAAAATGGATTTGGTATTGGTATGCCTTTAGCTTTATCGATTATGAAAGGGCAAAACGGAGATATTGATGTGGAGTTAGGTGGAAATGGAAAGGGTGCAACGTTTTTGTTAAAGTTTTTCAAATAATAAAAACTCATGGAATAGTGCAATAGGTATAGTACGAAAAAGAAAAGTGACTAGATTGTCACAAAAAAATGAATAAGAGTCACGAAATAGTCATTTTCACCTGGTATATTTAATTCGTATTAGGATAGCGAAGGAGTGAAAAGAATGACTGTATTAGAAGTGATAGAATTAACAAAGAGATATGGAACAGGAGAATCAGAAGTGATAGCTTTAGACCATGTCTCTTTTTCTGTAGAAAAGGGAGAGTTTGTAGCGATTGTGGGAGCATCGGGCTCAGGAAAATCTACATTGATGAATCTGATTGGCGGAGTAGATGTGCCGACCTCGGGTTCTGTGCGTATTGATGGACAAGAGATTGCAAAAATGAATGAAAGCGAGCTGGCAATTTTTCGCAGAAGAAATATAGGTATGATATATCAGTTCTATAATCTGATTCCGACCTTAACAGCAGAAGAGAATATAATGCTTCCGTGGTTATTAGACCAGCGTAAAGAAAATAGAGAAAAATTACAAGAAATATTAATGATGCTTAAGTTGGAAAAGCGGGCAAAGCATCTGCCGGGGCAGATGTCAGGTGGACAGCAGCAAAGAGTATCCATAGGAAGAGCTATGATTAATGACCCTGCATTTATTTTGGCTGATGAGCCGACTGGAAATTTGGATAGTAAGACGAGTCAGGAGATTATTGAATTATTAAAATATACCAATCAAAAATATCATCAGACGTTATTACTGATTACCCATGATGAAAAAATTGCGCTTCAGGCAAATCGTATTATTACGATAGGTGATGGAAAGATTGTAAGTGATGAGGTGATGAAGCCATGAGAATAACAGCAAAATTAGCATGGAATCAGATTAAGAGAAATCGTTATAGAACCATAGGTGCAATAGTGGCAATCATATTATCAACGGCACTTACTACAGCAGTATTCTGCTTTGTGACGAGTGCCAATAGGATGTTGGTTTCTTTTTTGGGAGATGGATATGGAGAGTATGGTGGAGCATATCAAAGTCTGTTATTAATTCCGGCAGTTTTTTTTGTGGGATTGATTTTTGCTATGTCAGTTACGGTAATTTCCAACGTTTTTCAAGTCAGTGCAAATCAGAGAATGAATGAATTTGGGATTTTGAAATGCGTAGGTGGAACGATAAAACAAATAAAAGAAACTGTGATTTTTGAAAGTGTCTGGCTTAGTATAGTAGGAATTCCATTGGGGCTAGTATGCGGATTGGGTATCGGCTTTTTAGGAGTGCAGATTACAGGAAACTTTGTTACGCAGATGAATGAACTTCAGCAAAGTATTATTATGCGACCACTTACGATGGAATTATCATTTTCTATAACACCAGGGGCATTATTCTTTTCAGGGTTGTTTTCTTTTTTTACGGTATTGTATGCGGCATATAAACCAGCTAAGAAGGCAGGGAATATTTCGGCGCTTTCCTGTATAAGGGGTCTGGAAGACACTGATGTGATGATAGAGGTACGTGCTAAAAAATGGGTGAAAGGTTGTTTTGGTTTTGAAGGGATTCTTGCAGATAGAAATATGAGCAGGAATAAAACAAGCTTCAAATCAACTATCAGAATACTTGCATTGGGGATATTATTACTTTTAGGAGCAGGCAGTCTGGTATTACAAGCACAACAGTTAAAGGCATATATGGATCCGGGAACGGATGATGTGATGATGAGTTATAGTTCAAATCGGAAGAAGCAGGTAAATGAGGTAATGGGAAGAACAGAAGAAATTTTTGCAAAACCGATTTACAGTCAAGATGCAGAACTGGTAAGACAGAGACTATTAGAGTATGGGAATATTGAGATTATAGGTCTTGGATATGATAATGGAACTTATCATGTTGATGTGGATTCTGAATATTTCACGGAAGGTATGCGACAGGCAATGGAGACATCGGCAGAAGCGAGTATAGAACTCAATGTTGACCTTATTGTTCTTGACCAAACAAGCTATGAGAAGTTATGTGAAGTGGCGAAGGTGCCAGTAGGGAGCAATATTCTTTTAAATTATTACAGATACAATGATAATGGAAGACTGCAGCATATCGTACCATTTTTGGAGAACATGACAGAAATTGTTTTGAAAAAGGCAAATGGAGATATATTACCAATATCGATTGATGCCTTTTTACCGGAAAGTCAGGTTCCAACTCACGTGCTTGCCCTGAATGAGAATCCGATTCGTCTGGTAGTGCCTGAAGCTGAACTTAGATTCTATGACTGGTACTGTAACCCAGAGGATGAACTGGCATATATGCAATATGCGAAGTCAGTTGGTGAAGAGTTTTTTCCTACAGTCACAGATGACTCTTATGCAAAGGAAGGTTTTACGGTAAGAGTCAGTAGAGTGGATACAATGGTTCGTGTGTTGAATATTGCTATTGTGATGGCAGAGATTATCATTTATGGATTTGTAGGAGTGTTATTACTGATTGGTCTAGTTAGTGTGATTAGTACGTTGTCGACCAATGTCATGATGCGGACAAGGGAATTTGCCGTACTAAAGAGTGTGGGTATGACAACAGAAGGTTTGCAAAAAATGTTGCTTAGCGAGAGTGTGATATGTACTATAAAAGCGATAGTGTGGGGAGTACCACTTGGTATACTGATTCCATATATGATAAATGTTGTAATTCGTCAAGCAGTTCCTGTTTTATATGAAGTCCCATGGGGATTTTTGATGTTTAGTATTAGTGGAATTTTTATTTTGATTTTTGCAGTAACATTTGGAACAGTTTATAAATTGAGGAGACAGAATCTAATAGAGAGTATCCGCATGAAAACGGATTGAGAAAGGTTATAAAATAAATAGAGCAAGTTCTGTGATGAGGGGCGATTATCTCGCCCCTTTATCTCTGCTTCGATATGATTGACTGGCATTCTGCCTGTCAGCCTTTTCCTGATACCGCTGTAACTTTTCGTGCATTGATTCGGCTTTGGGAGTGGCTTTCTCTCCATAGACTTCCTCCCATTTGGCACATTCTTTCTCATATGCGTCGTTGGCACGCTGTGCGGTATAGAATGCTGTGTAGAAATCCTGCACCGTTGCAAATCCATGCTGTCTGACGATACCGGATAATCCGGCTTTGAGGGTTTTGATTTCCTCGTTTTTGGTGGCAATCCTGCTTTTAAGCTCTTTTTTCTTGGTAAGCCTTGCAAGTCCCTTTAAATCGCTTAATTCAATTTCCAGTTTTGTCCGTTCACGCTCTGCTTCAAAGATAAGATGATTGTGTTTATCAAGAGTAGCCTTGACTTTTTGAAGTCTTGGGAAAGCGGTAGCTTCCGGTGGCATAACAGGTCTTGGTGCTATCTGTGGCTTGGGCTGTTCTACAACCTCTGCTTCCGGAACAGTTGCGGTAACTGTAACGCTTGGTGGTTCAGTTTCTTTTATTGTTTCCTTAGTCAGAGCAGTAACAACATCTGC
>JAGBHU010000047.1 GCA_017935345.1 Coprococcus sp.
CAAAAACCCCTTCAAGGGGTGGCAAAAGCGGCAAAGGCAAGATGGCTTGAACAAAGTGAAAGCCAGCGTCTTTAGGCGCTGGCCGGTAACGAGCCCTTATAGGGCTAGAGCAAACCACCCGTTGGACGGGTGGTTATGATTAATTATTCAGTTGTAACACATGTATTGTAATCATACAAGTTGATGCCGTCTTTTTGTAGATATGATATGGAAAAAAATATGAAAATATGATAAAATCCTTTTGAATAGATTTTCTTAATTTAATTATAGATACGGAGAAAGATAATGACAAGAGAAATAAAGTTTAGTTTTCCAGTAGATGATGAGGAAATGTTGGTGGATTGTAAAGAAGCATTTGGCAATCAAATAAAAATTCAACGAGAAGGGGCTTTAACAGGTTTTGACCTTGTTTTTGTAGCAGTTATACCAACAATTGGGGTTACTATTTCCTTGGTTGACTTTATATTGAATCATTTTACAAAAGATGATAAACCATTGGAAGAGGAAGAAAGAAAAAGTAAGCGAAAAATTGAATATTCAAATACGCGCATTTCTTTGTATAATTATGAAAAAGAGGATGCTGTTCAAATCATTAAAGAATTACTTGGAGAAAAGGAAGATGAAAGCAACAATTCATGACCTTGAATATATTGCAAAACAGGTAGTGCCTAATATTGCTATTAAAGAGGTATTTGGTAGTCCTGTAGGCGTATGCAGCCGCATTGACGAAAAAGGACAACAATATATTGTTTGGGATAATGATTTTTGGGATTTTTTCGAGAAAGTGGTTTTTGTATTTGATACTTTTCCATATGATGAATTAAGAGATGATGCACTTATAAGGGAGCTTTCTTATAATGTATTAGGTATTTTGTTTAACCATTTAAGCAGACGATATGCTTATATTCCAAGACTATCCGCTACGTTTAGGAAATTAGCTAAGAAATACCATTATGACGTGTTTAATCATATATACCCAAAGGCAAAGGATATAATAGAGTTAAAAGAAGAAAATGAGTTTACAATATGTATTTGTCGATATTTGGTTTTATATCATGAATTAGGGCATATTGTTTTTGAAAGAGATAAAAGATATAAAGAAGATATTTCACAGAATTTAATAGAAAATTTAAATGCCTTTTTTAATAACATGATTTCTTTGGATGATATAATAAATGATATTTTGCTAAGCAATATGTGTCCAGGCTATATGACAAAAGAGTTAATTAAAAAAGTTTTTGTCAATCTTATGGAGAGAAAATCTGAGAAAGTTATTGAAGAATTAATTTGCGATTATTATGCGGTCTCAAAGGTGTTTGAAACATTTTATTTATCTATAGAAGATAAAAAGAACTATACTTCAATATTAAGTGATGAGATTGTTAAGGCTATTCCTATTTACTACATAGTTGCAACAAGCTATGCTTATTTATGTAGTTTTTGGGATTATATTGTTCCACAGTTTTTGACATTAAAAAAAGCTGATTATGACGTTATTGAAAAAGAAATTAGAATATATTCTGAAACAGAAAGCTTGGTTAGAAATGTGTTTTTCCCATTTTTTATGAGTATAATAGTGTACCGCAAAGAAGAAATAGTTGGTAACTATGTGAATCTGGGGAAAAGGGTGGAATTAAGTGGTCATAAAATGTTTAATAATATCGACTTATTTTCACGCATGCTTGTAAATACAATTGATGATAATTTGATGACAATGGTTTTGGAACAAGCAAAGCTAATGCAACAAAACTGTGATATGGAAGACTATTATTATGATGAGATATCTGAAAATACTTTAATTATATCTTGGTTATCTAACCAATATCATAATAATCTTGGATTAAATTATTTGAAAAATGAAAATTATAAAAAAGCTTTAGAAGAGTTTAATTATACAATATTAATTTGTGAAAGATTAAAAAATGTAGGACATTACCATAGGTTCACAGCCAGAGCATATAACAATGCCACATCTGCGCTTTTATCACTATGTGAAATGTATTCACAATCACCATATGTTGAATCATATGATATAACTATAAGCAACATTTTAAATATAGCGTTTCCGAATAATCCAAATAATTATATTTATCAAGCAAAACAGTATTCGGATATAGCTGTGGATATCATTAATAAAAGCGGAAGTCATTTAGACATGCAATATCCAATGATTTATCAAAATGCTGGAGCGATTTGTCATAGTTTGGGTTTTAATTCTGAGGCATTGAAGAACTATAATCGTGCTCGCTCTGCAAAATTTAAATTATCAAAGGATTATTCGTATTCTCATGCGCTTACTGATATTTCTATTGCAATAGTTTATTTTGAAGAAAGAAAATTGGAGGAAGCAGAAAAGTATTGCAAATTAGCGCAAAAATTTTATAGTGAAAACACTCAAAAAGATGATATTAACAGAAAAAAATGTGAGGAACTGTATAAACAGATTAAAGAGAAAAACAGTATTATGTAGTTATATTTGAAGTCGGAGTGAAATATAGGTGATTAAATAAATGAGAAAATTTGAAAACTATAATAAACAAAAATATAGAATGCTTTAGGGAGGTCTTATGAAGAAGTTGTTTGTAATCGGAAATGGCTTTGATATACAGCATAAAATCCCCTCAAAATATCAAGATTTTCACAATTTTTTGAAGAGATATTACCCTTTCCACAAAGCCCCAGTTTATATACCAGGTGGAGGCTTAGTTCCTAAGTCATATTCATATGGTTATCAGATTCATGACATTCTTCAAGCGTTTGCATATCTCGATTATACATTGACCTTAACAGAAGAAAGTGATAATTGGTGGAATTTGGAATCATCTGAGTGATGTTCAGGTAATCAAAGCAAATCGTAACGAAAACCGTATTCGTGGCAGAAAGGTTGAGATATTAAGAGTTGCTGCCTATTGCCGTGTCAGTACAGACAGCGAAGACCAGCTTAACAGCTATAAGTCACAGGTTATGTACTATACGGACTTGATTAAGGAAAAGCCAGAATGGTCGTTGGCTGACATATACGCTGACGAAGCCATAACGGGAACACAGGTAACAAAACGTGAGGACTTTCAGAGAATGATAAATGATTGTATGAACGGGGATATTGATATGGCCATTACAAAATCCATTTCAAGATTTGCCAGAAACACATTGGATACTTTGAAATATGTCCGCATGCTGAAGGAGAAAGGTATTGCCGTTTTCTTTGAGGATGAAAATATCAATACCTTAACAATGGATGGCGAGTTGCTTTTGGTGGTACTCAGCTCCGTTGCACAGCAGGAAGTAGAAAATATATCTTCTAATGTCAAAAAGGGCTTGAAAATGAAAATGCAGCGAAGGGAGCTTGTAGGTTTTCAGGGCTGTCTTGGTTATGACTATCATAAGGATACAAAAAGCATATCCGTCAACGAAAAGGAAGCTGAAATTGTGCGTTACATTTTTAATCGGTATATTGAGGGTGCAGGCTGTACGGTTATAGCTAATGAGCTTGAAAATCTTGGCTATAAGACAAAGTATGGCAGTTCACGGTGGGTGCAATCCACAGTAATCGGTATCATTAAAAATGCAAAATACAAGGGCGATTTGCTTTTGGGCAAAACATTTACAGTTGACCCGATTTCCAAAAGACGTTTGGAAAACTTCGGGGAGGAAGATAAATTTTATATCCGTGACCATCACGAAGCAATTATAAGTGAGGAAATGTTTGAAGAAGCACAGAAGATACTTGCAAAGAGAAATGTTAATCGTGGAGTGCATCAGGAGGGACAGAAGCGGAACAAATTCAGCAGGAAATATGCTTTTAGCTGCATGATAAAGTGTGGCTTTTGCGGAGGCACTCTGTCCCGAAGAAACTGGCATAGCAGTTCAGCTTATAGTAAGACAATCCGGCATTGCGTGACCGCTACCAAACATGGGAAAAAGAATTGCCCTCATTGCAAGGGCATCCCCGAAGAAGTAATTGAAAATGCTTTTGTTAAAAGTTATCAGCTCTTATGTTCCGACCAACATGAGGTTGTAAGTGAGTTTCTGAAAAAAGTTGAGGACATTCTTAATGATGATACTTCTTTGAAACGTCTGCCGAAGATTGAAAAAGAAATGGCAGATTTGCAGCGGAGAAAAGAAAAGCTGCTTGATTTAAGACTTGATAATAATATCGACAGGGACATTTATGAGAAGAAAAATCAGGAATTAACCGAGCAGTTAAAGAAGCTCCAAGACGAACAGTTGCAGTTGGTTGAATTGAGCAAAAATCAGGAAAGCACCAAAACACGGCTGAGAGAATTTCGGAAAAATTTGAGTTCAGGAGAGATATTGGAGAGCTTCGACAGAGTAGTTTTTGAAAGCGTAGTTGAAAAAATAATCATTGGAGGTTATAATGAAGAAGGAGTGGAGAAACCTTTGAAGATAACTTTCGTGTATAAAACAGGTATCCACTCTAATTTTAATGCAAAGGATTTTAAGCCAAAGCGTAAAAACGCTGTGGCTGTACATAAGGACGCAGAATTGTGTTCCTATGCAAGTGACGAGGTTAAAGAATTGTGTTTACATAGTAGCCCCGATACATGTTGAGACGGTATGTTTATTATCCAAACTTCATTCAGACCAACATATCGAGGTTGAGCTGAAGATGGATGAGCTTGATTTGACGGCTGCGGAGAGCAAAGCTACCTATGAGGAAATCAAGGAGTATGTACTGGAACATACAGGATTAAAGGTCAACAGTTTGTATATCGCACAGGTAAAGCAGAAATGCGGTATTATTAAGAGGGTAAACTATAACCCGCCAAAATTGGAAAATTCTAGACAGCCGAAATGCCTGCCAGAAAAAGAAGCAGCTATAAGAGAGGCATTGGAACATTTTCGCATGATTTGATGGTATTTTAGAAATGGTGGGGTACTTTGTGTAATGCTTTCCCACAAAAAACAGACAGTATAATCAACGTAAATGTCAAGTTTGGCGAAAGTGGGGGCAAAGTATCGCTTGATAATATTGCTAAGAGGGTAGAAGCGTACAAGCCGAAAGAGCTAGTTAGATACAAGATGATTAAGGAGTACATAGAAGCAAAGTATGGCTTCAAAGTACATACCGCATATATAACAGAGGATGAAAGAGATTTGGGTTTGTCGATGTATGATGCTCCTAATGCGGTAGAGGAATTTAAACATCCGACAGGGGAGAAAGTGGAAGCGATTAAAGATGCTTTAATATATTTAAAAATAACTATTTAATGCTTTGGTGTATGGTGATGATGAGAAAAGTAGAAATATCAGACAGAGATAGTTCTTCAACTGAATTTCTTTTGGTAATAAATTATTTTCTGATACCGTATTTTTCAGTAGTTATAAAGACAGATAATTAGGGGGACATATAGAGAAATTTCATCGGATTAGTAGAGATACAGGAAGGGAGAGAAAATGATAAAGATAATATCACCTTTTAGTGCTATTCCATCTTGGGAAGGATTTGAGTATCAAGGGCATATAGCTTTGTTTATTGTGTTAAAACATATATGGCATGAAATTGAATTGGGAAATAAGGAAGAAATTAATTCATATAAATTAGGGATTGAGGGTGAAGAAGATTTTTCAATTATTAAAAATGGCAATTATGTTAGTTTGCATCAAGTAAAGGCTGGGAAGATAGAGTTATGTGATAGTGATAAAGCATGTTTTATATTATCTGCATTGCAGTATGAAACTGAAAAGGCATATTTTCATATTATTCCACAAGCCACTATTTCTTTTGATTTTGTTGATAAAACTGTAAAACATATTGAAAAGCTTATATCCGAATTAAATAAAGAGGTTAGAACAAAGAAGGATTTTAGCGATGAGATAAAGACATTAGAAACTTCATGTGGGAGAAAAATAAAAAAGGGCGATGCACTGTATAAACAAATGGAGAAAAAATACATAGTAACCAGTAATATTACTACTAATGCACCTAAAGGCTCTATGTATAAAATATTAGATTTTGTCTGTGCTGGTAATAAAGAAAAGAAAAATGTTATCAAAGTGATTCAGAAAGTGGTGTCAGAGTTATCTTTGTATAGAGATAAATTGCAGGATAAATGTGATGCAGATATATGGGAAGTGTATGGTGAGCGATTTGCAACATCTGCAAATTCTATACAAAAATCATATAAAATCATTGAGAAAATATTAAAGAAATTTAATCCTGATGGGAGTATATATTATGATGATACATACTATCAATTTGTTTACGATAAATTGGTCATTTTTATAAAAAAAGCGATTAGTGCTTATAATACCCAAAGTAAGAAGAATTCATGCAAAGTGGATTTTTCAAAATTATTTGAAGTTATAGTAAAAGAACATAAAGCTGAAAGTAATACCACTGAATACTTATATTATGAATTGCTTCGATTGATAAAAGATACATTTAAAAAATATCCAAATAGCACTCGAACGGATTGTATCTTTAGTGAATGTGGAATTTGTGAAACTATTAATGAGTGCAATTTATATCGTCAGATGATAGAGATTGATAATAGGAGTTATAAAGACAAAAAAGATTTTTTGTACAAGTTACTTTTAAGAACACCTCAAAATAATTTACCAAGAGATAGTGTGATTAATAATTTATTTATAACACTATTGAAAAGGGTAGAATGCTTAAAATATTGTGATTCAAATGTTATTTTAGCAAAAAAGAATGAAGAAATTTATCGATTGACCTTGGATGAAAATGAATATATTGAGGATTTTGAAGCCCAATTAAAGAAAGAATTACATCAAAATCATGAAGATAAATTTCTTATTTATGAAAGTGATGTCTTAATTACCGACAGATTAAATAAGCCAGATTATAGATACAACCAAATTAACTTTAACGTTATGAGTTCAGATGAATTAAATGAAATCGCGGATATAACGTCAGATTCTATTGAACGCCAAAAAATTAATTACAGTAAGTCAAAAGTTATTAGAATAATAAGTAAAGATGTAGCAGAGGGGGAGTTGAACAATCATGAATGATTTAATTGATAGAATTTTTAACTCATATAATTATATTAAGATTTCTGGTATTGGTAACGGAAAAATAGAATTCTATAAGCATAAATGCACAAAAATTGCTAATTATTTTATTGTTAATACTATAGATTGTAGGGAATTTGAAGACGATGAAGAAAAAGTAATAAATGCATTAGAACAACTAGAAAATGAATATTCTAAAAGAGGGAATTTTAATGGTGCTTCGTTGAAACAAAGAATAATTGAATCTTTTGATAATATAAAGGAAGCTAGCCAGGTAGATAAGAATATATCTGCAATCTATTTATTACTTTTTGAAAATATAGAAAAAATAAATAATTATAGAAATGTAGTATATTCAATAGAAGAATCACCTAATTACTTTAAGAGATATGTTTTACCTTATACACAGAAACAAATGGAACAATTGAATCTATCTTTATCTCAATATGGCGATAGGTCATTAGTAGATGCATTATGTCAAATTGTAGATAATGAGGATAGTTATTTTGAATTAGTAGAAGGCAAAGATTTGGATAGTACATATGGTTTGGTGGTTCGTATGTTTTCTAAAATTCCATTTTTGCAGTATAAATTTAAAACAGAATTAGCACCTGACCCTATAGAAATACAGATAGAACGTAATTTGAATAAAGATTTAATCAGTTACCATAGTATTTTGGATAATAACGAAAATAATATTGAAGATATACTTCTCTTAGAAGATAATTTTGTAATTACTGAGGAGGATTTAGATAAAGAAATCCAGAAATTGATGAAAGGGGTAAAATAGTGAGTTATAAAATTGAGAGTTTAAAAGTACGAAATTTTAAGTGTTTTAATCAGAAAAAATTTTATGAATTTTATTTTTTGCAGGATGCAAATCCTACTATTTTGTCAGGACCCAATGGATTTGGAAAAACAACATTTTTTGATGCCATTGAATTGATTTTTACAAAAAGAATAACACGTTTGAATTCAGAGATTGAAGATGGAAGGACTAACCTAGGAAAGAATATTTTATTAAATACATCGGATGAATGCGGATACTTGATATTGTCATTGATAAATTTAGCGCAAGAAAGGCTAACTATCATTGCGGAGATTGACAATAACCTTACGAAGTTAACCATTGATACATCTATTAAATTTACTTATATTGAGGGAACGATTGATACAAATAAATTTGATGAATTTTTAATGAGTAATATAAAATGGGAGGATGATATTTCGGCATTCGATAACATAAGTTATATAAAAGAGCATTTTAATGTTTATTATTACGTTTCTCAAGCAGAATCAGTCCATTTTTTAAAAAATAATATTGCTGCTAGAAAAGATAGCATGACTAAACTTCTTCAAACAGAAGTTATACAAGAGAAAATTGATAAAATAGAAAGAAATTTAATTGGAGCTACAAAAGCGAAAAAAGGAGTTTTAATTAATGATGAAATAAAAGTTGTAAAAACTGAATTAGATAAGAAGATATATGATTTGAAGAATAAATTAGATGATGGGATGGAAGTATATAAAGAAGTAAGTTATATGCCCTTACTTGTTTATCCTCAAAAATGTGAAATAAAAAAATGGGATATTGAGAAATTAGAGTTAAGAAATGTCTCGGAAAAACAAGTATCAGAATATATTGATGAAATAAATAGTATCTATAATTTATATCAGGATTTGCCTGATTATAAGAGGTTCTTAAAAAATAAAGAAATCGAGGACCTTACAAATAATGATGAAGCAATCTTAAACTACGCTAAATTTAGTATGTTTATGAAAAACAATATATTTGATTTTAATCAGATTGAAGAAGAAGTTGTAAAATTGAATCGATTGCTGGATGTTTTTAAATATAGCACTTTCTTCCGTAATAAATTGGATATTTCAAAATATAAAAAGGAAGATATGATTTTATTACAAAAAGAAGGAATGATTCCTGAAATAGTAGTGATTGATGATATAGATAGATATGTTAACGAAATAAAAGTATTATATTCTCAACTAGGAGAGAAAGAGAAGAAGATAAATGAACTGTCACAAGCGAGAGAAAGACTTCATTTAGTAAGAGAAAATAATGTCTCTGTAAATCATTGCCCTTATTGCAATGCTCATTATGATAATCCTGAATTATTAGAAGCAGCATATAATGCTTTGAGCTCTCAGTTGAAGAGTTCACAAGATAACATTTCTTTGGAAATAGAAACTAAAATAAAGACTTTATCTGATTACGTCAAACCGATAGTTGAATCAATAGGAAAATTATTTGAGCAAAAAGATTATGAAGAAATTGAAAAGATTCGTGCAACTGCCAGTGAATATTCGAGGCTTTTAAAGTCAGAGAAGAAAATTGATGAGATTTCAAAAATTCATGAGTTTATTGGAGAGATTGATTCGTGGAAAGAGTTAGATGGGGCAAGCAAAATTATTGAATTGAAAAGAATTATAGAGTCAAATCTTTCTAGCTATGAAAATAGAAATTTCTTAGAGAATTTGAAGGTTTATAATTATGACAATGTATTTAAAGAAAATTCTTTAATATTATCTATTGAGCAACCAAATTTAAGAGATAAAACTTCTTTAGATAATAAAATTATGTTCATAAGTTATCAAAATAGTCTTGTGAAAAATGAAGAAATTAATCATATAAAAAGTGATGTTAAGATACTAATTATTAAGTTGAAAAAACTTGAAAAGATTAGAAAGAATTTTGATGATTTAAAGATTTTATATAATAAGGCTATAAATGAATATAAAAATTTAGTATTAAAGAAATTGCGAGTTCCCCTTTTGATATATACAGGGAAAATATTACAAGATTATCAAAATGGACTAGGTGTATTTATCAATAAGGATGAAATGAGATTTGTTTCGAATGGTGATGCAAAGCATGACATACTTAACACTTTTAGTTCGGGGCAATTGTCTGGATTTGTGTTATCATTTTTATTTGCAATGAATAAACGATATATTTCAGAAGAGAATGATGATATTGGGTTCATTTTAATTGATGACCCAGTGCAAACGATGGATGATATTAATATAGCGTCATTTATAGAAGTACTACGGAACGATTTCCCAACTAAACAGATTATTTTGTCTACCCATGAAACTGATAAGGAAAATTATATATTATACAAATTCCTAAAATATAACCTAAAGGGTCAATCATTTAATGTGAAAGATAATATGTATTAATCTGCAACAAAAATAGAAACATAACAATTTAACAAGATTTAGAATATAAGGTTTTTTCTAAGTAAACTTGCCTATATTTAAGAAGGAAATGCGTATTTATGGTATTTTTTATCTGCTTAACATGAGTTGAGCAGAGGTATATAATAATAGAGGATTGACAGCAGCACAGGCGGCTATATCACAAAGATAGGCGAAAACCATTTTGGACTTTTACTATAAGTTTTGAGGATGCACAGGCATTCCGCAGAGCGAATGGTGGCTATCTTAGAAAAAATCAATGGGAAGATTTGACTGTTGATGTTTATATCTAAATAATCATAAGCGTATCATTAGAAATAGTGGTATGCTTATTTTTTTTACCTCATTTGCACCTTTGAGTGCTATCGTCAGTTTCTTGTATAATAAAGCCAAGAAAGGGCGGTGGCTCTCAAGCGAGAAACTGGTGGCTCTGAAGAGGGATAATATTTAGTATACTGGCAATTGCTATTATCACGTTACTTCCGATGCAAAATGTTAAAGATGTTATTGTTGTGATTATGGTTGTTGCAATGGCATTTATTGCAAATACCATGAATCTTGTTGCAATGGCGGTAAAGAAAGAGTCTAATGGGAATTCAATGAAAGCTTGAATCTGCGTCCTTACCGTGATATGCCCGCTGTCAAACAGACAGGAACACACCTACCGCGATATGCCATGTCAAACAGACAAGAGGCATATCATGGTAAGGATGTTCCTGTTTTGTTCATGAGCCTGTTCCGCTGTATTTCATGGCGCTGTACATCCAGAATTTGTAGCTGAGCCAGAAGAACAGACAGCCGATAAATGGCGACAGCCACGATAGTATCGGTACCGCATCGGGGCGGAGTATCACAAGGCTCGGATAGTATGCGATGAATGCAACCGGCATTATGAATGTAAAGATGAAACGGAATACCGGACTGAAAATCGTAATCGGATATTTTGCATAATCCTTGAATTTCAGCACTAAATCCAAGACATAAAACGAATTTTGAATCCAGAAACAGGTCGCTGCCGCAGCGTTCTGCAAGGCGATCATAACCAGCGAAGCTGTAATGAGGAATAGAATCACTTTCAGCAGCATCAGAGGGGTAACCGCAAGTCCGATTTTGTTCCATGAGTATATCAGAGTACCCACACCAAAGGCGAGCTGTCCCAACCCTTTTATGTCAAATACCTCCGATTGGTAGTAGAAAAACAGGTTTATCGGGCGGAAGCAATACTTGATGAAGTCACCCGAATAGACATACGTTCGCAAACTCCAGTTATTGTCGAAAAAGCATTGAACCGGGGTAAGCGATATCAGTGAAAATCCGTACAAGAACAGCATTTCATAATAATTCCAGCCGTTGATGGACGGAAAATTCCGAAATAAAATCCAGAAGCTGACAAAGCCCGCAATATTGGTAAAAATCATTCCGATGGTAGAAATGATGAAATCTGCGCGATAGCTCATTTTGCTCTTTATATCCTGTATAAGAATTTTGCGGTATATCCGTAAATAAAAACCAAGTCCTTTTCGTTTCATGGCTTAACCTCCATTTACTGTAATCTGCCGAAGCGATATTTTCCAAAACAGCTTACTAAGCACCAGCATAACAACACACCATATCAACTGTGTACCAAGTGTGATCAGGGTGGTGTCAGGTTTTGAATTTCCGTCAAGAAGAAGTGTTAACGGTGCATTATAAATTGACTGAAACGGCAGATAGTACACAATCGTTTTCAGTGGCTCCGGGAAGAAGGCAATCGGAATCGTTGCTCCGGAGAGCAGCAATACGATGACCTGCTTCATAATATTGATACCCCAGATAGATTCCGTGTACAGGCAAATCGTTCCCACAAGGAAGTCAATGCTGTAGTTGATTGCAACAGCCATAATGACTGAAATCACGAAAAATACCAGATTGAACCCAAAGGTAATTGCTCCGTGTGTGACGATTGCCACAACGATAAACGTCGGCAGGAATGTGAAGAAAAACTGTGTCACAAATGTTCCGGAATATGACCAGAACAGGTAACGTCTGTATTCCATAGGTTTCAGCAGGTCAAGGACGATTTTTCCCGATTGGATATTCCGCCCTATCTCCCAGACCGTATACATTTCCATAAAATTGAAAAGAGCCGTTGCAAGCACGAGATAGATTAATGTATCAGAAAAGGTCATACCATTGACCATGTCTGTTCCTGATGAGGCAAATATTGCTTTCCATAGGAAATATACCACGATGAGATACAGCAGGTTGCCAAATATCATAACGACTGTTGCAAGTCGGAATTGCAGAGATTCAATGATACCTGCGCGGGTGAGGGAAAAATATTTTCTCAGTTTCATTCCACACCCTCCTCATAAATCTTCTTGATAACCTCCTCGGTGGAGATTTCTTCCAACTGCATATCCCGTATTTCATGGGATTGCTGGAGCTGATTCAGCACCTCCATGACCGTTGCCTTTTCTTCGTCCACGAGAATGGAAATCCATTCTTCATCAGCAGAAACGGAGAAGTCAGGCAGTTCTTCTTGTATAACTTTTGCCTGTTGTTTCAGCTCGCCGTCAATGCGTATTTTCAGAGTTCGATATGAACCAAAGAACCCTTTTAGGTGTTCAATGTCATTGTTATACAGCATTTTGCCCTTGTCTATGATAACGATTCGTTGACAGAGTGCGTCTACATCCCCCATGTCGTGTGTGGTTAAAATAACGGTGGTGTGCTTTTCCTTGTTTAGGGCATGAATCAGCGTACGTATTTTCGCTTTCATGGATACGTCCAGACCGATGGTAGGCTCATCCAGAAATACGATTTTCGGATTGTGCAGGAATGCGGCGAGAATATCGCTGAGTGTCCGCTGACCGAGCGACATTTGGCGAACCGGTTTATGTAACAGCGGTTCAATATCCACAAGAGACTGATACAAAGCAAGCATACTGTTGTAATCGGAATTACTGATTTGGTATATGTCCTTCAGCAGCTTGAACGATTCAATCAGCGGTAATGCCCACCAGAGCTGCGAGCGTTGACCGAATACAACGCCGATTTCCTGTGCATTTTTTGTTCTGTTCTTGTAAGGAATATTGCCGCCGACCAGAATCTCCCCTGAAGTCGGCTCCAGTACACCCGTCATCATCTTAATTGTGGTAGATTTTCCGGCACCGTTTGGACCGAGGTAGCCGATAATTTCGCCCTGCTTAATGTTCATAGAGATGTTGTCGACAGCACGTACGATTTTGTAATCCCTTGAGAACAGGTCTTTGATACTGCCTTTCAGTCCTTCACGTCGGTTGAGTACCTTAAATTCCTTAGATACATTTCTGAGTTCAATCATATTTTCCATGTCAGTCTCCTGGTAAATCGTGTATTATTGTTAGTGACATTATCAATATAATATAATTTAGCGATTGAAAAAACCATGAATATCGCATAGAATTATAACAATATTTCACTGAAGGGGGTGCCTATGAAACACGAATACAAAGGGATTATTATAAAGAAGAATGACGGCTCGGAGCTGGTAAATTATAATGACGATGCATTCCCTGCCTATGTGCATGCCGGTTGGATGCTTCCGGATGTTACATGGGCAAACAATGCCCATTTTCATGAGGAGCTTGAGTTTGTCCATATAACAAAAGGAAATATGGCATACAATGTGAATGGGAAACAGGTGGCGCTGCACGTCGGTGACACCCTGATGGTTAATTCAGGGCATATTCATTACAGTCTTGCGACAGAGAACGAGCGGTGCAGATACATCATTTACATTTTAAAACCTTCACTTTTGTGTTCCTCCTATGTTGTGGAGAACAGGTATGTGAGCCCGATTACCCTGAACAAGCGGCTTCCGTACATTTTATTCAGGGCAAATACAGACTTTGGTGACCGTATGCATGCTGCTTCCGAAAGGATGATTAAGACGATTCCGGCTACTTTTGCACCGGGGGATTCATTTGCCATCACAAAGGAGTTTTTTGGTATTTGGGAAATCGTTATGGGATACTGTCGGGAGAATGCCGGTTTTTTGGAAAATGACCGGTCAGACACCACTCAGGAAAGCTTTAAGAAGATGCTTGCTTTTATTCAGAGCGAGTACAAGAATCATATATCCCTTGAAGATATTGCAAATGCGGGAAATGTGAGCAAATCCTATTGTAATGTTATCTTCAGGCATTATGCAAATATGACACCTGTGGAATCGCTGCTTAAGTTTAGGGCAAAGAAGGTGTGTGACTATTTATCGTCATCAGAAATCAGTATGTCAGAAATTGCCTTTCAAACGGGCTTTAGCAGTGCCAGTTATATGACTGAAATTTTTAGGCGTTATTACAAAATGCCCCCAAGAGAATATAAGAAAAGGATTAACAGTATTTATGGAGGATAGAGAAAACAGTATGTTTGAAATAGCTATTTGTGAAGATGATACAGATGATAAAGAGCACCTTCAAAACAGCCTGAGGACCATTTTGGATGCCTTCGGTGTGGCATATCGTATTACGTGTTTTGATAGCGGGGAGGCTCTGCTTGCAGCGGAGCTAAGCGTACATTTGGTTTTTATGGATATTGCCATGGAAGGCAGAAACGGTATTGAAATAGGACGGCAGATTTATAGCAGGAATCCGTCCGTAAAAATAATATATCAGACAAATTTTGCAGCTTACTGTCAGGAGGCTGTCAATACGGTACATGCATTTGCATTTTTAGAGAAGCCCATTAACGAGGAGCTGTTACGCAATCAGATAGGTGCATTTTTGACGCATTACCGGATAGAGGAACACCGGATGGAGTTTCATAAAGTGTCTTTTATGGAAAACGGCGTATTCGTGGAAAAACCGATTGTACATATCCCCATAGATGCGATTTATTATTTTGAATATCTGAAATACGGGAAAAAGGTAAAAATCATAACGGAGCATAACCATTATGTATATAGAGATTCTTTGAGTCATCTGGAGTCAGATTTATGTGATTGCAATTTTGAAATCTGTTGTAGAGGAATACTGGTGAATTTAAAGCATGTAGTAAAAGTAAAGGACTATAAGGTCTTTATAAAAAATGGGGATGTTTTGCCGCTGTCCCAGAAAAGGGCGGTGCATTTTAAAGAACGATTAAATAAATGTATACATGAAGGAGATTAGGAATGACAGAACAACTCGTTTATCTGTTTAGCTGTTTTTTTTCCTGTATGATTGGAACCATGCTGATATTTCAGTTCATGGATGACAGATATAAACGCAAATATACAAAACAACGGATTTATCGGATTGCTGCGCTATCAGGGGTTTTTGTTGCTACATTGGTCAATCAGCTACAGAATTCCATCCTGAATATGATGACGTTCTTTTTGCTTTGCGGACTTTTTAGTGGGTTATTGTATTCAGGAGGCCGACTGAAGGGATATGGACGTATTTTAGAAACAGAGATGTTTTTTATTCTATTGGGAATTCTTGAGGGCGTCGGGGGCTATGTTGCCTATGAAATAATGAAATACAGCGTGATTAGTCCGAATGATGAAATGCTGAAGGAGAGCTTTGTGGCAGTATTTTCCAAAGTAATTCTGCTTTTCCTGTATCATTTGCTGCTGCGGAACTTCTGGAAGAAGGATTGGAATAGAAATACAAGAGAGTATATTCTATATTTGATGATGTTTCTTTTTAGTATGGCAAACATGATTATTGTTGTTGTGGGACAAAAAGAATTGCCAAATTATATTATGATATGCGTGAATTGGGGATGTCTCTTGTTTGCCAATATGTATATATTTTATTATATGCAGATGTCCGATGAAAAGGAGAAGCTGAATATGCAGGTGGCTATGATGGCACAGCAGGAGAATTTGCAGTTTGAGTATTATGAAATGCAGCAGGAAAAATATGAGCAGGCGGTTTTTATTCTGCATGATGTCAGTAAACACATACGGGCTATTGAAGAGCTTTACCAAAACGGAAGGACAGCGGAAGCGTTGGCATATACCAAAGAGATAGACGGAATTTTGAAGCCGCTGATTCCGATTCAATATTCGGATAATCCTATGCTGGATATTCTGCTGACGGATTTGAAACGGAGGATGGAACGGCTGGGGATTTCCTTTGAATTGGATTTGGCAGGGGTGCAGCTTGGCTTTATGGAGCCTGTGGATGTCACTACGCTGTTTGGAAATCTTTTGGAAAATGCAATAGAAGCATGTAAGAATTGTAAGCGCGAGCGGATAATACGGCTTACAATCAGAAACCGATATGAAATGCTTGCCATTCGTATTGAAAATACGGTGGAACAGGAAGTGCGGTTGGTGGACGGAAAACCGACACATCCGGGAGAGAAAACGACAGGTATCGGCACGCTGAATATTGTACACTGCGTGGAAAAGTATAGTGGAAGCATCCTGTATCAATCAGAACAGGGGAAATTCATTTGTGATATCCTGATTAATAAGTAACCTGTATCAGCAAAGTCTTTTTTGTATTTCGGGGAAAAAAACCGTATTTCAGGAAAGAATATGGAAGCGGTAAGTGCAAATATGATAAAATTTCCACGGCAAAACAAATAGACAAGAAATTGAGGTGTTGTTATATGGAACCGATTACGGAAATGCAGCTGGGTGCGAGATTGGAGCAGGCATATCCCGATAAGCTGAAGATTGCTCTGCATGTGGTTTGCCGAACGGCAATAGCCATCGTCATTTGCCTTGCCGGCTCAGGCGGTATTCATGGAATGGACAAATGGTTTGACAGTGCGGGTGACATTGCTTTCTTTTTGGGAATGTGGGTGGTTTTTCTCATAATCGGATTGTTTCCGTTGATACATTTAAGAGATTCGCTGGTGTTTTATGAGAATGGAATTTGCTATCATGGCAGGAATTATTTGTTCTCACAGCTTGGTTCTGTCAGGTTCCGTGATTATAAGTCAGGCATCATGACACATTGTATGATGGATACGGATTTGCGAACCTTTGACGTTACATATTTGGAACGTCCGAAACGTCAGTTCAATAAAGCTTATATGAATCAGACAGCACCGCAGAACAGCCAGACAAGATTTTAAGAGAAACAGAAGAAAGGACGAAGAAAATGAAAACAGAGTACATAATTATTGGCGTTGTTGTTTTTGTTGTACTTTTTATCATTGTTTATGTCAGAGAATGTATCAATGAGAAAAAGGGTGTGGACAGCGAGGATATGCAGTCGATTCGGCAGATTGTGGCAAAGCTTGTACCGGATGCAGGAAGCTATACGACGGCATATGCCGTATGGGAAACCATACAGATGGGCGGTGGCGGCAGAAGAGTTACAACGACTACCCGTTACTGGTATTATGCCGTTGCATTTAAACCGGGGGTCATCCATATCATTCCGCTTTCCTTTGACGGTGGGGACATGAGCTATGGAGAACCGATGTGCCTGACGAAGGAAAATCTGGGAATGGTAAATGCAAAGGAAGGTGATTTGTGGGCATCCTTCTATGATTTAGAGCAAAAGGAAATTGTGTCGATTATCGTGGGCCCTAGCAATACGAAAGAAGACAAATATCATCCTGTCAATATCCAGCAGAAGGCAGAAAGTGAGGCCTTTGTTAACTTTGTAAAAGGATTTATGGCAGAAGTAAACGGATATCGTCAGGTTACGGTGTCAGGAAAATGCGGCAAGCCGTTAAAGAAATAGTAAATCCAATTGTACCTTTACAGTTACCAAATCTGTACTTTTGTAATTTCTTACGATATAATAACATAGTATGAATAAAAATCAGATGTGAACAGAGGAACGATATGGAATGGAACAAGAAGCTGTCAGATACGATAAGAGAGACATAAGAAAACACAAAAAGTCGGGAATCCTCCAAATGAAACAGATATAATGATGCTACAGTCAAGGAGGTTGTTCATATGGATTGGATTGAAACTTTAAGCAGTGCTATTGATTATATTGAAGAAAATATCACGGAAGAGTTGAATATATCCGATATTGCCAATCATGTCAATATATCTGCATTCTATTTTCAAAAGGGTTTTTCCATGCTTTGCGGATATGCGGTTGGAGAGTATATCCGAATGAGACGATTATCGCTTGCCGGCAGCGAGCTTTTGTCTTCCAATATCAAAATAATTGATTTGGCATTTAAGTATGGCTATGATTCTCCCGATAGCTTTACAAAAGCATTTATCCGTTTTCATGGCAGCACTCCGACTGAGGTGCGGAAGAATGGTGCACATGTTAAGTCATTTGCACCGCTTCGAATCAAATTTTCATTAGACGGAGGTACAGTGATGGAATACAGGATTGAAGAAAAGCAGGCTTTTAAAGTGATGGGAATTTCGGGAATGTTCTCTTATGAGTCCGCAAATGCAGACATACCTGCATTTTGGGACGAGAACTATGTAAGAGCAAAAGAAAAAAAGGTGCTTGGCATGTATGGAGTATGTTTTGACGAGGAAATGGCGGGCAATCAGTTTAAGTATATGATTGCAGATGACTTGAACGAGGAGACTGCAAAGAAATATGGACTTGAGATTTGTGAAATACCTGCACATAAGTGGGCGGTATTTCCTTGCAAAGGGAAAATGCCTATGCCGTTACAGGAATTGAACAGGAGAATTTTCTCGGAGTGGCTTCCTCAGAATAAGTATGAAATAGCTGAGGGATACAATATTGAGTATTACAGCAATTCTGCAGACTATAAGAATGGCACGCAGGATTCCGAATATTATGCTGAGATTTGGATGCCTGTAAAGGAAAAACAGTAAAATTAAAGATATTAAAAATAAAATAATGATGCAGAAGGGCGTAGCCATATGAAGAAATATGAGAAAAAGAAGGTGAAGATTGCAATCGCAGTATTAGCCACAGTCATTTGTTTCATATTATATGGTATTACGTCCTTTGTGCTTTATTCAAGCTATCAGGGAAACGAAATTGAACAGAAGATTGATAAAAGATATATTTCCTGTTAAAATGAAATTAATTTAGCTATGCATTAGCTATTACTTGATATGTGATAGGGGAAATATATGAAAAAAATAAAACAAAGTAGAATTATACAATTGATTGTAATAGCCGTTATGCTGATGAATTGTCTTTCGTATTTCACTATGCTGAGCCGTGCTGAAGATGCTGACAGTAAAAAGACGGTTCGGATTCCGTATGGTATCAATGATTCTCTGTATATGGATGAAAATGGAAATATGGCCGGTTATTGTAAGGATTATCTTGACGGGTTAGCGGAGCTTAATAACTGGGAATATGAATATGTAGAGACCACATGGACAGAAGCAATGGATTTACTGGAAGAGGAAAAGATAGATATTCTTTTCCCAACCACGAAGCTTCCTGAACGTGAAGATATTATGGATTTCTCCGAAATGATTGGCGGATATATGGCATATGGCCTTTTTGCAAAAAAAGACAGTAATTTTGCGTATGAAGATTTTGAAGCTTTTGACGGAGTGAGAATTGCCATATCGAAGAATTCTTCAAATGAAGCAGCGTTGCCCTCATTTGCAAAATTACATGGATTTACCTATGAACCTGTCTATATTGCTGCCATGGAGGATAAGCTTAAAGCATTGGAGGAAGGCTCCGTCGATATGATTGTAGTCAGCGCCGCAAATGGAATTCCTGATAGTAAGCTGGTTTCCGTGATAGAAACAGATCCGTTTTATTATGCCGTGAAAAAAGGGAACACTGAGCTTTTGGCGGAGATAAACAGTGGAATGGAGAAACTGCTGATAGATAATCCTGAATTGCTGACTGACGTATATGAAAATTGCTTTATGAATTCAAATGAAAATATGCCTGCGTTTACGTTAAAGGAACGTGATTTTATAAAAAGCGGAACGAAGATTACCATAGGATTTTATATGCATATGGAGCCTTTGGCATATGTCGATTCGGATGGGAACAGCGGCGGTATCTATATTGAGATTTTAGAGCGGATAAAGGACGTGACAGGACTCAATATTGAATTGTATCCGATGGAGCATGATATGTACTGGCAGGATTTGTTAAAAGACGGAACGATAGATTTCTACATAGGTTCTTCTGAAAAAATGACTTCAAATGCTTCTGAATTTGTGTCAACAAATGTATTTATGGATTATGATGCTGTTCTGATTACGCGAAATGATTTTGAAGTAGCCGGAGAGAATAATGTAAAAGTAGCATTGACAAAGTACCGTTCCTATTGGAAAGACAATTTTCCGGAAGGATTTGAAGATGCCGATATTATTTATTATGAAACGGCAAAAGACTGTCTGATTGCCGTTAAAAACGGTGAAGCGGATATGACGCTGCTGAATACATTTGTATATAATTATCAGACGAAGAATATCCGATTTTCAGATTTAGTTCAATGGGAAAATTACAAATTTAAGTCAGGAACCGTTATGACTGCATTGGCGGATGTGGACCCGGCTATGTACTCCGTCATGAATAAATCGCTTAAGATTATCAAGGAATCCAAAATGAATGATATCATCAATTCGCACTTGAATATGGCATATCATACATCTGATTTCTATGATAATATTTATGCGGCACGTTGGTGGCTTATTTTGGTTGTGTTTGTTTTGTTGGCGCTTGGCATAACGACAATTACTGTTTCCAGAATACGGAAAAAACAGAATGTTATCATGAAATTAAACCGTGAACGTGAAAAGCAGCAGTTACGAATTATGTCGGCTATGAATATCGACTATGTAGCCGTCTATTATGTTAATCTGGATAATGATACCTTTGTGATTGAGAAAATTACGCCTCACCTGAGAGGCGAGGTTTCAAATGTGGTCAAGAGGTCGGAATCATTTTCAGCAACATTCCTGCAATATATTGAGGCTTTTGTCCTTCCGGAATATCGTGATAATCTCAAGACTCTTTTTGAAAAGGAAAATCTGATAGAACGGTTTAAGAATGCCAAGGCTTTTTCCGTTCGTTACAAGGTAAAGCCAAATGAAAACAATCAGGATTATTTTGAGGTTCACCTTGTAGATGCCAGTGAAAATGAGAACGAGCATCTTATGGTAATCGGTTTCCGTTGTGTTGATGAAATCGTCGGAGAGGAGATTGCACAAAAAGAGAATCTTGAAGCGGCAAATGCCAAGCTGAATAAACAGATGAGAATTGTAGGTTCTTTTGGCAATATTTATTCCGCAACACTTGTATGTGACTTAGAGCATAATATTATAGAAGAAATTGATATGCCTGAATTTGCAAAAGTAATGATAACGGAATCCGGCGGTGAGCTGAAATCGGCAATTGACATTCTATGCCGTGAGCTTGTGCAGGATACACATCAGGACAGAATGCGTGAATTCCTCGATATTTCTACAATGTCAGAGCGCATAGGTGATAAAAAGGTTATCAGTCAGGAATATATTTCCGCTCAATCGGAATGGCGCAGATGTAATATTATTCCGATGGAACGTGATGAAGACGGTACTGTAACGCGCATGATATTTACGGTACAGCAGATTAATGAGGAGAAACGAAAGGAGCTTGAGACGCAGGAAGCATTGAAGGATGCTTATGAGGCAGCCTATAGGGCTAATCAGGCAAAATCAGATTTCCTGTCAAAGATGTCACACGATATGCGTACCCCGATGAATGCGATTATTGGTATGACTGCGATTGCAGGGGTACATATTGATGATAAAGAGCGTGTTCGTGATTCCCTGGATAAGATTACTTCTGCCAGCAGACATTTACTCGGACTGATAAACGAGGTTCTTGATATGAGCAAAATAGAGTCCGGAAAAGCCAGTTTGGTGGAGGAGGAATTTAATCTGTCGGATTTGTTAAATAATATTCTTACGATAGTAAAGCCGAGTATTGCTGAATATGACCATAAGCTTCAGGTACATATTCATAATATAGAGCATGAAGATGTAGTAGGTGACGGCATCCGTCTTCAGCAGGTATTCCTGAATATTATGGGTAATGCCATAAAGTATACGCCGAAGGGCGGAACGATTTGTCTGACTGTAAGTGAAAAAACCAGCAGACAGCGTTTGGCAGGCTGCTATGAATTTGTCTTTGAGGACAATGGAATCGGCATGACAGAGGAGTATATGGAACAAATCTTTGAACCGTTTACCCGTGCGGAGGATGTGCGCATCAGTAAAATTCAGGGAACAGGTCTTGGTATGCCGATTGCCATGAATATTGTTCAAATGATGAACGGCAACATTCAGGTTGAAAGCGAAGTTGGAAAGGGCTCAAAATTCACTGTTACGATATATTTGAAGCTGCAGGATAAGCATGAGCTTTCGATGGAAGAGTTTGCAGGACTTTCGGTTCTGGTGGTGGATGATGACAGGATAGCATGCGAAACAACCTGTGAAATATTAAGTGAATTTGGCATGAACAGTGAGTGGGTTCTGTCGGGTAAAGAGGCTGTGAAGCTTGTGGAAACCAGACATCGGGATAATCATGATTTTTATGCCATCATTTTAGACTGGAAGATGAAGGGCATGGATGGACTGGAGACTGCCGGTGCGATTAGAAGAATTGTGAATACGGAGGTTCCGATAATCATCATTTCGGCATATGATTGGTCGGATATTGAGATGGACGCAAGAAACGTGGGAGTCAATGCGTTTCTAAGTAAGCCTGTATTTAAGTCCGGTGTTTCAAGACTTTTTAAGACATTAAAGTATGGTGTCCCTGACGAGACGATAAAACAGGAATTGGAGAATGTAGTTAATAGCGATTATTCAGGAAAAAGAGTGCTTCTGGTTGAGGATAATGATTTGAATCGTGAGATCGCAGAGGAAATACTGAAAATGACAGGGATGGAAATTGATAAGGCTGAAAACGGGAAAATAGCAGTCGATATTTTTGCAGCGTCTGCAATCGGAACTTATGACATGATACTGATGGATGTGCAGATGCCGGTTATGAACGGATATGAGGCTGCTTCGGCGATACGTTCTCTAAATCGGGAAGATGCAGCAGACATTCCAATTATTGCAATGACTGCAAATGCATTTGCCGAGGATATTCAGGATGCAAAGAAATCAGGTATGAATGAACATTTGGCGAAACCATTGGATTTTGACAAAATGGCTGAAGTGTTTGCGAGATATTTGAATAGAAATAACCCAAATGGTTGACAATAATCAGAGCATAAGGGGGAAATATTATGTGTACTGCAGCAGCTTTTAAAACAAAAGATTTTTATTTTGGACGCACACTTGATAACGACTCTTCCTATGGGGAAGAGGTAATAATAACCCCACGTAAGTATCCGTTTACTTTTCGCAGTATTGGTACGATGAACAGTCATTATGCAATCATCGGTATGGCATGTGTTGTGGATGATTATCCGTTATATTATGATGCCGTTAATGAAAAAGGTCTGGGAATGGCAGGGCTGAACTTTGTCGGAAATGCAGATTATAAAAACAAGGTAAAAGGCATGTGCAATATTTCACAGTTTGAATTTATACCGTGGGTATTGAGCCAATGCACTACCGTAAGTGAGACAAAGAAATTATTGGAACAAATCAATCTGGTTAATATACCGTTTAAAGCGGAACTGCCATTGGCACAGCTTCACTGGCTCATCGCCGACAGCAGCGAATCCATAACGGTTGAATCGATGAAGACAGGTATTCATGTATATGATAATCCGGTGGGGGTATTGACAAATAATCCGCCGTTTCAAGAGCAGATGTTTCAACTGAATAATTATATGAATTTGTCTGCCAGGGAGCCGCAGAATCATTTTTGCAGTAAACTGCCATTACACATATACAGTCGTGGAATGGGAGCGCTTGGACTTCCGGGGGATTTATCATCCCAGTCCCGTTTTGTCAGAGCTGCTTTTGTGAAGCTGAATTCTGTTTCCGGTGACTCAGAGACAGAGAGCGTCAGCCAGTTTTTTCATATTCTCGGCTCTGTTGAGCAGCAGCGGGGCTGCTGTGATTTAGGAGAGGGAAAATACGAGGTTACCATTTATACATCCTGCTGTAATGCAGATAAAGGTATTTATTACTATACAACGTATGGAAATCATCAAATAACAGCGGTCAATATGTATAATGAGAATTTGGATACTTCTCGGATAGCCAGATATCCGCTGATTCAAAAGGAACAAATCAGGATACAGAATCGGATATAAAATATAGGAAAATAATGGTGTAAAAATACGCTCTGTGAATACAGGGCGTATTTTTACACCACTATTTTTCTGATTTGTTGAAATTATTGGAAATATATTGTCTGATTGACAAAAATTATGTAACTTTATAATCTTGATATAACATAATGAACTGTGCTATATTTATACTGGCATAATTCAAATACTACAGAAAAGGGACTTAACAATGGGCATAATAGATTTTCATACACATGTACTTCCCGGAATAGATGATGGCAGCAAGAATATAGAAACTTCAATAAAGATGCTTGACAGGTGCGCCGAAAACGGGGTTAAATTGATGGTTGCGACGCCTCATTTTTATGCGGACATCAATAGCATAGAGTCGTTTCTTGAAAATAGAGAAGCCGCCTATCATAAGCTCATGGCAGCGAGGGGAAATAAAAAACCGGATATACTGCTTGGAGCAGAGGTAGCCTTTTTCAAAGGAATCAGTAAGGCGGAGAAGCTTCAGCCACTTCTTATAGAAGGAACCAATATTATGCTTCTTGAGATGCCGTTTACCACATGGGATGATTCCGTTCTTCGGGAGGTAGAGTATCTGATAAGCCAAAGAGGTTTCAGAATCGTAATAGCCCATTTGGAACGATTTATGAGATTTTCGGGAAATAAAGCATATATAAAGAAGCTTTTATCACTTCCGGTTTTGGTTCAGATTAATGCAGAAAGTCTGACGGATTTAAGACAGAGAAATAAGCTGATACGATTATTTCAGAAAAAACAGGCTCATTTATTGGGAAGTGACTGTCATGGATTACATCACAGACCGCCGAATATATGGGAAGGCAGGGCAGTCATTGAAAATAAGCTGGGTATAGAATATATCAATAGGATGGATGAACTGGGGGCTTTGCTCCTGAAACGATAACAGATGGAGGGTATTATGTCAAAGAAAGTTACAATCATTATAAGCATTGTTTTATTTATTATACTTTGTGTATTGATAGTGTGTGAGAAGAAATGGCCGGAGGCAGGTTCGGACATGATTCTTGGGATGGTACATATGTAAAGGATTGAATGTATGGCAAACAGACACATAACCCAATCAGAAAAAAAGAGAATAGCAAAGAGAATGGGGATTGCCGTAGGAATTTTTGCAGCAGCGATAGTGGCATTGGTGCTGGTACTCAGACCTTTGGACAGTCATAAAGCGGAAATGAATTCGTCAAATGAAGTTCCGGAGGGGATGATAGAGGTTGACGGAGTAAAGTATGTTCCCAAAAAGAATATCGAGACCTATTTGTTTATGGGTGTCGATAATATGGGAAAGGTAGAAAAAGTAGAAGATTATGACGGTGCAGGCCGATGTGACGTAGTGATGCTTTTGGTCAGAGATATCAGTACGGGAACCTATAAGACACTAAACCTGAACAGAAATATTTTAATGGAGCAGGATTCGCTGGAGCCTGACGGCACATACATAGGAACTTCGACAGCCATACTGGCGCTGGCTCATGAAAATGGTGACGGAATGGAGATAAGCTGTGAGAATGTTGTAAAGACGGTTTCCAATTTTCTTGGCGGGCAGAAGATAGACGGATATGCCGCAGTCAATATGGGCGCAATATCGATTATCAATCATCTGGCAGGAGGCGTAACGGTTACGATTGAGGATGATTTTTCAGAAATAGACACATCACTTGTTCAGGGAGAAACCATTACTCTGAGTGATGAGCAGGCAGTCAATTTCGTACATAGCAGGTGGTATGTAGATGACCAGACAAACGAGTCACGAATGAGAAGACAGTCGGCATATATGGCTGACCTCAAGGTTAAGCTGAAACAGAAATGTTCAGAAAACAATGACTATCCGTTTACAATATATGATGCACTTGGGGAATATATGGTAACGAATATATCATCACAGAAATTCAGTAAGATTGCGCTTTTAATGCTTGAGGACAAGGACGAGGGCGAAATCACCATTGAAGGAACAAGTGTAATGAATGACCTTGACTATATGGAAATGACGGCAGATGAAGATAGTGTAGAAGCTGCAATACTGGAGCTTTTCTATAAAAAATACGAATAGGAGGATACTATGGGTTCCGGAAATAATCAGCTGACAGAGACAGCAATCATCAATAATTCAAAAGAAAATGTCAGACAGATGTCGGTATATAGAAAGTCGGATGAAGAGGAAAAAGAAATAGATTTGGTTGATTTGGCACTTACACTGCTTGATAAGCTGCATTATATCGTACTTTGCTTTCTGGCAGGAGCAGTATTATTTAACGCATATGCGTATTTTCTGATAGAGCCGGTCTACGAATCAACATCGAAGCTGTATGTTGTATCGGCTTCGGAGGATTCCGTCGTCAATCTGTCGGATTTGAATATCGGTTCATCACTCACATCGGATTATGAGGAATTGATGCTCAGTTATCCGGTTCTGGACCAGGTAATCGATAAGCTGGAGCTTGATATGGATTACAAGGATTTGGCGAAAATGATAGCGCTTACAAACCCTGAGGATTCAAGGGTCCTGAATATCACCGTAACCAGTACAAGTCCGCAGCAGGCATGCGATATAGCAAATACGCTGGCACAGGTATCTGTTGAATACCTGCCTGATACCATGAGTACGCATGCCCCGAATATAGCGCAGGTAGCCAGAGTGGCAAGTCATAAATCCGGACCAAGCTATTTGAAATATACAGCGATAGGTGCATTGCTTGGTATGCTGGCATGCTGTATATTTATCATAGCAGGTTATCTGATGGATGATACCATTCATACCGCAGAGGATATGGAGAAATTCTTTGGTTTGGTACCACTTACCACGATTCCGGAGAGTGAACAGTTCAGACAGGGGGATGAAGAAGCAAATGCGAAAGGCTTACGGAAAGGAAAGCATAGATAATGAATAAGATAAATGTTGAATTTCAGGATATGCCATATGCAGTTGAGGAGGCAATGAACCGTCTCCGAATCAACATCAAATTCTGTGGCAAAAATACAAAGAAAATACTGATAACAAGCAGTATGCCAAACGAGGGTAAAAGTACCATAGCAACAAATCTTTGGAAGATGATGGCAGAGGCAGGATTTCCTGCTGTGCTTGTAGATGTTGACCTTCGTAAATCGGTACTGAAGAATCGACACAATATGGAGGCAGAGAAAGATATTAAGGATTTGGGATATTATTTGTCAGGACTGGCTGAATATGAGGATGTAGTATATGAGACAAATATCAAAAACGGTTATATGGTTCCGTGTATCAATCTTTTGGAGAATCCCTCTGCTCTTCTCGAAGATGCAAGATTCAAGGAATTACTGGATAAGCTGTCGGAGGAATACAGATATGTCATTATAGACTCACCTCCGCTTGGAAGTGTGGCAGATGCGGCCCTCGTAGCTTCTATGTGTGACGGTGCGGTTCTGGTAGTAAGAAGCGGTGAGACGTCAAAGAGTCTGATACGTCAGTCCTTACAGCAGATAGAGCAGGTTAAATGTAAGCTGCTTGGCATTATATTAAACAGAGTGGAAGTAACCGGACGTGCCTATAAAAAATATTACGGCAAATATGGAAAGTATTATCATGACTATGGTTACGGCTATGGCAGGGAGGCAGCTGCCTCCGAAGAAAAGTCTTAAAACAGGAAGACTTATAATCGGATAAATCAGCCTGATACGTGGCAGGAGGGCTGTTTATCATATACCTGAAACCTTAGGAAGCTTGGTTTTCAGGAAACACTATTGAATTTTCATCTTTTATAGAAGGGAGGAGATATGGTGAAGGCATTAAAGAAGGTATTAGCCGTTCTTTTTGTTCTTGCAGTTCTTGCTCCGGCAACAGTTCTTGCTGCGGAAGCAGATAAGGTGAACTCAGGTTCAAAGAAAGGCATTAATACGACTTCAGTTACAGCTTCTAACTTAACCTACAATGGTTCTACTCAGACATCAAAGGTAGTTGTAAAGGATGGCGACAAGGTTCTTGTTGCAGGTACAGATTATACAGTATCAGGTAATGTGAATAGAAATGCCGGTACATATACTGTAACCATTACGGGTATGGGTAATTATACAGGTACAACAACCAAGACTTACAAGATTGCTGCAAAGGCAACAACAGGTGTTAAGGTTACGGCTGCATCTAAGACATACAATGGCAGGAAGCAGACTGCAAAGGTAGTTGTAAAGGATGGCAGCAAGACTCTTAAGTTAGGTACTGACTATACATTATCTAAAGTTACATACCGTACAGGAGCAGGTAAGACAAAAATTGTCGTAACATTCAAGGGCAACTACAAAGGAACCAAGAGTGTTACCTTTACTGTCAATAAGGCTAAGCAGAAGATTACTGTTAAGGGTACAACCTCTGTTAAGGCGAAGGCAGTAAAGAAAAGAAGTAGAAGTTATAACCTTTCTGTCAGAGGCATAAAAGGTAAGGCTAAGTATACAATCAGCTACAAGTCAAACAGCAATAAGATTAGTGTTAACAAGAGAACGGGTAAAATTACCGTAAAGAAGGGCGCTAAGAAGGGTAGCAAGGTTAGAATTTATATCAAGACAAAAGCTACATCAAACTACAAAGCAACAACAAAAGTATTTGTATTTACCGTTAAGTAATTGTTGACTTGATTGATAGTGATATGGTAATAGCAGCATGCATTCTCGCCACGGAGAATGTCATGTTGCTGTTATATATGGACATGTGAATAGAAATGATGAAGTTAAGGATATAGGGGATAAAACAGATGATTTACTTCTATGGTTTTAACTTTGTCATTTGTAATCTCATATTTGATTCCTGAGGAATTATGATAAGCCGGTTTGGCGGGGAAATCATGAATTTTAGGGAAATGATTTGTATTTAGGTATAGGGAGGGGAGAGAAATGTATAGAAGAGTATCATCCGGTTGGTTGAAGCATCTTGATTTTATATTGCTTGATATGCTGTGCCTGCAGTTCTCGTTCCTTTTGGCATATATTTTAAGACACGGCTGGCATAATCCTTATGGAATACCGCTGTACAGATACATGGCTATTTTTATTGAATTTGCGGATATCTGTGTTATATTTTTCTTTTCCACACTTAAAAATGTATTGAAGAGAGGATATTATAAGGAGTTTTCTATTACGGTTAAGCATATGGTATTGGTTGAACTGCTTGCAATGTTTTATCTTTTTACCATACAGGAAGGTCAGGCATACTCAAGAGTAACACTGTATATGATGGGACTGATTTATATGGTGGTCACATATGGTGTTCGTATATCTTGGAAGAAGATGCTTTACAAAAGAATGAAGCAGGGCGGTAAGAGAAAGCTTTTTATTGTAACCACATCGGATATTGTACATAAGGTAACAGAGAGTATCAGGAGCAACAATTACGAGATGTTCGATATAGCGGGTATTGCAATAGCGGACAGGTCTATGACAGGACAGACGATAGACGGTATAGCCGTTACCGCTGACGCCGATACGGCGGCGGAATATATATGCCGTGAATGGATAGACGAGGTATTTATTTCATTCCCTGACGGCGAAAACTGTCCGGATGATTTGTTTGATAAGCTACTTGAGACAGGTGTTACCATACATACAAAAATTGCAAAGGTGCATGACGTCAGAGGCAGACGAGAGATCGTGGAACGATTGGGAAATTATACCGTACTTACGACAACTATGAATTATGTCAGTACAAAACAGATCGTATATAAGAGACTGCTTGATATATTCGGCGGGTTGGTGGGCTGTATTTTTACGTTAGTGCTTATCATTATTTTAGGACCGATAATATTTATGAAATCACCCGGTCCAATATTTTTTAGCCAGATAAGAGTGGGCAGAAACGGAAAACGTTTCAAAATGTATAAGTTCCGAAGCATGTATATGGATGCGGAAGAACGGAAGAAGGAACTGCTTGAACAGAATAAATCGCAAGACGGACTGATGTTCAAGATGGATTTTGACCCAAGAGTCATCGGCAATAAGATACTTCCTGACGGCACGAAGAAAACAGGACTAGGTGATTTCATCAGAAGAACGTCGCTTGATGAATTTCCGCAGTTTTTCAATGTACTAAAGGGAGATATGTCTTTGGTAGGGACAAGACCGCCTACGGTAGATGAGTGGGAGCAGTATGAGCTTCGCCATAGGGCAAGACTTGCAACAAAGCCGGGAATCACGGGAATGTGGCAGGTAAGCGGCAGAAGCAACATTACTGATTTTGAAGAAGTGGTAAAGCTGGATACGGAATATATCAATCAATGGAGCATCGGTCAGGATATCAAAATTCTTCTGAAGACCGTCAAGGTCATGGTTAAGGGAGAAGGAGCGATGTAGAAGGGCTGACTGAGCTTGTAGACAGTGGAAAAAGATAGTAAGAACATGACAAGTGAAGGAGCGACAAAAATGAGTTTTAATAATTTAACTGGTAAAACAATCTTAGTCACAGGTGCGGCTGGATTTATTGGCAGCAATCTTGTAAAGCGTCTTTATGACGATGTGGAAGATGTAACTGTCATCGGCATTGACAATATGAATGATTATTATGATGTAAGGCTGAAGACTGCAAGATTGGAAGAGTTGTCGAAAAATCGTTCGTTTGTTTTTGTGAAGGGTAGCATTGCTGACAAGAACATCATCACAGAGCTTTTTGAAACCTACAAGCCGCAGGTGGTCGTGAATCTGGCGGCGCAGGCGGGTGTGAGATACTCTATTACGAATCCGGATGCATACATAGAATCCAATTTAATCGGATTTTACAATATTTTGGAAGCCTGTCGCCATTCCTATGATAACAATGCAAGCGGAGTGGAACATTTGGTTTATGCGTCCAGCTCATCTGTTTATGGCAGCAATAAGAAGGTGCCATATTCCACAGAGGACATGGTGGACAACCCAGTAAGTCTTTATGCAGCCACCAAGAAAAGCAACGAGCTGATGGCACACGCATATAGTAAGCTTTATAACATCCCATCTACTGGACTGCGGTTCTTTACTGTATATGGTCCGGCTGGTCGTCCGGACATGGCATACTTTGGGTTTACTAACCAGTTGAGAGAAGGCAAGACTATTCAGATTTTCAACTACGGCAACTGCAAGAGGGACTTCACCTATATAGATGATATTGTGGAAGGCGTCATCCGTGTAATGCAAAAAGCACCGGACAAGATTAACGGTAAAGACGGTCTGCCTCTGCCACCGTACAAGGTCTACAACATCGGCAACAACAGTCCGGAGAATCTGCTGGACTTTGTAACTATTTTACAAGAAGAGTTGGTTCGTGCAGGTGTGCTGCCGGAGGACTATGACTTTGAGGCACACAAGGAACTGGTTCCCATGCAGCCAGGCGATGTACCTGTGACCTATGCGGATACAAGTGCATTAGAGGCTGATTTTGGGTTCAAGCCGAGCACCAGCCTGCGTGAAGGCCTGAGGAAGTTTGCAGAGTGGTACAAAGCATTTTATATGTAAATTTTGAAGCTGCTGCACAAGTGAATACCAGAGGAGAAAAAATATGAGAAAGTTTGAAGATTTAAAGATTGCTGTTGCGGGTACCGGTTATGTAGGACTTTCAATCGCCACGCTTCTGAGCCAGCACCATAAAGTAATTGCTGTAGATATTATCCCAGAGAAAGTAGAGTTGATTAATCAAAGAAAGTCCCCCATTCAGGATGAGTACATTGAAAAGTATTTTGCGGAAAAGGAGCTGAAGCTGGTAGCAACCACAGACGGAGAGACTGCTTACAAGGATGCTGATTTCGTGGTTATTGCTGCTCCGACCAACTATGATTCCAAAAAGAACTTCTTTGATACAAGTGCTGTTGAAGCAGTCATTGACCTTGTCATGAAGGTCAATCCGGATGCTATTATGGTTATCAAGAGTACCATTCCGGTGGGTTATACCGAGAGTATCCGTGAGAAGAAAGGGAGCAAGAACATCATATTCAGTCCGGAGTTTTTAAGAGAGTCTAAAGCTTTGCTTGACAATCTGGAACCCAGTCGGATCATAGTGAGCTGTGATGAGAGTACAGAAGAAGCGGCGCATACTTTTGCAAGACTTCTGCAGGAAGGTGCTACAAAGGAAAATATCGACACGCTATTTATGGGATATACAGAGGCAGAAGCTGTAAAGCTATTCGCTAATACTTATTTGGCATTGAGAGTCAGTTACTTCAACGAACTTGACACCTATGCAGAGATGAAGGGACTGGATACGCAGCAGATTATCAATGGCGTGTGCCTCGACCCACGTATTGGTACTCACTACAATAATCCGAGTTTCGGTTATGGCGGCTACTGTCTGCCGAAAGACACAAAGCAGCTGCTGGCAAACTATCAGGATGTGCCAGAGAACTTAATTGAAGCAATTGTAGAGAGCAACCGGACGAGAAAAGACTTTATTGCGGATAGAGTTCTGGAGATTTCCGGAGCTTACGAGAATAGTGAAGCATGGAACAAAGATAAAGAAAAGGAAGTTGTAGTCGGTGTTTACCGCTTAACAATGAAGAGTAACAGCGATAACTTCCGCCAAAGTTCTATTCAAGGTGTTATGAAGCGAATTAAGGCAAAGGGAGCGACGGTAATCATTTACGAACCGACTCTCAAAGATGGGGAGACTTTCTTCGGAAGCAAGGTCGTAAATGATTTGGATAAGTTTAAGAAGGTATCTCAGGCTATCATTGCAAATCGGTATGATAAATGTTTGGATGATGTGAAAGATAAGGTCTATACGAGAGATTTGTTTGGGAGAGACTGAGTAAAATGATGACTATATGTTTTATATGAAAGAGGAACGAAAATGTGCAAGGGAAAAAATAACAAAAATAAAATGAAAATATGTTTAGTTGGTTCCTCCGGAGGTCATCTGACGCATTTATATATGTTAAAGCCCTTTTGGAAAGACAAGGAAAGATTTTGGGTTACTTTTGATAAAGAAGATGCTCGAAGTATCCTGCAGGGAGAGAAGATGTATTCTTGCTATTACCCGAGTAACCGAAGCATAAAGGCTCTTATTATTAATACGGTTAGAGCTCTAAAAATTCTTCCCAGAGAAAAACCAAGCCTGATTATATCTTCAGGCGCTGCCCCTGCTATACCATTCTTTTGGATTGGTAAGTTAATGGGAGCCAAGACGATTTATATTGAAGTTTTTGATCGGATTGATGCGCCTACCATTGCCGGAAAGCTTGTATATCCGGTTACGGACATGTTTATTGTAGAGTGGGAAGAAATGAAGAAGGTATATCCGAAGGCCATTAATCTCGGAAGTATATTTTAAGGTGGTGAGAATGTGATTTTTGTTACGGTGGGAACGCATGAGCAACCGTTTGATCGTTTGATTGAGTGTGTAGATAACCTGAAAAGAGATGGAGTTATTACCGAGGACGTTGTATTACAAACCGGATATAGTACATATGAACCAAAGTATTGCACCTGGCAGAAATTATATCCTTATCAACAGATGATAAAGCTTGTAGATGAAGCAAGAATTGTTATTACCCACGGGGGACCCTCAAGCTTCATTATGCCGCTTCAAATCGGAAAAACACCGATTGTTGTTCCGCGCAGACATGAATTTAATGAACATGTCAATGACCATCAGGTTTATTTTTCAAAATCTGTAGCAGAGCGAATGGGCACAATCATTGTTGTTGAAGATATCGATAAACTTGGTGAAACAATAAAAGCATATGATGAAATTATTAATGGAATGGGAAGTGAAATGAAAAGCAATAATGCATACTTTAATGCAGAACTAAGTAAGCTTGTTGACGACATGTTTGGAAATAAGAGTTTTGATTCATCAAAGAAAATTCGGGTTGCATTTGTGGAAACCAATTGCAAAAAAAACGGTCCTATTAAACAAACGCTAAACATTATTCAACATATGGACAGAAGTCTGTTTGAACCTGCATTAATAACGGTTTGGCCGGAAGAAGCCGGCAATTCAATGATAGATGATTATCGAGTGTTGGGAATTCCGGTGTTCTGCTGTAATCTATCAAAAAAGCAGTCTGTCTTACATGGAAAAAAAAAGGTTACAAATTATCTAAAGCAATTTGAACCGGACATAGTGCAGGGGGTGGGTATGCCGCCTTATCGAATGACCTTGGGGTACAAGAAGGCGATTCATCTGGTTACTCTAAGAAATTATTGTTATGAAGATTATCCTGATTACTATGGCAAAATTCCGGGAACCGTTATGGCATTCTTAGATATTAATCTAATCAAGAAACAAATGAAAAAAGGAGAGCCATTTGTGACTTGTTCAGAAAGCTTAACAATGATGTACAAGAATCGACAAAACATGTTGATTCCTTATATTAGAAATGGCGTGGATGTAGGACAGTATACGAAGAGAGAAACTGCTCAAATTAAAAATATACGGGAAAAACTCAATTTACCTCAAAACAAGATAATTTTTGTTTATAGTGGGGCATTTATCGAACGAAAAAACCAAAGAGAAGCCATTGAGGCATTCTTGGGTATGAAGCGATGCAAAGAAGGCGCATTGCTGTTGTTGGGCGACGGAAAAGACTTTGGTAGCTTGAGAGACGAATTTAAAAAGAATAAGAATATTATTTTTGGTGGAAAAGTTTCTAATGTCAATGAATATCTTCATGCATCAGATGTGTATTTGTCAACAAGCAAGTCGGAGGGTTTGCCAAACGGTGTGTTAGAAGCAATGGCATGTGGTTTGCCGGTGATACTATCAAATATTCCTCAGCATATGGAGGTGCTTGAAACGGAAACCTCCTGCGGACATTCGTATACGTTGGGAGATGTGGAACAGCTTTCAAGCTTTATGGATCAGATGATGGACGAGAATCTCTATGAGATGGGAGCGAGGAGTTATAAGTCAGTAATGGAAAACTTTACCGCCGAAGGCATGAGTAAGAACTATCAAGATCTGTACTTGAAAATAATGAATAAAGGTGGAATACGGGATGAGACTATCTGAATGGAGACGCTATTCAATATATGCATTAGGTCGTCTAATGAAAGGCAGCCCGGATGCAGACAAGAGATACTTAAAAATTCTATTTCGGAATATGATGGGAAAAGAATGTAATTTTGATAATCCACAATCCTATAACGAGAAGTTGCAATGGCTAAAGATATATGATAGGAATCCGATTTATACACAACTGGTAGATAAATATGAAGTGAGAAAGTTTATTGTTGAAAGAATTGGCGATGAGTATCTGATACCCTGCCTTGGCGTGTGGAATCATTTTGATGAAATAGATTTCTCAAAATTGCCGGAACAATTCGTATTAAAGTGTACTCATGATTCGGGTGGGCTGATTATATGTAAAGATAAAAGCAAGCTTGATATAAAGCAAGCGAAGAAGAAAATAGAACATTGTTTACGCAGAAATTATTTTTGGAACAATAGGGAATGGCCATATAAAGATGTTAAACCCAGAATCATTGCGGAACAATATACAGTAGATGAATCTGGCTATGAATTAAAGGATTATAAAATTTTTTGCTTTGATGGTGTGCCTAAGGCTCTGTTCATTGCTACTGATCGAGGGATAGATACGAAGTTTGATTTTTTTGATACAGAGTTTCGTCATTTGCCATTCACGAATGGACATCCAAATGCAGATAGGTCAATAGAAGAGCCAAAGAATTATAAAGAGATGTTACGCATAGCAGGGATTTTATCGAAAGGAATACCTCAAGTCAGAGTGGATCTATATAATGTAAATGGGAAAATCTTATTTGGTGAGATGACGTTTTTCCACTGGAGTGGGTTCGTGCCTTTTGTTCCTGAAGAGTGGGATTATAAGTTTGGAAGTTGGATTACATTGCCTGAGGAGAGTAAATAATATGGTTTTTTTAGGAGTCAATAGATTCTTTTTTTGAGAACAGTTATGGATGAAAAATACCATATGATTGGCATATGCTCTACCAGTCTTTCACAGGGAAATTTCAGGAAAAGTATTTCCCAGAAATTCTCTTTTCGACAAAATTTGAGCCGATGGTAAATCCAAGAGCATATCGTTATGGTTATATTTTTTTTGGGGGTATGACGAGATAATAAACGAACCTATAGTTGATATTTTAACCGAGTATAGTAAAAGTTCGTTTGTTGTTCAAGAGCTTGTAAAACCTCATGTCGAATTGAGAACGCTATATCCTGATGCTGTCAACACTTTTAGAATTGTCACATATATTTGGAACGGTAAGATTTTCCATTGGCCGATTACGCTTCGACTTGGTCAGGGGGGAATTTTTTAGACAACTTAAATATGAAGGATATAAATTCTCATTTATTGGAGAATTGGTTAACGTTGCAGAAAGGATGCATCTGAATGCACCACAGTTGGGAGTTATTTCTTGGGATATGACTGTCGATGAGAAAGGGAAGATTGTACTAATTGAGGTTAATACACAAAGTCAGACGATCTGGTTTCCTCAAATGGCAAGTGGAGAACCTGCCTTTGGAGATAATACAGCAGCAGTTTTGAAATATATTGCAGGTCGATAATTTATGGCTTAGCAGAATGGGATGCCGGCCATAGTGTTATCATGGAAAGGAGTAACTATGGACTGGTCAAACAAAACTTTGACTTTCATTACAGGATCATTGACTGATGGCGGAGCAGAAAGAGTGATGTCGATTTTGGCAAACCAGTGTGCCGAGATGGGTGCGAATGTTTCTGTCATTATAATGAGAGAGAAGGAGCGTACATACTCATTGTCGGAAAAAGTGAGATGCTATCAGATTAAGACGAAGCACGATAAGCTCACTCCATTACGTCGCATATGTGCTTTGCATAGAATAATAAAATCGGAAGATGTCGGAACTCTTATTCCATTTTTGCCTATTATTTCGTTGTATACCTTGATTGCTAATATAGGAGTTGGAAGAAGGATAATAATGTCTGAGAGAGCAGACCCTAATATAAGCGTTTTTTCAAAGAATATGAGCATGAAAGATCGTATAGGAAATCTGCTGATGCGAAAATTAGGCTTGTTTAGATTGGCGGATTGGATGGTGTTTCAGACCCCGGATGCACAAAAATGGTATTCAAAGGATATTCAAAAAAAGAGCTGCATTATTCCAAATCCTTTAGATACAGAGCATTTGCCAAAGAGATATCATGGTGAAAGAGAAAAAAGAATTGTAGCAGCCGGACGGTTCTCAGAAGAGAAAAACTTTCCGATGTTATTAAAAGCATTTGCTGTTTTTCACAGTCAGCATCCGGATTATTCACTTGATTTGTATGGTGATGGTCCACAGAGAATGCAGTATGAGAAGATATGTACGGACTTAGGGATACGGGATGCCGTTGAAATGCCTGGCTTCGTAAGGGATTTAACTGATAAAATCAACAAGGCAGCAATATATATTTCTACATCTAACCATGAAGGAATATCAAATTCTATGCTTGAAGCATTGGGAATGGGGATACCAACCATTGTGACAGACTGCCCTGTGGGCGGCTCAAGAATGTTTGTTCATACGGATAAAAACGGTATTTTAATTTCAATGAACGACTGTAATGCTTTGGTAAAAGGAATGATAAAGATTGTGTCCGATTTGAAATATGCTGAAGAGATTTCAAAGAATGCAGAGCAGATACGCATTCAACTTTCAGCACAAAATATATGCAGCAGGTGGCTGGAACTGGTGTAATATCCACAGCTATATGCATGGAAAGGATGAAATGGATCTTGGTAATCAAAACAAAGGATATAGCATTTAAGCTGATATGCATTGGAATATTTGTTACACCCCACATATTGAGACTTGCTTTTTTTAAAACCCAATGGGCAATCATAAATGTCATAACTTGGATTGGAATTATCTTTTTGCTCAGAAGATATGTCAGACAAGGTCGCGTCCAAATAGCTAAACGGAGTAACGGGGGAATAGGAAATCCGCTATGGATTTGCTTATTAATTGCATGTTTTATTATATGCGGGATAGGAATTTCCACATTTTCTTATGAATCGCTTGTTAAATATATATATGCTACGCTTGCACCTTTGATACTTTTATATGTAACGGTACCATTTGAAGAAAATGATAAACAGGTGATTTGTTTTTGCAATTATTTAACAGCTTCTTGTACTTTTATTGTGTTAATGGGTTTGCTTGATATAATATTTGGAACCGGCTTTGGAAAATTCATTGCCGACTATACGCAAACGGAATCGTTGTTTGAACTGCTCAGAACGGGTAGAATGGTCTCATATGTGGGTCATTCCCTGCTGAGTACGGAGTTAATGTTACTGTGCTTCTTGTTCAATACGTTGAAACACTATTACATAAAAAAGAATGAGCCGATGGTTTTGGTGGTATATAACTGTGTAATGCCGGCGATTGGAATTGGCGTATGTGGAAGCAAGACCGGTTTTGTATTGTTTGCGATTTCCTTCGCTGTATTATATGTGAATAGAAAGGGCTTGAAATACGTTATTTTAATAGTAGCGGCTATTTATTGGGCTCTCAGCATGGGCTTTTTTGATTCTGTGCTTCATCGGTTTGAAATTGGGTTATCAATGGGAGATTTATCGACGGGTAGAAATACGAATCTTGTACTTCTATGGAAATCGGGCGTTTTGGATTTCCATTTCCTTACAGGCCATGCAGGAACTACGTTATCAGAAAAAATGATTGCTGCATTAGAGTATCCTCCATTAAGGTGGGCGTATTTATTTGGCGTTTGGTTTTCTGTTGCAATGTGCATTATCCTATTCGTCATACCGATTTTCAAATGCATAAAATACAAGAAGTTCAAGGTTTTATTTGCATTGCTAATTATAATTGCAGATGTTAATAGCTATAATGGGATAACAACAATTGGTGACCAGATGTTGATTTACTGTGTTTCAGTATTACTTTTGCTCAATTTGGCAAGGAGAACGGAGTATAACGAATGAAAGTATGCTTTATTACTCAAAATCTATATACGCTCGGCGGAATACAACGAGTGGTTACAACAATATTAAATGAATTGATAAAAGATAACAGCTATAGCGTCACAGTACTTATGCCATTTAGCATGACCGGACCCAAGCTGTTTGAAATAGCCGAAGAAATTGATATAGAGAATATTGAGAAACTATTAATTGATAAGTCTAAAACCATAGGGCGTTTGATTCTGGGAGTTAATAAGCGTTTGGGCTGTTTAGATTATAATTGGGGAAATGCGCTCATAAAGCGCTTTATGTTTAAGGAAAGAGAGTTAGAAAGGCTTGCCGATTTTTTTAATGAAAGACAATTTGACGTTGTCATAGGGGCAGGACCGACAAACAGTTGTCTTCTTGCAGAACTGTGTGGAAAAGTTTCAGCAAAGCTCATTGGATGGCAGCATAGCACGTTTGATGCTTATTTTGAAATGAGGGGGCGCTCCTTCTATGGATTAAGTAAGTATGCAAAGGACTGCTATAAAAAGTTGGATGCGGTATGGGTTTTAACAAAGGCGGACAAAAGACAATTTGATGAAAAATTTGGGACTAATGCAAGGGTATTGTATAATCCGGTGGCAGAAAACAGGTTAGTACATACACCAGAAAAAAACAATATTCTTTTTGTTGGCCGATTAGTAATTGGAAATAAAGGGTTAGATTATCTTGTGGAGATTATGGAGATGATTCTCAACAGAATTCCTGACGCACAGCTTATCGTAGTAGGAGATGGCGCCGACAGAGAATGGCTGGAAGATACCGTGAAACAAAAAGGCTTGAAGGCTCAAATTAGCATAGTTGGGAGTACGGATAATGTATATCAGTATTATCAGAAGGCAGCATTAATGCTACAGACCTCAAGATATGAAGGCTTTGGAGTGACTATTGTTGAAGCAATGGCATGTGGTATTCCGGTGGTAGCGTTTCACAATTACGGTCCGGATGAGATTATTAACAACGGGAAAGACGGCTATTTAATCAATCAGTATGACCTGGAGGACTTTGCAAATAAATCAGTTGAATTGTTACAGGATCAACAACTATGGAATTCTTTTTCCGAAAGAGCATTTGTGCGTGCCCAAGATTTTAGCATTAATAAAATCTTGCCTTTATTCAAGAGATACATAGAAGAGATAGTAAATTAGGTGGAAGGCAGAATATGCAGAAAACTTTAGGACGTAAGAAAGCGTCAATTTACAATATGATATCAATGGGGGCATATCAGCTCACTACAGCACTATTTGGATTTATATTGCCAAATTTAATCTTGAATCATTATGGTGCAAATCTTCATGGATACACGTCAACCGTTTCGAACATCATGGGATATATCGCACTGGTTAATGCCGGACTTGCACCGGCTGCTGTACAGGCTCTTTATGCACCGTTGGTTAGAAGAGATGAAAAGCGAATATGTGAAGTGCTGGCTGCAATTAATCGGTTTTATATTATTTCCGGATGCCTATACACTGTGGCGGTTGTTGGGATTGCTTTTATCATGCCTGCTATTATAGGAGACCAGTTGCCGGGAGCTATGTCCATTGCACTTATGATCGTAATCGGTGCGAGTAATACACTGGAATGCTTTGTTTACAGTAAATATAAGGTGCTGCTGCAAGCAGATCAAAGACTGTTTGTCGTATCTTCTGTTGACCAAATCTTTTATATTGTCAGGGTAGTCAGTCAGATTGTACTGATTCATTTTAAAGTCAGCATTGTTTGGGTGATGTTTGTTCCGGCAATTATGGTAATTTGCAGGATGTTGGTGTTAGCTGTTTATTGCAAAAAGTATTATTGCTTTAAAACAAGGAAAGTCAAAGCAGATTATGCGGCATTATCAAACAGATGGTCAGCAATGATTCATCAGATTACAGGGTTGGTTGTTTTTAATACGGATGTTACCTTACTTACTTTATTTGGGACACTTGTTGAGGTAAGTATTTACTCAGTATATAATTTGGTTTTTAATCAGCTATATCATTTTTTAACAAATATTTTTTCGTCGAGCACATTGGCGAGCTTTGGGCAATTAATTAGTGAAAATAAACGGGATCGTCTGTTAAAAGCATATGATTTGTATGAGTTCGGATATTTTGTTGTGATTGCTTTTGTATACGGAGTTTCTGCAGCAATGATATTGCCGTTTGTCAGCGTTTATACACTGGATATGCAAGACATAATATACTACAGACCGATAGCGGCGGTTATGTTTCTGATTATCGGAATAGCAAACAATATCAGAATACCGTGCTTATCCATGATTAATGCTGCGGGGCATTTTAAGAATACGCAGAATCATGCGCTATTAGAAGCGTTGATTAATATAACGGTATCCTTGTTGCTTTTAAAACCGTTAGGAATGTATGGATTGCTTATTGGAACGATTTGCTCTTTTGCTTACAGAACGACAATGATTATAATATATGCACAAAGAAATATACTTGGCATATCAAGCAAAAAAACAGCGATGAGATTTTTATATGTTCTATTAATTATTGCAGTAAGCAATATTATATATAAAATATTTGTTGGTGTTTATCAATTGACGAGTTGGATACAATGGATACAGTATGCAATAATTGCAAGTCTGATAACGGGAGGGGTGACAATAGCTGTTGTCATGGTATTTGAAAGAAATACTTTCAAGGCGTGTCTACAGACTGTTCTCAATCGGAATAAGGCGAAAGGATGAGATACGAAATGAAGAATTTTTGTAAAAAAGTTAAAAATCATATATTCAATGATCTTAGAAATGTCGGAGTTTTTAATCATATGACTGATGAAGCGTTTATCAGAATGTGTTGGAAAAGACGATTTAAAACGGAGTTGAATTTGGAAAATCCCACTACATTTAATGAAAAAATCCAGTGGCTTAAATTGTATGATCGGAAATCAATATATTCAACGATGGTAGATAAAGCTGCCGTGAAAGGTTATGTGGCGGAAAAAATCGGAAAAGAATATATCATTCCGACCTTGGGGATATGGGAACGATTCGATGATATAGATTTTGATGCTTTGCCAAACCAATTTGTGCTTAAATGTACTCATGATAGTGGCGGATTGGTAATATGTCGTGACAAAAACAACTTTGATATGAAAAAAGCAAGAAAGAAAATAAGTAAATGTTTAAAACGTGATTACTATATGTTCAGTCGAGAATGGCCATATAAAGATGTCAAACCAAGAATAATCGCAGAACAGTATATGGAAGATTCTAAAACAAAAGAGCTTTGCGACTATAAGATATTTACTTTTGATGGTGTTGAGAAGGCATTGTTTATTGCGTCAGACAGACAAAGAGAAGGTAACGAAACAAAGTTTGATTTTTTTGACACAGAATTTAGACATCTGCCATTTACGAATGGGCATCCTAATGCAGATGTTTTGCCATCTAAGCCGGAGACTTTTGCAGAAATGATGAAGTTGGCAGAGAAACTCTCGCAAAATATTCCGCATCTTAGAGTGGATTTCTACGAAGTAAACGGAAAAGCTTATTTTGGGGAATTGACATTTTCGCACTGGGGTGGCTTAATGCCCTTTGAACCGGAAGAGTGGGATAAAACGTTTGGTGACTGGATAAAACTCCCTGAAGATATCGGGGGGGGTATTTTGATATCTGATGGCTTTGTTTTATGGATACACAAAAAGGAAGAGTCGTTTGGTTTAACTGATTATAAGTTTTATTGTTTTAATGGAAGTCCGAAATTTCTATATGTATCAAAGGGGCTAGAGAATCATTCAACAGCGCGAATCAGTTTTGTAACCATGGATTGGCAGCTCGCCGCATATGAAAGGGCTGATTATTTGCCTTTTGAGACGCTTCCATCTAAACCATCACAATTTGATAAAATGGTGGAGCTGTGTAAAACTCTGTCAAAAGGGCATCCGTTTTTGAGAGTTGATTTGTACGAAATAGGAAGCAAAATTTACTTTTCAGAACTAACGTTTTCACCATGTGGAGGATTTATGCCATTCAAAAATAGCAAACATGATGAAGAACTGGGCGATATGATAAAATTATTACCGAGAAATAGATCAAGTGTAGTATAATGTGTAAGGAGATGATTCACATAAAGAGCGAAACTCATTTATTGTGAGGATTGGATATTACAAAGTTTATTATGGCAATTTGCGTGATTGCCATTCATACAAATCCATTGATACAAAACAACAATACGATTGTTTTAAAGATATTTGACTGTTTTACAAGCATTGCTGTTCCGTTCTTTTTTATTGCATCGGGTTATTTGCTGCAAATGAAAATACAGCATGCAGCTCCTTTGGAAGAAACAGATATCATTATTTTACAACTAAAAAGGATGCTTAAGTTGTATTTGGTATGGTCTGCTGTTTATTTCCCACTGGCTGTGGCAGAGTATGCAAGGGGGGAGTATTCATTATTAAAGGCAGTGCTAATTTATATTAAGGATTTTGTGTTTGTTGGGCAACACTATAATTCATGGATGCTTTGGTATTTGCTGTCCACAATCTATGCGTTAATCGCAATACTTTTTTTAAGGAAATCAAAAATAAAGACAGAACGTATTTTGGTAATTGCACTGATAATTTTCATTATAAGTATTTTAATTGATGCTATAAAAATGACAGACAACACAAACTCTATCATTATGTTATTGAAAACATTTTTAAAGTACACGATAGGAAATGGCCGATTATTAAGAGGATTTTTCTATATATCTCTGGGAATGTTTTTTTGGAATAAAAGGCTGAGCATAAAACGATATGCATTTATTTTAGCTTTTACTTGCTTGTTTATTATTTATACCATAATAGAAGATGAATTAGTTGGCACTATAATTCTTGCACCGTGTGTAGCGAGCTTTTTTTTACTTAGCACAGAAGTGAACATATATTCGGACAGATGCATTATATTGAGGAAATTAAGTACAGAAATGTATTTTCTTCACCTGTGGATTTGGACGATATATTATACGTTGATGTATGGAGAAAAAACTTACGGATGGGATTGTTTTTTGGCAACATTCATTTTTAGTGTAATTGCATCGGGAATAATCGTTGCATTGCGGATGAAACGCTCTGGCTTTGATTCCTACCAGAATATTTAGATTATAATGAAAAATAAGGAGACATGACCGCATTGACAAGATCAAAAAAGAAACCAAGCTATGATGCCAATAATCTCATGCAGGAATTTATGGAAGCTGTTGATTATGGCAATTACAGGTCTCAGCCGTGCTTTTGTATATTCTTATTTGCCATATAAAAAGATACCTTATAATCTGAATGCGCTTTTTGTCAATACAGAGTGGGGAAAGCTATGCCGAGAGAGGAAGCGGCGGTGTGGTAGCAGGACTAAAGAAGTTGGGGATCTTTGGGGCATCTTATTTACATCCTGTGTTCATAAGGATAGGGGTAATAAAAGTGAAGACTAAATGACGGAAAAAATTCAACGCAATAATTCCTAAAGATTGTACTCAAGAGTCAGTAGTAAAGCCTCGCAGAGATTTCATTCTAAGAGATTGCTGGCTAAAGAAATAAGAGGTTCTTGTATAAATGGGATGAGGCCTAAGATACTAATAATAAGGATTGAACAGTATGAAACTATTAATTACCGGAGGAGCCGGATTTATCGGAAGTAATTTTATATTTTATATGTTAAAAAAACATCCTGAGTATTATATGATATGTTTGGATAAATTGACATACGCAGGAAATCTGTCAACATTTGCTTCAGTAATGGATAGTCCAAATTTCCGTTTTGTAAAGGCGGATGTATGTGACAGGATGGCTGTGTACAGGTTGTTTGAGGAAGAGCAGCCCGATATGGTCGTTCATTTTGCGGCAGAAAGCCATGTTGACCGTTCCATAGAAGCTCCTGATATTTTCCTTCAGACAAATATTATTGGAACCGCAGTTTTGATGGATGCCTGTAGAAAGTACGGGATTACTCGGTTTCATCAGGTTTCCACGGATGAGGTGTATGGAGATTTGCCGTTGGACAGACCTAATCTGTTATTTACGGAAGAGACACCTTTGCATGCCAGCAGTCCATATAGTGCTTCAAAGGCTTCTGCTGATTTGTTGGTATTGGCATATCATAGGACATATGCACTTCCGGTGACAATATCAAGATGTTCAAATAATTATGGACCATATCAGTTCCCTGAGAAGCTTATTCCATTGATGATAATAAATGCTTTGAAAGGAAAGTCTTTACCTGTATACGGTAAGGGTTTCAATATACGCGACTGGATTTATGTGGAGGAGCATTGTAAGGCAATTGACCTTATTCTCCATGAGGGAAAAAATGGCGAGGTCTATAACATTGGCGGCGATAATGAAATGAGAAACATAGATATTGTAAAATTGATATGTAAATTGCTTGGTAAGCCGGAAAGTCTGATTACATATGTTGCAGACCGCAAAGGCCATGATATGAGGTATGCCGTAGATTTTACTAAAATTCGTAACGAATTAGGGTGGAAACCGGAAATGAAATTTGAAGATGGTATACAGAATACAATTCATTGGTATTTAGATAACAAAACATGGTGGGAGGAGATTATAGGCGGAGAATATCAAAATTATTATGAAAAGATGTATGTTTGTAGATGAGAAAATAAAGTAGTTTTGAATTAAATCAGCAACAAATTTTGAAATTGTCATTTTGTGTGACTATAGTTGTTGTGGTATGTTAGGTAGTATCCAATATAGGAGTATACCAAAAATATTATTGGTAAGGTGCTAAAGAAATAAAAGAGGTATTGGAAACAAGGGGGAGTTAGATTTAGGGATGGTTTGAAACTGTATGATAGCAAAATAAATTTTACAAAGTATATAATAATTATAATATAATGATAAAATATCTTTCAGAGTTAAGGATTCTGAAGAACCATATCTTCGCTTTTTCCTGCATTTCTATTTGTATTATCCCAAGTATAAAATGAACGCAATTCCATAATTCAGCGAATAATTCCACAAATAAGCGCAAGCAAACATATTGACAGAACCGAAGCAAAAGCATATGCTGTAGAGAAGGGAACCGGTTGCCACTTTTACAGAATAAGTACGAATGCAGAAGGGGGAACCAGATGGGAAGCAGGGATATTTCCGAAAAGATATTGGAGGACTGCAATGATGTGTTTGCAGATATTGTGAACAATCTGCTGTTTGACGGAGAGCAGCTTGTTCAGCCGAAGGATTTGGAGAATGTCAAGGACAAAAGCCAGTACAAGGCAGAGGATGGGGTGCTGCATGAGCAGGAGCGGGACACTACGAAGTTCTGGAAGAACTCAAGGGTACGCATTGCAGTAATCGGTCTGGAGAATCAGACGGATATTGATGCGGATATGCCGCTTCGGGTGATAGGCTACGATGGTGCAGCATATCGCTCGCAGCTTATAAATAAAAGAAAAGAACGATATCCGGTAATAACGGTGGTGCTGTACTTTGGTAAGAAGAACTGGAATGAGAATCTTAATCTTTCTGACCGAATATACATACCGGAGAAGCTGGCGCCATATTTTAATGATTATCGTATTAATGTATTTGAGATAGCAAATTTATCTGAGGAGAAGATAAAGGGGTTTCAAAGTGATTTTTATGTAGTAGCCGATTATTTCAGGCAGAAACGTCTGAATTGTGATTATGTACCGTCTGCATATACGATAAAACATGTAGATGAGGTCTTGAAAATGATGAAGGCATTGACAGGAAACAAGAGCTTTGAAGAGATTTTAAACAATCCGGAGATAAAGGAAGGAGACGTATCGAATATGTGTGAGGTAATGGACAGAATTGAAGCAAGGGCAGAGACCCGGGGGATTGAGCAAGGTCTCAAGCAAGGCCTTGAGAAAGGAATTCTTCAGGGTAAGGTTTCGGCGTTATATTATGATGCGGGCTGGAATATTCAGCAGATAGCTGTTCATTTGGAGTTGTCGGCTGAACAGGTAAAGGAGATCCTGAAGTAATGCAGGGCGTCTTACATTAGCAGAAAGGAAAGCTGCCACTTTAAATGATATTGTAACCATAAAAGTGACAGCTTTTTCTATATACAGAATATAATAAAAATTAGTTTTCTACTATTCCCTGCATATATGCAAAAACAAGTTTGTGACTATGGTTATCCATAGCATCCCAGTATTTGAGCAGTTTTTTTTGTTCCTCTGTCAAATCGGGAATTTCGTCCTTTGCAAAAAATTGGGCAAGCGTAATATCAAAGCCCTTACAAAGCTTTTCAAGTGTTTGTATTGTTGGATAGCTTTTGCGGTTTAGCAGAGTTGATATGGATGACTGTGAAATGCCTGATTTCTTAGCCAGTCTGTATCTGCTTATGTGTTTCTTCTCACACAGCTCTTCTATCCGTTCAATAATATAGTTCTCAGACTGCAAGTAAAATACACCTCTTTTCCGATATTGTGGTTTCATTTTATCTTGTAATAGAGAAATTTATCAGATTATCAGAGACGACATAGAATAGTTCGTTTCTGAATAATATAAGTGTATTAATTTGGGAAGCATAAAGCATTGAATAATGGGCATTCTATAGTGAAAAAAGTAGATATCAATGTTAGAAATTTTCAATAAAGACTTGGTTTTGAGATAAGAATCTTGCATAATGCTGAAAAGCGGTGTGTGGAGTTTTGAGTTAAGTGTTATGAGGAGCAGGAGAATTATTCGTCAATTGGAAGGAGGCGTATCGAATATGTGTGAGGTAATGGATAGAATTGAAGCAAGGGCAGAGGCTCGGGGTATTGAGCAAGGACTCAAGCAAGGTCTCGAACAAGGTATTGAACAAGGTCTCGAGCAAGGTATTGAGCAAGGACTTAAACAAGGACTTCTTCAGGGTAAGGTTTCTGCGTTATATTATGATGCGGGTTGGAATATTCAGCAGATAGCTGTTCATTTGGAGCTGTCGGCTGAACAGGTAAAGGAGATACTGAAGTAATGTAGGATGTCTTACATTAGCAGAAAGAAGAGCTGCCACTTTAAACGATATTTTAACCGTAAAAGTGACAGCTTTTTCTATATACAGGATATAATGAAAATTATTTTTCTATTATTCCCTGCATATATGCAAAGACAAGTTTGTGACTATGGTTGTCCATAGCATCCCAGTATTCGAGCAGTTTTTTCTGATCCTCTGTCAAATCGAGAATTTCATCCTTTGCAAAAAATTGGGCAAGCGTAATATCAAAACCATTACAAAGCTTTTCAAGTGTTTGTATTGTTGGATAGCTTTTGCGGTTTAGCAGAGTTGATATGGATGACTGCGAAATGCCTGATTTTTTAGCCAGTCTGTATCTGCTTATGTGTTTCTTCTCACACAACTGCTCTATCCGTTCAATAATATAGTTCTCAGATTGCAAGTAAAATACACCTCTTTTCCGATATTGTGGTTTCATTTTATCTTGTAATAGAGAAATTTATCAGATTTTCAGAAACGATATAGAATAGTTCGTCTCTGAGTAATAGAGTTGTCGTTAAAAAGGTATATTAATTCAAAGCAGGTTAGCAATAGTGGTATTATATATTTGGAAAATGAAACAGGGGGGATATAAGAAATGGTGGCGAAATTATACATATTTAACATGAAAATTCAACTGAAATACTGCACATATGATTTGTATAGTGATAAGAAGGAGTCTGAGTTTGTAATGGGGCTTCGACAAGATGTTATTTGGGAAAAACAAAGATGTGTTGAGGAGCCGATTCCTGACAAAAATCTGGCTTTTAGAAAACAGGAAAATATCCGCTTTCGGCTTACCTGTGGAAATGAAAAAGAGAACAATAGTATGCCTAAAGATTATTTTGATTGTGAAATCAGCAATATTGTGGCTCATAATAAGAAAGAAGCATTGGATTTGATTAAGTCATGTCTGTATAGGATATGTAGAACAATTAGTTTTCTTATGAGCAGGCATAATTGTAATAAGCACAGTTATCAGCCTAGAGTAGAGGCGGATATGGATAATGTAGTATGGGAGGTAAAGCCATATGTCCCATTTGATAAAGCGATTCATAAAAAAGATGTACAAGTCGAAGAACAGATTATTGATGGGAAAAGCTATCAGGTGATTACGCTTGAAATGGCGCCAATTACTATTTCTACAGAAGTCTATACAAAGATATATGGGAGAATGAGTATAGATGATTTTGATTTATATACAGATTGTGAAGATTTGGATATCAATTACATGCTGGATGAATTTTATCTTGCACTTGGACAGGAGAATGTCAATAGTAAATTTTTCCACTTGTTTTCTGTCATTGAATTTGTGGAGGAAAAATATAAGCATTTGGATGGGGCAAAAAAAATACTTGAGGACACAGAGGTTGAAGCGTTTTTAAAATATATTGATGATTATCCGAAATTAGCTGATAAGGGATTGAGACTTCGTGTCCATGATAGATTAAAGGGAGCTTTATCTCAGATGACGGATTATGGAAGGAATCGGAAACTTGTAAATATTTTGCATAGCATGAATATTTTAAAGATAGAAGGTTGTGGGACAGCGTTTGACATTAATGTAAAAGTAATGCGTGAGCTTACCGATTTGCGAAATATCTTCTATCATGGGAACAGAGATGGAATTGTAAAATCAGATCATATAAGTATGGAGCTGGCGGTTTCCCGCCTTTTGTATATATGTGAGCAGATTATAGAATATGTGATAAAAAATGAGACACCGAAATTGTGTTAATTGCAAGCACAATAGTGGAAAAATTATGAGAAATGTGTTAAAATAAATAACAGCAGTAATGAACCGGAGGAAATGCAAATGAATTTAAAAAATATAAAAAGATTAAAAGTCAGACCGCAAAATGAAAATATTGCAAAGGCTTATAAGAAGAAGCAGAATTTGAAAATTGAACTGAATAAGAAGTGGCTTCCGGTTATTTATATAGTAATGCTGGTTATTTGTATTTTTTTGAATGTAACGAATAATAGCCTGGATTTGGCAAGTGTGCTTGTGAATGTGGCCATGTTTATTATTGTCGGAGCTATTTTCATATATGCTTATAGGCGTATGGGCAGGATAGACAAAATCGGTGAGGATTTTCATGTTGCCATTGATTATATTAAGCAGGATTATGCCAGAAGAAAATGCCTGCTGTGGGATGAATACAAGACGGATAGCCGTTATGGTATTTTTAATGAGCCACATCTAAGGAATACATATATAGATTATGTTGAGGAAATGAACAGACTGGAGCAGGAGGCTCCGAATAAATACAGATGTGATATAGAGGACTTTATTAATTATCAGCTGATTGATGATTGCGTTGAGAAGGGCAGACTGAATCTGATTCCGGGAGCTATGACGGGACTTGGTATCCTTGGAACTTTTATTGGTTTGTCATTTGGTCTGCAGGCATTTAATACCGGAAGTGCAGAGGAAATTGCAAATAGTATCGGTCCTTTGATGGATGGAATTAAGGTTGCGTTTCATACATCCATTTACGGAATGATTTTTTCATTGACGTTTAATTTGATTTTTAAGACGGTTACGGAGAAGGCTTACCATAAGCTGGATGAGTTTATAGCTGAATTCAGAAGATATGTTTGTCCTGATGCCCGTTATGACAACGAAAGTGTTGAACTGGAATATCAGAGGCAGCAGATAGAAGCTATTTCGAATGCACAGAAATCGTTGGAGGATTCCCTTGTTCCATATCTTAAGACGATATGTGATTTGCAGCAGGAACAAAATGAGCTTTTAAAAGATACTGTAAAAAGATAATTAAGAGGTACATATATGAGTAGAAGAAAACGTAGACAGGAAGATGAAGAAACATCCTATTGGCTATCTTATTCTGATATGATGGCAGCCTTGCTTCTGATATTTGTTCTGATTATTTCTTTTACATTGCTTCAGGCAAAGGGTCAGTATGAGAGCAAGGAACAGGAGCTTTCAGAGCAACAGGAAATTATCAGCCAGCAGGAGGAACTTCTGGCATCTCAGCAGCAGGAATTGGATAGAATTATTGGTATCAGAAGTGATTTGGTATCAGATTTAAGGGATGAGTTTAATGATAGTGAGCTGAATGTTTTGGTGGACCCCCAGACAGGTGCTATTACATTTGATGCCAGTGTGTTATTTGATGTAAGCAATAGTGAGCTGAAAGACGAGGGAAAAGAATTTTTGAAAAGCTTTATTCCAAGATATTGCAGTGTTCTTCTTCAGGCGGAATATAAGGATTATATTTCAGAGATCATCATTGAGGGACATACAGATACCAATGGTACTTATCTCTATAACCTTGAGTTGTCCCAGCAACGGGCATTCTCTGTAGCAACATTTTGCCTGACTGAGAATTCAGGTGTTTTATCGAAATCAGAGATAGAGGTTTTAAGAAATGTACTTACTGCAAACGGCAGGTCATACAGCAATCCTATATATAATGAAAACGGCTCTGTAAATATGAGTGCTTCCCGAAGAGTAGAGTTCAAATTTCGCCTGAAGGATGAGGAAATGATAGATGAAATGGTAAATATACTGGAGACGGAATAGTTTTGCGATTTAACAGAGTGGATATGGATGACTGGGAAATAATATCGTTTTCAGATAGCAAGTAAAATACATCGCATTTTCAATGATATGTTTTATATTATAGTGAAATAGAAAAATCTATCAGATTTTATGCACCAAAATAAGATACTTTGGAGATGCGTATTAAAAAGGGATTAATTCAATTTTTTTTATAATAATTGCAGCAAAAAGGTTGATTTTTAGGTAATTCCTGATATACTATCGTTACTTTCTGCTTTCAATATAGCGGAGAAATGGGTGAGGGCATTCCAAAGGTATGTAAATAACGGCGGGATGCTCTCTTTTTTTGTAAAATAGAATATCATAATGAAAAAATATTAAAATTGAACAGATATCATAGTTATTCTTCCAAATCCCGAAAAGCAACAATATCCGTCAGGCTGCCTGCTGTAAGCTTTATATGAATGATAAAAGTCAGGAATCTATTGAAAACTCCCATTTTGTATGAGTAGTTTGATATTAATTTTTCTTATTTTATTTTAAAAAAGTTGTCTATTTCGTTAATATAGATTAATATAAATTTAGTTATTTCTGATGTCAAAATGAAAAAGGGGGCTTAGATAATTATGAGAAAACTTAGAAACAGAGTTTTGGCTCTTGTTCTTGCTGCGACTTTGACAGTAGGCACGACGTTTGATGTGTTGGCGGACGGACTTTGGAATGAAGTGAAACATAAGAGTGATACAGCGATAACGCAGAATAATCAGGACGAAAACAAAGAATATGCAGAAGGACAGGTCATTATTATGTATAGAGATATGACACCTACGGCGGAGCTGGCAAGTGCGGATGTTGATGTTGCTTTGACATATACATTTGAAGATGCCGTTATAGGTGATGAAAATTCCCCTGAACTGTCCTCTGTAGAGGAGGATTTGCATGTATCTCTTATCAAGTCTGATATTTATACGACAAAGCAGCTTGTGGAGATGTACAGTAAAAAAAGCGGTGTCATAAAAGCGGAGCCAAACTATCGCTATCACATCATGGATGATGATTATACAGGTTATCAGTGGGCGCTGGAGAATGAAGGACAAAACGGAGGAACTGCCGGTATTGATGTGAATGCAGATAAAATTAACGATAAGGCAGGCAGTGACTCTAAGGAAAAGGTAATTGCAGTGGTTGACACCGGTATTGATTATACACATCCTGACCTTGCTCCTGTAATGTGGAATAACACGTTTCCTTCAAACCGACTTAAGGGAGAACATGGATATGACTTTATCAATAGAGATGCTGACCCGATGGATGACAACGGACATGGTACACATTGCTCAGGTATTATAGCGGGTGTTTCAGATGACGGAAGCGGTATATCCGGTATCGTTACATCAGATCATGTAAAGCTGATGGGCGTAAAAGTATTGGATGATACCGGTTCCTGTTATGGCATGGAGATTATCGGTGGGTATAATTACATATATCATGCACAGCAGCTTGGTGTTAATATCGTTGCCGTTAACAATTCGTGGGGCGGCGGCGGAGACGAATCGGATACAATATTTGAGGAGCTTGTAGACTTAGTCGGAAAAGCAGGTGCAATATCAGTATGCGCTGCCGGAAACGATAGCTCCGATAATGATTCGGAACCTGTATTCCCTGCCAATATTGACAGTCCTTATATCGTTTCTGTTGCAGCTATCAATGGAAAAGGAGAACTGGCTGATTTTTCAAATTATGGTATCGAGAGTGTTGATATAGCAGCTCCGGGTGGCGATATATTGTCCAGTGTGTCCTATGACTGTTTCAATCCAAGTATATATTCCTCTGGACAGAGGAATGCAACCTGCAGTTATTTTGAGGATTTTGAAGGTACGGAATTACCTGAGTATACGGCGGAAGTAGGGGGGACGGCTGTTTCTGAGGTAACAATTAGCGGTGAGCAGTATTTTGGTAGAACTGTCGGTCAATCTCTTAAGTGGACGATTAAAAATGCAAAGGAAGACGGAACGTATAGTTTGATGATTCCATACGATGCGAAGCTGTCGAATTCTCCGGTATATGCAAGTGCGATGCTTCGTCTTGAGGATAAGAATGCTCCGGGTGAAGGACTTATTAATGAGATGTTCGGTGGAAGTGTAGTGTTTCTTGGTGAAGGTTTGTATGAAAACGGAACGGTTGATTTTCTGAAGATGACCGAAATAGGCGGGGGATATGCCGGAAACTGCTGGAATCATATATCGGGCCAATATGCAGAGAATATAAAAGAGGATTCGAGAAGAGCTCTTATTATTCAGGTTAATGCTGCTTCAGACGGTGATTATACCGTATATTTGGATAATTTGGCTGTCAGTAAGGCCGATGTCGCATCAGGAACATTTGGGAAATATGATTTTTATAACGGTACATCTATGGCAACCCCATATGTTACGGGGGCAGTGGCAGCGATAGCACAGGCTTATCCGAAAGAGGGGGTATTGGCAAGAAAGGCAATATTGCTGAGCTGCAGTCGTAGAATGTCATCATTGACGGGTAAAGTTGCAACGGAAGGCACGCTTGATTTTTCCATGATAGATACGCCTAGAATCAGTATTTCAGATATATATTTGAATGCAGACAAGAATATATGTATAGAAGGTAAATTCCTAACAGGTGCCGAAATTACAATCAATGGTGAAACCGTATCCCCATTGTCTGGTACAGACGAGAAAATAGTGATTTCCGGTTCAGGCTGGCTGAATAAAAATATTTCTGTTGTGATCGTCCGGGGAGATGACAGTATCAAGCGCAGCTTCTATTTTGCAGACGGCAAGAAGCTTACCAAAGAAGCGGAAATTTCGGGCGAATTGATAGGAAATGAGATTTTATCCGACGGAAATATATTATATAACATAGGGGAAGCAGGCGTTATCAATGTAAGCTCCAGCGAGTCTTATGAGGAATTGGACTACCTGCCGGATGAGGATTTTGAAGAAAACAGTGCTTCATGGATATCGGCATCTTATGACTATGATAATACCATCTTTGGAAAGAAATATGAAACTTTCGTTGAATATACAATTTATCCGAATACAAATACAGTATGTACAGGTGACGGATTATATTCCGTGCTGACATTTGATGCAGGTTTTATGACCGAAAGTATTTTGGCGAATTTTAATCAGAATGATGGTTGGAGTAAGGTTGCAGAGCTGCCGAGTGAATTTGAGGAATATGGCAATATGGTACTTGGCGCATACAAGGGTAAATTGTACCTTATGGGCGGTCTGAATGAAGATAAAATGAAATTCGGAACGAATGTGTATTCCTACGACCTGATAACGAAAAAATGGACAAAGGCTGCATCACTGCCGGAGGGAAGGGCTTTCAGTAAGGCAATGCAGGCAGATGGCAGGCTGGTAGTTACACTTGGCTGTTGTGACGGAACGGGCAAATATCCTGTCAATCTGATATATGACGGTTCGGTTTGGAAAAAGTCGACTGCCGTTATATCCGGTATGGACACAAATGCCACATACCTGATAGGGGAAGGCGATAATCCAACCATTCTTGAATATTACAGCGGTAATATCGGTGCTTCCAAGTCTGCCATTATGTATATAGGAAATTGTGCAGATCAATTGGGAAATATCTATTCCTACAATGTAAAAACCGACAAATATCAGAGCAGTGGCTATTCCATAGACAGTAAAACGCTGGAAGGTAAGTTATGTGGCGGAACGGTACATGACGATAAATGTTTAGTGCTTATTAATTCAACTGACGATGCATTTGCCACAATGCAGTATTCCATTCCGGTGGACAGTGCGTGTATAAAGCCTGAGGTTTCGTATGATGAAGGCGGTTCATTTGATGATGATACCCATGTATGGCTGCCAAGTGATGTAATCCGATATGCTCCGGATGTATTACCTGAATATTATGTTTTATCCTTCAAGGTAGACGGCAAGGTAATCAAGGCAGACAATAAGGGAAAATATTTATTTGCGGCACCTGCATATCAGTATAAAAATGGATTTACCGTAGAATTGTCTACAAGACCATATATAACGGAAATTTATACAGATACAAGTGTTACGGTTGAAATAGGACAGTCCTACAAAATCAGTCCGGAGGTCTATCCGGAGATTCCTGGCGGTGCAAGCTTCAAATGGAAATCAAGCAAGCCGAAGTATATTAGCGTCAATTCAAAGGGACTTGTCAGGGTAAGTAAGAATGCAAAGCCGGGCATGAGGGCGACCATTACGATTACAGCCAGGGATGGCGGCGGTGCAAGCACCAAGATGACCATCAAGGTTCCGTCTCTTCCTAAGAAGAACAGTAAGGTAACGGTTGGAAACCTTACCTATAAGATTACAAAATCTTCCAAGACAGGAGGTACGGTATCGGTTGTTAAAGCGAAAAATACGAAATTGACGAAAGTAACCATACCTGCTACAGTTCAAATAAAGGGATATACCTTTACGGTAACAAAGATTGAGAAGAATGCTTTTAAATCCTGTAAAAAGCTGAAGAAAGTAACCATCAAATCAGGCAAAATAAAGAGTATCGGAAAAGGTGCATTTGGGGCAATCAATAAAAATGCAACAATCACCGTTCCTAAGAAGCTGAAAAAGAAATATACAAAGCTCCTGACGAAATCAGGATATAAGGGCACCATAAAGACTTCAAAGAAATAGCTGATAGCAACTTTTTAACGGTAGATATGCTGTCATGCAGACAGAACAGAAACGGAGGTATCAATGGATGGAGCAGATGAACAATTTAAGCAGATGCCGCAGCTTGTATGAAATGTATGGCGCAGCGATGATTCATGAGAAGTTTCCGGAATATGAAGACAGAATTGCGGTTGGTTTTGCAGGCGAGGGCTCTGATTGCTTTGGTTATGACGATTATATCTCCACGGATCATGATTATAGTATTGGCTTTGTTATGTGGCTTACGGGAAAGGATTATGCTGTTATCGGTGACAAATTGCAGGAAGCATATCGCAGCCTTATCAGGAGTGTTACCGGTGAAGAGGACAGTATCAATTTGTTTGTGGATGACAGACGAGGCGCTATGCGTATCGGTGATTTCTATAGTAATATACTTGGCTATGATATTGTGAAGGACGGTATCGGAAGCAGGATGTGGCTTACTGTCACAGAGGATAAGCTGGCTACCGCTACCAACGGTGTAATCTTCAGAGATGACATGGGGAACTTTACACGGATAAGGGAGGCGCTTCTTGACTATTATCCTGAAAATATATGGCGGATTAAGCTTGCAGAACAGCTTTATCATTTTTCACAGAATGTCCAAAGCAATTATGCCAGAATGATGGCAAGGTGCGACTATGTTGCGGCAAATATTTGTGTGTCGCAGGGACTGAAAAGTGCCATGTCAATGATATATTTACTGAACAGGCAATATGCACCGTATTATAAATGGATGCGGCGCGGAATGGAGGATTTGACTATATTAAAAGAGTCAAAAGAGCTTCTCGACGAAATTGCCGTACTCGGTTGTCAGAAGCAGGCTTGGGAAGGCAGAAGATATAATCCATATGAAATCAATCATGATGATGCCGTTGTTGTGATTTTTGAGAAGCTTGCAGTCTGCATTTTACAGGAACTGAACAGACAGGAAATTGTGAAAGGAGATAATCCATTCCTTGACATATACAGTAAGGAGATATTTGCAGATTTGGCAAGAAATATGCAGTAAAAAGTAAAGCATCATTCATCAGGCAGAGATAAAAGGTGTGATAACAAGACGCTGCGAATAGGAGCAATTAGAAATAAGGCGTATGAAAAAACGTTTTTAGAAACAAACGGGGAATTTTCATACGCCTTTATTATGTATCAGATATCGGTTCCTGCTTCGTTGCCCTGGCTGTAAGCTGTTCGGATATCTTAGGCATTTGCCATGGCTGTAAGCTCTTCAAGCATCTTAGGAAGCTCTGTGTCCATATTCTCGTCTGAGAACTGGCAGGTTCCCACCTTCTTGTGGCCACCGCCGCCGTACTTTAACATAAGGCTTCCTACATCAATTGTACAGCTGCGGTTTAATATGCTGTAGCCGACAGCGGCAGAACAGCCTGCTCCGCCTTTTCCACTTACTATCCAAGCAGAAATGTTCTGTTCAGGATACATACTGTATATCATAAAACGGTTTCCTGTATAGATAGGCTCTACACCACGAAGGTCGCTTACAATCAGATTGCCGTTTACGGTTGTATGGGCAAGTACCATTTCTTTGAATTTGGCTGTCTGCTCATTATAAAGCTCGATTCGCTCCTGAATGTCAGGCATGGCAAGAATTTCCTCCGTAGTCATTACACGACAGGCATCAATCAGCTTCTCCATCAGTTGATAGTTGGAGATTGTGAAGTTTCTGAAACGTCCAAGTCCTGTACGTGGGTCCATCAGAAATCCGATTAATATCCAGCCCTGTGGATTTTGAATTTCATCTATTGTAAGATTACCGGAATCCACCTTATCGACTGCATCCATCATGTCATCATATTGTGGGAATTTTTCTTTACCGCCGTAATATTCATAAATAATTCTTGCACATGATGGTGTGAGACGGCTTTCGCCTTTATATTTTCCCTCAAGCTGAAGTCGCTCATGCTCACTGGAATGGTGGTCAAACCAAAGGCCACAACCCTCTACAAATGGCACATTTGCCAGACAGTCATTTTCATTTACTTCTACCAGACCATCCTGAAGGTCCTTTGGATGTGCAAATTTCCAACAGTCAATAACGCCTGCTGCCTTCAGTAACGCACCACATGCCAGACCGTCAAAATCGGAACGTGTAATAAGTCTCATATTGATACCTCCAATACAATATTTTTACTTTCAATGATTTAACCCTATTATAATCCATATCGCTGTCCTAATGCAACAAGCATAATGTAAATTGTAAACGGGCACATAATGTAAATTGTAAACAGGCAGTCAAAATAATGGAAGAACACGGCAGTTAATATGATGGAAGAACAATGACTTGTAACAAAACATACTTAGTGTTATGATGAGAAACGGTAAAAGGTCTAAGCAAGAATTTGGAAATATAAGGAGAACAGAACATGGCAAAAAAGGATAATCAAAACGGAGTATATAAAAGACCACAGAGAGGTTGGAGTCCTGCTACGAACAGAATCGTCGGAATCGTATTTCTTGTATTTGTCATGATCTGCTTTGTCATTCGCGGCTTCGTAGGCGGCAAAGCTGATAACAATAAGAATGGCGATGGCAAATCGCAGGTTACAAGCAGCGAAGAAAATACGACCGATATGGAGAAAACTGACGAAGCAAATAATGTAACTGACAAGACTTCAAAAGCTGACGGAAAATACTATACTTTCAGAAATGAATCAACACTGGAGAGCCATTACGAAAAGCATGGCTCGGAATTTGATTATCATAATGCAAATGAATATCAGGATGGTGCAAATGATGTAATCAACAATCCTGCTTCTCTTCACAAGACGGAGGCAGAGGACGGTGACGATGTGTATTATCTTGAAAGTACAAATGAATTTGTAATAGTTTCTACGGATGGGTATATAAGAACCTACTTTAAACCTTCAGACGGTAAAGCTTATTATGACAGACAGTAGTATCGTAAAATAAGAAAAGCCTGTTATCATATAATTGCGATTTGTATGATAACAGGTTTTTTTCGTGAATTTCAATTCCAAGAGTTATTGGTATGTATCAATAACAGGTAAATCGTATTGTATATCATCTATTTTATTAATGTCTCAGCATAATTTAAAGCTGCCACAATATCAGGCTGGAAGCAGTCTGCCCCAAGCTTGTCGTAAAGGCCGTCCTTTTTCATAACCTTCATTGGCTGTTCATTTACATGTGAGAATACGAGCTGAATACCCTTCTTCTCAAAACGGTCAGCCATATCATGGAGTGAATGCATGGCACTTGCATCAATGGCAGGAACAGCACGCATTCGAATAACGATAACCTTTGTATACTTCTTTGAATTGATATCAGCCAAACGGTCAGATGCAGCGAAGAACATAGGACCGTTTATTTCAAATACACGTATTTCCTTTGGAATGGACAGAAGCTTTTCTGCTTCGCCGTCTGTGATATCAGGCTCTTCTATATATTTCCAGGCTTTTATTTCACTGGTGTCAGACATACGCTTCATAAAGAGCAGTGCGGATACTACAATACCGACCTCAATCGCAACCACCAAATCAAATATTACAGTCAGGAAAAAGGTTCCAAGTAATACAATGATATCGCTTTTCGGAGACGTTTTAATCAGTCTGAAAAATGTAGACCAATTACACATATTCCATGCCACAATCATCAGTACGGCGGCCAGTGTTGTCATAGGTATCAGTGCCGCGTATGGCATCAGTAAAAGCAAAATAACAAGAAGAGTCATGCTGTGAACCATTCCGGCGATAGGGGTACGCCCTCCGTTTTTGACATTGGTAGCTGTTCTGGCGATAGCGCCTGTTGCAGGAATGCCACCGAAGAGTCCGGAGAAAATATTTCCCAGTCCCTGACCGATGAGCTCTGCATTGGAATTGTGTTTGTCACCGATCATACCGTCAGATACAACGGCTGAGAGGAGAGACTCAATTCCTGCAAGAAGTGCGATTGTAAATGCCGGAGATATCAGGCTTTTAATCATGGCAAAGCTGACGTTTGGCAAATGTGGTAAAGGCAGCTTGGATGAAAGCTCACCATATACACTGCCGATGGTATTGACAGGCAGGTCTGCCAGCTTCACTAAAAGCGTCGTAACGATAATAGCCACAAGCGATGCAGGTATTTTATCCGTAATTTTCGGAAATACAATCAGTATTGCGATAGCAAGCAAACCGACTAATAAAGTGGTTAAATGGGTTGTGTTGATGTTTTTGGCAAAAGCAATAACCTTGTCAATAAATTCGGAAGGTACGCTGTCCATCTCTAATCCGAGGAAATCCTTAATCTGACCTACAAGAAGGCTCACACCGATACCACATGTAAATCCTGTTGTAATCGTATAAGGAATATATTTAATCAACGTACCAAAATGACATATTCCCATTATAATAAGAAATACACCCGCCATAATGGTGGCAGCAATCAATCCGTCAATGCCGTTTGTCTGGACAATTCCATAAATAATCGTAACAAATGCTGCCGTAGGGCCACCTATTTGTACACGACTGCCGCCGGCAAATGAAATAAAAAATCCGGCTATAATTGCGGTATAAAGACCACATTCCGGTGCAACACCTGATGCAATAGCCAATGCGATAGATAATGGTAGTGCAACGATTGCGACAATGATACCGGATATAATATCCTTAACAAGCTGTCCTCCCGTGTATCCCTTCATCACTTGAAAGAGTTTTGGTTTGAGTGTATTCATTTTTTATGTTCTCCTCATTTGTAATATCAGTAACAAATGTGGATTGTAGCACTTCCGGCAGGCTTTTTCAAGAGGGAAAAAGCAAATGTGTTCAGGTTCTGTCGTAAATCATATTTTGGTTACAAAATGTAAAATATATTTGACAAAATGTAATATTAGATTTATACTGTAGAAAGTATAAGCGGACATCAATGAAAAAAGGGAGGATTTCTATGAATTTATCTTATGTGTTGGGGATTGTCGCAGGCATTGCACTGGTTTTAATTATATTTATTATTTTAAGCAAAAAGACAGATGCAATTCCTGTATTTGGGACTGCTTGTCAGTATGATGAAAGACAGTTGCAGGCGAGAGGAAGGGCGTATAAGGCAGCGTATTTTACTTTGATGATATGCGTTTTTGCCGAAGCCTTTGCAGACATGTTTTTAGAGAGGAAGCTCTTTACAAGTTTGGGAGGACTGGGACTTGCCATATTTGTTTCGATAGGTGTATTTGCGGTTACATGCATTATAAAGGATGCATATATGGGATTATATGAGAAGATAAGGGGAACACTGATTACGTTCTTTATAATAGCACTTTTAAATTTATGGTGTGTTGTTTTGGCTGTTGTAAAGAAGGATAAGTTGATAGAAAACGGCGAATTTTCATATGTAATCATTAATATAGGAATCGTAATTTTATATATTGTAATTATGGCAGCATTGCTCATAAAGCTGAGACTGGATAAGAAGGCAGAGGCAGGAGAGTAGATTTTATGAAGAATTTGAAATTAAAGTCTGCACGGGCAGCGAAGGATATGTCACAGCAGGCACTTGCAGAAGCGGTAGGAGTGTCCAGGCAGACGATTAATGCAATAGAAAAAGGGGATTACAATCCTACAATCAGGCTGTGCATTGATATTTGCAGGGCACTTGATAAAACATTGGATGAATTATTTTGGCAGGATGGATAAAGCTAAAAACAGGATGGATAAACCTAAAAAATGGTTATCATGACTGATAAATAATAAAAAGGGGATCAATGAATGAAAAATTTATTTCGAGTAACGGCTACCACGCCAAAGGTTCATATCGGGAATGTGACAGGAAATGTAAATGAGATAGCAGGGATTTATCGGGAATATTGTGATAAGACGGATGTTATCGTAACACCGGAGCTGTCACTTACAGGCTATACCTGTGCAGATTTATTTACAAACAGGCATCTTATAGGTAATGCCATGGACGGACTGATGCAAATAGCTGAAATGACAGCAGGCAGCAAAGCAGGATATGCGGCAATTGTTGTGGGACTTCCATTTGAGGTGGATGGAGAGCTGTTTAACTGTGCGGCATTTGTACAAAACGGAAAAGTGGCAGCGATTGTGCCGAAAACGTATTTGCCGAATTATGGCGAATTCTATGAAAAGCGGTGGTTCAGTGCGGGGAAACGTGAAGCAAGAGCTGTGAAGCTTCCGAATGGCAGTCATACCATGTTTGGAAATAATATCGTTATAAAGCTTGGAAGAAATGACGCGTATGTAAAGCTTGGTATAGAAATATGTGAGGACGCATGGACACCTGTTTCACCGGGCAGACTGTTGGCATTAAACGGAGCTGAAATGATCCTGAATTTGTCCGCTTCCAATGAGGTCATTGGAAAGGAACAGTTTAGAAGAAATCTGATAGGCGGTATTTCCTCAAGCTGTATCTGCGGTTATGTATATGCATCAGCGGGAAGATATGAGTCTACCTCCGACCTTGTATTTTCAGGTCATAACCTCATGTATGAAAACGGCAAGCTGCTTGGGGAAGTGAAGCCATTTGACGAGGGGATCATAACAAGGGATTTTAATCTGACGAAAATCCGCCATGACAGACTGGCAAATAAATCCTATGCGGATTGTAAAAAGAATGATACCAATATGGAATATATCTGTATTGAGTGTGATAATCCGCTGATGGAGAAAAAGGATATTCTGGCAAAAGTTTCGATGACACCGTTTGTCCCGTCAAGTAATGTGCTTTCCAGATGTCTTTCCATATTTCATATGCAGGTGGCAGGCTTGCAGCGGAGAATAGAGGCAACAAAATGTAAATGTGTGGTGGTCGGTGTATCGGGCGGACTGGATTCTACGCTGGCACTTCTTGTCGCTGCACAGGCTGTTAAAAATATCGGACTTTCTTCCAAAACCGTAATCGGAATAACCATGCCGGGGTTTGGAACGACCAGCAGAACAAAAAATAATTCGACCTCATTGATGGAGCTGCTTGGCTGTGATATGAGGGAGATTGGTATCGTGGATTCGGTTTTGCAGCATTTTTCGGATATCGGTCACGACAAAGACATAAAGGATATCACATATGAGAACTGTCAGGCACGGGAGCGGACACAGATTTTGATGGATGTGGCAAATAAGGAAGGCGGTTTTGTCGTCGGAACAGGTGATTTGTCTGAGCTGGCACTTGGCTGGTGTACTTATAACGGCGACCACATGAGTATGTATGCAGTCAATACAAGTATACCAAAGACGCTTGTCCGTACACTTGTAGATGAAATCGGTCATCATATGGAAAATAACGGATTTTCAGGAATAGCACCTGTGATAGAGGATATCATTGATACGCCTGTCAGTCCTGAGCTGCTTCCGCCGAATGAAGACGGAACGATAGCCCAAAAGACAGAGGATACGGTGGGTTCCTATATTCTGCACGACTTTTTCCTATATTATACGCTCCGTTATGGCATGTCACCGGAAGAGGTGTATGAGTTGTGCAGGGAGGCTGTAAGACAAAGTGAAGAATATCATTTTGCTGATAAAGAAATTGCAAAATGGCAGAAGGTTTTTTATTCCCGCTTCTTCAGACAGCAGTTCAAGCGAAACTGTATGCCTGACGGTGTAAAGGTGGGTACTGTTTCTGTCAGCCCAAGAGGGGATTTAAGACTTCCGTCAGAAATTGAATTTGATGAATTTGTATGAGAACAGATACCTGTGACTTTCGTGATGTGTGCCTTGGGCAAGCAAAAGAAATGAGTTCCGCTCACATCGCATAAGGGATAAAAAAGCAATTCTTAATAATAGATAATAATATAAAAAATGTATATTATTTTGTGATATTATAGTTTATACTGTATCAGGTAATTTAATATTGCGGATACATGTAGTTTATGAGAGGAGAGAGATACATGAGGCTTGTGTTAAAGGACATAAAGAAAAGCTTTGACGGAAAAGAAATTCTGCATGGTGTCAATTTTGAAGTGGCGGGTGGACGTGCACTCGGACTGCTTGGTCGAAACGGTGCAGGTAAAACTACAACAATCAGAATCATTATGGATGTATTCCATGCTGATTCAGGAGAGGTGCTGATGGACGGAAAAAAATTTCAGTTCACCAGTGACCAGATAGGATATTTGCCTGAGGAAAGAGGTCTTTATCCAAAGCGTATCATTAAGGAACAGATGATTTATCTTGGAAGGCTTAGAGGTCTTACAAAGAAGCAGGCTGCTGATAATACTGTGAAATGGCTTGAGCGTTTGCAGGTTTCAGAATATGCAGACAGAAAGCTGGATACATTGTCAAAGGGTAACCAGCAGAAGGTACAGCTTGCGGCAACACTTGTAGCTGACCCTGATATCGTTATTTTAGATGAACCGTTCAGCGGACTTGACCCTGTAAACTCACAGATACTGAAGGATGTTATACGAGAGCTTATAGAGGAAGGCAAAATCGTTATTTTCTCAAGCCATCAGATGAGCTATGTTGAAGAGTTCTGTGAAGATATTGTCATTATCAATCATGGTGAGGTTGTACTTTCCGGTAATCTTGATGAGATAAAGGCTGAATATGGCAAGGGAAGAAGAGTGATAGCCGCAACCAATTATGAAATTGATGAGCTAGAGAAGATACTGAAAGAAAATCTTTCAAAAAATATAAATGTAGTTGGCAAGAACAAGCATTACATAATTGTAGAGCTGTCAGAGGGTGCAGACCAGTGGCAGGTTCTTGATGACTTGAAGAAACTGAATATCGATATTAAGAATTTTGGTATGTATGAGCCATCCTTAAATGATATATTTGTTTCACGGGTTGGAGAGGAAGAAGAAGCTGAAAATGAACAGGCTTCATCTGAGCTTTCTGGAAAGGCAGGTGACAAATAATGAAAAAGACAGGTGTTATTTTAAAATATGAGTTAGGAAACTATTTCGGAAGTAAATCCTATATTATTTCAACGGTACTGATTTGTCTTTTGTGTATTGGTATTATGTTTGCACCGAGAATTATCGATTCTTTTAAGGGTTCGGACAATGACACGGAGGAATCGGCAGATAAAAATGATGCAGAAGATGAATTTTATCTGTTATATGACCCTGAAGGACTTGTAGATACTGCCGTTGCATCGGAATATCTGGAGAAAACAGAAATCAGAAAGGTTGACAGTCTTGATGCGTTAAAGGAGCAGGTTGGTAATGAGGAAAGTAATGCGATAGCCGGATTTGCAATCAATTCAGTAAGTGACTTTGATTATTATGTATATAATAAGAGCATGTATGATACCAATTCCCAGTTATTTGCAGAGTATATGAGTATGCTTGTTAAGCTGGATTACTGTACGGCACATAACCTTGATATAGAGGAATTCCTGGGGATGGAAAATGCGGAAATCGGAATACATGAAAACATACTCGGTAAGGACAGCACATCAAACTATTGGTATTGTTATATTCTTGTAATTATTGTATTCATGATTATTATTATGTATGGTGTACAAATAGCAACAGGTGTGGCAAATGAAAAGAGCAACCGTTCCATTGAAATTATGGTTACGACGACTTCTTCCGTAGACCTTTTGTTTGGCAAGGTATTTGCAGGAACGATAGCGGCACTGTTTCAGATAGGACTTGTAGCAGTCAGCCTGCTTGGAACATACCAGATCAATAAGGAATATTGGGGTGAGGCCGGTAGCATGTTCCTTGATATACCGTCTGAGGTACTGATAGCATTTGCCGTATTCGGATTGGGCGGATTCCTGATTTATGCATTTCTTTATGGTGCACTGGGTGCCCTCGTTTCAAAAATCGAGGATTTGAACAAGAGTGCAGGTACAGCGCAGATGCTTGTTATGATTGTGTATATTGTCGTTTTATTACAGCTTACCAATATAGACGGCGTTGTGATGAAGGTTTGTTCTTTTCTGCCGATTAGCTCATATAGTGCAATGTTTGCGCGTGTTGCCATGGGTTCGGTTGAAATGTGGGAGATTGTAGTTTCTGCAATTCTGCTCTATGCATCCGTAGTAGGCATGGGTATCGTTGGTGGAAAGATTTTCAGAAACTCAACACTTCGTTACGGAAATCCGATTAAGCTCAGTAATGCATTAAAGGATTTGAAGAAGAAATAAAATGTTACAGCTGCTGCCCTGCCATCCGTAAGCCGCCAGGCAGGGCAGCAGCAGAAAAGGTACAAAAGGTAGTCAGCTCCACAGAGTGGCTTCCAATATAGTGATTATAGAAAAATAACCATTCAACTTGGTAGGTCGGGATGGTTATTTTTTTGTACCATTATTGCTATTGATATATATAAAAATTGTTATAATAAACATTGCGATGTCAAAGATAATGCCGAATTCCTCATATGTACTCGTAGCACCACCTCCTCCCGGAGATGGAAACAGAATCATGTCTGAGGGGATGTCGGGAAAGTTGATATTACCCTGATAATAGAGTATAGTTATGATTAGAATTCAGGTATTTGTATAAAACGTAGGAAGGTATGATGAAGCGGTCAAACGGAAATGAGGTGGAAAAAGGTATGGCAAAAATACTTGTTATAGAGGATGATAAAGAGATCAATAAATTGATATGTGAATATTTGTCTACAGTTGGTTATGATATGTTGTCGGAGTTTCATGGGATGGCAGGCCTTTCGACACTTCGCGTGCGAGAGGATATCAATTTGGTGCTGCTGGATTTGATGCTGCCGTTTCAAAGCGGTGATGTGGTGCTTAAGAAGCTGAGGGAATTTTCTCAGGTACCGGTCATTATACTGTCAGCGAAAGATACGGTACAGACGAAAATAGATGTAATCAGAATGGGGGCGGATGATTATATTACAAAGCCCTTTGACCTTGATGAGGTGGTAGTACGGATTGAAGCGGTACTTAGAAGATATGGTGCGGCAGCGTATTCAAATAATACAGAATGTGACAATATGAAAGATAGGGATTCATTCAGGGGGGAATCTGATACATCGGGTAACAGAAGGTCAGGCAGTGGTGTTGTTATCACCTTTAAAAATATGACACTGAATGAAGAGGCAAAGACAATAACGGTAAACGGTAACAAACTTGAGCTTACAAGTAAGGAATACCGCATTTTGGAGTTGCTTCTGAAGAACCAGTCAAAGCTTTTTTCCAAGGTGAATTTGTTTGAAAGTGTGTGGAATGAGCCATATTTTGCTGAAGATAATACCTTGAAGGTGCATATGAGCAACATTAGAAACAAGATAAAGAAATATGATGATGAAGAGTATATAGAAACCATATGGGGAATGGGCTATAAGCTGAAGAAATAGATTTAACCTTTTCTTAACCTTTTTTTTAACCTTTTCTTTATGGTGGCTTTTTATAATGATAATATCATACAAGCTGTAAGGGCAGATAATCAACAGATGTCCGGACAGAAAGGTACTTGGAAAGAGCTATAGATAAAAGAAAGGGTTAAGACATATGGATCATATTTTACAGGTTAAAGGGTTAACAAAAATATATGGCGAACATAAGGTCGTAGATAATTTCAGCCTTACGATTGAAAAAGGTCATATATATGGATTGATTGGACCAAATGGTGCAGGTAAGACGACGATTATGAAGATGATAGCCGGTACTTGTATGCCGACGGCGGGCAGCATAGCATTGTTCGGCAGTGAAGAGGATATTGATGCAAAAAGAAGCAGAGCCAGCTTTATGATAGAAGCACCTTATCTGGACGGCAGCATGACAGCCAGACAGAATATGGAGTATATCCGATATTTAAGAGGTGTGGCAAAGAAAGAGCGAATAGACGAGGTTCTGGAGTTTGTGGGACTTGCAAATACAGGTGCAAAGAAAGCAAAGCATTTTTCATTGGGGATGCGGCAGAGACTGGGAATTGGCATGGCACTTCTTCCAAGTCCTGAAATTATGATTTTGGATGAACCGGTAAACGGTCTTGACCCGGAGGGGATTGTCGAGGTCAGAAATATGCTGAAGAAGCTGTGCGAAGAAGACGGAATTACAATCCTGATTTCAAGTCATCTGCTTTCTGAGCTTTCTGAGCTTTGCACTGATTTTACTATTATGGATAAAGGGAAGCTGATTGAATGTATTTCAAAGGAGGAGCTGGAACAGAAATGCAGAAACTATATATCGGTTGCGGCAAATGATATCAACAGGCTTGCTACAATCATTGAACAGGAGCTTGGTGTAAAAGAATATAAGGTTGTAGATAATAATGAAATTCGTATCTATGAAAGGCTCGATGAGCTGGAAACAGTATCAAAGACCATTACGGACTGCGGACTTATCCTTACAAAGCTGAATACGGAGGGTGAAAATCTGGAAGAGTATTATCTTTCAAAGGTAACAGCTTCGGGAAGTGGTGAGAACTATAAAACACAGAAGCTTGGTTTTAAGAAGCTTGGAAAGGGAGGTAAATAGATATGAACAGACTTGTAAAAGCAGAATGGTTTAGAGTGAGAAAGTCATCGGGAATTATGAAGTGGCTCATTATTATCTGTCTGTTAATACTGGTGATTCCATTTTTAGATGATGTATCGAGTGGAAAGATTACGGCAACATCTTATTTTATGGCCTTTGAAGAGCAGGCGTGCATGTTTATTCCGCTTTTTCTATCAGCTTTGGCAGGAGCATTTGCTGGTATGTCATTTAACAATAAAACGGCTCTGTACGAGGTAATGGCAGGAAATAAGACCTGGAATATTATTAACAGTAAGCTTTTGGTAATTGTACCGCTGATTTCACTTTTATTTTCAGGCTTGTTTGCGGCACTTCTCGGTATCTTTGGAATCGTAAATGGTACAGGAGAATTAAAACAGCTTCCTCTTAGGATGTTACTGTTGTTTATCATCGTATTGCATGTGGTTGTGGTAGCAGTGCTTGCGGTTACGTCAGTAAGACATATCCTTGGTATCGGAATTGGCTTTTTAAGATTTGCAATGCTGGAGGAGATACTTGTTATATGGATTCAGATTGCAGCTGAAAATGCGTCCATGGAGCTGGAGACTGTTCAAAAGATGAGCAGTTGGTTTGTACAAAATCAGATTATGAGCCTTAATATGGAGACCATACCGACATATTTTGTAGTAAGAGTTATTTTAAGCCTTGTGATTGAAGCTGCTGTCTGGTATGTGATATCATATATAGGATACAAGAGAAAAAAATTCCAATAGGCGGTATGTGATTATCGCTATGGCAAAAGCCTGTTAGGAATTTAGGCAGTATACAAAGATTCTGAATAATCTGGCAGGAGAGAGATATGCATAATCAGGAGATGATTTTAGTAATAGCAGGAGGACTGCTGCTGATGTTGGCAGCAGTTCTTCTTGTGCGTCTGTATCAGTATAAGAGACAGATTAGAAGCTTTACAAAGCGAATCAATGAACGGAAATCTGCAAATATGAATCAGCCCGTGACAGTAGAATATTTTGATAAAGATATCCTTGCACTTGCAGATGCTTTAAATGAATACACGGATATGGTAAAAAAGCAGCTGTTAAATCTGGAACAGGACAGAAGGCAGCTCAAGAATGTTATAGCAGGTATATCTCACGATTTTAGAACACCGCTTACTGCTGCAAAGGGCTATATGCAAATGATAGATAAAAATGGTGTGCTTGATGAGAAAAATCAGGAATATCTTGCCATTGCAATGGACAAGGCGGAGTATTTAAAGACTTTATCGGATGCCTTTTTTGAGGTGTCGGCAATAGAGGCAAATACAGAGCAGGTTGCCATGGAGCCTGTTCATATGACAAATTTTTTGTCAGAACAGATAATGAGCCAGTATGACTGGATCAATGAAAGTGGTCTTGATGCGGTCTTTCGTGTACCGGAACAGGATATCGTTGTCACATCAAATAAGCAGTTTCTAGGCAGAATATTTGAAAATCTCTTTTCAAATGCCCGAAAATATGCAGTATCAAAGCTCAGTCTTACTATGAAAGTGGAAGAGAAGCGTGTCATGATATCCATGAAAAATGACATGATACATTCAGACGATTTTGATGCACAAAGGGTATTTGAGGCATTCTACAGAGAAGCTTCAAGACACAGCGAGGGTACAGGACTAGGCTTATATGTTGTAAAATGCCTTGCTGACAAGCTGGGACATAAGGTGTGGGCAGAAAGCGACGGAGAGATGTTTGAGATTTATATTGAAATAGAAAGATGAAAACACATTCCAAGTGGGTGTATTTTATTTATTGACAAGCATAATACAGTAAAAATCACCCTAGGGTATATATTATCCTAGGGTGATTCGTTTATAACACCTTTGACAGGAAATCCTTAAGACGTGGATTTTTCGGATTCCCGAAGAACCTTTCCGGTGTACCACTTTCAAGAATTTGTCCGTCATCAATAAAGATTACTTTATTTGCAACTTCACGGGCAAAGCCCATTTCATGGGTAACAATAACCATTGTCATGCCCTCATTTGCGAGCTTTTTCATTAAATCTAAAACTTCACCCACCATTTCCGGATCAAGGGCTGATGTAGGCTCGTCAAATAAGATAACATCAGGATTCATGGCAAGGGCTCTTACGATAGCAACACGCTGCTTCTGCCCGCCTGACAATGTTGAAGGATAGACATCTGCTTTATCCTCAAGTCCTATGGATTTAAGAAGGGACAGTGCTTTTTCCTTTGCAGTGTCTATTATCTGTTTTTTGGTAGTTGTTATCTCGTTAAGCTCCTTTTTATCTTTGCGAAAACAATTTGCGCATTTTCTCAGGACATTCTGTCTTTTGGCTTTACGAAGATTTTTACATTGCACATGAACGGGTGCCAACATAATATTCTGTAAAACGGTTTTGTTGTTAAACAGATTGAAATGTTGGAATACCATACCCATGTGCTGACGGTGTTTATTAATATCAACCTTCATATCGGCAATATTTTCACCATTGAAGATAATTTGTCCGCCTGTCGGGTCTTCCATACAGTTCAGACATCTGAGAAATGTACTTTTACCGGAGCCGGAAGGACCGATAACGACCATGATATCACCCTTTTCTATGGTGACATTTATGCCGTTTAACACCTTGTTGTTACCGAAATGTTTTTCAAGATTAATTACGTCTATCACTCTTTCCAAGGCTCCTTTCCAATAATTTTACAAGTAAGCTGATGATGAGTACGAGTAAAATGTAAATGATTGCCATAACAAGATATGGAACCATAAACTCATAGCTGTTACTTCCTATGTAATTAAATGCAACATAGAGGTCGGCAGCGCCTACAAAGCTTACAACGGATGTTTCCTTAATCAGGGCAATAAATTCATTTCCCATTGTAGGAAGAATATTTTTTACCGCCTGCGGAATAACGATTTTCATCATCGTAGTGCCGAAGCTTAAACCTACGGCACGTCCTGCCTCCATCTGCCCGGAATCAACAGATTGGATACCGCCTCTCATAATCTCAGATATATAAGCACCACTATTTAAACCGAATACCAGTATTGCGACCTGGACACCTGTCATATGTATGTCGAGGAGTGGAAGCATTACATAGTAAAACACCAGTAACTGAACGACCATAGGAGCACCGCGGAACAGTCCGACATAGACACTGCATATACCGTTTAAGATGCGTGGTAAAATTTTATATTTGGGAATAACACGAACTGTGGCAATCAAAATACCAATGACAATACCGATTAACAGACCAAGAACTGCAATAATAAGCGTATTCTTTAAGCCTTCAAGTACCTTTACATATCCGTTATATTCTATAAATATTTCAATGAATTTTTCTACTTTCAGGATAAAAGAGTCCATATAAATCCTTTCGTATCATGTCACCGCCTAAAGGCGGTGACTGAACATGCGTTACGTTAGCATAACACGTTATGTATCATGCTGTGAACTACTGCATTTTGTTGATTGACTCGGTAATGCATTTGGCAGGAGCTGAATCAATTACGACATAATCAATATTTCCGTTTACAAGGTCCTGAACTGCAAGAGAACCGTTCTTGTATCCTACGGTTTCCATTTTGAAACCTGCAAAACCCCACTCTTCATCACCTTCACAGTAGAACTGACCTGTTGTGCCGTTCTGAACACCAACCTTAACGTCGCTGCCTTTTTCTGAAAGAATTTTCTCGATAGCAGCGGCATCTGCACAGTTGTCAAATTCTGTATTGTCTTCCTTAACAATAAGCTTCTGTGAAGCACTGTAGTATGTTGATGAGAATGTTACATATTCTTCACGCTCCGGTTTCACAGTAAGACCTGCCATCGCAATATCACATTTCTGCTGACCAACTGAAAGACAAACTGCATCAAAATCCATGTTCTGGATTACGAGCTCTTTGCCAAGTTTCTTTGCAAGAGCCTCAGCTATTTCCATGTCAATACCGTAATAGGCATCTCCCTGTGTATATTCAAATGGTTCAAAAGCAGCATTTGTAGCAACCACAAGCTGGTCCTTTGACTCATCAAGTGTAGCTGATGTAACACCTACAGGCTCACCATCACCAAAATAATGATTACAGATTTCGTCAAATGTTCCATCATTCTTGATTTCCTCGATAAAAGAGTTCACTTCTTCAAGAAGCTCAGGCTGTGTCTTATCAACACCAAATGCATATTCCTCATCTGTAAGATTAATTTCGATTACCTTTGTTTTCTTTGATGAACTTTTGCTGTCTTTTTTGTCATTTTTGCCACAGGCTGTAAGAGAAGCCATAGCAAGAACTGCTGACAAAGCAAGTGCTAAAATCTTCTTTGTTTTCTTCATAATAAATCATTTCCTTTCATCTTGTATTCGCGTCTTACTATATCATTAAAAGTAGAAAAATTCAATCAGCACTTTAAATAAGTTTGTGCCAATGTTTACTTGACACAAACGGATAATAATCCAAACTTGTCAGAACAGATGATATATGGTAGTATCAAGGTATATCGTTATTATGAGAGGTTCGATTTATGTATTGGAAAACAACAAATCTACAATTGGAAAATGGTTATACAGTTCCTACTCCTAGGGGTAGTGTGCCATTTTTTAGGAAGATTTGTATGTGTAATTAGTTTTTAATACCTTTCAAGTTGGAATAATAAAAGGTTCATTATCTCTTTAACAATCAGTAAAAAATGATAAGTTAAGGAGATTTTTTATGTCAAAAAATAGAATAGAATTTAATTGTAGTAAACAGATTTCAAGACTGTATGCTTCTTCCATAGCCGGGCAGATTTCACTGACCGGCGCATGGGTAGCAATTTTAGCAGCCAGAGGATTCAGCCTTGTGGAAATTGGTATTGTGGAAACGGTATTTCATATTACCAGCTTAATATTTGAAATTCCGTCAGGGGTACTGGCTGATGTATTTGGAAGAAAGAAGATGCTTATTATCAGTACCATCATGCAAATGACAGGCTGTCTTGTGATGATAGTGTCAAATGATTTGTGGCTTGTAAGCCTATCCATAGCGTTTTTTGCGACCAGTTATAACTTTGCATCCGGCTCAGGAGATGCACTTGCTTATGACTCATTAAAGCATGTGGGAAGACAGAAAGAATATGTAAAGTACGAGTCTAATCAGTTAGTGATTTATAGATTATGCGAAGGTATTTCTACACTTTGTGCAGGCTTTGCTTTACTGATTGGATATCGCTTAGCATATAGTACCAGCTTTCTGACAGGAGCAGTACAGTTTGCCATACTTTCATCCTTGGTTGAAGTAGGAGGAAAAGAAAAGCAGGAGAACAGACATCTATTTGATTTAATAAAAAATGAATTGTATAAGTGCTTTTTGGAAAGTCTGGCATTCTTAAAGTCAGCTAAAAAGGCTATATTATTAATGCTTTGCAATTCTTTTGTTGGGGCAATGGATATTTTATTATTGTTTTTCCTTCAGGCAAAGCTTCCTGAAGTTGGAATCCCACGTATGCTGCTTGGTGTATTATTATTTGTAATGCAGTTAGGCGGCATCATCGGTTCAAAAGTGATTTTGTATTTTTCAAAAATAAAATACAAAACAGTATATGTTCTGTCAGTAATGTTAGTTGCACTTGGTGTAGGTCTGGAACATTCCGGTATTGCGTACATCATGACATTAGGTGGATTTATTGCAGCATTAAGTGATGATGCATTGCAGGTAAGGACAAATACAAAGCTTCAGGATATGTTCCCTTCTGAGCAAAGGGCTACTTTGATATCCATTGAATCTTTTACGTTTTCTGTGATAATGATTGTGCTGTCCCCACTTGCCGGTATATTATTTTCATGGTGGTAACAATGAGCCAAGTGGATTTCATGCTTACATGATAATCCATTGGGCGAATGTACATCATTTTCCATGCCACGCATGCGAAGTGATGTACATTCGTGTAATTGAGTAGGTGCAGCCTGCTCGATTGGTTGCTTTTTATATGGGTTGGATGTAAAATTAAGAGAGAATTTTGAATTCTATGGGGAGAGATATGTTATGCAAAAATTCAACATAAAAGATTTTGTGTGGACAAGAGAACCTGAAAAATATATTTTTAGCGAAGATAAAATTGAAATTATTACAAAACCACATACCGATTTGTGGCAGCGAACATATTATCATTTCCGTAACGACAATGCTCCTGTGCTGCAAATGACGACGAATGAAAAGTATTTTTCATTTATTGTCAAAACAGAATTTGAAAGCAAGCATCGTTTTGACCAGTGTGGCGTTGTTATTTATTTGGATAGTGAAAATTGGTTAAAAGGTTCTATTGAATATGAGAACGATGCGTTTCAGCATTTGGGAAGTGTAGTTACAAATCACGGATATTCTGACTGGGCTACAACAGAAATTGATGCTTCTGTCAAATCAATGTGGTATCGTTTGAGCCGTAGGGAGTATGATTTTTGTATTGAATGTTCGGAAGATGGTGTGAAGTATAAACAAATGAGAATTTGTCATTTGTGGGATGCAAAAGATGAAATTCGATTTGGCATTTATGCATGTAGTCCGGAGGATTCTTCCTTTAAGGCTACTTTCACAAATATGGAAATTACAGAATGTAAATGGCTTGCACATGATGGTCAGAAGCCTGAAAAATCTTGCTAAACTATTGAAAACACTAAAGTTTCCGTTGGTGTCTTCTTCATTACATCTTGTATTGTGTTATATCATTTTATCCGTGGTTATGACCTCAAAAAAAGGAAAAAAACAAGGGAAAGGAGGATTTGATAATGGAACTTATTTTAAGAAAAAATGAAGCGGAAATTAATGAGAGTGTAGCAAAAGGACTTTTGATTATTTTTTCTTGTATTTTTCTGATTGTTTCTTTGTGTTGGATTGGCATATTTGATATTCAGGTTAGTATGACGATTATTATTTTAGGGGTATCCATTATAACACTGATAATTCCATCGATTCTGATATTAAAGGTGCATATATACCATACTGTTATAAAATATTATATAATAGCAGCGCTTGCTGTTATGGCAGGGGCGGCTTATGCGTTGTTTACATTTCAAGCGGTAATGGTTTTTGTGGTTCCTACGCTTATTGCGGCATTTTATTTAGATAAGAAGCTGTTGTATTATTCCGGTGGATTAACGATTGGTGCTTTGCTTACTTCGCATATAATCACAGGTTTTTACATGTTTCTACCATGGTTGGAACCTTTTGCGGGTATGGAAGATATACTTAGATACGGAGCTTTGCCGAGATGTCTGCAATATTGCGGCTGTTTTGTATTGATTTTATTTATGATGGACAAGTATAGAAAAATGTTCTTGCAGGCATTACCTGATAAGAATTCTAAGACAGTATGTGAAGCAGAAGTGGAAGAGAGAAAAGAGTACGAAGCACTGTTAGGCGAACTGACAGAGCGGGAAAGGTCGGTTTTCATCTTAATGATTAGCGGCTACACCAATATGCAGATTGCAGATAAATTGTGTTTGTCAAATGGAACGGTTAAAAACTATATTTCTGTCATCTACGAAAAGATAGGAACGAAGGAGAGGAATGCATTAATTCTTAAATATAGCAGGTTTTCGAAAGAAAGTGACTAAAGTCATATCAGAAAATGACCAAGGTAACTTCCGTTTTTGTGAGTGTTTTTGTACATTGAAATAAAAACGGAGGTTCTTTTTTATGAAGAAAAAATTGTTTCGATGTATTTTTATTATTTTAGGTGTTTTGGTAATAGCAGCTATTGTCAATTTTATACCTGCCCTATCGCTTAGGACAGATGGAATGTCTAAATTAGAGGGCAAATGGATTGATGTATATTATGAAACAGAAGCAGATGCTGCGAAGGATGTGTTTGAATATGCAGAGGTGGAAACGGCAATCATTGCGGGAAGCTTAGGTTTTTCGGAAGCACCGGATGTGAATGTATATATTTATGATTCTCAGAGTACAATGCAGACAAAAAAATATGGTCTGATTGCACCACTTTTAGGACTGGATTGGTATATTGGTGATAATATTGGTACAGATGTGATTCTGACATCTCCTGCAAATCCCGGAGAACTACATACCTATGATAATAACAAGTATGCTGTATTACATGAAATTGTTCATGCGTATGTAAGTGTATTAAATGAAGATGTTGATTTGTGGTTGACGGAAGGGTGTGCATTATATTTAACTAATGGAGAACCGTTTTACAGAAAATACATAGAGCAAATGGGGATTCCTGCATATAAAGAAACATGTTCTAACAACCCGCTGATATTTTCGGATTGCGGAGGGTATACATATGCACATACCTATATAGAATACATTGAAGTAACTTACGGCTGGGATGCTGTTTTAGAGATTATAAAGACCACAAATTATCAAGAAGTCTTTGGTAAATCAAGACAAGATATCTATAATGAATGGGTAGCATATATCAAGGAATATTATCAATAATTTGATTTGAAATATGTATACGAAATACCAAGAGTATACCCGGAGTACAAATCGAAGTTGATATTAGTTTATTACAAAACAGAATAATTAAAATAAAAAGTCTTGCATTGCAGGCTTTTTTATATTACAATGTTGTTTAGTAGCTAAACAATTAGGAGCGGAAATATGAATATATTAGAAAACTCATATCGATTAATTAATAAGTATATACAACATTCAAAGACTCCGAAATCATATGGAACAGCGGATATGCTATATATGTCTGAGGTGCATATGATTGAGGTTATTGGTTCTTATGAAGGAATTACGACAACAAAGCTTGCAGCAGCGTTAGGAATTACAAAAGGTGCAGTATCGCAAACTGTTTCCAAATTGGAAAAGAAAGATATGATAAATAAGCAGCCTTCGACAGAAAGGACAAATGAGGTGTTTATTTATTTAAGCGATAAAGGGAGAGTCGTGTTTGAAAACCATAGAAGCATGCACAGTGATATGTTAAATGATATTAACAAGCTTTTTGATGCAATGTCAGAGGAAGGGAAACAAACGATAATAGAGATGATAAATACAATTGATTCATTCTTGGATGGAATCGGAGGTAGTCAAAATGAAATTTAGTGAAATGGGTGATAGAAACAATCCGGTAATCATTATGTTAACAGGTTCTTTTTGTCCGGCAAGTTGTTTGGAATATTTATATAAGGAATTGAAAGAAGATTATTACATCATTGTGCCGACATATAATGGTCATTATGAAGGTGGTGGAGAATTTACAACCAGGTCAAATGAAGCGTTAGAAATAAAGAATTATTGTGTTCAGAATAATATATCAGGCATTAAAATGATATACGGGCAGTCTATGGGTTCCGAAATAGGTATTGAGTTGATAAAACAGCTATCTGTGCAAGGGATTATTGTTGAAAAAGCGGTATTTGATGGAGCACCATGTATAACACTCTCTAAGGCATATAAGACTTTCATGTTCTTTAAGTTTAGAACAATGATAAAGCTGGTTCAGAAAAAGGGTGTGGACGGAGTTGTGAAAATGAAATTTTTGAATCAGTTCACGAATGGTGACACGGAGGCTTTAAGAAAATTAATAGAAGAGCTTGCATCTGTTGTCCCATATCTATCCAGGCAGAGTATTAAAAATGAAACAGAATGCTGCTATACTTTCGATTTCCCGGCTATTTCTAAAGAACAACAACAGAATATGTACTTCTTTTATGCGGCTGAGGAAAAGGCATATAAGACTTGTTATCGGGGTGTGAAAAAAGCATATCCTTCAGCAAATTTTCGCATTGAAAAAGGATATGGTCATATAACCTTTTCAGTAAAAAATAAGGATGAATATATTCGGTGGTTACGAAAGATTTGCTCAGAATAAAGAGGTGAGGGGATAACATAAATTTCTTTTACAAATGGAGGTAAAGGAATCCTTTGGTATCTAAAATATATGGATTTTCAGATTAAGCTCAGCGTATTTCGGCTAAAATGTAAGCATGTTACAGATTAGCCGAAGATACGCTTACTTTTTGTGTACAGTATCAGGAAGAAAATGCTGGAAGGACTAATTTTAACCGCTATTGTAAAGAGTTTTTTAATAGTTACAATAAAAAAACGATTGGGTTTTTCTTTTGAAATTTGTGTGTGTTGCGTAAATTGTGGAAATTTGTAATTGAATAATATATAATATTACCAAAAACATAGAATTCAATAAATTTGTAAGAGAGTGTGTTATGGGTAAAAGTGTAATCAATCAGTTAGTTTATACGAATGATAAATGTCAGGGCTGTAATCGCTGCATTTCAGTTTGTCCTGTACTGACTGCCAATTATTCTGTCCAGTCGGAAAAAGGACGATGTATTGAAGTGCATAGCGATAACTGTATTGCTTGTGGCGCATGTTTTGATGTCTGTGAGCACAATGCCAGGGATTATTATGATGATACGGAGCGGTTTTTTGATGATTTAAAAAAGGGAGAACAGATTTCCATTCTGCTTGCCCCATCATTTCAGGCAAATTATCCGGAGGACTATGCCTCTATTTTAGGAGGTCTGAAGGAACTGGGCGTTAACCGTATTATCAGTGTAAGCTTTGGTGCAGATATTACCACCTGGGGATATGTGAATTACATTTCTGAGAATCACGTACAGGGCGGGATTTCCCAGCCGTGTCCGGCTGTGGTCAATTATATTGAACATTATGCCCCGGAATTGATTGATAAGCTGATGCCGATTCATAGTCCGCTGATGTGTGCTGCTATTTATGCAAAGAAGTATTTGCACATTACGGACAAGCTTGCGTTTATCAGTCCCTGTATTGCAAAAAAGGTGGAGATTACCGACCCTAATACACATGGTTATGTGTCCTATAATCTGACATTTAACCATTTTATGAGATATGTGCGGGAGAATAATATCAGCGGTGCCGATGCGACAGATGAGATTGAATACGGCTTGGGCTCGATTTATCCTGTGCCGGGCGGATTAAAGGAAAATGTGTACTGGTTCTGCGGAGAGGAAGCCTTTATCCGGCAGGTGGAGGGAGAAAAAAGGGCATATAAATTCTTAGAGGATTACAAAAGGAGACTGCAAAGGGGGCAGAAGCTTCCTTTTATGGTGGATATTTTGAACTGTGACAGGGGCTGCCTTTACGGAACCGGCATTGAAGATGAGCGAAATTATTCAGAAGATAACTATTATAATTTGCAGGAAATTCGGGAGAAAAGTAAGAAAAATGATGAGTCAAATCCGTTTTCAAGGAAACTGTCACCGAAAGAGCGGTTGAAACAGTTTAATGAGCAGTTTTCAGATTTAGATATTCGAGATTTTATGCGAAGCTATACGGACAAATCGAAGATGATTTCTCTTCGTGAGCCTGATGAGGAGGAATTGGATTCCATATTTATACGCATGAACAAAATGACATGGGCTCAGAAGAAAATCAACTGTGGTGCCTGTGGTTATAGCAGCTGCAAGGAGATGGCTAGTGCAATTTATAATGGAAGTAACATACCGGAAAATTGTATTCATTATATGAAGGATCAGATTCATGAATTTTCTGTTCAGCTAGAGGAACAGAATCGCGAGATTTTGGAGAAAAACGAAGAACTGAAGCGGGCAATCCAAGAAGAAAAAGAAGGCGAGCTGTTTATTAACCAGATGATTCAGGCATTTGCGAAAAGCATTGACATTAAGGATCATTACACAAAGGGTCATTCCTTCCGGGTGGCAGAGTGCACAAAGAAAATTGCATGGCGACTTGGCTACCGTGGTAAGCGGTTGGAAAATATATACCATATTGCTCTTTTGCACGACATTGGAAAGATTATTATTCCGGAAAGTATTCTGAATAAGCCTGGAAAATTGACAGATAATGAGTATGAAGTGATGAAGCATCATGCGCAGTATGGCTATGAAATTTTAAAGGAGATTGACTGTCTGCCGAATCTGGCATTGGGTGCCGGCTACCACCATGAGAGGATTGACGGCAAAGGTTACCCGAATGGGAAGAGTGAGAAGGAGATTCCGCAGATTGCCAAAATTATTGCAGTTGCCGATACCTTTGATGCAATGCATTCTAACCGTCCTTACAGAGAATCTATGTCGATGGACGAGATTGTTGCTGAACTGAAACGGGTAGCGGGAGCACAGTTGGATGCTGCAATTGTGGATATAATGCTTGAGCTGATTGCTGAGGGGGCTTTTAATGAAGATACCATTGACGGATAGAGCTTACCATTCCGGAGATGGAGCATAGTGAAATAGGGATTGAGTTGATAAAGCAGCTATCCATGTAAGGGATTATTGTTGATGATATATACACCAATCCTATGCCGGTTTATAAAAACTGTGATATTTGCGTTTCTGACTTCATCGAAGCACCTAGTCTGTTCCAGATTCATTGTACAGCCATTTATGACGGTCAAATCGTTCGAGGATTTTGTTCAAAGGATTTGTTTCAATTTGAAGAAAAGGTGCGGGCTGAAATACGAAACGTATTTGACCGATTGGGAGATCACCAAACTGACCGCACGGTTAAGATTTGGTATCAAAATCCGGATGATAGGAAATTTGACACAAACGATATTCCATTGAAAATTATAATTACTTTTTATCAGCCGTTAAATATGGATCAAGCGACACAGGCGTTTTTGAAGGAACAACTATATACGGCTTTGAAAGAGTTGTTATATATAGATTGGGAGGAAGTAAATGACAGTTTGAAAACTTATTGTACTTCTGCGCATAGCTTTGTAAATACTTTAAATAAAATAAGCAATCCTGATTTTAATGAAACAGAAATGCTGGCTTCAACAAAAAAAGTATTAAAATGTCTTAATAGGGATATGATTTTCTTTTATGAAAATCAATCATTTTTTAAGTATAGCTCAGTTCTTGCAAATTTGGAAACAAAATACGACAAACTGGATCATTCTTATTTGACAGAACTGGCAAATGAATATGCCAGAGATACATTATTCTGAGTATATGGTAAAATTCAAACTACATGTTATATTGTTTGATATGATGATGGGATTAAGTGCGATGATATAATTCATTATCAAACTGGACACGCATGGCTCGTTAAACGTCAGTAGTATCTATGGGTAAGGTATTAAAGTCGGCAGAGGTAATCAAGCTGTTAGGAAAGTGGGGATTCTGATATGAACAATAGAAATAGAAAAAAAGTAGCATTTATTTGTGTTCATAACTCATGCAGAAGTCAAATAGCAGAAGCGTTGGGAAATCTTTTGCTTGGTGATTCTTTTGAGTGTTATTCTGCCGGAACAGAGGTAAAACCACAAATAAATCAGGACGCTGTCCGTATTATGAAAGAGATGTATGGAATCGATATGGAAAAAAACGGTCAGTACAGTAAACTGGTTGATGAAATACCGGAGCCTGACATAGCAATCTCTATGGGATGCGATGTGGGATGCCCTTTTATTGGAAGACCATTTGATGATAATTGGGGACTTCAGGACCCAACAGGGCAGGATGATGATAAATTTAAGGCGGTTATTAAAGAGATTGAGTCAAAGGTTAAATCTTTAGCAACAGAATAAGCACATCATATTTTTATTATTTGTTTGTGGGCATATAAGTGAGATAGGGGTAACCCTAAACACCTACACTCATTTGGGATTGGAGGATGCTGCCGAGGAAATGAAGAGGATGGAGACTTTGGAGAAAGCCAGGAAGGAAATGTATGGGGGAGAAAAGGAAAAGCCGATGAAACAGAATATGTTCAAGGTGGTATAGAGTAAAAGAAGTGTGGCCGACTGGAGCAATCTGGTCAGTCTGTTTTTGTGGTTGTTATTGATATTGGTTGGATGTAAAATAGAGAGTGAAAAATCTTGCTAATGTAAGTCAAGTACTTTTTAAAATTTATCTCAATAAATTTTAAAAAGTACTTGACTTACATTAGCAAGATTTTATGTGTAATCGAGGTGGATACATGTCATTATTTGATAAAATTTATTTCGTTTTAAATGGTCAAAAATATTTTTGCAAAAAGTATGAAAAGCAGTTTGATAATAATGAAATAGATAATGACCATTATGACCGAGCAGAAATGATTAAAACAACTGCATTACTGTTTGGAGAGAAGATTTCGAATAAAGAAGCAAAGCAACGCGCAAAATTGTGGTATGCTGCAGACCATCTTATAAATGCTGATAGTTTGAACGAATTGGCTAAATGTCCATTTGCAGAAGTTCGAGAAGGTGTTGCTGCCAATAAAAATACATCAGAAAAAACGCTTGAACTATTACTGGAAGATAAAGATGTTTGTGTAAAAGAAACAGCAATCCTTCATCCTAATTCTCCTTTAACAAAGGTAATGGAATATTCAAATGATGATAACGAGATGATTAGAAATGCTGTTAAGCGTAGAATTGAATTGGAAAATAGGAATTCTTTTTAACAGACAAATTTCAGTTTCCACTTGCTTTTGACTTCATCAAATCAATAGAATAAACACATATATGCAGTCGGCAGATTCCTTTCTGTCGGCTGCTTTTTCGATGGAAAATAAGGAGTCTCTATGGTATAATCCTAATCGTGAGTAGGGGCATCGTTAAAAAGTGAACACCCCTAATTCAAAAAATGAACCCCCTAGGGCAAAAATGGAGTAGTCTGACCCCCCTAAACTGATTACGATTTGACTACTACATAAGGATATGATTTGCCACGATATGCCAAGATAGGGCATAAAGTGTGGCAAATGAATAAAATGATTTGAGTGCCGGAAACCTGATAAACCAACGCAAACTGGGGCATATCTTGGCATTTTAGGATAGGAGAAATTTATGATTAAGGTACTTTTCATCTGCCACGGCAACATCTGCCGTTCCCCAATGGCTGAATTCATCTTTAAAGACATGCTGGAGAAACGTGGCATAACAGATAAGTTTTACATAGAGTCTGCCGCTACCAGTACTGAGGAGATATGGAATGGTATCGGGAATCCGGTATACCCTCCTGCAAGGGCGGAGCTAAAGAAGCATGGAATATCCTGTGAAGGTAAACGAGCCAGACAAATGACGGTGGAGGATTATACGAGATTTGACTATCTTATTGGTATGGATAGCATGAATAAAAGAAACATGATTCGCATATCAGGAGGAGATGCAGCAGGGAAAATCAGCCTTCTTCTGGATTATACTGCACATCCGAGGGATGTGGCAGACCCTTGGTATACAGGAGAATTTTCAAGAACTTATGAGGATATAGAAGAAGGCCTGATTGGATTTTTAGAATATTTGCGAAAAAATAAACGGATAGACAAATAGTATATTTTTGAAAATAAAGATGAAATATCGTTTGTTATGCTTCATCTTGATAAAATAATAAATATACGGAGGAGCTTATGGAATTATATAAAGGAAGACCGGAAACCAATGAAGGAAGACTTGAGAGAGAAATCAGGGTATATGATTTTCTTGATAAATATGGTATAGAATATATGAGAACGGACCATGCTCCGGCAGACACCATGGAAGTATGTTATGAGATCGATGCGGTTTTAGGGGCAACCATTTGTAAAAATTTGTTTCTTTGTAACAGGCAGAAAACACAATTTTATTTGCTGATGATGCCGGGGGACAAGCCTTTTAAAACGAAGGAGATAACATCGCAAATCGGAAGTGCAAGACTTTCTTTTGCCTCGGCAGAGGATATGGAGAAATATCTCGATATCAAACCGGGTGCTGTCAGTATTTTAGGGTTGATAAATGATGTGGAAAATAAGGTGCAGCTTCTTGTGGATGAAGATATACTGGACGGAGAGTATCTGGGATGCCATCCGTGTGTCAGCACATCAAGTCTCCGTGTCAGAACAGACCAGATTTTTGGCAAATATCTGGATGCTGTTCATCATGATATGATTAAGGTAAGGCTGACAGGGGAAGATTAGAAATGACGGCAGATTCTGAACAGATAGCCAAGGACAGAAATCCAATCGTGAATCAGCAGAGCAGATACCAGAGGAATAGAATCCAATTGTGAATCAGCAGAGCAGATACCGGGGGAATAGAATCCAATCATGAATCAGCAGAATAGATGCCGGGATAACAGGAATCAGGAGGATTATTTTGATACAGGGTATGAGGCATGTTTTGAAGATAAAATACATTTGCATGGCAGCCGTTATTTTGTTATTGGGAATGGCATTTTCCGGCTGTGGTAAAAATGAAAATGTGGCATCAGAAGAACAAATAAGCACTATTGAAACAGAACATTCAGATGTCGCAAATGCAGACGGAGATTTATCAAGCAGGGATGTTGCCGTGAATCTTGTGGATGAACAGGAGAATGACGACAGAAATGACGACAGAGATGACAACAGAAATAACGACAGAAATGGTAACGAGAATGACGGCGAAAACGCTATATCAGATGGTGCAAATCCATCTGATAAAACAGGACAGGAAACTACAGACGGAGAGCAGCAGAATATGAAAATATATGTGGCAATTGGAGATTCACTGACACATGGCTATGGTCTTGCCGACAAGAAGAATGACAGATTTTCCGCTATTGTAACGGAAAATCTGAATAAGGCGGGAGATTTCTATGTGGAGTATAACTATGGAGTAGACGGACTGACAACAGACGGACTACTTGATATGCTGGAGCAAGGCGGAATTGGTATGATTTCGGAGGCTGACCTGATTACGATAGATATCGGGGCAAATGATGTGCTTGATTCCATGAATCCGATTATTTATGCAACCATTGAAAATGGAAGTGTAACAAAAGAGAAATATGAGCAGGCACTTTCCAACTACCAAAACAGCTTGCTCTCAGGATATGAGAATACGAAGGCGGTATTGGAGTTCATAAAAGAGAAAAATCCTGACTGTCAGATTGTTATTGCAACAATATACAATCCGTATCGCTATATAGATTTGGATATCATTATTGAGGGGGAAAATACGGCGCTTTCGGATTTTACAGATAGTATGATGCAGGAGTTGAATGAAAATATAAAAGCTTTGGCAAATGAGTATGATTGCAGGGTTGCAGACTGGTATACGGCATTTGCAATGACGAAGCTAAATGTATTGAATGCAAGATATGATGAAACTGTTGTCAATCTGGATATCCATCCGAATAAGGAAGGTTATAATCTTATGGCAACGGTGGTATATGAAGCGATAGCGCAGTAGCGCTTTACTATTCACAAAACAAAATAAGGCGTGATAAGAATGGGAAAGAATATGGCGGAAATAAAACGGGGAAAGCATAATAGCAAAGTAGAAAAGCGTTATGGGAATTTGAACAAGAAATCCAAAACAGATAATACAAAAATAGATAGCACAAAAGCAGATAACACAAAAACAAAAGCGAAGATGGAACAAAATAGGCGTACAATAAGCACAAAAGCAGAAATCAAGAAAGTTCCTCCGTATGAAAATAATGGCAAGGGAAGCGCAAGCAGGAATAAGGTACAAAGTAAATGCTGTGTATCTCATATTTGTGGTGGCTGTCAGTATATAGACATGCCTTATGAAAAGCAGCTTGCGTTGAAGCAGGAACAAATGGAACAGATATTATCATCATTTGGTTATGTGGAAAAAATAATCGGTATGGAAAATCCATATAACTATAGGAATAAAATAAATGTTTCTTTCAGGCGATTAAAGGATGGCAAAGTAATTGCAGGAAGATATGAAGAAGGAACGCACAACGTGCTTTCGGTCGAGGAGTGTTACATAGAGGATAAGTGTGCATCTGCCATCATAAAATCCATAGCAGAGCTGATTCGGTCTTTTAAGATGCAGCTTTATAATGAGGACACGGGAACAGGATTAATCAGGCATGTGCAAATAAGAACAGGTTGTCAGACAGGACAGATCATGGTGATTATCGTAACGGCTTCGCCTGTATTTCCGTCAAAAAATAATTTTGCCAAGGCTCTTGTGAAGTGCCATCCTGAGATTACAACCATAGTTCAAAACATCAATGATAAAAAAACCAGTATGGTGATAGGGGCAAGAAATCAGGTTATATACGGGAAGGGATTTATAGAGGATATTCTCTGCGGCAAACGTTTTCGTATATCACCGGGAAGCTTCTATCAGGTCAATCCTGTGCAGACGGAGGTTCTATACCGGAAGGCAATCAAATATGCAGACCTTAAGAAAAAAGAGGTGGTTATAGATGCATATTGTGGAATCGGAACAATCGGAATGATAGCAGCAGACAGGGCAAAACAGGTTATCGGTGTGGAGTTAAACAGTGCGGCCATAAAAGATGCAAATATCAATTGCCGTATGAACAAGCTGGAGAATGTTGATTTGTACAACAATGATGCTGGAAAATTCATGGTTGACCTTGCGGAGCAAAAAGAGAAAATCGACGTGGTATTTATGGACCCGCCCCGTTCGGGAAGTGATGAAGCCTTCCTGTCATCAGTCGTAAAGTTGGCACCGAAGAAGGTTATCTATATATCCTGCGGCCCTGAAAGCCTTGCCAGAGATTTGAAATATCTGACGAAGAATGGGTATAAGGTAATAATAATACAGCCTGTAGATTTATTTCCAATGACCGGGCATACGGAAGTCATTTGCAGTTTGGTAAGAGTATGAAGCTAGTATTAAAGAAGAGGAATCTATGATAATTGATAATGTAGAAATTGCAAATTTTGGTTTTTTGAAAGATGTAAAACTAAATTTTGACTCGGAAAATATAAACATCATTGAGGGTGTAAACGGGAGTGGTAAGACAACGCTTTTGGCAATATTATATTCTATGTTTCAGGATGAAGAGAAAATAGAATATATTGGCGAAGGTGAAATGGCACATGTCCTTTTGAATGTACGGGAAGGCAGTGAAAGTTTCCGCTTAGAAAAATATTATAAGAATGGAACATCTGAATTTGTAGTGCCGTCACTTGGGGATATGAAGCGGCTTACTTCCCTAAATTATCATAATGTCTATTTATACAGTGGTGAGTTCCTTAATTATGATTATCAATTTTCAGATATAATGATTAAAAATGCCGTTGATTTGTTAAATAAATGCGGATTCAGTGATAGACGTATTGTTAACGATAATTTTCATATAATAGAAAATTATCGATATATATCAGGAGGACAACAGGCTGTTATTAGAATTTTGAATATGCTGTCGTATATACCACAGGATAGTGTCTTGTTATTAGATGCTCCCTTTGCCATGTTGGATACAGGGACAATAGCGTTATTATTAATGGTTATGCGGCAATTACAGATTCAGATTATATTGACGGCGAATATGCATGACGCAGAACGGCTGAAGGGAAATAAAATATATCTTCAGAGAGAAGATGGGGATAGGTATCATGGTTATCCTACGTTTCAATATAAAGAGATTTTCTGCCGTGATATGAGGACATTAATCTACAATCAGAAGCGTGAAGATGAACAGCGGGTTGAAAATAAGATTGTAAAATACATATTAGGAAAGGAAGTAGGGGAAGCTGAGGGCAGAAACATTGAATACAAGGAGATAAAAGGGAATCATCCCTGTAATTCCATTGTGGATGTTGCAGAGATTTATATTAACGCATTTCTGAACAGCCGGGTTACCGGAATTGGTGTTATCAAATGGGGAATCAGTGATGATGGTATTGTAAAAGGAGTCAAATTATCAAAAAAGGACAGAGATGAGATAGATAGAAAGATATCTGAACGAATCGGACAGATGAAACCGTATGTAAGTGCTGATATTGTACAAATCCAATATGAAAATATCTTGGATGGCAATGAAATAGCAAAGGACTTGTTTATCGTAGAAGTTATTATCAGACAGTGGACAAGCGACATCCTTTTTTCTACCTCTAAAGGTGATGTATATATAAAAACAGAAGGTGGCAAGAAAAAACTTGATGTTTATGATATACAGAATGAATTGAAGGGGCGGTTAAGAAATTCAAGACCCATAGAATAGTATTTACTTTAAATAAGGTTATAAAGGAGAGCACCCCTCAAGTTCATATCCTAATTATTATCTGAAGGGTAAGTGCTTCCATCCAAAAATGCAATCAGCTTATCTTTTGGCATAGGCTTTGAGTAGTAGAAGCCTTGTATAAATTCGCACTCCAGCTCGGAAAATTTGGCCGCCAACTGTTCTGTTTCAATGCCTTCAACTACAATTTGCATGTTCATTTCCTTAATCATGCGGATTGTATTTTCAAGAACGACGGACATATTAGGATATTCAGAAATATCCGAAAATGTTTTGTCCAGTTTTACGATACGAAGCGGCAGTGATGCAATACGCATCATATTTGAGTAGCCGGTTCCGAAATCATCAAGGGACAGACTGATACCTGCATCGGACAGAATGTTGAGATTATCCAGCATGGTATTTTGCGAGTATGAAGCTGCTGTTTCTGTAATTTCCAGATTGATCCGGGAGGTTTCTATTTTATGTTTTTTGATAATATCCAATACATCACCTGCAAGCCCACTCTGCATACATTGTGATACGGAAAGATTTACTTCAATATAGTTAAGGTGCAGCTTTTTAAAATCATCGCTTGCAATAAAATCACATACCTGTTCCAACACAAAAACGCCGATTTTGTGGATTGCGCCACTTTTTTCTGCCGCAGGTATAAATAGTTCTGGTGAAATGAATTTTCCGTCTTGCGTGTGGAGACGGAGTAGTGCTTCTGCACTTTTAAAACAGTTATCTGCAACAGAATAAATCGGTTGATAATAAACTTCAAATTCATTGTTCGTAAGGGCATGTTCTATGATACGGTCTATATCCTTCATAATCTCATAGTGGGATTGCTGATATATATCGGCGGCAAGAAGGACATTCCCGTTATAGTATCTGCCGTTCAGTTCATTTTCAAAAGCAAGCAGTGATTCTGCATCCTTAATATCTTCAGGGTAATTCACAATACATACACATGCTATCAGGTTAATCTCCATTTGATTAATGGTAAGATTTGGCTTCAGGGTTTCATTAATCATTTCCGCAGCCGCATATACCATGTCATACGGTATTAAATCTGTAACCACACGAAATTTACCTGAACCGAGATAGTACAAATCGGATTGCGGCAACATGTTGATATTAATGGCGGAGAGCTTTTCGGAAATAGCCTTCAGCATTTTAATATTATTTTCGTATCCCAGCATTTTCCGTACAACTTCATAATTGGTAATATTTATCATAATGATCCGGTTCTGCTTTTTGGTAAGAACAGCATGCTTAATATCATTGACGTAAGAAGAGAGATTCTGTAGACCGGAGTCCATATCCAATCGTTCTTCAGGACGCTGTACCATCATGCAGATATAGAGCAGACATGCAGAATGAACAAACATTTCAATACGAATGGCAGGATAAAGCATCTGAACCATCGTTGCAAACAGCATTAAAGGAAATACGGCAATCAGTGATGAGAATTTTTTTATGGAAAACAGTAACCTGTAATGTGCCAGATAGATAAAACCAAACAGGAAGTAAATTGCTGCGATGATATATATAATAAAGTATATGGAACCTCTTGTATATGTATCATTTGCATCAAAATAAAACAGCTTATGAATAAATAAGTTGCTGATTAAAAGAATAATATCAATGGCAAACGGCATAAAAAGTAATATTGGAAATATCATTTTCTGCCGAATAATATGCCATGTATCAGAAAGTGCAATGATATAAAAAATATACAGAGGTGTCGTAAGGTTATGGAACAGCAGATAAAAGGTATGCGCCACATATTTAAAAGTAAGGTTACCTGCACCCGCATTGTCAAGCGCAATGGCCCATATGTCAAAGCCGGTAGTAATCAGTGATAAAATCAGCAGGGCAAAGAAAAAACAGTTTACCTTTCCGCGAAGCATATTTCGAAACAGCGTGGAAGTAATCAGAATAACCAATATGATCAGTGCACAGATATCAAAATATAACAGCTTTTCCATTTCCTTCCCTCCCTACATAATAATTGGTAATCATGTATTAATTATGTCATAAATAATTAGAATTTACAACAGAAAACCGTGCTTGAGTTGACCTGAAAAAATGGGAATGATAAAATGAAAACAGGTTGGTTGAAAGTGCTTCGAATAGCTATGTTTAAATTGACAAATACTGATATATAGATGTAGAATTACATGGAATTTTTTAGAATATGCAAAGGAGAAAAGTGATGGCATCTTTTCGATTTCATGTGGCACTTGTTGCTGCAAAGTTAAGTAAAACGGTTATTCGTCTTTTGGGACGAAACGGGACACATACACCGGGGGTTATTGCACAGAAGCTTTGTCCTGATTTTCTGGCACAGGCACCAAAGGCACCACTTGCCATATGTGTTACAGGTACAAATGGAAAAACAACGGTTTCCAATCTTCTGACAGACTGTTTGGAGAAGTCAGGAAAGAGCGTCGTAAGCAATCGAACAGGTTCCAATATTGTTCCGGGCTGTATGACGAACGTTATAAACAGTCTTAACTGGACAGGCAAATGCCGTGTGGATGCGACAGTATTTGAAGTTGATGAAAGGGCATCACGACTGATACTTCCATATGTAAATCCTGATTATCTGGTAGTGACAGGCTTGTTTCGTGATTCGTTAAAGAGAAATGCGCATCCGGATTATATATTCAGTGTTATAGATACGTATTGCCCTGACTCGGCAAAGGTGATTTTGAATGCGGACGAGCTGTGTTCAAGTATGTTAAAGAAAAACAGTCAAAGAGTATTTTATGGAATAGGGGCACAGCCTGATGACAAGACTGAGCCATACAACCTGATAGCCGATTATCAGCTTTGCCCTGAGTGCGGAACAAAGCTGAAATATAATTATTTGAGATATCACCATATCGGTGATGTAGTATGTCCGAACTGCGGACTCCACTCAGCAGATAAAAAATATCTTGCCACTGAGATCAATCGTGAAAATATGACACTTACCATGCGGGAGGGAGATACGGAAACGGTATATCCGCTGATTCATACGGCATTGTTCAATATCTATAATGAGGTCACGGTTATTTCGGCTCTTCGTGAGATTGGATATCAGCAGGAGCAGGTGCAGGAGCTGATTGCCCAAATCCATGTTCCTGATTCCCGTCACAACGAAACGACTGTCAACGGTGTTACGGTTATTCAGGCGCTCAGTAAAGGTCAGAGTGCGGTTTCTTCTTCAAGAACATTTGAATATGTGGCAAATGAAGAAGGGAGAAAGGCTGTTATTCTTGCAATGGATGATTTAAGTGACAGGAAGAAGAGTATAGAATATTCAGGCTGGATATATGATTTGGAATTTGAACAGTTCAATCGGGATGATGTGGTTCAGGTCATCTGTTCAGGTCCAAGATGCTACGACCATAAAGTAAGATGTCTTATAGCAGGTATTCCTGAGGAGAAAATTCAGGTAAATACCAGTGAGGTGGCAGCAGCCGATATGGTTACGCTTGACGGGGTGGACAGAGTATACATTTTGTATGATTGTGAGAATTATGGCATGTCCTGTGAGATGAAACAGAAGATTATTAAGAGACTGGAGGAGGGCAAATAATGAAGATTGAAGTATTATATCCGGAGATTTGTACGCTCTTTGGGGATAAGGGAAATATGAAATATTTGTCACAGTGCCTTCCTGATGCGGAATTTGTTTCTACGGAGTTGAATGATAAACCGTTATTTTTGCAGGAAGAAGTTGCTCTTGTATATATGTGTTCCATGAGCGAGAAGAGTCAGGAGCTGATACTAAGCCGCCTTATGCAGTACAAGGATGAAATTGCACCGATGCTTAAGGAGGGCAGGACATTATTCCTGTTTGTGGGAAATGCACTTGAGCTTTTAGGCTCTTATATACAGAGAGAGGACGGAAGTAAGGTGGAGGGGCTTGGATTATTCGACTTCTATTCGGTAAGACAGGCACCAAACCGTTTTAATAATCTTATGAAGGCTAAGTTTAAGGACATGACGCTCATAGGATACAGCAGCAGATTTTCTCATACCTATGGTATTTCGGAGGATATATCATTTTGTAAGACGGAAATAGGAAAGGGTATGAATCCTGATACAAATGATGAGGGAATATATACAGGAAAGCTGATAGCCACCTATTTGCTGGGACCGCTTTTGATACAAAATCCTGATTTTGTACATTTTCTGCTGGCTGAGCTGGGATGGCCTATGGATAAAATTCCGTATGAGGATGCCATGAGAGAGGCATATGCGTATAAATTAAAGGAATTTGCAAAGCCGGAGCTTGAACTGTCATAACATATATTCAGGTACAGACTATAGGCGGGATTCAAGCAGGGGCGGCATGGTGTAATGTAAGGAGGAGATTACGATGTTAAAAAGCTGGAGTAAGCCAAAACGACCGGATGAAGTTGAACTTGAAACACGCCTTAAGGCTGAGAGAGAAAAGCTGGAAAGAAATCAGATTAAGGTAAAAGAGGGGAAGGTTCCCGTATTTATTGTTTTTGAAGGCTGGGGGGCAGCCGGAAAAGGAAGCGTTACGGGAAGAATTATCAAAAACATGGACCCTCGTTTTTTCAAAGTGGAATCGGTAAAGGAGCCTACAGAGGAAGAATTGCGAAAGCCGTTCCTCTACAGATATTTTATCAGAATTCCTGAGGCAGGAAGATTTACATTTCTTGACAGCAGTTGGATGAAGGAAGTTGTGACAGATAAGATAAAGGGTGAGCTGTCGCAGAAGGCTTACAGAAGCGAGATAGACAGCGTGAAGCGTTTTGAAAGAACGCTTGCCGACAATGGTTATCTGATGCTGAAATTCTTTCTTCATATTGACGAAAAGGAGCAGAAGAGAAGGCTGAACGGACTGAAGAAAGACAAAAACACCAGTTGGCGGGTATCCGAAAAGGATATGTATCAGAACAAACATTATGACAAATATCTGGAGGTATTTAACAGGTATATTGATGATACAAACCAGTCAAATGCCCCGTGGTATTTGATAGATGCAATCGATAAAAAGTGGGCTGAGCTGCAAATCCTTGAGATACTGAATCAGGGAATAGAAACCGCTCTTACGAACAGGGGAAATGCCGTTCCGATTCTTCAGAATGTATTTCCGCTGATGCCGGTTCCGAAGCTTTCCGATATACCGCTTGATAAGGCGCTTTCCGACGAGGAATATAATGCAGAATTGGATAAATGTCAGAAGAAACTCCGAAAGCTTCATAATGAATTATATCTTAAGAAAATACCTGTTATTATTGCCTATGAAGGTTGGGATGCGGCAGGAAAGGGCGGTAATATTAAACGTATTGCAGGCGCATTAGATGCCAGAGGCTATGAGGTAAATCCGATTGCAAGTCCGGAGCCGCATGAGAAAGCAAGACATTTCCTGTGGCGTTTCTGGGTCAGACTTCCTAAAACAGGTCATATTGCCATATTTGACAGAACATGGTACGGACGTGTCATGGTAGAAAGGCTGGAGGGCTTTTGCTCAGAAAATGACTGGAAGAGAGCTTACAACGAGATTAATGAATTTGAAAAGGAACTGGCTGATTGGGGAGCAATTATTATTAAGTTCTGGGTTCAAATCGATAAAGAAACCCAGCTTGAGCGTTTTACACTTCGTCAGAATACGCCTGAGAAGCAGTGGAAGATTACGGATGAGGATTGGAGAAACCGTGAGAAATGGGATTTATACGAAAATGCGGTCAATGAGATGCTTCAAAAGACGAATACGGAATATGCTCCTTGGTATGTACTGGAATCAAACGACAAGAAGTATGCACGCATTAAAGCGTTAAAAACGGTTATTAAGGCTATTGAGGAAAGACTTTAATTGACAGAACTTGGTAAGGAGCATTTATGGATACCAGAGGTATATTAGAGCAGGTAAAAAACGGAATGATATCTGTGGAGGAAGCAGAGCTGATGCTTCGCAGAGAGCCGTTTGAAGAGATGGGATTTGCAAAACTGGATACACACAGGAAGCTTAGAAGCGGATTTCCTGAGGTGGTATTTTGCAGCGGTAAGAACGATGATTTTTTGCTCGATATATATAAGAGAATATATGAGGCTGAGGGTGAGGTGCTCGGCACAAGGGCAAATGAGCAGCAGTATGAGCTGATAAAGAGCAGTCTGCCCGATGCAGCTTATGATAAGGTATCGCATATTCTCAAAGTGGAAAAAACAGACAAAAGGCGAAAGGGACTGATTGCTGTCTGTACGGCGGGAACTGCGGATATCCCTGTTGCGGAAGAGACAGCGCAGACGGCGGAGTTTTTTGGCAGTAATGTTGAACGGATATATGATGTGGGTGTAAGCGGTTTGCACAGACTTCTTGCGAAGCTTGATGTTATCCAGGCTGCAAATTGTGTCGTTGCGGTTGCAGGTATGGAAGGCGCACTCGGAAGCGTTTTGGGTGGACTTGTAGATAAACCTGTTATTGCCGTTCCGACCTCCATAGGGTATGGAGCCGCCATGAACGGATTATCCGCACTTCTTACCATGATTAATTCATGTGCAAATGGTGTGTCGGTAGTAAATATTGACAATGGTTATGGCGCAGGTTATATAGCTACGCAGATAAACAGACTGGCTGTAAAGAATTCTGCTGAGGTCTAAGTAGTGGTATTAAGAAGTGTCGGAAATAAAATGATGCTGAAAAAGATGCTTATGCAGATATAATAAAGAGGTTGACATGAAAAAATTATATTTGGAATGTTTGTCAGGTATCAGTGGTGACATGTTTGTCGCTGCCATGCTTGATTTGGGAATAGATGAAAATAGATTGAAAGAAACTTTGGCTTCTGTTCCGGTATCGGGCTTTGCGGTAAAGATAAGCCGGGTGAAGAAGCTTGGTCTTGATGTTTGTGATTTTGATGTGGTGCTGGATGAAGAGTATGAGAATCATGATACCGATATGGAGTACCTGTTTGGACATGACCATGATAACGGGCATAGCCATAATTCCAAGCATGGGGAGAATGAACATGATGGACATGAACATACGCATCATCACCACCATCACCATGCGCATCGCGGAATTGCGGATATATTTGATATTATCGATAAAACACAGCTTACATCAAATGCCAGGGCGATAGCAAAGAAGATTTTTACCATACTTGGAGCGGCAGAAGCAAAGGCACATGGTGCCACGCTTGAAACAGTACATTTCCATGAGGTGGGGGCTGTTGATTCTGTTGTGGATATCATAGCAGCGGCTTTTTGCATTGATGAACTGGGTATAGAAGATGTAATCGTTCCAAGACTGTGCGAAGGACAGGGAACAGTCAGATGTGCTCATGGAATATTACCGATACCTGTTCCTGCTGTTACACATATCGTAGAAAACCATCATATCAGACTTCGTATCACAGATACGCATGCAGAGCTTGTGACTCCGACCGGGGCGGCAATCGTTGCTGCGATAGCGACGGAGGATGTATTACCGGCTCATTTTCATATCAGAAAAACGGGTATGGGGGCAGGAAAGAGAGCCTATGAAAGCCCCAGTATCTTGAGGGCTATGGTGATAGAAACAGACGATCAAGACGGGTTGACAAACCGGGATGCTGATTTTATATATAAATTGGAGACCAATATAGATGATATCACAGGTGAAAATCTTGGATTTGTCATGGAAATGCTTATGGCGGCAGGCGCAAAAGATGTACATTATACACCTGTATTTATGAAGAAAAACAGACCGGCTTACCAGCTTAACGTCATTTGCAGCAAGGATACGATAGAGGAACTGGAGCGTATCATATTCCATGAAACCACAACCATCGGGATACGGCGTGTGGCGATGGAACGTACGGTGCTTCCTCGCAAGATAAGGGAATTTGCTACCCCGATAGGAACCGCCAAGGTAAAGATTTGTGATGTAGCCGGAGACAGACGGTATTATCCTGAATACGAAAGCGTGGCAAATATTTGCAGACAGACCGGTATGAGCTATAGCGAGGTATATCATATAATTTTAGAGGGGTGCTATGATAGAGTTGATGAATAAGTACCGCCTTTTGTGCAGGCAGCTTGATGAGTATACAAAACAAGATACGGCAGTGGCATTTTCAGGGGGAGTAGACAGCAGTCTGCTGCTCCTGCTTGCAGTTAATGCGGCAAAGAAAAATGGTACAACCGTATATGCATATACAATAGCCACTACGTTACATCCGTCAGGCGAGACAGCTCAGGCGGTTCGTCTGGCTGAACAAATTGGTGCCGTACCCCGCACGATTCATGTGGATGAGCTGAGCGAAGCGGGGATAGAAAACAATCCTCCGGACAGGTGCTATCTCTGCAAAAAGTGTATGTTTACGAAATTAAAAAAAGATGCAGGAAAGTTAGTCGTTCTTGAAGGAACAAATGAAGATGATATGTATGTCTACAGACCGGGTATTAGAGCGCTCAAGGAATTGGGGATTGTCAGTCCGCTTTCGGATTGTCATCTGACGAAATCAGAAATCAGACAGTTGGCAAAGAATTTCGATGTCGCAGTGGCAGAGAAGCCTTCTACACCATGTATGGCAACAAGGTTTCCGTATCATACAAAGCTTAGCAGGTCACGAATGGAACAGGTGGCAAGAATGGAGGACTACATTAGAAGCTTGGGCTTTTATAACGTGAGATGTCGTGTATACGGCAAGCTTGTCAGGATAGAGGTAGACAGGCAGGACATTGAACGGCTTATTGTACATGGAAATGCGATAACAGAATATATAAAAAATATAGGATATACATATGTAACTGTCGATTTAGAGGGATTTCGTTCAGGAAGTATGGATATCGGAAGAAAAGAGTGAAAAAAGATGCGTACAAGAAAGATTAGGAATACGGTATTATTACTTATTACAGCCATTATATGGGGAACGGCATTTGTAGCACAGAGTGAAGGAGGAAAAGATGTCGGGCCATTTACCTTTAATGGTATTCGTTCTGTTATAGGCGGTATTGTACTGCTTCCTGTCATTATTCTTATGGACAAGACAGGCCGTTCCGTTAAAAAGCCTGTCACAATGAAAGATAAGAAAAAACTTACTACAGGTGGAATCCTTTGTGGTGTAATATTATTTTTGGGAAGCTCTCTACAGCAGCTTGGTTTGTATATGGGTACTACGGCGGGAAAAGCCGGATTTCTGACAGCATGCTATATACTAATTGTGCCGATACTGGGTATATTTCTAAAAAAGAAATGCGGTATCAATGTATGGTGCGGAGTTGTACTTACGGTAATAGGCTTATATCTTCTTTGTATGACGGAAGAAATTTCTTTCAAGCTATGTGATGTGGTTACACTAAGCTGTGCTTTGCTATTTAGTTTACATATACTTGTCGTGGATTATTACTCACCGCTCGTAGACGGCGTCAGAATGTCATGTATACAGTTTTTTACATGTGGAATATTATGCAGTATACCCATGTTTTTTATAGAGATGAAACATTCATCTGAGGGACTCATGGCATTGGCATCTGATTTGACGTCATTGGAGGCGTGGATTCCAATTTTATATGCAGGAATACTCTCTTGTGGAGTTGGTTATACGTTGCAAATCATTGGGCAGGAAGGACTGAATCCAACCATTGCATCACTGCTGATGAGTTTAGAGTCTGTATTTGCGGTAATAGCCGGCTGGCTAATATTAGAACAAAAGCTCACACCAAAAGAGATGCTCGGTTGTGTGGTTATGTTTATAGCCATCGTAATTGCACAATTACCTTTTGAAAAATCCGTTGCGACATCATAAAAGTCATAAGAAAAAACAAATGTTTTGTGCAATTTTCACATAAAAAATTATGGAATATGTAGAGGTGTACAAAGCCTGTTTATAATGTTATTATATAACTATATAAATTATTGTGGGAGTAATGTCTTATAATATTTAAAACAACAAAGAATGATTTGATTAAATGTTAGAAGGAGTGAGGGAAACATGAAAATTAAGAAAAAACGCAAACAGATTTTTGCGGCTATACTTGCAGTAGTGCTTGCAGTAACAATCTGTATGCCGATTCTGTTTTCAAACAGCAGTGCGGATGCTGCCGGTGGCGGTGATGCTATTTCTGACGCACTGAGCAAGTATCAGTTTTTTGTAGAAGGAGATGCGACTCTTAGTGGTGGTGCTCATACGGTTGGCGCTATTGCGGTAGGAGGAACCTATACAAATTCGAATACATTTGGTGATGCCGCAATTGTACCGTCATATATAGGTACATATGCAGGCGGTGCTAAGGGAAATGGTTGGAATGGCACACCACCGGATGGATTTACAAAAAATAATACAGTTTATTATGGAGATGTAGCAGATGGCGTATCTGTGGATCCTTCATGGATTCAGGATGCAGGCTATATCAATATGGAAACTGAATTTGCAGCAATACGTACGCAGTCACAGGCTATCAGTAAGACAGGTACCCAGGTTGAAGATGCGGATGTAGTAAACGGAGAGCTTACACTTTCATGTGGTGCAGAGGATACATATTTTGTATTGCCATTTGATGTATTCAATAGTGTGAATAGTGTAAATATTGTTACACCAGAAGGAAATGTAGATTATTTTCAAAGTTATACATGTGTGATATCAATCGTTGATGTAAACGGAAATCAGGTAACACTTGATAATTGGAGCAAAGTTAAAATCAATGGTACGCATATGAGCAATGCATTGGAGACAATGACCGGTCAGGATTCAGATTATGGTAAGCAGTTGAATTTTACTGGTTTGAACTTTGTATTCAATCTTCCTGATGCAACAGGCAGTATTGAAATCAATGGCCTGGGTGGTCATCTTGTAGCTCCAAATGCGGCAGTTGATACAGGTTATGCTGATTATGAAGGTGGTATTATTGCAAAGACGCTTACGGGAAGCTCACAGGGACATTTTTATCCAATGTCAAAGAAACTTTTGACAGGAGTAGTTCCAACACCGACAGCGACGCCAACGGCAACACCGACAGCAAAACCGACGGGAACACCGGCAGCGACGCCAACGGCAACACCGACAGGAACACCGATAGCAACGGCAACACCGACAGTAACGGCAACAGCAACACCGGGAGCGACAGCGACACCAGTGGGAACACCGACAACAAAACCGACGGGAGCGCCGATAGTGAAGCCGACGACAAAACCGACAACAAAGCCAACAGGAAAACCGACAACTGAGCCGACTACCGGAGATATTGATAAGCCTGAGTATAATGGAGAACTTGTCATTATTGTATATGACGAAGTGACGGGCGATATAGTACCTGGTGCGACGGTAGAAGTAACATATCCTGATGGTTCAACAAAGGAATATGATACGGATTCTGAGGGCAAGATTATATTGACAAAATTACCGGCAGGTGATTATGAAGTAGAAACAGTAAAGGTTCCGGATGGATATACAGTAACACGTGGTGAGAAACATTCTGCAGTCGTTGAGGATGGTGAGAGAACAGAGTGTGATGTTTATATTGCAGTAGATGGGGTATCTACCGATGATACAACAGAAGCAACAACCGATGGTAATAATCCGGGCAACACCGATACGAATCATATTAAGACAGGTGATTCATTTAATATTATAATTCCATTGGGAGTTATGGTATGTGCAATAGCCGGTGCAGTTATTCTTTATATGAAAAAGAGAAAAGAAGAGAACTAGAGGTATCGGTTAATAGAAAGATGATAGAATGAACCATGCAGTTTGCATGGTTCATTTTTATGGTTTTCAAAAGTGAACATGTCAATTGGACATATACAATATGGTCAGTTTGGATATATAGTTATTTCGTGAAATGATTATTTTCATAATGTTAGATAGGATTATAATGATGGAAAAAAGAAAATACCGCAAGGGTATAGCAGTATGCCCCCAAAGGCGGTCTATAAAAAGGAGAAATCATTATGGCAAACAGACAATATGAACTGAACAAGGAATTGGCACAGATGCTTAAGGGTGGCGTTATCATGGATGTTACAACACCGGAGCAGGCACGTATCGCTGAGGAGGCAGGCGCATGTGCGGTTATGGCACTTGAGAGAATTCCTGCTGATATCAGAGCGGCAGGTGGTGTATCAAGAATGAGTGACCCTAAAATGATACAGGGGATTCAGGAGGCGGTATCGATACCGGTTATGGCAAAGTGCCGTATAGGACATTTTGTAGAAGCACAGCTTCTTGAGGCAATAGAAATAGATTATATTGACGAAAGTGAGGTGCTTTCACCTGCTGATGATGTTTATCATATCGATAAAACAAAATTCAAGGTTCCGTTTGTATGTGGGGCGAAGGATTTAGGCGAGGCTCTTCGTAGAATTAACGAAGGTGCTTCTATGATTCGGACAAAGGGTGAACCGGGTACAGGAGATGTGGTTCAGGCTGTACGTCACATGAGAATGATGAACAGTGAAATTGCAAGAATTTCATCAATGAGAGAAGATGAGTTGTTCAATGTAGCAAAAGAACTACAGGTGCCATATGACCTTGTGCTTTATGTTCATGAAAATCACAGACTTCCTGTTGTCAATTTTGCAGCAGGTGGTGTAGCAACTCCGGCAGATGCAGCACTGATGATGCAGCTCGGAGCAGAAGGTGTATTTGTCGGTTCAGGTATATTCAAATCAGGAAATCCTACAAAGCGTGCAAATGCTATTGTAAAAGCTGTTACAAATTATACGGATGCAAAGCTCATTGCAGAACTTTCAAAAGACCTTGGAGAGGCTATGGTAGGTATCAATGAGGATGAGATACAGCTTCTGATGGCAGAAAGAGGAAAATAAGGCAGGTGACTGATATGAAAATTGCAGTTTTGGCTGTTCAGGGAGCATTTGCCGAGCATAGAAAGATGCTTGAGGCATTGGGATGTACGGTAACAGAGTTGAGACAAAAACAGGATTTGACACAGGATTTTGATGGTATTGTGCTTCCCGGTGGTGAAAGCACCGTACAGGGAAAACTTCTCAGAGAGCTGGATATGTATGAAGATATCAAGAGCCGAATTGAAAACGGACTGCCTGTTCTGGCAACTTGTGCAGGACTGATACTTCTCGCATCGGATATTGTAAACGATGACAGAAGACATTTCGGATTACTCCCTGTGAGCGTAAAGCGAAATGCGTATGGCAGACAACTCGGCAGCTTTCACTATGATGGGGAGATAAAGGGACTTGGAATATTTCCAATGGAATTTATCAGAGCACCATATATAGAAGTTGCGAATCAGAATGTAGAGGTTCTTGCAGAGGTGGATAATCATATTGTGGCTGTAAGATACGGAAATCAGCTTGCGGCAGCATTCCATCCTGAACTGACAGAGGATACACGATTTCATCAGATGTTTCTTGAAATGTGCCGCAGGAAAATTAAATAAATAACGGATTCAAAATGAATAGATATATGAAATACGAACATAATAAGAAAAAATCTGTTTATACAGAGATGATTATGGGAGGTTTTGATATGTCACTTATTAATGAAACAATTATGGATTTTAAGACGAACGCATATGTTAACGGAGCGTTTAAGGAAATCACAAGAGCAGATATTCTGGGAAGTTGGAGTCTGCTCTTTTTCTATCCGGCAGATTTTACATTTGTATGTCCTACGGAGCTTACGGACCTTGCTGATAAATATGAGGAATTTAAGAAAATAGGCTGTGAGATATACAGCGTGTCCTGTGACAGCCATTTTGTACACAAGGCATGGCATGATGCATCCGATTCAATAAAAAAGATACAGTATCCTATGCTGGCAGATCCTACAGGAAATCTTACAAGATTTTTTGATATTATGATTGAAGATGACGGAATGGCGGAAAGAGGAAGCTTTATCCTGAATCCTGAAGGCAAGATAGTAGCTTATGAAGTCCTTGCGGGAAATGTAGGAAGAAATGCAGATGAGCTGCTTAGACGTGTACATGCACTACAATTCGTTGCCGAGCATGGAGATGAGGTATGTCCTGCAAAATGGCAGCCTGGTGCAGAAACTTTAAAACCAAGCCTGGATTTGGTCGGTATGCTGTAGAAGGGATAAAACAATGATGGATAAGAATTTTTATGACCTGATTGTTGTCGGTGCCGGACCGGCAGGAATTGCTGCTGCAATTTATATGGCAAGAGCAAAATATAGTGTACTTGTTCTGGAGAAGGAAGAGATAGGCGGACAGATTAATATTACTGCCGAGATTGTAAATTATCCGGGGATTCAGAGCACATCGGGACCGGAGCTGATGTCAAATATGAAAAAACAGGCTGAGAATTTCGGCGCAGAGTTTATGATGGCAAAGGTTACGGATATGAAGTTTGATACGGCAATCAAAACGGTTCACACAGATAAGGGGGACTATAAGGCTCTAGGTATTATTCTTGCGACGGGTGCAAATCCCCGCAAACTTGGATTCTCGGGGGAGAAGGAATTTCAAGGCAGGGGCGTTGCTTATTGTGCTACGTGCGACGGAGAATTTTTTACGGGAAAACAGGTATTTGTAATAGGTGGCGGCTTTGCAGCGGCAGAGGAAGGTATGTTTCTTACGAAATATGCCAGCCAGGTAACAATCGTCGTTAGAGAAGAAGATTTCACCTGTGCCAAAACCGTAGCAGATAAGGTTAAGGCTCACGACAAAATAAAGGTAGTGTATGAAACTGAAATCATTGAAGTAAACGGAACGGGAATACTCACTTCCGCTAAATTCAGAAATAACAGAACAGGAGAAATTACAGAGTATAAAGATGAAAAAGGCTTTGGGGTATTTGTGTTTGCAGGATATGTGCCGGATACAAAATGGATGTCCGATGAGGTGGTAAAGGATGAACAGGGCTATATCATAACGGATATGAATAGGAAAACAAATCTTCCCGGCGTATATGCGGCAGGAGATGTGTGCGTAAAAAATTTAAGGCAGGTAGTGACGGCAGTTGCAGATGGTGCGATTGCTGCTACTTCTCTTGAACTTGAAATTGCCGAACTGCATGAAAAACTGGAACTGCCGGATGAAGCCAGTCCTGCTGTAAACTCAGACAGACAGGAAAATAAGGAGCTGGAGCTGCCGGATGAGATTAAGGACGTGGCTCATTCAGATGAAATACAGAAAAACAAATATAATCATCTTGAATTTGTTCCAAAAGAGTTTGTCGATAAACTAACGGATATATTTTCAAAATTTGAGTCGGACATCTATATAAGGTTGTGGCGTGATAACAGTGATTTGTCAAAGGAAATGGAACGATGTGCAAAAGAGGTAGCTGGACTTACGGACAGGATTCGTATCAGGGATGGTGCGGAGGAATTGGGAGAAAGTTATTTTGACATTTCCTTTGGGGAAAACGGGGCAAAGCTCCTTGTTCCGGCTATGGAAATAGGCAGGGAAAACGGTAAAAATCCTGGTATATATTTTCATGGAGTACCGGGGGGACATGAATTTAATTCATTCATAATGGCGCTTTATAATACAGCCGGCCCCGGAACGGATGTAGATGATGAGCTCATCAAAAAGATTAAGAAAATAGATACCAATATGAATATCAAGGTGCTTGTAACCTTATCGTGTAATATGTGCCCTGAAACGGTTATGGCAGCATGCAGACTGGCTACGCTTTCAGACTACATTACTACGGAGATGATAGACATCATGAGATTTGAGGAGATAAAAAATAAATATAATGTCATGAGTGTACCTTGTGTCGTAATCAATGACAAAGCGGTATATTTTGGAAAGAAAAAAATGGAAGAATTGACGGAACTGATTTGCAGTAATGAAAATCCGTAAAATTGGCTTTACAAAGAAACCATAGCTCTCTATACTAAAAAGTGATAGTACCTTGTAAGGATAAATAGAATTGACTGCTATGGTCAGATGGAGGAGCTATGCTGACATATTCCTTTGAAAATAGGGGTTCGGATACGTTATATGAATATTTGTATAAGCAGATAAAAAAGGATATTATATCAAGAAAGCTGATTCCGCATGAGAAGCTTCCGTCGAAGAGGATGCTGGCAAAACATTTGAATATCAGCACGATTACTGTGGAATCGGCATACAGTCAGTTGATAGCGGAAGGGTATCTGTATTCGATTCCAAAGAGCGGCTTCTATGTGTGTGAAATAGAAGCGGGCGGTGCTTTTGAGGGATATATGCCACTGGCTAAGAGAAACCTGCCTGTGAAAGGAGACAGTCAGTCGGATTTCAATTCAGATGCTGATAATATGCATACGTGGACTGCGTCTGCTACGCAGGAATCACAGTTCAAGCAGGTGTATTTTGCAGATTTTGTAAATAACAGGGCAATCAGTGCTAATTTCCCGTTTTCCACTTGGACAAAGCTGATGCGGGATGCGATGGCAGGTGATACGTCAAGACTTCTTGACAGACCTCCTTCAGCGGGAATTTATGAGCTTCGGTGTGCCATCGCTGATTATTTGTATCAGTTCAGGGGTATGTCAGTCTCGCCGGAACAGATTGTTGTAGGTGCCGGAACAGAATATCTCTATGGTCTTATTATTCAGCTGCTGGGACATGACAGGTGTTATGGCGTTGAGGACCCCGGTTATCAGAAGATATCACGCATATATCAGGCGAATCAGATTGCATGCAGGCATATCGCAATGGATAAATACGGAATTGATATGGAGGCTCTGAATGAGTCGGGGGCGGATGTACTTCATATTTCGCCCTCCCATCATTTCCCGACAGGACTTGTAACACCTGTCAGCAGAAGGTATGAGCTGCTTTCATGGGCATCGGAAGATGCAGACCGATATATCATCGAGGATGAGTATGACAGCGAATTCAGACTTGTCGGTAAGTCTATTCCATCTCTTCAAAGTATTGATGTGACAGATAAGGTAATATACATAAACACGTTTTCCAAGAGCCTTGCATCTACTATCAGAATAAGCTATATGGTATTGCCAAAGCCACTGATGGAACGGTATAACAGAGAGCTTAGCTTTTATGCCTGTACGGTTTCAAATTTTGACCAGTATACGCTGACAGGCTTTATAAAAGACGGATATCTGGAGAAGCATATAAACAGAATGCGGAATTATTACAGAACCCTTCGTGATACGATATTAAGTGCCATTAAAAAACATGATTATTATGACCATGTGACAATAAGGGAGGAAAATGCAGGACTTCATTTTCTGCTTAAGCTGGATACTGATTATGACGACGGCGAAATCGTGAAGCGGGCGGCCCAAAACGGGATTCATATCTCCTGCTTAAGCCAGTATTATTACGAGGTAAAAAATGCTGTTCCGCATACGCTGGTTATTAATTATTCGGGAATCGGCATGGAGTATGCAGAGGAGGCCATAGACAGATTATTGAAAAGTTTATTTACATGAAGATAAAATAAGATAAGGAGAAGAAGGTATGAAGATTGTATTTGATACGCTTGAGGAAAAGGAAGAACCGAATTTTAAAGGAGGGGAGAAGTCCTTTCGGGTGCGTATGCACGCAGGAAATTATAATAAGATAATGAAGGGCTTACTGGTGCCGGGGGCTTCTATCGGTTTACATACGCATGAAAAAAACAGTGAGATCGTGTTTGTAATCAGCGGTAAAGGAACTATGATATTTGATGATACCAAGGAAATTCTGAATCCGGGTGACTGTCATTACTGTCCGATGGGACACAGCCACAGCTTTATGAATGAGGGGGATGAGGATTTGGTGTTCTATGCCGTTGTGCCGGAGCATGAGTAAGGAAATGCAGTAATCAATGGTGGTGTATTCAGAATAAAAAACTGAATATACCACCATTTATTGTTATGATTCTAATTTTATAACTTCTACAACACTTAAATCTGTTCCGTCTACATAGAAGCGGATGTCATATCCTGCAAATGTAATACCATATCGTCGTTCAGGCTCATTCTGGTAGCCGGGACGTGGGTCTTCGGCAAGCAGAGAGCGTAATGCTGCCTGTTTGTCCTTGGGAATCATTTTTAACAAGTCTTTCGGAAAATGGATGGTAAGCGGAGGATTGTGGAGATAACTTGTCCATCCTCCTGCGGCATCAGGGTGGCTGTCGGTGTAGGCAAGATATGGTTTTATATCGTATATCGGTGTGCCGTCCAGCAAATCTGCACCGGACACATGGAGTATAGGTCCGACATCTTCTGCATATTCAATATAATCCAATTTGACGGAGGACAGACCGATATTATTAGGTCTGAAGGGCGAACGGGTGGCAAATACACCCATACGCGTATTACCACCCAGCTTTGGCGGCTTTACGGTAGCGCTCCAATGTTCACGTTCCGCTTTGTGAAACTGCCACAGAAGCCAGATGTGTGTGAACGCTTCTAAGCCACGAAATGCCTCCTGTTGCCTGTACTTTGGCAAAAATGTTATGGTGGCTTTTAGTTCTTCTACCAATCCGCTTTGGCGTGGAATTCCAAATTTTTCCGAAAAATCCGTATGAATATAACCTATAATTTCCATTTGTTATTGAATCCTTTTTGTAAAGTTACTTTTATACTTTTTCATTGTAGCATATTTTTTGTTCTTTTCATTGTAAAAATTTATTTTCTGTTTTTACCGTATCTCTATTTTGGTTTGAAAGCGGTTACAAACATTTTACATTTCTTTTACTGACGGTTGATGACGAATTTTACATTCCCCATTTATGATAAATATCAAGAATTGCTTAGGTGCGCGCCCTGGGAATTCGAAGATTTTAAATGAAAAAGAGAAGAAAGAATAGAAAAAAGAGAAGAAAGAATTTCGGAGGTAAAAGAAAATGAGAAAATGTAAGAAGATAGTTGTTTTGGCAGTAGGTGCAGCATTAGCGTTAGGTTCACTTGCCGGATGTGGAAAAGGAAAAGAAGGATTTGATTCTTCTACAGATATTTCAGTTGTAACAAGAGAAGAGGGCTCCGGTACAAGAGGGGCATTTGTGGAGCTTACAGGTGTGGAGGAAAAGGATGCAGATGGAAATAAGGTAGATATGACTACTGCGAATGCCATTGTATCAAACAGCACAGAGGTGGTACTTACAACGGTATCAGGTGATGATTATTCAATTGGATATGTATCACTTGGCTCTTTAAATGATTCCGTCAAGGCGGTTAAAATCGGCGGCGTAGAAGCAACCGCAGAAAATATTAACAATGGATCGTATACCTTGTCAAGACCGTTTAACATTGTTACAAACGGAAAGGTCAGCGATGTTGCACAGGATTTTATCGATTTTATTTTGAGTGCAGACGGTCAGGCGGTTGTAGCCGATAAGGGATATATTGCACTTGCAGACACAGGTGCATTTACATCTTCAGGAGCATCAGGCAAGATTATCATTGCCGGTTCTTCTTCCGTAACACCTGTTATGGAGAAGCTGATTGAGGCTTATAAGAAGGTTAATCCAAATGCAGAAATTGAATTGCAGGAAAGTGATTCCACGACAGGTGTCAATTCGACCATAGAAGGAACATGTGACATTGGTATGGCATCCCGTGAACTGAAGGACAGCGAGACAGAGCAGGGAGTAACGGCAACGGTTATCGCTATGGATGGTATAGCGGTTGTTGTAAATAATAACAATCCTGCGGAGGATTATACTATCGAGCAGGTAAAGGGTATATTTAACGGAACATATACTACATGGGATGATATCAAGTAGACAGGAATTGATTAAGATTAGGAGTAAAAATGCAGAAATTTAAAGAAGTGTTTATGCACATCGTTTTCCTGACAGCAGCATTTGTTTCCATTGCGGCGGTAGCGCTTATCTGTGTGTTCCTGTTCGCAAATGGAATCCCTGCGATGAAGGAAATTGGATTTGGCAGGTTTTTATCGGGCGAGGTATGGAGACCGTCAAATGAGCTATATGGAATTTGGCCATTCATTCTTGGCAGTATCTATGTTACGGCAGGTGCGTTAATAATTGGTGTTCCGATAGGATTGCTGACGGCAATATTTCTGGCAAAATTCTGTCCGAAAGGAATATATAAAATCATGAAACCGATTATCAGCCTGATGGCGGGAATTCCGTCTGTCGTATATGGTTTTTTCGGTATGTGTGTGCTTGTACCGCTTGTCAGAAGATTATTCGGAGTTAACGGAAATACGATGCTGACGGCATCCATACTGCTTGGAATAATGATTCTTCCGACAATCATCAGTGTATCGGAAACAGCCATCCGAGCGGTTCCTGACAAGTATTATCAGGGAGCATTGGCGCTGGGGGCAACCCATGAAAGAAGTGTGTTTCTGACGGTTGTTCCTGCGGCAAAATCAGGAATTATGGCAGGTATCATTCTGGGAGTAGGGCGTGCCATCGGAGAAACGATGGCGGTTATTATGGTAGCAGGAAATCAACCGAAGGTACCCGATGGATTGCTTAAGGGCGTCAGAACCATGACTGCAAATATTGTAATGGAGATGGGGTATGCGGCAGACCTGCATAGAGAAGCGCTGATTGCAACAGGTGTTGTTCTGTTTGTATTCATTCTGATTATCAATCTGCTGTTCTCAATATTAAAGAGAAGGACGGTGTTATAGATGGATAAATCTATTCTTAGAAAAAGAAATGAAAATGATGGGCAGGAGAAGCAAATCGTTGGTATCAACCAAAGAAGATTCCGTCAGAAGCTGGCAGAATACAAGAGAACACCCGGTTCTTTGATACTATTGATACTTGTATACTTATCGGCAATTTTGACGATTGCCTCTATCGGTTTTCTTCTGGTTTATGTACTTGTAAAGGGAATTCCGAACCTGACACCTGAACTGTTCAAATGGGAATACAATTCAGAGAACTGCTCCATGCTGCCCGCACTTATTAATACCGTCTTTATGACGCTGTTATCTTTGCTGGTTGCGGCGCCAATCGGCATATTTGCAGCTATTTATCTGGTGGAATATGCGAAAAAAGGAAATAAAATTGTAGGAATTGTCAGGATTACCGCTGAAACCCTAACCGGTATTCCTTCCATTGTATATGGATTGTTCGGTATGCTGTTCTTTGTGACAACATTAAAGTGGAAGCTGTCGCTGCTTTCAGGCGCATTTACGCTGGCTATTATGGTGCTTCCGGTTATTATGAGAACCACAGAGGAGGCTTTGCTGGCAGTGCCCAATTCTTATAGAGAAGGAAGCTTTGGTTTAGGGGCGGGAAAGCTTCGTACGGTATTTAAGATTGTACTTCCAAGTGCCGTACCCGGAATATTGTCGGGTATCATTCTTGCCACAGGACGAATTGTAGGCGAAACGGCTGCATTAATTTATACGGCGGGAAGCGTGGCGGTAGTCGCAGAAAATGTATTTTCATCTACGAGAACATTATCGGTTCATATGTATCTGCTTTCAAAAGAGGGATTTCATACGAATCAGGCCTATGCCACGGCGGTTGTGCTTCTTGTTTTAGTAGTGCTGATAAATTTTGCATCTGATTATATTGCGAAGAAATTTGCGGCAGACGGTATTAACAGTGGAAGATAAAATTGGAGATAGAAGATGAGTAAAAAATTTGATATTAAAAAACTGAATTTATATTATGGAAGCTTTCATGCTTTAAAGGATGTGGATATGGAAATTCCCGAAAATGAAATTACGGCATTTATCGGTCCGTCCGGTTGTGGAAAATCTACCTTCCTTAAATGTCTGAACAGAATGAACGATTTGGTGGAGGGCTGCAAGGTTATCGGTAATGTCAGGCTGGACGGAGAGGATATTTATGACGGAGTGGATATCAATCTTCTAAGAAAACGGGTGGGTATGGTTTTTCAGAATCCAAATCCTTTTCCGATGAGTGTTTATGACAATATTGCGTATGGACCGAGAACACATGGGATACACAATAAATCAGCACTGGACGAAATTGTAGAGCGTTCTTTGACGCAGGCGGCAATTTGGGATGAGCTTAAAGACAGACTGAAGAAATCCGCTTTGGGACTTTCAGGAGGACAGCAGCAGAGACTTTGTATTGCAAGGGCATTGGCGGTAGAGCCGGAGATTCTGTTGATGGACGAACCGACCTCTGCACTGGACCCGATTTCAACCTCGAAAATTGAAGACCTTGCCATGGAGCTTAAAAAGAAATACACGATTATTATGGTAACGCATAATATGCAGCAGGCAGCCCGTATTGCTGATAATACTGCGTTTTTCCTTCTGGGACAGGTAATTGAATATGATAAAACGGAGCAGATGTTCTCCATGCCAAAGGATAAACGTACGGAAGATTACATTTCAGGCAGATTTGGTTAAGGAAGGGAGACTTGTTGTAATGAGAGAATACTATGATAAACAATTAAAAAAACTGAACGATGCAATGATAGAAATGGGAGCCATGATTGAAAACGTAATAGAAATGGCGGTTACAGCGCTGACTACCCAGGATACAGAACTGGCAAAACGGGTGGTTGCGTCAGATGACGGGATTGACCGTCAGGAAAAGGAAATTGAAAATCTTTGCATGAAGCTGTTGCTTACCCAGCAGCCGGTAGCATCAGATATGAGACAGATATCATCTGCACTGAAGATGATTACGGACATGGAGAGAATCGGCGACCATGCGGCAGATATTTCGGAATTAACGTTGTTGATGGCGGGTACACCATATATTAAAAATCTGGAGCATATCCAGACCATGGCGAAGGAAACAATGGTTATGTTGGTGGAAAGTATAGAAGCTTATGTGGATTTGGATTTGAATAAAGCAAAGCGTGTCATTTTACATGATGATATTGTAGATGATTTGTTTGCCACTGTGAAGCAGGAGCTGATTAAGCTGATTTGTGAAAATGTTGCAAATGGGGAGCAGGCAGCAGATTTGCTGATGGTTGCAAAGTATTTGGAGAGAGTTGGCGACCATGCAACGAATATTGCGGAATGGGTTATCTATTATATTACAGGCAGTCATGTCATTTAGGCAGAATGTCAAATAAAAGGAACAGATAGATTTTGGAGATTTTATTTAGGGGGGATAATATGAACAAAATATGGAATATAACTCAAACAATTTGCCACAGATATTCGATTTCAAAAATCACAACCTTCCTTGTTTTAAATACACTGTTTTGGGGAATTATATTTTTAATTGCAGGGTTGATTACGCTGAAATTGGATATATTCCCCAAAACAGGCAATGTTGAACTGCTTTTATTAATTGTTGGATATGGTGTTTTCATAATGGGAATGTTTGGGGGAATTATATTTTTGTTGCGCAGGGATATCAGGGACGATAGGCGCAGGCCGCAGGACTTTTAAAGTTTTACATAGATTTTACATTTACATCCTTTGTTTTTTACATAGCCATGCTGTAATACAGATATGATGCATATCAAAGGTTGGCGATATAAATGATTGAAAACAGCAAGGAGAAAATGAATGTATGAGTATTTTTAATCTATTATCATTATTAGGTGGATTGGCATTGTTCCTGTACGGAATGAATGTAATGGGAGACGGCCTGGCAAAAACAGCGGGCAGCAAGCTGGAGCAGATTTTGGAGAAGCTGACATCAACACCCATCAAGGGTGTTGTTTTGGGCGCTGCCGTTACAGCAGTTATTCAGTCGTCCTCGGCCACAACGGTTATGGTGGTCGGTTTTGTAAATTCGGGTATTATGAAGCTTAGACAGGCTGTAGGAATTATTATGGGTGCGAATATCGGTACCACCATTACGTCATGGATTTTAAGTCTGTCGGGCATTGAAAGCGACAATATATGGATTAAAATGTTGAAACCTTCTTCGTTTTCCCCCATATTGGCTGTTATAGGCATTATTTTTCTGATGTTTTGTAAGAGCAGCAAAAAGAAGGATATTGGCGGAATCTTATTAGGCTTTGCCGTGCTGATGTTTGGTATGGAGACTATGAGTGATGCGGTAGCACCACTTGCCGATGTACCTGAGTTTACCAATATTTTTACCATGTTCGAAAATCCGTTTATGGGAATGCTTGCAGGGGCATTGCTGACAGCCATCATACAGAGCTCATCTGCATCTGTAGGTATTCTTCAGGCACTTTGTTCCACCGGTTCCGTCACATTCAGTGCTGCCATACCGATTATCATGGGGCAGAATATCGGAACGTGTGTCACGGCGCTGTTATCAAGTATTGGTGCCAAGAAAAATGCCAAAAGGGCGGCCGTTGTCCATCTTTACTTTAATATTATAGGAACTATTTTGTTTATGACGGCATTTTATGGAATCAATGCACTTATCGGCTTCGGTTTTCTTGACAATGCCACAAGGGCGGCGGATATTGCAATCGTCCATACCTTGTTTAATATACTTGCCACCTCCGTGCTGCTTCCGTTTAATAAGCTGCTTGAAAAGCTTGCAATTTTAACGGTACGGGATAAAATGCCGGAGGAGAACGCATCGGATGAATTGGGTATGCTGACCCGACTGGATGCAAGGTTTCTTGAAAAACCGGGATTTGCAGTAGCACAGTGTGCAGATGCTATTCATAATATGGCAAAGCTGAGCAGAAAAGCATTGCTGCTGTCTTTAGAAATGTTGGAGGAATATACACCTGAGAAGAAAGAAGAAGTCGAACATTTGGAAAATGTGATTGATTGCTACGAAGACGAACTTGGTACTTATATGGTAAAGCTTAGCAATAAAGAGCTGTCTCTTCTTGATAGTCAGACGGTTGCCGTGGGACTACATTCCATAGGAGACTGGGAACGGATTTCAGACCATGCCATGAATATTGCCGAGATATTTGACAAGATGCATACCGGAAAAATGCGTTTTTCCGACAAAGCCATGACGGAGCTTCGTGTTTATACAAATGCACTTACAGATATCATAACCATAACGACAGAGGCTTTCTTCGAAAATGATTTGAATAAGGCCTTTCGTGTAGAGCCTTTGGAGGAGGCTATCGATTATTTGAATGCCGTTATTAAGAAGCACCATATAAAGAGACTGCAAAAGGGAAAATGTACGATTGAGCTGGGAATCGCTCTGGAAAATCTGATAAACAATTATGAACGTGTTGCAGACCATTGCTCCAATGTTGCTGCCGTATTGCTTCAGCTTCCGTATGATACCATTGACACTCATGAATATTTGGGACAGATAAAGGAAGAGAATAATATAGAGTTTCAGGCGATGTATCAGATGTACAAAGGAAAATACAGTCTGTAGTAATGCATACTTGTCGGTATGCAGCAGCAGGGTTATAATATAACATATATTGTAGGAGGGGATGTAAAGATGCCGGCTACTATCTATATTGTTGAGGATGATAAAAATATACAGGAAATTGAAATGTTTGCACTTAAAAATACAGGCTATCTGACGGAAGGATTTGATACGGCAAAAAGCTTTTTTTCTAAAATCAATGAGAAGCTTCCTGATTTAGTCCTTCTTGATATTATGCTTCCTGACAGTGATGGATTGGATATTGTCAGGCGTCTGCGGGAACGGCCTGAAACAGTAAGAATACCGATTATTCTCGTTACAGCCAAGACAACGGAGTTGGACAAGGTAAAGGGGCTTGATATCGGCGCTGATGATTATCTGACAAAGCCATTTGGCGTAATGGAGTTAATCTCCAGAGTCAAAGCATTGCTGCGCAGAAGCAAAAATCTGCAGGAGGAAAAGCTTCTGCAAATAGGTCAGGTCATGCTTGACTCGGAAAAACGGCTTGTGTATGTCGGGGAAGAAAGCTGTGAGCTGACATATAAGGAATTTGAACTGCTGAAGCTTCTTATGATAAATGCAGGGATTGTATTACACAGAGATACCATCATGTGCGACATATGGGGAATGGATTATGAGGGAGAATCCAGAACGCTTGATATGCATATCAAAACACTCAGGCAGAAGCTTGGAGAAGCCGGAAATATGATTAAAACAGTGAGAAATGTGGGCTATAAGATAGAATAGACACAGGATATACGAAATTGAAAAAGCAGAGAGCAGATATGAAAATAAAAAGAAAGCAGGATATCCGGTTAAAAGGAAAAATAAATATCAGATTCATTATTTTGACCATATTTGCAATAGCGGTTACTACGGTTTTGTCCACAATCGTATTTTATGAGTTGTTTAAAACCGAGATTATGCGTGATTTAAAGACGTATACCCATGTTCTGAAAAGTACGGGAGTATTTGAATATACCGATGATTTGTCAAAGGTAAATCTGAAAAATGAGGATTTGCGTGTTACGCTGGTTTCAGAGCAGGGAGATGTTCTCTATGACAATATGGTTACGGCTTCCGATATGACAAATCATGTAGACCGTCCGGAGATTGAAACAGCATTTGCAAAAGGAGAAGGACAGGCGGTACGTTTATCGGAAACATTAAACCGCAGCACGTTTTATTATGCGGTTTTGCTGGATAACGGTTATGTACTGCGTGTCTCCAAAGAGTCGGACAGTGTATGGAGTGTACTGTTTTCAGGCATTCCTTATATGCTTGGTATTATGGCGGTATTGTTGGTGCTGACTGTGGTTTTTACTCATTACCTGACGAAGAGCATTGTGAAACCGATTGAGCAGATGGCAAATAATATGAATCATGCGGATGAGTTGGAGGCCTATAAGGAAATCCGCCCGTTTATTGATACGATTAAGCAGCAGCATGAGAATATCCTTCAGAATGCGCAGATGCGTCAGGAGTTTACTGCAAATGTTTCCCACGAATTGAAGACGCCGCTTACATCCATATCGGGTTATTCGGAGCTGATTGAGAACGGAATGGCAGGGGATGAGGATGTGAGAAGATTTGCGGCGGAGATTCATAGAAATTCCAATCGGCTGCTGACGTTGATTAATGATATTATTCGCTTGTCGGAGCTGGATGTGGTGGAGGATACTCCTGTTATGGAAAAAGTGGACTTGTATGGAACGGCACGTATTACCGTGGATATGCTTGCAGTACATGCAAAGAAGCATGAAGTTACGCTTAGTATAGAAGGAGAATCTGCATATATTCTGGCGAACAGAGTGATGATGGAGGAAATTGTATATAATCTGACAGACAATGCCATACGTTATAATAATCAGGGGGGCGAGGTCAATATCTCCGTATATAATCATGAGGAACAGGTTATACTGTCCGTAAAGGATACGGGTATTGGGATTCCCATAGAGCATCAGGAGCAAATCTTCCAACGGTTTTACCGGGTGGACAAAAGCCGTTCGAAGCTGACAGGTGGAACCGGTCTTGGCCTTGCGATTGTAAAACATATCGTTGCAAAACATGATGCCAAGATAGGGATTGTCAGTGAACCCGGGAAGGGAACGGAGATTACGGTAACATTTGATTCATATGAAATGCATAAGAAAAAGAGCCTGGCGGAAGTGTAAGACCAGGCTCTTTTAATATATAAATATTCACACACACCGTAAATCATTTTCAGATTATGTGAAATCTGCAACACTGTATTTATATAATATAACAAAACAAACGAATTATCAAGTGCAAAATGTAAAAAACTTACAAATAATATTATGAAATATATACAAACAAAAAATGTTGAAAAAAGATTCCAGTAAGATAAAATGATGAAAATAAGAAATCTGCTGGAATTATTTGAAAATTAGTGCCAATATAATGGATAAACAATAAAGTATATTGAAGTGGTTTTGTCCGCTTTGTTTCTAATTTTTATTTAGTCAGATAGGAGCGATGATTATGTCAGCTAGTGAATATATGAAGGCGCAGAAGCTTGGAGAGAAGCGTTATCAGGCGGCTATAGCAAAAAATGAATATCCGTATTTGCCGGTGCTTGATGAGCTTATTTCGTCAGCAGATATCGATGGTGAGGTTAACCTTGGACTGCAGAATATAACACTCAGTCAGGTGGTCGGTACTGCAACGGCAGGAAGGACAAATGCGTTTGCAAGTAATTTTATGCCTATATTGGATTATCAAACCGAGTTTGGCTCTAAATGGTCAGCTCTCTGTGATTCCCATTTGGAAGAGGGAATACATGATCCGATTAAGGCCTATGAGTATATGAACAAATTTTATGTTGTAGAGGGCAATAAAAGGGTAAGTGTTCTGAAATTTTTTGGTGCGGATTCCGTTCCTGCGATGGTAACGCGGAAGATTCCAAAGCGAACGGACGAACCGGAAAATAAAATATATTTTGAATTTGTTGATTTTCATAAACAAACGGGAATCAATTACGTTATGTTTACGCAGCTTGGAAGCTACGATAAGCTGAGAGAATATATCGGAATTACTCCTGACGGAGAATTTTCCGATGATGCTAAATTGGATTTTAATTCGGCTCATCTTGCATTCGAAAAGGCATTTAAGGCGAAAAAAGGCGGAGAAAATCTGACGATAACCCATGATGATGCCATGCTTGTTTTCCTTAGTGTATACGGTTATGATGCACTGAAGGAAATGACAGGAGAAGAGGTAAAGGAAAATTTAGATAAAATATGGGATGAGATTTTGCTCAGCAGTCACAAGAAGGAAAATGTGGTTATTCCAAAGATGGACCCGGTGGAGTCAAAGAAAAAGCTGTTTACCAAGAAACCGGACCCTGCAAAAAAGCTTAAGATAGCATTTGTATATGACAAAACGCCGGAGGACTCCGTATGGATATACTGTCATGATTTGGGAAGACTGAAAATGGAAGAGGCATTCAGGGATAAGGTTACATCATCAACCTTCAATCAGATAGATAACAATGAAAAACTGGCAGAATGTTTAAATGAGCTGGCAGAGGAGGATTATGATGTTATCTTTACAACCGGTCCTGAGATGCTGCCGGAATCACTGAAACTGGCTGTTGAATATCCGGATATTAAGATACTGAATTGTTCGCTTAGTATGTCAACCAGTCATGTCAGGACATATTATGCCAGAATGTATGAAGCAAAGTTCATTACGGGGATTCTTGCAGGCTGTTTGTGTGAGGACGGAAGGATAGGCTATCTTGCAGATTATCCTATTTTTGGAACGGTAGCCAATATTAATGCTTTTGCAATCGGTGCAAAGATGGTAAATCCAAGAGCAAAAGTCTATTTGGAATGGTCAAAGGTGCGTGGTTCAAATCCGAAGGAGCAGTTTAGGAGTTTAGGGGTATCCTATATCTCTGACAGGGATATGATTTCACCTCTTGATGCGTCAAGAAAATTTGGTTTGTATTGCAATAAGGACGGTGAGATCAGAAATCTTGCCATGCCGTTTTATAATTGGGGTGCTTTTTATGAGAGAGTGGTAAAATCGATATTGGACGGTAACTGGAAGCAGGAGGAGAAGAATGAGGCTGCCAAGACGGTAAATTATTGGTGGGGTATGTCTTCGGGTGTTGTAGACATCATATGCTCCAGTCATCTGCCTGTAGAAACCATGAGATTGATCAATCTTATGATGAGTATGGTTAAGGATGGTACGGTTAAACCGTTTTATGGTAAGCTGTATTCACAACAGGGCGTGGTAAGAGATTGTGATGAGGGCGATTTGTTACCTGAGGATATCATGAAAATGGATTGGCTTGCGGAAAACGTAGTAGGCACGATACCTGATATGGCAGATTTGATTGATGATGCCAAGGATGTAGTCAGTCTTCAGGGTGTGAACAGTCCGGAGAGACTGGAACTGAAATCATAAAGTGTATGAAAATACTGATAGATAATGTGTTGAGGTAGTTGGTTGATGAAGATTCTTGTTCTGGCAGACGAGGAGTCCAAATATTTATGGGATTATTTTGATAAGAGAAAGCTAGAGGGGATAGATTTGATTATTTCCTGTGGTGATTTGGCACCACAATATTTGTCCTTTCTGGCTACATTTGCACATGTACCAATATTATATGTGCACGGAAACCATGATGTATGCTATGAAGAAACACCACCTGACGGGTGCATATGTATAGACGGTGATATCTATGTGTATAAAGGTATTCGTATTATGGGTTTGGGCGGCTCCATGGAATATAAATTCGGTGGAGCACCCCACCAGTATACGGAAGCAGCGATGAAAAAACGTATACGCAAAATGCGGTTTAAGCTGTGGAAGCATAATGGGTTTGATATTCTTGTATCCCATTCACCTGCATATGAACTGAATGATTCCAAGGATTTGCCGCATACAGGCTTTCGCTGCTTTAAGACACTGATGGAGGAGTATAAGCCTGAATATTTCGTACATGGACATGTTCATATCAATTATGGGCGGGATTTTGTCAGAGAATCTAAATATATGGATACGAAAGTTATCAATGCATATGAGAAATATATTATTGAAATTTAATTAGAATGGGTAAAAAGTTTTATAAATGAACTATTTTGTCTGTTGCCTTGCACATATAACTATTTTTTGATACACTAAATCGTGGCGGTATAAAGAAGAAACTGATTGTTGTTATTAATATATTGATTTTAGAGAGGAGATAGAGGTTTGGAAAAAGGAAGTATGGAATACAATAAGACGATTGAAGAACTGGTAAGCTACTGTAAGGATTCCGGAAAAATAGACCAGAACCTCTATGTTACCTATGATGTAAAGAGAGGACTTCGTGATTCGAACGGACGGGGTGTTTTAACTGGTCTTACTGAAATATCCGATGTCGTAGCATATGATGTGGTGGATGGAGAATGTGTACCTTCAGACGGACATCTGTATTTTCAGGGCTATGACGTGGAAGAATTGGAAAAAGGCTTTCATGGAAGTAAGTTTGGATTTGAAGAGACCATATATCTGTTGTTGTTTGGCGAATTGCCTGATAAGCATCAGTTTGATGAATTTGTAGAGCTTCTTGAAACCTTCAGAGAGCTTCCACGAAAATTTACGCGTGATGTTATCCTGAAGGCACCAAGTAAAAATATGATGAATGTTCTTCAGCGATGCGTACTTACACTATATTCTTATGACGATAATCCTGATGATATCAGTATTGAAAATGTGCTTCAGCAAAGTCTGGGGCTTATCGCACAATTTCCGCTGATTGCTGCATATGGTTATCAGGGATATAAGCATTATTTTCATGATAAGAGTCTTGTAATACATAATCCAAAGAAGGGATTATCCACAGCAGAGAATTTCCTCAGGCTTATAAGAGCAGATAAAAAATATACTGAGCTGGAAGCACAGGTGCTTGATATATGTCTTGTGATTCATGCGGAGCATGGTGGTGGAAATAACTCAACATTTACAACGCATGTTATTTCTTCTACAGGTACCGATACATATTCTACGGTTGCAGGTTCGCTTGGTTCACTGAAAGGACCAAAGCACGGCGGTGCAAATCTTAAGGTACAGCAGATGTTTGATGACCTTAAGGAGCATGTAAAGGACTGGACTGATGAGGAGGCGCTTACAGCATATCTTGAAAGCCTGCTTAATAAGGAAGGCTTTGACCGTTCCGGTCTGATATATGGTATGGGGCATGCGGTTTATACGAATTCCGACCCAAGAGCCAGAATTCTTAAGAGATATGCCGAGAAGCTTGCAGAAGAGAAGGGCAAGCAGAAAGAATTTCAGCTTTATGCAAAAGTGGAAGAAATCGCTGCAAGGCTTCTTGCCGAGAGAAGAAACAGCGGTAAAACCATATCTGCAAATGTAGATTTTTACAGTGGATTTGTCTATAATATGCTGGGGATTCCAATCGAGTTATTTACACCGATATTTGCCATTGCGAGAATAGCAGGCTGGTGTGCTCATAGAATAGAAGAATTGGTAAATGCAGGTAAAATTATCAGACCGGCATATAAGTATGTGGGAACACATAGAGAATATCGTCCGATGGAAGAAAGATAGAAAATAGTTGTAAAGAAGTTATAACAAACTGCGGCCACTTATACTGCCGATTGGTAGTATAAGCAGCCGCAGTTTTTAAATATTTCTATATTTCCAAAAAAATTATCAAAATCCCCTTTACATATCAAAAAAACAATCTTATGATAAATATATCCATTTAAATTACTTAAAAATATCATAAATCATTCTCGAAAATATAGAAAAACTCCATTTTATATCACAAGTTTTCATCGATATAAAATTTTATTTTCAGAAAGCCACAGGATTTTTGTATCTTTTTATCATTCCAAGG
>JAGBHU010000048.1 GCA_017935345.1 Coprococcus sp.
CTTCCGTCAGTCTTAAAATCTCCGGAGCAATCTTTTCACGCTCTCTTTTAAGCACTTTGCTATACACTGGGTATGCCAATGCTACCAAGATAATTCCAACCAATCCTATAAATATCCCAATAAGCATTCTGACAACACCTGTCAATCCTAATATTACACCCAAATCTGTCATAACAAGGCTCATTCCCATACCCATAACTAATGCGCCAAAAGTTCCTAATACCAATGATATTATCGTAGCTTTTTGAGATACCTTGGCATCCATTTTGCGAAGCTTACTTATACCATCTTCTTCCTTTGATTGATACTTCTCTCTAATTCTTCTTATTTCATCCTGTTCTTTCGCAGAATATGTATATTTAAAGCTTGTATCTGTATTCTTATTCTCCATGACTAAATCTACTCCTTACTTTTTACTCAGTTTGATTTCTTTTGATGTTTGAACAATCATATAGATTGCCATTACAACAACCGCTACGCTAATTCCTGCTCCCGTAGCCATAATCATTATTCGCTTTGCCTCTGGTGATGTATCAGCCCCAAACTGAGCAAACATCGCAGTTTCCAAAAATAACATCGAAAATAATGCCGAAGCCATTTTGATTACCTTGGTTATTGACATAATTGGACTTTTATATTTACGATACTTGACCATATCTATAATCGCAGTAGTAGTTATATAAAAGGTGTACAATGCAATCACATAAATTAGAAATCCCTGATACTGAAATCCCCTGTCGAAATATACCATCATCAACACAGCACCAGACAAAGCAAGATTTACCGTTAATAGAATCGCAGCACAAAGTCTGGCTCGTTTCAGTTCTCCTAAATAATTATTTCCTATCGTGTTCTTCCCAACATAGCGCACCAGCAAGAATCGCATGATTGCTATAATTCCGTAATAAACAGCGAATATCCCGAACCAGTAGGTTTTATAAATAATTCCTGATACAGCATTCACTGCTACATAAATCAAATTAATTGCAAGAGAACGGTACAATCCTATTTCTGTTTTATACACAACATCCGTTAAATATCTGTCAGCATATTTATTGCTATGCAATTTAGACTTGACCGTCTGATAACATCCGGGAAGCACCTTCCAACAAAACATACAAATAACCGTAAGCGTGTAAAAAGCTATGACATAACATATACACGCCACCGGATATGTTTCCCATCCATTTACAAATATCGCCACAAGTGCTATCGTAGAAATGACAGTTAATATCATTATCAACCAAATTGGTGGAAACAAAATTTTACTTCCAATTTTTTTCCAATCTTGCATATCAAATCCTCCGAAATTTCACCACAAAAGTACTCCCTTTTCCAACCGCACTTTCTACGGAAATTTCTCCCTGTAAAATATCTACAACCCTTTTTACTAATGCGAGTCCCAATCCATTTCCCTGCGTTGCATGGGAAGTGTCACCCTGATAAAACTTCTCAAAGATATGGGCTCCTACCTCTTGCGACATACCACAGCCGGTATCCTTTACTTTGACAATAGCATGATGCTCTGTTGCTTCTAAAATAAGTGTTACCTTGCCACCTTCAGGTGTGAATTTAAAGGCATTGGAAAACAGATTGTTCCATACAAGCGACAACAATTCTCCATCTGTATTTACCTTCACATCCTCTGCAAGCTCTGTTTCAATTTCAATATTTTTCTCTTCCCATACATTTTCAAATTGAAGCAGACATTCACAAAGCTGTTCCCCTAAATCATATTCTTCTGTCTTAGGAAAAATCTGCTGTTTCTCCAGCCTGTTTAATTTCAAAATATTCGTCATCATGTCAGCCAGACGGCGTGATCCTTCCGCTACGCCTTTGGCATATTCGATTCTCTTATCCTCCGCCAATTCTGGCATCTGCAAGAGGGTTCCGTAATTTTGCATAACAGAAAGAGGCGTTTTCATTTCATGAGACACATTTGCTATAAAGTCGGTACGAAGTGTTTCCACTCCCGAAAGCTCCTCTGCCATCATATTAAAACAATGAATAATCTCATTAAAATTCTCATCAACACCCATTTTGTTTACTGGTTTGATTCTTACGTTAAAATCCCCCTGCACAATCTTACCAGCTGCATTTGCAATATACTCTGTAATTTTTTCTGTGGTTAACTTTCTTCGAATCGCATCAATTACAGTAAATAACACACTTAGCAAAATGACATTGCCAAATGTCAGCTTTGCCGCCACACTTATATTCTCGCTGGTAAGGTTAAGATTTAAAGTTTCCGCCATAACAGAAACAAACAACATCATGGAGCAGCTTACCAAAAAAGAAACTAACAGAAAAAAAAGCATATAATGATATGTCACTCGAAATATTTTGTGTCCCAAATCTACTTTTTTCATTTCAACACCACCTTATAACCCAGCCCATGAACTGTCACGATTTCAAAATCCTTGCAATCCGCAAGCTTTGTACGAAGCTTCGTCATATACACATCAACTGCTCTTGGGGCCGTATCCGTGTCTGCATCCCAAAACTCATCCATAAGCTGTGTTCTTGTGAAGGTCTTCTTCGGATAGGACAATAATTTATATAGAATACTGAACTCTCTATTTGTCAGTGAAATTTCCTCTTCATTCAGATATGCAGTGTGCTCATCTGCATCCATGACAAAACCGCCGATTTCCAACTTTCTGTTCGCCGCAATCTTGGCTCTGCGAAGCAATGCCCCGATACGCAAAAACAGCTCATCAAAGTCGATAGGCTTTACCATATAATCGTCTACACCAATACGGAAGCCTCGCTGTTTAGAAGCAATATCATCCTTGGCTGTCATAAAAAGAATTGGTATATCCTCGTTTAATTCACGGACATTTGCCGCAAATTCAAATCCATCAATCCCCGGCATCATAATATCTGATACAATCAGGTCAATGATATTATCGGTTAATGCATTATATGCCTCATTGGCATTTAAACAGTCAATCGCCTCATATCCACTATGATTCA
>JAGBHU010000049.1 GCA_017935345.1 Coprococcus sp.
GTCGGGAACAGTAGTACATCCCTGATTGCGGCGCTGTCTGTAAGCAGCATGACAAGTCTGTCAATGCCGTAGCCGATACCACCTGTTGGCGGCATGCCGACCTCAAGGGCATTCAGGAAATCTTCATCCGTGTGATTGGCTTCCTCATCGCCTGCCGCAAATGCTTCATCCTGCTTTGCAAAACGCTCCCTCTGGTCGATTGGATCATTGAGCTCTGAGTATGCATTACACATCTCCCATGTGTTGATAAAGAGCTCAAAACGTTCTACCTTTTCAGAGTCATCAGGCTTCTTCTTGGTAAGAGGAGAAACAGCCAGTGGATGATCCATAACGAATGTAGGCTGAATTAAATTGTCCTCACAGAACTCCTCAAAGAACAGATTAATAATATCGCCCTTTGTGTGACGTTCTTCATATTCTACATGATGCTCGCGGGCCAACTGTTTTGCTTCTGCATCATCTGCCACTGTATCAAAATCAATTCCTGTATATTTCTTGATACAGTCATTCATGGTAATTCTCTCAAATGGTTTTCCAAAATCAATCTCGATTCCATTGTATGTGATTTTTTCGGAACCGCATACTGTCTTTGCAAGATGGCGGAACATATTTTCCGTTAAATCCATCATTCCATAATAATCTGTGTATGCCTGATAGAGCTCCATCAACGTAAACTCGGGGTTATGCCTTGTATCAACACCTTCGTTTCTGAAAACACGTCCAATCTCATAGACCTTTTCCAGTCCACCTACGATAAGTCGTTTCAGGTAAAGCTCCAGTGAGATTCTAAGCTTTACGTCTTCATTCAGTGCATTGTAATGTGTTTCAAATGGTCTCGCTGCTGCACCTCCTGCATTGGAAACAAGCATCGGAGTCTCAACCTCAAGGAAGCCCTGGTTATCGAGCCATCTTCTAATTTCACTGATTATCTTTGAACGTGTAATAAAGGTCTTCTTGGAGTCCTCGTTCATAATCAGATCTACATATCTCTGTCTGTATCTTACATCTGTGTCTGTAAGGCCATGGAACTTCTCAGGAAGTATCTGAAGGCTTTTTGCCAGCAGCGTGATGCTTGTAACATGGATGGAGATTTCACCCATTTTCGTTGTAAACACGCTTCCCTTTACGCCCACAATATCGCCGATATCCATTTTCTTAAATGCCTTGTATGGTTCTTCGCCAACTTCATCTCTTGCAACATAGCACTGGATATTTCCTGAAATATCCATCACATTACAAAATGAAGCCTTACCCATAACACGCTTGGCCATCAGTCTTCCGGCAATGCTTACAGTCTTGCCCTCATATGCATCATACTGCTCCTTGCAGTCATTTGCGTGGGTATCTACATCATACTTTGTAATCTGAAATGGGTCATTTCCCTCTGCCTGAAGGTTTGCCAGCTTCTCGCGTCTTACCTTTCTAAGCTGATTCAAATCCTGTACTTTTTCCTGATTGTTCTTGTTCTGCTCTGCCATCTTACTGCTCCTGTCTCTTAATATCAAGGATTCTGTATTTAAACTCTCCATCAGGAGCCTCAACGGTTACTTCCTCTCCTACACGGGCTCCCTTTAATGCAACACCAACCGGTGATTCATCAGATATTCTGTTATTCATAATATCTGCCTGTGTTGAGCCAACGATATCATACACGATTTCCTCGTCAAATTCATAGTCAAATACCGTAACGGTACAGCCGATACCTACAACTTCTGTATCGACCTCATCCTCGTCTACTACCTCAACATTTTTCAGAATTGCCTCTAACTGTTCAATTCTGCTCTCTATATCTCTCTGCTCATCCTTGGCAGCATCATATTCTGCATTCTCTGATAAGTCACCCTGTTCTCTGGCTTCTTTTATCTTAGCAGCTATCTCTCTACGTCTGTTTACCTTTAAATCCTGTAACTCTTCCTCAATTTTTTTAAGTCCTGAATAAGTAACTACCTGTTTTTTATCAGCCATGACTGACTACCTCCTCAAAAATATAGATGCCACGCATATATTCCCGCATAGCACGTCTCATTATATTCCAGTTTTTATACAATGTCAAACAAATCTGCTTCCACAAATATGAAATATGAAAAACATCCGCATCCATTAAAAAAGCAAAAAAGTCCCTGAATCATCAAGGACTTTCTTTAAACCGATACTGCGGAAGATGGGACTTGAACCCACACGGTATTGCTACCACAGGCACCTGAAGCCTGCGCGTCTGCCAATTCCGCCACTTCCGCATTTGTGTTCCTAAACAGAACGCTAATATCATAAACTTTTTATTACACAATGTCAACCTTTTTATTTTAATATGACAAATTAGAATCGAACTATTTTGAAACCGCAGTGCAACTCCCATGCATCACATACTGATTACTTTGTAATCTTCACGGACTTTACCTTTGATACATCCGAATACATTTTAATTCCTGCATCATTAACACATATTGCTTTAATCTTATAATAATATGTAGTGTTCTTTAACCCGGAACCGGTATAGCTGTTCTTTCCCGAAATTGTCCCTACCTGCTTATAAGGACCATCTTTTGCCGTTGCTCTGTAAATAACATACTCCGTTGCATATTCCTGTTTTTTCCATGTAATTACCACCTTCTGTTGCGATATATTGGCAATATCTTTTATCACAGGCTTTGCAAGTTTATGATTATATACAGTCGATACCTGCTGACTGTTTTCTGCACATATTTCTCCTGTAGCAGAGGCAATAACCTGATATGTATAATTAATTCCGGGCGTCATATTTTTATCATCACAAAAATTTTTGTCAGTTACCGCAATCGTAACCGCATTACCTGTCGGTGCAGAACGAACCACCGTATATTCGTTGGCTCCTGACACTTGATTCCACGTTATTCTTGCTGTCCGGCTATTCTTCCTTTTAACTGAAACGCCTGTTACCTCCGGCAGACTTGTTATATCATAAATATAGCTATATTCTCCTACATTTTTACCTTTATACGCCGCAACTCTTACATAACCGTACTTTTCTCCATTCGCAGTAATCACATTTGCCAATCTGTATGCGGTAAGCTTATTATTTGTAATTTTCTTTACCTGAACCAATCTTCCTTTTTTATAACTGAATGCCTGTACGATATAGCCGTCTGCACCGTATACTCTATCCCATGTCAGTTTACTGTAAAGTGTCAGGCTTCTGCCATTCGCGCCAAGCTTAGAGCTTTTTCCTGAAACTCTGAGATTAGAAAGAGCCTTATAACCCATAACTAACGCAGTTGAATCCTTCACATAACATTCCACAGCACCTTTTTTCTTCTTTACCGCTTTAACGATGACTTGGTAATTTCCTGCTTTATCCAATTTTTTCACAACGACTTTTGTATTCTTTATCTGCCTGATTTTTCTATAAATTCCGGCAGAATCATCTTCATCCTTAATATAAACATCATATGCCGATGCACCCGGAACCCTGTTCCATGTAATCGTTGCTGATGTTACCCCCGATTGGGCTACATTGATACGAAGCTTTCCCAAAGCAGTCGTTATCTTCCCGGCACCTGATGCCTTTCCCTGTATAAAAGATTTTTCCGTCACATCATAATAGACAGGTCTCACTTTATAATAATAAGTAACGCCCTGCTTTGTACTCTTATCTACATAGTAAGTATCGGCAGTTTCTTTAATCAACTGATAACCACTATTTTTCTTTGTAGAACGATATACCTTAAAAGAGCTTGCAAAACCATACTCCGATATTGTTATCCCGACGCCCTCATCCGTATATGATAATGTTATCTCCGGCTTAGGAAGAGACACTTTGGCTTTTACAACGGGAGAAAAATCTCCCTTTACCGCATTCATAATGTATAATGAATCAACATCACTTACAGGTCTGAACTTGTAATAGTATACCTGACCAGCCTTTACATCATAATCCTCATAGCTGATTAAATTTTTTCCGGCTGTTTCTCCTACTTTTTTAAATTTTGCCTTAGCACTTCCCGTAGCTCTATAAACCTGATATGTAATATATTCTTCCGACTGCACGTCCGTAAGCGGATAAGTGATTATTGCATTTGGCACATTATATCCTGTCGTCTGATACATATCATCGTAGTAAGTCTCACTCAAAATAGTTATTTCCGCATTTTTACCATATGTTGAAAACGGTATCGTCTGTTTTGACTCTTTTGTTACAGCTACACAACCATCAGCATCATACAGAACCAGCTTAAATGTATAAGATGCACCTGTAATCATCTCATCAAAAGTTCTCATAACATGATAGCTGTTCAGTTCTGCGCTTTTATTTTCCCTATACCACAATATACCGTTAACGTATATGTCGTAGCCTGCACCTGTTCCTTTCAGATACACATATGCACTTTGTTCCTGACCATTTATATCCACATGGAAATCTTCTACATTTGCACTTTTGTCAATTTCCTGTTCTGCCGCACTGACAGAATTCATAGTCGCCGCACACCCGAAATAAACGCATATCAAACCGATACCCACAAGCACAGCCGAAATCATGTACAATGCCTTTCTCATCATATATTTACCGCCTTTCTCAAAACCTCAAAACCCCTGATAATATGTAATTATACCATTTTCCGACTGCCATGTCATCTTAATCCTATCGTCCAAGACACCGTATGTTGTCCGAAATAACCCGTTTTATAATTTCTAATATCTGTATAAGAAAAAGGATACCACGATATGTGATATCCTTTGACCAAATGATTGTTTTAACTCCAATATTTTTATTTACGAATCTTTACCGATTTTGCTTTTGATGCCTTTGAAGTAACTGTAAGTCCTGCATCATTTACAGCCTGTACTACTACCTTATAGTAATAAGTCTTACCCTTTGAAACTTTCTTATCTTTATAGGAAGTCTTGCCTGATGCCACAGTAGCTACCTTCTTATATGTTCCGTTCTTTGAAGTTGAACGATATACAATGTACTTTGTAGCATATGCTGATTTCTTCCATGATATTACAGCCGTCTTTTTTGCAGAGTTCTTGACAGAACTGATACTTGGTGCTGAAAGTGCATGGTTATATGCATTAAATGTTTCATCACCACCATATATATTGAACTTACTGTTATATGCTTTTACGGTATATGTATAATTAACTCCCGGTGTCACATAACTGTCTACAAATGATGTCCCCTTTGTTGTTCCTACAAGAACTCTGTTGCCTGTCGGTGTTGTCTTATAAATATTATAACCTTCTGCACCTGCCATCTTCCTCCATGATACAGATACACTTGTAGCATTCTTCTTCTTTACCTTTACTCCTGCAACGGAAGGAAAACTATTCAAATCATAACATGTATTTCCATATGCCTGAAGCTTTCCTTTATATGGTGTAACTCTTACCTGACTATACTTTGCACCTGAAGCTGTTATTGGATTGACTAACTTGTATGATGTCGTAGTATATTTTGTTATTTTCTTTACCGTAACAAACTTTTGCTTTGCATTGTCGTATGCCTCTACGATATATCCCTTAGCACCATATATCTTCTCCCACTTAATGGTTGAAGTAATCGTCAATGTCTTACCATCCTTGCTTAACTTTGATGTTTTCTTGGCAATATAAAGATTGTTAATACCATGGAAGCCCATCTGAATGCTTCTGGCTGAGCTTTCATAATATTTAACCGTACTTCCGGATTTCTTGCAGGCCTTCACTACAAATGAATATGCACCTGTTTTGCTAAGTCCTTTTGCTACATATTTTAATCCGTTTGTTGTTAAAACCTTTCTATATGCATCACCTGCATAGTCTTCGCTCTTCATCCATACCTCATATGAATTTGCACCCGGAACCTTGTCCCATGTAAGCGTTGCTTTTGTTGCTGCTGTCTGTTCGATATTTGCATTAATATATCCGAGAATCAGCTTTACTCCCTTTGTCTCGCTATACTTGCCTGTATATGTTTTCTTTGAGGCAATATCATAATATATAGGCTTTACTTTATAGTAATATGTACTGCCACCCTTTACGCTCTTGTCCAAATAATATGTATCTGATGTTGTTGCAATTTTCTTAAAGCCCTTCTTTGCATTTGTTGAACGATAGATTTCAAATGCACTTGAAAATGAGTAGTAGTCCATGGATACCCCTACACCTTCACTGGTATAATTCAGGTACACTTCTGTTGAAGGCGAAGAAACATTTACTGCTATTGGAGATGACATGCTTCCCTTTACAGCGGTCTTTACATATGCATCTGTTTCTGAAACAGGACAGAACTTATAAAAATACTTCTTACCCGGAACTACTGTATAATCTGAATAAGAAACCGTAGATGATGATGTAACTGTATTAAGCTTTGTATACGCATTGGAAGCCTTACCCTCTGCTCTGTAGACCTCATATGTGATAGAAGCGTAACCCGCACCCTCTGCTCTAGGCTGTGATACATATACATACGGGCGCTGATATCCCGTAGTATGTCCCTGCTTATCATAATATGTTGTTCCGTATACATCACTATACGCACCGGTCTTACTAAATCCCGGGAAATTAAGCTTCTTTGTAACCGTTTTTGTCGCTTTCACAGCACCGGTCTCATCACATGCATCCAGCTTAAATGTATAGGATGCTCCATAAATCATGGTAAAACCTTCATAAAAATTAAAGCTGCCTCCCCATTCTGAGCCGGTACCTTCCTTAAACAAGACATTATTGATATACATTTTGTAAGAAGCCGCCGTACCGTATGCATTAATTCCCGTATAGGAATCACCGTAATTATCTACAGTAAAATTGTCAATCTTGATTTCAAGCTCCGCAGCAAGCTCTGCGTCAGCAGACGCTTCAGCTGCTTCCGTATTTGTTTCCTCAGATACATTGACAGCTTCTGTAGTTTCTTCCGCAACTTCCTCTGTTACCGCCTCAGTGACTTCTTCCGTAACTTCTTCTGTCACCGCCTCAACGACTTCCGTTGCTTCTTCGGTAATAGCCTCTGTCATCGTCTCATCAGCTGCTTCCGTAGCATCCTCTGTCACCTCTTCGTCGGTGGCTTCCGTCGCTATTTCAGTCGTATAATTGTAATCATCGGCTGACTCTGTAGCTGCAAGCGCAGTCCCGGCTTCGCCAAGTATCATGGCACCGGCTAAAACTGCACAAAATAATTTCTTTGCAATGTTTTTTTTCATCCTGTTTCTCCCTCCATTATTATAAAAGATTCTTAATTATCACCTTTTATTTTAGATTACAAAAAATAATATGTCAATCAACTATTTGTATATATTGACCCACAAAAACGGTTATTGGCATTTTTTATTGGTTAATGTGCAAAAAAGAAAGACGCATCTGCATGTCACTGGCAATATTGCATGCCGGTGGTACCGCAAAACGTCTTTCTCTTTATATAATATTATATTCCGAAGGAGTATCCTCTGCTGTCGGCTAAAATATAAATTTTTTACTCTTCGCTGACATTCTCCGTTGTTTCGCCCTCCTCAGTCGTCTCTAAGGAATCTACCTGAACAGCACTTTCCATCAGATAATCCAGAACCTTTTCCTCTGTTGCATAGAAAAGCAGATCCTCCGCTGAATAATTCTCATTAATTTCCGCTTCATCCTCTATCTCATTCTTTTCCATCAACTCCTGCTTATAAGCCTGAATTTCCTCGTCCGTCGCCAACAGGTCTTCCTTCATGGCAATGGAACAGACAACGATTTTTTCCTTCATAACAGATTCAACTGCCTCTGTTAAAAAGGCTATAAAATCAGGTTCATTTGTATATCCATAGAAATACATAAGATATGTCTGCAAATCAATTCCATAATTACCTGCAGCAGATGCCATATTATCAATAACCGCTTTTACATATTCCTGTACTTCATTCTCCGGATATTTTTCAAATTCGGTTTTATCAATAATTGCTTTTAATACGTTTGTCCGTTCCGTTTCGTCTGCACTGTCATTCTTCTCATTTTGCAACTCCTCTGTCAAATGCTCCGTATATGCATCCGTTGTGGTAAACTCTCCTTTTGTAGCCTTATTTACCAGTTCATCTGTATACTCAGGAACATTTGTAACCGATATATAATTAACCGTCACTTCAAACTCAGCATCCATACCGGCAACCTCGGCATCTGAATAATCATCAGGATATGAAACCTTTATCGTCTTTGACGTACCCGGTGTCTCTCCGATAAGATTTGCATCAAATCCCTCGCCTAACGTATCTTCACCTATCGTAATTGTATAGGCGGTTTTGCTGTCATGCTCCGCGCCTGATATTTTCTCTACATAGTCAATATTTACCTTATCACCGTCTGCTATAGTGCTTGTCTTATCTTCTACAGTCTCGGAATTATCTTTACAGAAGCTTTCTACAGCATTATCGATATCCTCCTGTGATAACTCTCTTGATTCAGGAACATACTCAACACCTGTATAATCTTTTACATCAGCACATTTCGCATATCTCTTAAATGTTCCTGTGGCACTTTTGCTACAGCCTGTAAGCAATCCCATGCAAAGCATCATTACTGTACTAATTGTAATTATTTTTGTCTTCTTCATAACCTTCTCCTTCTATCAAAAGCAAACCGCAAATTATTCAGCCTCTGACTCAGACTCTGTTTCTTCTGTTGTAGCACTGTCATCACTTGTCGTTCCCGCAGTATTTACACCGTTATCCATCATAAACTGCATAACCTTATCAGCCAGCGTATAATACATAATATCCTCTTCTGAATAATTGTTCTTTACATCATCCTCTGTGATACCATTGTCCGCAGCTATCTCCTTTATATATTCAGCCTTTTCATCATCGGAAACAGTCATGTTCTCTGCCATGGCAATCGCACAAACCACCATTTTTTCTTTTAAATTCTCTTCGCAGACGGATTGAATATATTCATCAAATTCTGCCTCATCTTCATAACCATAATAATAAAGAATATAGGTTGCATAATCAATATTGTAAGACGCAGCCTGTGCCTGAAGAGAAGCTTTTATCTGTTCTGCCGACTCTGCTACTTCAGTCGCATTCAGATTATTAATAACGGCATTGTTAATTGCGGTTACCATCACTACATTCTGTGCGCTTGCAAGTGCATTTGCATCATTGTTCGTCTGCAATTCTTCTTTAATGGATTTTTCATAATCAGCCGTATTGCTGTAATCTGTATTTGCAGCAACAAGTTCATCGTTATACTCTGCTTCAACAGGTATCTTTATATAATTCAGAGTCGTTTCAAATACTGCCTCTTTTCCGTTCAGATTGTCAACACCGTAATTGTCAGGAAATGTTACCGTTACATCAAAGGTCTCTCCCGGCTTATGCCCTGCAATCTGGTCTTCAAAATTATCTATAAAAGAACCTGAACCAAGAACGATATCATATCCTGCTCCGGCTGTATTACCGCCCTCAAACTCAACGCCGTCAACGGTTCCTACAAAGTCAATATTGACCGTATCCCCCATCTTGGCTTCGCTCTTCTTGTCCTCCTCATAGGTTGAACAGGAATCAATAAATTCCTGAACCTTAAGCTGTACATCTGCATCCGTAACCTGAACAGGTGCATTCTCATATTCGATACCTTTATAATCGCCAAGTGTAACATCTTTTCCATAATATTCTATATATTCCTCTAACGTCATACCTGTTGTGTCTTTTGACGGATTTTCAGATTCGGAAGTCGTGCTCTGTTCCGATATAACACCCTTTTCCTTTTTATCTTTACCGCAGCCTGCCAATAATGACATGCTCATAACCAGTGCCGTTGCCAACACAAATGTCTTTCCAAATTTTCTCATTATTTTTACCTCTGATTATTATTATAGTACAATACACCTATTTTAGGGTTATATCACATTTCAAAACAAAAATAAAGTTTTTTTACGGAATTCATGATTATTTCACACAAATGAATATTTATGAAATAAACCTTATTCATATATTCTTTACCCTATCTTTGTCATTCATACTTCCCAAAATTGAAATAATCGGCAGAACATCACTTTTTTGCAATCATGTCAACATCTTGTATTGAGCAGAAAGTTTTTTCCAATATTTTGTGTTTTTAACTGGACAAATATCATTGCTGGTGCTATAATCTGTAGCTGTTGGGGAATGCTTTATGGAACAGACGATTTGAAAGCCCTAAAGGTTATGAAGTCGTTAATTTTTTTCGGCTTTTTTCGGCTATCACACCATATATAGTGCATTTCCACCATTGAAAACTCAAGATTTAGGGGTTGCACGGAGGAGATTTTAGAAATGCAGGTAATCAAAAGAGATGGTCGTGCCGTTTCCTTCGATAGAAGCAAGATTATCGTTGCTATTCAAAAGGCAAACGCAGAAGTAGAACCTTCTGAAAAAGTCAGTGATGATAAGATTGAAGAAATCGTAAGCGGTATCGAAGCAAAAAACAGAAAAAGAATGTTGGTTGAAGACATACAGGATATTATCGAGCAGAATCTGATGGCTGACGGTAAGTTTGTTCTTGCAAAAACTTACATTATTTACAGATACAGCCGTGAACTTATCAGAAAAGCAAACACAACCGATGATTCTATCCTCAGTCTTATTCAGAATAGAAACAAAGATGTCATGGAGGAAAATTCAAACAAGAATGCCACTGTTGCATCTACACAGAGAGACCTTATCGCAGGAGAAGTGTCCAAAGACCTTACAAAAAGAATGCTTCTTCCCGAAAAAATTTCAAAGGCGCATGCAGAAGGAGCAATCCATTTCCACGATGCAGATTACTTCCTTCAGCCTATATTCAACTGCTGCCTTATCAATATAGGAGATATGCTTGACAACGGAACCGTTATGAACGGCAAGCTTATTGAAAGCCCTAAGAGCTTTCAGGTAGCATGTACTATCGTAACACAGATTATTGCTTCTGTCGCATCAAGCCAGTATGGCGGTCAGTCTGTAGATGTCAGACATCTGGGCAAATATTTAAGAAAGAGCCGGGAAAAATACGAAGCACGCTACAAAAAAGAATTTGGCGATAAACTGGATGCGGAAACACTAAGCGCACTTATCAACGACAGGCTTAATGATGAATTGCGTTCCGGCGTACAGACGATTCAGTATCAGATTAATACACTTATGACTACAAACGGACAGTCTCCATTTGTAACGCTGTTCCTCAATTTGATACCGGATGACGAATATGTCGAAGAAAATGCCATGATTATAGAGGAGATTCTCCGTCAGAGACTTCAGGGTATCAAGAACGAGGTAGGTGTATATGTAACCCCGGCTTTCCCTAAGCTTATCTATGTTCTGGATGAGCATAACTGCTTAAAGGGCGGCAAATATGATTATATTACAAAACTGGCTATTCAGTGTTCTGCAAAGAGAATGTACCCTGATTATATCTCAGCAAAGAAAATGCGTGAAAATTATGAGGGCAATGTATTCTCATGCATGGGCTGCCGTTCTTTCCTCTCCCCTTGGAAAGACGAAAACGGGGAATATAAATGGGAAGGTCGTTTTAACCAGGGTGTTGTCAGCATCAACCTGCCACAGATAGGTATTCTTGCAAAGGGTGATGATGACAAATTCTGGGCACTGCTCGATGAAAGACTGCAGCTCTGCTATGATGCACTTATGTGCCGTCACAGAGCGCTTGAAGGTACTACCTCCGATGTCAGTCCTGTTCACTGGCAATATGGTGCGATTGCAAGACTTAAGAAAGGCGAGGTTATCGACCCGCTTCTTCACAACGGCTATTCAACCATATCACTCGGCTACATCGGTATTTATGAGACTACCATGCTGATGCGGGGTGTCAGCCACACCAATCCTATCGGAGAAGAATTTGCGCTTAAGGTCATGAATCATCTTCGTGCCGCCTGTGATAAGTGGAAAGCTGATACCGGTCTTGGTTTCGGTCTGTACGGCACACCTGCGGAAAGCTTATGCTACAGATTTGCCCGTATCGACAAAGAGCGTTTTGGTACGATTGCTAATGTTACAGACAAGGGCTATTACACAAATTCCTATCACGTTGATGTACGTGAAAAGATCGATGCATTCAGCAAATTCAGATTTGAGAGCCAGTTCCAGACAATCTCATCAGGTGGAGCGATCTCATATGCTGAAATTCCAAACATGCGTAACAATCTTGATGCTTTAGCCGAGGTTGTAAGATATATATATGATAATATTCAATATGCTGAATTTAATACAAAGTCTGATTACTGCCATGTATGCGGCTATGATGGCGAAATCATTATTAATGACGATGGGGAATGGGAATGCCCGCAATGCGGCAACAAAGACCATGCCAAAATGAATGTAACAAGAAGAACCTGTGGTTACCTTGGCGAAAACTTCTGGAATGTAGGAAAGACAAAGGAACTCGCATCAAGAGTGCTTCATTTATAATAGCAGATTTTAAAAATACAGGTATATATTGAAAAAGCACAGGCATATATTATAAAAACAGCTTGCATTATAAATATATGTGAGTTACAATAGATATAGATTATTGTAAATACAGCTTTTGCAATAATGATGTATGATTTTAAATAAATAATTCTGAAATTATCTGCTATTCAATATGTGCATTAATAATTTCAATTTGTATGGTCTGCATGTCGTAGAGGGCAAGGCAGGCCATACTTAATTTATACGGATATTTGATAACAGAAATGATTGTTAACGATGTACAAACCGACAACTTATGAATGCATGGTTAAACTGTTACGATATTCAAAACCGTCAATGGAGGTATTTATGAACTACGCAGATATTAAATTATGTGATGTTGCAAATGGTGTTGGAATTCGTGTATCACTGTTCGTATCAGGCTGTACACACCATTGCAAAAACTGCTTTAATTCCGAAACATGGGATTTCAACTACGGAAAAGCTTTTACCGATAAAGAGATGGATTATATCATAGAAAATTCCAATGCACCGCATATTACAGGTCTTTCACTGCTGGGCGGCGAACCATTGGAATTTGTAAACCAACAGGGTATTCTGCCTCTTGTTAAACGATATAAAGAAACATATCCTGACAAAACGATTTGGTGCTATACAGGTTATGATTTTGAAAAGGATATATTGGGCAGGATGGTCCATCAATGGGACTTCACTTCAGAACTCTTAAGCTATCTCGATGTAATCGTCGACGGTGAATTCATAGAGGAGGAGAAAAGCTTAAGCCTGCGTTTTAAAGGCTCTGCAAACCAACGAATTATAGATGTACCAAAATCCCTTGCTCAAGGCAAAACCATATTATGGGATGAAAAGGGACGTTTTTTCTAAAACAGGATACTATGAAATGGGAAAGGAAGGTTTTTTTAACATGAATTCATATCATATCAATATTAAAAAACTGAACGAGAAGGCTGTAATTCCGTCATACGGTTCAGAATATGCCGCAGGTGCAGACCTTTACGCATGCATCGATGAACCGGTTACATTTGAACCGGGTCAGACGCTTCTGATACATACAGGCATTGCCATGGAAATCCCTGCCGGATATGCCGGTCTTATCTATGCAAGAAGCGGACTTGCTTCCAAAAAAGGACTTGCTCCTGCAAACAAAGTAGGTGTAATCGACGCGGATTATCGTGGTGAAATAATGGTCGCACTCCATAATCACAGCAAGGTTTCCGTCTCCATAGAGCCAAACGAGCGTATTGCACAGCTTGTTATCACCCCTTATATAACAGGTATTTTTCATGAAGCAGATGAATTAAGTGACACAATAAGAGGTGCCGGCGGATTCGGCTCCACCGGCACAAAATAAATTCTATTCAAATACTATTTTTTTGTAAATCTCATTATCAACTCTTTTGCTGTAGCTGTAGCCTTTATCCAGCTCCGCAATCCATGTTGTAATGAGATTTGCATAATACTCCTGATTTGCTTCTTCCGTAAGCTTTGCTTTATTCTCTGCCGTAGCTTCTTTATCCGTCAAGGCCGTCATCTGAAAGATATGATACCCATATTCTGTCTCGACCACCTGTGATATCTCTCCGTCTTCCATTCCATATAGAATATCCAACGCTGCCTGTCCATAAGTATCGATGATTTCCTCTTTACCCATGGTATGACTTCCTGCATATTTCAAATCATATGTGTATCCTAAAAATGCAATATTCAAATCCGGATTATCATTTTCTGCAACGATGCTTTTATAAGCACTCTCCGCTTTTTCCTTCTGTTCTTTTATTTTATCAGAGGAATATACAACAATATTACCAAACTGGTCTTTACTATAACATTCAAAAAACATATCATAAAACGTAGTCATTCGCGCCTGCTCATCCGACACTTCGGTATTGCTGTCACGCATGACATATTCATACACCTTTTCTGCCAGCAGATTTTCCTTTAATACCGTAGCTATGGTATCACGTTTCATTCCCACTTTTTCTATTTGTGCATCCGTAAGCATGGCATAGAATTCATCGGCAGCCTGTTCCTGCTCCGCCTTTTCATTCTCAGTCAGACTGATGCCATATTCATCTGCTTTTGTAATGAGTGTCTTTGTTTTTACAATATCGGCTATAATTTCTTTTCTTGCCGTATCCTCTACATCCATCTCCAGCCCGTCATCCGTGACAATGCTTTCATTCCATACCTTTTCGCCATACTTCTGCTCGTACGCATCGATTGTGGTCTGTGCATAGATATACACCTCATCCAGATATATCTTCTCATCATTATATTCAAAGACAATATATCTTCCGTCCTCACTGACTTCCTTGGCACCACAGCCTGTTACCATACAACATACAAACATCAGACAAATTATATATAGATATCTTTTCAAATTTTTCTCCTCCATGTATCACTTATGGCTTTACCAATAATTGTATTTTAGCCCCATCACTCTCGAATTACAAGTGAAGAAATATCTTCAACTACACTTTCCACCTGCTGCCATATGTCTTTTTCGCCAAGATGACCTGTTTTTAAAATGAAATATGGTGTTTTTCCGACTTCAAACCGCATTTTTCCATCATAATTCTTCAGCATATCATCTATGGCATCCGTATTGATCCTTGCATTTCCATACATTCCAAATTTAAACTCATTTGCAGTCAGGGTAATGCCGGTGATATAGCACTTATTTGCCCTAGCTCGAAGAAGTGATATGTCAAGCAGATTCATTGCCTCCTTCGGAATATCCCCAAATCTGTCAGTCATTTCGTCGATTAAATCCTCATAGCTCTCCTGTCCGTCTATCTGGGATATCCGCTTATAGAAATCCAGCTTTACAAATTCGTTCTTTACGTAATCAGCCGGAATCAATGCATCAAACGGAAGCTGTACCGTCGTTTCAAACCGTTCATGGGTCTGTTCGCCCTTAAGAGTTTTAACCGCATCATTCAGCATTTTACAATAAAGGTCATATCCGACGGTTTCCATATGTCCCGACTGGTCGGCACCAAGGATATTTCCGGCACCCCGAATCTCCAAATCCTTCATGGAAACCTTTATGCCCGAACCCAAATCCGTAAATTCCCGAATTGCCTTCAGTCTCTTCTCTGCAGTTTCCTTAATCAGCTTATCCCGCTTGTAAGTCAGGAACGCATATGCAGCTCTGTCGGAACGTCCGACTCTTCCCCTAAGCTGATAAAGCTGTGCAAGTCCGAATTTATCGGCATCATGAATAATCATGGTATTCGCATTTGGAATATCCAGTCCCGTTTCAATAATCGTTGTACATACAAGTACATCTATCTCACGGTTGATAAACCTGTACATAATATCCTCAAGCTGCCGCTCATTCATCTGACCGTGTGCAAATTCAATTTTAGCTTCCGGCACTACCTGAATAAGCTCTCTTGTTATTTCCTCTATATTATTTACCTTGTTATAGACATAGTATACCTGCCCGTTTCTTGCCAACTCACGCCTTATGGCTTCCCTTACCAATTCATAGTCATGTTCAAGCACATATGTTTGAATTGCACGCCTGTCAACAGGTGCTTCCTCCAATACACTCATATCACGGATTCCGATAAGGCTCATATGAAGCGTTCTCGGAATAGGTGTGGCAGTAAGCGTCAAGACGTCCACATTTGTCTTTAACTGCTTGATTTTCTCTTTATGGGTTACACCAAAACGCTGTTCCTCATCTATGATTAAAAGCCCAAGATTTTTAAAATCCACATCCTTTGACAGCAACCTGTGGGTACCGATTACAATATCAACCCTGCCTGCCTTTAAATCCTTTATCGTCTCTTTGATTTCCTTTGCAGTACAAAATCTGCAGAGCAGACGGATTTCTACAGGAAAATCCTTCATACGCTCCTTAAAGGTATTGTAATGCTGTTGGGCAAGAATCGTAGTCGGTACAAGATATGCAACCTGTCTGCTGTCACCTACCGCCTTAAATGCAGCCCGAATCGCCACCTCCGTCTTGCCATAGCCGACATCACCGCATATCAGCCTATCCATGATTTTACCGCTTTCCATATCCTGCTTTGTATCACGGATTGCCGCAAGCTGGTCTTCCGTTTCCTCATATGGAAACAGCTCCTCAAACTCCCGCTGCCATACAGAATCAGGCGAATAAGCAAACCCCTGCTGCGATTGTCTTTTTGCATAAAGCTCTACCAAATCCTTTGCAATCGATGCCACATGGCTCTTTACACGGCTTCTTGTTTTCTCCCATTCACCCGTTCCAAGCTTATTGATTTTCGGCCTGCGTGATTCCTTGTCTGAGAATTTCTGAATACTGTCGGTTTCGGAAGCAAGCACATAGAGCTTTCCTCCACCCGCATATTCGATGGTAATATAATCTTTTACAACCCGCTCTACCTCTACTTTTTCAATTCCTCTATAGATACCGACACCATATTTTTCATGGATTACATAGTCACCTACACTGATATCGGCAAAGCTTTTTACAACCTCACCTGCATACGGACTCTTAACCTTGCTTTTTCTTCTGTTACTGCCCCTTGAAACAAAAATATCGCCTTCACTGATGACCGCCAGCTTCATTTCAGGAAATTCAAATCCGGACCGCAGCCTTCCTGTCGTTACCATCATCTCTCTGTCTGTCAAAGCCCGTTCTGCCTTTTCTGAGAAAAAACAGGTAACATCATTATTCATCAGATTGTCTACAAGCCGCTTTGCTCTTGTTGCAGACGGCGATACAAGAATGATTCTATAGTTCTTTTTCTTCCACTTTTCTATATCGGATATCAGCAAATCAAAGCTGTTCTTATATGAAACAACCGACTTACTCTCCAATTCTACTCTTTGTTTTTCTTTTATAAGGCCATCCGACTGCGGCAATACGGCAAATGTAAGAAGACTGTAATTTGCCATGGCATTTGCAATATAAGCAAAATCAAATAATAATTTCAACTGATTCGGCAGTATATAACCACCCTCCAGCCTGCTCTTCATGCTGTCCACAAAGCCGTCATAATATTCCTGACCTTTGGCGGCCACCTTCTGAGGCTCATCTACAATAACAAATGACTCCTTTGGCATACAGTCAATCAATGAAACCGTCTTGCTATAGAAATAGTCCACATAACCGTCTACACTGGCAGATGCATTAAACTCTTCAAGCTGCTCTTTCAGGCCTTCCACCTCACGGTTAATTCTGGCATATGCTTCCGTTTTAAATGCTGTTTTAAGCTGTGTGGCATACTCTTTTTTCTCTTTTTCTATCTTCTTTATACCATCTGCTATACGCTGCTTCGAAAGAACCATCTCACTTGCAGGATAAATATCAAGTTCATCCACCGGCTCAATAGAACGCTGACTTTCAACATCAAAGCTTTTTATGGTATCTATTTCCGTATCCCACAAATCAATCCTGTACGGACACTCTTCCGTTAGTGGAAATATATCTATGATTCCGCCCCTGACAGCAAACTGTCCTACTCCGTCTACGCTGTCATTCTTTTCGTAGCCCATTTCTATCAGACGTTCTTTAAGCTTCTCCACATTGATCTCATCCGCTGTACGAAGCTTCATAACATTCTTCTCTATATATGAAAGCTCCGGAATCTTATCCAGAAGCGCATCTACCGTCAGTATAATGGTGCAAGGTTCTTTGCAAATCAATCTGCGGAAAATCTCCATACGCCTTCTCGATATGGAATTTCCGTGAATATCCGCACTAAAGAACAAAATATCCTTCGAAGGATATATAAACACATTTCTGTCATAAAAACGAAAATCCTCATAGAGCTGGTTTGCCCTTTTTTCATCATATGTCACCACAAGTCTGGTTACTGCATTCTCCGAAAATCCCGCCATCAGAAATACCCGGTCTGTTTCATCCGGTCCAACAATACTACAACATCCGTCAGTCTCCAGACATTCCATAACCTGCTGATATTTATTCAGTTGATGCAAGCTCTCAATAAGTGTTTTCATTTTTCCCTCTCCCGCCATTATGCATCCTTCAATTCATTTCATGCTATGCAGTCCAATTCATTTCACGCTATGCAGGCTGTTCCTGCCATATTTGCTTCGCAATATATTTTTATCTGTTAAATACCGTTAAATTTGTTCATTGCCGCAGCAGCTCCCTCTGATATGATAAGGGCAGCAGCTTCACATGCCCTTGTACAGCTTTCTCTTATAAACGGCAAATCTTCTTTTCCAAAACGTGACAATACATAGTCCGCCAAATCCATATTTTTAGGCTTCTCTCCAACACCGACTCTGATTCTGACGAAATCCTGACTGCCTATATGCTGGATAATATTTTTCATTCCGTTATGTCCGCCGGCACTGCCCTTTTCTCTGATACGCAGTTTTCCTACCGCCAAATCGATATCATCATAAATAACAACAAGGTCATCCGACTCGCATTTATAATAATCCATCATTGCTCTGACACTTTCTCCACTCAAATTCATAAATGTCTGCGGCATGGCAAGGATGACCTTCTCACCTTCTATCATTCCTTTTCCCAATATCGCTTTATGTTTCTTTTCGCCAAGTGATATATTATATTTCTCAGCCAGCTCATCTATAACCGAAAAGCCTATATTATGCCTTGTCCCTGCATATTTTGCTCCCGGATTTCCAAGGCCCACGATTATCTTCATAACCCGTATATCTCCTTATTAACTGTACTTTTACATCCCGTCTGAATATGCTTCTATCGGTTTCTCATAATCTCCTCCGCCTCAGCCAGTTGCTCCAGGGTATTTACCCCTCTGATTTCATCAACATTTTCCATCGGAATGGCATCAACCTTAAGTCCCATATCCTTAATTCGTTCTATCGTATCAGGCAGATAGTATTCTCCCTGTGCATTGTCATTTGAAATCATAGAAAGTGCTTTCATCAATGCATCAGCCTTAAAAATGTACATTCCTGAATTTACCTCCTGTACCTGCCTTTCTGACTCGTTTGCATCCTTTTCCTCTACAATCTTTGAAAGTCCTTTCTCATCACGTATAATCCTTCCGTATCCAAACGGATTCTCCAGCACGGCAGAAATAACCGTAACCCCATTTTTATCTGCCTGATGACCGTCTAACGCTTTCTTCAATGTTGCACCTGTTATCAGCGGAGTATCTCCACAGAGGATAATCACATCACCTGTATTTCCGATAAAATCGGCTGCACATTTTACCGCATGTCCCGTACCAAGCTGTTGTTCCTGAAGAGCATACACGACATCCTCTGTTATACATGCTTTTACTTCATCAGCCTTATATCCTACTATTACGCAGACCTTTTCTGCCCCTGCGTCCTTTGCTGCTTTTATGGAATAATAAACCATCGGTTTTCCAAGTGCCTGATGCACTACCTTCGGTTTATCTGATTTCATTCTTGTTCCTTTGCCCGCTGCCAGTATCACTGCCTTTATCATATTTCAATCCCTCCAGCTTTATTATAAAAATGTACCAATATCAGGTTGTTCTCTTTTTCAATAAAATTACTATTTTTTACATATGTGCAAGTTCATAGCTTATTCATTCTACTTTATTATGGGTAATTATTCAAGTAAATAAAAGTTATTCACATGGATAAATCACGGCAAAAAAAGAGCCACCGTTTTGCCGGTAGCTCCTTATCATTACTCTTCTAATGATTGTTGATACTTATCAAGTATCATGCGCTGCAGACGCTCTCTTGTTTCTGTGTTGATAGGATGCGCTATATCTCTGTACTCGCCATCTGCTGCCTTACGGCTTGGCATTGCGATGAACATTCCTTTGTCTCCCTCAATAATCTTAATATCATGGACAACAAACTCATCATCAATCGTTATTGATACTACAGCTCTCATCTTACCTTCTTTTTCAACACTTCTTATCCTGACATCAGTAATCTGCATCTGCTTACCCCCCTTACAACTTATCTTACAATGCGTATCTGAAATTCTTTTCAACAATAACCTTTATATTGTCAGGGTCGCCCTGATGTATCGTATTTGCACGAAGGGTATCCATACTCTCAACAATACAGTTCTCAATAATTGAGTTATCGCCAATGTGAACATCATTAAGAATAATCGAATTCCTAATAACACAATTGTTACCCACATATACCTTCTTGAACAATACGGAATTCTCTACTGTTCCGTTTATAATACAACCGCTTGCAATAAGACTGTTATTCACAACCGCCTCGCTGTTATACTTTGCCGGTGGAAGGTCTTCAACCTTGGAATAGATATCCGGATGCTGTCTGAAGAAGTAGCTTCTGATATCCTTGTTCAGGAAATCCATATTTGCTCTGTAATAGGAATCTACTGTTCCTATATTTCTCCAATAAGTATCCATCTTGTAACCGTATATTTTCTTTACACCCTTATATCTCACAAGAATATCTCTTACAAAATCGTTTCTGCCTTCATTCGCACATGTTTCAAGAAGCTCAATCAACTGTCTTCTTCTGATTACATATACACCGATTGAAACCGTATTTGTTCCTGCTATCAGCGGTTTCTCCTCAAAATCAACGATTCTTCCGTCGTCATCCATTCTGACAACGCCAAACCTGTTGACATCATCCTCACCCGGAGCCAAATCCTTGCATACAACGGTAATATCCGCACCGTTACTGATATGCTCCTCAAGAACCTTATTGTAATCCAGCTTATAAATACCGTCTCCGGAAGCAATCACTACATACGGCTCATGACTTTCCTTAAGGAAACTGATATTCTGATATAACGCATCAGCCGTACCTTTATACCAATAGCTGTTCTCGGAAGTGATTGTCGGAGTAAAGATATATAATCCGCCCTGTTTTCTTCCGAAATCCCACCATTTACCGGAATTCAAATGTTCATTTAATGAACGTGTATTATATTGTGTAAATACAGCCACTTTCTGAATATGTGAATTCGTCATATTGGAAAGTGCAAAGTCTATTGCCCTGTAGCTTCCTGTAATAGGCATGGCAGCAACAGCTCTCTTAGCTGATAAATCTCCCATCTTATTACTGTTTCCACCTGCTAATATGATACCTAATGCTCTCATGTCTACTCACCTGCCTTTATAATACTGCCGCCGCTCTTCAATGTGCCATCCGGATAATCAGCCGGCTCTGTTACACCAAATATAGCAGTATTTTTACCAACTGTAACACCCTCAGGAATCACTGAGTTCTCACCAATAGTAACAAGTCCGAATGAGTAAATCTGAGGCTTCATTTCATTTACGGCTTCCTCACCGATACCAAGTCTGGTATTTGCTCCTACCTCAACACTCTCGGCAATAATTGCCTTTTCAATATATGCTCCATCGCCTATGGTAACGCCATTCATAATAATGGAATCCTTTACTACGGCTCCCTCACCTATTGTTACACATGAACCGATAACAGAGTTTTCTACATTACCGTATATTTCTGTACCTTCACCTATAATACATCTGTTTACTTTACTTGCGTCATCTATATACTGTGGTGGTATCGCATCAGATTTTGTATATATCTTCCAGAATTCCTCATACAGATTGAATTCAGGTACGATATCAACAAGCTCCATATTTGCTTCCCAATATGAACCAAGTGTTCCTACATCCTTCCAATAGCCCTTGAAATCATAAGCACAAATCTTCTTTCCGTTACCGTGACAATATGGAATAATATGTTTACCAAAGTCACACTCCGGCTGGTCTTTCATTGTAATAAGTGCTTCACGAAGTACCTTCCAGCTAAAGATGTAAATACCCATAGAAGCCTTATTGCTTCGTGGATTTGCAGGTTTCTCCTCAAATTCGGATATAACACCATCATCATCAGCTATAACAACACCAAATCTGCTTGCCTCTTCCCACGGAACCTGGTATGTAGCCAAGGTCACATCTGCATTACATGACTTGTGGTAATCAAGCATATGCTCATAGTCCATCTTGTAAATGTGGTCACCCGAGAGGATAAGAACATACTCAGGATTATAGTAATCGATAAACTCAAGATTCTGATAGATCGCATTTGCAGTTCCTGTATACCACTCACTGTTATCACTCTTTTCATATGGAGGAAGAACCGTAACACCACCTATATTTCTGTCCAAATCCCAAGGAATACCGATACCGATATGCTGATTCAGTCTAAGCGGTCTGTACTGTGTCAGTACACCAACCGTATCGATTCCCGAATTAATACAGTTACTTAACGGGAAATCGATAATTTTGTATTTTCCGCCAAATGCTACTGCCGGCTTTGCAAGATTTGAAGTAAGAACACCCAAACGGCTGCCTTGTCCTCCGGCCAAAAGCATGGCAATCATCTCTTTTTTAATCATAAAGTCACCCCTTCGTGCGTAATATAAATTCATTATAGCATCAATTTTCCAAGAAGCAAAGTTTTTTATGCATTTTCACAAAAAAAATAGGAAAAACAGGAAATTTTTAAACATTTTTCACTCATAATAATTGTCATAATACAAAAAACGCGTAAAAAATTAATATTTTTCATTTTGACTTTCAGTAAACTTTCTGCTTTATCCTTCTTACCCATTCTTGAAAAACCATAAATTCATGCACATCTTATGCCGCTCGCATTTTTAACTGATTTTCGCTCACATTTTTGACTGATTGTCACTCGCATTTTTGACTAATTTCATTGAATTTCACAAACACTACAGTTATAATAAAGAAAGCAAATGCAAAGGAGAAAAAATATGTCAGAAATATTAGTTAAGGAATATAGAGGTGACGTGGTTGAGAACCTGCATCGCGGCTCAATAGCTGTCGTGGCATCAACCGGCGAAACCATCGCTTATGCAGGTGATATTGAAAAGCAGACCTTTATGCGTTCTGCCAGTAAACCAATCCAAGTGCTTCCTACTCTTCTTGCAGGACTTCACGAAAAATATAACCTGACAAAGGAAGAGGTTGCAATATTAAATTCCTCCCACTGGGGAAGCACCCATCACATGTACACATTACACGATATCGCAGAAAAGACAGGCATTGACCCTGAAGATATGATTATGAATCCTGCCCGTTCCACATCAGGCTCCTTTCTGGCAGATAAGCTGTCAAAAGGTAACCGCCTTCATCCTGAAACAGGCAAGAGCAAGCTTCAGCACTGCTGCTCAGGAAAACATTTCAGCCTTATGCTGTTACAAAGAGAACTGACAGGCAAGGTATCAGGCTATCAGGAGCCTTCATCTCCTGTCCAAACGCAGATTCTGTCATTTATATCCATGCTGAGTCAGACACCGACTTATAAGATAAGCCTTGGAACAGACGGCTGTGGCGTACCTGTATTTGCCCTGCCAATGAGAAGCATTGCGCTGGCATATGCCAAACTGGCAGACCCGTTTAATCTGTCTAAGGAGCTGACAGATGTCATCAAATACAACTTTGAATGTATCAATGAACACCCTGAAAAAATAAATGACTTCTATACACCGTCTTACTATGTAAACAAAAATCCTGACCTTTTGATGAAGGATGGCTCAAGAGGCGTCATCTGTATGGCAATCAAAAGCCGCAAGCTTGGAATTGTTGTTAAAATGGAAGATGGCTGGAGTGACGAATTCCAAGGTATTATTATTGCAAATATCCTGGAACAATTAAGATATGAAGATACCGAACTGATAGAAGAACTGAAAAAAGTCTATAAGACAAAGCTCTATAATGACTGTCTTGATGAGGTCGGTCACAGTGAGGTATGTTTTGATTTGAACATTGATCCTGCTTATTTTGAGGATTTGGAAGGTGCATCCGATGATGACTTCTACTCCGACGAAAATACCGCAGATGAATATGCCGACAATAAAAATACAGACGGCAAATCGGATATAAAAGGATTTGCTCCCGTGAAAACCGAGCCTTTTATTACCGACGACAAGGAAGAACGCAACCGCCGTTCCATACTCGGACAGGCGGTGGTGCTTCCCCCTCAGGGACAAAATTCAATTATAATGAACCCGATGGTAGATACCGCCGGTCCTGTAAAATCGGCAAAAGTAATCTCAACCGTAACGGAAGAACAGGTTAATCGTCCTGACAATACAGACGATATTGACGATATCGATGATGCAGACTGATTTAGAATTATAACAAATCATTGAAAAAACAGCTCTGGCAAACCAACCGGCGGCAAATGGTTATTTACAAGTTTTCCATTTTATACTGCCGGTTTTTGCATAGCTCTGCAGCTTCCATCTTACCTTATATTGAAAATCTCCCCGTTTATAATAGCTCTTATGACTGTCTGTATATAAGTCCAGATCAGGGTCAAAAAAATACCACTGTCCCGCAATATATACCTCTGCCCAGCCATGAGGTGACCAGCCGTTTTGCGCCCCCGGTCCCGAGCCATGGCACCAGCCTACATCAACCCTGCTTGTATATCCGAGAACTTTCGCTATATATGCAAATGCACCGGCAAATCTGTGACAATTACCACATCGGTTACGGAATATCTCATAGGATATGTCCGGTATATCCCCCGCTTTTGGATATAGTCCGTCCACATCATATATTCTTTTATATGTATAATAACTCGTAAGATATATATAACATTTCTTAAGCTTTGTTTCTCTTGAATCCGATAAAGATGTATGCTTTATAACAAATTTAACGGCTTCTTTCGTTGCTTTATCCTTTACACATACCCCGTCATCTCCGACATATTGATATCCGATTTTTTTATTTCCAACAATTTTATTTTTCTGGACAATGCCCTTTTTGATATAGTAATTTTTTCTGCTGCCACGATAAGATATTTTAACATACCGGCTTCCATTATCTTTTTTTCCTATACCATATTGATTGAAGAGATAAATTCTGCTGCCTGTAGTACCGGGTTTTACCGAACGATAGCTTTTACCTTTGACCTTCATTGCAACTCTTATATTCTTTTGCAGTTTTCCTTTATAATAACAAACCAATTTGTTTTTTTCATTTTTCGTTATTACATACTCCTTATTTACAATACGGACACCGTCTTTATCGACATAATAATATCCTTCTTTCGTACTTCCGACTATTTTATTCTTTTGAATCACGCCTTCTTTTGCATAATATACTTTTGCTTTTCCTTCATATTCTATCTTCATAAAACGGGTAGATGTCAATTTCTTTCCCAAACCATTTTTATCAAAATAGTATATTACACTTCCGGCTGTTCCCGGTTTTACAACCTCATAATTATTTTCAGACACCTTTACTGCTACTCTGGTTTTTTTCATCTGTTCTCCGCCACAATAACAGGTAATCTGACCGGAATCGTCTGTTTTTATCTCATATCCGGTTGCTGCTTTTGCATCTATCTTAAATATCATACAAAAACAAATTAATAATATAACTGCTGCTCCTAAGCCTTTCATTTTTACGTCTTTATACATTATGTACTCCTCTCAAAATCCTTAAAAATCTTCATACGATACTGTTCCGTCAGAGTAGGTAATAATCCAATAGCCATGCCCTGAACCGTCGCAGTCATATACCTGCTCTCTCGACACTACCGTCTTGCCATTGGAAACCTTCTTCTTCGTTCCCAGCAGAATAATCTCATCAACAGGCTCCTTTGTCACTACTTCTTTTACCTGCCTGCGGCTTTCCTCAACATTATCTACATATGTTACCTCATAGGTAACTTCCTTTTCGCCGCTTATACCCTGCTGCTTCACGGAGGACTGTCCCTGATACAAGGTACTTGAATATTCCGTCTTTGTCGCAAAAGCCACGGTTTCTTTTTCTGTGACGGTTTTCACATTGACACGCTCTATAATAATACTGTCATTCTCTGCAAGAACAGCATCAGCAGCTACATTCATTCTGTCATCTTTACCAAGCTCTATATCACACTCTGAAAGTAATTCTCCCACATTCTTTGCCGACGTAATATACAGACTCTTCTCCCCGTCAACTGTCAGATTGACTTCTACTCTATGTGTATACTCTATTACAAGTCCGTCTGTGAGATACATGCCTGTATCATGATTGAGCAGGTCATGCTCTCCTAATGTTATACCTGCTTTTTCAATGGCATCCGCTACTGTTCCTCCGTTCAGTTCAAGCGTTACAGCTTCGCCGCCATCACAGGCAACCTCTACCGTGCAGTTTCTTGTAATGATTATGACAGAACCATCATCGGATATGGCTGTGTCAAAAGAAGGGCTTACCGAGTCCTTCTCTTCAACGGAAAGCTCTGCCTCCGTCAGTATTTCATCAACCGTCTCACCACCTGACACCTCTACAATCGTTGTCGTATGTCCGTCCACAATCGATACCTCTATAGCCTTGCCGCCGCATGCCGAAAGGAACAACAGCGGCACTGTGCATATGACAAATCTTATTATTTTTTTCATTCTGTGTTCCTCCATTTCATGCCTCCGGTTCATTCCGAATCCAAATAGCATGTTCCTTACTCCCCTACTGTTTTCATATTAAATTCAGCACTGCAAATCGGAAGAATGTTATTTTTATCGGTCACATATACTGTGATGTCAAGCTTATCCGCCGTTATTTTACCTCTGTCCAAATACAGCAGCCAGCCGCCATCTCCATTCTCATCCGATATGGTAAATGCTTCATATAAAAAGCTTTCTTTTCCATCCTGTACCTTTATATAGACTAATGAATCGCTTTCCGGCAGCTCCTCTATCCTTCCGGATATTGCAAGAAAGGACAGATTTGCATCAGCCACCTTCACTGTGATTTCCGAACTCTTATCTGCCGCCGTACAAGCTGTTTTATCACCTGCCACAGCTTCTTCCGTCCCATCTGCATCCGCCAATTCATTTGGATTGATCCCATCTGCTTCAGGGCCTTGAAATACTGCCGGCATAGAGGCAAATTCCTCAATATTCCGTTCTACCTTTTCTACCACAACCCTGTCAGGCTGATATTCGTCCATGTAACTGCTTATATTATAAGGTACTGTCTTTGCATAATAGCACTTGCCAAATGCATTTGACATAAGCGGAATCAACGTATTTCCAAAAGAATCTCTGAACATCAGCAGACTGCCTTCCTGTTCGGTATTTTCTGTCTTAAGCCAGCCGGCCTCCACATCATCATCGCCTATATAGGAAAAGCTGTTTTCGTACTGATAGGTAATATTCCACTCCGGCTTACTGCTTATCGGATATAACATACGATTCAAATCTCCGATATACTCCTTGGTACGAACTGCATCTACCGTCTCATAACGCTCATGTGGCAGGTCAAATGCATCCATAATCGTATTATACGCCAACACCGCACCCTCATTATTCCAATGGGAGTCCCGCTTCAAATAAAGGATATCCCCTCTGGCTTTAAATGCTTCAAATAAATCCACATAATTGATTTGCTGCTTTTCAAGCTCCTTTGTTACATCCAATATATTCTCTGTTTCGCCTGCATTATACTGATAATAATACGGCATGTTTTCTCCGTAGAGACTGTTTTTATTCGGTGCAATGGTAAGAACAAATTCTGCGCCCTGCTGCTCTACATACTGCTGCATCAGCTTTATATTATGAACTGCATTGAATATTCCACGTTCACGAAGTCCGTTCTTAGACAGATAATTGTCAAGCGTTGAAGCATAATACAGCCATCCGTCAGTTCCGACGATTACACTATCTACATTTGAGACTTTAAATATCCCCGCCTGTATCTTGGAATCCGCATCTACCATATATGTACGAAATGCAAAATGATCTTCAAAATATGCACCGAGCTGCGACAGATATTCTTTATTCAAACCCTCCTCTGTCTGAAGCCTCGGCATCTCGGCAAGTGTTTTATTTTCCGTTGTTTCATCTGTTTGAAAGAAAATCATTCCCACAAAGGGAAGCAGCATAATCAGCAAACAGACAACGACATAAACAATCTTACATGTTTTCTTCATATGAACCTCCCTTTAAAATCTGAAATAAATAAACGGATTATATGTATTTCCTGAAAGTCTCAGCATACACCACACAAGCATCAGCATGGAGACTGCATACAGTATTGCTGACAAAAAAGACCTCATTTTCATATTTCCGGAGGAAATGAATCTGGCATTTATCCATCTTGCCAATGCCGGAATTGGTGCCGCAAACAGTATTCCTGCTATCAGCATGATAATGAAATACGGTGTAAGCATCTGCCACATCAGACTCCTGCTTCCGTCTGAAAAGCCGCCGGTTCCAAACATTCTTCCTATCATGGAAAATGCCTGCTGCATATTTTCTGACCTGAATATGACAAAGCCTATACAGACCACAAGCAGCGAATAAATATGCCCTAAAATGCGAAACAGCTTTCTCTTTACACCCACCGTTTTTATATTTGTACTTACAGATGCCTCATTTGCTTTTGGAAGTCTAAACCAGTCCTCAATCAGAAGAAACAGACCATGATAGAGTCCCCATATGACAAATGTCCAGCTTGCACCATGCCATAAGCCTGTCATAAAAAATACAATCAGCTTATTCAGACTTGTACGCACCTTTCCCTTTCTGTTTCCGCCAAGCGGGATATAAAGATATTCCTTAAACCAGGTAGATAATGATATATGCCATCTGTGCCAGAAATCCTTGATGCTTGCAGCGGCATACGGATACCTGAAATTCTCGGCAAACTGAAATCCAAACATCTGACCAAGTCCTATTGCCATATCACTATAACCACTAAAGTCATAATAGATTTGAAGCATATATGCGATTGCCGCCAGCCACGCACTGATGAAATTGATATGTGACAATTCCGCACCAAACAGCATATCTGCGGCCTCACCTACGGCATTTGCAATAAGCACCTTCTTTGCAAGTCCGAATATAAAACGTCTCATTCCAAACGAGACTGCTTCAAAGCTCTGTTTTCTGTCAGACAGTGCTTTACTGATATCATGGTATTTTATAATCGGGCCTGCAATCAGCTGTGGGAAGAAAGAAATATATAGCAGCACTTTAAAAAAATTCTTTTGTACCGCCGTATCCCCACGATATACATCTATCACATAGGAAAGCGCCTGAAACGTAAAAAATGAAATACCGATAGGGAGTGCAATCTCCGGTATGTGTATTTCCACAGACAGCGCATCATTAATAGAGGTAACAATAAAACCCGTATATTTGAATACGGCCAACACACCAAGATTAAAGATAACACTAATAAACAGGAAAGCTTTTTTACACCTTCCTGCAGCAATCAGTCTTGCAAATATGTAATTGACAGCGACGCTGCCTATCATCAACAGTACATACACAGGTTCTCCATATGCATAGAACAACAGGCTTGCTATAATCAGCAAACCATTTTTCATTCTAAGTGACGGAATCATACTGTATAATACCAGAACAACAGGCAGAAAAACGCATACAAATTCTAAAGAACTAAATATCATTTTCCGGCTACCTTTCCGTTTTTAACATACAATCTGTAACAATTGTGAATTATCTGCTTTTCATATAATATTAAATAACCTTAATTTTTGCCTATACCACGTGAAATTGTAACAAAAATCGACAAAAAGAGCAATAAAAACCTATATAAAGAGAAAAGATTATTTATCGTAATTGAATGCCATAAAATTGTCCTTCCAAATATTTTTTTAAAAAAACAATTGACATACCTAGTGTTATAGTGTACTATCCATCTAGTACACATTGTGAATGGAGTTTTATATATGGAGTTTAAGACAAATATCCCTATTTATCTGCAGGTAATACAGGATATAAAAAACAAAATAATAAAAGAAGAACTGCCACTCGGCAGTAAATTGCCATCCTCCAGAGAGCTTGCCGTATTGTATAACATCAATCCAAATACGGCTGCAAGAATATACAATGAGCTGGAAGCCGCCGGAATATCCTATACCAGACGTGGTATCGGAACATTTATAAAAGAGGACTCCACGCTGATTGATACGCTTAAAAAAGAGCTTCTGGAAAACGTAATTGTGGAATTTACTGAGCAGGTAGCAATTCTTGGTTATTCCAAGGAAGAAATCATAAACTTACTTGATACATTCTATAAAGAACATCCATAACAATATATTTTATATAAGGAGGAGTTTCCATGTTAAAATGTGAACATTTAATAAAAAAATATCTTACCACTACTGCTGTTTCCGATTTAAGCATCGAAATAGAAAGCGGTAAAATCTATGCACTGCTTGGTCCAAACGGAAGTGGTAAATCAACACTGATGAAAATGATAGCAGGTCTTTCAAAGCCAAACTCCGGTACGATTACGCTTAATGGCAAACCACTCAGTTACAAGTCAAAAGCCGATATTGCATACATGCCTACAGAAGCTTATTTCTTCGGATATATGACCTGTATGGATATCGGAGATTATTATCATGATTTCTTTGCCGACTTTGATTATGACAAATACATGTATCTGCTTTCCGAAATGGATTTGGAGCCAAAGCAGAAGGCAAGAGAAATGTCCTCCGGTATGATGGCAAAGCTGAAAATAGCGGTAACCCTGTCCAGAAACGCCAAAATTGTCATGCTGGATGAACCACTAAACGGAATAGACATTATTGCAAGAGACAAAATCATTCATACGATTATATCAAACGTATCAGAAGATACAGCCGTGATTGTATCTTCTCATCTTGTAGATGAATTAGAGAAAATTGTAGACTATGCCATCTTCATTAAAAAAGGTGGCTGCGTACTGTCAGGTGATGCCGATGAGCTGAGGGAAACCCAAGGCAAGTCAATTGTTGATATGTATAAAGAAATATATGCTTAAGGGGAGGATTTGTTATGTTTAAAATGTTGAAATATGAATGGAGAAAAAATATTTTATCACCACTGATTGTACTTGGTGTATTTGCGGCGCTTGAAGTATATTTCCTGATAGGATGCTATGTCTTGGACAGTCTAGGTCATGTTTCCGCTGCAACTTCATTCCTGGTTCTTGCTGCTACATTTTCATATATATTTGTACTGCTTTATGGTATCATATCCTATAGCTCTGACCTGAAAAATAAATCGGGTTATCTTGTATTTATGGCGCCGATATCCAGCTTTAAAATACTGGGTTCAAAGCTGCTTTCCACGCTGATAACAGGCGTTCTGCTCCTTGCTGTAATCTGTGGCTTGGCATATCTGGATTTTCATATTGCCAATGACGTATTTGGTCTTGATATGTACATCAGCTTTGGTGATCAGTTTTTGTCTACATTCGGCTCCTCAGTATCGGATATTATTATCGGTATCTGTATTTTTATCATTACCTTCCTGCTGGAATTCTATATGATTGTTACCGTAGGTTATCTGGCAGTATCCTTAAGCTCTACAGCTCTGCAGAACAAAAAGTACAAGGGATTTGTAAGCCTGTTACTCTTTATCGTAATCATTGTTGCCGTATTTATCATTGCTTATCACCTGCCAATGATAAAAGTCTCCGGCAATTCTTTTGGCAGCGAGTTTTTACGTTCTTTACCACAATATATATTGCTTGCAGCCGTAACGGTATGCAGCTTCATTGGAAGCAGTCTGCTGCTTGAAAAGAAAATCAGCTTATAAAAAAATAACATCAAAAATGCGGCCGCTTTATCGACCGCATTTTTGATGTATCATTTCAGCAGTTCCACTCTGCCAATTATCCATTCATAGATATCTTTCTGGGTTTTCTGATATTCAAGCTCATTTAATATCTCATGTCTTGCCCCGTTATAGAGATAACAATTTACATCATTACTGATATACTCCGCATACAGCTTATAAAGCTTTCTGACATCCTTTCCATAATGTCCTACCGGGTCCATATCGCCTGATACAAAAAGAACAGGAATATTCTTTGGTATCTTAGCTATATTTTCCGGTTTTTGAATATAGGAAAGTGTCTGAAACAGCGTTTCATATCCCTTTACCGTAAATGAAAATTGACAAAACGGATTATTCAGATATGCATCTACCATATCCGTATCTCTTGTAAGCCAATCCTTCGTAGTACGTCTGCGGACACCCCCATCCTTCTTCGTTTCCTTTGGAATTCCAAGATTATATGTTCCGAATGCCATGACATTCACTAACGGGCTTCTATGTCTGTCACCACGATGCTTCTTCTCTACAGCCACCACCAGCTTACCCACCCTGAGTAATGGTTCAGGTATACTGCCGCTTCCCATACAAATAAAGCCGTCTATACTGGAATGTGGTGTAAATTTGGAAGGGCGCTTCTTGTCAAAACCGAAATCACTCATGTACCGTCTTGCCATGAAGGATCCCATACTATGTCCCATCAGAAAAAACGGAACACCTTTATATGCTTTTTTTAAGCATATTGTTACTCTGTGAAGGTCACATACAATTGCCTTACTTCCGTCATAGGCATTCATATAACCCAGTTCATCCCTATTTGCAGCTGTAAGTCCATGCCCCAAATGGTCATTTCCGGCAACGAGAATTCCACGTTCTGCCAGATAGTTTGCGAACCTGTCATACCGTTCAATCAATTCTATCATACCGTGCGATATCTGAAGAACAGCCTTAATCTTTCCCTGTGGTTCCCATACAACTACATGTAATCTATCCTTACCATTTGAAGATGGTATATATGTTTCTTTTTTCTTCACCTGATACAACTTCTCCATATTGATTCCTGCTTTCTACTAATTTACTTTTTATATCGATACCGAACTGAGTAATCCTATAATGTCTCATTATAGAGTCCGTTCCATTGACTATATCTAATATTCTCACTCAAATCTCTTAGAATATTCTTATCCTTCACTATCATGTATAAATTTTCATCGCTTATAATAAGCCGTTATATAAACACTTTCTATTCTTAGCTAATATACATCATTTCATCCTCTACATCCATTACATAAAGCTCATTTAGTGCTCTGGTGCATGCAATATATAAGGACTGCCTGTTAATAACATTTTCTTCTTCAGAAATATAATTGAATACAAATGCCACATCAAATTCCATTCCCTTTGCAAGAAATCTCGGCAATACAACCACGCCTCCTATATATATCGACGACATTCCGGTAAGGAGTGTAACCTCCGTATATTCATAAAGCTGTTTATATATGCTGTATGCCTGTGCCTCATCATAGCATATGACCGCAATATTGTCATAGCTGTCCATATCTCCATACTGAAGCTTCTCTGCTATATAAGCGGCAGCAGTTTTTTCATCTGCAAACTGCACTCTTTCAGGTTCTTTACCATGACGTTCTATCACTTCGGCAGCTTTCATACCATTGCCTAGTATCTGATTTGTATAACGGGTAATCTCACAGGTAGACCTGTAGGAAGCAAAAAGCTCCTTTAGCTCAAAGCCTGCATTGCTTTTTCCTCTTTCAAACACCTCTCTTAATACATCAACTACCGTTTCCTTTTCATCATAGAAAAGTACCTGACAGCTGTCACCCAATATCGTCATCCTGCACCGAAACAATCTGTCCAGCACCGCATACTGGAATATATTGTAATCCTGCATTTCATCTATAACCAGATGCTTGATATTATGATAGGAGTTACAGCCATAGAAATATACCTGCAGATAGAATATCGGCAATATATCTTCATAACATATTTTCCCATACGCATTTGTTACCTCGGTTATATGCGGATGTTCTTCTTCCAGTGTGGAAAGAAAACGCCTGTATATTTCCACAAGATTTCTCTCTGCATACTGATATATCATTTCCTGCTGAATCTGTTTGATAAGCTTTTGCTTTTTCTCATTTGAAAAATCTTTATTTTGTATATCCTCTACCTGATCCGCTATAAAATATGCGATCTTTTCAAACCGCTCATATACAGGATATCTGACAAATCTGTCAGTAAACATCTTTGTAATTTGTTCTTTTGTATATTCCACCTTTTCAAAATGAAAATCTTTAAAGCTTATACTTTTGATATATTCATCAAGATACTCACGAAACAACCTGTAGAACGCTATCGATGACTTATATCTGATATTTTCCATTCTCGGATTATTGAAATCAGCCATCTCACATATTACGTCTGCCTGCTCAAGCTTATTTTCATATTCGGCATCTACAAACAGAATCTCCTCCATAAGCGAGTCAAACTCTTTCTCAGGAACATTATCCTCTCCCAGTTCAGGAAGTATACCTGATATATAATCACCAAATACACCATTTGGAGAAAGCACTACTACATTATCAGCCTTCAAAGTCTTTCTGTTATTATAAAGCAGCCATGCAAGTCTGTGCATTGCAATCACTGTTTTACCGCTTCCTGCCCTGCCATCAACTACAAGACAGGAAGCAGTCGTATTTCTTATGATGGCATTCTGCTCCTTCTGTATCGTAGCAACAACGCTTTTCATTTTTGTACTGCTGTTCTTCCCCAACACCTTCATCAGGATACTGTCGTTTATATTTTCATCTACATCCACGATTTCCCGCAGCTTTCCTTTACTGATATCAAACTGCTTCTTCTCTGTTATCCTGCCTGAAAACACACCATCAGGAGATTTGTATGATGCCGGGCCTTTACAATCGTTATAATACAAATTAGAAACGGGCGCTCTCCAATCATATACCAACTGCTCTTCCTGTCCTGTCCGTAAGTAACCATTCATACCGATATATAACGGTATTTCTTCATCATCTTCATCATAAAAGAATTTTATTTTACCAAAATACGGATTTTCCTTCTGACGTACAAGGCGTTCAAGCCGCTTTGATGCATGCTCTACAAACAACGTATCATTGTTTACATTCTGCATATTCTGCAGGAACTCTTCATCATCCATATCACCATGACTGTCACGCATATATTTCTTTTGCGCTTTTATCGCCTTACTTCTATACTCTATATCCTCACGGCTCCGCTCAATATCTTCCGCCATGGCAGTCTGCAATTTTGTAAAATATTCCTGCTCATACTGATTGTTTTTCGCCTGCTCCAATGTCTATCTTCTCCTTATTGCCCTTGTAGCGGCACTTTTTGCCGCTCTGGTTGTTCCCTTATACGGAATAACAATATATCTGTTTCTTGTTCCCGTCACCGCTTTCGTATCTATATATGAGGTCGTTGGTGATTTCACATTTGCAATTATTTTATAGTTTTTATTATCTGTACTTTTATATATCCTATATCCAGTGGCATATTTTACGGAGCTCCATCTTACCTTGATTCCTGCATCTTTATTTGCCGCCTTTACCGTTGTTGTATCCAGTCTGGTAATGGACCTGCTGTTTCCTGCACTGCCAAGCGTCCTGCCTTTCACAGCCCTTACAACATACTTATATTTCTTTCCGGCCTTCGCCTTTTTATCTACATAAGATACCTTCGTACCGCCTGCTATCTTCGCTATACATTTATATGAAGAATTGCCGGTTTTTCTGTAAACCCTATAGCCGGTGGCACCTTTTATCCTGCTCCATCGAAGGCTGACACCCTCTGCGGCATTTTTTGTCGATTTTAGTTTCGCCTTTGCAAGCTTTATCTTGTAGGTAAGGACTACCGTTCCGGTACAGTTTTCTTTTCCTGTTATCGTTACCTTGGCGGTTCCTACTCTGTTATATCCTGAATATTTCACGGTATAATTATCTGCCGATATTCCTTTTATTACAACAGACGGTTTGCATGCTCTTCCCTGATACGTATAAGCTGTTTTAGACAGTTTTATTGTCTTTCTTGCCAAATCCGTCTTTGCAACATTCAGTATAAAGGAAACTTTCCTTCCAAAGAATTTGTCTGTCTCCTGAATCTCCGCCGTAATGGTACAATGTCCTGAACCGACGATATGGACAACGCCACTTGAATTTACTCTCGCAACTTTGGTATCACTGGATGTATAGCTTATCAAGCCGTCTGAATTATCTGAAAGCTCATTTGTGAAGTCAGCGCTTCCATACGACTTATTGACTGTCTTACTCTTAAAGCTGAGTATCGGTGTTACCTTTTCCTGCCACGGTCTTTTATCAGGGTTTGGCTCAATGGTTCCTCCTCCGCGTTTCGAAAGCTTCATATCGTCAAAATATGTATGAAGATTGACATAACCATTTCCGTAATAATCATCCCAGCCACGGTCTCCCAAATCAACTGCATATTCTGACAATCTTTGCTCCACGGTCATTGTATCGGCATCTGCTTCTACCATTTTGATATATGCCACCGCCGCCGCCATATGCGGTGCTGCCATGGAAGTTCCACTCATTACCTGCTCTCCATTCAGATAATTAGACAATACATTTGTTCCGGGTGCCGCATAATCTACGGTAAATCCATAGTTTGAATATGACTCTGAAAACTTGCCGCTCTTATCCATCGCCGTAACCGTAAGCACCTGATGATTATTTGCAGGATATGCATACCTTACATCGGCTTTTTTATTTCCTGCCGCACAACATATAACAATACCCTGAGATGATGCCCTGTCTATTAATTCATCAAGGAAATGATATGTCTCTGCATTTGTTCCGTTCCATCCAAGACTCATATTAATGACATCTGCATCCGTCTCTATGGCATGCTCAAGCGCTGTTGTAATTGCTGTCGTACATATTTTGCTGTAACTGTAGTCATTCTTATAATCATCATCAAAACAACGAAGCACCATAAGCTGTACATTTTCCGGCGTCGCACCTGCTATAATTCCTGCCACATGCGTACCATGTCCTATATTATCAATAATATTACTGTTTCCTGAATAGAAATTATAGCTGTTCTCCGTATCTATTCTTCCACTAAATATATCGTGATTGGGATTAATACCGCTGTCAATGATTGCAACCGTTACTTCTTTGTTGATATCATAGTAATCATACTCTGCTTTCAGATAGTCCATACCCATGTAGGATACCCCCCATGACAGGGCATCTACAGGTTCTATTCCTTCCATATCCATAAGCATATCATCTGTTTCAATGAGCTCATCAGGGAAACAGTTGTCCTTGCCATAATCCGCCTGAATACGATAATATGCCTGTTCCGTTGCCTCAGCAGTTGCAAATGTAAGCACATATTCATCAAATGCATCGTAGTGTGCTATATCGGTTGCACCATATGTCTCCTGCAAATCGTCAGCAATCAGTATCAGTCTCTTGAGCGCAAATCTCGGATTATCTGTATAAATATCAACATTGGATAATGTATCATCTATATTTAATAATTCTGCCATCTCAACAGCACTATCGGCTTCTTCAATGATTTCCGCTACTTCGGCAGTCCCATCGGCTTCTTCAATGAGTTCTGCTACTTCAGCAGTCCCGTCAGCCTCTTCAATGAGTTCTGCTACTTCGGCAGTCCCGTCTGTCTTGGCAGCTTCCTCTGCTCCATGGACGAATTCTATATCACCATATCCTGTTATCAATACCGCAGTTATTGTAGCTGCGAGCCATCCCTTCAATATTCTCTTCATACTATCAGCCTCCTAAAAATGCTAATTACTTTTATTATAACAAAGAAACAGGAAATCTGCATTATTTTTATGTCAGAAATTCCCTGATAATTGATATGAATTGCATATTTTAATTTTAAAAAGCAAGAGCAGCGTATTCATCAAACCAACCGTTTCATGAAAACCCTGCTCTTAATGATAGTGCTATTCATTTTTGATGTCTATTTTCCTGCTTCCATCTGTTCAGCATTTTCAGAGAACTCATAATCCTTTCCCGGAAGAATGGCATTTAACACAATTCCAAGTATCGCTGCTATTGCAAGTGCGGTAAGGGTAATCGATGTTTCTCCTACCATAAACGTAATTCCGTCTCCAAAGCCCAGTCCACTAACCAGAATAACAGCTGCAACGATAAGATTTCTTGACTTTGTAAAGTCTACCTTATTTTCTACTACATTTCTTACACCAATCGCAGAAATCATACCATAAAGCATGAAGCTGACACCACCTATAATTGATTTCGGAAGTGAACCGATACAATCTGCTATCTTTGGTGAAAAGCTAAGCAGAATGGCATATACTGCCGCCAGCCGTACCACCCTTGGGTCGTATACCTTACTAAGCTCAAGAACACCTGTATTTTCCCCATATGTGGTATTTGCAGGACCGCCAAAAGCCGCCGAAAGGGATGTAGCCAAACCATCACCGATCAGTGTTCTGTGAAGTCCCGGGTCAGAAATAAAATTTTTACCTGTGGTTGCTGATATGGCTGATATATCACCGATATGCTCCATCATAGTTGCCAGCGCGATAGGTGCCATAACAAGGATTGCCGTCAAATTGAACTTGCAAATCTGAAATGGTTGAAGCGCTACCCAGTCAGCCTTTGCCACCTCTGTGAAATTTAATATGGCAGAGCCATCGGGATTCTGTATGCCGCACTTATATAAAATGAACGCTACAGCATATGATATTACAACACCCATCAGAATCGGTATTATTTTAAACATCCCTTTTCCCCAGATATTAAATACAAGGATAACGGCAAATGCCGTAATGGCAAGTATCCAATTTGTCTTTGCATTATTGACAGCAGACGGAGCAAGACTAAGTCCGATACAAATAATGATAGGTCCTGTTACAACAGGCGGAAGAAATCTCATAACCCTCTTTACGCCCACAAGCTTAACGATAAGTGCCAGTACAAGATAAAGTGCACCTGCTACTACAATTCCTCCACATGCATATGGCAGCTTCTCTCCCATCGTCATATCCTTAAATATACCCGTATTAAGCTGAGATACCGTATAAAATCCGCCAAGGAACGCAAACGAGGAACCAAGGAATGCAGGTACTTTTAACCTTGTACACAGATGGAAGAACAATGTTCCTATACCTGCGCAAAGAAGCGTTACCTGAATGGACAATCCTTCTCCTTCAAAATAACCATCTACAAGAATTGGCACAAGGATGGTTGCACCAAACATGGCAAACATATGCTGAAGTCCAAGTAAAAGCATCTTTGGCACACCCATACTCCTTGCATCATAAATAATTTCTTTCTCCTGATTCATATCACACTCTCCCTCTTTCGTTAATGTCTGTGCTACTGTAGACCACACGGCAGCTTGCCATATATGGCTGCTACACTAACTCTCATTATCACACATGACACATAGCTTTCGCAAGCAGAGATTTTACAAATATGATATTTTAATATTATTCCACATTTTTCAATGCTTCATCCATAGGAATCCTTTTTATCTTTCGCATCTGGAATAATGACACAAATACATAACACAGGATACTAAGAATAAACATTTCAATGTATATGCCCGGTTTTATCCACATAACCAGCCAGCCCTTCACAAAATCCTTCATCATGGTAAAATACAGATATCCAATTACATATCTTGCCACTACAATTCCAAGAACCGAAGATAAAATAACCATTACGGTTGTGGACATAAGATACAACTGATTAATTTCATGATTTTCATAGCCAAGTATCTTGGTCATGGAAATCGGTACCGTATTCCTTTCTACGATAAGCTTTGTCAGCAGATATACAAGCAGGATAAACATCACCACTGCAAATACATCAACGAGATAAAACATTTTTCCCATGGATCTGTCAAGTTGCCTGGATACCTTTGTCAAATCCTCTCTTGTAATTTGGGTTGCGATATACGCCTCATCAATATCTTTCAATTCTTCATCCGAAAAATATCCCGTAAAATATTCTTCATCCTTTTCAAATATTTCTCTAAAGTCCTCATCATTTATAAATACAGATAACACAGATGGATATGTGCATATTTCAGATATCGTAAAGCTATAAGTAACATCCGTATATAATGCCTTTAAATGAATTGTATCGCCTGTTTTTAGTCGATATTTCTCTGCATATCCATCCGAAATCATAACACCGTCCGTTGGCAGTGAATGCTCAAAATATGCACTGTCCTTATTGATTCCAAATACTGTTATTTCCTCTGCCGCCTCCTCCTCATCTGTTTCGAGCGTTACGGCACAGTATTTTTCAGCCTTTTCATTTACCGTTTCTACAGGAGCCTTAAGAACATACTGATATTCTGCTATCATATTTTCAATCGTCTCCTCCTGAAAATGGTCGAGCAACGGATGCATCATAAGACCAAACATCAATAAAACATGGGCAAAGCATATCCCTACAACAAGCATAATATAGTTCGGTATATTTTGTAAGATAACCCTGATTCTGAATCTGTTAAAAAACTTGAAATGCGGCAATTTGACTGCCTTTTTTCTCTTCGTTCTGGATAAATCACGTCTTAAAAACCGAAGCGGCGAGAGCTTTAACATTCTTCCTATGATAACAAGATTGATTACCAGCATTATTATAATAGGAACTGCCGTCGTAAGTATAAAAGCATCTGCATTCCACAGCGTTGTATATTGAGTAAGGCTGTAGCTTCCATAGTACATACCTGCCGCCACATCTTTAAATACAGTATAACCGAGAATATTTCCGACAATCGCAGCAACTATCGTAACAAAAACCGGAAGTGAAATATAGTGTATCAGTAATTCGCCTCTTGTATAACCGGATGCCCGTAATGTACCTATCGTTGCAGCTTCCTTTGATATGGTATTGTTTATGGTAACCGCAAATATAAATGCCAAAATGGCGATAATAATGTACATCAGTGTAGCCATCATGGAGCGGTCTTTCCCCATATCTTCTCCTGCAAATTTTATCGCCTGATTCAAATACCTTGGTACAAAGGTTTCAAGCTCTCCATACTTGTAAATGGTCTCCAACAGCTCTTCTGACATGTCCTTCTCCTCCGTATCATCAGAAGGCTCATTTTTATCATATTTCCATGCATAGAGAAAATGCTCAAAGTTCCTGTCATCTTTTTCATATTCCTCATACCTGTTATCTGTTACGATTGCTACTCCGAATAACATTGCGTCAAACATCGTATCATTGTTATTCGAAAACATTGTACTATAATCGCTAAGGGCAACATAACCTGATATCGTATATTCCATGTCATCTACATCTATCCTGTCTCCGACCTCAAGATTATTATTCTCTGCATACATTCTGTCTATGGCAATTTCATCATCCGCAGCCGGAAGTCTGCCCTCCATAATACATACCTTATTCACTTCCGTACGGTTTTTAAATATTCTAAGGGTGCTGTCTGCTTCTGCATCCTGTATGTCGGTTACGGTCTTATCATAATAACTGATGTCATATACACTGACAGCTTTATCCATAAGGGCTTTTTCAAGCTCATCCGTTATCTCTGCTTTCAATTCAAAATGGCCATTTTCAATATTGTAATCCTCGAAGCTGTTGTTATATGTATGAACCATGCTGTTTGCCGCAACAAGAAAACCTGATATAAAACCAATGGAGGCTGTCATAAATAAAAATATCACCAAATATTTTCCGATATCCGATATCAATTCTTTCGGAATGCGTTTCCATAATGGATTTTTCATAATCTGCCTCCTTACCACTCAAGCTCTTCTGCCATCAGTTTGCTTTCATTGACAATATTGTGTCGAATCTGTCCGTCACGAAGCTTGATAACTCTGTCCGCCATATTCTTGATTGCATCATTGTGGGTAACCATAACGATTGTGCTCCTATATTTCTTATTTACTTCTTCAATCAACCTAAGAATTTCCTTTGAAGTTTTATAATCAAGGGCACCTGTCGGCTCGTCACAAAGCAGAATATCCGGATTCTTCACAATCGCTCTGCCGATAGAGGTTCGCTGCTGCTGTCCGCCGGAAAGCTGATTCGGCAGCTTATGCCGATGCTCATATAATCCAAGCGTTCTAAGCAAATCATCCACATCAAGAGGATTATCACTTAAGTATGCACCCACTTCTATATTTTCCTTAACATTTAAGTTTGGAATCAGATTATACATCTGAAATACATAACCAAGGTGTTTACGTCGATATCTTGTCAATGCCTTTTCATCCATATCTGCCGTTTTCTCTCCACCGATTGATATATATCCTGAATCAGCTGCATCAATTCCACCTATAATATTGAGCAATGTGGATTTTCCCGAACCTGACGGACCAAGTAATACACAAAACTCTCCCTTTTCCACAGAGAAGTCAATTCCTTTCAAAACCTCTGTTTTGTTATCACCGCTTCCAAAGCTTTTCCTTAAATTACTGATTTTCAAAAATTCCTGCTTTTCCATTTTGGCCTCCTTCATAGAATCAATATGTAATCGTCTTTGTTGTTTTATCATTTGAACAATCGTTCATATAATAAAATAATATGTTTTTGCTTGTCTGTCAACACAAAATTCCCAGATTTTTAACTTTTGTTAGTTTTGACTAACTTAATGTTATTTTAACAATTTTTTTTAACAAAAAAAACAGTTTTATTAATAAATTAATATCAATAAAGCTGCTTTTCAAATTCATATTCTTTTATTTCACAATTTTTTATCCCGAAAGCTGCATATTCTTCATTTGTCATATCATGGAAATACGACTGGATTACTCTGGATATACCATTATGCGCTACAAGAAGATATGTTTTGTAGTCCGCCTCCTCTTTTAGCTCATCAAGCAGATTATATATCCGCTGACATAGATGCAGCATGGTTTCACCACCATTATAATGGTCTATGAAATGTGTTTTTGCCTGCCCGAACTCCAGTCCATTTCTTGCAGTACCCTCATAATGACCAAAGTTCTGTTCCTTAAGCCTCGGCTCCTCTCTCATCGGAATCCCTGTTTGCTCCGATATATGTCGGGCTGTTTCAGCTGCTCTGATAAGCGGAGAATAGAGTATTTCATCGATATGATACGTCCCTGTTTTTATCATTTTCCCCAATTTTACAGCCTGCTCATGTCCAAGCTCCGTCAGCTCTATATCGGTAGCTCCGCAAATTTTATTTTCTACATTCCATATGGTTTGTCCATGTCGTGTAAAATACAATTTTCCCAATTTCTCTTATCCTCTCACAGACACATCTTTATATATATCCCTGCTTACATCTTTTATCTACACCCTCAGGAGATTACTGCATATTGATTATCTTTAATGCTGCATTCACATCAGCCTCATTTATCGTATCACTGTTTCGTCTGTCTGCTGCCATCAACGCTTCATTTATGATCGTCTCAATCTGAGCACAGCTTCTTCCCTTCATAAACGCCGCCAGTTTCTCCTTCGGTATCGTATCTGCCAATTTCCGATTACCAAGATACATATTGATAAGCTGGTTTATCGTCAGAATATCAGGATTATCTATCTTATACTTCCTGTCAAATCTTCCTGACCTAATTAATGCCGCATCCAGATTTGTTATATTATTTGTCGCTCCTATAACAAGGATTCCCGATTCATTCTGCTCAAATCCATCAAGTTCATTAAGCAGCGCTGTTATCATTCTGTTATTTTCCTTATCAATAGCCTGTCCGGCATAATTTCTTGCTTCTCCGATACCGTCAAATTCATCAATGAATATGATGCAGGGCCTTGATTTTCTTGCCTTCTTAAATAATGCCTTTATCTTGGAAGGTCCTATAGACATATACATACTCTGAAAATCCGTTGCCTTGGTTGCAATAAAATTCATTCCCGCCTCTCCGGCTAAAGCTCTTGCAAACAAAGTCTTGCCGTTTCCGGGCGGTCCTACCAGAAGAACACCTTTGGGTTGCCGAATCCCCTGATTTTTGTAATTTTCCGGAGACTTCAGGAGTTCCACAAGCTGTTTCATATCCGCCTTGAGCTTGTCCATCCCTGCAATATCGTCAAAAGAGGCATCCACATGCCGTATTACTTTAAATTGTCTTCCCAGCTTAAACACCAAAAAGATGACTGCTCCACCAAGTATAGCCACAAATATAATATCAAATACGATATCCATGACAATATAAAATATATCGACGCCATTACTCTCTGTAACAGCTACACCATGAAGCAGCATTTGTTCTTTGAATCTGTCATAATCCGGATTATCTGTTACATACTGCGTATCAATATCTTTTTTCAGGATAAAATATACTTTATCTCCGTCTATGACAGCCTCTTCTATCTGGTTATTCTCCAAATATTTTGCAAATTCCGTATATTCTATTTCTGTGCCTTTATCCTTATTTACGCCCCATATACATATCATAACCAGTATGAATATCAAACCAATCACGATATATAGTAGTCTTGTGAGCCTCTTTTTATGAATATTCATCGATAAACCTCTATTTGCAAATGCTGCTAAACATTATCTGAAAAATACCGTCTTACCTTACAAAAATATACGGACAAGCGGTTACATTAATTTCTTCTTCCAAACAGCATAATCAGTCTCAGTAACTGTAAGATAGATGTAACCATAGCAGCCACATACGTCAATGCCGCAGCCGTAAGAACACTATCGGCACATTTTATCTCATCAGGATAAAGAAGTGCACCATTATTTAAAATCGTAATTGCTCTCTTAGATGCATCAAATTCCACCGGCAACGTAACCGCCTGAAACAGTACAATCGCAGAAAACAGAAGAATTCCGATATTTAAAAGTCCTGTCATATCAAATATCAAACCTAACAGAATAACCGGCCAGGAAAGAGCAGAACCTATCTTTGCAACAGGAACTACAGCCGAACGAAATTTTAAAGGAGCATATCCCTGTGCATGCTGTATGGCGTGACCGCACTCATGCGCTGCTACACCGATAGCTGCTACAGAAGTTGAACCATATACCGAATCCGATAATCGAAGCACCTTCTCTGTCGGTGAGTAGTGGTCTGTAAGCTTGCCTGATATTCTCTCAATTCTCACATCATATATTCCTGAGCCTTTTAATATCATCTCGGCTACTCTCTCAGCCGTAAGTCCTGTTTTGCTGTGGACATTACTGTATTTTGAATACGTTGACTGAACATTAATTGAAGCCATTATACTTAATACTGCTCCTATAATAACAAGAATATACGTTGCATCAAAAAAATACATCATAATAATTCCTCCAATACTAAAATACTAAATTTGTAACAATGATTATATCATTATATTTATTTGCATATTATAAAAATTCTATAAAACATTCTTAATTTCATTTTGTAAGAAAAAAACTTTTCCCCTGTTCGTAACAAAAGCAGGCAAAGCACAAAAACCTTATCCATGCTACAGCCTGCTTTTATTCACTATTCTTTATTATCTAAATAAATTTCACTGCTGTTCCTGCCGCAAGAATCTCAGCACCACCTGCAACAATCGTTGTAGATGAAAAACGTACATTTACAATCGCATCTGCACCCATACTCTGAGCCTGACCTATCATATATCCCACAGCCTTATCCTTTGCCTCACACATCATTTCCGTATATGACTGCATCTCTCCACCTACAATATTTCTGAAAGATGAGCCGATATCCTTTCCGATATGCTTACTCATGATACAGCAACCTGTAACAAGTGATAATACCTGATACTGTCTTCCCGGTATATTCTCTGTGTTTACTACTATCATCTTATTTTCCTCCTGCTTTCTCCTTATAATATACAGGCATAGCTACTTTCCCGCCTGTAATTACCTTTTTTAATTTTTAAAATCCTCCAAGTCTACATCGAGCTCATCCATACGCTCTCGTAATTCCTTGTATTGCTCTTTTTTAGATTTACGTTTCTCCGGATCTGCAAGAACAACTCTGCCTATAAATCCTAATCCTCCGAAAATCAATACGAGAATTACTATCCAGTCAAACATCGTCATAGACCTCAAATGGAAATCCGTACTCATAATAATCGCGATAACAATCAATAAAACAGCAAGTGCAGTAAATACCTTGGATGCAAATGAATCTGTCATAAACATCCACACAATACCAATAATAAACGGCACGATAACAAGTCCTGCCTTGACATTAAATCCGCCTAACCGAAAGCCTCCGCCACCAAAAAATCCTGAATAAACAATAACTTTCTGTGACAGTATAAAAAGACCTGCAACAAGCATTACCAGTCCGGCTGCAAACATCATTAATTCATTCTTTGGTTTCTTCATAAAACATTCACCTTTCCCACTTTTGCTAAAAGCAACCTACTTTCATAGTGTAACACACATTATTTTATTATTCAATAAGCAATACCTTTACGCTTATTTCGCCATTGTACCTCCTCCTAAAATGATAGAAAACATCCACGTCAAAGTCAAGAAAGCAGAGGTTAAAATTTTTGCAACCCCAGGTTGCATAAGCAGGATAAATATTGTATGATTTTTTAACAAAACAAGACGGAGGTTTCCGATGAATATTCAGGAAAAAATTGAAAATCAAATATCAAAATACACTTACACAGACACATTTTCTGTGGAAGCTTTCCAAAATATAAAAGGTCTTGTAGGAGAAACCATAACCGAAGCAGACTTGCAGTTCGTAGACTGCTACGTCCGTCCACAGCTCGGACTGTTCATTCCAACAACAGGTCCCTGCGGATATGCCACACGGGAAAATCACACGCATCCTGCCTATATGATTGTCATTTATTTTGACGAACGCAAAAACGAACAACGCCAATCCCACTATTATGCGGAAATCACATCGCCCGGAATGATTCACAATGACAAAGACAGCCTGCACTACTACTGCATTATGATTGAAAAAACATATTTTGAAGAAAGATTCCAAATGTACGCAGATAAAATTCCTGTTTTCACGGAAACGGGATTTTCTCTTTGCAGCGATATATTAAAAGCATTAAACACATTTGCCTTTGAGTACAGTAAACAAATGCTGCACGCTGATATCACCCTTGATGCCCAGGCTGAAATTATAACGCATTGGTGCATCCGCAGTCTGTTCGGAGAAGCATTGGACATGCGTGCGGTCTCTCCTGATTATTCCGTTGCACGGGCACAGCATTTTATGGAACAGCATTTTGCTGAAAATATAACAGTAGAGAAGCTTGCCGGTCTTGGGTATATCTCATCGTCCAGCCTAAACCGCCGTTTTAAAAAGGAAACAGGCATTACCCCGATTGAATACCTTATTGAAATCCGAATCAGGCACGCAAAAACGCTGCTCCGCCGAAACAATATATCCATAACTGAAATTGCTGTACGGTGCGGCTTTGGCAGCAGTGCACACTTTTCCTCCTGCTTTATGAAACGAACAGGGATAACCCCTACGGAATATAGAGATAAATACCGGAATTAGGGAATTTTTTAACTGTTTTTTGTAAATGATTGACGGTATTTTAAAAGCTGCTTTATCTCCCATATGCTACTATCGGATTGTGCCAGTATTTTAATAAGCATAGCTGAACCTGTAGAAAAGGTTAAGAATGGCTATGACAATATACGATGAGGAGGTATCCATATGACAACACAGGAGATATTTCAATTAATGAATGAAAATCCCGTTTTTCATCTTGCAACTGCTGACGGCGACCAGCCGAGGGTTCGTGGTATGCTGCTTTTTCGGGCAGATGAAAACGGAATTATTTTCCACACAGCTTCTACGAAGGATTTATACAAACAAATTATGAAAAATCCAAAGGCAGAAATGTGCTTCTCAGGAAATGGTGTTCAGGTAAGAGTAACCGGAATATTGGAGCAGGTATTTGACGAGCATTTGAAGGAAGAAATCTTCGCCCATCCATCCAGAGCATTCCTACAGGCCTGGAAGGATAACGGCATCGATAATCTTCTGCAAATATTTGTTATGAAGAATTGCTCTGCCGTAACCTGGACAATGGAGAGTAACTTCGACGAGAAAAAACCGATTCACATTTGCTGATAAAAATATATTTATTCTATCAAAATCAATATAGAAATGAACAGCAAAATGCCGTATCCTCAGGCCTATCCGATGGATTGTCGATGACTGTGTAAAATTTGTAGAACGGGAAATCAGACGTGGCAATCAATATGATGCAATTATCATGGACCCTCCATCCTATGGCAGAGGCCCCAAAGGAGAGATTTGCCTTGTACCGAATCCGGTCCTGTGCTTCCCTGCGGCGCATCGGGAAGATGGCAGAACTAAAGAGGATGACCTTGAACTATCATTTTTAAAAAACAATAGTTCAGGGTCATCCTCTTTAGTTTTATAATAATCTCAGGTCACAAATATGATATAACACTTTTTCTATATATTCATCAAGATTATAATCCATCATTATCAGGTTTTATGATATGAATGCTATTTATTGAAATAACATATACCAAGGTAAAACGATAAATTGACGATTATTTGTACATTAACGCAAATGTGTTTTAGTGTTATAAACTCTAAGTGTTGTTTTTTGTTTATATTCCTGTGCCGGATGCCTTAGAGTATATAACTCTAAGTCTTTTATATTTGCAATTGCAAAATACTGCTTCTCCTGCCACCATTTCTGCCAGCATTACCTGCGCATATGTCAGGGCATATACAGCTCCTACAAAATAGGCTAGTCCTGCCATTCCGGCTCCTAATATATACCCGCTAAACAGTACCTTTAATACCTCATCTTCCGTACCTCCCATCAGGGTTGCCGCTGTAGCATTGATGATACTGTTCAGTATTCCGATACAGTTCAGTTCTACCACATGA